>NZ_VOQS01000003.1:1200000-2400000 GCF_007995085.1 Paraburkholderia azotifigens
TCGTAAAGCACGTAAGCGATGCCCGTCGACCAGGCGAGCGCGCCATGCAGAAAGAACGCGCGTGCAAACAGCAACAGCCACAGCGCCGTTACGCTGCCGTGGATCACGGCGCTCTGCCACGTTCCCTTGCGCGGGTTGATACGCGGCGATGCGACGGCAAGCGCCTCACGCAGCGACCGCTTCGGAAGCGAGCCCGCAGCCGTCGACGGCGCAGCGGCCAAAGCAGGGTTCGTCAGCGTGACATCTTCGTCGATCACTTCGATATCCATTACGGCACCATCCGCTTGATGACGGAGTGACGGTCGAGCAGCTCATGCTTCAGCGCGCCGCCGATATGCATCGCCAGCAGCGCATACAGCGCGTAGCCGAGATAGGTGTGCAACATGCCGAACCGGTCGTGCAGCGGCTCTTTCACGGCAGGATCGAGATTCATGATCAAACCGATGCGCGGAAACGGGATCACGCCGAACAGATGCATCGGGTGCGTCGCGGCCGCCTTCCATGCGGAGTCGTGCATCCAGCCCGACAGCGGCAACGCGATCATCAAGAAGTACAGCAGGAAATGCGCGACGTGCGCGGCCAGCCGTTCCCACGACGGAAACTCGCGCGGCAGCGGCGGCGGCCGGTGCGACGTTCGCCACAGCACGCGCAGCAGCGCGAGGCCGAGTACCGTGATGCCGATCGACTTGTGCGTATCGATGACGGGGCGCACCCAGTCGTCGGGCAGCGAATCGGCGGACAGGCCGAGAACCACGTTCACGATGATCAGCACGGCGATCAGCCAGTGCAGGATCATCGCCGTGCGGGTGTAACGCGACGCATGCGCCGGCGTGGAAAGCGCCTCGATGCCGTCGCGCGCGGCCGTGCGGGATGTTGTCGATGTGTTCATGAGCCGTTCTGGTTGGAAATCGGTAGGGGCGTCGAAAGCGATGTGCAAGCCCGCGGATCGGTCGGCGTGCAAGCGGGCGTGCGGCAATCGCGCATTGCTATCGCGCATTGCTATCGTCTTAACAACAGAACGCCCGACCCCGCAGCTTTATTCCTTCAACGTGCGAGCCGCCCGTTTCCGTCGCGTTACCGTCGCGTTACCGTTCGTTGCATGCGTCCGCCGATGGTTCCGCACGGCCCGTCACGCGAACTGGTCGACGCCCTGCACCAGACGTCTGGCGAGGCGCGGCTCGCGCAGCTGGTCGAGCCACCATTTCAGCGCCCGGCCTTCCTGCTCGCCGCGCCATGCCACATAGAGCACGTTGGGTTCGCGCGGATCGGCGGTGTCCTTTTCGACGAGTTCGCCGCGCTTGAGCAGGGACGCGACGCGCTGACGCGGCAGCCAGCCGACGCCAAGTCCGTCGCGCTGAGCGAGGATTTTCGCACGCATGCTGGGCACCGCGAGCGAAGTCTGTCCGCCGAGCAGCCCGTACGCGCGGCCGCTCGCGCGCGACGAATCGGCGACGACGATGCCGCGCTGCTTCGCGATCTGCTCGCGGCGCAGCGGCTCCTTGATGCTCGCGAGCGGATGACGCGGCGAGATCGCGAACACCCAGTCGACCACGCCCAGCTCGAACCAGCGCAAGCCTGGAATGGCGGGCGGCTCGTTGGTCGCGCCGACGATCACGTCCGCGCGGCCGTCGCGCAACGCTTCCCACGTGCCGCCAAGGACTTCCGTCGTCACGCGCAGCTTGACGCCCGATTGCAGCGCGTCGAACGCGTGGACGACGGGCATGAAGGTCTCGAACTCCAGCAGTTCGTCCGTGACGATCCAGAGACGGTCTTCCCAGCCGCTCGCGATCTGCCGCACGCGCTGGGTCATGCGCGACACGTCCTGCATCAGCCGCGCGGCCTCTTCGGCGAGCAGCTGGCCTGCGGGCGTCAGTTGCAGGCGGTAGCGGCGGCGGTCGAACAGCAGCGCGTCGAAGCGTGTTTCGAGCTGGCGCGCCGCGTGCGATATCGTCGACGGAGCCTTGCCGAGCCGCGCCGCCGCGCGCGACAAGCTGCCGCTTTCGCGTATCGCCTCGAGCAGGGCAAGCTCGTCGTCGGTCAACATGTTCGAACCTGTCGAATGAGATGAACGGGAAAATCGTACGGCAAAACGCGGACGGCGGTCCATCATAGGGTCTTCTGCCGATGTTCCGCCGCACGGCTAACATCGCGCGGCGGGCTGCATTCGCGCCACGCAAAGCAAACAAAGGAGCACCAACATGGGATTGCTAGTCGACGGTCAATGGCAGGACAAGTGGTACGACACGGCTTCGACGGGCGGCCGCTTCGTGCGCACGGACGCCGTCTTCCGCAACTGGGTCACGCCTGACGGCGACGCCGGGCCGACCGGCCGCGACGGCTTCGAAGCCGAAGCAGGACGCTATCACCTGTATGTGAGCCACGCGTGTCCGTGGGCGCATCGCACGCTGATCGTGCGCGCGCTGAAGGGGCTGGAGGACATGATCAGCGTCTCGGCCGTGCACTGGCTGATGCTCGGCGACGGCTGGACCTTTGCCGACGGTCCCGGCGTGGTGCCCGACACGCTCAATCACGCGAAGTATCTGCGCGACGTCTATATCGCCGCTGATCCGCACTACAGCGGCCGCGTGACGGTGCCGATCCTGTGGGACAAGCATCAGCGGACGATCGTCAGCAACGAGTCGTCGGAAATCATCCGCATGCTGAATTCCGCGTTCGACGAGCTCGGTGCGGAGCCGGGCGACTTCTATCCGCCGCCGCTGCGCGCCGACATCGACGCGATCAACGCGCGCGTCTACGACACCGTCAACAACGGCGTCTACAAGGCGGGCTTCGCGACCACGCAGGCGGCGTACGAAGAGGCCGTCGCGCCGTTGTTCGACACGCTCGACTGGCTGGAGCAGAAGCTCTCCAGGCAGCGTTTCCTGACGGGCAACCGTTTGACGGAAGCTGACATCCGCCTTTTCACGACGCTGATCCGTTTCGATGCCGTGTACTTCGGCCACTTCAAGTGCAATCTGCGGCGCATTTCGGACTACCCGAATCTGTCCGCTTACACGCGCGACATCTATCAGCATCGGGGCGTGGCCGCGACGGTGAATTTCGAGCACATCAAGCGGCATTACTACGAGAGCCATCGCTCGGTGAATCCGACGGGCATCGTGCCGCGCGGCCCCGTGCAGGATTTCAACGCGCCGCATGATCGGGCGCGCTTTGCGTGACACGCTGCGAAAGCGGTGTGTGCGCGTTGCGCTAGACTGTCCGCGAGAGATCGTTTGGATCGCACGGAGACTCACATGCTACGCAAGACACGCACGGCATCCCAGCTACAAGACGAAGTGAGCCGGCGCATTCATCGCGCGCCGGAAGTGGTCGAGGACGGCGTGAAGATTCGCGTGCCGCGTCCGCAATCGCAGGAGCCGGACGCGAGCGGCTGCAATTGGACGATGAAGCATTTCGGCAATGCGATCGGCTTCGAGCGCGTCGTGAACGATGCGCTCAAGGCCGTGCAGAAGGAATACGACCTGTCCGAATCGGACGATACGAAGGATCTGAACAGCCTGTTCGGCGACTTCCCGAAGAGCTGACTTTCTCTCGACGCCCGGAAGCGCCGCCGCTCACGCGACAGCGGCGAACGCCTCTTCGATCTGTGCGGCGTCCGTCGGCCGCACCACACGCGCCACTTCGACGCCGTCGCGCATGAAGATCAGCGTCGGCCACAGCTTGACCTTGAAAGAGCGCCCGAGCGGCCGGCCCGGTCCGTCTTCGATCTTCAGATGACGCGTGCCCGGATGCTGGCCGAACGCCTTGCCGATCACGGGCTGCGCGCCCTGGCAGTAGCCGCACCAGTCGGTGCCGAATTCGACGACGGTCACGCCCGCCATGGCGTCGACATCCGCGCGGCTCGGCGCGGTCTTCGAGTATTGGTTCGCGGTAGTCATATCTCTCCATGCGCCGGACAACGCGGCGCGCGCGACTTCATATGCGCCATGTTGCCCGTTATCGAAGAAACGTGCCCTCGGCCTGCTCTTACTGGTTGCGCTGACGGCGCGCGCGGACGGCCTGCGCGAGCGTCTGCAGCGCGGGCTCGGTTTGCGCCCAGCCGATGCACGCGTCGGTGATCGACACCCCGCGAGCAAGCGGCACGCCCGGCTTCAGATCCTGGCGGCCTGCTTCCAGATGGCTCTCGATCATCACGCCGACGATCCGCTTGTCGCCGCCCGACACCTGGTTAGCCAGATCCTGCGCGACTTCGATCTGCCGCTCGTGCGACTTGTTCGAGTTGGCGTGCGAGCAGTCGACCATTACCTGTTCGCGCAAGCCGACCTTGCGCAGCGCGGCGCACGCTTCTTCGACGCCTGCTGCGTCGTAGTTCGGCCCTTTCTTGCCGCCCCGAAGAATGACGTGAGCGTCGTCGTTGCCGCGCGTTTCGAAGATGGCGGCCATGCCCATCTTGGTCATACCCATGAACGCATGGCTCGCGGCTGCCGCGACGATCGCGTCGGCGGCGATCTGCACGCCGCCGTCCGTGCCGTTCTTGAAACCGATCGGGCACGACAGGCCCGACGCGAGCTGCCGATGGCTCTGGCTTTCAGTCGTGCGCGCGCCGATCGCGCCCCACGCGATCAGATCCGCGATGTACTGCGGGCTCAGCAGGTCGAGGAATTCGGTGCCCGTCGGCAGCCCGAGGCCGCTGATCTCGAGCAGCAGTTCGCGCGCGCGGCGCAGGCCTTCATTGATGCGGAAGCTGCCGTCCAGACGCGGATCGTTAATGTAGCCCTTCCAGCCGACCGTCGTACGCGGCTTCTCGAAGTAGACGCGCATCACGATCATCAGGTCGTCGCGCAAGGCGTCGGCGGCTACTTTCAGCTTGTGCGCGTACTCCATTGCCTGATCGTGGTCGTGAATCGAGCACGGACCCACGACGACAACCAGCCGGTCATCGCGATCGTGCAGGATGTCGGCGATCTCGACGCGGCTCTTTTCGACCAGCGACTGCACGCCCGGCGGGCACGGCAATTCGTCGAGCAGCAGCGCGGGCGAGATCAGCGGGCGCACCGCGCCGATGCGCGTGTCGTCGATGCGCGTGGTGTCCTGGGTGGAATCGGCGACGCCGGCTTCCTGATCGCGTGTGGGGTTGTCGATGCGGCTCACGGTATTCTCCAGCTCTGCATTGTTTGGGGCGACCACGATTATCGCACTCGCCGCGCGGCAGACGCAGCCGTGAAGGCAGGACGCGTCACGTGCCATTCGTTCCGTTAGTGCCGTTCATCAGCTGGATCAGGTACGGCTTCCAGACTTCGGGGTGCGCGAGCGTCTGGTGTCCGTACGATTGCGCCGTCTCCGGCATCTCCACATACCGCCCCTGCGGCACCTTGCCGATCAGCCGCTGCATCACGCCGAGATCGGTAGCGTTGATCAGGTCGTCGGCGAAATTGATGGCGAACAGACGCCCGCGAATCGCACCGAGATTCGGCTCCGGGTCGTAGTCCCACGACGATTCGAACCAGTACAGCACATCGTTCGGATCGCTTCTCGCAGCGTCCGTCACGATCGACTCCGTCAACCGGGTCGCCGCCGCGCGGTCGGGCGCCTGTTCCTGCATGCGTGCCGCGTTGCCCGTGATCAGCGTGAAGACGGGCATCACGCGTGTCCATTGCGTGGGCGGCGCCGTGTAGTTGCCGTCCTGCCAGCCGGGATCGCTGCGAATCGCGCCGACGATCATCTGCCGCCACAGCCAGTTGCGCCCCGCCATTGCGATCGGCTGGCTGGCGATCGGCATCAGCGCGTCGGCCATGCCCGGATAGCGCTCGCCCCACATCCACGTCTGCATGCCGCCCATCGACGTGCCGAGCACCAGCTTCAGATGCCGCACCCTGAGCCCGTCGACGAGCAGCCTGTGATCCGCTTCGACTACGTCGCCATAGCCGTAGTGCGGAAACTTCGTGCGCATGCCGTCGCTCGGCTTGCTCGAGCCGCCGCGACCGAGGCCATCGGGAATCACGATGAAATAGCGCCGCGTGTCGAGCGGCTCGCCCGCGGCGAACAGTTCCTTGCGCATCAGCGGCGTGAGAAACGCCTTGCCAGTGCCCGTCGTGCCGTGCAGCAGCAGCACCGCGTTCGCGATGTCGCCATGCGCGTCTCGTTGCGGCGTGCCGAGCGTCACGTAGTGGATGCGCAGTTCGGGAAAGACCGTGCCCTCGGAGAAGCGGAAGTCATGCGCGATGAAATCGGCGGCATGTTCGGTGGGATCGGATGAATCTGCGGCTGCGCAAGCGTTGGTAAAAACCTGCGCAAGCGCGATGAGTACGGCAAGCCGGGGAAGGATCGAACGAAACACGGTGGGTCTCCGTCAACGTGCACGCGATGGCTTGGGATCGTACACGACGACGGAAATGTGCGTTCGCGCGAGCTTCACAGTGCGTCGTAGCGCGCCTTGATCTTCTCGAAGAGCGTCCAGAACGATGCAGGCGCGCCGCCGTTCAGACGCTCGCTCAGCACGTCGAGATGGCTGTGCCAGCCGGGGCCGACGTCGAGTTGCTCGTCGCGCCCGGACAGGTTGCGATGCGTGAGCACGAGCTTCACCTGATCGCCCGCTTCCGACAGTTCGAAAGTCACTTCGGAAAGATTGTCCTGAATGCTGCCCCACGTGAACCCGAGTACGTGAGGCGGCTCGAAGCGTAACAGTCGATGCAGCGATTCGTGTCCGCCCGCGTACTGCCGGTATGGCTCCGGCGGAACTTCTTGCGTCGCGGACAGCCGCGAGTGATCGAAATGCATCATGAAGTCGCCGCCCGTCAGCGGCGGCATCGCGCCGGATGCGAGCCACTGGCTGCGCTTGTCGGATTCCGTCAGATACGCCCACACGCGCTCGATCGGGCCGGGCAGCAGGCGTTCGAAGCGCACGGTCTGCGTGCCGTCGAAAACGCCGGGTGCTTCGTTCATATTCATCGTGTTTCTCCCTGTAGATTGCGTCGCTTCAGTTGCCTCGAATCAGAGAACGGATCGCCGTGCCGAGTTCCGCGATCAGCCGGTCGGCCTTGTCGGGACGCACGCCCGCGTAGCCGAGCATGAAGCCGTTGAAGCGTTCGGCGTCTTCGCCCTCATGGCAATACGTGCTCAACGGCGAAACCGCAATGCCCTGCTCGCGCAGCGCGAAGCTCACATCGCGGTCCTGCAGTGGCGCATCGAGACGCATCGTCAGATGCATGCCGCTGCCGTCGGACGAAACCGTCACGAGGTCGTTCATGTGCGTGTAGATCGCGCTGACCATCGCTTCGCGCCGCTGCTGATAGATACGGCGCATGCGCCGCAAGTGGCGCGCGTATTTGCCGCTTTCGATGAAGTCGGCGAGCGCAACCTGATCCGCGACGCGCCCTTGCCGCGACATCTCGCCGATCACGCCGCCGATTTCCGGCGCGAGGCTCGCGGGAACGATCATGAAGCCGATGCGCAGCGCGGGGAACATCGTCTTGCTGAAGGTGCCGAGATAGACGACGGGCGCGGCGTCGCGCAGCCCTTGCACCGATGGCAGCGGAGGGCCGCTGTGGCGCAGCTCGCTGTCGTAGTCGTCTTCGATGATCCATGCGCCGCGCTCGACGATGCTGTCGATGATCGACCAGCGCCGCTCCAGGCCCAGCACGCTGCCGAGCGGATACTGATGCGACGGCGTGATGTAGACGAGGCGCGGCGGCGTGCGCTGCCAGTGCTGTTCGGTGGGCGCGAGGCCGGCGGCGTCGACGGGAATCGGCACGATGTTCAGTCCCGCCGACTGGAACGCGATTCTCGCGCCTTGATAGCCGGGATTTTCGAGCCATGCGGTATCGCCGGGATCGGCGAGCATGCGCGCGCACAGGTCGAGACTCGTATGCGTGCCCGACGTGATGAACACCTGCTCCGCCGTGCAGCGCACGCCGCGCGACACGCGCACGTATTCGGTCACTGCGCGCCGGAGCGACGGATGACCCGCGTGATAACCGTAGCCGAGATCGCGGGCATCGACGGAGCGCCATGCGCGTTCCATCGATGCGCGCCATTGCGCAACGGGAAATTCGTCGAGCGCGGGCACACCTGCCTGAAACGGCGATTGCGTGCCGCGCGCGCCGCGCTCGCGCGGCAATCCGGCGACCCGCCGCGACAGCGCGCTGACGGGCGTGGTGCTCGCGGCTTCCGCACTCGCGGCAGGCAGCGCGACACAACTGACGATCGAGCCGTGACGGCTCGCCGCGATGAAGCCTTCTTCGGCGAGCCGTTCATACGCGTACAGCACCGAGTTGCGCGCGATGCCGAGTTGCTCGGCGAGCGCACGCGTCGGCACAAGCTGACTGCCGTGGCGAATGTCGCCGTTCAGGATGGCGTGGCGCAGGCTTTCGTAAAGCAGCGATTGCTGCGTGAGCTTACGTTCCGCCGACTGGCTCGCGAAGCTCGACATCAACAGCCCGTAGTCCAATTGCGTGGCTCCAGATTTTGCATTCGACGTGGAGCTAACAATGGTGCCACAGAAATTCTATGCTTCGACGATACCTGTCGATATAAGCAAGGAGCGCAAGCCGTGACCGAAGCCATCAAGATCCGCCCCGTCGTTCCCGCCGACTACGAAGCATGGCTGCCGCTATGGGACGGCTACAACCGCTTTTATGGCCGCTTCGACGATACGGCGCTGCCGCGCGACATCACGCAGCTCACGTGGGCGCGTTTCTTCGACGGACTCGAGCCGATGCACGCGATGGTGGCCGAACGCGCGGACGGCAAGCTGGTGGGCCTCGTGCATTATCTGTATCACCGCAGCACGTTGATGATGGGTCCGACGTGCTATCTGCACGATCTGTTCACGCTGGATTCCGAGCGCGGCAAAGGCGTGGGCCGCGCATTGATCGAAGCCGTCTATGCAGCGGCGAAGGCCGCGCACGCCGAGCGCGTGTACTGGCTCACGCACGAAAGCAATCGCACGGCCATGCAGCTCTATGACAAGGTTGCGGATCTGTCGGGCTTCGTCGTGTATCGCAAGCCGCTTTAGGCGAGATCCTTGATCAGCGACTGGCGCACGTCGTCGGGAATCGCCTGCACGTCGACCGGATAGTTCGGATGATCGCAACCGATCAGCAAGGCCGCGCCGTCGCGCAGGCGCGTCTTTATCGCAGGCGTCAGTTCGAAACGCACGAAATGCACGGCTGAAGTCTTTTCGTTGTTCTCGCGTTCGAGGTCTTCGTCGGCGATGGCATAAACGGGTTCTTCGCCGTCCACCTTCATGAACACGCTGTCTTCGACGCCGATCAGACGCGCCAGCGCGGCGCGCCGCTCCACTTCGTTCTCGTACTCGATCTGCATCGTCGCCTTGAAGTTGCTGCCGTCCGGCACGAGCGGCAGATACGCTTCGAGCTCGCCCTGTATGCCGTCTTCGTCGAAGATCTTCTCGATGTGCAGCATCTCCTGGATCTGATAGCGGATCGTCAGCTCGTCTTCGAACAGGAACGTCAGGTGATTGCCGAGCCTGACGATGCGGCGCTTCTTGTGCTCGATGACCTGCTCGCGCATCGTCTTGCGCGTCTTCGCATAGTTTTCCAGCGACAGCAGGGAGTTCCTCGCGATGCTCATTCTTGTCCTCGCAGAAGATTGAAGATCAAAGGCCGTACGCCTTGCGCAACAGCGTCAGCGGATGTGCGAGCTGTGTTTTCGGCAAGCTGTTTTCGTCGAAGCCCTGTTCGATATGATGCCCCGCGAGCTGGCAATCCGACGAGATGTAATCGGGCTGCGGCTGCGCCATTGCCTTGAAGACGGGCGTGCCGATCTTCATCGCCATCGCGTGAAATTCCTTCTTCACGCCGAACGTGCCCGCGTGACCCGAACAGCGCTCGACCACAGTCACCTGCGTGTCGGGTACGAGCGCGAACGTCTCCGACGTCTTGCGGCCGATGTTCTGCACGCGCGCATGACACGGCACGTGATACGACACCTTGCCGAGCGGCGTATTGAAGTCGGTCTTCAGCAGACCGTCGCGATGACGCGCGACGAAGTATTCGAACGGATCCCAGAATGCTTCGCTGACGGCGCGCGCGTCGGCGTCGTCGGGAAACATCAGCGGCAGTTCGTGCTTGTACATCAGCACGCAACTCGGAATCGCGCCGATGATCGCGTAGCCGTCGCGCGCATAACGTGCGAGCACCGGCATGTTCTTCTCTTTCTTCGCAGCGACGCCGTCGAGATTGCCTTGCTCCAGCAGCGGCATGCCGCAACACGCTTCGCTCGATACGAGTTCGTATGGAATGTCGTTGTGCGCGAGCACGGCGAGCAGATCATGGCCGATGCCCGGTTCGTTGAAGTTCACGTAGCAGGTGGCATAGATCGCGACCTTGCCGGGCGTGCGCTCGCCGTCCTTCGCCTGCGCTTGCGGCGATTTCTTCGCGGCGCTGCGGAACTTGCGCGCCGCGAAATCGGGCAGCCACGCGTTCTTGTCGACGCCGAGCGCCTTTTCCATCAGGTCGCGCGCCGCGCCCGTGTGATTCACCGCGTTGACCGTCTGCGTGACGATGGGAATGCCCGCGAACGTGCCGAGCGCGTCGGTGTTCGACAGGAACTTGTCACGCAGACCGACTTCGCCGCGCTTGTATGCGGCTGCCTTCGCGCGCAGCATCAGATGCGGAAAATCCACGTTCCAGTGATGCGGCGGCACATACGGGCACTTCGTCATGTAGCACAGGTCGCACAGATAGCATTGATCGACCACGGCGCCGAACTTCGTCTTGTCGACTTCATGCGCCTCGCCTGTGTCTGTTTCGTCGACCAGATCGAATAGCGTCGGGAATGCGCCGCACAGCGACACGCAACGCCTGCATCCGGCGCAGATGTCGAATACGCGCGTCAACTCCTGATCGATCGCATCCTGATCGTAGAAAGCGTCCGATTGCCAGTCGAGCGGATGGCGAATCGGCGCCTCGAGGCTGCCTTCCTTGTGAGGCATGACGCGAGTCTCCTGTGTCGACGTGGAGCACGCGCTTCGGCGCGTTGTTCCCGTCGGATGCAACGTGGTTGCGGGGCTTGTTATATGCGCGTCGGTTCTTTGTATGCCGGTGAAACACGCGCTATGGCACGCGCGAAATCGACGATCGTCTCGCTTGATCTCGCGTCAGTTCTCGCGCCCGTGCCATGCCGCCGCGCTCCGTCTGCGGACCAGGCCTGCTGCAGACGGATTGCGACAGTTGCGCCGGCTGCTCAGCCGGCGCTCCAACTCAATCGACCAGTGCCTCCAGCGCCTTCGTATAACGATTCGCGTGGCTGCGCTCCGCCTTCGCCAGCGTTTCGAACCAGTTCGCGATTTCGTCGAAGCCCTCATCGCGCGCCGTCTTGGCCATGCCGGGATACATGTCGGTGTATTCGTGCGTTTCGCCCGCGATGGCCGCCTGCAGGTTCTGACGCGACGAACCGAACGGCAATCCCGTTGCCGGATCGCCCACGACTTCGAGATACTCGAGGTGGCCATGCGCGTGGCCCGTCTCGCCTTCCGCCGTCGAACGGAATAGCGCCGCGACGTCGTTCTGTCCCTCGACATCGGCCTTGGCCGCGAAATACAGATAGCGGCGGTTAGCCTGCGATTCGCCCGCGAATGCGGCCTTCAGATTCTCCTCCGTCTTCGAACCCTTGAGTTGCGACATCTGAGCCTCCATCCAAAGCCTGTATGTGGGAGCGCGCGTTTTTCGCGTTTCTGATGGGCAAAGACCGGCCAGACGCGCGCACCTGAGCCGTGCCTTAAATCTAGGAGGTCGGCGATACGTTCCCAATTGGGTTTTTCAATCTTCCCGATAGTCGTTTGCCGGTTGGCCTTGCATAACGGTCGGTCCGAAGTAGACTGAGGAAGCGCACATACTTAATTTCTTCGGGGGAATTCTGCATGCGGCTCACGATACTGATCAACGGTTCGGACCCCACCGTCAATCACGACTACGCCGTGCTCTGGCTCGACACCGACGAAGGTCGATGGTCGAGAGAAGCACATGATGGGATCGACCTGCCCCCCTGGGGCGAACTTCATGACGAGGACGGCGTCACCAAACTCTGCGCACCAAGCGCGGACGCACCTTTATGCACGTTGAATGGCTTGCACGTCGACCCGCGGCAACGGGTCAGTTCAGTACAAGGCAGCGCGGCGTGGTCGTCGGACCGCACGCACGCGCTGATGAGCGGCTACTGGCGCCTGCAGGCCGTCGACCGCTTGCCCGTTCACGCCGAACACAGCGTATTCGGACGCTGATCGAACCTCCACTCGCATCCGAAGAAGCCCGCCCCGCCTATCCCCCTCGCGGGCGCGGGCCATCGTCCCAACCTTCGCTCGTACGCTCTTGCGTATAAATTGCCACGCGCGCCGCAATGCGTCATGACGCTTTTGCCGATCCCCGCTTCCACGCTTGCGCGCCTCGCACGTAACGCGATGTAAGCCCTTGCGTTGCGCATAGGTCGCGCGGCTATACTTGCGGCCCCTCATTCGTTTTTCCGATCTATGAAGAAGTGGTTAGTCAGCCTGCTTATCGTGGTTGCGAGTCACGCGGGCCACGCATGGGCGGCAACGTCATGCACGGATTTCACGCCCAACGCCCAATGGCCCGTCGTGACGAACGCGAAGATGACGCCGAAGTCGCGCATGCTGTGCTACTCGGACTTCGCCGTTCTGCATTCGGGCATTACGCACGGTCCGTTATGGTCCGCCGAGCATCTGACGCGCGATCACATCGAGGCCGCGAAAGACATGACGCGCACCAACAAGTTCTTCGAAGATGCGCGTCTGCCGGAGGGCGAAGGCGCCACGCTCGCCGACTACAAACGCAGCGGCTTCGATCGCGGCCACATGAGCCCGGCTGGCAACCGCTGGAACGCGGAAGCAATGGCACAGTCGTTTTCGCTCGCGAACGTCGTGCCGCAAAATCGCGAGAACAACCAGCGCCTGTGGTCGCGCCTCGAAACGGCCGTACGCAGGATCGCCGTGAAATACGACGACACGTACGTCGTCACGGGCCCGATGTTCATCGGCGCGCAGTTGCAGACCATCGGACCGACGCGCGTGTTCGTGCCGACGCAGCTTTTCAAGGTCGTCTACGTGCCGTCCAGGAAGCTCGCGTTCGCGATCGTCGCGGACAACGTGGCCACCAATAGCTACGAGGTGAAGTCGGTGCACGAACTCGAAGCGATGAGCGGGATTCGCTTTCCGGGCATTCCGGAAAATCTCAAGGACCAGCGTCCGGGAGGGCTGAAAGGTGTTTAAAGCGTATTCGAACGACGACGACGTGCTCAACATCCAGGGCGACGCGCTGACGCTGTCGAACGGCACCACGCGCGTGGTGCTCAACGGCACGCTCGACATCACGAAGGACAAGCGCGGATTGAAGGCGGCGCTGGCGCTGAAGGAAGCACTCGACGGCATCGTTGCCGTGCTTCAGGCCGAGCCGACATTGCCGGAGCAGGTCAAGCAAGAGCCCGACGCGAAGCCGGGTGTGGTCGACAATCCGTTCTAACGCTCGCCATTCGACGCAGCGAACGCGCGCAGCTTCGCTGCATCGACGATCTCGATCTCCGCATAGCGCAGCGCGAGCGCACCCTGCGTTTCGAACTGCCTGAGAATCTGATTGGTGGTTTGACGCGACAGCGCGAGCATCATCGCGAGATCTTCCTGCGGCACCTTGAGCACGCGACGCAATACATCCGCGTCGCCGCCGCCATATCCGCCCGCCATCAGCAGCAGACGCCGCGCAATGCGTTGGGCGGCGGGCAGCAGCGCGGCTTCTTCGATTGCATCGAATGCGAGCCGCAGCTTGTGCGTGAGCAGCAGACCGAACGCGTGCCAGAACGCCGGCGTGCGTTCGAGCAGCGCCGTGAGCGCCGCGCGCGGCACATGAAAAAGCAGCGTGTCGCGCTCGGCATAGGCATCGTGCGTGCGCGTCTGGCCGTCGAACAACGCGATCTCGCCAAACCAGTTCACCGGCTCGATCACCGCCAGCAACGCTTCCTTGCCGTCTTCGCTCGCTGCGCCGATCCGCATCAGTCCATCCAGCACGCAATAGAAGCCGTCGTCGGCATCGCCGCGATTGAAGAGGCGCTGCCCCGCTGGTAGCCGCCGCGTGCGCCCCGTTTCGATCAATTGCATGCGCAACGCGGCGGGCGCCGCGCGGAACCAGGTGCTGCCGTCGAGCAGTTCCGCAAGGTCAGTCGGCGGAGTAGCGGGTGTCATGAGCGCCTGAATGCATTGAATGGGCGGGATTGTCGGGTAGCCGAAAGTGTCGCGTCGCGCCGCCCGCGATTATGATGACTTTCGACGAGGAACGGCATCCATGAGAACGCTCACCGACCAGCTCGCGCAATACGCAGCCTATCATCGCGACCGGCGCAACATCGCGACGCACTTCGTCGGCATTTCGATGATCGTGCTTGCGCTCGCCGTGCTGCTGAGCCGGCCCGCGTGGTCGCCCGACTCGTTGCCGTTCGCGCTGTCGCCGGCATGGGTGCTGTTCGGCCTCAGCGTGATCTACTATTTCGTGCTCGACGTGCCGCTCGGTCTGATGATGTGCGTGGTCTCGCTGGCGTGCGTCGCATGCGGCGCGTGGCTCGGCGCGCAACCGACGTTGACGTGGCTCGCATCGGGCATCGGCCTGTTCGTGATCGGCTGGGTGTTCCAGTTCGTCGGACACGTCGCCTACGAGCACCGCAAGCCCGCCTTCGTCGACGATGTGATCGGCCTGCTGATCGGTCCGCTCTTCGTGCTCGCCGAAGCACTGTTCGCGTTCGGCTGGCGGCCCGTGCTACGCGAGGCGATCGAAGCGAAAGCCGGGCGGACGCATGTCGATGCCGCGCATGGCGTCACGCGACATCGCTCCTGAGTTCAACGCGGCGCGAGCAGCCTTGCGCTATGCAGCGCCGTGAGCCCGACGGCGATCCAGATCGGCACATAGGTGCCAAGCTGCTGCACCGTCAGCGTTTCGCCGAGCAGCGTCACCGAGGCGATCACCAGTAACACCGGCTCCACATAACCGAGAATGCCGAACAGCGCCATCGGCAGCAGACGGCTCGCTTTCAGATAGGACGCGAGCGCAATCGTGCTCAGCGCGCCCAGACCCGGCAGCAGCAACAGCCACATATCGACGCGACCGGACAGCAAGGCGAGCGAGCCGCCGCTGAACGCCGTCGCAAGCGCGAACGGCAACATCAGCGACATTTCGAGCGCAAATGCCGTCAATGAGTCGGCGTTCATCTTGCGCCGCACCACGAAGTACGGCGGATAACCGACCGCGACGAGCAGCGTCGGCCAGGAAAACGCGCGCGTCACCCACAGTTCGTGCAGCACGCCGACGGCCGCACACGCGACGGCAAGCCACTGCAACGGTTCGAGCCGCTCGTGATAGTAGAAGCGCCCGAGCAGCACCATCGACAGCGGCAACAGAAAGTAGCCCAGCGAGACTTCGAGCATCCGCCCGTGCAGCGGCGCCCACAGGAACACCCACAGCTGCGCGCCCAGCAGGATCGCGCTGGCGACCAGCAGAAGCGCCGTGCGCGGCTCGCGAAGCACACGCTGCAAGAGAGCCTGCAATTGCGGCAGGCGCGAGCGAACGACAATCAGCGTGAAGGCGCCCGGCACGGTCCAGATCACGCGCCACGCAAAGATGTCGAGTCCCGTCAGCGGCGCGAGCAGCTTCGCGTACACCGACATGAGGGCGAAGAGCGTCGATGCGCTCACGGAAAACGCGATGCCGCGTCCCGGTTGATAAGCGTTCATCGGCGGGAGGGTCCGTCCATTATTAAGTCTTGTTTTAACTGCGCGACGCCGGCGTGCTTGCGTGTGGGCGCAACTGTGTCGCGTGAAGCGCGCATTCTAGGGTATGTCCGCACCGCCCGCGTTTTTCAGCCAGATTGCGTCCGTGCATATCCACGCGCGATGCACTATAAACACTAACTCCATCTTCACGCCGCACGTTGTCGGCGAATCGTAGGCGTGTCGTCTGCGGAAACGCAAGTCTGTTTCTTGCTTCTATGTACCGCTCGAAGCCGCGCGTCGGCTTTCAATATGGTTCTGTGCAAGCGTTGCACGAACACAGACACGCGCCGGTCATCGAACGCGTTCACGCTTGTCCGCCTGAACGCACGCCGGTCCACTCACTCCAACGCATTCGCTCTTCCGCAGTCCGCAAGTCATCACTGGAACGAGACAACACGGAGCCAACATGACTCAGCCAGCCGTATCGCATCACCTGTCGCACGACGTATCGCCGGAATTCGCCGCCGCCGTGCGCGCTGGCCTCAGCAAGCAGCCCCAGAAGGAATTGCCGTCGAAGTATCTCTACGATGAAGTGGGTTCGGCGCTGTTCGAAGTGATCACCGCGCTGCCCGAATATGGCGTCACGCGCGCCGAAGAACGCCTGCTCGCGCAACACGCGGGCGATATCGTCGCGCATTTGCCGCACGACGCGATCGTCGCGGAACTGGGCAGCGGCAGCGGCCGCAAGACGCGCCGCATCCTCGAAGCGCTCTGTAAAAAGCGCCCCACTTCTTACTGCCCGATTGAAATTTCGCGCACCGCGTTGCAATTGTGTCGTCGCGAACTCGGCGATATCGAACGCATTTCGATCGTCGGTTATGAGCGCGACTATCTCGCGGGGCTCGCCGAAGTGAGCAAGCGCCGCGCCAGGGACGAACCGCTTCTCGTCCTGTTTCTCGGCAGCACGATCGGCAACTTCGGCCGGCTCGCGGCGACGCGTTTTCTGCGCGACATCCGCAATATGCTCGCGCCCGGCGACGCGCTGCTGCTCGGCACCGACCTCGAAAAACCGGTGCCCGTGCTGATTTCGGCGTACGACGACCCTATCGGCGTGACGGCCGCGTTCAATCTGAACCTGCTCGCCCGGATCAACCGCGAGCTGGACGGCGATTTTCCGCTGGACGCCTTCGAACACGTCGCGCGTTTCAATCCGGACGTGCGCAGTATCGAGATGCATCTGCGTGCGAAGCGCAACGTGAAAGCGCAGGTGCGCGCGGCGAACCTGTCGGTCGAACTGCGGGAAGGCGAGACGATCTGGACGGAAAGCAGCCATAAGTATCGTGCGGAAGAATTGCATGCGATCGCCGACGATGCGGGCTTCACATGCAGCCATCAATGGCTCGAGCGCGATTGGGGCTTTGCGGAAAGTCTGCTGGTGGCGCGGTGAGCGCCTGCATGACATAAAAAGACGCGCGGACTTCAAACCGCGCGTTTTTAGTGTGCCGTTTCAGTGCTGCTGGAAGCGCTCGTAGCGCTTGTCATTGGCGCGCTCTTCGTGCGTGACTTCCGTCACGCGCGCCGCCGGCGGCCCGTGACGCAGCCACGACAGCATCCGGTCGAGCTGGTTTGCCGGTCCCTGCAACACGGCTTCGACGGAACCGTCTTCCAGGTTCGCCACCCATCCCCGGATACCTAGCGCATGGGCCTGGCGCACCGTCGCGTGACGAAAGCCGACGCCCTGCACCATGCCGCGCACCCGCACGTAGTACGTTTCGATACGCGAATCGAGATCCGTGCCGGACATGCTCTCACCTCCTTCTATGCGTTTACGCGGGCATTCTAGTCGCGCCGCGCGGGCTTTGCTTGCTCCGTTCCACATCAGTCGGCATCGTGCGCGCCGCGGGACAATCACGGTCTTGACGCGCACCACGTACAATTCCGACCTCTGCAAATCATCGAACGCCAGGCAATGACCGATCAGACTCGCGACCTCGTACTCGTCACCGGCGCATCCGGTTTCGTCGGCTCGGCCGTCGCGCGCATCGCGCAGCAAAAGGGCTTCGCGGTGCGCGTGCTCGTGCGCCCGACCAGCCCGCGCCGCAACGTCGAATCGCTCGATGCGGAGATCGCGGTCGGCGACATGCGCGACGAGGCGTCGATGCGCGCGGCAATGCGCGGCGCGCGCTATCTGCTGCACGTCGCGGCCGATTACCGGCTGTGGGCGCCGGACCCGCACGAAATCGAGCGCGCGAATCTGGAAGGCACGGAAGCGACCATGCGCGCCGCGCTGAAGGAAGGCGTAGAGCGCGTCGTGTACACGAGCAGCGTCGCGACGCTGAAAGTGACGGGCTCGGGCGCATCCGTCGACGAAACCTCGCCGATGACGCCCGAGCAGGCGATCGGCGTCTACAAGCGCAGCAAGGTGCTCGCCGAGCGCGCCGTCGAACGGATGATCGCGAACGACGGTCTGCCCGCCGTCATCGTCAATCCGTCGACGCCGATCGGTCCGCGCGACGTGAAGCCGACGCCGACGGGCCGCATCATCGTCGAAGCGGCGCTCGGCAAGATTCCCGCGTTCGTCGATACGGGCCTGAACCTCGTGCATGTCGACGACGTGGCGATGGGCCACTTCCTCGCGCTCGAGCGCGGCAAGATTGGCGAACGCTATATCCTGGGCGGAGAAAATCTGCCGCTGCAGCAGATGCTCGCCGATATCGCGGGTATGGTCGGACGCAAGCCGCCGACGATCGCACTGCCGCGCTGGCCGCTCTATCCGCTCGCGGTCGGCGCCGAGGCCGTCGCGAAGTTCACGAAGCGCGAGCCGTTCGTCACGGTCGATGGCCTGAAGATGTCGAAGAACAAGATGTACTTCACGGCGGCAAAAGCGGAGCGCGAACTCGGCTACAAGGCCCGCTCGTATCGCGAAGGTTTGCGCGACGCGCTCGACTGGTTCCGTGAAGCGGGCTATCTGAAAGCGTGACGGCGCGAAGCGTCTCTGGGCGGACTTGTACACGCTTTGTTACAACTCGCGATGCCGGCTCGAAAGCTCACGTCGGCGCGCAGAAGGTAAAATCGCGGGTCTTACCAGAGAACTACGCATGAATCTTCAGGAACAGCTTGGCGCGCTCGAATCGGGCGTCCAACAGCTCATTCAGGCTGCGACGGCTTCTGTCGCTGCTTCGCGCGAAGCCGATGCCGCGACCGCCCAGCATGCGGACGCCGAACCGGCGGCCGCTGCGGAAGCGGCGGCCGTCGCGCCCGTGGAACCGCAAGCCCAAGCGGACACGGTGGACGACAAGCCGACGCTGCATATCGAGCGCCCCAGCCAGAACGAAATCGCGATGTCGATCGGCGGCAAGTCGGTCACGCTGCATCCGCTGCAGCTGGCTCAGCTGATCGAGGAACTGTCGAACGCGCGCGCGTCGATGGAACCGGAAGTCCCGCCGAACCTGCCCGCAGGCTGGCGTTTCGTCTCGACGAAGAATCCGATGATGGCCGTGCAGAAGCAGTCGAACGGCGACCGCCTGCTTGTGATGCGCCATACGGGACATGGCTGGGTGCCGTTCCAGTTTTCGCCCGACATGGTCATCCAGATGTACATGATGCTGACGCAGAAGTGATCGCATGCGACGGCCAGCGCGGCCGTCGACGTTCAATGCGACAGCGGCAGCAATGAATTCAGCAGATTGGTTGCGCGCTGCGAGACGCTCGGACTGCTTGCAGCATCCGCCACAGGGCTCACGTAGACGACGGGCCCGATACACAGCGACGAATAGCGCGCGTCGCAGTCCCCATCGCGCGCCGGCAGCGGCTGGTCGGCACCCTGCACTGTGCTCGCATCCGCACTCACGACATCCGCGAACGTCTTCACGCGGCCGTTGACCTTCTCCGCATACGCCTGCGATCCGCCGTAGCTCTTCAGCGCTGCATTCAGATCCCCGCCCGCCGACTTCACGTAGCCGTACAGAATCGCCGAGCCGATTTCGATGTTCGTCTCAGGGTCGGTCAGATCCTTCACGTCTTTCAGCATGCGCCTGTGCGCGCCGGGCACGACCTGCATCAGCCCCGTCGCGCCGTTACCGCCTTTGGCCTTTTCCTTGAAGCGAGATTCGATCGAGATGATCGCGAGAATCAGCGCGGGCGGCAGCGCGTACTTTTCGGACGCGGTGCGCACCGCGTTCGAGATCTGCTCGGCTTTCTCCTTCGCGAGCCCGAACTTCTGGCGAAGGTAGTCGGACGTGTGGTTCTGGCTCGTCTGATCGTCGGCCCATGCAGTTTGCATAACACTGAGCACAAGGACGGTCAGGCAGACCAGCCGCTTCACTGATTCGACCCGGCGGGCGCCTGCACGCGCGCCTTCCATTGGCCGCCCTTGCCGCGCCAGTAGCGCACGGCCGAGCCGAACGTCGCGCTGACGTAGAACAGCGCGACGAGCGGCAGGAGCGGCGCCCACAGCGGCGAGCGCCGGTAGTAGCGCAGCATCGGCGCGTACGCGCAGCACATCACGGCCCACGCGAGCCATGCCGGCCAGCCCTTCGGCCCGAGCACGAGGGCGACGACGGGCGGCACGAGATAGATGATCGTCATGCCGAGCAGGGTGCCCGCCAGCAGCCACGCCGAATAGCGCAGTTGCGTGAACGCGGTGCGCGCGATCATGTTCCAGATTTCGCGCCAGCTGTCGTACGGGCGCAGCGAGACGCTCTGCGCCGCCACGTCGAGACGGATGGGATGACGGCCCTCGCCGCGATGCTTGATGCGCGCGGCGAGGCTGCAATCGTCGATGAGTTCGGCGCGGATCGACTCGATGCCGCCCGCTTCTTCGAGCGCCGTGCGGCGCACCAGCATGCAGCCGCCCGCCGCGCCCGCCGTGCGGTTGCGCGGATTGTTGACCCACGCGAACGGATACAGCTTCGCGAAGAAGAACACGAAGGCGGGAATCAGCGCCTTTTCCCATAACGAATCGCAGCGCAGACGCACCATCAGCGAGACGAGATCGCGCTTTTCGGCGTCGGCGCGCATCACGAGTTGCGTGAGTGCGTCCGACGGATGGCCGATGTCGGCGTCGGTAAGCAGCAGATATTCGGGCGTGTAAGCGAGCGAGCGCGCCGCCTCGATGCCCTGCGACTGCGCCCAGACCTTGCCCGACCAGCCCGCCGGCAGCGGCTTCGCGCCGATCACCGTGAGCCGGTCCGGACACTGCAGCGCGAGCGCGGCGGCGCGGGCGGCATCGGCGGTGCCGTCAGTGCTGTGGTCATCGATGACGATCACGTGGAAGTCGCCCGGATAGTCCTGCGTGAGCAGCGACGTAACGGCTCGCGCGATCACGTCGGCTTCATTGCGCGCCGGAACGACGGCGGCGACGCCCGGCCACGCGTCGCGCGTCTCGGGCGCGAGCGGCGCCGCGGGCTGCGCGCGCCAGAAGCCGCCGCGCGCGAACAGCAGCACACACCAGATCAACAGCGACAGACACGCCAACACAAACAGAACCGCCGCAATCATGCATAGCCCTCTATGGATGCCGCGCGCTTCGGACGCGGACACGGGCGCGGCGCGCCAGCAACACACGCGACGCTGCGCCAATCGTGGAAATCGAGCACTGGCCGGCTATCGAATATGTGATAGTCCGCGTTTTCGATACGTTCAAGAATGCGTCGCCGACGAAAGACGTCGCAGAAAATTCAATTGCCGAGCACCGGGCAGCGCATGCGATGCGCCGGCGCAACAAAGCCCGTTAGTTTAAGGGTTCCCGCCGACAGCCGCAGCGAGTCATTTTTGCCGCGACGCCCGCCACACAAACGCCACACTCCCGTGTCCCTGAAAAGCAAATAGACGGCGATAGCGTTAGAATGCGCGTTTGGTCTCAAGTATCGACTTTCGTCGGATTTAAGACATCAACTAAATATACAGACGCGGCGAACAGGTCGTTTTTACCGATCTGGACCGGAATCCCGCGTCAGTCGGAGTTCGCCAGCTTATGCGAGTCATCCTTGCTCAACCCCGCGGCTTTTGTGCGGGAGTCGTAAGGGCGATCGAAATTGTCGATCGCGCTTTGCAGCAACATGGCGCACCAGTTTACGTGCGTCACGAAATCGTCCACAACAGGCACGTGGTCGATAACCTTCGTCGCAAAGGCGCGCGCTTCGTCGAGGAACTCGATGAAGTGCCGCAGGGCGCAGTTGCCATTTTCAGTGCCCACGGCGTCGCGCAAAGTGTCGAACGCGATGCGGAGCAGCGCGGTCTCGACGTGCTCGATGCCACCTGCCCGCTGGTGACGAAGGTCCATGTGCAGGGTCGTCAGTATGTGGCCGGGGGCGCACGCTGATCCTGATCGGGCACGCGGGCCACCCCGAAGTGGAAGGCACGGTCGGCCAGATTCCGGGCCAGGTGCTGCTCGTACAGAGCGAAGCCGAAGTCGCAAAGCTGGAACTGCCCATCGACACGCCGCTCGCGTACGTGACGCAGACGACGCTGTCGGTGGACGATACGCGCGGCATCATCGATGCGCTGAAGCGCCGTTTCCCCGACATCGTCGGTCCGGATACGCGCGACATCTGCTACGCGACGCAAAACCGCCAGGCAGCCGTGCGCGAACTCAGCTCGCAAGTCGATGTGCTGCTGGTGGTGGGCGCAACGAACAGCTCGAACTCGAATCGCCTGCGCGAAATCGGCAGCGAATCGGGCGTACCGAGCTACCTCGTCGCCGACGGTTCCGAGGTGAAGCCGGAGTGGTTTGCCAGCGTGACGACGGTCGGCATTACGGCGGGCGCGTCGGCACCTGAAGAGATGGTCGAGAACGTGATCGATGCGCTACGCGCACTGGGCCCCGTCGACGTTACGACGATGGCGGGACGTGAAGAAAAGGTTGAATTCAAGTTGCCGTCGAAGCTGACGCAACCACTCGCTGCACGCGAAGTTTAAAGGAGGACGATTTGTCTATTCCGATGCTACAAAAAGTCCGGGTTGGTGCGTACATCATGCGCAATCACCTCAAGGGCAACAAACGCTACCCGCTCGCGCTGATGCTCGAGCCGTTGTTCCGCTGCAACCTGGCTTGCAATGGTTGCGGCAAGATCGATTATCCGGATCCCATCCTGAACCAGCGCCTGTCGCTGGCGGAATGCCTCGAAGCCGTCGACGAGTGCGGCGCGCCCGTCGTGTCGATCGCCGGCGGCGAGCCGCTGCTGCACAAGGAAATGCCGCAGATCGTCAAGGGCATCATGGCGCGCAAGAAGTTCGTGTACCTGTGCACGAACGCGCTGCTGATGGAAAAGAAGATGGACGATTACGAGCCGAACCCGTACTTCGTCTGGTCGGTGCACCTTGACGGCGACCGCGAAGCGCACGACCACTCGGTCTCGCAGGAAGGCGTGTACGACAAGGCCGTCGCGGCCATCAAGGAAGCCAAGCGCCGCGGCTTCCGCGTGAACATCAACTGCACGCTGTTCAACGACGCCGTGCCCGAGCGCGTGGCCAAGTTCTTCGACACGGTCGGAGAGATCGGTGTGGACGGCATCACGGTGTCGCCGGGCTATGCGTATGAGCGCGCTCCGGACCAGCAGCACTTCCTGAATCGCGACAAGACCAAGAACCTGTTCCGCGAAATCTTCAAGCGCGGCAACAACGGCAAGAAGTGGTCGTTCAGCCAGTCGAGCCTGTTCCTCGACTTCCTGGCCGGCAACCAGAGCTACGAATGCACGCCGTGGGGCAACCCGGCGCGCACGGTGTTCGGCTGGCAGAAGCCGTGCTATCTGGTCGGCGAAGGTTATGTGAAGACCTTCAAGGAACTGATGGAAACCACCGACTGGGACAAGTACGGCACCGGCAAGTACGAGAAGTGCGCGGACTGCATGGTCCACTGCGGCTTCGAGGCGACGGCCGTGATGGACACGGTCGCGCATCCGCTGAAGGCGCTGAAGGTCAGCCTGTCGGGCGCGCGTACCACGGGCGCATTCGTCAAGGACATCCCGCTCGACAAGCAGCGTCCCGCCGAGTACGTGTTCTCGCGTCACGTCGAGATCAAGCTGGAACAGATCGAGCGCGCGGGCACGGGCAAGAAGGTGCAGACGTCGGCTGCCGCGTTGAACTAACACGCATCGACGCAGCATGAAAAAAGAGCGCAACGGCTTCGCCGTTGCGCTCTTTTCTTTTGTTGCCGCCGCAAGCGCCGCCGCCTGGCGGCGCAACGGAATCAGCCCGCGCTGCGCGCGTTATGCTCGGTCAGGAACTTGATGAGCCCGTCGACACCGCCCTTCGACAACTGATCCTGGAACTGCGTCTGATACACCTGGATCAGCCACGCGCCCATCATGTTGATGTCGTAAATCTTCCAGCCGTTCGCCGTTTTTTCCAGGCGGTAATCGATCGAGTCGTCGCCGCCGTTGCTCAGCACATGCGACTGGACGACGGCGTCTTTCGCATCCCCGGACGTGTTCGACGGCGCGAACTTGAACTTCACGTCCTGATCGCGCAGTTGCGACAGCGATGCCGCATACGTGCCGACGAGCAACTTCTGGAATTGCTCATACAGTTGTTTTTGCTGCTCAGGCGTAGCCGTGCCCCAGGCTTTACCGACGGCGATGCGCGTCGTGCGCTGGAAGTTCGTGGAAGGCACGAAGTGCGACTCGACCACCTGCGTGATCTTCTTCATGTCGCCGCCGCGAGCTTGCGGGTCGGCCTTCATCGCGTTGACCGTGCCTTCGACTGCGCTCTTCACGATCGCGTCAGGCGCGGTTTGTGCGAATGCCGCGGTGGAAACCACGGCGGCTGCCAGGAAGGCAGAGATATAACGTTTCATACGCTCGTCGAGACAGTTAAGAGTGAACCCGCGCGGGACAGGCCGCATCCTGCGCGGTTACGGGGTCAGTATATAGACTTTGGCAAGCTGCGCTGGTTCACTAACGCGACCGTGCAGCGGCTGCGTCGGTATACTTGTGCCCTCTATCAATAATGCCAACCGTGACAAGGCCCCGCTCGCGTACATGCTGAAGTCCTCTATCGTTCGCCTCGTTGTCTGGTCGGTGCGCCGTCCGCTGCAGGTCATCGGGCTGTCGCTCGTGCTCGCCGTGCTGAGCGCCATCTATGTCGTTCATCACTTCAAGATCAATACCGACATCAGCCGTCTCGTCGAGAACGATGCGCAATGGGCGGCGCTCGGCGAGCGGATCGACAAGGCCTTCCCCGATCGCGGGCAATCGTTGCTGGTCGTCGTCGAGGCAGGCGCCCCCGAATATGCCGATGCCGCCGCGAACACGCTCGCCGCTGCGCTGCAGAAAGAAACGACGGAGTTCGACTCGGTGATGCAGCCGGGCAGCGGTCCATTCTTCGAGAAGAACGGCTTGTTGTTCCCGTCGCTCGCCGAAGTGCAATCGACGACTTCGCAACTGGTCAAGGCGCGTCCGCTGATCAACCAGCTTGCACACGATCCGAGTCTGACGGGTCTCGCGGGCACGCTCACGACGAGTCTGCTGCTGCCGTTGCAGATCGGCCAGGTGAAGCTCGGCGATATGAGCAATCTGCTGTCGCGCAGCGCGACCGTCATCGATCACGTGCTCAACAACGAGCCTGCCGTCTTCTCATGGCGCGCGCTCGTCGACAAGGATGCGGCGAAGGTGCCCGCGCGCGCGTTCATCGTCGTGCAGCCCAAGCTGAATTTCGCCGCGCTGCAGGCAGGCGCGAAAGCGTCGGAGGAAATCCGCAAGACGGCGGCATCGCTCGATCTCGATTCGCAATACGGCGCGCGCATCCGCCTGACGGGCGAACAGCCGCTCGCCGATGAAGAGTTCGCTTCCGTGCAGGACGGCGCGGAGATCAACGGCATCGTCACGTTCTTCGTCGTGCTCGGTATCCTGTGGCTCGCGTTGCGCTCGGGGCGCCTGATCGTCGCCGTGTTCATCACGCTGTTCGTCGGGCTCGTCATCACGGCCGCGCTCGGGCTGATGATGGTCGACGCGCTGAACATGATTTCCGTCGCCTTCATGGTGCTGTTCGTCGGGCTCGGGGTCGACTTCGGCGTGCAGTTCGGCGTGAAGTACCGCGAAGAGCGCAATCGCGACGACCGGCTCGCGGCCGCGCTGATTCACACGGCCTACAGCATCGGCGTGCCGTTGACGCTCGCCGCCGTGGCCGTTGCCGAAAGCTTCTTCTCGTTCCTGCCGACCGCCTATCGCGGCGTGTCGGAACTCGGCAAGATCGCGGGCGTCGGCATGTTCATCGCCTATCTGACCAACATGACGCTGCTGCCCGCGCTCATCAAGGTCTTCAATCCGCCGGGCGAAGCGGAATCGCCGGGCTTCACGTTCCTCGCGCCCGTCGACGACTTCCTCGACCGCAACCGCACGCCGGTGCTGATCGCAACGGCGGTGCTGATCATCGGTGCATCGCCGCTGCTGCTCCATCTGCGTTTCGATTTCAATCCGCTGCATCTGAAGGATCCGCACACGGAGTCGATGGCGACGCTGATCTCGTTGAACGATGCGCCCGAAGCCGCCGTGAACAACGTGCGCGCGCTGGCGCCGTCGCTCGCGGATGCGGACAAAATCGCGGCGCGCCTGTCGAAGCTGCCGGAAGTGGGCCGCACGACGACGCTCACCACGTTCATTCCCGCCGACCAGCCGCAAAAGCTCGAACTGATTTCGGCGGCAGCCCAGCAACTGCTGCCCGCGCTCACGCAAACGCCCGCGCCGCCTTCCACCGACGCCGTGCGCGTCGCCGCGTTGAAGCGCACGGCGAACCAGCTGTCGCTCGCCGCCGACGATCATCCCGGCCCGGGCGCGGCCGAAGCCAAGCATCTGTCGGACACGCTGAACAAGCTCGCCGCCGCCGACGTCTCGACGCGCGACCGCGCCGAGCGCGCGATGTCGGTGCCGCTGAAGATCTCGCTGAAGCAGCTGGCGACCTTGCTGCAGCCGTCGGCAATCACACGCGAGAACGTGCCGAAAGACATCGCCGACAGCTGGGTATCGAAGACGGGTCAGGCGCTCGTCGAGATTTCGCCGAAGGTGCCGCCGGGCACCGATCCCGGCGACGACGTGATGTTGCGCAACTTCGCGAAGGCCGTGAAGGCCGCGGAACCCGGCGCGATCGGCGGCCCGATCTCGATCCTTCATTCGGCGAACGTGATCATCAAGTCGTTCGTGCAGGCGGGCGCGTGGGCCATCCTGTCGATCACCGCGCTGCTCTGGCTCACGCTGCGCCGTTTCGGCGACGTGCTGCGCACGCTCGTGCCGCTGCTGGTGTCGGCCGTCGTCACGCTGGAGCTGTGCGTGGTCTTTGGCATGCCGCTCAATTTCGCGAATATCATCGCGTTGCCGCTGATGCTCGGCGTCGGCGTCGCGTTCAAGATTTACTTCGTGATGGCGTGGCGCAGGGGACAAACGGGCCTGCTGCAATCGAGCCTCACGCACGCCGTGCTGTTCAGCGCGGCAACGACGGCCACGGCGTTCGGCAGCCTGTGGCTGTCGCATCATCCGGGCACATCGAGCATGGGACGCCTGCTGGCGCTGTCCCTCCTGTGCACGTTGATTGGCGCTGTGGTATTCCAGCCGGTATTGATGGGTAAACCGCGCGCTCGCCGCGCATCGAAGAAACAATAAGGATAGCCGCATGAAGATGCGTACAGCCGCGCTGGCATTGGCCGCCGCGAGTCTTGCAACGGGGTGTGCAACGGGCACCGACCGGAAACCCGGCGACCCGCTCGAGCCGATGAACCGCGCGATTTTCAGTTTCAATGACGCGCTCGATCGCACGGTCGCCGTGCCGATTGCGAAGGGTTATCAAAAGGTCACGCCGCAGCCGCTGCGTCAGGCCATCAGCAACTTCTTCTCGAACCTCGGCGACCTCGATAACTTCGCGAACAGCCTGCTCCAGTTGCACATCAAGGACGCAACGGAAAGCCTGATGCGTTTCGCAATGAACTCGACCTTCGGTATCGGCGGCCTGCTCGACTTCGCGACGCCCGCCGGTCTGCCGAAGCACAAGCAGGACTTTGGTCTGACGCTCGGCCGCTGGGGCGTGCCGTCGGGTCCGTATCTGGTGTTGCCGCTGTTCGGTCCAAGCTCGTTCCGCGACGGTCTCGGCTATCTGGTCGACTTCCGCGCCAATCCGATCACGTATCTGGGCGCAGAAATCAAGTATCCGCTGTACTTCGTGCAGTTCGTCAGTGTGCGTTCGGATCTGCTCGGCGCGACGACGCTGCTTGAACAGGCTGCGCTCGACAAATACTCTTTCGTGCGCGACGCCTATACGCAGCAGCGCCGCTCGCTACTGCGCGGCGCGAACGCGCCGGCTTCGGCGTTGCCGGACTATGGCGACGACGACACGGGCGCGGAAGCGCCTGCGGGCGCATCGGGCACGGCGCCTTCTACTGTGCCGGGCGCCGCACCGCTCGGTTTGCCGAACCAAGCCGAGCCGGCGGAAGGCGCGTCGGGCGCAGGCGGGACGGGGGGCGCAGGCGGCAAGAAGCGCGCGCCGACCAACGACGAAAGCGTGCCGAACTACGAAGATCCGGGCGAAGGTTCGGCGCCGTCGCCTGCGTCCACGAGCACGCCTGCGACGGGCACGGCACCGGCTCAGAACACGACGCCCGCGCCCACGCCCGACAAGCCGGCTTCGCAGTAAGCCTTGCTTCGGCGCAAGCGCAAATGAAAAGCCCGGCTGGTCGTAAGACCAGCCGGGCTTTTTCTTAGCCGCCTTATCGTGCGCGTTAATGCGCTTTAATGCGCTGCGTCCGCTTCCTGATCGACGTCTTCCGCGGCTTCGGAAGCCAGCACGGCGCCCGGCTGCTGCATCGCGCGCAGCTTCTCGCTGTAGCGCTCGAACGCCTCATCCGCGTAACGGATCTTCGAGCGGCCGTGCGGCGCCGGATTGCCGTTCTCGTCGAGATTCACGAACACCATTTTTTCGACGGTGAGAATGCTCTTGCGTGTGATCTTGTTGCGGACTTCGGCACGAAGCGTGATCGACGTCGTGCCGAAATGCGTCGCCTTCATGCCGAGTTCGATGATGTCGCCCTGACGCGCCGAACTGACGAAGTTGATCTCCGACATGAACTTGGTCACGACGCGCTGGTTGTCGAGCTGGCAGATCGCGTAGATCGCGGCTTCTTCATCGATCCAGCGCAGCAGACTGCCGCCGAACAGCGTGCCGTTGGGGTTGAGATCTTCGGGCTTGACCCATTTGCGTGTGTGGAAATTCATTGCGGTCCCTCTTCGGAAATAGCGTGGCCGCGCTCGAAGGTGCGACCTAGGGTTAACACCTAGCACTATATCGGAGATAAGGGTTTTCACTAGGCCTTCAAGACCAACACACTATTTCGCTTTCCGCGCATCTCGTGCGCAGGAGCGTCAGAGTCAGAGCGACCGAAGCGCGCCCGCGCGTTCCAGCAACTGACGCGCCGCGACCAGGGTTGCGCGGGCCGCGCGCGCATCGGCTGCGACCTGGAGCAAACCGCCCAGTTGGGAAGGCTGGCGCGCCAGTTCGCGCAGGATGGGAACGATTGCCGTGGTACCGTCGTCGCGCAGACCGGCCGTCGCGGCGGACGGCAAGGTGCGCCACGCCGGATCGACGATCGCGCGGCACACGACGAACGGCAGCCTGTTCGCGCTGGCGATGGCGCCTGCAAGGTGAGACTCCATGTCGACAGCGAGCGCACCTGTGGATGCGTGCAGCGCTGCCTTGTCGGCGGCACCGACGAGCGGTGCGGCAACGCCCGCAATCGGCCCGCGCCGCAGCTTCGACGCCAGCGGCGTGCCGTCGAGCACAGTAGCAATGCGGGCCGCCCAATGCAGATCCGTCTCGACGACACCGAGCGGGCTGTGCACGCTGCTCGCGACGATCAGCGTGCCGGGCGCGAGATCGGGCGCAAGCCCGCCCGCCGTACCGAAGCTGACGATGCCCGCGCAGCCGCGCGCGACGGCTTCGTTCAAAGCGCGTTCGAGCAGATCTGCGCGCGCCGCGTAGACCGCTTCGACGCCCTTGCCGCGCGCGATGCGCGCTTCGAACGCCATGCCCGTCACGGCGATGACCGGCAGGTTCGCGTTCATGAGATCGGGCCGCGCCGTCATCACATGCCGACGGTGACGCGCTTCTGGCCCGCACGCGTCAGATTGCGGTAGCGCGCGAGCGCCCACAGCGGGAAGAACTTGCGATAGCCGTGGTAGCGCAGATAGAACACGCGCGGGAAGCCCGTCGCCGAAAAGCGCTCTTCGTCCCACAGGCCGTGGTCGCGCTGCTCGCTTTGCAAGTACTCGACGCCGCGCGCGACGGCGGGATGATCGACATAGCCCGCCGCCATCAGGCCGAGCAGCGCCCACGCCGTTTGCGACGGAATGCTCGGCGCCTTTTCGTAACCGCGATAGTCGAGCTTGTAGCTGGTGCCGTCTTCGCCCCAGCCGCCGTCCGCGTTCTGGATCGACACGAGCCACTGCGCGGCGCGCTTGATGCGCGCGTCTTCGAGAGAGATGCCCGCCGCGTTCAGCGCGCACAGCGCCGTCCACGTGCCGTAGATGTAGTTCATGCCCCAGCGGCCGTACCAGCTGCCGTCGTCTTCCTGCTCTTTCAGCAAGTAGTTATATGCGCGGCGCGCAGGTTCGCTGGTCGCGGGCATTTCGCCGAGTTGCGCGAGCATCGACAGACAGCGGCCCGACACGTCGGCCGTCGGCGGATCGAGCAGCGCACCGTGGTCGGAGAAGGGGATGTTGTTCAGGTAATACTGGGTGTTTTCGGGCTCGAACGCGCCCCAGCCGCCGTCGCTGCTCTGCATGCCGACCACCCATTCGCGGGCGCGCGCAATCGCGTTGGCATCGACATTCGACTTCGTCAGCGCCGCCGAGCGGTGCATCGCCAGCGCGACCACAGCCGTATCGTCGACGTCGGGGTAATGCGCGTTGTTGTACTGGAATGCCCAGCCTCCCGGACGCACGTCGGGACGGCGCGAGGTCCAGTCGCCGCGCACGTCGAGAATCTGCAGCGGACGCAGCCATGCGAGACCGCCCTCGGCGGCTTGCTCGGCGCGCGGATCGCCCGTTTCGAGCAGCGCATGCGCCGCGAGCGACGTGTCCCACACAGGCGACAGGCACGGCTGGCAATACGCTTCGTCTTCGTGGATGACGAGCAGTTTTTCGATCGATTCACGGGCGATCGCGCGGTTCGGGTGATCGGCGGGATAGCCGAGCACGTCGTACATCATCACCGAGTTCGCCATTGCCGGGAAAATCGCGCCGAGGCCGTCCACGCCGTTCAGGCGTTCGTCGACGAAATCGACGGCCGCCTTGATCGCGCGCTCGCGCGACGCCTTCGGGAACAGGCCGTCCGTGACGCGCAGCACGCCGTCGACGGCGCGGAAGAACGCGAACCAGCTCTTGCTCTGATGGCCCGAACGCGGCAGCAGGCCTGTCGTCACAGGCGCGCCGCGGAACAGTTCGTCGATGCGCACGCCGCGCGGATTGCGCGCGACTGGACGCTTCGCGTTCAGCACGAGCAGCGGCACGATCACGGTGCGCGCCCAGTACGACACCTTCGACAGATGGAACGGGAACCACTTGGGCAGCAGCATGATTTCGACGGGCATCATCGGCACCGCGTACCACGTGACGACGCCGAACAGCGCGAGCAGGATCCGCGTGAACACGTTCGCTGCTTCCGCGCCGCCGTTCGCGAGGATGCACTCGCGCGCGCGGACCATGTGCTCGGCGTCTTCCGCGTCGCCGACCATCTTCAGCGCGAAGTACGCCTTGACGCTCGCGCTGACGTCCATCGCGCCGTCTGTGAAGAGCGGCCAGCCGCCGTTGGGCAACTGGATGCGGCGCAGATAGCGCGCGATCTTCTGTTCGAGTTCGACGTTCGGCGTTTCGCCCAGGTAATGCACGAGCAGCACGTATTCGGCGGGAATCGTCGCGTCGGCTTCGAGTTCGTAGACCCAGTGGCCGTCGTCCTTTTGCGCAGCGAGGATCGCGTCCGTGGCGCGCGTGACGGCGGCGTCGAGCGCGTCGACGGGTGCTGCGCCCGTCGCCAGCGCGGCGGCAACGGGAGCATGATCGTCGATCAGCGTTTGAGGCAGTGCTTCGCCCAGCGTCTGGGTCATGGATAAGTCGTTCATCGGCGTTCCATCGGTTCGTTCAATAGCGTATCGGCGGCCTTCTGGCCGGACCGTATCGCCCCTTCGATGCCCGGCGGCAGACCGGTTGCCGTCCAGTCGCCTGCGAGCATCAGGTTGTTCCAGCGAGTGCGCGTGGCCGGGCGGCGCATCTCGTCGTCGGGCTGCGCGGCGAACGTGGCGCGCGGCTCGACATTCAGCTGCCACTTCAGCGGCAGATCGGCCGACAGCCCCGTCACCTGCGCGACGTCGGCCCACAGCTTGCGCGCGAGATCGTCGCGCGGCATGTCGGTGAGCCTCGCCGTCTGGCTTGCCGCATCGTAGACCGTCACCGACAGGTGTCCGTCGGACGCCACCAGCCAGTTCGCGGTCGCGTTGACGAGGCCCATCAACGGCGGATGGCCAAGCGGCGGCTCGACGGCAAAATGTGCCGTGACAATCGCCGAAAAACCGCGCGGCGCCTGCACGCCCGGCACGAGCGATTGCGTCATATCGGGCGTCACGGCCAGCACGACAGCTTCGCTCGCGCCGATTTCGATGCGCTCCTCGCCGTTCAGCCGCAATGCGGAAACCCGGCGGCCGTCTTCCCCATCGGCGAACTCGAATGCATCGAGCCGTGCGCCGAGCCGGATCGCCGCGCCGCCATGCTGCAGCAGCCGCAGTGCGGGATCGACGAAGGCCGAGCCCAGGCCGTTACGCGCGACGAGCGGACGGCTGGCCGGTCCACCTGACGCGAACGTGTCGCGCAACGCGGCGCCCGCGAGTTCAGCCGTCGCGCGGCGCGGATCGATGTTCGTCATGGCCAGCAGCAGCGGCCGCAGCATGCGGTCCCACAGCGGGCCGTTGCTGCGCATGGTCTGCGCGACGGTGCGGCCGGGCTTGGCCAGCAGCAGCGGAACGACGGACAGGTAATCGGTCCATTGCGTGTCCGGCACCCGCGCGCGCGCATCGAAAATCCATGCAGGGAAACGTCCCTGCGACATCCGCACGGTCCAGCGCTGGTTCGTCGCGAGATCGGCGAACGGGTATTCGGGCTGCGTCGGCCCGACGAGATCGTCGGCGGAACCGATCGCGCGCACGTAGTTCAGCGTGGCCTGCTGGCCGGACAGCACCAGATGGTTGCCGCTGTCGATGGTCGCCCCCAGCGTGCGGTCGTAATACGTGCGGCAGCGGCCGCCTGCCTGCTCGGCCGCCTCGTACAGCACGACCTGCGCGCCGCGCCGCTGCAATTGCACGGCGGCGGCAAGACCGGCCAGCCCTGCGCCGATCACGTGAACCAGCTTTCGCATCAAAAGAGAGCGTACCGCGCGACGATGGCCAGCATTCGCAACTTCGGCTTGCTGACCTTCGTGCGCGGAATGTCGAAGCCGCGTTCCAGCGTGCGATCGAGCAGCACGCGGTAGACGCCCGACATGATGCGCGGCGCTTTCACCTGCGCACGCGGCTGCGCGTCCATGATCGCGTCGGCGGCGGCGAAATGCTGCTTCGCGCGCTCCGCGAGGGTTGCGCAGACGCGCGGCAGCGACGGATCGTCGGCGATCGTCAGCGGATTCGACGTCGCGATGCCTTCCCGCGCGAGCAACTCGTACGGCAGATAGCAGCGGTTGATTTCCGCATCTTCGTCGATATCGCGCAGGATGTTCGTCAGTTGCAGCGCGCGGCCCAGATGGTGCGACAGCTCGATGCCGGGCTGCTCCTGCATCCCGAAAATTCTCACCGATAGCCGGCCAGCCGCGCTCGCGACGCGATCGCAATACAGATCGAGCGTGGCTTCGTCTGGCGCGCAAATGTCGGCGGCGGCGTCCATCGCCATGCCATCGATCATCGCGTGGAAATCTTCGCGCTGCAGATGGAACGTGTGGATGTGCCGGGTCAGCTCGAGCAGCGACGCGCGCGGCGAGCCGGCGTAGCACGCGTCGATGTCCGCCCGCCAGCGTTCGAGGCCCGCATCGCGCTCCGCGCGCGGCAGGTCGCTGTCGGCGATATCGTCGACGGCGCGGCAGAACGCGTAGACCTGATACATCGCATCGCGCTGCGCAGGCGGCAAGATGCGCATCGCGAGATAAAACGAGCTGCCCGAACTTGCGGCGGCTGCGTCAGTTTGTGTGTCGTCCACGACGAGATTGGAAACGGCCAAGACGATCTCCGCTGAGACACCCACCACGGGGCGATCAAGAAGTCATGCCTACCCGCAGGCAAGCCGCCCGCGCGCGCGGACACGCGCGAAACACCGGCCGGAAGACCGGAAAACGGGCAAAAGTATACCAACCTTTCATAGCGGACGCAGAAACGGCAGCCGTCCGTGCAAGGCGCGGCGCGCGTCGGCCCGGATGGTGGATACCTTTTTCGGCATGTCCGGGCGTGGCGCGCAGAAGCGAAGCGACCTCGCCCGGAAATCGCCTTCAAATCGAGTCGATTATCTGACGCTGCCATTCGATTATCTCAAATTAAGACTTGTCTGAGATATTGAAAAGCGGGTCGCGATTATATTCATGGTCGGAGTCGATGAAGCAATACCGCAACTTGAGCGGCCCGGCGCGCCGGTCAGCGCAGGGACGGCGCCGCTCATCGACACAACTCGAATCGCTTCGTTAAATCCATTTTCATTGGCATCAATACCAATGAATAAAATCCGCATTCAGATACTCACCGAATCACATAAATCAATTCAATTAAAGGAAAAATCATGAAACTGCATATTTATCTGGCAGCCCCGCTTCTGGCCGCTTTCACTCTCTCAGCGCCCGCGTTTGCCACGCAAAACGACGAATCCGCGATTCGCCAGCTCGAAGAAAACTGGGTGCAGGCGAGCATGCATCACGACACGGACACGCTGAAAATGCTGCTCGACGACTCGTACCGCGAGATCACGCCGTCCGGCAAGACGCGTTCGAAGAGCGATGTGCTGAGCGCGCCGCCCGCGCCCGCCGGGTCGACGCAAACGCTGCAGGACGTGCAGGTGCGCGTCGACGGCGATCAGGCCGTCGCATTCGGTGAGAATCGCTTCATGGCCCCGAACGGCGAGGCCGCCGTGTTCGCCTTCAAGGACGACTTCGTCCGGCGCGACGGTCAATGGCACGTCGTCGGCTCATGGATGACGAAGAAGTAAATCGCAAGCGTTGGACGCGGCTTGCCGTACGGCAGCGCGTCCAACGTCAAAACATCCTCAGAGTAACCTCAGATAAACGCAACCGACCGGTTGCGCCCTTGCCGCTTCGCGCTATACAGCGCGGCGTCCGCCTCGTTGATGAGCGCTTCGTAAGCCGGCACCCCGGCACGCGCCGCCGCACCGCCGACACTCGCCGTCACGGGCACATCAACGCCCTGCACGTCGACGGGCAGATCGCCGATCGTATTGCGGATTTTCTCCGCGACCAGCATCGCGTCTTCCAGCGGCGTGCACGGCAGCAGCAACGCGAATTCCTCGCCGCCGAAACGCCCGAACGTATCCTGCGCGCGCACGACATGCGCGACGCGCTGCGCCATCTCCCGAAGCACGGTATCGCCGACCACGTGGCCGAACTGGTCGTTGATCTTCTTGAAGTGATCGAGATCGAACAGCAGGATCGACAGCTCGCCGCCATAGCGCTGCCAGCGCGTGTATTCGTCGCGCAGACGCGCTTCGAAGTAGCGGCGGTTCGCGATGCCCGTCAGCCCGTCGCGGTCCGCATATTCCTGCAGTTTCGCGACGGCTTCCTCGCGCTCGCGCTGCATGATGCTCACATGCGTCACGTCGGACACCGTCACGCACACGGCTTCTACTTCGCGATCGCGCATGATCGGCATGAACGTGCAGTCCTGCTGCATGAAATCGACGCCGCCCGTGATCGGCCGGTCGTGATCGAACTTGAACAGATACGGGCGCTGCTCCCACGAACTGAACGCGAAGCTGCCCAGCTGGAACACGCTTTCGAGCTTGCGCGTGAGCCATACGCGCGGCAGTTCCGGGAAGCTCGCGAAAATCGACTTGCCGACCACCTGCTGCGCGGACAGACCGCTGTGATCGTGCATGAAGCGATTCCACATCAGCACGTTCATCTGACGGTCGAGAACGAAAATACCAAAGCCGACCCGTTCGACAACCAGGTCGCTCAGCGTAGGAAGCGGGGCATTCATATACTGGAAAGCAGCGCGTCCAGCGCGTTGCTCAGATGACGGATCGAGTCTTCCGCCATCAGCATCACGAGGTGGGCGCGGAAACTCTGATCCTCTAACGCAAAATTCACTTCGACCAGCAACGCAACTTCCCACGCAAGGACGTTCGGCTGGAACACGTCGTCGAGCGACATCGCCGAGCCGAGCAGGCCCGGCGGCGAGAACACGGGCGTGCGTCCGAGCTGGTCGAGAATGCACGACACGCAGGCGCCCGTCAGGATGTTGGCGACGTCGAACACGAGTTCTTCCTGCGTGGTCGCTTCATACGCGGACTTCGCGTACGGGTCGCTCACCAGCGAACACAGCTGTTCGATGCTGCCGCTACGGCAGATCACCAGCGCCTCGCCCTTGATATCCGAGCGGAAGCCCTGTCGCACCGCGCTGACGGGCTCGTTGATGCCCGTCATCTCGCGCAGCGCCGACGCCGCTTCGCGCACGGCCACCACGCGCACGCGGGGCACCGACAGTTCGATGAACGCATCCAGCAGCAGAGCGAGGCGCGTCGCGGCCTGGCCCATCGCCAGATTGGCGACTTCCTGCAGCGCGTCGCGCTGATCTTCGTTGAGGACTGGCTCAGACATACAACCCGTACTCCTTGAGGATGGGAAGCACCGCCTCGGTGGTCACGGGCTTCGGGATGAATGCCAGTGCGCCAAGCGCGCGCACGCGTTCCCTTGCCATCGGCTGGACATCGGCGGACACGACGATCACGAATGTGTTCAGGTCCTCGTGCTGCAGGGCCTCCAGAACCTGATAGCCCGTCATGTCGGGCATCGTCAGATCGAGAAACATCACCGACGCGCGCCCCTTGCGATAATGCTCGAGCGCTTCGCGGCCGTTGGACGCGTAGGTAATGTCGACGTCCCAATCCTGCGGCAACGCCTTCGTGAGCACCTTGCGGGCAAGCAGCGAGTCATCGGCGATCACAATGGGCAAAGACATGGCGGCAGACTGGAAACGGAGTGGGCTCTTGCGTGTTAACGGCGGCGCCTGGGCGAACTTTAGTGCCCGCTCGCACTTTTACGCGCCGGAGCCGTCCGAACACAGGCAAACTCGCCGGCCGGATCGACGGGCACGGGCGACGCTGCCGGCACGTGGCGCGCCGGACGGCGCGCGTGGCACGCAGCGGCAGCCTGCGCGCAATGGACAACGGCAATGACCGTCATGTTCGAAGCCTACCCCGTAGATAGTGCTGCGGCGGCAAGACGGCGTTCATGGCTCCGTGGTGCCCCGCTGGTCTCCGCGAGGCCGGTCTTGCATCGCGTGCAATTCCCGGTCCCTCGCGCGGAATTCGCCCGATCATGGCGGGCTGATTATTTATCGTGGCGCAATTTTCGAAGCAAATTGGCGGAAAGGCAACTCGTCAGAAAGCGTTCGACGAACGAATTTAACTCGTTTTCGTCATATTCGAGTCGAAACGCAAGCATTCGTCAGAAGAATGATCGTACTTATACTTTTGTGTACGTTTGCGCTTCCGGATTCGTCGCTGATTCGCGAACTCGTATGACCAAAGCGCCGAACCCGCGCCAGCGCGGGCGCCGCGCCTTCTTTGTTGCATTGCGTGCGAGTAAACCCGCGCGCTGAACCTATGATAAGAACTCGTACCTTTTTTACCGGCCGCGAGAGCGGCTTTCGCCATGACAGCTGACCGGACCGATTCCGTCGACGCGAACGCTCCCGATGAGCGCGCCGCCGACGCGCGGCCCGACGAAGCGCTCTTTCCTGCCGTTCCCGAACAGAATTTCGCCGTTCGCCGCATGACGCTGATCGCGCTGCTGGTCGCGGCCGTCGTGGTGCCGTGCGTGTTCGTCGCGGCGATGGCGTTCAGCGATCTGCGCACGCGCGAATCCGACGCCACCGATGTGACGCTGCGCACCGTGCGCGTCGCGGAAGAGCACGCGCTGAAAGTGTTCGACATGAACGAGGCGCTCGACGCGCGCGTGGTCGACCTCGTGCAAGGACTCGACGATAACGGCATCCGCGAGCGCGAAGACGCGATCCACGAAAAGCTGCAGACGATGGGCGGCGGCTATCCGCAAGTCGCGGCCGTCTCGATCTTCGGGCACGACGGCGCCTTGCTCGCCAGCAGTCGCTTCTATCCGGCGCCCAGCGTGTCGATCGAGCAGCGCGAAGATTTCGTCGGCATTCGCGACGGCCAGGTGCTCGAGCATGTATCGAAAGTGATGGTCGGGCATGTCGCGGGCGAGATCGTATTCAACACGGGCGTCGCGCGGCGCAACGATGACGGTTCGTTTGCCGGCATGGTGTCGGTGGCGCTGCGGCCCAGCTACTTCGCAGCGTTCTATCGCGAGCTGCTGGGCGGCACAGTCTCGCCGATGACGATGGCGCTCACGCGCTCCGACGCCGCCGTGCTCGCGCGCTTTCCCGTCGGTCCGCCGTCGAAGGCCGAAGAGCCCGTGCGCCACAACGCGTACACCGACGCACTCGCGGAAGGCCGCCGCGCGGGCGTCGTGCGGGTGCGCTCGACGATCGACGGCGAACGCCTGATCGTCGCGTTCCGCCGCGTCGGCTCGTATCCCGCGTATGTCAGCGTCGGCTATCGCACGTCGGCGATCTGGGCGGCGTGGTATCGCCATCTGAGCGTACTGATCCTGTCGACGTTCGTGCCGTCGATCGTGCTGTGGTGTGTGATCTGGCTGTCACTCAAGCGCCTCGGCGCGGAAGAGGAAGCGTGGGAGCGCTGGCAGGCGGAAGCGTCGATGCGGCGCTCGATCGAATCCGCTTACCGGCAATCGCGCAAGATGGAAGCGCTCGGCAATCTCGTCGGCAGCGCCGCGCACGACTTCAACAACCTGCTGATGATCGTCTCCGCCAACGTGCAGATCGTGCGGCGGCGCGGCGCGGCGGCGTTCGATCGCGAGTTGTCCGCCGTCGAGCGCGCGCTGAAAAGCGGGCAATCGCTCACGCGGCAACTGCTCGGCGTGGCGCGCAAGCAGCCGCTGCGCAACGAAACGCTCGATGTCGAACGCTGGCTGCCCGGCTGCCGCGATCTGCTGCGTGCTTCGCTCGGCGCGAAGGTCGCGCTGGTGATGGATGTCGGGACGGGCCTGTGGCCGATGCAGGTCGATGTCGCGGAACTGGAACTGGCGCTCATCAACGTCGCCGTCAACGCCCGCGACGCAATGCCGAACGGCGGCCGCTACACGGTGCGCGCGAGCAACGTGAGCTTCAGACACGAAGACGGCTTCCCCATCACGGGCGACTTCGTGCAGCTTTCGCTCGAAGACACGGGCGTCGGGATGCCGCCCGAAGTGCTGTCGCGCGCGTTCGAGCCGCTCTTCACGACCAAGCCGAAAGGCATGGGCACGGGTCTCGGGCTGCCGCAGGTATTCGCCTTCTGCGAGCGCTCGGGCGGACTGGCCGCGATCGACAGCGCGATCGGCGCGGGCACGTCGGTGCGGCTTTATCTGCCGCGCGCGACGCAAGCGCCGGAAGCCGAGCGGCCCGCCGAACCCGTCGCCGAAGAAGCGGACGCGCCGCATGGTTTGCGCATCCTGCTCGTCGAGGACAACGACGAGGTCGCGGCGGGCACGGAAGCGCTGCTGCAGATGATGGGTCACGAAGTCACCTGCGTGTTCAACGCGGACGCTGCGATGGATCGCTTCGACGCCGCACACGCGCGGCTGAAGGACACCGGCGAGCCTGTGCCGTTCGACCTCGTGATTTCCGACATCCATATGCCGGGCAAGCTGAATGGCATCGATCTGGCGGAGCGCGTGCAGTCGTTCGAAACGAAGCTGCCCGTGATTCTCGTCACGGGTTATGCGGAAGAACTGGAGCGCGCGCGTCACGTCGATGCACGCGTGTTGTCGAAACCGTTCGATATCGCGCTGCTCGACAAATTCCTGCAGACCCTACAGCGCGATCTCGCGCATCCGCCGACACATCCAGCCGGCTGAACGCCGCTGCCGGGGATTACCGGCCATTTGTAAAAGCGCGCCATGCGTTGGCCGCGCTTGCCGGCCCGACGGCTCCGACGCCGTCGCGGGCTCCCGTTTCCGGGACTTTCCCGCCAGCCAACGCATCTGCAACCCGGCATGAACGTTGCAGCTTTCTCCGCATCGAGAATGCAGCGCCGCGCCGCCGCATTCGTTCAGAAAGCCACGGAGACAGACATGCGACACACCGTGATTGGTCTTTTCGACACTTACGCGCAAGCCGAGAGCGCCCGCAACCTGCTCGTGCAGACCGGCTTTGCATCCAGCGACATCGAGTTGCAGGCAAACCCCGAAACGCCCGCCGACGCCGCCGCCGCGCATTCTCCCGGCGTCATCGCGAATATCGAACGATTTCTCTCGAGCCTGTTCACGACGTCCGGTCCGACTGCGCCCGAAGCCGAACGCTACACGGAAGCCGTGCGGCGTGGCGCAGTGCTCGTGGCCGTCAACGCGGCAAGCGAGTCGCATGCAGAACTCGCGCGCAATTCGCTGACGAGGTTGGGCGCGCTCGAAGTGAGCGAGCGCGCGCCGGACGTCGAGACTCGCTCGGCGGAGGAGCGGCGCGAACACTCCGTGCTGGATGAACTTGGTTTCGGCGCGCCCGCCGCGACATCGATGGCGACGCAGCCGTCGAGCGACGCGCTGCTTGCCGAAGAAGAGGCCCGCAAGCGCGCGCGCATGGATACGCTGCACGGCGTGCCGCCCGTCGACGAGACCTCCGCGGAAGCGCTTGCCGCTGCGAGCGCACCGGGCGCCGGCGCGGTGATGCGGCCGGACGTGCCGCCTGCATCCACTCCACGCGCCGACGACTTAAACCGGCCGGCGTCGGCGTCGCCTGACTACGGCGTACCGACGGGCACCAACCGACCCGCGGCGGCTCAGGCGGACACACCGGCGTCAGCTGCGATCGCATCGGCGGGTATCGCCGGTTCAGGCGCAGTGATGACGCCCGACACAGCCGCGCCCGGACAAGCGATGCCGCAGCAGGTGCCAGACGAGTTCCTCGAATACGAAGAGGATTTCCGCGGTCACTACGATTCGGAGTACGCGCACGAAGGGCTGCGCTATGACGAGTACGTGCCGGCGTACCACTACGGCGCGACGATGGCTCGCGAGATTCGCTATCAGGACAGGTCGTGGGACGAGGTCGAGCCCGAAGTACAGCTGGACTGGGAACGCGATCGCGCGGCGGGTGTGGGCAGCTGGGAGCGGTTCAAGGCTGCCGTGCGGCATGGATGGGATCGGGTGACGGGGCATCCGGATCATCGGCCGTAGTGCCGGCAGTGATGCGGCGCCCGATGTCGGGCGCCGCTCGCCTGATTGAGTCCGGCGCTTAGCCGACGTGTCGCTTCACCCAGTCCACATAACGGTCGACGAACTTCTGCAGGAACTTGCGCGTGTCGTCATTCGCGATGTTGCCGCTCTCGTCGATCTGGCCAGCCGTATGCTTGATGAACATCTCGGGCTGGCTCAGGGTCGCGACGTCGAGATAGGCCAACACGTTGCGCAGATGCTGCTGTGCGAGCGCGGTGCCCGTTGCGCCCGGCGACGTGCCGATCACGGCGCCCGGCTTGCCGCCCCAGACACTGTGACCCCAAGGGCGCGAACCCCAATCGAGCGCGTTTTTCAACACGCCGGGCATCGAGCGGTTGTATTCGGGGGTCACGAACAGCAACCCGTTCGCGGCCTGGATTTTCTGCTTAAAGATGCGCGCGACTTCTGGGAAGTCGTCGTCGTAATCCTGGCTGTAGAGCGGGAGAGAACCGATATCGAGAAACTCGAACGAAAAATCCGAAGGTGCGAGTGAAATCAACGCCTTTGCCAATTGGCGGTTGGTCGAGTCGCGGCGCAGGCTGCCGACGACGACTGCAATGTGATAGGCCATGTCTTCCTTCATCGGTTGGCGCGATAGCGCAAAAGGGGGTGCGACCTGTGGATCATAACGGTCGACGTCGTATCCCGCCGCGCAGGTCTGCGCCCCGGATATGAAGTTTTTCTGACGGCCTGTGGATAATCCGAGAGACATACAAGTTATCCACAGATTTTCTGGATAACCCTGTGGATAGGTCGAATCTTTGCCTTATCAATCAAGCGCATCGTCGGGCTGTCGCCCGATGCAACAAACGGCGCACGACATCGCTTGCCGATACAGCTTTTCGTTGAACTTGTGGACAAGCGATTTTTCGAACGGTTGAGAGTCACTTGGTTGTTGTTGAGGACCTGAGAACTGGGGGGAAGAATAGATCATGAGCTTGGATCACTCTGGCAAATCGCATGACGAAGCGTTTGCTGTGAAAAAGCAGCGGAAGCTGCGCTCGCTGGAACAGCCGGGCGGTGAGATGGCCGTCGAAGGCACGCAAGCGGACGAAACCCATAGCTGCGGCGAACTTTCCGAACGCGGCAAACAGGTGTGGCGCAGGGGCAGTGGGCTCGATGGCGGCGGCAAAACCTGAGTGCGTGGTTCTGCGCGCAAGATCATGAAAAAAGGGCGCTCGTGGCGCCCTTTTTTGTCTGGCTAGCCTGGATCGCTATCTCAGTTGCCGAAGAACACGTTGCAGTACGAGGCGGGGCCTTCGCACTTCTGGTTCGTGTCGGCGTTGGCAACCCCGGTCGCAGCAGCCAGCAGTGCGACAGATGCAACGAGGGCGGAAAGAAGGCGTTTCATGGATGACTCCTGATTCTCTGCGTTGATGCGCTCGCGTGTTGCGACCGTTGAAGCGGAGGATATCGATGGAGTGTTCAGCCAGAAATAGCCGCTTTGCCAAGATATTTTTTCATCGATTGAAATAATCGGGAAACTCGAATTTTTGATCCGGTCCGAGCCCTTATCGCGTGTGCATTCGCACGAGGCTCGATGCGAGCTATTTCATATCTTGCAATTCCCGCAACAATCTCTTGTGGATTGCGATGCTTTGTTGCCGCGCCTTGAGCGGTTAGCGCTCAGTCGGCGGCGTATCGCGATAGCGCGCGAGATAGCCGCCATGTGCAACTTCGTCCACGCCGACACGATGCCTTTCAGACGACGCCGGATGCTTTCCTAGCATCGCAGCAGGGCGAATCGGACGATGTCGAAAATTTCCGCCGCAGTTAGGACATACGTTCTGCAGCGTAGTGAGCGCGCAGCTCTCACAAAACGTGCATTCGAAACTGCAAATCATTGCGTCATCCGCGTTCGGCGGCAGTGCCTTGCCGCACCCTTCGCACGACGGTCTGAGTTCGAGCATTTCGGGTCTCCTGGATCGATACGATTGTTGGGAGTGTAGGGAGAGCGAGAAGGGTGAAAAGGTCAGCGCGGCGTCAATTCCTGCCAAGGCCACAAAGTCGGATTGAACTTCGATGCAGATGATTTGCTTATGCAAATTTATCGGTTCGTGCCCGTTAGCGACCGGCTTATCGTTGAGCGCAATCGGTCCATGTTGCGTCCGTTTTCGCTATATCGCATCCGCCCATGCCTCAACATCCCACACTTACACGTCGATCCTTCCTGGCCGGAGTCGGCGCACTCCTGGCCACGACCGCACTTCCTTCTCTCGCGGATAGCCGTGCAAAGGAAATCCGCATCGGCTATCAAAAGGCCGCGAGCACGCTCGTGTTATTGAAGGCGCACGGAACGCTTGAAAAGCGCTTTGCGCCGCAGGGTGTCACGGTGAAATGGACGGAATTCCCGGCCGGTCCGCAGTTGCTCGAAGGATTGAATGTAGGTTCGATCGACTTCGGCTATGTCGGCGAGGCGCCACCCGTCATCGCGCAAGCCGCCGGTGCGAATTTCGTCTACACCGCGTATGAGATTCCAACGCCGCAAGCCGAAGGCATTCTTGTCCATCGCGATGCTCCCATTCAATCCGTCGCGGATCTGAAGGGAAAACGCGTGGCGTTCAACAAGGGCTCGGACGTGCACTGGTTTCTGGTAGCCGCTTTGCAAAAAGCCGGCGTGAAATACAGCGACATCCAACCCGTATTTTTGCCGCCCGCCGATGCACGCGCAGCATTCGAACGCGGTGCAATCGATGCGTGGGCCATTTGGGATCCGTTCCTTGAAGCAGCCAAGCGGCAATCGAATGCGAGACTCTTGACCGATGGCGCGGGCATCGTCAATCACCACCAGTTCTTTCTTAGCGCGCGCTCCTTCGCGCAGCAGAACGGTGAGCTGGTCGATGCCGTCGTTAGCGAAGTCGGGAAGGAAGGTGCCTGGGTTCGCGAACACTACGCTGAGGCGGCGGCTCAGCTCGCGCCGATTCAGGGCCTCGACGCGAGTGTGATCGAAGCAGGCCTGCGACACTATGCGCACGTCTACAAACCGGTCGACGCTGGCGTGCTGGCCGAGCAGCAGAAAATCGCCGACACGTTCACTGAACTGCGCATCATCCCGACAAAGATCGTGACGAAGGAAGCCGTACTCGGCGCGAAGGCTTGAGTGTCCGTATGAATGTGCGCGCGGGATAGTGATTCGTCATCGCGCGCATCGTTCTAGCTCGCCGGATCGGTGAACAGCGCTTTTACATTCGCCGGCGGTCGACCAATCACGGCCCGCCCATCGCGTACGACGATCGGACGTTGAAGCAGGATCGGATTCGCGGCGATCGCTTCGTATAACTGACCGTCGCTCAACGACGAGTCGGCAAGCCCCAGTTCCTGATAGATCGTTTCCGTGTCACGGATCATTTCGCGCACGGAGCAACCCAGCATCCGGTTCAGCTCCTTGAGTTGGGCCACCGACAGCGGCGTACGAAGGTACTCGATAACCTCGACAGGTTCGTTCGACGGGTTGTAGACATCGCTGATGAGTTCGCATGCACCGCGGGACTTCGAGCAGCGCGGGTTGTGATAGATGGTGATCATGGCCGGTACGCGGATGTGAGAGTGTGGATCGGATTTTAGCGGCTGCGTAAGGGCGGTGCTGCGGTTGTGAGTCTGGCTTGCGATTCACGCGGTGATGATGCGGCCGTCGTTTGCTGCGTCGGGTGCTTAAGGGCATCGAGGTGCTCTGTCCATCGCTCCTGCTCTTTGGTACCGTTCGTATGGCCAGGTTTATGCGCATAAAGGCGGACATCACGCGAGGGGCATGTGTGTGACGTCACGTCTGCACGGGAGGCCGCGCCTGAGGACTTTATGCGCACAAACCCACTCTACATCACACGCGAGCGGCTACAAGCCGTCGTGTCTTCATTGCTGAGTAATCGCCGCTCCACTTGGCGTGCCCCTGACTTCTACTTGCGCCGCCATGCGGAGGCGATATTTCCGCGCGCGGAACCGCCTTTTGCATTCCCCGCTTCGCCCTCCGCCCAACACCATCCTCTTTATGCGCATAAAGCCATGTGCAAACGGCCTATAACTGTTGCATCTGACCAAAAATGTTTGAATTACAAAATCACCAAGGTAAAATTCAGCGGCGTCCAAAAAAAGGAGGTGAACATTGGCAGCAGAAATCATCGCAGTGACACAGCAGAAGGGCGGGGTCGGTAAGAGCACAATTGCGATGCACCTCGGCGCAGCTTTTCATGAGCGCGGCAAACGCGTTCTCGTCGTCGACGCTGACGGACAAAACACACTCATCCATTGGGCCAGCGCGGCATCGGATAGCGACTCAGGCATTCCATTTCATGTCGTCAATCTCTCTGAAGCCGGTGCGCAGATCCATCGCGAGATCAAGAAGTTCGTCGCCGACTACGACCTGATCGTCGTCGACTGCCCGCCGTCCATTACGGAGAAGGTCTCGGGTGTTGTCCTTCTCGCCGCAACTGTCGCGGTTATCCCGACGTCCTCATCTCCCGCCGACTATTGGTCAAGCGTTGGCTTGGTCAAGCTGGTTCAGCAGGCTCAGGTCATGAACGAAGACCTCCGTGCCGTCTTTCTCCTCAACAAGACGGAAGAAAAGCGCATGCTGACCCGCGAGTTGAAGCGCGCGCTAGAAGAACTCGGCTTCCCGCTTCTACGCACCCAGATTCCCACGCGCGAGGCGTACAAACAGGCAATGGCACTTGGTCAGACGGTCCTGCAGATGAACGATCGTGGCGCCAAACTCGCCAGTCTTGAGATTCGCGCATGCGCTGATGAGATCGCCGCCCTGCTCCCTTGAATTTATGCGCATAAAGGTACTTGAATGAAACCGTCCCAATTCGCCAAAGGCTTCCAGGCCCGTCCCGATTCGACAAGCAGCGAAAAGCGTACGGCGCTTGATCGGCTCAATGCGATCGATGGCCTGGTGCAAAATGCGCCCAAGAACGCAAACATCGCCGCATTCAAGAATCCCGTTGCAACGTCGTCTGTCCCCAGCGAAGTCGAATCGGCTGATGCCGCGAACGAGTCGATTGAATATCGGACCTGGCGTGCCGAACATGGTTATCGCCCTGGACAGATCATCGAGCTCTCGCTGAAGGCAATCAAACCGAGTCCGTTCAATCCACGGTATTTCTATGTGAAGTCCTCGATTGCCGAGCTTGCGGTCAATCTCGCGAAGCAAGGACAGCAGCAGGCCATCCACGTCATTCCCGATTACGACAATCCGGGCAGCTACTTCGTCAGCGATGGTGGCAGGCGCGTTCGCGCGCTGAAGGAAGCCAACAAGGAAACGGTGAAGGCGATCGTCGTCGACCTGCCCATCGGGATTCAGAGCTACAAGCTTGGCTATGACCTCAACGTCCAGCGCGATTCGCAAACCGTGTTCGATAACGCAGTCGTCTGGCGCCGCTTTCTGGATGAGAAACACTTTCAGAGCCAGAAGGAACTCGCCGAACATCTCGGGCTTGATGAGTCGACCATCGCAGTCGCGCTCTCCGTTGCGAAACTGCCCGAGACGGTAATGCAGGAAATGGTCGCGCGACCCGATCGCTTCGGCTCGAATATGGCGTATCAGGTCGGCCGATATCACTCGGCCCGCGGCACGGATTCCACGCTGCGTCTTATCAACAAGATTCTCTCCGACGACTTGAGCACGCGTCAGGTCGCGGACATCGTGAAGGGCAGGGCAACGGCGCAGGAAAGCGCAAAGCCGGCAGGACGCCAGCGTTATGCACAGCGACTGGATATCAAGCTGGGCGGTGTGTCGGTGGGTGACCTGAAGTCATACGGTGATGACCGGCTCGAACTCAAGCTGCGCGGACTGTCGCGTGACAAGCGCGACGACATTCTCCGGCAAATCGAGCAGATGCTGTCCGACCAGTCGTAGGAAGCAGGAAAGGTAGCGCGCCGATCGCGGCGCGCTACATCGGAATCAGGCGGCTCGCGATTGACTCAGCGTGAATGCGAGCAAATCGCCGTCCGTCGGCTCGCCCCAGGTCTTGCGCGCGAGCCAATCGAAGAATGCGGTTTCCGTCAGCTTCGATTCGAGACCACGCCGACGCCAATCATCGCGCATGTGTGCGCCGAGCCCCGGCAATTCATCTTCCTCGAATGAGTGCCGCGCCACATCGCGCTCCGCATCGCCCTGTTCCTCGTACAGAGCCTGCGCTTCCTTACGCCGATACGCCATGTACTCGCCCAGCAGCCGCGCCTTCGCATCGTCGGCGGGTGCGCCGGCAAGCGCCTTGCCAGCAGGCGTCGAAGGCAATGCCTCGACGGGCGGCGCATAGCCCTTCTTGAGCGCATCCTTGAAGAGCGCAGGCGCGCTCCGCACCGGCGGCAACGTCGTGCTGCGCATCCGCTGTTCCGTCATTTGCAAGGCCGCACGAATCCGGTTTTCTTCGCTATCGGCGTAGAGCGTCTGCGCCTCCTTCAACGGAATACCGATCTTCACCATCCGGTCGACGAGCGTACTGTCGAATACATTCGGATGCTCATCGAGCGCGAGCATCGGCTGCTTGCGTTCGGTCACCCGGAACTGGATTTCGGCCACCCGGCGACCTTCGCGATGTTCGATCAGTTCGACGAAGATATTCGTGACGGCATTCACTTCTGCAATTGCGGGACGCAGATAGTCGCGCTTGAAATACTTGTACTCGCGCTTGGCTTCATCGCCGGCTTCCGTGTCGGGCGTGCCCGACAGGATGGGCCGCCACCATTCCCATGCCTCGCGCATCGTCAGATGACTCGGGTTGGTCAGATAGCGCACGCAGATTTCGTATAACGCCAGCCCTGCGCTGCTGCGCAGCTGGCTTTGAAACTGCAGGCTCAACCGCGCGTACTGCACGGGATCGAGCAGCTTCTTCTTGATCTTGGGTGCGAACGAAAATTCGACCCAGACACGGCGCGTCGCCGGATCTTCAAGAATTTCGGCGTCGGCGATCAGCGTCGAGATGCCCCATTTGCGGCCGGGCTTCTGACTCGACGACCCCTGACTCCATTCGACCTGCACGGAGACCATGCGACGCAAGTGCTCCTTGACGAGGGCAGTGTCGTTCGAATCGAATGCAGAATTGGCAACGATGTCGGATAGCAAGGCGCGGTACGTGTCACCCGCTTCGTCGGCCTGCTGCGCGACCGTCAGCAAGACGTTGAACAGTTTGCGGGTGAGCAGCGTGATCTTGCCGCTCTTGGGCTGAATGGCGATCGCCTCGACGGCTTTGCGCAATTCGGCGGAGCTTGGGCTCACCACATCGGTTTTTTTCGCGCGCTTCGTGGCCATGCGTCGAGTCGAGAAGAGATTTTGCGAAAGGATACCGGCTGCGGTGATGCGCGTCTATAGCGTCTGTCTCACCTACTTTGGGTGAAATCCGGCTGCGATCAGCGCCTCACCAGGAGCAAATCCCGAAAACGCTCACCTATCGGCGGAACAAGCGTTTCCGCGATCCCTTGATGGTCGTGAGCCTGGCTTGGATCGTCTGAAATGGCCTACATCGGAAGCCGACGCCTCGCTTCCCGAAAATGCTCACCTACGGGTCCGTCGCAAATGTGCGACGAGATTTTGCCGTCTGGATTTATGCGTCAGCAAATCCTGGATCTTCTCGACGTGTTTGCGTCGAGACCATGTACAGCAACGTTCACGAGCAGCGATCGCGGCTGCCGACGGGAGTTCCAGGGACGGCAGCCACTCGCCCGCACCTTCGCTACCTACTTCGCTAGCTATTCTGCGGGTCGAAAACGCGGGATCCGTCAGTCGGCATCACAGGAAAAGCGGAAAGCACTCCGGGCGCAGCGGCTCATTCGGTGATCGCTTCGCAGGACTGCACCGGCCTCCCCCGAATATCCTCACCTAAGCCATTCCGCGAAACGAACGCTGTCGCGACTTCCCGCCTGCAGAGAAAATTTAACGTGGCAATTTTGTCCCGTATCTCCTCACCTTTGCTTCACAATTCGTTTGGAAGCCTGATCCCGCAAATCCTCACCTTTCGATTGAAATCGATGAAAACCACATAAAAATAAGGACTTAGCAGACACCGCCAGAAATGGTGGTCAACCAGGCACAACACCAGGAATCCCGAATAGGCTCACCTTGCATCGGGTTTTGCTCGAAGCAGTGCGTAAATTCCGTGCGATGCAGAGTCCCGAAAATATTCACCTTTCGCGTCATCGTATGTGAACGGATCGATTGCAACAGCCGCTTCCGCTATAGATATTGCGGCCACCTCTGCTCGAATTTGTCCTGTATTTCCTCACCTTTCGCGCAAAATACGTATCTCTGCGCTCCCGCAGAATCTCACCTTTAGGTTTTTCACGACCGATTCTGGCCCAGGATATGCGTACCGCGCAGACTCCCGAATCCGCTCACCTTAGACACGTTAAAGTCGAAAAGCGGATCCCAGGTGCTTCCGACGATGTCAATTGCCTCCCGCAAAACCTCACCTTTAACGAATTCGTGCGGATAATTGGCGCTCGCAAGCCTCATGGCCCCGAAAAACCTCACCTCAGGATCCATTTTTCTCCCGTGATGGCTCACCCAGAGCTTCGCAGGCGGTCCAAAATGGCTGAAAACCCAATCGATCACCCGTCCCGAACCCACTCACCTCGTGTTAACCCGTCCCAAAACTGCCTGGTCAACGCATACAGGCCACAAAGCGTCATCACCTCCCGAAAATGCTCACCTAAGATCGTCACTCGTTAACTCGACGTTCCCGAAGCCACTCACGATGTTTCCCGACCTTGCTCACCGACATCCCCGAACCCCATCACTGCAACGTCCCGTCAAAGCTCACCATCTTTCCCGAAAAGCTTCACCTGATCGACCGCAAAGCCTTATCCAGCAAGGGTTTCGCCAGGCGTTAACGTCTTTAACTAAGGTTCAAAGGTGTTTACTTTTATTACTCTCTACAAAGAGCCCCGCGAGTACACAGAAAAAACAAAAAACCCGCTCACCCTCGTTCAGCGCAAGCGTGAAACAGTGCCAAAACAATGGTGGCCCAGATAAATCTTTTGATTAACAATAGCTTAGTAGCGATTCTTCGATTTGTTTCACGCTTCATTCGACACACCGACACCTTCGAGACCCATTCAGCGGACTTGGCAGCGAATTCCTAGGAAGGACTCATGCAAATTCAAAAAACGTATCGGATACTACGTAAATTGTTATGATTCTTCGAATTCACGTGGATCTGAGGCAAGAATGAATCTGGACGAAGAACGCCAAGCCATCCGAAAAGAACTCGATGCCTTACGCGCGAGTGGCGCGCGCCGTCAGGAATTGTCGCTGCACGCCTGCAAGCGTCTGTTCTTTGATCTCGGCATACGGCCATCGATGGCTGCTGTGCGGGACCTCACCCAAACAGGCAGCGCGAGCGACATCCCAAAAGACATCGACAGTTTCTGGGAGCGCATTCGGTCTGCGTCTCGTGTACGGGTGGGTGTCGGTACGATTCCGAAAGCGCTGGAAGAGCGTGCAGGTGAATTGCTCGGCGCACTCTTCGAAGACGCCCTGACACAAGCGCGCGAATCGCTCGAAGAAGAGCGACAGGAAATCCAAGCCCTGCGTGCCGCCGCTGCACGCGACTCCCAAGAAGGCCAGATTCGTAAGGAAATTTCTGAAGAGGCGATACAGCGTAGCGAAGCTCGCGCCGATGCCGCCTGGGAACGCGTCCGCATTCTTGAGACTCAGCTTGCTTCTGCGAACACCAGCGAATCGGCGAGCCAACAGGGCTTGAAGACAAACGCTCGCAGGCTGGAAGCCGAGAATGAATCGTTGCGCAAGCGGCTGGACGCGGAACAATCGACGAATGCAGGTTTGCGCGACCGGCTCGATGCATTACACGGCGAGATGCGGGCGAATGCCGAACACTACGCGCAGCAAATCAAGGATGCCGTGGCGGAAGCCGAGCGTCGCGTAAAACCGATGCTTGTCGAGCTGGATTCGTTACGCGCGATGGCGGCGACGTATCAGTCAGGTGTACGCGATGCGAGCCGAAAAGAATTCGATTTCATCCAGCAACTGGCCGCCGCGAAGGCGCGCGGCGACAGACTCGATGCGCAATTGCGCGAGCAGTCCGATGAACTCGATCTCCTCACACGCCAGATGACCGCGCTGCGGGCGCAACAAGGTATCGATCCCGCCGTTGCGCAGTTGCTCTGCCAACTGGCGAATGCCGGAAGATTGAGTGAGGAGGAACTGGAATCGGTCGGCACCGCTGTCGATGGGCACGTTTCCCTGCCGGCGCAGTGTCCAAAATGCATTGAGGGTGAGCCGGAACTCTCTCAGATGGATCACCACTACGAATTGCTGTGTCCGGAATGCGAGCACACGTCCGGAACGGGCAACTCCCGGCTGGCGGCCGTGACGCGCTTCATGTCGACCGCGCAATCATCGACATCGTCTTGATCGAGAAAGACGTTTCAATTTCCGTAAACGCTCGAGGTGAGCGTTTACGGGATCACTGAGGTGAAGGTTTACGGGAGCCCGCTAACCGTCGTCCCGCGCGCCTTGGTGATCTTCGGACAGTGCCTCTATCTCACCGAGCCCCATCTCGTGCTCGAATTTTTCCTGTTCACGCCATGTTTTCCACGCGCGGTGCAATCGATTCGCGGAAACTGCTTGCGCGAACCCAAGCCACTGTCCGACGACATCCGCTTCTACGCCACTTTCGAACAGATCGGCTGCGAATGAATTGCGCAACGTATGCGGGCTCGCGCGTGCTTCGCGTGACTGGCCGATCCCCGCGGCATCGACCAGCGCATCGACGGCTCGGAGCATCGTCGCCTTGTGCATCGGGCGTCCTGAAGGTGACGCGGGAAAAACCAGCTCGCCAGGCAGTTCGGCCTGTTTGCGCTCATCGAGCCACGCATCGAGCACAGACACGGCGAACGGCGCGAGCCGCGTTCTGCGCGTGAACAAAGGATTCGTCGCTTCGATCACCACCCACGGCGAACCCGGCGTCACGCAATTAACCGAAAGCACCCGAGCTTCCCCCGTCTTGATACCTCCACCGAGAAATACAGCAATCAACGCCCGGTCGCGGCGCTCGCGCCAGCGTTGCGCCGCTGTGAGATCCGTGACGGGCGAGAAAAGATAGGCGATCAATGCGGAACGTTCCGCGATGCTGAGAAATCCCGTTGGCTCGTTGTCGCGCGCGTTTCGCCATTCTGCTTCGCCATCCTGAGCAATGAATCGCGCGGGATTGGTCGACGCCAGTTCTATTTCGCGGACATGGTCGAGCACGCGCTCGATCAATCGCAAATAGCGTGCACGCTGCGGCTTTCGTATCGACAAGCCTGCGACGAAGTCTGCGATGGAGCGCATGTCGACGGTCACGAGATTCTTGTGACGCGCCTGTAGCCACTCGAGAAAAAGGCCCCATTGCGCCCGATAGACTTCAGCAGACGAGTTGCGGAAGTTCTGTCCAGCGAGCCATGCATCGAAGGCAGTGCGCGGATCGGCAAGCCAGTCCTGACGTTCACGATCAAATAGATCAGCTTCCGCGCCAGCGGGAGACGGACCAGCAGAGCCAAGCGGATCGTTGGAAGTCATAGTCTATCTTTCCGTTAGTTGCGCGCAAACCATTGTAATCAGTCGACTCGCGGGGCGCGGCGTCGACTTTACGCGCATAAACTCTCACCGCCGGTGCGGACTACCCGCCCCAGGCACGACCAGTCGCATGATCGCGATCGCCAATGCGCCGCTTCGTTGCACCGGCTTTCGCTTTCTCCGCGTCGTCATAGGCGGCAACTGCAAACGCAAATACAGCCGGCAACGCATTCGACCGGCTGAAGTCGACCGCGTCGTCGGTCTCTGGGAACTGAAAGTCGCCGGGCCGTTGAAACAACCCGAGCATGAAAGGATCGTGTCGGCTGGCAAAGCCAAGATCGGCGAGCGCTTCCGCTTCGATCGCGTGCAGAAGGCGCCATGTGAGCGGCACCTGCTGCACGATGTACCGCGCTGCAATGTGCCGGACGATGTGTTCGAGGTCACGCGCCGCAGACTTGAAGCGCAGCGCAGCCAGATCCTGTTCGTTGTTCAGATTGTTCATTCTTCGGCTCCATCGGACTGCGTATACTGTACAAACATACAGTATCGGCTGCAACCGAGATGACCCGAAGAATCATGATTCCGCCTAGCCGTGAATCACGACCAGCAATGCTTTCGCCTCGCCTTTGCCGGCATTACGTATCGCGTGCGGCTCGTCGGCGACGTAACGCGCGGTGTCGGCGGCTTTGAGCCGTTTGGTCGTACCAGCCGCTTCGATATCGATGGTGCCGTGCAACACCGTCAGATGTTCGCGCGTCCCAGGTTCATGCGCATTTGAAACCAATGCGCCGCCCGGCTGCAACGTCAATTCGTACCATTCGAACTTCCCGGCCAGCTCGATCGGCCCCCAAACCCGCAACTGATATCGCGCTTCGTGACCGCTCAGCGTCGGAATCTCATGCGGACCGGAAACCGCAATCGGATCCGGCGCTTTCTGAGGCGCAAACAGTGAATCGAGGCTTACACCTAGCGCGTTCGTGAGCCGCCACGCGACGGCGATCGTTGGATTCGCCTTGTCGCGCTCGATTTCCGACAGCATCGATTTCGACACACCCGCTGCGCGCGACAAATCGTCGAGCGTCATCTTGCGTTCACTGCGCAAGCGCTGAATCTGCTCGCCGACGCGCGGCGGCACCGAAACAGACTGCGCCGCCGTCGTCGCCGCAGCCGACGAACCCTTGCGCATTCCCGAACTTGCCATTTCCTGACCTATCGATTAGAGTTGTTCGACATATCGAACTTTAGTTCGAAAAATCGAAAATATCCGATAAAACTGACAGCCGACTATAACAGGCCGCCGCGCCGCATGGTGCGGCGCGAAGCCAGCCATTCAAGGAGCCGTTTTCATGCGTGATCCCTTCCTCGCGCATCTGCGCAGCACGCTCGACCAGATTCGCGCCGATGGTTTTTATAAGACCGAACGCGTGATCGCAAGTCAGCAATCGTCCGATATTCAACTCGAGAGCGGCGCAGATGTGCTGAACTTCTGTGCGAACAATTATCTCGGGCTCGCGAACGATGCGCGCCTGATAGCCGCGGCAAAAGACGGGCTCGACAAGGACGGCTTCGGCATGGCCTCGGTGCGTTTCATCTGCGGCACGCAGACCGTGCACAAGGAACTCGAGCGTGCGCTGTCCGCGTTCCTGAAAACGGACGATTGCATTCTCTATTCGAGTTGCTTCGACGCAAACGGCGGCCTGTTCGAAACGCTGCTCGACGACAACGACGCGATCATCAGCGATGAGCTGAATCACGCGAGCATCATCGACGGCGTGCGGCTGTCGAAAGCGAAGCGTTACCGCTACAAGAACAACGACCTCGCCGATCTCGAAGCGAAGCTGCGCGAAGCCGATGCAGCGGGCGCGCGCTTTAAGCTGATCGCGACGGACGGCGTGTTTTCGATGGACGGCATCATCGCCAACCTCGCGGGCATCTGCGATCTCGCAGACCGCTACGGCGCGCTCGTGATGGTCGACGATTCGCACGCGGTCGGCTTCATCGGCGAACACGGACGGGGCACGCCCGAACATTGCGGCGTGCTCGATCGCGTCGACATCATCACGGGCACGCTGGGCAAAGCGCTTGGCGGTGCATCGGGCGGCTACGTCGCGGCACGTCAGGAAATCGTCGATCTGTTGCGGCAGCGCTCACGTCCGTATCTTTTCTCGAACACGCTGACGCCGAGCATCGCGGCCGCGTCGCTGACGGTGCTCGAACTGCTCGCGAGCGACGAAGGTAAGCAACTGCGCGAACGCGTGCGCGCAAACGGTGCGCGCTTCCGTCAGGCGATGAGCGCGCACGGCTTCACGCTCGTGCCCGGCGAACATCCCATCATTCCCGTGATGCTCGGCGATGCGCAACTCGCCTCCAACATGGCGGACGCGCTGCTGAACGAAGGCGTGTATGTGATCGGCTTCTCGTATCCCGTCGTGCCGAAAGGCCGCGCGCGCATTCGCACGCAGATGAGCGCCGCGCACACGGCGGAACAGATCGATCGGGCCGTCGACGCGTTCGCGCGCGTCGGCCGTTCGCTTGGCGTGATCTGAAACAAGGCATCGACATCAATGAAAGCACTGGCAAAACTCGAACGCGCACCGGGTCTCACGCTAACGCGTGTGAAGAAGCCCGAGGTGGGTCATAACGACGTGATGATCCGCATCACGCGCACGGCAATCTGCGGCACCGATATTCATATCTGGAAGTGGGACGACTGGGCACAGAAAACGATTCCCGTGCCGATGCATGTCGGCCATGAATACGTAGGCGAAATCGTCGAAATGGGCCAGGAAGTGCGCGGCTTTTCGATCGGCGATCGCGTATCGGGCGAAGGGCACATCACGTGCGGCTTCTGTCGCAACTGTCGCGCAGGTCGCCGGCATTTGTGCCGCAACACGGTCGGCGTGGGCGTGAATCGCGAGGGCGCGTTCGCCGAATATCTCGTGATTCCGGCGTTCAACGCGTTCAAGATTCCGCCTGAAATCTCCGACGATCTCGCCGCGATCTTCGACCCGTTCGGCAACGCGACGCACACGGCGCTGTCGTTCGATCTTGTCGGCGAAGATGTGCTGATTACGGGCGCAGGACCGATCGGCATGATGGCCGTGGCGATCGCGAAGCACGTCGGCGCGCGCAACGTCGTGATCACCGACGTCAACGATTACCGGCTCGAACTCGCGCGGAAGATGGGCGCGACGCGCGCGGTGAATGTGTCGCGCGAATCGCTGCGCGACGTGATGAGCGATCTGCACATGACGGAAGGCTTCGACGTGGGCCTTGAAATGTCCGGCGTGCCGAGTGCGTTCACGTCGATGCTCGAAGCGATGAACCACGGCGGCAAGGTCGCGCTGCTCGGCATTCCGCCTGCGCAAACGGCGATCGACTGGACGCAGGTTATCTTCAAAGGCCTCGAAATCAAGGGCATTTATGGCCGCGAGATGTTCGAGACCTGGTACAAGATGGTCGCGATGCTGCAAAGCGGCCTCGATCTTTCGCCGATTCTCACGCACCGATTTGCCGTCGACGATTACGAAAAAGCCTTTGCCACGATGCTGTCGGGCGAAAGCGGCAAAGTGATTCTCGACTGGACCGTCTGACGGCTCGGTAAAAGCGGATTCAACCCGCAGGCGGCTTCGCCGCCTCTGTCTGAATGATGACGTGGATGTCGTCGCCCACAGCGGGATACCACGTTGTCAGACCGAACTTCGATCGGCTGAACTGGCCGTCCGCGGAAAAACCGAGCGTATCGGCTTTCGTCAGCGGATCGCGGCCGTAGCCGTTGAACGTGACATCGAGCGTGACCGGCAGCGTCACGCCGCGTATCGTCAGATCGCCCGTCAGCTTGCCGCGCGCGTCGCCCGTGCGCTCGAAGCGCGTGCTGACGAACCGGATCTGCGGATTGCGCTCCGCATCGAGCATATCCGTGCCCTTCACCATGCTGTCCAGTTGCGGAACATTCGTGTCGATGCTCGCCGCGTCGATCGTCACCGTCACCTGGCTCTTGTCCAGCCCGCCTTCCTTCCAGTCGATCTCACCTGCCACGCGGTCGAAGCGCATCGTGAAGCGCGTGTATTTGAAGTGATCGACGTTGAATGTGACGCTGGTGTGATGCGGATCGAGCTTGTACTGACCGACGGGCACGCGCGCTTCCGTCTGCGTGACCGTGTGCGTGACGACCTGCAGCGGCGTGCATGCGCCCAGGGCCGCGACGATCGCGACGGCAGACACGGCACGGCGAAAAACAATGCTCATGACACTCACCTTTTAAACAATCCTCCGACACGATAATGCATGCCGCGCCAAACCGGCAGGTAATGCGAAGCGAGCCCATACTTGACGAAGGAGAATGATCGTTCTACCCTTCGGTCATGGCTACTCCCGACGATACACAAGACACGGCAGGCAGCGCGCGCGAGCGCCTGCTCGACGCGGCGGAAGCACTGATCTACGCGGGCGGCATCCACGCGACGGGCGTCGATGCGATCGTCCGGCAGTCGGGCACCGCGCGCAAAAGCTTCTACACGCATTTCGAATCGAAAGATGCGCTGGTCGCGGCCGCGCTCGAGCGCCGCGACGAACGCTGGATGAAGTGGTTCATCGAAGGGACGCTGCGCCGGGGCAAGAATCCGCGCGCGCGTCTGCTCGCGATGTTCGACGTGTTGCGCGAGTGGTTCGTATCGGACGACTTTCATGGCTGCGCGTTTCTCAACGCAGCGGGTGAGATCGCTTCGCCCGACGATCCCATCCGCGTCGTCGCGCGCGAACACAAGGAACGGCTGCTCGAATTCGTGCGCGTGCAATGCGACGAATACGTCGCGGCGACGGGCGAAGACAGCAGGCGCGCGGCGCGGCTGTCGCGCCAGTGGCTGATTCTGATCGACGGCGCGATCGGTGTCGCGCTCGTCAGCGGCGATGCCGATGCCGCACTCGATGCGCGCGCCGCTGCCGGCCCGCTGCTCGATTCCGCAAGTGCAAGCTCCCGCTCGTCCAACCGGCGAGCGTCCACCTGACGCAGTTCAACGAGGAATCATCATGGCCGATATCGAAAGACGTCCACCCGTCCCGCCGTTCACGCGCGAGACGGCCATCCAGAAAGTGCGTGCCGCCGAAGATGCATGGAACACGCGCGAGCCCGAGCGCGTGTCGCTTGCGTATACGCCGGACAGCAAATGGCGCAACCGCTCGGAGTTCCCGGTGGGCCGCGCTGAAATCGTCACGTTCCTGCAGCGCAAATGGGCGAGGGAACTGGACTATCGGCTGATCAAGGAACTGTGGGCGTTCACCGACAACCGTATCGCCGTGCGCTTTGCTTATGAGTGGCGCGACGATTCGGGCAACTGGTTCCGTTCGTACGGCAACGAGAACTGGGAGTTCGACGAAAACGGCTTGATGGCGTATCGCCATGCGAGCATCAATGACAAACCGATCCGCGAAGAAGAGCGTCTGTATCGCTGGCCGCTGGGCCGTCGTCCGGACGATCATCCCGGGCTGTCGGAACTGGGCCTGTAATTCACGCTCATTCAAACGGTGGACGCGCGCACGGCGCGTTCACCAGGATGCAATCGTTCGTTCGCTATCGTTGCCGTCTGCAGGCGCGTTGTCGTCCCGAGCGCACACTCCATTTCGGTGTAGGGTTTGTGGGGTACAGTGCGCGACTGGAGAGCAATTCGACACTAATCGCGACATTCAGATGCCGGCACGCGACCGGTTGCGGAGAGCACATGCCGTTTGGGAAGATCAAGAACAAGATTCGTCGTGCATGCGTGGCAGGTTGTGTAGCAAGCATCGGTTGGCTGGTAGCGTCGGGCGCGCAGGCCGCCGACTGGTGCAGCGGCGGCATCTGGGCCGATGCGATGATCGGCTCGTATCACATCAATCCCGACCCGGATACCCACTTCGAGCCGTTCAATCCCGGCCTTGGCGTCGAATGCTGGCTCAACGGGCAATGGGCGTTGACGGCGGGCGGTTTCCGCAATTCGTTGCGTCGTCCGTCGTGGTACGGCGGCGGCGTGTGGGCGCCGGAGTTCGTGCACTATGGCTTCATTCGCCTCGCGGTGATCGGCGGCATCATCTCCGGCTATAACTACGGCAACTGGGGGCTCGGCCACGATCACACGATCGGCCCCGTCGTGGCACCCATCGTGATGCTCGAATACAAGCGCGTCGGTGCGAACATCATCGTCGTTCCGCCCATTCCTTCCGATAATCTGCCGTTCACACTCGGCTTTCAGGTGAAGTTCAAGTTCTGAACGCAACTCACTGAACGGTCCACTTTTGCTTTCGAACCAGAATGGTGAGGCTTTTCGGGAGTTGTGTTTACGGTGAAGCATCGAGGCAATCCTTGCATCACCTGAAGCATAAAAACCCCTGAAAACAGGCATCTAAATGGCGCGCGCGATACGTTCGACGTTATCGGGGTGAATCGCGCATGCATCAAAGGTGAGCGTTTACGGGGCGTCGAATGCCAGTACAACTGCCTCCCGAAAGCTCTCACCTTTGCAACGCAACCGTGCGAACGGATCGGACGCGACGATCACCGCAAGCCCGCCGACGCCGTTCATAATCGCAACAACGCGATCCATCGCATGCAGCGGAAGGCGTCAATGAACGATTCGAACCTGGACTGGAGCGACGTGCGCATCTTCCTCGCGATCGCCCGCTGCGGCACGCTGGGCGCGGCTGCGCGCCAACTCGGCCAGACCCAGCCGACGATGGGCAGGCGGCTGCGCGCGCTCGAAGAAGCCCTCGGTCACACGCTCTTTCAGCGCACGGCCGAAGGCTTCGTGCTCACCGACGAAGGTCACGCCGTGTTGATCTACGCCGAGCGCATGGAAGAAGAAGCGCACGCGTTCATGCGTTCGCTTGCGGGCAGCGAGCAGCAATTGTCGGGCAGCTTGCGCGTGTCGTCGTCGGACTGGTACGGCATCCATGTGCTGACGCCCGTGTTCGCCGGGTTTCTCGCGCGTCATCCGCAGATGTCGATCGAGCTGATTACCGATTCGCGGCGCTACAACCTCGCGCGCCGCGAAGCCGATCTGGTGTTTCGCATCACGCCGTTCGACGAGTCGGACGTCATCCAGCGCAAGCTGATGCACATGGATTACGCGCTGTACGGACGCATCGATCTCGTCGCGCCCGTGCGCGGCGACGGCGCGGGCCAGTCGCTGATCACGATGGATAGCGCGTTCGGCGAACTGCCCGACGTCGCGTGGATCCGGCACATGCTGCCGAACGCGCACATTGCGTACGCCAGCAACAACCGCGGCGTGCAGGCGCGCATGTGCGCGGAAGGCGGCGGTTTCGCGGTGCTGCCGTGCCCGCTCGGCGACAACACGCCGGGACTGCGGCGCATCGATCTCGGCGAAACGCCGCCCGGCCGCGACGTATGGCTCGGCTACCACCGCGACCTGAAACGTCTCGCACGTCTGCGTGCCTTGCTCGATGTGGTGATCGAGCGCCTCGCTAACGTGTGAGCCAATACAGCTTCATCAATCGATCTCGACGACGATCTTGCCCCGTGCGGTGCGTTCCGTGATCGCGTCGTACGCACGTTCGGCCGAAGCGAGATCGAAGCGGCGCGGATCGAGATGCGGCGTCAGCTTGCCTTGCTCGGCAAGACGCGTCGCCTCGGCCAGCATCTCGCCGTGATGCGCGCGATGCTTGCCGGTGAGCAGTGGATGCAGCGTAAACACACCGGAATACGTGGCCTCGCGAAACGACAGCGGCGCGAGCGCGTGCGTACCCCAGCCGAGCGCGCTCACGACGTGACCGAAATGTTTGACGGCGGCGAATGACGCATCGAGCGTCGCCCCGCCAACCGTATCGACGACGAGATCGAAACCATCGCCTGCTGTCTGTTCGAAAACGTACTGTTCGACGGTGCGCGCCGCGTAATCGATCGGCGTCGCGCCGAAGCGCGCGACGAGATCCTGATCGCGCGCGCTTGCCGTCGCGAAGACCTGCGCGCCGAGCGCGCGAGCCAGCTGCACCGACACATGCCCGACGCCGCCCGCGCCGCCTTGCACGAGCACGGTTTGACCGGCCTGCAGACGCGCGCGGTCGACGATTCCCGCATACGACGTGATGAACGCGAGCGGCAGCGCGGCGGCTTCGCGCATCGACAGATTCGACGGCTTGTGCGCGAGCAGTTGAGCGTCGACGGAAGCATATTGCGCGAGCGAACCCTGAATACCGCCGACGCCGCCCGTCATCCCATACACCTCGTCGCCGGCCTTGAAGCGCGTCACGTCCGCACCGACCGCGACGACCACGCCCGCGAGATCGATGCCGAGCACGAGCGGCAGCGGATGACGCGCGTGCGCCGCGTTCCCTGCACGAATCTTCGTGTCGAGCGGATTAAGGCCGCTGGCCTTGATCTGTACGAGCACTTCGCCGCGCGCGGGCTCGGGAATGGGCAGCGTCGTCGGTTCGAGCGGACCTTTGTACTGGCTGAGAACGAGGGCTTGCATGGACATGATGAACTCCGGCAGAAGATGGATGCAGTTGACAGAAGACATCATCGGCGAATGCAGAAGCCCGGTAAATCAACGATTTAGCACGACGCCCAAACGTAAATGCATGGCGGCGTATACCTGGGTATGCGAATGGAAGCCGGCAAGAACACAGGCAGCACAGGCTAAAGGTGAGAACCTGCGGGAGTGAGCGGAAAGCGTCGAGGAGGCGCACCGCCGGCCGCCGCAGACCCTTGCTGGATAAGGCTCCGCGGGCAGGCTCAAAAAGCTGGCGAGGCGCGGAGCGCGCTCAATGGTGAGGCTTTGCGGGAGCCAGGAAAAGTGACATCGCAGCGCATCGCACGGCTCACCTTTAGCGCGCGCCTGCTTACATCAGACAAGACCGGCGATGTTGCGGCCGTCGCGATGCGAGAGCACATCGGCGAGCCGTTCCATCGAAACGGGCTTCGTCAGGTGATAGTCGAAGCCGGCGGCGAGCGCGCGCGACTTGTCGGATTCCGATGAGTAGCCAGTCAATGCGATCAGGAACATGTGCGTGAGCGCCTCGTTCGATCGGATCGTGCGCGCTACTTCGAAGCCATCCATTTCCGGCATGCCGATATCGATGATGCCGACTTCCGGTAACTCTTTCGCCGCGAGCTTCACGGCGTCGCGTCCGCTACGCGCGACGATCACCTGATGACCTTCCAGTTCCAGCAGCAGATGCAGCGCGTCCAGCGCGTCGACGTTGTCGTCGACGAGCATGATGCGGCTCGGCGCGGCGCTGATTGCGGTCACCGGATCGTGTGCGCTCCGCGGCTCGCAATCGAGTATCGGCAGTTGCAGCGTGACGCGCGTGCCGTGACCGACGCCCTGGCTGTCGAGCGCAATCGTGCCGTCGTGCAGTTCGATGAGCCGCTTCGCGACCGCGAGGCCGATGCCGAGTCCGCCTTCCGAGCGGTGCATGTTGGCCTGCGACTGCGCGAACAGCTCGAATACGTGGTCGAGTGCTTCGCGGCTCATGCCGACGCCGTTGTCCTCGATGACGATCGACACCATGCCGCCAGGCTCCGCGTCGTCCGTCTCGCCGCCGGCGTCCAGCCGCACGCGCAGCTTCAGCGTGCCGCCGACGGGCGTGTACTTCGCCGCGTTCGACAGCAGATTGCCGACCACCTGGCTCAGGCGCACATGATCGGCGCGCACGTAAACGGGCAGATCGAGCCCCTCGATTTCGAGCCGATGCTTGCGCGCGTCGATGTGATGCTTGAGCGCGGTAATCGCGTCGTAGACGATCTCGTTCAGCGAAGTGCGGCTGTACTTGATTGCGAGCTTGCCGTGCCGCAGACGCGCGGCATCGAGCAGATCGTCGACGAGCGTGCGCAACTGGCGCATCTGCCGTTGCGCGATGGCGAGCACGTCGGTGGCCTGGTCTTCGCCTGCGCAAAGCAGCTTGAGCGCGGCGATCGAACTGTCGATGGGCGCCATCGGATTGCGCAGTTCATGCCCGAGCATCGCGATGAATTCGTCGCGCCGGTGTGCCGCGTCTTCCAGCGCGCGCCGCGCCTGTTGCGCGGCGGCCGCTTCCGCTTCGGCGGCCTGTTGCGCGTCGAGCAGCGTGAGCGCGGCGCCTGCGAGCACGGCGAGATTGCCGAGCAGGCGCACGTCTTCGCGATCGAAGCGATGCTCGTCGTGCGACGCGACCCAGATCGCGCCCAGCTGCTTCGAGTCCTGGCCGCGGATCGGAATAGGCGTGATGATGCCTTCCGTCATGACGGCGCCTGCATCGCGCAAACTCTTGAAGAACGTGTGCGGCTCGACGAACAGTTGCGGCGCGCCGAGTTCGAGCGTCATGCCGCACGGACATTCGGCCCACGCGGTCGTTTTGCCTTCGAACCCCGCGCACGCACCGGCGACCGCGCGCCAGCGGAACACGGCGTTGCCTTTTGCGCTGGTTTCGAGCAGGCTGATGCCTGCGCTGCCCGCACGGCAGGCGGTGAGCGCCGCATCGGCGATGGCTTGCAGCAAGGTGTCGCGGCGGCCCGTTTGCGCGCCGGCTACGGTGACGAGGGTGTGGACTTCGGCTGCGTGATCCGGCGTGCGGGCCGGTCGGTCTTTCAGGTCGTCGGTGCGCAATACGCCCGCCCGGCGGGCGCTTTCGATGCCGTCGCTCATGGTGTCGATCAAGTGTGGTGTGCAACGTTCCCCGCGTGTCTGCAGTGTCTGCAATTGGCAGGCCGACCGTTATCAAAGAAGTATAGGCGTTGCATTCATATGATCGCGCCGGATTTTGCGGCGCCGGTATTGGTACGTTCCCTGCGTGTCAATCAGGCTCAGTCTTGTGGAGGAAAGCGATGAACCAGCAAACAGCTTATGAAGGCGGATGCGCGTGCGGCGCGGTGCGTTTTCGCGCGCGCGGTGCGCCGGGTCGCGTGGGAATGTGTCACTGCATGACGTGTCGGCGCGTGCACGGATCGGCATTCGGTTCGTACGCGATTTTCAATCGCGACGAAGTCACGCTGTCGGGCAACACGCGCGAATGGCGAAGCTCGGAGCATGGCAGGCGTCACTTCTGCCCTCTGTGCGGGTCGGTGGCGTTCATGGTCTACACGAACCGCGACGAGATCGCCGTGCCGATCGGCGCGTTCGATCAGCCGGGGTTGTTCGAGCCCGCGTATGAACTGTGGTGCAAGCGCAAGGAGCCCTGGTTGCCGAAGGGCGTGCGCCGGGAATACGACGAGGAGCGCGAGCACTGACTTGTACGCGCTGGGAAAACGCGGGCCTTGACGTGCGTTCCTTGACGTTCGTTACGTGCGTCGCTGTCGGAACGGGCGGCGTCCGGCATACGGCCCGCGTCGCTTGCAGCCGCTATTGATGATGCTTCTTCGGAATCTTCGCGCCTGACTTGCGCGCCTGATTCAACGCGATCGCGACGGACTGCTTCTGCGATTTGCCTGCCTTCTTTTCGGTCTTGATGTTGTGACCGATGGTTTGCTTCGATGTGCCTCGCTTCAGTGGCATGTCGATCTCCTTTCCAGGGCGCATGACGTTGCGCCGCGACGAATCGCGGGCGACGTACGACGTATATCGAAACGAGCATGCGCCGTTCCCGCAGCCTTCTTCTTCGTGAGCACAACGATTGAACCCGCTTGGCGTTTGCGTTTCGCGCCTGCATGAAGTGTCCGGAGAAAAGCGGTACGTCGCTTGCTGAAAGGTTGTCTGGCACGGTGAATCCAGGAGCCTCTTGTGAACACGGTTTCGATCGCGCGCAGCGCGACGGCGGCAATTTTTGCCGCCGCAGCGGGCGTCGGCTATGGGCAGACGGGCTGGCATCCCGCTACGCAGAGCGACACGGCGGCGCCCGGCGCGACATCGGGCGAACTCAAAACGCCGCAGCCGCGCCAGTCGTCGGCGCCCGGCATGTCCGGCGCGGCGGCATCGGACCCCGGCATTCCGGACACGGGCCGCACGCGCAGCCTCCAGGGCGCGCACGGCACGCACAGCAACGGCAAGCCCGCCACGAAGCGCAACACGGGCGAAGGCAACGTCCATTGACGTTCGCCGTCCACCGCATTCGTCCGCGTTCGATGCGCGAGCGGATGCGCCATTTCAATCTGCATGTCGGCAAAAACGCCGGGTCCGGCATGCACAGCACGGGAGTTGCAAGATGACAAGGCCACGGATGATTTTCCCGAAAGTGCGCAATGCTGTGGCCTCGAAACCCGAGTCGCAGAACGACTATCAGATCTACGCAACCTACCGCCGCACGACGGAGGGTTCGTATATGGGACAGCTAAAGGTCGTGCGCAAGACGGATGGCCGTCTGCTGTTTCCGTTCACTGGCGCGCCCGACATCGGCCCGTACACCGACGGCGATCAGGCACGCGAAGCCGCGCATCGTCACGGCGAAACGATCGTGCAGTCGGATCTCGACAATCCCGAGCCGTAAAGCGGTCGCCCTTCGACTTGCAGTTCACCGGCAACTTCCTGCTACCGCTGCCTATAATCGCGAACGGACAACGGAGGCAGGCGATGAAGCATAAGAGCGCAATGGTGATCGGCGTCGGCGCCGAACCCGGTCTCGGTGCGGCGCTGTGCAGGAAGATCGCCGCAAACGGCTATCACGTGTATGTCGCGGGGCGCACGCAGGCGAAACTCGATACGGTGACGGACGGCATTGTGTCGCGCGGCGGATCGGCTGAATCGTTTGCGATGGACGGCACGTCCGAAGCCGACATCATGCGTCTGTTCGACAAGGCGATGTCTCCACCCGACGATATCGACGTACCTTCGCTCGTCGTCTACAACGTCGGCAATAACCGGCATGTGCCGTTTCGCGACCTGACGGAAGCGCAGATGCAGGACTTCTTGCGCTCTGGGCCGATCGGCGGATTCCTGGTCGGACGCGAAGCTGCGCGGCGTCTCGCGCCGCTCGGCAGGGGCACGGTGATCTTCACGGGCGCATCGGCGAGTCTGCGCGGCAAGCCGGGTTTCGCGCATTTTTCGGCGGCGAAAGCCGGGTTGCGGATGGTCGCGCAAAGCATGGCGCGCGAGTTCGGGCCGCTTGGGCTGCATGTCGCGCATGTGGTGATCGACGGCGGCATCGACGGCGAGCGCCTGCACAGTTCGCGCCCGCAGGCCGCCGCCGAGCGTGGTGAAAACGGGCTGCTGAACGTCGACGCCATCGCCGACGCATACTGGCAGCTTCATCTCCAGCATCCGTCCGCATGGACGCACGAAATCGATCTGCGTCCTTTCAAGGAATCGTTCTGAAGGCTGTATTCGGCGTGTGAAATCAGCCCGCGCCCATGCGGCTTTGGTCGACGAACGTCTCTGTCGCGTCGTCGATCTTGCGGCCTTTGCGTCCCGTCGGACCATGCACGTAGAGCACCTTGACGCTGCTTTGTTCGGGCCGTTGCGCGGGCGGCGGCGTCATCTCGTAGCGCACTTCGCGCGCGTGATCGCCCAGTTGCAGATTCGGATTGAACACCGAGTTGAAGCGCCACAGCATGCGCACGAAGTTCGTCTGTCCGCGCAACAGAAGCGAAGCCGCTTCACCTGCCGCGCGATACAGCGCGCCCCAGCCGAGATGCTTGCGATTAAGCACCTGTTGCGTGCGCACCAGTTCGCCGTAAAACTCGGGCAAGGGCAGTTTCGTCGGCAGCACGGCATGCTGGATGTCGTAGAGCCGGTAATCGAGGCTCGTCAGACTGCGCTGTTCACGCAACCAGATTTCGGTGCCCGGATAGGGCGTGTTCACGCTGATGTTCACGATCTCGGGAATCTCCAGGCACCATTGCCGGATCGTTTCGAAACGCTCGTGATCCCAGTCGGGGTCGGCGATCAGATTGACCGCGACCGTGATGCCTAACGAGCGTGCAAAGGCGAGCGCCTCGAAATTCTTGTCGAGATTGACGCGCTTGCGAAACGCCTTGAGTCCTTCGGCGTCGATCGCTTCGAGACCGATGAACATGTATTGCAGGCCGAGCTTGCGCCAGTACTCGAACACTTCCTTGTTACGCAGCAGCACGTCGCCGCGTGTCTCGAGGTAGTACTTCTTGTGGATGCCGCGCCGCTCCACTTCGCGGCCGATCGCCATGCCGTGATCGGCGTGCACGAAGGCGACGTCGTCGACGATAAACACGCCCGGCTCACGGATCGACGCCAGTTCGTCAGCGACGACTTCGGGGCTGCGCGAACGGTAGCTGCGTCCATAGAAGGTCCATGCGCTGCAGAACGTGCAGTCCCACGGGCAGCCGCGCGCAAATTCGATCGACGCGCACGGATCCAGCACGCCGATGAAGTATTTGCGCCGATGCCGCAGCAGATCGCGCGCGGGGCGAATCTGATCGAGGCTTTCGGTAAAGCCGGGCGGTGGCCCTTCGCCGTCGCGCGTGACGACGCCGGGAATGTGCAGCAGATTCTCTTTGCCCGCAATCGCCGCGAGCAGTTCGACGATCTTTGCTTCGCCTTCGCCCTTCATCACGCAATCGATCGCGCCGTCTGCATGCCTCAGCATGTCGCTCGCGGTGAATGACGCGCTGTGTCCGCCGACGAACACGAAGCAGCCCGGCAACTGCGCCTTGATCGCCTTCGACAGATCGATGATTTCGGGAATGTTGGCGAGATAGTTGCCGGAGAAACACACGACGTCGGGGCGCCATGTTCGGACGAGATTGTGCAGAGCGCGATGGGATTCGACCTGCAGGTCGATCAGGCGGATATCGTGGCCGGCATCGCGTATCACGGCGGCGACGGTCTCGAGTCCGAGCGGCTCGAGCCGCAGATACACGCGGGTGTACATCAGGCCACTGGGGTGAACAGCGAGCACCTTCATGAGATCTCCTTGCGTCGGAAGGGCGCGCTTGCGTGGCTAGACGCGGCGTGCCGGGCTTTCGTGCTGGTATCCCTGGTACGGTTCGACTGCTGAGCCTGTGCGTCCTGCCGGACCTCACCGCGATGGGCTCGATCCGATTCTACTTGTCATCGGACAGGCTTGCGCGCTGGCGGGCGCGTCATGCAAAGGTGAGGGTTTTCGGGAGATGTTGGAGCCGCATGTATGAGGGCGCCGCACCGCATTGCAGCATGCAGGCTGACGCATGCGGCAAGCGCTCACTGCGCCGGATGGCGCCAGTCGTCCCAGCGGTCGCGCAGGCGCAGCGCGAGGCGCTTCCACGGTGGATCGGCGAATAGGATCAGCGCGCCGAGCGCGAGGCATCCGCAGACGAGAAACGTGCCGCGATAGCCGAGCCCCGCCACCAGCACGCCCGACAGCACGCCCGACAGAATCGAGCCGACGCGCGACGCGTTGAAGAACAGCGCCGTCGCCGCGCCCGGCGATCGCGGCATCAGATCCTGCATGAACGTCATGCCGAGACACGACGTCACGGCCACGACGAACGCGTTGAAGGCCTGCATCGGAATCAGTACGTTGACGGTGCCCGACGCCGCAACGGCGACGAAATACACGACGTGCACCGCTGCGCACGCAGCCAGCCAGTTCAGCTTGTTGAGCGTGGAGCCGCGAGCGCCGAGCGCGAGCATCATCGGGATTTCGAGGAACGCGCCGAGGCCGAGCATGATCGACACATCGAGCCGCGTGCCCTTCAGTCCATGCACGACATAAAGCGGCAGCACGATCATCGTTGCGTTCGCCGCGAGGCCGATCAGCGTCAGCGCGACGACGGAGCGCCAGATCTGCCGCTGCGTGCCGGGCGCATGAGGTGGAGAAGGCGGCGGAGGTTCGGCGGGTTCGGTGACGGTTGTCACTTCGAGCGACGACGCGGGGTCGCCCGCATAATGCGCGGGTGCGCTGTGCGGATCGCCTGAGGGCGACTCGCGCATGCGCCACACGACCACGCCGCACGCCGCGAAGCACGCGGCGGCGAACAGAAAGAGCCCATAAAAGCCCGCGCCCGCGAGCACCAGCGCGCCGACGGAAGGCCCGAACACCCACGCCATCGACAGCACTGTGCGCAACGTCGCGAGCGCAAAGGCGCGTTCGGCTTCGCCGTGGACGGGCAGCGCCGCGCGCCCGAACGAAAACACCAGCGACATCGCCGAGCCGCCCGCACCGAGAAACGCGACGCCGATTGCGAGCAGCGCCGGATAGTTGCGCACGAAACAAAGCAGCAAAAAGCCGAGCGCTGCGGCGATCAATGCCGCGAGCAACAGTCCGCGATGATGCCCGTGCTTATCGGACCACTTACCTGCCCACGCGCTCGCGACTACGCCGCTCGCCGCGATCAGCGTCATGAACAGACCCAGCTGCAACGGCGACATGCCCGCCTGTTCGACGCCGAACAGCGACAGATACGGCGCGGTGAACGACATCGCGATGCCTAGCATCAGTGTCGCGCTGGCCAGCGGCGTGAAGGAATGAATGCGCGTGAGACTGGCGAAGCGGGAGTTCATCGAGGGCGCGTGTTCGAACTGTGGGATGCGTGCGCGAGTGAAGTAGCAGCGCACGGAACAGGCATTGTCGAACGCAATGCGCATTGCGCGCAACGCAGTTTCGTCATGTTCTGCAAAGAATGCTCGCCGCATTCGCGAAAACGTGAGAAGCCCGCTTTGCATCAAGGGCAAGCAAAGCGAGACCACGTGCAGCGCCTAGACTGATCGGCTTATCACGCGGGAAGCTTTGACCAATGGCGACTCTCAAAGACTCGATCGAATCCTACATATTGGCGAAGGACGGCAACCGTCCGCATCTGCTGACGGATTCGTTCGCGCAGGATGCTTCGCTGGCGATGACCGTGAAGACAAACGCAATCGCGTTTCCGCAAGAAACACAGGGACGTGACGCGATTGCATCGGTACTGGTGAGCGATTTCGCGTTGAAGTACGAGAACGTGTACACGTTTTGCGTCGGCGCGATGCCTGCCGATGGCCAGCACGAATTTTCGTGCGACTGGCTAGTCTGCATGACGGAGAAGACGACGGGCGCCGCGCGCGTCGGGTATGGTCGTTATGACTGGAGTTGCGAGGCGCGTTTGTCGCAGGTCACACGGTTGCACATCACGATCGAAGAGATGGAAACGCTGCCCGCCCCATTCGCCTGTGGCGTATTGCGGTGGGCGAGCCGTTTGCCGTATCCGTGGTGCGAACGCGAAGCGCTGAACAACGATGCGCCCGACAACGCCACCGTCCAGCGCATCGTTGCGCAACTGACGCGCTGATCAACGCACCAGTTGATCGCCTTCGAGCGCCGCCCGAGCGCCATACGTCCACGCATGATTGCGCGTGCCGTGGCCGATGGGGAAGTCTGCGTAAATCGGCACGTCGTAAGGCTTCAGCAGATCGACGAGCATGTCGTGCAGCGTGAAGTCCGCGTTTTCAGGCAGCGGACAGCGGATGAAATCGCCGAGCACGAACGCACGCGCGCCATCGAACACGCCCGCTTCGCGCAATTGCATGATGCTGCGGTCGATCCGGTAGGCAAGCTCGGTCACGTCTTCGAGCAGCACGATCGCGCCGTCGCAACTCGCTTGCCATTGCGTGCCGGCGAGACTCGCGAGCACCGTGATATTGCCGCCCGCGAGATGCCCGTCGACGCGCCGCGTGTCCGTCGTCGGAACATACAAACGCTGCAGCGGCACGGGCGCAGCGCGTTCTTCGCGCAATTCGGCGAGCATGCTTTCGCGCGATGCGTCGTCGTGTTTCGTCGCGAGTCCGTTCAGCGTCGGACCGTGGATCACGCGCACATTCGGCATGCCGTGCAATGCGCCGAACAAGGCAGTCGCATCCGAAAAGCCTACTAGCGTCTTCGCGCAAGGCACGGTCTCCGGCACGGCACGCAGCGTGTAGACGCTGCCGTAACCGCCGCGCGCCACCCACACGATATCGACGGAAGGATCGGTCAACGCGCGATGCAGATCGGCAGCGCGGTCTTCATGCTTGCCCGCATGATAGCGATAGCGGTCGCGCACATGCGCACCGACCTGCACGCGCAAGCCCCAGCTTTCGAGCAGCGCGATGCTCTGCTCGACATGCGTCATATCCGGCACGCCCGCCGGTGCGACGACCGCAACCGTCTTGCCGTCGAGCTTCATGCGCCCGCCTTCTTCGCCAGCAGCGCGGCCGTGTCGGGCGCGCCCATGCGGCTCGCGGCATCGGCGGCAGAGACACCGTTCGCGTCGCGCGCGTGCGGATCCGCGCCGTGCGCGAGCAGCAGTTCGACCATCTCGGTGCGATTGAACATGGCGGCGATCATCAGCGCCGTGCGTCCATCCGGCGATGCGCCTTCGACATCCGCGCCATGCGCGAGCAGCGTCTGGACGACATCCTTGAAGCCTTTGAAGGCCGCGCCCGCGATGGGCGTCTGTCCGTTGTCGTTGCGCAGGTTCGGGTCCGCGCCGCGTTCGAGCAGCACACGCACGGCGTCGGCGTGACCGTGATACGCGGCAAGCATCACGAGGCTGTCGCCCTTCTCGTTGCGCAGATTCGGCGGTGCGCCTTTCTCGATGACGGCAGCGAGCATGTTCGCTTCGCCGCGCCGGGCCGCGTCGAATATTTCGCGCGCCACTTCGACCAAATCAGGATCGATGTCTTCGGGGCTGCGCCTGTCGTCTGTCATGAAGCTTCTCCGCTGTCGAACAAAGTCCGCCGTGTGCACGGCGCGTCGGGTACAGCAGAGGATACAGGCATTACATGGCTGACGCTGCGCTTGCCCTGGACGCGCATGGCGCTCGCGGGACAGCCGTGAGCGAAGAACAAACTCGCATTGAAGCGCTCAGTCAGGCGCTTCGGAAAAACGGCAACGGTGAGCGTTTTCGGGAGCAGAAAGCGCTCCGCGACTACGCCTGCTTGCGCATCGTCGGCTGGGCGTCGCCGCTCGCCATGATGCGATCGAGCCGCGCGCTCGCATCCGTCAGCGCGCTGAGCGGCGCGCGCTGCAACTGCGCGTCGTATGTACTGACGATGTGCGAGAACAGCTCGACATGCGCTTCGTCGAGACGCCAGTCGTCGCTCACGCGTCCGCGCTCGAACGTCATCGCGAGCGCCTGATCGGCGGTGCGCAGCTGATCGTACGTCATCTCACCGTAGCCGAGATCGCACAGGAAGCCGGTCAGCAGCATCGTCTGCGTGAGCGTTTGCGCGGCACTCATGCTGCCGGCGCCGCGCCGCAGCGCATCGAGTGCGATGTGCACGGGCAGGATCAGCTCGACGGCCATGCTGCGCGGAATCGGCAGCAGCAATGCCTTGGCCTGCCGCGCGCGCGATGCCTGATTGCTGCCGGGAAACGGAATGGTCTTGGCCATGTCGCTTGAGAAAAATTGGGAATGCTCTAGCGATAACGGCGCAAGCCGGAAAAGATTAAGGGCTGATTTGGGTAAACCGCAAACGTTTGTCGACGGTCATCTGGTTAAAGATGCTTGTAATAGAAGGTCGTGCCGCAAAACGATCCATCCGGCATCAGTGCGTAATCCGGCACGGCACCCACGCGTTGCCAGCCCGCGCGCGCGTAGAGCCGCTCCGCGTCGCCGCCTGTCACGGTGTCGAGGACGAGCACGGTTTTGCCTTCGTCGCGGGCCACGGCGTCGGCGGCCGCCATCAACTGTTGCGCGACGCCGCGCCGGCGCGCGCGGCGGTGCACCAGCATCTTCGCGACATCGGCGCGATGCGGCTGGTTGTCGGGCTGCGCGAGCACCAGCTGAACCGTGCCGGCGATGCAGCCGTCTGCGTCTTCGGCGACGAGCAGCGCGCGCTCGCCGCGTTTCACGGCGCTTGCCACTGTCTGCCAGAATGCCACCGCTCTGGTGCGTTCGAGCGGCCACATGAAGCTCACCGATGCGCCGCCCGCGACGCAATCGATCAGCACATCGGCAAGACCGTCGATGCACTGCGCGGCTTCTTGCGCGGCGAGGCGTCTTACGCGTATGGGTTCCGTCATGCGTTTCTCCGTCCAGGTGAAGGCGGCAGCGTGGTCAGCGCCACCAGATAGCGAGCCTGTTTGCGCGTCGGGTTGCGATACACGACCGGGCAATCGAGGCGCATCGTCACGCAATCGCCCGCTTCGAGCCGCCAGTGTTCGTCGCCGGCACTGATTTCCATCGCGCCCTCGATCAACCAGATCTGCTGATGGATCTCGGCATCGCGCGCGCCCGTCTCATAGGCGACACGCTGACCGGCGGGAAAGTGAACCTCCACTAACTGAAGCGGCGACGGCTGCGCCGGCGACAGATTGCGCCGCGTGTAGCCCGACTCGGGATCGGTCCAGACGGCCTGCGTCGCGGCGCGAGCGAGCGGCGAGGGCGCCTGCCTCGACGGCGCGGGCGCCTCGAACAGTGACGCGAGCGTGACGCCGAGCGCGGTGGCGAGCTTGTCGAGCACGGCTGCAGTCGGACTGCTCTGCGCGCGCTCGATCAGCGAGATGTTCGAGCGGCTCACGCCGCTGCGCTCCGCGAGCGCCTCCAGCGACAGGCCGTGGCCGTCGCGCAGTTCGCGCACGCGGCGCGCAATCAGCGAGTTGATGTCCATGAAATCCATAATACTGGATAAAAATTCCAGCATGCTGGATGGAAGGGCGCGTGTCACTTTCCTTTCGTCACATTCGAATGCGAGAGTGCAAACGGCTTCGTGCACAATGCCCGGACGTCCCGACTCCCTGAAAAGCGAATCCCGAACGATGAGCCGTCGCCGAGCCGTCTCAAGTCAGCCGTCAAGCCGATCGATCGGTCGAACCGTTGGCCTTGCCGCGCTCGTGCTGGTTGGCATCGTCGTCGCGATGCTGTGCGCCGCGCTGCTTGGCGGCTGGCTGCTGCTGCGCGGCAGCCTCGCGCAACTCGACGGCACGCAGCGTGCGCCGTCGTTGTCGTCGGCGGTGACGATCGAGCGCGACGCGCTCGGCGTGCCGACCGTACACGGCGCGGCGCGCGACGACCTCGCCTATGCAACGGGCTTCCTGCACGCGCAGGACCGCTTCCTTCAGATGGACCTGTTGCGGCGCGTCGCGTCGGGCGAAATGTCGGCGCTGGTCGGTCCGAATGCGCTCGAACTGGACCGGCGCAATCGTCTGCATCGCTTTCGCGCCCGCGCGCAAGCCGCCGTTCAAGCGCTGCCCGCCGATCAGCGGCATCTGCTCGAGCGGTACACGGCGGGCGTCAATGCCGGGCTGGCCGCGTTGTCGTCGCGGCCCTTCGAATACTGGATGCTGCGCACGCAGCCCGAGCCGTGGCGCGCCGAAGACTCGCTGCTCGTCGTCTACGCGATGTATTTCGATCTGCAATCGTTCGAAACGCGCCGCATCCTCGCGCGCGCCGTGTTGCGCGACCGCGTACCCGCCGATCTGTATGCGTTCCTGCTGCCCGCCGCGAGCCACTGGGATGCGCCGTTCGACAGCGCCTCGACGCCTTCCATCGAGCCCGCGCGCATTCCCTCGACGCGCCCCGACTGGCTCGCCGCGCCGAAGCCCGTCAGCACCGCGAGCGGGAGGCGCGAGCAGCAGGACGATATGAGCGAGTCGGCGATCGGCAGCAACGGCTGGGTCGTCGACGGCGCACACAGCGCGCATGGCGGCGCGATTCTCGCGAGCGACATGCATCTCGGGCTGTCTCTGCCGAACATCTGGTATCGCGTGTCGCTGATGTGGCCCGCGGGCGACGGCCGGCCCCTGCACACGCTGACGGGCGTCAGCCTGCCCGGCACGCCGCTCGTGATCGCGGGCAGCAACGGCAAGGTCGCATGGGGTTTCACGAACAGCTATGGCCGATATATCGACCTGATCGAACTGACCCGCAACTCCGCCGATCCGCTGCAGTACCGCGCGCCCGACGGCAAGTGGACGCGCGCCACCGTTTATCACGAGCGCATCGACGTGAAGGGCGGGGCGAGTGTCGACTTGCCGGTAGCGGAGACGCGCTGGGGACCTGAATTGATCGTCGGCGCTCGCGCATATGCGCTGCGCTGGGTCGCGCACGATCGCGATGCCGTGAACCTGAATCTGCAAAAGCTCGAAGACGCAAAGACGATCGACGAAGCGCTGCACGTCGCGCAGACGAGCGGCATCCCGACGCAAAACATCATGGTCGCCGACTCGCGCGGCAAGATCGGCTGGACGCTTGCCGGTCCGTTGCCGCAGCGCGATCCGACCGACACCCAGAGCGGCCCCGACAGCGACACGCCCTACGATTCCGCGACCTACAAAGGGTGGACGCACAATCTGCCGCCCGAGAAGTATCCGAAGCGTGTCGATCCGCCGCTCGGCCGTTTGTGGACGGCGAACAATCGCGTGGTGATGTCGGGCGAAGCCGCGCGGATCGGCGACGCGGGCGCCGATCTCGGCGCGCGCGCCTCGCAGATTCGCGACGACCTGCTCGCTGCACCGAGCCCCGACGAACACGCGATGCTGTCGATCCAGACCGACGACCGCGCGCAATGGATCGACGTCTGGCGGCGCGTGGCGCTCGAAGCGCTCGATGCGAGCGCGCTCGACGGTCATCCGCAGCGCGCGGCGTTCCGCCAGCAACTGGTCGCATGGAACGGGCGCGCGGATGCCGACGCCGTCGGCTACCGCCTCGTGCGCGGCTTTTTCTTCTCGCTGTACGACGCATGGTTCGGCAGGCTCGATGCGGATCTCGCGGGCGCGATGCCGGGCGGCGGCAAGGGCAATCCGCCGCTCGGGCTGCGCGTGGCGAATTCGCGCTATGAGGCCGTGATGGAGACGCTCGCCGAGCATCACGCGTGGGTGCCGGAGGGCTTCCGCGACTGGCGCTCGTTCGTGCTCGATCGCATCGACCGTACGATCGCGCAGTTGCCGGCGAACACGCCCATCGAAGAAGCGCGCTGGGGCGAGCGCAACCGCGCGGCCATCGAGCATCCGTTCGCGCGCATCGTGCCGTCGTGGCTGCCGTGGGTGCGCGGCTGGCTCGGCGCGCCGCGCGATCCGCTGCCTGGCGATATCAACATGCCGCGCGTGCAGACGCCGAGCTTCGGCGCGTCGGAGCGGATGATCGTGTCGCCGGGGCGCGAGCAGAGCGGCATCTTCGACATGCCGGGCGGGCAATCGGGGCATCCGTTGTCGCCGTATTTTCTCGCCGGCCACGAAGCGTGGGTGCGTGGCGAGAAGACGTCGTTCCTGCCGGGTGCGCCCGTGCATCGGCTGACCCTGGGCCGTGCGGCACAATGATCGTGTTTTGAAGTTCGAGTGGAGTATCCGTATGGAGAAGGAACGGAGCAGCGATCTGATCGCGGTGCGCGATCTGTTGCGGCAATTCGTCAGCGAGCGCGACTGGTCGCGCTTTCATTCGCCGAAGAATCTCGCGACGGCGTTGAGCGTCGAGGCGAGCGAACTGCTGGAGCCGTTTCAATGGCTGCAGTCGGGCGAGAAAAGCGAACTCGCCGACGACAAGCTCACCGCGATCCGTCACGAGATGGCCGACGTGCTCGCGTATCTGGTGATGCTCGCCGACCGTCTCGATGTCGATCTGTATGAGGCCGTGCTGGAGAAGATCGAATTGAATCGCAAGAAGTATCCGGCGGAAAAGGTGCGCGGCGATTCGCGCAAGTACTCGGAATACGGCTCGGGGCACGACGAATGATCGACAGGTGAGGGTTTTCGGGACCCATCGCGCGCCTTGAAGCAGACGTAAACGCGAATAAAAAAGCCGCCCGAAGGCGGCTCGCAATACTCAGCGTGCAAAGCGCTTACTGCTTCACGCCTTCTGCCTGGATATGCAGCACGGTCTTCGTGTTGAAACCGTACGACTTGCCCCAGTCGATCCCGAAGTCCGCGCGGTCGAACGTCGCCGTCGATTCCGTGCCGCACACTTCGCGCTTGAGCATCGGGTTGATGAAGCACTTGAACGATTCGATCTTCAGGTTCACCGGCTTCGTCACGCCGTGCAGCGTCAGCGTGCCGATCACTTCGACGGGCGTGTCGCCGTCGAAACGGATCTGCGTGCCCTTGTAGGTTGCCGTCGGGTACTTCGCCGCGTCGAAGAACTCGGGCGTTTGCAGGTGCTTGTCGAGCTTGTCGTTGCCCGTGTCGATCGACGCCGTGTCGATCGTCACGTCGACGGTGCCCGTCTTCGCCGCGCGATCGAGCGTCACCGTGCCGCTCGACTTCTTGAACTTGCCGCGCCACACCGAGATGCCGCCGAAGTGGTCCGCCTCGAAGCTCGGATACGTGTGGTTAGGATCGAGCTGATACGTATCGGCGGCCATTGCATTGAACGACATGCCAGCGATCAGCGCGCCCGCTGCGATCAACAGTTGTTGCTTCACGTTATTCTCCAGAGTTGTTGAGTGTGCCCCGCGCGCTCAATGCTTTGCGGCGACGATGTGAAACTTGATGACGACGTCGTCGGCCACCACCGACGTGTCTTTCCATTCGCCCGTGCCGACGTCGTACTGCGTGCGCTTAATAGGCAGCGAGCCGTCGAAGGTCTGCGTCGCGCCTTGCTGCGTGATCGCGACGGGCACGGTGACGGTCTGCGATTTGCCCTTGATGGTCAGCTTGCCCGTCACCTTGTACTGGTTGCCGCCCGTGGGCGCGATGGCCGTCGAGACGAACGTCGCGTTCGGGAACGTGGCGCTGTCGAACCATTCCTTGCCGCGTACCTGCTTGTTGTATTCGTCGTCGCCGAGGTCGTAGCTGCCCGTGTCGATCGACAGATTCGCGCTGCCCGCCGTCGGCTTCGCCGGGTCGAACGTCAGTTGCGCGGAGAACTTCTTGAAGGTGCCGTCGACGGGCACGTTCATCTGCTTCGACGTGGCGACGACCGTGCTCTTGCCCGCGTCGACCTGCGCGAAAGCGGGCAACGCGGCGGCGAACAGAACGGCGGCCGCACCGGCCAGCACGCGGCGATAAGAGTTGTTCTTCATGTTCATTCGATGAATCGACGTGAAAGCGCCCTGAAATACGCGCTTATTTGAGGAAGGGAAGCATGCGCGCGAGCAGTCCGTCGCGTTCGACGAACTGATGCTTGAGCGCCGCCAGCACATGCATCGCAAAGAGCGCGAGCAGCGTGTAATTCAGCGCGATATGCGCGGTGCGCAAAACGGCCTTCAGCGCATGGTCGGGGCCGATGACGGTAGGCAGCGGCAGCACGCCGAGATACACGACCTGCACGCCCGCAGCCGAACTGAAGAAGTAGCCGGTGAAGGGAATCGCAAGCATCAGCACGTAGAGCAGCGCATGCGTCGCGTGCGCGGCGGCTCGCTGCCATGCAGGCATCGCGGGCATCGGCGGCGCTTCATGCGTGGCACGCCAGACGAGACGCAGCACGGCCAGCACGAACACCGTCACGCCGATCCACTTGTGCCACGACACGTACTTGAGCTTCGTCGGCGTGAAGCCCGGAATGTCCGTCATGATCCAGCCTAGATAGAAGCCGCAGATCATCAGCAGCGCGATCAGCCAATGCAGCGCAATGGCCGTGCGGCTATAGCTTCGGGATGGAGCATGAGACGTCATAGGCAGACACTGACCTTCGCGTAATCGGTTCGCTGTGGAGTGCGACGCAATGACGCCGCCCCTGATTGAACGCGAATAGTAGTGGGCGAATATGCCTATGAATAGCTACGCAGGAGAGAACAGATCGTTGCGGCGATGCGCGCAATCCATTTAACAAATGGCGGCGCCATTCATCCTGAATGCGACGCCCAGAACGCGCGCTGCACCTGCATAATTTCCTCTTCGACTTCGGCGACGGGACCGATCAGATCGACCTGCTTCTGACAATGATCGAACACGTAGCGCGACGACACGCTCATTGTCGGATTCTCCGCGTGATTGCCCGTTGCCTGCAGCAGGCGTTCTTCCGTCATGCCGAACACGACGCGCCCGATGTTCGCCCAATACGCGGTGCCTGCACACATGCAGCAGGGCTCGACTGTCGTATAGAGCGTGCAGCTCCATAGATACTGCGGCGTGAAGTTGAGCGCGGCGATGCGTGCCAGCACAGCTTCCGCGTGATTGACGGTATCGACGTTGCCTTGCTCGATCAGCACCGTCTCCTGATCCGGGCCGACGAGAATCGCGCCGAACGGATGATGACCCATCAGCGTCGCGCGCCCGGCGACGACGCTCGCATGCCGCAGATGCCGCACGATCTGTTCGCGCGTCGGCGCGAGCCCCTGTTCGGGGAAGTCCGACGCGTTCTGTTTCGATGGAATGGTCAGGCTCAAACGATGTCTCCTCCTTGCAGATGGCCAGCGCTTATTTTGCACTTACCTGGGCAGCGATCCGTCGACGCCCTGCACGAACCAGTTCAGCCGCAGCAGTTCGGCATCCGACAGCGACTTGCCCGCCGCCACCTTGATTGCGCCGCTCTGATCCTTGATCGGTCCCGCGAACGGATCGAACTTGCCCGCGATGATGTCGTCGCGCTTGCCGGCCAGCGCCTTTTGCGCCGTTGGCGAGACGGCTTGCGTGTTGATGCTGGCGAGATCGATCGCTTTCTCCTTGAGGCCCCACCACGTCGGCGCGTTATTCCACTTGCCCGACTGCACCTGCTCGATCAGATGCGAGTAATAGACGCCCCAGTAGCTCACGCACGCGCCCAGTTGCGCATTGGGGCCGAACTTCTTCATGTCCGAATCCCAGCCGAATGCATGCACCTTCTTCTGCTCGGCGGTTTGCATCGTGGCCGTCGAGTCCGTGTTCTGGATCAGCACGTCGGCGCCCTGGCCGATCAGCGTTTCGGCCGCCTGCTTTTCCTTGCCTGGATCGAACCACGTGTTGATCCATACCACCTTCACCTTCGCATTCGGATTCACCGAGCGCGCACCCATCGTGAAGGCGTTGATGTTGCGCACCACTTCCGGCACGGGCACCGAGGCGACGAAGCCCAACGTGTTCGTCTTCGTCGTATAGCCGCCGACGAGTCCCGCGAGATACGCGCTCTGATAGGTGCGCACGTCGTAGGTCGCGAAGTTGGCGGCCTTCTTGTAGCCCGTTGCGTGCTCGAAGACGACGTCGGGGTAGTCCTTCGCGGTCTTCAGTTCGAAGTCCTGGAAGCCGAAGCTCGATCCGACGATGATCTTGTTGCCCTTGCTTGCGAGGTCGCGGAACACGCGTTCCGAGTCCGCCGACTCGGGCACGTTCTCGACGCGCGTGACCTTGATCTGGTCGCCGAACTTCGCTTCGATCGCCTTGACGCCCTGCTCGTGCGCGTACGTCCAGCCCGCATCGCCGGGGTTGCCGAGGTAGACGAACGCGACGCCGATCGGTTGCGCGGCGACGGCCGCCGTGCTCAGGGCGGCCGCCGTACCGAACATGGCGAGGAGCGCGGCCGGAACACGCAGCGAGCGCATCACTGCACGAGCCATTCTTGTTTTCATGGAATCTCCGGAGACGGGAAAGGGAGACGCGCGGCCGTCGTGCGGACGGTCCGCCGCGTCAAGTCAGCGGAGATGGTCGTAAGCCAATATCGAGGTCGAAATTAAGATCCGTTATGCGCCCCATAACGGATTTCATATGAAGTAGCCATTGCGCCCTCAGCCCGGATTGATGGCAGGTTCAATTGCCACGACACGCCGAAGCGGTCGCTGACCCATGCGAAGCGTCGGCTGAAGCCATAGCTATCGAGCGGCATCAGCTGCGCGCCGCCTTCCGACAACGCCGTGAAAGGTGAGTGAGCTCGCCGCCGATGCGCTCACGAATCCGCTTCAGGTGAGCCTATTCGGGAGCCGCTCAACGGTGAGTTGCCTTGCAACCCGCGCGGCACTGTAGCAAAAGGTGAGGTTATCCGGGAGCCGTGTCGATCGTTGCGGGCGGCTAGCCGGTGACGATCAGCAGCACGCCGGTGACGGACAGCGCGCCGCACCAGAGCCAGTCGAAATTGATCCAGCCACGGCGCAGCATGCCGAGGCCGAGATACTGATAGGCGACGAGCGCGATTACGCCCGCCGTCGCGAGCGTGACGAGGGTGTGCACAGCCGTCACCTGGCCGACGGATTCGAGCGAACTGCCGACAGGCATCCCCGCGCCGCACAGCGGCAGCAGCGCGGGCAGCAGCATGAGGCCCGCGCCGTGCATCGTCGCCATCGCCGCCGACCACAGCGCGAGCCCGACAAAGCCCGCCGTCATGCCGACGCGCACGCGCTGCCGGTGTCCGTAGAAGTGGTGATACGCGGCCCACGCGATCAGCAGCACGCCCATGAACGTCCGCAGATGTTCGGCGCGCGTGAACAGCCCGAGCGCAACCGCCGACGTCGTCACGAACAACACGGCGACCGCATGCCCGAGGGCGAGCGGCGGCAGCGCCATCAGCACGGCTCTGCGGCTGCGTTGCTGAAGCCCGAGCGCGGCCGCGAACAGCCAGCCCATCGCGGGATTCACGCCATGGAAAATCCCGCTGCCGATCACGGTCGCCCACACGCCGTTCATCGCGCTTGCCTCAGGTCTGCGCTCATTTCGGCGCTCACGGATAGCAATACGAATCCGACGACGCATCGCCGCCTTCGAGACGGATCTGATGCGGACGATGCGACTTCGGCCAGTCGACGAAAAAGTCTTTCGCGACGGACAGCCCGCCGTTCTTGCCGGCATCGAGACTGACCATCCAGCCGTTCAATCCATCCGTATAGAACTGGTCGTCGATCGCGCCGTAGAGCGAGTTGGTGAAGTAAACGCGGCTGCCGTCGCGGCTCACTTCGACCATCTGCGGCCCGCCGTTCAGTGCACGCTCGCCCGCCGCCGGATGCGTCGCGCGCGCGGCAATGCCGCCGATGCGCACCGTGCCCGTCAGTTCAGGCTTCATCGGGTCCGACACGTCGTATTGACGGAGGTCGCCCGTGCCCCAGCACGACACATACAAAAAGCGGTCGTCGAGCGACAGCGCGATATCGGTGACGAGCGGCGGCACCGCGCCGAAGCCTTTGAGCATCGGCGGAAGCACGGACGCGTCGGCCGGCTCGGCGGGAATCTCGATCACCTTGCGCGCGGCCCACTGGTCGCCGTCGCGATACCACGTCCAGATCGACGCGGACAGATCCTTGAGGCTGATCACCGAATTGACGAAGCCATACGCCCTGGTCGGATCGTGTGCGGGACGCAGTTCGAACACGAGCTGGTTTTCCGCCCCGAAGTCGACGACCTGCTTGTGCTTGCGCGTGTTCATGTCCCAGAAGTGCAGCCGGTGTCCATACTTCCCGCCGAGCAGCACTTCCGGCACGAGGCCGTTCTCGAAGGTCGCGGGCAGACCCCATTCGCTCGTCACGACCGTGTCGTAGCCGAGATGCCACCAGCCGTCGTACGACAGTTGCTGCGGTCCGCGGTCGATTTCCCACTGGCCGCGGATATCGAAGGTTTCGTGATCCATCAGGAAGATGCCGCCGGGCGCTTCGCCCTGCGCGTTCGCGAGCGACACCACATAAATGCCCTGCGGTCCGCAGTGAACCGTGTGCGGGCGCGTATAGCCCGCTTTTTCCGCGACCTCCGATGGTTCGAGCACGCGCACGATCTGCGGTTTCCGCTTGTCGGGCTTCGTATCGAGAATATGGATGCGCGACGAACGCAGCCCCGGCACGACGAGATAGCGGCGCTCGGTATGCGGATGCGGCGCGTTCGGACACAGACACGAACTGCATGCGTTCCAGCCGAAGTGATGCAGCTCGTCGCCCGTATTCGGCATCGGCACGCGGCCGACGATGCGCCCATAGTCCGCCGAGCCGGGATCGACATCGACGACGGCGAGTTCATCGGGCGACTCGCGCGACGGATCGAAGCTCGCCACATACGCGACGGTTTCCTTCGGCGCGCTGCCGGCCATGCGCGCGGACGGATAGAAGGTCGGATCGGGTTTCCATGTCGCCATAGCTCAGTCTCCGGAAGATGTTGCGATGCGGCACGCGAATCGCGTGCATCGTCCACGAAGAACGATGCGTGCGTCTGAGCTTTTCACTGTAGGCAATTTCGCGGCGGCTTGCGGGATTGATGAGACTCCACAGAGCGGTTCGGATGCACCTGCGCCCGTTCGCATGCGATAGCGTCGATTCAGGATGCATGCACGCCGCGCAGATTAGAATGATGCGATTCCACCGTCTTTTTTGGCCCTTTCCCAGCCACACAGCCGCACTTCGATCATGCGTTCATGGCGTCTCGACCGTCCCGTTTCGCAAGGGCAGCTGGATCTCAGCCGCGCGACGGGACTCGTGTCGTCGATCGGCAGCGACGACTCGAATGCGCTCGCCGCCGAAGTGCTGAAGCTGCTCGGCGACATCGCCGCGATCTCGCAGTGCACGATCTTCGCGTATGAGTTCGGCAACCGGCCGCGCACGGTGTCGGTGGCGGATCATCGGGGCGGACGCTTTCTGCGCGATGTCGCCGATACCTACGCGCGCCATTTCTATGCGCTCGACGGCAATCAGAAGATCGTCTCGTCGGCGCGCAACGACAAGCCCGGCTCGACGCTCGTGCTGCATCAGCAGACGAGCGAAGACATCCTCAACGAAGCGTATCGCGCAGCGTGCTATCAGCAGCCGAACGTGTCGGACCGCGTGTCGCTGCTCGTGCAGCCGACGGCCGATATCTGGCTCTCGGTGAACCTGTATCGCGATCGACGTTTCGGCAATTACCATCCGCGCGAAATCGCGTTGATCGAAGCGATGGCGCCGTTGATCGCGCATGCAGCCAAGCATCATTACGCGATCTGCGGGCAGCGCGACATGGCGATTTCGCATCTGATGCTTGCGCGCGTGCGTGGCCTCTGTCCCGAACTGTCGAAACGCGAACTCGACGTGCTGACAGGCGTGCTCGAAGGACGCACCGCGCAGGAGATCGGCGACACGATGGGCGTCAAGGCGACGAGCGTCGTCACGTATCAGAAGCGCGCGTTCCGGAGGCTCGGCATTTCGAGCCAGCGGCAGCTGTTCGCGTTGTGCATCGGGCCGGGCAAGGTCTGACGCGCGCGGCTGACTCCATCGCTCATTCCACTGATTTATCCGCGTTTTCCCCAGGCCGGAACGGCCGTCTGTTTGTACCCAAAATGAGGACAGGCGGCGTGCAGCCGCGCTCCATACTGCGACGCAAACATCGGAGACAACGGTATGGAATCCTCTTCGCAAGCCGGCGCGCTGCATGCGGCGCCCGCCGCTACCGCGCCGCAAACGCACGAACAGCCCGTGATCGCCAAGGTGTCGCGGCATCTGCTGTGGTTTCTGTTCGTGCTGTTCTTCTTCTCGTTCCTCGACCGCATCAACATCGGCTTCGCCGGTCTGACGATGATGAAGGATCTCGGCCTCACGAGTACGCAGTTCGGTCTCGCGACGACGCTCTTCTATGTCGCCTACATCGCGTTCGGCATTCCCGGCAACGTCGTACTGGCGCGCATCGGTGCGCGCAAGTGGATCGGCACGATCATGATCGCGTGGGGCATCGCCTCGACGGCGACGATGTTCGCAAGCAGCCCCGGCACGCTGTATGTGCTGCGCGTGCTGGTCGGCGTGACGGAAGCGGGCTTTTTGCCGGGCATCCTGCTGTATCTGACTTACTGGTTTCCTGCCGCGTATCGGGCGCGCGCCAACGCGCTCTTCATGATCGCGATGCCCGTGACGGCGGCCGTCGGCTCGGCACTGTCGGGTTTCATTCTCGGGCTCGACGGCACGATGGGTCTGAAGGGCTGGCAATGGCTCTTTCTGCTCGAAGGCCTGCCGTCGGCGATTCTCGGCCTCGCGGTGTATGCGTATCTCGACGACGGTCCGCAGCAGGCGCGCTGGCTCGACGACGAAGAAAAGCGCGCGCTTGCCGCTGCGCTCGCGGCGGAGCATCGGCAGGACGTCGCCGTGCAGACAAAAAGCGGCGCGCAAGGCATCGTTGGCGAATTACTGTCGCCTGTGGTCGTGAAGTTCGCGATTGCGTACTTCTGTCTCGTGAATACGCTGGCGATGGTTGCCGTGTGGACGCCGCTGATCGTGAAGAGCTTCAGCGCCGACGCGAGCAATCGCACGATCGGCCTGCTCGCCGCGATTCCGCAGATCTGCACGATCGTCGCGATGATCTGGTGGGGACGCCGCTCGGACCGCAGGCAGGAACGCAAATGGCATCTGATGATCCCGATGCTGTTCTCCGCCGCCGGCTGGCTGTGCACCGCGTATTCGGCTAACCCGGCCGTTCGCATGCTCGGCGTGTGCCTCGCGTCGGCCGGTTCGTACACGGCGATGTCGATCTTCTGGACCACGCCCGATCACGCATTGAGCTTCCGCGCACGCGCCATCGGCATTGCCGTGATCAACGCGACAGGCAACATCAGTTCGGCGCTGAATCCGCTGATCGTCGGCTGGCTGAAGGACGCAACGCATAGTTTCTCGTCGGGGCTGCTGTATTCGGCGGTGCTGCTGGTGATCGGCGTGATCGTCGTGACGCTGCTGCCGATGGACAAACGCGAAGCGCCGCGCACACGCGCCGCTTGAAGGTATCGATTCAGGAGCATTGGATGAACAGGCAATTCAAACCGTATCCGTTCACGGCGAAGCAATACGCGGCGCGCGTGCCGCAACTGAAGCAGGGCGTCGACGCGAAGCGCCATGCGGTGACGATCGTCGGCGGCGGGCCGGTCGGTCTCGCGGTCGCGCTCGGTCTCGCGAATCACGGCGTGCCGTGCGTGCTGATCGAAGCGGACGATTCCGTGTGCTATGGCAGCCGCGCGATCTGCATTTCGCGTCGCAGCCTGGAGATCATCGAGCGGCTCGGCGCCGTCGACGGCTTTCTGAAGACGGGCTTGCCGTGGACGGGCGGACGCAGCTTCTATCGCGACACGGAAGTGCTGCACTTCACGATGCCGCAAGACGAAAACCAGAAGCTGCCGCCGATGGTCAATCTCGCGCAGTACCACATCGAACAGTTTCTGCTCGACGCGGCGGAGAAGCGCGCCGATCTGATCGATATCCGCTGGCAGACGCGCGTGAAGTCGATCGATTCGCGCGCCGACGGCGCGACGCTGCAACTCGCCACGCCCGATGGCGACTACGCGCTGGAAACCGACTGGGTCGTTGCCGCCGATGGCGGGCGCAGCACGATCCGCGAAGCGCTTGGCTTGCAGTTGCAGGGCACGAGCTACGAAGGCCGCTATGTGATCGTCGATATCGAATTGCAAAGCGATCGGCCGACGGAACGTCTCGCGTATTTCGATCCTTCGTCGAATCCGGGTTCGACCGTGCTCGTGCACAAGCAGCCCGACAACGTGTGGCGTATCGACTATCAGCTGCGCGACGGCGAGGACGCGGAGCAGGCAGTGAAGCCTGAAAACGTGATGCCGCGCGTGCAGAGCCTGCTCGACATGATGGGCGAGAAGGGCGAGTGGTCGCCCATCTGGATCACGATCTACAAGGCCAATGCGCTGACGCTCGAACGCTATCGACACGGCCGCGTGATGTTCGCGGGCGATGCTGCGCATCTCGTGCCCATCTTCGGTGTGCGCGGCGCGAATTCGGGTATTGACGATGCCGACAATCTCGCGTGGAAACTCGCGTTCGTCGTCAAGGGGCTTGCGTCGGCATCGCTGCTCGACAGCTATTCCGACGAGCGCGTCGCGGCCACGCACGAGAACCTGAGCTACGGCACGAAGAGCACCGAGTTCATGGCGCCGCCGTCGTTCGCGTTCGATCTGATGCGCAAAGCCGTGTTGAGTCTTGCCGTGAAGCATCCGGGCGTGCGCTCGCTGATCAATCCGCGGCAGACGTCGGCGATCACGTACGCGCATTCGCCGCTGAATGTCGCCGATGGCGATGCGTTTGCATCGGGGCCGGTGCCGGGCGCGGTGCTGGCGGAGTATCCGTTGACGATGGCGGAAGGCGGGCATGCGCGCGAAGCGCATCTGACCGATCTGGTCGGCGCGCGCTTTACTGCGTTGTATTTCAGCGAAGAGGGCGAGGTGCCCGACAGTCTCAACGCGCTCGTCCCCGCGCTGCGCGAGCGCGGCGTGCCGTTCAAGGTGGCGTCGCTCAGCGCGCGTTTGCATCCGCAAGCGAAGGGCGTGCACGCGTGGGATCACACCGGGCGCATCTTCGAGCGATACGACGCGCAGCCGGGCACGGTGTATCTGGTGCGTCCGGATGGACATGTGCTGGGACGCTGGCGCGCTGCGAGCGCCGCCGATATCGAAGCGGCGATCATGCGCGCATTGGCGTGATGCATTGGCTTGACGAACCGAATCAACGAAAGGAGAACGCGATGACCGAAGCAGAACTCGACGTCGTCTACACGCGGCTGTGCAAGACGATGACTCAACTCGGCGAGGGAAATGCGCCGCTGTTTCTCGCGCGCTTCGCGCTGCTCGCAATCGAGAAGATCGGCGATGCCGATGTGTCGTTGGGGTTGATCGACGCGGCAGGCGATGGAGCGGGTAGCTAGCGATACCTGTTTAGTGGAGACGACGCGCTGCTTGCGGCGCGTCCGTTTCACTCCGCTTCACGCTCTTCGCCAGTCTTTTCGCTTGCCGCCAGTTCCCTGATCAACGCATCGACAGCCACATACAGGTCGTCGACGACCTTCGCGCCGACCTGCTTCTCCAGCGCCTGATACTCCGCTTCCAGCAACGGCTTCATCCGCTCGACGACCTCCGCGCTCTGCGCCGTGAGCGACACGCGCACGCGCCGCTGATCGTCTTCGAAGCGCTCTTTCGTCACGTGGCCGAGATCTTCCATGCGTGCGAGCACGCCGGCGAGACTCGGACTCGAGATCGTGCACAGCGCGCACAATTGACGCGGCTCCAGCGGCCCGTTTTCGTGCAACGCACGAATGATGCGCCACTGCTGCTCGGTGAGTCCCTGCGCGGTCAGCAGCGGACGAAAGCGCGCCATCATAAGTTCGCGCGCACGCAGCAGCAGCATCGGCAGATTGCGATGCATCGCGTGCGGCGTGGCAGTATGAGAGTCAATGTGAGAGCGGGACGTCACCATCGATTCGATGCCTGAGAAAAGCGATTCGCTAGCATATAAGTAAATCGGCTTCGACGACAGCCGCGCACTACGGCTTTTCTTTAGGGCGCCTGGTATTTTCGAAGGCTTCGGCGGAATTTTGACGCTGGCTAGAATGAGGAAGTCGCGCGGCTGTGCAGTTGGAAAACAGGCCGACTGTCGCGTCCAGCCGACGAACGCGCCCAGGAGAAACCCTCGGAGGTATTTTCCCGACCGCGTGGTCGGTTTATTCTACGCAACCCGGCGTATTTTTTGAGATTGAGGACACCCGTGTACGTCCATCACCAGTTCTTCCACGATGCCGATGCGCACGCGGCCGCGCTGCGGGGCTGGGATCAGCGTTACGACCAGATCGGCTCGGGCGCGTTTCGCAGCGCGGTGAAGCAGATCGAGCTGGACGGCGTGCAGGTTTTCCACGAGTCGGCCAATCTGCGTGTCGTGCAGCGCGGACAGTTGCCCGTCAATCATATGACGTTTGGTATTCCGCTCGCGGGAGCGGGCGCGTTCTCGTTCGGCGGCGTGCGCATCGATCGCGGCGGCTTCGTGATGGCGCAAGGCGGCACGCCGTTCGAATTCCATTCGCCTGATGACATGGCGCTGATCGGCGTCGTCATCGATTCGGACATGCTGCAAGGCGTCGCCGATTGCGCGGGCGTCGATCTCGACGACAGCCTGTTTCGCCGGACCGTGATCGACATTCCGAATGCCGCGTGCACGCGCGCGGGCTTGCAACTCGCGACGCTGATCGAGCGCGTGCTCGCGCAGCCCGATGGTTTCAGCGATCTGCACGCGCAGACCGCGGTGCGCAATCAGGTGAACGAGGCGCTCGTCGATCTGCTCGCGTATCACGTGCCCACGTCATCGAACCGGCTGACGTATGCATGTCAGGCCGACATCGTGCGGCGCATTCATGACTTCGTGATCAACCATCCCGAAGAGCCGTTCGACATCCAGAGTCTCTGTACGCAATTGCGCGTGAGTCGGCGCACGGTGCAGAACAGCTTCCAGGCGGTCGTGCAAACCAATCCGCTGACCTACGTGCGGTCGTTGCGGCTCGCCCAGGTTCGGCGTCTGCTGCTCGACACGCGGCAGGCGGACCTGTCCGTCAGCGATGCCGCCGCGCAATGGGGCTTCGTGCATCTCGGGCATTTCGCCAATGCGTACAAGGCGCAGTTCGGCGAGTTGCCTTCGCACACGGCGCGCAGAACATCGCGCGTGAGCGTGGCGCGCTGAGCCTCCAGAAGGTCGGCATTCAATCGGAAAAAAAAATCCGCGTTCGCGAGAACGCGGATCTAAAGGCACGCTTGAGCGGAGACTGCAAGCGGCTTGATCGTCACACCCGTGACGAGGAGGTAGCCCGGATCGCGCTTACGCGTGGTTGTGCGCGGGATTGCGGCACACGCCCGCCTGCACGTTCGAATCGTTCCACGCGGAACCGAGGATGATGCTGCAGAAGTTCAGGCGTTTGTATTCCGGATCCTTCAGCGCGAGCACGTCGGCCTTGACGTTGCCGAACGTCGTCAGCGGCTTGTGCTTCGTGCCGTTCGCGAAGGCATCGATGATGTTTTCCTTGAAGCTCTCGCCGCGCGGATGCGCCGCGACGACCAGCTTGCGGTCTTCCGTCGAGAACTCGTCGTAGGCGAGACCCAGCACGTCCATTTCGACACCCGCCGTCACCAGCGCGACGACAGGCTTTTTGTACTGCGGGATGCCCGGCGTCGTATGCAGCGCGATCGCGTCCCACACCATGTCGATGTCGTTTTCGCCGATGCCATAGCCCTGCAGAAAATTGCGCGCGGCATTCGCGCCGTCCACTTCGAAGCGATCGTGCGCGCTGCTGTATTTCTCCATCAGACCCATGTCATGGAACATTGCGCCGATGTACAGCAACTCCGGGTCGTACTTCAGCTGCTTGCGCTCGCCCGTCAGCGCGCCGAACAGAAACACGCGACGCGAGTGGTGATAGAGCAGATCGGTCTCGGTGTCGCGCACCAGCTGCGTCGCTTCGCGCGCCATCTTGCTGTCGGGGATCTTGATGCCTGCGATGATTTCGCTCATTTGCGGTTCTCCAGAACTTGATCGACGGTGGCCGTTCGCTGTTTCGAAGTGTGCGATCGGCGGGTGATCAAAGTGTAGGGAGAGCCCCTGCGCGCGGCAAAAGCATTGATACGCGTGATGCTGCCAACCGCGCGCGGTTTTCTGCCAACCTCGCCGAGACGCGCTTGAGGTGAGGGTTTTCGGGAGACTCGCGTCGCGTCAGAGGCTGGCGAAATGGACTACGCCTGACGGTTCCGCGCGCGCACCGTGCGCGTGTACGACGCGATCATCGTCGCGAGTTCCTGCGCGGCGGGCGTGAGCGGCGCGGCGGCGCGCTGCAATACGCAGACGTCCTGCGCGGCGGCCCGCTCGCGCACATCGATCGTGGTCAACACGCGCGCGAACGGTCCGCGCTTCGTCACGACGGCCGCTTCGAGCGACAGGCAATCCGACTCGCTCACGAGATGCAGCGACTCGAACAGTCCTTCGACAGTCGAGACGATGCGCGGCGGCGCGAGACGATGACTCTTGAACAGATCGTTGAGCCGGTGCGCTTGCGGGTCATCGGTGAGATTGGGCGAGCGGGTCGCGATCCACGAGCAGTCCGCGAGTTCGGCCAGCGACTTCGCATTCGCCTTCGGATGACCGCGCCTGCATACGACGACGGGATCGGACGGATACAGCTTCGTCACGGAGAGATCGGTCGTGTCCGTGTGCTTCGCGACGAGCGCGACGGCGAAGTCGAGCGTGCCTTCGCGGATCCACTGAATCATCATCCGCGACGTGCCCGTGCGCATATGCACGTCGACGCGCGGAAAGCGCTCGCGAAACTCGGTCAGCACGGGCGCGCCGGCATCGATCAGCGGCTCGGTCGTCATGCCGAACGTGACCTGCCCCGCGTACTCGCCGCGCAGTTGCTGGGCTTCGTGTTCGGCGCGCGCGCATTCGCCGAGGATCGTCGCCGCCCGTTGCAGCATGCGTTGCCCGAGCGCGGTGAGCGCGATGCCGCGATTCGTGCGCGTGAAGAGCGTCGCACCGAGCATCGCCTCGAGATTCTGCAACTGCTGCGTGATGCCGCTTTGCGCGATGCCGAGTGCGCGCGACGCGGCGCGGATGCTGCCGTGCTCGGCGACGGCCGTGAAGACGCGGAGTTGTGAAATGGTCAGGGCCATTGTCGAAGGCGGCGCAGGTGGGTGATCGGTAAAAGTGATCATGATAGACAGATTTGCACTTTTTTGGATCACTGACGCATCGTAGGATCGATCGGAATTGCTCCTGTCACAGCCGATTAACAAGCCCCTTAAGCCCTCTAAGCCCTTTGGGTCCGTTAGCCATGAAGACTCCGCTGATCCTTCTCCTTGCTGCATTGGGTTTTGCCAGCCACGGCGCGTTCGCGCGCGACAACGACACAGTCCGTCTCGGCATCGACCCGACTTATCCGCCGATGGATGCGAAAGCGCCCGACGGCAGTCTCAAGGGTTTCGACGTCGATCTCGGCAATGAAATCTGCAAGCGCATTCACGCGCGCTGCGAGTGGGTCGAGCTGGAGTTCTCCGGCATGATTCCGGCGCTGCAGGCGCGCAAGATCGACGCGATCATGTCGTCGATGGCGATTACCGCGAAGCGCGAGCAGCAGATTCTGTTTTCGTCGAAGCTGTTCCAGTTCAAGTCGCGGCTGGTCGCGAAGCAGGGCTCGGGGCTGAACGGCAGCGCGCCCGCGACGCTGGCCGGCAAGCAGATCGGCGTTCAAACGGGCACGCAGTTCGAGTCGTTCGCGCAGTCGCACTGGGCGCCAGCCGGCGTGCACGTGGTCGCATACAAAGGCCAGGACGAAGTATTCAGCGATCTGGTCAACGGACGGCTGGACGGCGCGCTGCTCGGCACAGTCGAAGCCGACTACGGCTTCCTGCGCACGGCGCAAGGCAAGGGCTATTCATTCGTCGGCGAGCCGCTCGACATGGGCGATCGCGGTGTCGGCATCGGGCTGCGCAAGGACGAAACGGCGTTGCAGGCGTCGATCAATACGGCTATCGCCTCGATGCGCAAAGACGGCACCTACGCGCAGATCGCGCACAAGTATTTCGACTTCGATCCGTACGGTAACTGATCGGCTTATCTGATCGCGTTACCCATTTCGAACGACATCCAGAAGAGTCACATGAACAGGCAATCGATTCCGCTTCTCTCGCCCGCGGTCGGCACATCGCGCGAAGTCGTCGCGTTTCATTTCGGACCGCAAAACAGCGGGCAGAAGATCTATATCCAGGCATCGCTGCACGCCGACGAAACGCCCGCGATGCTGACGACGGTGCTGCTCAAGCGCCGTCTCGTCGAGCTTGAAGCGCAAGGCTTGCTGAACGTTGAAATTGTGCTCGTGCCTGTGGCAAATCCCGTCGGCCTCGCGCAGAACGTGCTTGGCCAGTTCCTCGGACGCTTCGAGGCGGGCAGCGGCAAAAACTTCAACCGGCATTTCATGCAGTTCACCCGGCTGCTGGATCGAGCGAAGGATCGTCTCGGCACCGACGCGCAGGAGAACCGCAAGCTGATCCGCGATCTGGTGCGCGAACAGATCGAAGCGCAAAAGCCGCTCACCGAATACGAATCGCTGCAACTCGCGTTGCTGAAGCTTTCTCATGACGCGGACGTCGTGATCGATCTGCATTGTTCGCTCGAAGCCGTGATGCACGTGTACACGAGCGAAGCGGGCTGGCCGGAAGTCGAGCCGCTCGCGCGCTATTTGCGCTCCGAAGCGTCGTTGCTCGCGACGGATTCGGGCGGTCAGGCGTTCGACGAGACACATAGCCTGTTGTGGTGGCACCTGCAGCAGAATATGCCCGCAGGCAAGCCGGTGCCGACGGGCACGGTCGCCGTGACGATCGAATGCCGCGGACAGCGCGACGTCTCGTACGAAGTCGCGCAGCAGGACGCCGATGCGCTCGTCGACTACCTGATTTATCGCAAGGCGATTGGAGGCAGCGCGCAGCCGCTGCCGGAACTGCCGACGCCTGCGACGCCGCTCGCGGGCAGCGAACAGTTCTATGCGCCCGTCAGCGGCATCCTCGTGCATCGCGTGAAGATCGGCGACTGGATTCGTGCGGGCGATGCACTGTTCGATATCGTCGATCCGTTGACGGATGAAACGACGACGATCACCAGCAACACCGAAGGCGTGCTCTACATGCGGCGCGCGATTCGTTTCGTGACGGCAGGCGCGCCGTTGGGTCGCGTGACGGGCACGAAGCCGATTCGCGCCGGCGTGCTGCTGGGCGCGTGATGTGACGTTAGCCGGCCAAGGGGGCGAGTTTAGGCGCATAAACTCTGCGGAGGGGTACCGCTCGCGCGGTTGTACACGCGCGCCTCGCGCACGCGGTTTAGGCGCATAAACTTCCCCGAGCGGAACCACCGAGCCACCGAGCCGACCAGCGCAGCGGCGCAAACAGACTTCGCGCCGCCAGCCGTATCACTACATCAAGCCACGTTGAACCGCGCAGCCGGTGTGCTGCGCGACAGGTTCGGTCCGAGGGCGGCACGCGCCGACTCGAATGTTTGCCAGTCGGCATAATCGGGCAGCGACGGAATCGTCGCGAGTTCGCCCTGGTCGAAACCGACGAGCGACGCGTCAACCATCTGTTCCGCCGACATCACGATGCCGCGCTCTTCGACGACTTCGATGGGCACGCCCGCTGCGTCCCAGAACTCCGTACGCGTCGCGCCCGGCAGCACGGCCTGCACCTTCACGCCCTTGCTCGCCAGCTCGTGATGCAGTGACTGCGTAAACGCCAGTACGAAGGCCTTTGTGCCGCCATAGACGCCATTCAGGATTTCCGGCGCAATCGCGACAATCGACGCGATGTTGATGATGTTGCCGCTAGCGCGCGCGACGAAGCCGGGAGCGATCGCATACGTGAGCCGCGTGAGCGCGACCACGTTCAGCTTGATCATCGACTCCATCTTGTCGACGTTCGAATCCAGCAGCGGCGAGGCGGCGCCGATGCCCGCGTTGTTCACCAGCATCGTGATGCTCGCGTCGGTGCGCAATACGTTTTCCACGCGGCGGATATCTGCGTCGTCGTTCAGGTCGGCGGCGACGATTTCCACCGAGCGGCCCGTTTCGTTCGAAATCCGCGTCGCCAGTTGTTCGAGGCGCGCGCGGTTGCGAGCGACCAGAATCAGATCGTAGCCACGGCGCGCGAGGCGGTCCGCGTAGATCGCCCCGATACCCGACGAGGCGCCCGTCACGACGGCCGTTCCGCGGTTCGCTGCTGCGGAATTGGAAGAGTTCGACATATCAATGCTCCTGAAATGAGTGGCGCAGGTGACTCCGCGTCGTCTGCATGAACGCCAGATTAAGTGCATACTCACACAGCCTCAATGTCGTAGATGCCACTTTTTCGGACATAACCGGAGCCAGGCCATGTTGCGTATCGGAATCGTTCTGTTCCCGGGTTTTCAGGTGATGAATCTCGGCATGACGAGCGTGCTGGAATTCGCCAACCGGGAGATGAGCGAGCCGCTATACGACTTCGTGTTGCTGTCCGAGCGTGGCGGCCCGGTGCCGTGCTCGTCCGGATTCGAGGTGTCGACGCAGCCTTTCGACGACAGCCGCTTCGACACGATTCTGGTTGTCGGCGATAACGACCTGCAGCCGTCGCCGCCATCGCTGATCGAGTTCCTGAAGCATTCGGCGCCGGCGGCGCGACGCGTCGCGGCCGCCTGCACGGGCGCCTTTCATCTGGCGGAAGCGGGTTTGCTCGACGGCCGGCGCGCCACGACGCACTGGTACTACGCGGCGGACATGCGCAAACGTTATCCGGGCGTGAAAGTGGAGGAGGACCGCATCTTCATCATCGACAACGACGTGTGGACGTCGGCGGGCATGACGGCGTGCATCGATCTCGCGCTCGCGTTCGTCGAGAAGGACGCGGGCGTGGAGCTCGCGCGCCACGTCGCGCGCAAGCTCGTCGTGTATCACCGTCGCGCGGGCGGGCAATCGCAGTTTTCGGCGCTGCTGGAACTCGAACCGAAATCCGACCGCATCCAGACGGCGCTGTCGTACGCGCGGCGCAATCTGAATACGCCGCTTTCCGTCGAACAGCTCGCCGACGCCGCGCATCTGAGCCCGCGCCAGTTCACGCGTGCATTCAGGGAGGAAACGGGACAGACACCCGCGAAGGCTGTCGAGCGGCTACGCGTCGAAGCGGCGCGGCTGATGCTCGAGACGGGGCGGCATGGCGTCGATGTCGTCGCACGCGACGTGGGCTTCGGGGATCGCGAGCGGATGCGCCGGGCCTTTCTGCGTGCATTCGGTCAGCCGCCGCAAGCGGTTCAACGGATGACGCGCGGCATCGAATGAATGATTTAAAGCTTTGGTAAGCAAGTGTAATTTACCGATTTTCGCTGAGGAGCCCGGAGCTTAAAGGCTTCAGCAAAGCGCGCGAGAAACGAATTAAATATTGACTAAAGATTTTCCTTGAGTGGTCCGTAATAGGACGGGTCTGGGACGCCGGCGCGACGCAACGGTCATTGCGTGAGTCGGGCAATTCTTCCCGATACACGTGGCGTCAAGGTCAGGCGCCCTCCAGAACCCCGAAGGAAAATCTCACAGATGAAAAGGCTGTTGGTCACGCTTGCGGCGGGCTTCGCGCTGTCCGCGCCCGTCGCTCAGGCTCACGAAATTTATGGTCAGGTCGGCACGGAGGGCGTCGGTATCGGCTTCTCCGAACCGCTCGGCACGCGCGATAACATCCGCGCCGAATTCAACGGCTTCGCGCTCTCACACAACTTCAGCGCGGGCGGCCTGAACTACGACGGCAAGGCCCAGATCTATCACGGCGGCCTGTACCTCGACTTCTTCCCGGCGCCCGCCACGGTGCCGTTCCGCTTCACGGCGGGCATGATCATCGGCGGCGACAACGTGTCGGGCGATGCGAACAGCCCGAGCGGCACCGTCGACATCAACGGCACCAACTATCCGACGAATGGCGAGACCGTGCATGCGAAGGCCAGGTATCCGACCGTGCGTCCGTATATCGGCATCGGCTTCGGTCACACGCCCATCGCGCAGAAGGGCTTCTCGGCATTCTTCGATGCAGGCGTGACGTATGGCCGGCCGCACGTGACGCTCGACGTTCCCGCGGACATCGTTGCCGAAGCCGGGCAGGCGAACGTCGACGCGGAACGTCAGGCGCTGCAGGACAAGGCCGACAAGTGGCGCTGGTATCCGATCGTGAAAGTCGGCGTGACGTACCGCTTCTGATCGTCACGTAGCCGCAAATAAAAACGGCTCGCCATTGGTCATGGCGAGCCGTTTTTGTCATTTCGCGCGACGTCAGATGTTCAGCTTCGACACCTTGGTGCCAGACAGCGACACGTCGCCCATCAGCCCCGAGTTGGTCATGACGATTGCTTCGACAGGCGCGGTGGCCGTCGATGTATCGATCGCACCATTCGCGCCGACCTTGATGAGCGCCACCGACGCATCGACGCCCGCCGACCAGCCCTTCGCTTTCTGGAAGGTGTCGAGCGCGTCCTGCGTCATGAAGAGGAAGATGACGGCCTTCGACTGCGCGCCCGCCGTGAGGCCGAACGATCCGGAGACCGTGCTGTAGTAGCCCGCCGTGGTGCCGCCGATGCGCAGCGAGCCTTCGCCGTACTGTCCACCGACGATGAAACCGACCTGCAACACGGAAGGAAACACGAGCACGCCGCGCGCCTTGCCGATTAGTTCGCGCGAACCCTGCACCGACGTATAGAGTTTCGCGAGCGCACCATCGACGCTGGCGTCGATCGACTGCCGTTTGGACATGTCCGTCGCGGCGGATTCTCCGCTGCTCTTGGTGGTCGTGCAGCCCGACATCAGCAGACCGCCATATGCGAGTGCAGCAACACTTGCTGTCACGAAGTGTCTTCTTTGCATTGTCGTTCTCCGTCTGTGAAGCAATGGAAGGGGAAATGCACGTTTGCACGCGTGATCTCGCGCAAGCGCAACAGCTACGCTTTCTCCACCAATATCAGAAACGTATTGCGGTTGTGAAGTGCGGTGCCCAATTTGTTTTCGTGCGAATGCAATTCGGAACGCGGATGCGGCGTCGAACGGCGCGAGTGTGTCGCTATGTGAAACGGCGCGCGCGATCGTTGCGAAGCGCAGCGCAATCCGTGCGTTCGCAGAGAACAAAAAAAGCCGCATGCTTCTTTCGAAGCATGCGGCCGAACACACGACAACGCATCAGTACGCGCTGCGCGTGCTTACTTCATTTTCGACACCACGCCGGGAATCGCCTCGCTGGCGGGCAGCGCTTCGTCGATCGACGCACGTCCGCCGTCGCGGAAGAACGCCTGTTCGGCCGCCTTGTTCAGCACGAGCACGCTGATGCGGCGGTTGGTTGGTTCGTCGGCGACGTTCGCATTGAGCGGCAGCACGTCCGCGAGACCGCGTACCTGCAACAGCTTGTCTTCGCGCATGCCGCCCGCGACCAGCGCGCGCCGCGCCGCGTTCGCGCGTTCCGACGACAGCTCCCAGTTCGAATAGCCCGCTGGACCGTTCGCGTACGTGACGGCGTCCGTGTGGCCCGCAATCGAAATGCGGTTGTCGACATCGTTCAGCGACGCGCCGATCTGCGTGAGAATCGCGACGGCATAGGTCTGCAGTTTCGCGCTGCCCGTGGCGAACATCGGGCGCTTCAGCGAATCGACGATCTCGATGCGCAAGCCTTCGTTCGTGATCGAGATGCGGATCTGATCCTTGAACGCCTTCAACGCAGGCGTTTCTTCGATCAGCGCCGACAGCTTCGCCTTCAGCTGTTCGAGACGCGCGGTGTCGTTGGGCGCCATCGTCGCCTGCGTGAGCGTCGGCTTCGCGGGCTCCTGCTGCGATTTCTTGCCGTCGCCGGGACGCGTGTCGGAGATGTCGCGGCCGCCGCCCTGAATCACGTTCGGGCGCGCAGCCGCCGTGCCTTCGTTGCCGCCGAGCAAGCTCGACAGCGGCGTATTGAAGTAATCCTCGATGCCCTGCTTGTCGTACTTCGACGTCGAGCCGAGCAGCCACATCAAGAGGAAGAACGCCATCATTGCGGTCACGAAGTCCGCGTAGGCGATCTTCCATGCGCCGCCGTGGTGCCCGCCGTGCCCGTCGCCCTTCTTCGAGCGGCGCACGATCACGGGCGCGGCCTTTTCGCTCGCTTCTTCGCTGCGGGGTCGTCTTTCCGCCATGCCGTTCTCCTTCCTTCGCTAACTGGCTAACGTCAGGCCGACTTCGGCATCTTGGTGGCGCGCACGGCGTCGTCGAGCTCCTGGAAGCTCGGGCGGTCCGCCGTGAACAGCACCTTGCGGCCGAATTCGACGGCGACGGGCGGCGCGTAGCCGGACAGCGACGCAAGCAGCACGGCCTTCACGCACTGGAACGGCTTGGCTTCCGCGCGGCCCTTCGCATTTAGCAGGTCGGCGACCGGGCCGATGAAACCGTACGCGAGCAGAATGCCGAGGAACGTGCCGACCAGCGCGCCCGCGATCATCTCGCCGAGCACGGCGGGCGGCGCGCCGACCGAGCCCATCGTGTGCACGACACCCATCACGGCCGCGACGATGCCGAATGCGGGCAGCCCGTCAGCCATCTTCTGGATCGCGTTCGCAGGCACCGACGACTCGGCGTGGTGCGTCTCCAGCTCTTCGTCCATCAGATCCTGCATCTCGAGCACGTTCACGTTGCCCGTCGACATCATCCGCAGATAATCGACGATGAAATCGAGCAGATGATGGTCTTTCAGAACGTGCGAATATTTCTGGAAGAGCACGCTTTCTTCCGGCGCATTCACGTCGGCTTCGAGCGCCATCATGCCTTCCTTGCGCGCTTTTTGAAGCAGCTCATAAAGCAGCGCAATCAGTTCCAGATAAATTTCTTTCGAATAGGCGCCGCCCTTGAAACATCCGGGCAAAGCCTTAATGGTTTTCTTCAGCACCGAAACGGGATTACTGACGACGAACGCGCCGATCGCCGCGCCGAAAATGCACAGCAGTTCGAACGGCTGCAACAGCGCGGGCAAATGGCCGCCCACTCCCACGAAGCTTCCGATCACCGAGCCGATGACCAGTACCCAACCGATAGCGACAAACATGGACCCTCTCCAATTTTGAGCACCTGCGGCACGCACATGAACCGGCAGGTTTTACTGCTGGAATTGCGTGCCGTTTTGTTAATTCCGTGAAGGTGGTAACGGCTGGAGAAGCGGTGCGCTGAAGTGCGGGCAAAGCCCGATCAGGAAAATATTTTTATCGATTCGCTATGGATCGATAATTCGGTTATTTTTACCAGCGTCGTTTTTACCGAATGTCGATTTAAAACGGATAATGGCTCGCGGTCGGCAAAATGTTTGAAATCTTGAGTATGTAATAAAAAATAAATGCGCCGCTCGCCGAGTTGCCGCAATCGGTTTCGACCCCTCCTGTACTCAGGGCAGTCCATGCGTGCGGCGATTGGGCGTCCAATCGCCTCACGGTTTGAGTCGATTGGGCGGGTAATCGACTCAACGTCGGATCACTGCCCCCGCGTTCAGCACACGTCATTCACTGCGACACAGCGGCCGCGGCCGATGCCGGCGATGCGGCAACAGCGGGCACATCGTCGAGCAGCGCAGCCGCAGCCGCGGCATCGTCGTGCGCGGTGGTTTGGGTTGAAACGGGCGCGGCGGCCGACGCGATCGGCGTCGGCGTCGGCGCGGCACCAGGCGCGGCGTGTTCTTTCGCGGGCGCGGGCATGATCACTGGCGCGGGATTCCCGCCCGGCGTGGTCGACATCGGCGTGACGACCAGCGCGGGCGCGGGAGCGGGCGCCGGCAGTTGCGTCGCCTCGACGCTATTGCCGGGCACGGGCGCGCTGCGCACCACGTTCTCCAGATAATGGCGGATCAGATTGAAGAAGCCGTCGTAGAACTTGCCCGACTGGATGGTTTCGCTGGAAATCTTCACCATCGCGTCGCTGTTCTGGCGGATGGGCAGCGACAACGAGCCGAGCACACTCAGCCCGACGCTAGCCGACGTGTCGCTTTTCTTCAGCGCGTAGCCGCTCTGCACCGCGTTCGCATAGACGATGCTGCTGTTGGTCGCGTCGTCGCCCGCCGTGCAGACGATATGGAATTCGACCGTGAAATGCGAGTCGCTGGCGGGCTGGAAATTCTTGCTGGCGTCGACGGTATCGGGGCGCACCAGCGTCGTCATGTAACCCTGGCTCAACAGCGCGCGGCGTGCGCCTTCGCAGGCCTCCGTACTCGTCACCTGAAACGTGCGCGTGTACGGGCTCGCGCCGCTGCTGACGAAGTCTTCCTGCAGTTTCGCCTTCGGCGGCGTCGAGCACGCGCCGAGCGCGGCAAGCACGGGCAGGGTCAACGCGAGGGCGGCACGGGAGGAGCGGCTGAACATGATGAAGAAGCGGACAACAGGACGGCAAGCATTGTAGTGCGGTTTGACGGCAAGCCGTTATTACGTCGACAGACGCTGTCGCACGGCGCGGCGGCGCGCGAAACGGGGCGCGGACGCTCGCCCGTGCCGCACAAGGCGCGAACGCCGCCGCCGCATCTCTTACGAACTATTTCAGCGGCGCGGCGTTTCAGCCCGGTTCAGCTCAGCTTCAACTGACCCAGCTCTGCGCCGTGCGCGGCAGATCGATGGTAAACACGGTGCCGATGACATCGTCCGACTTGCCCGTGATCTTGCCGCCATGCATGTGCACGATCTTGTGCACGATGTGCAGCCCAAGGCCGAGCCCTTCGCGCGACCGTTCGCCCGCATTGCTCGATCCGAACGGCTCGAACAGGTGCGGCAGCACGGCGGCCGGAATCGCGCCGCGATTGCCGACCGTCAATCTGAGCCGGTTCGGCTCTTCAGCATCGACGTCGACGGTAATCGGGCCGTCGTGCGCGCCGTGATGCAGCGCGTTGCTGATCAGATTCGAAATGGCTTGCCACAGCAGGTCTGTGTCCCAGTTGCCCGTCGTGTTGCCGCGCGACGTGAACGCGATCTGGCCCGCGCGCTCATGGGTCGCGAATTCTTCGATCACACCGCGGCACAGCGTAGCAAGTTCGCTCGGGCGCGGCTGCAGCTGCATGCGGCCGCCTTGCAGCCGCGCGAGATTGAGCAGCTGATGCACCATCCGCGACATGCGCAGCGAACTATTCCGGATGCGCCCCGCGACGGTCGCGGCTTGCTCGTCGGGCGCATTGCGCACCAGATATTCCGCCGACGCCAGCACCGTGCCCAGCGGCGTGCGCAGGTCGTGGCCGAGCACGGCCATCAGCATTTCGTTCGCTTCGAGCAGCTGGCGCGTGGCCAGCAGCTGATCCGCGAGTTGCCGCTTGTGTTGCTCCAACTGCACGAACACGTCGACCTTCGATTGCAGGATGCGCGGGTCGAACGGCTTGTGCAGGAAGTCGACGGCACCCGCTTCGTAGCCGCGAAACGTGCGCGATGCATCTTCCGTCGTGGCCGTCAGAAAGATGATGGGTACATGCGACGTGCGCGGGCTGCCGCGCATCAGCGACGCGAGTTCGAAGCCGTTCATGCCGGGCATGTTGACGTCGAGAATCGCGAGCGCGGCTTCATGCTTGAGCAGCAGGTCGAGCGCGTCCGTCCCGGAGTTCGCGACCAGCAGTTCGACGCCCGGGCGCGCCAGCAGCGCTTCGAGCGCCGTGATGTTATGCGCGATGTCGTCGACGATCAGAATGTTGACGGGTGAATTCCTCATGTCATCGTTCTAGTGTGAGGCGGCAAACCGGCGAGCCGCCGGGCCATCTGGGTTGGAGAAAGCACTTCGTCGGCGGCGCCGCGTGCGATGGCCGCGCGCGGCATCTGCGATGAGACGGCCGTTTCCGGGTCTTGCACCCAGGTGAAGCCGCCCATCGCACGGATCACTTCGAGGCCGTGCGCGCCGTCGTCGTTGGCGCCCGACAGCAGGATGCCGAGCAGCCGTTCGCGGTAGACGTGCGCGGCGGATTCGAACAGCACGTCGATGGACGGCCGCGAATAGCGCACCGACGAATCGATCGATAGCGCGATCGTGCGGTCGTCGTCGACCAGCATGTGATAGCCGGGCGGTGCGAGATACACGCGTCCCGGCAGCACGGGCTCGCCCGCGTCCGGCTCGGTGACGCTCAGCACGCAGCGATAGCCGAGCGTTTCAGCGAGGCAGCTGGGCGAATGCGGCGGCACATGCGTGACGATCAGCACGGCGATCCCAAACGACGCCGGCAGCGCGGGCAGCAGCACGTTCAACGCGTCGATGCCGCCCGCCGACGCACCGATCGCGACTGCATCGAACGCGCGCGTTTCCATCGGCGTGACGTCGCCCGGTGGAGAAGGTCGGCGAGATGTGTTCATACGCGTCGAAATCGATCGTTCGATGTTGAAAGTCTCTGCAGTCTAGCGTTTCTGATAGATGCGCTCGCGCTCACGAAATTCGTCGAAGGCATCGTACTGATTCGAAAAGCGCAGACTCTCCTTGCTCCCGAGGCCGAGGAAACCGCGCCGCACCAGCGTGTCCCTGAAGAGCCCGAGCGCGCGATCCTGCAAGCCGCGGTCGAAATAGATCAGAACATTGCGGCACGACACGAGGTGCGCTTCGAGAAACACTTCATCCGTCGACAGGCTGTGATCCGCGAACACCACGCGCTCCTTTAGCGAGCCGGCGAAGCGCGCGCCGCTGTACGCCGCGTGATAGTAGTCCGCGAGCGAACGCGTGCCGCCCGCGGCCAGATAGTTGCGCGTGAAGCCCGCGATCCGGTCGAGCGCGTAAATGCCCGCTTCGGCGCGCGCGAGTGCATCGGGATTGATGTCGGTCGCGTAGAACAGCGTGCGTTCGGTGAGTCCCGCTTCGTCGAACAGGATTTTCAGCGACCACAGTTCCTCGCCTGTGCTGCACCCCGCTACCCATACCTTGATCGACGGATAGGTCTGCAGCACGGGCAGCACATGGTTGCGCAGCGCCAGAAAGTAGGCCGGGTCGCGGAACATGTCGCTGACCTGCACCGTGAGGTAATGGAACAGCCGCACAAAGTCCGGCTCGCTGCGCATGATCCTGTCCTGCAGTTGCGACAGCGTCGCGACGCCGAATTCTTCGAGCGCCTGCCCGAGACGTCGCCGCAGCGACGACATCGAGTAATGCCGGAAGTCGTGCTGGTATTTCAGATAGATCGCTTCCAGCAGCAGCTTCAGCTCGATGTCGAAATCGTGCAGACGTTGCGGCGAATCGTCGTACGTGAGACGGCTCATGACGTGCGGTTCCTCGCGGCTAGCGCTGCCGCAGCCACACGCGGCACAGCGAGATCAGCTTGTCGACGTCGATCGGCTTCGAGATGTAGTCGTCGGCGCCCGCTTCGAGGCAGCGTATGCGGTCCTGCGCCATCGCCTTCGCCGTCAGCGCGATGATGGGCAGATGCGCAAAGCGCGGGTCGCGGCGGATATGCGACATCGCCGTCAGGCCATCCATCTCCGGCATCATGATGTCCATCAGCACGAGATCCACCTCGCGTCCGCTGTTCAGCGCTTCGAGCGCCTCGCGTCCGTTGCGCGCGATTTCGAGCGTCGCACCGAGCGGCTCGATCACGTGCGACAGCGCGAAGATATTGCGCACGTCGTCTTCCGCGAGCAGGATGGTGCGCCCTTCGAACTGGTTGTCGCGTTGGCGCACCGTGCGCAGCATGCGCTGCTGTTCGGGCGCGAGCGACGACTCGACGCTATGCAGGAACAGCGTCACTTCGTCGAGCAGACGCTCCGGCGACTTCGCTCCCTTGATGATGATCGATTTGGAGTAGCGGCGCAGCCGGTGCTCTTCATCGCCCGACAGCATGCGGCCCGTGTAGACGATGACGGGCATCGCCTGATGCGTGACGTCGGCGGCAAGCTGTTCGAGCAGATCGTAACCCGTGCCGTCGGGCAGCGCGAGGTCCGTGACGACGCAGTCGAACAGCGTCGACGACAGTTGCTCGAGCGCGCCCGCGAGCGTCGCGACAGCGACGATCTGCGTGGTCTCGCTTTGCAGCAGCGCGCGGATGCTTTCGCGCATCGCGGCGTCGTCCTCGATCACCAGTACGCGCTTCATGCGCTGTTGCAGACGGCTTTCGAGCCGGCGGATCGCCGCTTCGAGGGTGGTGCGCGCGGTCGGTTTCAGCGTGTAGCCGACCGCGCCGAGATGCAGCGCCTTTTCGGCGTGGTCCGTCGCGGAGACGATGTGAATCGGGATGTGGCGCGTCGCAGGATCGTTCTTCAGCCATTCGAGCACCGTCAGCCCCGAGCGGTCGGGCAGGCCGACGTCGAGCAGCACGGCCGTCGGCTGCATGTCGCGCACGAGCGTCAGGCCCGTCGTGCCGTCGGCGGCATGGACGAAGTCGAAGTCGAGTTCATGCGTGAGATCGCGCAGGATCTCGGCAAAGGCGAGATCGTCTTCGATCGCGAGAATCAGGCGCGCTTCATGGCGGCGCGTGTCGCGGTCGTCGGCGATCGAAGCGGGCGCGCTGCCCGTGGACGCAGGCGCGGATTCGATCGCGGCCGATGGCGTGCGCGCGGGCATCGTCAGCGGCGCGAAGGCTTGCGGCGCCTGCGCCTGCGATGCGTGCGCCCGTGCTTCAGCCGTGCGTTGCAGCGGCAGCCAGAGCGTGAACACGCTGCCCTGGCCGGGCTCGCTTGCCACACTCACGCGGCCGCCGAGCAGCCGTGCGAATTCGCGCGAAATCGACAGGCCGAGGCCGCTGCCGCCATAGTGACGGCTCGTCGAGCCGTCGGCCTGCTGGAACGCTTCGAAGATCAGTTCGAGCTTGTCGGCAGCGATGCCGATGCCTGTGTCGCGCACGTCGAAGCGCAGCGTGTCCGCGTCGCTGGCCGCCACCGTCAGCGCGACTTCGCCGTGCTCGGTGAACTTCAGCGCGTTCGACAGCAGATTGCGCAGGATCTGCGTCACGCGCTGACCGTCGGTGAAGATCGTCTCGGGCACGCCCGGTGCGCGCTCGACCGAAAACTGCAGATGCTTCGTGGCCGCCATCGGCTCGAACATTTCGCGCAGCGACTGCAGCATCGAATCGACGGGCACCCGTTCGCTGTCGATCGTGATCTGCCCGGCTTCCACTTTCGACAGATCGAGAATGTCGTTGATCAGCACCAGCAGATCGCTGTTCGACGCATGGATCGTTTCCGCGTAGCGCACCTGCTCGTCGGTGAGATTGCCCGTGCGGTTCTCCTGCAGCAGGCGCGCGAGGATCAGCGAGCTGTTCAGCGGCGTGCGCAATTCGTGCGACATGTTCGCAAGAAACTCGGACTTGTAGCGGCTCGACTGCTCCAGCCGGCCGGCATTCGCTTCGAGTTCGCTCTGCGCCTGGAGCAGGTCGGCCTTCTGGCGCTCCAGGCGCCTGGCGTAGTCTTCGAGCTGCACGTTCGTCTGCTCGAGTTCCGCCTGTTGCGCCTCGAGCCGCGATTGCGACTCGACGAGCGCGCGGCCGCGCTCTTCGAGACCTTCGTTCGACACGCGCAGTTCTTCCTGCTGCACCTGAAGCTCTTCATTCAATTGCTGCGTTTCGGAGAGTGCGTCCTGCAGACGCTCGCGATACAGCGCGGCTTCGATGAAGTCGCCCATGCTGTTGGCGACCAGTTCCAGGAACTCGTGATCGCGCGGCGCGATGTTGCGCATGAAGCCCATTTCGACGACGCCGTTCACGATGCCGTCGTTTTCGATCGGCAGAACGACGAGATTGCGCGGCGGGCTCATGCCCGTGCCGGACACGACTTTCACGTAGTCGTCGGGGACATCGTGCAACACGAGCGTGCGGCGCGACGCGGCTGCCTGGCCGATCAGGCTTTCGGCGTCGCGAAACGAACGCGTCGCCTGTTCGCTCTCTTCGCTGAAGCCGTAAGTGGCGACGCGCTTGAGACTGCTCGTCGCACGGTCGCGCACGTACAAGGCCGCGACCGCGACGTCGAGATATTGGGCGAGAAAGTCGAGAATCGCGCGGCCGACGAGGGGGGGACTCGACTGGCCGACGATCTTCTCCGCGAGCAGGCGCTGCCCGGAGCGCAGCCACACCTGCTGCTGCAGGACTTCAGTGTGTTCGGCCTGACGCGCGAGCACGCCGTCATACGATTCGGACAGGTTCAGCAGATCGCGCCGTCCGCGCCACGCGATCGCGCCGCTGATCGACAGGCTGACGAGCAGAAACACGCCGACCAGAATGGCCGTGACGTTGCGCGTGTCGCTGGAGCGCTGCTGGCGCAGTGTTTCTTCCACGGCCAGAAACTGCCCGAACAGCCGCCGCGTTTCGTCGAATTCGATTTTGCCGCGTCCGCTCTTCACTGCGTCGGTGTAGTCGAGATTGCGCCGGCGCAGATCGATCATCTCCTGCGCGAAGCGGTCCCAGCGTTGCTGCACGCCGCGAATGCGCTTGAGCTGTTCGACCTGCGACGGGTTGTCGGACACCAGCTCCATCAGCGTATCGACTTCCGTTTCGAAGCGCGGCTGGCCCAGCTGATACGGCGCGAGGAAGGCCTCGTCGCCCGTGATCAGAAAGCCGCGCAAAGCGGACTCGCGATCGACCGCGAGGCGCAGCATTTCGTTCGCGTTGCCGATCACGCGCTCCGAATGCTCGACCCAGCTCATCGTGTTGACGAGGTAGGCGATCAACGCGACGAACACCGCCATCGTGACGACGCCGAGTGCGAGCGGCAACGCGATATTGCGGCGAATGATGCGGCGAAAACTGATCTGATCGACAGCGGCCGCGGCGGTCATTTTTTCTCCGCTGCCGCCTCGTGCGTGTGATGGATTCGGCATTTTTGACTTGAGAAAGCGTTGGCGTCTTTAGTTGTAGCCGGAATGTGCGACTGCACGGCGATGCCCATACGTGGCGATGCGATTCGTTGTGTGGGCAAGCGTCGGAAGTATCACACAGCGTCACGGGTTCGTGTAAATGCACGCTGAAACGCGGGCTGCGCGCAGAGGCCGCGTGACGAGCGATGAAGCGCGGAGAAGAAGCGGACGACAAAAAGCGTACGACAAAAAGCGGACAACAAAAGGCGCAAAACAAAAAGCCGCACGCCGAAAATGCCTGCGTGCGGCCGGTCGAAACGAAAATCGAACGATGCTTTACTGGCTGGCGCCTTGTCCAACACCTGCCTTTTTCTGCGCGTTTTGCAAATCCTGCGGGTAGTTCGGGTCATTGGCGCGGCCAGGCTGGTAGCCCGCGTCTTCGAGCTTCTTCAACTCAGCGTTCTTCTTCGCGCGTGCTTCTTTGCGGGCCTGCTTTTTCTGCTGCTTGGTCGGCTTCGCGGGCGTCGTAGCGGCGCCCGTTGCGTCCGTGCCGCCCGAAGCGTCCGAAGTCTGCGCGAAGGCCGGCGCAGCCGCGCCGATGCCCAACGAGGCCGCGGCGAGAAGGACGATCAGTTTTCTGGCGTTATGCATTTCCGTTCTCCTGTCGTAGAAGCTTTGCGATCGATTCCGCTTGCGCGGCCTGAGTCGGATCCAACCCGGCTTCGTGCAATCTGTGCCAGGGGAGTCCAATGTACCCGACACGCACGGATCGCGCCTGGCAGGGTTGTAGAATCCAGCGGACATGAACTGCTATTTCCGCATACGGAATCGAAACACAACAGGAAAGGAGACCCGGAATGTCCGTTGCTGCAACCGTCTATCGCGGCGATGTCGTCGAGAACACGCATATTGCGCACGTGGCCGTCGTCGATACGGATGGACAACTGCTGTATGCGAGCGGCGATCCGTCGCGCGTCACGCTGGTGAGATCGGCGGCCAAACCGGCGCAGGCGCTCGCTGTCGTCGAAACGGGCGCGCTCGAACGCTTCGGTTTCGACGACGCGGACCTCGCACTGATGTGCGCCTCGCACAGCAGCGAAGCGCGGCATATCGAACGTGCGCGCCGCATGCTCGCGAAGTCGCAGGCCACTGAAGACGACATGCGTTGCGGCGGTCATCCGCCCATCTCCGATGCCGTCTACCGCGAGTGGATCAAACGCGACTTCGTGCCGGGCCCCGTGTGCAGCAACTGCTCGGGCAAACACGCGGGGATGCTGGCGGGCGCGCGGGCGCTCGGCGTGGCGCTCGCCGGCTATCACCTGCCGGAGCATCCGTTGCAGCAGCGCGTGAAGCGCGCGGTGGCAGAAGCCTGCGATCTGCCCGCCGACGGCGTGCAATGGGCCGTCGACGGCTGCAATCTGCCGACGCCTGCATTCCCGCTCGACCGTCTCGCGCGCCTTTACATGAAGCTCGCGCGTGCCGCCGACGGACAGGCTTCCGCCGACGCGCAACGAGACGCGGCGCTCGCGCGCATCTATCGCGCGATGACGGCGCATCCCGAGATGGTCGCGGGCGAAGGGCGGTTCTGCACGTTGCTAATGAGCGCATTCGAAGGCGCGCTGGCAGGCAAGCTCGGTGCGGACGCGAGCTACGCGATCGGCGTGCGCGCGTCGGCGCAGACGGCGAAGCTCGGCGCGCAGGGCGCGCTCGGCATTGCGGTGAAGGTGGAAGACGGCAACACGGCGATCCTTTATGCGATCGTCTCTCAACTGCTGACGCAACTCGGCATCGGCGGAGAAGCAGAACATCGCGCACTCGATGCGTTCCGCCTGCGCACCATGCGCAACACGGTGGGGCTCGAAACAGGCCGCGTCGAAGTGGCCGTGCCGCTCGTCAAGGTGAATCGGACGCGCCTAGCCTGATGACTGGCTATCGCTGCCGGGAGGATCGAACATCGCCTGACACTTCGGCGAGAGCTTGTCGTAGTGTTCTTTCATGCAGGCTTCGATCTTCTCCTTGTTGGGGATATGGATTGCGCAGAACTTGATCGCGTCGTGCTTGCACGCCCTGGTCTGTTCGTCACGCGTGGCGGCTGTGCCGACGTTCGCCGCCGCCATGCATGCGACCAGCAAAAGTAACGGTTTGAGCTTCATTGCCGTTGGTCCATGTCGAAGTGAATGCGCGGGGTGTTCCGGGTTCGTTTCGAGTAAAGCAGCCAACTCATCTGCGATCAAGCAAAAAGCGAACCTAACGCGGCGCAGCGCACCCATGGCGACATCAGGCAAGCGCGATAATGCCCGTGCATGGAGCTGCGTCAAAGCGCAAGGCGGCGCGTGCTCCCCATGCTATGCTTGCACAGCCCGCAAAGGGAACGGTACAGCTATCCGCATTCGCACGGCCACAACAAATACATCATGGACTACCGGCATCTTCAGAAACGCAAAAGCCTGCATGCGCGGATCGTGCAGGAACTCGGCATCGAAATCGTCAGCGGCAGGCTGGTGCCGGGCGAACGTCTGCCCGCCGAAGCGACGCTCTGCGAAAAATATGGCGTGAGCCGTCCCGTGTTGCGCGAAGCGACGCGTGTGCTGGTGGCAAAAGGGCTGGTCGTGTCGAAGCCGCGCGTGGGCAGCGTCGTGCGGCCGCGCGAAGAGTGGCACATGCTCGATCCCGATGTGCTCTACTGGACGCTCAACAGCATTCCCGAAGGTGAGTTCTTTCTGTCGCTGATGACGGTGCGCCGCATCATCGAACCGGCGGCCGCCGCGCTCGCCGCAACGGCGGCAACGGACGAAGACCTCGCACGCATCGGCTCCGCATATGACCGCATGGAGCACGCGCAAAGCGCCGGCGATCTGCTCGAACCGGACCTCGAATTCCACCGCGCGATCATGGCCGCGACGCACAACGACATGCTCGCGTATATCGGCAACATGATGTCGCTCGCGCTGTCGGAGTCGATCAAGCTGACGAGCCGCCATCCCGACACGCACGCGCTGTCGTTGCCGCGCCATAAGGCCATTCTCACCGCTATCCTGAATCGCGATGCGCTAGCCGCGCGTCAGGCAAGCCTCGTGCAGCTCGAACATGCGCGAGCCGATGCCGATACGATTCTCGGCATTGCCTCGCACAGTCTGACGTGATTAACCGCGCGTGAATCGACGGCGCGCTCAGTGCGAATGCGGCGGCACTTCCGCGCCGCGGCAACCCACCAGAAAGTCGAAGTCGCAGCCCTGATCGGCCTGCAGCACGTGGTCGATATAGAGGTTGCGATAGCCGCTCGCGTCGGCGGGATTGCGCTGCTGCGTCTCCTTCCATTCGGCGAGACGCGCGGTCATTTCTTTCTCGTCGATATCGACATGCAGGCGGCCCGCGTCGCAATCCAGTTCGATCCAGTCGCCGTTACGCACGACGGCGAGCGGTCCGCCCGCACGCGCTTCGGGCGCCACGTGCAGCACCACCGTGCCGTACGCCGTGCCGCTCATGCGTGCGTCCGACACGCGCACCATATCCGTCACGCCTTGCGCGAGCAGCTTCGGCGGCAGGCCCATGTTGCCGACTTCGGCCATGCCCGGGTAGCCCTTCGGTCCGCAGTTCTTCATCACGAGCACGGAATCCGCCGTGACATCGAGTTCGGGATCGGCGATACGCTTCTTGTAGTCGTCGAAGTTTTCGAACACGACTGCACGGCCGCGATGCTTCAACAACGCAGGCGTTGCGGCAGACGGCTTGAGCACCGCGCCGTTCGGCGCGAGATTGCCGCGCAGCACGCACAGGCCGCCGTCTTCGCGCAGCGGCTTGTCGAGCGGACGGATCACTTCGTCGTTATAGATCGGCGCTTCGATGCAGTTCTCCCACAGAGACTTGCCGTTCGCCGTCAGCGCATCGGGATGCGGCAGCAGACCCGCTTCGCCGAGCCGGCGCAGGACGGCGGGCAGGCCGCCTGCGTAATAAAACTCTTCCATCAGGAAGCGGCCGGAAGGCTGCAGGTCGACGAGTGTCGGCGTGCCGCGCCCGATGCGCGTCCAGTCGTCGAGTTCGAGGTTCACGCCAATGCGCCCCGCAATCGCCTTCAGATGAATCGCCGCATTGGTCGAACCGCCAATCGCCGCATTCGCGCGGATCGCGTTTTCGAAGGCTTCGCGCGTGAGCAGCTTCGACAGCCGCAAGTCTTGCAGCGCCATTTCGACGATGCGCATGCCCGACAGATGCGCGAGCACGTAGCGGCGCGAATCGACAGCGGGAATCGCCGCGTTGTGCGGCAGCGTGACGCCGAGCGCTTCGGCCATGCAGGCCATCGTCGAGGCCGTGCCCATCGTGTTGCAGGTGCCCGCCGAACGCGACATGCCCGCTTCCGCCGACATGAACTCGTGAATCGAAATCTTGCCCGCTTTCACCTGCTCACTCAGTTGCCACACGACCGTGCCCGAGCCGATGTCGCGGCCCTCGTGCTTGCCGTTGAGCATCGGTCCGCCGCTCACGACGATCGCGGGCACGTCGCAACTAGCCGCGCCCATCAGCAGCGCGGGCGTGGTCTTGTCGCAGCCGGCCAGCAGCACGACGGCATCGATCGGATTGCCGCGAATCGATTCTTCGACGTCCATGCTCGCGAGGTTGCGCGTGAACATGGCAGTGGGACGCAGGTTCGATTCGCCGTTCGAGAACACGGGAAATTCGACGGGGAAGCCGCCCGCTTCGAACACGCCGCGCTTCACGTGCTCGGCGAGCTTGCGGAAGTGCGCATTGCACGGCGTCAGTTCGGACCACGTGTTGCAGATGCCGATGATCGGCTTGCCGGCGAATTCGTGATCGGGGATGCCCTGATTCTTCATCCAGCTGCGGTACATGAAGCCGTTCTTGTCGGCAGTGCCGAACCAGGCGGCGGAGCGCAGCTTGCGGGGTTGGTCGCTCATGGTGTCTCGTTCAGTTTTGTTCAAATATAGTAAGACTATATGCGCCGAGCGCGGCGATGTCCATTGGGGCTTACAAGCAAACTTTTCAAAAGTCCGTCGCGCGTCGAATGTCTTAAATAGCGGGTACGTATTGCGCCGCCACCTACATTTCGTGACGCTGAGGTCGATAAATAGAATGACTTTTTGTTGTTGTGCATGGGGGAAAACACCAATCACAACGTTTCCGTGTCACGCATATAGTTTGGCTAATTCGTCGATTGACGGTTCAGCTGCGCGGCAAAACTGAGGAGTCTCAAATAGTGGCAATTTCGGGCACATGCTTCTTCGGATCGCTCGCGGCGCGGCTCGGTCGGCAGCTCGACACGATGTCGGATTCCGCTCGCGTCGATTCATGCGAACTCGCACGCGAAGCACAAGCGCTTGCGTTACGCTGAGGGCCGCTAACAATCCGTTAGTCCCTCGAAGCTCTATCGCCCACTATATGAACACCAAACTTTCTATCGGCATCGTCGGCGTTGGCAAGATTGCGCGCGACCAGCATCTTCCTGCTATCGCCGCGCTCGACGGCTTCGATCTCGTCGCGTGCGCGAGCCGCAATGCGCAGGTCGAGGGCGTGCGCAACTACAGGACGATCGAAGAGATGCTCGCGGGCGAACCGCAACTCGACGCGATTTCGCTGTGCGCGACGCCGCAGGTGCGCTTCGATCAGGCGCGCGCCGCGCTCGCAGCCGGCAAACATGTGATGCTCGAAAAGCCGCCTGGCGCGAGCGTGCACGAAGTCGAGGTATTGCGTTCGATGGCGCGCGCCGCGGGCCGCACGCTGTTCGCGACGTGGCATTCGCGCTATGCGCCCGCGGTCGAAACGGCGCGCGAATGGCTCGCGTCGCGCACGCTGCAGGAAGTGCAGGTGCGCTGGAAGGAAGATGTGCGCCGCTGGCATCCGGGCCAGGCGTGGATCTGGACGCCGGGCGGACTCGGTGTATTCGATCCCGGCATCAATGCGCTGTCGATCATCACGCACATGCTGCCGCGTGAAATCGTGCTGCGTGAGGCAGCGCTCTCGGTGCCCGCCAATGTGCAGACGCCGATTGCCGCCGACCTCGATTTCATCGACGAAGCAGGCGTGCCCGTGCGCGCCGAGTTCGACTGGCGTCATGGTCCCGTCGAGCAATGGGAAATCGAAGTGAAGACGACGGATGGCGCGCTGCATTTGAGCGAAGGCGGCAAGAAGCTCTCGATTGCGGGCAAGCCCGTCGAGATCGGACCCGAGCGCGAATATCCGTCGCTGTATGAGCGGTTCCACTGGCTGATCACGCATGGCGAACACGATGTCGACGTGCGCCCGCTGCGGCTGGTGGCCGATGCTTTCCTGCTTGGCCGTCGTCACGAGGTCGAGCCGTTTCACGACTAGAGCCTGAGAGACACACGGGCCCGGTCGTTCATTTAGACCCGTTAAACGCTGATTCGAACAACCACAAGCAACGACTGTTCAAGGAGACAAGCATGACCCGTAAGCTTCGACGCCTTACTTTGTCCGCGATGGCCGCAGCACTGCTCGCCACGCCGTTCGCCATGCAAATGACCGCGCACGCGGACACGCCGCTTAAAATCGGCGTGCTCGTGAAGATGCCCGAGCAGGCATGGTTCATCAACGAGCAGAAGGCGGCGACGGCTCTCGGCCAGAAGGAAGGCTTCTCGGTCGTGAACATCGGCGCGCCTGACGGCGAGAAGGTGCTGGCCGCGATCGACAACCTCGGCGCACAAGGCGCGCAGGGCTTCGTGATCTGCCCGCCGGACGTGCGTCTCGGACCGGCCATTCAGGCTCGCGCGAAACGCTACAACATGAAGTTCGTGACCGTCGACGATCAACTGGTCGACTCCACGGGCAAGCCGCTCGCGGGCGTGCCGCACCTGGGCATGTCGGCGTTCAAGATCGGCAATCAGGTCGGTCAGGCGATCTCCGACGAAATGAAGAAGCGCGGCTGGAAGCCGGAAGAAGTGGGCGCGATCCGCATCACCGACTACGAATTGCCGACGGCAAAGCTGCGCACCGACGGCGCAACGGAAACGCTGCTCGCGAACGGCTTCAAGAAGGACAACGTCTTCGACGCGCCGCAAAAGACGACGGACGACGAAGGCGGCTTCAACGCGGCATCGCCCGTGCTGTCGAAGCATCCGAACATCAAGAAGTGGGTGATCTTCGCGCTGAACGAAGAGACCGTGCTGGGCGGCGTGCGCGCTACCGAGCAGCTGCATATCCCCGGTTCGGATGTGATCGGCGTCGGCATCAACGGTGCGGGCGAAGCGTTCGCCGAGTTCCAGAAGAAGGAACCGACGGGCTTCTACGGCACGATCGCCGTCAGCTCGACGAACCACGGCAAGCAGAGCACGCAGAACCTCGTCGACTGGATCAAGTCGGGCAAGACGCCGCCCGCCGATACGCAGACGACGGGCAAGCTGATGACGCGCGAAAACTGGAAGGACGTGCGTACGGAACTCGGAATCTGATGCGGTAGAAGAGATGCAAAACACGATGAACGCGAAGGACGCCGCTGCATCTGCTGCTTCGGCACAAGTTGTCGCTCCTCTGGAACAGCCGTTGACCGCGGCCGCCACGCATCTCGAACTCGACGGCGTCACCGTCGCGTTCCCGGGCGTGGTGGCGCTCGACAACGTGTCGTTCGAAGTGCGCGGCGGTGAAGTGCACGGCCTGATGGGCGAAAACGGCGCAGGCAAATCGACGCTGCTGAAGGTGTTGTCGGGCGTGAACCAGACGCAGTCGGGCGCGTTGCGCCTCGCCGGCGTCGAACACAAGTTCACGACGACGAAGGCCGCGATCGAGGCGGGCATCGCGATCATCTATCAGGAACTGCATCTCGTGCCCGAGCTGACGGTCGCGGAAAACCTGATGCTCGGGCAGTTGCCGAACCGTTTCGGCGTGCTCGACGAGAAGGCGCTCGTCAAGCGCGCAATGACGGAACTCGAGCGCCTCGGCGAATCGATCGATCCGAACGCGCAGGTGAAGAGCCTGTCGATCGGCCAGCGGCAGATGATCGAAATCGGCAAGGCGCTGATGCGCGACGCGCGCGTGATCGCGTTCGACGAGCCCACCAGCTCGCTGTCCGCGCGCGAAACGGAACGGCTCTTCAAGATCATCAATGCATTGCGCGCCCAGGGGCACGCAGTGATCTACGTCACGCACCGGATGGACGAGGTGTACGAACTGTGCGACCGCGTCACCGTGTTCCGCGACGGCCGCCGGATCGAAACGTTCGACTCCGTTGCGGACCTCGATCGCGACCGGCTGATCAGCTGCATGGTCGGCCGTTCGATTCGCGACGTGTATGGGTATCGTCCGCGCGAAGCGGGCGAGGTACAGCTTGAAGCGAAGCAGTTGATGGGGCCGGGGCTCTCCGCTCCGGTCTCCTTCACTGCGCGCAAGGGCGAAATTGTCGGCTTCTTCGGGCTCGTGGGCGCGGGGCGTTCCGAGCTGATGAAGCTGTTGTATGGCGCAACGCAGCCGACGAACGGCCATGTCGAGCTGAACGGCAAGCGCGTGGCATTCGCGACGCCGCGCGACGCCGTGCGCGCGGGCATCGCGCTGTGCCCGGAAGACCGCAAGCAGGAAGGCATCGTGGCGATCGCGTCGGTGGCCGACAACCTGAACATCAGCGCGCGGCGGCATTTCAGTCCGTTGAGCTTTCTGCTGAACGGCAAGCGCGAACGCGAGCTCACGCGCGAATACATCGACAAGCTGTCGATCAAGACACGCAACACCGAAACGATGATCGGCACATTGTCGGGCGGCAACCAGCAGAAGGTGATTCTGTCGCGCTGGCTGGCGGAGCGCATCGACGTGTTTCTGCTCGACGAGCCGACGCGCGGCATCGACGTCGGCGCCCGCGCGGAAATCTACGACCTGCTGTACGACCTCGCGGAAGCGGGGCGCACGGTGATCGTCGTATCGAGCGATCTGGCCGAAGTGATCGGTGTTGCGGATCGCGTGCTGGTGATGAAGGAAGGGCGCATTGTCGGCGATCTGCCCAAGGCGCAAGCCACGCCCGATCAACTGATCAAACTCGCCTTGCCGCAATGACGCGCGCGTTCTTGCGCGCGCGATGAAGCCACGGCGGATGCAACAACGCACCACGTAGACCACGGAACTGGAAGACCATGCAAACACCGAGCACACGTCCGGCGACCGAGCCGGCAACCAAACACGCCGCATCGCCCGGCGCGGCCGCGCACGCGGCACGCACGTGGGATCTGATCAACAAGTCGGGCATCGTGATGGTGTTCGTCATTCTGTTTGCGGTGCTGTCGTTCGCAGTGCCCGACTTTCTGACGAGCCGCAACATGCAGGGCCTGCTGCTCTCCGTCACGCTGATCGGCTCGATCTCCGTGACGATGATGTTCGTGCTCGCGCTCGGCGAAGTGGATCTGTCGGTGGCGTCGATCGTCGCGTTCTCGGGCGTGGTGGCCTCCACGCTGATTACCGCGACGCATAGCGTGATGCTCGGCGTCGCGGCAGGCGTGCTGGCGGGCGGCGCGGTCGGGCTGGTGAACGGCGTGTTGATCGCGCGCTACAAGATCAATTCGCTGATCGTCACGCTGGCGATGATGGAAGTGGTGCGCGGCCTCGCGTTCATCACATCGAATGGCGACGCCGTGATGATTTCGGAAGAAAGTTTCTTCGATCTCGGCGGCGGCTCGTTCCTCGGCATTTCGTATCCGATCTGGAGCAACATCGTCGGCTTCGTGCTGTTCGGCTTTCTGCTGCGCAAGACTATTTTCGGCAAGAACGTGCTGGCGGTCGGCGGCAATAGCGAGGCCGCGTTGCTCGCCGGTTTGCCCGTCACGCGCATCAAGGTGACCGTGTTCGTGCTGCAAGGTCTGGTGACGGGTTTTGCGGGCGTGATGCTCGCGTCGCGGATGAGCCTCGGCGATCCGAAGACGTCGGTCGGCCTCGAACTCGGCGTGATTTCGGCGTGCGTGCTGGGCGGCGTGTCGCTGACGGGCGGCGTCGCGACGATTTCGGGCGTGCTGGTCGGCGTGCTCATCATGGGTTCGGTGCAGGACGCGATGAGCCTGCTCAATGTGCCGACGTTCTATCAGTACCTGATTCGCGGCGGTATCCTGCTGCTGGCCGTGCTGTTCGATCAGTTCCGGCGGAGCAAGCGGAAGGTTTGAGGTTTCTTGCTGTTGCGCTGACCGGGTCGGGATTGGCAGGTCAGAGGTCAGCGCAACATAAACGACATCGCCGACAGGCAATTCAACGTGCGCACAGCATGCTCGACAGAAGGCGTCGAGAATCGCAGCGTGACGCCGTCCACGCGCTCCAAGGAAGGCATCTGCGCGAACAGATCGGCAAGCGCACTAGTCTGCACGCGCAGTTCGATATCCGCAGGTTGACGCGCGACTCGTTGTGCAGCGACGCCATGACCGTCAAACCCGGCGACAACATCCCGCGCCGCATCCCTGATCGCCCCGCACGCACGTTCCGGTGTTTGTGTCACGCCGCTTCCATAACCCGTCGCCTGTTTCGTGACCACGAATATCGCGTCGGGAAACTGCGGCTTCGTCTCTTGCGCAAACACATCGTCGCCCGATAGCAACGCGACACGCACGCCATATTCATCTGCCAGCGCGCCATACAAACCTGCTTCACCCACGTCGCGCCCGTTCATCGTCACGCGCGTGAACGCGAAGCTGTTGATCGTATGCGCGAGAATGCCTTGCGATTGCGCCATCGCGTGATAGCCGATCATGAACACGATCTGCGGCCCGCATTCGAGTCCCGCCATCATGCCGAGCGTGCGCGGTTTGCCGAGGATCACGTTCGCTCGCGCGTCGAGCATGTCGGGCAGCAGATTGCGAAAGCCGCCGTGCGAGTCGTTGACCCACACGTCCGTCGCGCCGCCCGCGAATGCGCCTTCGATCGCCGCGTTGGCTTCGAGCGTCATCCAGCGGCGCGCGCGTTCGTACTCGCCGTTGCCCGCGCGCGTCTGCTCGGGGTTCACGACACCAGCAACGCCTTCGATATCGACGGAAATCAGTACTTTCATGTTGTGCGCGGTTTCAGCAGTTGTTCGAGATCGGGGACGGCGTCGTGCAGCGAAAGACGCCTATGCGTGTCGCGGCCCGTGACCGTGGTGGCGGACCACAGCGCATCGACGATCGCCTGTTCGACGCTGTCGGCGCATGCCTGAAACAGCGGGTCGAGACGCGCGTCGTTGAGCAGCGGCGGCGTGGCGACGAAGTCGCCGTCATGCGGCACGGTCCACGCCGTCGAGAACGCGAGCGCGATATCGCCGCTGCCGTGCCCATACACCGAACCCGTGCGCGCGAGGCCCGCGGCGGCGCGCATCGACAGACGCTTGAGCTGGCGCGAATCGAGCGGCGCATCGGTGGCGACGATCATGATGATCGAGCCTTGTTCGGGTCTGGGTTTCGCCGTTTGACGCCGCAGAGCGAGTTCACGACCGAGGGGTACGCCGCCGATCGTCAGCATCGGCAGCCGGCCGAAGTTCGCAAGCACGAGCGCACCGACCGCGAAATCCTTGCTCCCCACGCTCGCCACGCGCGACGCCGAACCGATTCCGCCTTTCAGATCGAAGCTCGACATCCCGCGCCCCGCGCCGACCGAGCCGCGCTCGAACGTAGAAGCTGTCGCATCGAGCGCTTGCATGTAATGCGACGGCTCGACGGCAAGCGCCTGAATATCGTTCAGATACCCGTCATTGCATTCGAGCACGAGCGGATTGACGGTCGACCATTCGCGCCCGATCTGCGGATTGCTCGCGATCGCCGCACGAATCTGCGCCTGCGCCACAGCCGCGACACCGAACGTATTGGTCAGCGCGACCGGCGTTTCGAGCACGCCGAGTTCTTCGATCTGCATGAGTCCGATGCTCTTGCCGAAACCGTTGATCACACTCGCAGCAGCGGGCACCTTCTGACGATACGGATCGTCGCGATGCGGACGGATCACGGTAACGCCCGTTTGCGCCGCACCGTCGTCGAGCGTGCAATGCCCGACGGTCACGCCGCCAACATCCGCAATCGTGCCCAAAGCGCCTGAAGGCAATACGCCGACATGCGGCATGGAAACAACGCTCATGGCCGGTCCAGCTTCGGATCGAGCGCGTCGCGCAGACCGTCGCCGAGCAGATTGAATGCGAGCACCGTCAGGAAGATCGCGAGACTCGGAAACAGCGCGATATGCGGCGCCGTCACCATATCGGCGCGCGCTTCGTTGAGCATCGCGCCCCACTCGGGCGTCGGCGGCTGCGCGCCGAGGCCGAGGAACGACAGGCTCGCGGCCGTAATGATCGACGTGCCGATCCGCATCGTCAGATACACGATCACCGATGAAATCGTGCCCGGCAGAATGTGCCGCATGATGATCGTCCAGTCCGACGCGCCGATGCTGCGTGCCGCTTCGATATACGTCAGCTGCTTGAGCATCAGCGTATTGCCGCGCACGAGCCGCGCGAACGCGGGAATGCTGAACACGGCGACAGCCGCGATCACGTTGATCATGCCGTTGCCGAGAATCGCGACAATGCCGATGGCGAGCAGAATGCCGGGGAACGCGAACAGCACGTCGGCGACGCGCATCGTGATGCGGTCCCACCAGCCTTCGTAATAGCCCGCCAGCAAACCGAACAGCGTGCCGATGATCGCGCCGATCGCCACGGAGAAAAAGCCCGCAGCCAGCGAAATGCGCGTGCCCGCGACAATGCGGCTGAAGATATCGCGGCCGAGCGAATCGACCCCGAACCAGTGCGCAACGGAAGGCCCGGCGTTCAACGCGTCATAGTCGAAATAGTTTTCCGGATCGTACGGAACGATATGCGGACCCACGATCGATACAACCACGAGCAGCAGCACGAACACGCCCGCCGCGAGGGCGACATGCTGCTTGCGGAATTTACGCCAGAACTCGCTCCACGGCGTGCGGATCGCGCGCTCCTCGTGAGCGGACGAGACGGTGCTGGTGTTGTCGGCAGTCGTGCTCATGCGGGCCTCACTTGAAACGGATGGTCGGATTGATGACGGCATACAGCACGTCGACGACCAGATTGATGACGATGAATTCGAGCGAGAAAAGCAGTACTTCGGCCTGAATCACGGGATAGTCGCGCATCGCGACGGCGTCGACCAGCAGGCGTCCCATGCCCGGCCAGTTGAACACCACTTCGACGACGATCGAACCGCCGAGCAGAAAGCCGAATTGCAGGCCCATCATCGTGACGACGGGAATCATCGCGTTGCGCAGGCAGTGCTTGATGACGACCCACTGTTCGGCGACGCCCTTCGCACGCGCGGTGCGCACGAAGTCTTCGTTCAGCACCTCGACGAACGATGCGCGCGTGAAGCGCGCCATCACGGCGGCGACGGCGGCGCCGAGCGTGATCGACGGCAGCACATAGCTGCGCCACGAACCGTCGCCGACAATCGGCAGCCAGCCGAGCTGCACGGAGAACACTTCCATCAGCAGCATGCCGAACGCGAACGCGGGAAACGAAATGCCCGACACGGCGAGCGTCATGCCGAGCCGGTCGGGCCATTTGTTGCGCCACACGGCGGACACGATGCCGATCGCCATGCCGAAGATCACGGCCCACACCATGCTGACGAGCGTGAGCAGCAGCGTCGGCATGAAGCGCTCGCCGATCTCCGCGGAGACAGGGCGCTTGCTGCGCGTCGAGATGCCGAAGTCGCCATGCGCGATGCGCACGAAGAAGTTCACAAACTGTTGCGGCATCGGCTTGTCGAGACCGAGATCGGCGCGCACCAGCGCGACGGTGGCATCGTCGGCTTCGGGACCGGCGGCGAGCCGCGCGGGATCGCCGGGCAGCATGTGCACGAACAGGAACACGAGGCCGGCGACGATGACGAGCGTCGGCAGCAGGCCCAGCAGACGTTTGACGAGAAAATTCAGCATGAGAGCGATCCGCTATCGAAAACCATGTGCGGCATGAAGCGAGCGCGCTGGCCCCAGGACATCAGCATGCGCATGGGAGCCAGCGCAACGCGCGCGATTACTTCAGCGCGATTTCATCGAAGTTGAACGAGCCGTCCGGCGCGACGAACGCACCCGAAAGGCGTTTGCTGCGCGCGTACACGACCTTCTCCTTGACGAGGAAGATCCACGGCGCGTCGGTCCAGATGCGCTTTTGCGCGTCGCCGTAGAGCGCCGCCTTCTGCGTGCGGTCGGTCGTTTCGAGCGCCTTCGTCAGGTCGCTGTCGACGGTGTCGTTCTTGTAGTACGCCGTGTTCACGAGCTTCGGCGGGAACGACGACGACGCGAGCAGCGGCGTGATGCCCCAATCCGCTTCGCCCGTCGACGACGACCAGCCGATGTAGTACATGCGCACGGGCGCCGTGGCCGGGTCTTGCGCGCTCTCCACCTTCGCGACGCGCTGGCCCGCTTCGAGCGCTTCGACGCTCGCCTTCACGCCGACTTGCGCGAGCTGCTGCTGCACGAACTGGATCGCCTTCTGCGCCGTCGAGTTGTTGTACGCCGACCAGAGCGTCGTCTCGAAGCCGTTCGGATAGCCCGCTTCTTTCAGCAGCGCGCGCGCCTTCGCGGGGTCGTACGGCCAGGGGCCGAGCTTCGTCGCGTAATCGACGCCTTCGGGCAGCACGCCGTCGGCGGGCACCGCGTAACCGGAGAACGCGACCTTCGCGAGCGCTTCCTTGTTGATCGCGTAGTTCAGCGCCTCACGCACCTTCGGATTGTCGAACGGCTTCTTCGTCGTGTTCAGGCTGACGTAGCGGTTGATGATCGACGGCGTGGCGACGATGTCGACCTTCGGGCTCGATTGCAGCGCCGATGCCTGCTCAAACGGAATGCGGAACGCGAAATCCGCTTCGCCCGTGCGCATCAGCGCCGCGCGCGTGTTGTTGTCGACGACAGGCTTCCAGTCGATTTCGTCGATCTTCGGATAGCCCTTCTTCCAGTAGCCGTCGAACTTCTTCACGGTCAGATCGCCTGCGGGATCCCACTTCACGAGTTCGAACGGACCCGTGCCGACGGGGTGAAACGCGAGATCCTTGCCGAACTTCTTCATCGCGGCAGGCGAAATCATCACGGACGACGGATGCGCGAGCACGTTGATGAACGCCGAGAACGGCGCTTTCAGCGTGACCTTCACCGTGTACGGATCGACCACGTCCGTCTTCTCGATACGGCTGAACATGTTGTAGCGCTTCAGCTTGTTCGCCGGGTCCGTCACGCGGTCGAAGGTCGCTTTCACAGCGGCTGCGTTGAAGTCGGTACCGTCCTGGAACTTCACGCCCTGGCGGAGTTTGAACGTGTAGACGCGCGCATCGGGGCTCGCTTCGTAGCTCGTTGCGAGCACGTTGACGAGCTTCATGTCCTTGTCGAAGCCGAACAGGCCTTGATAGAACGACTTCGACACGGCTTGCGAGAGCGTGTCGTTCGCGTCGTACGGATCGAGTGTGGTGAACGTCGAGTCGACGGCCATCACGGCCGTCTGCGCGGCATGGGCGCCCGCCGACGCGAGCATCGCAAAGACCAGCGCGCCGCTCGTCACGAGCGAACGCAGGCGCAACGGTTGACACAAGAGAGGCATAGTCATCGTCATCTTTTCAAAACTCCACTGAGCAAGAGAACTGCTTGTTGTCATGCCGCTGGTCTGCGCGGCTTCTGGTTGTGCTGCCTGAATTGCTTTCGTCGACGGGACACGCTCAATACGCGCCGCCGATCCGGTGCGTGGCCACGAAATGATCCGGCCCGACGGCGACGAGCGGCGCAACGACGGGTTCATCGTCGAGCGAACGAATGGGGCTCGGCAGTTCGTCGGCGGCGAGCATGCGCTTCGCGTGGCGGCGCGCGGGATCGGCGACGGGCACGGCGCCCATCAGCTTCTTCGTGTACGGATGCTGCGGCGATTCGAAGACCGCGCGACGCGGGCCGATTTCGACGATCTGACCGAGATACATCACCGCGACGCGATGACTGATGCGCTCGACGACAGCCATGTCGTGCGAGATGAACAGATACGCGACGCCCAATTCGCGCTGCAGATCCAGCATCAGATTGACGATTTGCGCCTGCACGGAGACGTCGAGCGCCGACACCGATTCGTCCGCGATCACGACTTTCGGATTGAGCGCGAGCGCGCGTGCAATCGCGATCCGTTGACGCTGGCCGCCGGAGAATTCATGCGGATAGCGGCGTGCGGCGTCGGCGGGCAGGCCGACCTTGTCGAGCAGCCACGCGACGCGCTCTTGTGCTTCCTTGCCGCTCGCGACGTTGTGGACGAGCAGCGGCTCCATGATCGAGAAGCCCACCGTCAGACGCGGATTGAGCGACGCGAACGGATCCTGGAAGATGAACTGGATATCGCGGCGCAGCGCCTGCAACGAAGGGCCGCTCAGCGAACTGATGTCCTTGCCGTCGAATTCGATGCTGCCGCTCTGGCTTTCGACGAGACGCAGCAACGAGCGCCCCGTCGTCGATTTGCCGCAACCGGATTCGCCGACGAGCGCGAGCGTTTCGCCCGCGTGCAGATCGAAGCTGACGCGCTCGACGGCATGCACGCGGCCCGTGAGCTTGCTGAACGGGCCGCTGCGCACGGGAAAACGCGTGACGAGATCGCGCACGCGCAGGACGGGTTGTGCGGCAGCATGCGTATTCGTATGCGTATGCGTATGCGTGTGCGTGTGCGTCTCATGAGACGCTTTCGCCTGTTCGCCATCGAGCGTGAGCAGCGAGAACTTCGCGGGCGCATCCGTGCCTTGCATCGAGCCGAGTTTCGGCACAGCGGCAAGCAGCGCTTTCGTATAAGGATGCGCGGGCGCCGCGAACAGCTTCGCCGACTCGCCTTCTTCCACCTTGTCGCCGCGATACATCACGAGCACACGGTCCGCGACTTCGGCGACGACGCCCATGTCGTGCGTGATGAAGATCACGCCCATGTTCATCTCGTCCTGCAGGCCGCGAATCAATTGCAGGATCTGCGCCTGAATCGTGACGTCGAGTGCGGTCGTCGGTTCGTCGGCGATCAGCAGCGATGGCTTGCACGACAGCGCCATCGCGATCATCACGCGCTGTCGCATGCCGCCCGACAGCTGGTGCGGATAACGTGCGGCCACGCGGCGCGCTTCCGGAATGCGCACGAGATCGAGCAGACGCAGTGCTTCCGCGTGCGCTTCGCTGCGGCTCTTGTTCTGATGCAGCGCGATCGCTTCGCCGATCTGGTCGCCGACCGTGAACACGGGATTCAGCGAAGTCATCGGCTCCTGAAAGATCATTGCGATGTCCGCGCCGCGAACAGAGCGCATCGTGGCTTGCGACGCCTGCGCGAGATCGAGCACGCTGCCGTTGCGCCGGCGAAATGCGATGCTGCCGTTCGCGATCTTTCCGCCGCCATGTTCGACGAGCCGCATCAATGCGAGCGACGTCACCGACTTGCCCGAACCCGATTCGCCGACGATCGCGAGCGTCTCGCCGCGATCGACGGTGAGCGACAGGTCGCGCACCGCGTTGAACGTGGTCTCGCCGCGACGGAATGCAACCGTCAGGCCGTCGATGTCGACGACACGTTGCGGCGGCAGGTTATCGAGCAGGCGTGGCGGCTTCGGCGTATTCGGCACGGTGGTTTCTCTCGGCGTCTGTTGCAGGGGATTGCGCGGGCGTGGCGGTGTTATCGATAGATCGCTGTGACGGGCGTTTCGCCGACGCGCGCATAGCCGCGGTACATGCCCTCGGTGTTGAACGGCAGCACGACGTTGCCGTGCGCGTCGACGGCGATCAGGCCGCCGCGTCCGTCGATGCGCGGCAAGCGGTTCATCACGACATCGTTCGCGGCTTCTTCGAGCGGCACGCCGCGATAGGCCATCTGCGCGGCGACGTCGTAAGCGGCGACCATGCGCATGAACATTTCGCCGGAACCGGTGGTGGATACGGCGCAGGTGGCGTCGTCGGCATAGCAGCCCGCGCCGATCAGCGGCGCGTCGCCGACGCGGCCGATCTGCTTGTTCGTGATGCCGCCCGTCGACGTCGCGGCTGCGACGTGGCCGTACAGATCCACGGCGACCGCGCCGACCGTGCCGAACTTCCTGTTCGGATCGATGGGCTCGTGAGGCAGCGTGTCGGCTGATTGAGCGGCCGCGAGCGTCGCGCCGTCGTGATCGAGCATCGCGCGATGCTGCTCGCGCGCAAGCTGCCACTGACGATACCGCGCGTCGGTATGGAAATACGACGGATCGACGAATTCGAGGCCCTGTGCCTGCGCGAACGCTTCGGCGCCTTCTGCGGTGAACATCACGTGCTCGCTGTATTCGAGCACATGGCGTGCGGCGACGATCGGATTGCGCACGCGCTTCACGCACGACACGGCGCCCGCTTCGAGCGTGCGGCCGTCCATGATCGACGCATCGAGTTCGTGCGTGCCCGCCGACGTGAACACCGCGCCGTGCCCGGCGTTGAACAGCGGACAGTCTTCGAGCAGCCGCACGGCTTGCGTGACGGCGTCGAGCGCGCTGCCGCCGTCGGCGAGCACGCGCTGCGCGGCGACGAGCACGGCGCGCAATTCGGCGTGATAGCGGGCTTCCGCATCGGGGGCCATCGACGCGCGCACGATCGTGCCCGCGCCACCGTGAATTGCGATTACCGCGTTGGTGGTCATTGCTTCTTCTTTGCGTGGTGAGGAGTGGGCCGCGTGGCGGTCTTCGATTGGGCTGGCAACGACGCTGTGTCGGTGAGCCACGGCAACACGAACTCGGTCATGTTGGCGGCGGCCTGCGCGGAACGCTTCGCGCGGAATGCGACGGCGTCGCACAGCGCCTCGATTACCGCGAGCACGGTCGCCTCCGATGTCGCGGCGAGACGGCGTTCCGCGCGAATGAAGAGCGAGCGCGTGGCGAGCGCGGCAAGCGGCGAGGCCGGGCTGTCCGTCAGTGCGAGCACGTCCGCGCCGAGACTGGCGGCGCGGCGCGCGAGTTCGATGGTGTCGTCGACATAGCGCGGGAAGGCGATGGCGATCACGAGATCGCCCTTGCCCGCGTTGAACAGGCGGCGCGCCGCGTGCGTCGGCCCGCCGATCAGCGCGAGCGACTGCACGTTGTCGTGATACGGCAGCAGGTTGTGCTCCATCAGGCTCGCGAGAAACGCGCTCGCGCCGCAGCCGATGATGAACACGCGCCGCGCGGCGATGATCGCTTCCACGGCGACTTCGGCGGCCGCGCCGTCGATTGCGCCGCGTGTCGTACTGAGATTGGCCGCGGCCTGTTCGAGCGACGCGCTGAACAGTTCGTCGCCGTTCGTCTGCGATTCCTGCGCGGAACGCAGACGCTCGACAGGCGCGAGTGTCGCTTCGAAGCCGCGCACGAGCGCTTCGCGGAACGCGGGGTAGCCGTCAAAGCCGAGGGCGCGCGCGAAGCGGTTTGCCGTCGCGATGGAGGCGCCGACTGCCGTCGCCAGTTCGTCGATACGCATGGTCGCGGCGCGGAACTGGTTGGCCAGCACGAACTCGCCCATGCGCCGGTGGACGGGCGTGAGGATCGGCATCGCGGCCGTGATGCGCGCGGCGATGGCGGGCTCGGCGGCAGCGGGTGAAGTGGAGCGGTGGCGGGACATCGGTGTCGGCTTTGCTGGTTACGCACGAAGCTGGAATGAAAGTGAATTTACATGAAATTGCTGTCGTGAAAAAAAATTTTCTTCGAGGGTAAGGGTTTTCACGGTGGGGTGGAGCGGGACGAAAGAGGGCGCGCAGACTCGGCAGAAAGCTGCCGATCGCCGGATGCTCAGCACCGCCAACCCTTCGCGCTATCATCTCTATCTTCGAGATGAAAACGACACAGCGGGACATGGCAAGAGAAAACACGACAGGAGCGGGACGCCGGACTGCCGGGCCGCAGGACGCGCGCACATCGGCCGACGAGGACAGCGCACGCAGCGCGGACATCGCGGATTCCGCCGATGAAGAACCGGGCGGCGGCTCGACGTATCTCGTTCCCGGGCTCGAGCGCGGCTTGCGCATTCTTGCGGAGTTTTCGGCGCGCGAACCTGTACTCGGCGCGCCCGAACTGTCGAAGCGCATCGGCATTCCACGCACGACCACTTTCCGTCTGCTGCAAACCCTCGAAGCACTCGGCTTTCTCGAACGCGCGAACGGCGACCGGCACTTTCGGCTCGGCGTCGCCGTGCTGCGGCTCGGCTTCGAGTATCTGAGTTCGCTGGAACTGACCGACTTCGGCACGCCGATCCTCGAACGTTTGCGCGATCAGACTGGCCTGAGCACGCATCTGCTGATACGCGACGAGCGCGATGTCGTGTTCGTCGCCAAGGCGCAAACGCACGACCCCATGTTCAGTTCGGTGAAAGTGCATGTCGGCACGCGGCTGCCCGCGCATGCGACCGTGCATGGCCAGGTGCTGATGGGCGATCTCTCGCTGATGCAACTGCGCCAGCTTTACCCCGAGCCGCAACTCGAACGTTTCACCGACCGCACGCCCGCGACCGTCGACGAACTGTATGAACGCATCCGCGAAACGGCCGTGCAGGGTTATGCCCTCAGCGAGGCATCGTTCGAGCGCGGTATTTCAGTAGTGAGCGCGCCCGTGCGGGATCAAACGGGCAAGATCGTCGCGGCGATGACGGCGACGGTGCCGCGTTCCGATATCGGCGACGACGAGCGCGGCTCGCTCGTCGCCAAGGTGTGCGGCGCGGCGCTGGATCTGTCGGCGCGTCTGAATTACCGGCCGTCGGCGGACGATCCGACTTTCATGCAATCGCGCGCCTGAACGCGTCGCAGAACCTGCGCATCAAACGAAAACAGGCGGCCTTCGGGCCGCCTGTTTTGTTTCATCCGTGCGTGAATCTCGGGTGATCGCTCAGAACGAGTGGTGAATGCCCGTCAGCACGATTGCCTGATTGCGCCCGCTCGATACACCCGCCGTGAAGAACGCGGCCTTCGCATTCTCGTTCGCGTGTTCGTAGAGCACGTTCACGTAGACCTGCGTGCTTTTCGACAGCGCATAGATGTCGCCGAGTTCGAACTGCGTCCAGCGACGGCCCGCAAGCGTCGTCGTCGCGGCGCCGCCCGCGAGCGTATTGGCCGGCGTGAACTGGTAGTTCGCACCCGCGTCCCAGCTTTGATACGTGTCCGAGAATCCGTTCGACTGGAGCTTCACTCGCGTGTACAGACCGTGCACGAGCAGCTTGCCGAACTGGTACGACAGACCCGCGCCCATGTTCTCGACCTTGTCCGCCGAATAGGTTGCAGCGGGAATGTTCTGGAACGTGTTGATGCCCGTCGTGACGATCGAAGGCGTGCGGTTGTGTTCGTTCGAGTACACGGCAGCTGCCTTGAACGGACCGTTCGCGTAGTTCACGCCGAAGCTAAGCGTCTTGCCCGTCGAGAAGTTCGTCGTGTTGCCGAGGCCCATCATCGCGCCGACGGTAAAGCCTGCATACGTGGCCGACTTGAACTTCACCGAGTTGTCGAACGGCACGACGCCCGTGTCCGCCAGTTCGTCGATGTTGCCCGGGTGGAACGCAAACCAGCTCGCCGCCAGATAACCGGTGCTGAGCGGTCCGAGCATGTCGAAATTGAACGGTGTCTGATGGCCTAGCGTGATCTGCCCGAACTGATCGGAGCTGATGCCGACGTACGCCTGCCGGTTGAACAGCGTGCCCGCCTTCGCGAAGTTGCCCGTGTTCGTATAGAAGCCGTTCTCCAGCTGGAAGATCGCGTGCAGACCGCCGCCCAGATCTTCCACGCCGCGCAGGCCCCAGCGGTCAGGCTGCATGTTGCCCTGTTCTTCCATCCACTTCGTATGGCCGCCGACGTTGCTCACGTACGCAATGCCGGCATCCAGACTGCCGTACAGCGTGACGCTGCTTTGCGCCCATGCCGTCGATGTCACCACAAGTCCTGCCACGCCGGCAGCGATGATGCGTTTCACCCTTGGTACTCCTGATCGTGTGGTCGATTGCCGGGCACACCCGTCGCTCGTCCTTTTGCCTGTCATCTCTTCTGGATGGCCTTCTCGTCGCCTGCCTCGAGGCTATCCGCTCTATGTTCCACCTATGGGAATGTGTATCGCCTATGGAAAGTATAGAGAGTCAATTGAGCGAACAAAAAAGTTTTTGCGACGGTGGAAACCCTCATTTATCAGACGGCATTCGGTGCCGTACGCGCGCGCACTTTATGCGCAGCAACCCCTTGTTTTGGCCCGCTTTACGGGGTGCTGGCGTTGCAGAAATGCATCTGTCGGTGTTTTCCCTGGAGGCGCAGAATTTTTATTTTGTCCGTCCAAACAGGCTCCTATAATGACCATACATAAACTGACGTTCCGTAGATGGAACAACAGACGGTCAGGACAGGTCGGTAGGAGAAGGTGAGAAATGAGTGAACAGTGGCTTTGCGCCGGACACGCCGGTGCGCTTTCGGAAGACTCGCCCGTCGAGTTCAAGCTTGGCGACGGCAAAGAGATCGGCATCTACAAGGTGGGCGATGAGCTCTACGCCCTCGAGAACGTCTGCCCGCATGCGTATGCGCTGCTGACGCAAGGCTTTATCGACGGCGACACCGTCGAATGTCCGCTGCACGAAGCCGTTTTCCATATCCCGACCGGCAAGTGTCTGAAAGAGCCGGGCGGCCGCGACCTGAAGACGTACTCCGTGCGCCTCGCGGGTGAAGAAATCCAGATCAAGGTGGAATGACATGAAAGAAGCTGTCGTGAACTTCAATCCCTTTCTGAAGCCGTGGCTCGCGCCGCAGCCGAACAACGTCGCGGGCAAGGGTGTGATCGAAAAGCCGGGCGAAACCGGAAACATGATCTGGCAGACGCGCAAGGCGGAGCCGACGCAGTACGAGAACGACTTCGGCGATGCGCTGGAGGAGGTGTTCGAAGCAGGTGCAGCCGAACTGCACGAAGTGGTGGCCGGGCTGAATCGCGTTGGCTTCCGTACGCCGGAAGGCGCGCAGTGGAGCGAGGAGCGTCTCGCCGCGGAACTGCGACTGCTCGCGGAATAAGCGCCGCGCGAACCCACGACCCAAGCGAACACGGAGTTTCCTCATGACGTCCCTCAATACAACGAGCCCCCCAGCCGATCCCGTTCAGGCTTATCTCGACCGCGGCATCAAGAACTACTGGTATCCCGTCGCGCCCAGCTGGCAAGTCAGCAATGCGCCGATCGGCCTGACGCGCCTGAGCGAACAGATCGTGCTGTGGCGCGATCAGGAAGGCAAAGTCCACGCGCTCGAAGACCGCTGCCCGCACCGCGGCGCGCGCCTGTCGCTCGGCTGGAATCTCGGCAATCGCGTTGCGTGCTGGTATCACGGCATCGAAGTCGATGGCTCGGGCACCGTGCAAAGCGTGCCGGCCGTATCGGCGTGTCCGCTTGAAGGACAGAAGTGCGTGAAGTCGTATCCCGTCGAAGAACATGCGGGCGCAATCTTCCTGTGGTTCGGCGACGATGCGCACAAAGAGCCGACGCCGCTCGCGCTGCCCGACGAACTCGTCGCGCCCGAGTACTCGCAGTTCCTGTGCGTGTCGAACTGGAAGTGCAACTATCAGTACGCAATCGACAACGTGATGGACCCGATGCACGGCGCGTATCTGCACGCAACCTCGCATTCGATGGCAGAAGGCGACAAGCAGGCCGACATGCGCGTGCGCAAAACCGAGACTGGCCTCATGTTCGAAAAGGTCGGCCAGCGCGACGTGAATTTCGACTGGGTCGAACTCGGCGAAACGGGTTGCCTGTGGATGCGTCTCGCGATCCCGTACAAGAAGAAGTTCGGTCCGGGCGGCAACTTCGGCATCATCGGCTTCGCGGTTCCCGTCGATAACGACAACTGCCAGGTCTATTTCTGGCGTACGCGCAAGGTGAGCGGCTGGCAGCGCGACGCATGGCGCTTCCTGTATCGCAACCGTCTCGAAGGTTTGCACTGGGCGGTGCTCGAGCAAGACCGCTATGTGCTCGAAAGCCTCGCGCCGAATGCACGCCAACACGAATTCCTCTATCAGCACGACGTCGGCATGACGCGCGTGCGCCGCATGTTGCGCCAACGCGGGCAACAGCATTTCGCCGATCTCGACGCATTCAAGGCGAAGCAGACGGAAGCAGGCGCGCAAGCGTCGACGGGGCACGCTCATGCCTGAGGTCACGGTCTCCGGCCTGAGCGGGCGGCGAGTCGTCGTGACGGGCGGCGCGCGCGGACTCGGCGCAGCGTTTATCGAAGCACTCGCCAAAGCGCAGGCGCAAGTCGTATTCGGCGATGTGCTCGAAGACGAAGGCCGTGCGCTTGCTGAGAAGCTCGGCGCGAATGTTCATTTCATTGCCCTCGATCTCGCGAACCCCGACAGCATCGACGCGTTCGTCGCGCAAGCCGCGCAAAAGATGGGCGGTATCGATGCGCTGATCAACAACGCTGCGATCACGAACTCGGGCGGACGCTATGCGGAAGAACTCACGACGCAAACGTGGGACGCCGTGATGAACGTCAACGTGCGCGGCACCTGGTTGATGTGTACGGCAGCGCTGCCGCATCTGCGCGATTCGAAGCGCGGCGCGATCGTCAACATCGCCTCCGATACGGCGATGTGGGGCGCACCGAAGCTGCTCGCGTACGTGGCGAGCAAGGGCGCCGTGATTTCGATGACGCGCTCGCTCGCACGCGAATTCGGCGCGCACGGCATCACGGTGAACGCGATTGCGCCCGGCCTCACGGAAGTCGAAGCCACCGCGTACGTACCCGCCGAACGCCACGAGTACTACCTGAAAGGCCGCGCATTGGCGCGCGCGCAAGTGCCCGACGACGTGACGGGCCCCGTGCTGTTCCTGCTGACGGATGCCGCCCGCTTCGTGACGGGACAGTTGCTGCCCGTCAACGGCGGCTTCGCGATGAATTGACCTTGCTGCAACCAGCAAACCACATGGAGAAAACAATGGCCGACGCCGATCTCGAACGCAAATCGTGGGATCAACCCGCCGAAGCAAGTTTCGATCAATGGATGGACTCGCGTGTCGCGCGCTTCGAAACGCGCCGCTACGACTGGGACGCGCTGAAGTTCCAGGCCGACTACGACCCGAAGTATCGACGCGCGCAGATGCGCTATGTCGGCACGGGCGGCACGGGCGTCGCGAAGGACATGAACACCGTGCCCGCAGGCGGCTTCACGTTCTCGACGATGGTGATTCCCGCCGGCAACATCGGCCCGAGCCACATCCATACCGACGTCGAAGAAATCTTCTTCGTGCTGCGCGGCAAGATGAAAGTGATCTGCGAACGCGACGGCGAAACATGGGAGGCCGTGCTTGGCGAACGCGATCTGATCTCGGTGCCGCCGGGCGTGTATCGCACGGAAATCAACATCGGTGAAGAAGACGCGCTGATGTGCGTGATGCTCGGTTCGTCGAAGCCGATTACGCCGACGTATCCGCCCGATTCGCCGCTCGCGAAGATCAAGCGCGATCTCGCGAAGTAATACTCAACGCCGCCTTTGCAAAGCCGGCACGCACGAACTCACTCACGAACTCACTCACGAAGTCACGCACATGTCCGCTTCACTGTCCGTCACCGAAGATCGCAACGTCACGCTGGAGATGCGCCTGTCGCAATTCCCGGCGAAGCGGATCGCGATTGCGCCGCAACGCGTGATCGGTTTTCGCGAAGCGGGTCAGGCGCACGCTGACGAAGCGTTGCCTTTGGTTCTGCTGCACGGCATCGGATCGGGCGCGGCTTCGTGGGTGCAACAACTTGAAGCGCTCGGCACGACGCGGCGCGTCTTTGCATGGGACGCGCCTGGCTATGGCGAATCGACCTGCGTCGCCTCGCCGTCGCCGCAAGCCAGTGAGTACGCGAATGCGCTGCACGAGTGGCTCGACGTGCTTGGCATCGAACGTTGTGTGCTGGTCGGGCATTCGCTCGGCGCGATCGTCGCCGGTTCGTTTGCGGCATCGCATGCGCAACGCGTTGCGGGTCTTTTGTTGTTGTCGCCTGCTGCTGGCTACGGCGCAGCGCCTGAAGAAGTGCGCGCGTCGAAACGCGACAGCCGCCTGGCCATGCTGGCCGAACTCGGCCCTCGAGGACTCGCCGATCAACGCAGCGCGAACATGTTGTCGCCGCATGCCGATGCCGCATCGCGCGACTGGGTGCGCTGGAACATGTCGCGCATCGTGCCGCACGGTTACGCGCAAGCGACGCATCTGCTCGCCAACGCGGATCTCGCAAGCGACGTCGCGAAGTTCGAACGCCGGATTGCTGTCGCGGTCGGCGCGGAAGACACGATCACGCCGCCTTCGTCGTGTGAACGCATTGCGCTGGCGGCGCGCACGCGCTTGCAGATCATCCCGCGCGCGGGTCACGCGGGTTACATCGAGGCGAGCACCGAATACACCGCGCTCATCGACGCCTTCTGCCGCACGAGCGACGGCCAATGGAGTAAAGCATGACCCCCGAAATGACGGGCACTGCACCTGAAGCAGAAGAGGACCGCAACGACGTGAGTTATCGCGTACCCGGCCTCGAACGCGGCCTGCGCATTCTGACGGAATTTTCGCCGCGCGAGCCGGTGCTCGGTGCGCCCGAACTGTCGAAGCGCCTCGGCATTCCGCGCACGACGGTGTTCCGTCTGCTGCAGACGCTCGAATCGCTCGGCTTTCTGGAGCGCGCGGATCGCGACCGCAACTATCGTCTGGGCGTCGCCGTGCTGCGGCTCGGCTTCGAATATCTGAGCTCGCTCGAACTCACCGATCTCGGCCTGCCGCTGATCGAAGCACTGCGCGACGCGACGGGTTTGACGACGCATATCGTGATCCGCGACGGGCGCGACGTCGTGTTCGTCGCGAAGGCGCAAAGCCATGCACCTGTGTTCAGTTCGGTGAAGGTGAATGTCGGCACGCGTTTGCCGGCGCATGCGACGACGCACGGCCATGTGCTGATGGGCGATCTGTCGCTCGACGAACTGCGCGCGCTGTATCCGGAGACGACGCTGGAGCGCTTCACGAAGCACACGCCCGCGACCGTCGACGAACTGTATGAGCGCGTGAAGGACGACGCCGTGCGCGGCTTCGCGATCAGCGAATCGTCCTTCGAAAACGGCATTTCCGTGATTTCCGCGCCCGTGCGCAACGACACGGGCCGCATCGCCGCCGTCATCACGACGACGATTCCGCGCGGACACATCGACGCATCGTTGCTCGACGGCGGCCTGGTCGACAAGGTGTGCGGCGCGGCCGAGCAACTGTCGCTGCGGCTCAATTACCGGCCGTCGGCGGAAAGCAGATACATGAAGGCATTGGGGCTCTGATGATCCAGATCGATTTGACAGGACAGGTTGCAGTGGTGACGGGCGGCTCGTCCGGCATCGGACTCGCGACGGCCGAACTTTTCTTGCGCGCGGGCGCATCGGTGGCGATCTGCGGACGCGATACCGATCGTCTCGCGAGCGCCGAAGCGTCGCTGCGCAAGCAGTTTCCGCAAGCGCAATTGCTCGCCGCGCGCTGCAACGTGCTCGATGCGGAAGAGGTCGCGTCATTTGCCAACGAAGTCAAAGCACGTTTCGGCCGTGCGGACATGCTCGTGAACAACGCAGGCCAGGGCCGCGTTTCGACGTTCGCCGATACGACCGACGAAGCCTGGCGCGAAGAACTGGACCTCAAGTATTTCAGCGTGATCCGCCCGACGCGCGCGTTCCTGCCGATGCTCGCGCAAGCCGCGCAGCAAGGCAACGGCTCGATCGTCTGCGTGAATTCGCTGCTGGCATTGCAGCCCGAACCGCATATGGTCGCGACTTCGTCCGCGCGTGCGGGCGTGCAGAACCTGATCAAGTCGCTTGCCGTCGAACTCGCGCCGCAACGCATTCGCGTGAACTCGATTCTGATCGGCATCGTCGAGTCGGGCCAATGGCGCCGCCGCTACCAGACGCAGGCGCAGCCGGGTCAAAGCTGGGAAGACTGGACCAGCGAACTCGCCCGCACGAAGCACATTCCCCTCGGCCGCTTCGGCCGCCCCGAAGAGGCCGCGCAAGCGCTCTTTTATCTCGCTACACCCCTGTCGTCGTACACGACGGGAAGCCATATCGATGTCTCCGGAGGCGTTGCACGTCATGTCTAACAAAACCACCGTCGGCGAACTGATCGCCGCTTTCCTCGAACAGTGCGGCGTCAAGACTGCATTCGGCGTGATCTCGATTCACAACATGCCGATCCTCGACGCGATCAACACGCGCGGCAACATCCGCTATGTCGGCGCGCGCGGCGAAGCAGGCGCGCTGAATATGGCCGATGGTCTCGCGCGCGTGTCGGGCGGACTGGGCGTCGCGTTCACGAGCACGGGCACGGCTGCGGGCAACGCAGCGGGCGCGATGGTCGAAGCGCTGACAGCAGGCACGGCGCTCGTGCACATCACCGGCCAGATCGAATCGACGTATCTGGATCAGGATCTCGCGTACATCCACGAAGCGCCGGATCAGCTGGCGATGCTCTCGTCGATCTCGAAGGCTGCGTATCGCGTGCGTTCCGTCGAGACCGCACTCGCCACGGTGCGCGAAGCCGTGCGCGTCGCGCAGACCGCGCCGAGCGGTCCCGTCAGCGTCGAAATTCCGATCGACATTCAGGCTGCAGAAGTGGAGTGGCCTGCCGACATGAGCGCGCCGCACATCAGCACGCTCACGCACGATACGAAGCGCGTCGAACAGCTTGCCGACGAACTCGCGAAAGCGAAGCGTCCGTTGCTGTGGCTCGGCGGCGGCACGCGTCATGCACGCGCGCAGGTCGAGCGTCTGGTGAAGCTCGGCTTCGGCGTCGTGACGAGCGTGCAAGGGCGCGGCGTGCTGCCTGAAGATCATCCCGCGACGCTCGGCGCATTCAACGTGCAGCCGACCGTCGAGAAGTTCTACAAGACTTGCGATGCGCTGCTCGTGGTCGGCTCGCGTTTGCGCGGCAATGAGACGCTCAAGTACAAGCTCGCATTGCCGCAGCCGCTGTTCCGCGTCGACGCCGACGCGCTTGCCGACAACCGCGGCTATCGCAACGACCTCTTCGTTCATGGCGATGCCGCTGCCGTGTTCGATCAGCTCGCGACGCTGCTCGAGGGCCGCCTCAAGGTCGACCCGGCATTCGCAGGCGATCTCGCCGCGACGCGCGAAGTCGCCGTCGCTGAAACAGGCAAGGGCCTGGGGCCGTACAAGCGTCTCGTCGACGTGCTGCAACATGCGGTCGGCCGCGACTACAACTGGGTGCGCGACGTGACGATCTCGAACAGCACGTGGGGCAACCGCATGCTGAAGATCTTCCAGCCGCGCGCGGGCGTGCATGCGCTCGGCGGCGGCATCGGCCAGGGCATCCAGATGGCGATCGGCGCGGCGCTCGCGGATGCGGCGGCGAAGACGGTGTGTCTCGTCGGCGATGGCGGCTTGATGGTCAACGTCGGCGAACTGGTGACGGCCGTGCAGGAAAACGCGAACGTGATGATCGTGCTGATGAACGATCAATGCTACGGCGTGATCCGCAACATTCAGGACGCGCACTACGGCGGCCGCCGCTGCTACGTGCAACTGCATCAACCCGATTTCGCGCAGTTCTGCGCGAGCTTCGGCCTCACGCACTATCGGATCTCGTCGCTCGATCAGGCCGATGAAATCGTACGCGAAGGCATGTCGAAGGCGGGTCCGGTGATGGTCGAAGTGGACATGCTGTCGGTGGGCCAGTTCGCTACGGCATTTGCCGGCCCGCCCGTGCGCAAGCAGGAGCCGGAACATGCCTAACGCAGCGTACGCCGCGAACGGAGCAGCCATGAATCACACGCCCATCGACATCGCGATGATCGGCTTCGGCGCAATCGGTCAGACCGTGTATCGCGCGGTCGCCGCCGATCCGCAAGTGCACGTGTCGCATGTGATCGTGCCCGAGCATCAGGCCGATGCCGTGCGCGAGCAGGTCGGTCCGAATGTGGATGTGGTGTGGTCGGTCGATGCGCTGAAGTCGCGTCCGCAGTTCGCGCTCGAATGCGCGGGGCATGGCGCGCTCGTGAGCCACGTCGTGCCGCTGCTGAAGGCGGGCACGGATTGCGCGGTGGCGTCGATCGGCGCGCTGTCGGATCTCTCGCTGCTCGACGCACTGAACGCAGCCGCCGACGAAGGCCACGCAACCGTGACGCTGTTGTCGGGAGCGATTGGCGGTATCGACGCGCTCGCTGCCGCGAAGCTCGGCGGTCTCGACGAAGTGCAATACATAGGCCGCAAACCGCCGACCGGATGGCTCAACTCGCCCGCCGAACAGGTCTGCGATCTGCACGCGCTGACGGAAGCTCGCGTGATTTTCGAAGGCAGCGCGCGCGAAGCGGCGCGTCTTTATCCGAAGAACGCGAACGTCGCGGCGACAGTTGCGCTCGCGGGTCTCGGTCTCGATCAGACGACGGTGCGCCTGATCGCCGATCCCGCTGTGACACGCAACGTGCATCGCATCGTCGCGCGCGGCGCATTCGGCGAGATGTCGCTCGAGATGAGCGGCAAGCCGCTGCCCGACAACCCGAAGACCTCTGCGTTGACCGCGTTCAGCGCGATCCGCGCGCTGCGCAATCGCGCGGCCCGCTGTGTGATCTGAAGTGACCTGAAGCGAAGGAAGTACGACATGCCTCATACCGACATCATTTCGTCTCTCGTGCCCAGCGCCGATATTTTCGTCGGCGGCGAATGGAAGCGCGGCCGCGGCGCGCTGTACGCGAGCGTCTATCCCGCCGATGGAACGGTGAACGCCGAGATCACGACGGCCGATGCCGACGACGCACGCGAAGCCGTCGAAGCCGCCGACGTCGCGTGGCGCAAGCCGAACTGGTCCGGTCTGAAGCCGCATCAGCGCGCGCTCATCCTGTACCGCATCGCCGATCTGATCATGGCGAAGCACGACGCGCTCGCGCAACTGCAACGCCGCGACAACGGCAAGCCGATAAGCGAAACGCGCGTGCTGGTGGCCAGCGCGGCGAACACGTTCCGCTATTTCGCCGCATGCCTCGAAACGCTCGATGAAGACGTCACGCCTTCGCGCGGCGACTATCTGACGATGAGCGTACACGAGCCGATTGGCGTGATCGCGGCGATCACGCCGTGGAATTCGCCGATTGCATCGGATGCGCAGAAGCTCGCGCCCGCGTTGGCGGCAGGCAATGCCGTCGTGCTGAAGCCCGCTGAAGTGACGCCGCTCGCATCGCTGGCGCTGGCTCGCATCTGCGAGGAAGCGGGCGTGCCGAAGGGCGTGTTGAGCGTGCTGCCCGGCAAGGGTTCGGTGATCGGCGACGTGCTCGTGCGTCATCCGCTGGTGAAGAAAGTGTCGTTCACCGGGGGCACGGAAGTGGGGCGCGGCATCGCACGCATCGCAGCGGACAAGTTGATGCCCGTGTCGCTCGAACTCGGCGGCAAGTCGCCGACGATGGTCTTCGAAGATGCCGATCTCGATCATGCCGTGAACGGCGTGCTGTACGGCATCTTCAGCTCGTCGGGCGAGGCGTGCATCGCCGGTTCGCGTCTGTTCGTGCAGCGCTCGATTTATCCCGAGTTCATGAAACGGCTGACGGAGAAGGCGCGCCAGTTGCGCGTCGGCGACCCCGCTAGCGACAGCACGCAGATGGGTCCGCTGATCACCGCGAAGCATCGCGAAAGCGTCGAGCGTTATGTGGCGCTCGGTCTCGAAGAAGGCGGACGTCTGCTGTGCGGCGGCGAGCGGCCTGTCGGCAACGGCCGCGAGCAAGGCTTCTTCTATCAGCCGACGATTCTCGAAGGCCTCACGAACAGCGCGCGCATCTGCCAGGAAGAAATCTTCGGACCTGTACTCGTCGCGATGCCGTTCGACGACGAAGCGTCGCTGATCGAGGAAGCGAACGACAGCGTGTTCGGCCTCGCCGCAGGCATCTGGACGCGCGACTACAAGCGCGCATGGCGCGTTGCGCGTGCGCTTGAAGCAGGCACGATCTGGATCAACACGTACAAGCTGTTCTCGATTTCGACGCCGTTTTCCGGCTGGAAGGAAAGCGGCATGGGCCGCGAAAAAGGCCGTGTCGGCATTCGTGAGTACATGCAGCAAAAGAGCCTCTACTGGGGCTTGAACGACGCCCCGCTCGCGTGGGCGAACTGAAAAGGCACGCAACATGAGCATTCTCGGCATTGAACAGATTACGTACGGTGTGACGGATCTGGAGACCTGTCGGCGCTTTTTCGCCGACTGGGGCATGAAGGAAACCGCGCACGACGAAACGCGTGCGCGCTTCGAAACGCTGAACGGCTGCACGGTGCTGGCTGTGCTGGCGAATGACGCATCGCTGCCGCCTGCCTTCGAAGAAGGTCCGACGCTGCGCGAAGTGACGTGGGGCGTGGCGGCTGTCGCCGATCTCGACAGGTATCGCGAGAGCCTGAAGGGCGCACAGGGCTATTACTCGAACGACGATGCCGTTGGCTGCATCGATCCGAACGGGATGGCGATCCGTATCGAAGTGACGCGCAAGCGCGCCGTCGACGTGCACGGTTCGCCGTCGAACGTGTGGGGCCAGACGCTGCGCGTCGATACGCCGAGTCCCGTCTATGAACGCGCCGAACCCGTCGAAGTGGGCCACGTCGTGTTTTTCACGAACGTTCTGGCGGAGCAGGAGAAGTTCTATCACGAGCGGCTCGGCTTCGAGACGTCCGACCGTTATCCGGGCCGCGGTGCGTTCATGCGCTGCGCGCCGCACGGCGGCCATCACGATCTCTTCCTGTTGCAGCTGCCGACGGGCAAACGCGGGTTGAATCACGTCGCGTTCACCGTGCGCGACATTCACGAAGTGTTCGGCGGCGGCATGCATATCAATCGCTGTGGCTGGGAAACGCAGCTCGGACCGGGACGTCATCCAGTTTCGTCGGCGTACTTCTGGTACTTCCAGAATCCGGCGGGCGGTTTGATCGAGTACTACGCGGACGAAGACCAGCTGACGCCCGAGTGGCAGCCGCGCGATTTCGAACCGGGTCCGACCGTGTTTGCCGAATGGGCAATCGATGGCGGTATCGACGGCAACACGCGCCGTCAAACGAATGCGAAGGCGCCGGAAGGCAAGTTCATGACGGAGCGCAAACATGACTGACGCTTCTATCAACGCAAGCGCGAGCGCGACGGAGACGCCGCAAACCATCGTCGTGATCGGCGGCGGCCAGGCTGCGGGCTGGGTCGTGAAGACGCTGCGCAAGACGGGTTTCGAAGGCCGTCTGGTGATGATCGCGGATGAAATCCATCTGCCGTATGAGCGTCCTCCGCTATCGAAAGCGGTGCTGTCCGGCGATGCCGGCATCGACACCGTGCGCCTCTTCGCAACCGACGATTTCGCTTCGCTCGCAGTGGAAGCGTGGCAACCGGACGTTGCCGTGGAGATCGATCGCGAGCGACGCATCGTGCGCACGCAGTCGGGCCGCGAGGTGCAGTACGACCGGCTCGTGATCGCGACGGGCGGTGCCGCGCGCAAGCTGCCCGCATCGCTCGTGAAGACGGATCACATCGCGTATCTGCGCACGCTGGATGAAGCGTCGGCGCTCGGCGAGCGTCTGCGAAAAAGCCAACATGTGCTCGTGATCGGCGGCGGCTGGATCGGCCTCGAAGTCGCGGCGACGGCACGCAAGCTCGGTGTTGCGGCGACGGTGGTGGAAGGCGCGCCGCGTCTGTGCGCGCGTTCGGTGCCGCCGGCCGTGTCGGACTTCCTGCTCGAATTGCATCGCGCGAATGGCGTGGACGTGCGTCTGAACGCTGCGCTGACGTCGCTCGACACGCACCCTGACGACGCAGGCAAAGTGCGGGCAACGCTCGCCGATGGCACGACGCTCGACGCCGATTTCGCGGTCGCAGGCATCGGTCTCACGCCGCATACGTCGCTGGCGGAAGCAGCGGGTTTGCCCGTGAACGACGGCATCGTCGTCGACGAACACGGCGTGACGAGCGACCCGCGCATCTTCGCGTGCGGCGACGTGGCCAATCATCCGAGCGCGTGGCTGAAGCGCCGCGTGCGGCTCGAATCGTGGGCGAACGCACAGAACCAGGCGATCGTTGTCGCGAAGGCAGCGCTTGGCCAGTTCGAGCCGTATGCGGAAATTCCGTGGTTCTGGTCCGATCAGTACGACGTGAATCTGCAGATTCTCGGCGACATTCCCGCCGACGCGCAGCTTGTCGTGCGCGGCGACGTCAGCGCGCGCCGGGCGACGCTCTTTCATGTCGCGGACGGCGGCGTGCGCGGCGTGATCGCGATCAACACACCGCGCGACCTCAAGCTCGCGCGCAAATGGATGACTCAGGGACGCACAGTCGATGTTGCGGCTCTGGCCGACGCCGACAAGGCGCTTGCATAACCACAGTACGGGGCGGAGACGACGCATGAGTACTATCGACAACACGTTTGAGGCACAGAGCAGCGCCGGTGTCTCCGGTCCCGCGACGCGCGGATCGATCATTGCGCGGCTCGAACGATTGCCCGCGAACGCGATGCTGGTGCGCGCGCGGATTCTGATTGGACTCGCGACGTTCTTCGATGGCTTCGATGTCATCGCGATCGCCGCGACGCTGCCGATCCTGATCGGCAAATGGCATCTGACGCCGTGGGACATTGCGTTGCTGATCGGCGCAAGTTCGGTCGGACAGTTGATCGGCGCGTTTCTGTTTCCGTGGTACGCGGAGCGTCATGGCCGCGTGAAGGCGATTGCGCTGAGTTCGGGACTGATCGGCGTCACGAGCATTGCGTGCGGTTTTGCACCTACGTTTGCGGTGTTTTTCGTGCTGCGGATCGTGCAGGGCATCGGCCTCGGCGGCGAGTTGCCGGTGGCCGCGACGTACATCAACGAAATCTGCCGCGCGCATGGCCGTGGGCGTTTCGTGCTGCTGTACGAGATCGTGTTCCCGGTTGGATTGCTTGCATCGAATGCGCTCGGCGCGTGGATCGTGCCGCGTTTCGGCTGGGAAGCGATGTATTTCATCGGCGGCGTGCCGTTGATCCTGTTCTTCGTGCTGCGCAAGCTCGTGCCCGAATCGCCGCGCTGGCTCGCCGAACGTGGCCGCATGAACGAAGCCGCTGATGCCGTTCACGCTTTCGAGCGCACCGCGAAGGGCACGTTGCCGCCGATGGGCGATCCTGCGAGCTTCGAGTCAATGGCTGCGCGTCACCCGAAGCGCAAGATGAGCGATCTGTTCGGCAAGGCTTACTGGAAGCGCTCGGCGGCTGTCGCGATGCTGTGGATGACGTGTGGCGTGATCCAGTACGGTCTGTCGACGTGGCTGCCGACGATTTATCGCACGGTGTATCACGCGCCGTTGCAACTGGCGCTGAATCTGGCCGTCGCAGCATCGGTGCTCGGCGTGCTCGGTTCGCTGCTGTGCGCGATGCTTGTCGACAAGGTGGGCCGCAAGCCGATCATCAACTGGTCGTTCATGTTGTGCGCGTTGTCGCTGGCGCTGGCGGGCGTGTTCCATAACGCGTCCGTGTACGTGGTTGCGACGTGCTGTGCGTTTGCACTTGGCTGGCTCGCGTGCGGCTTCATCACGGCCTATGTGTACACGCCGGAGCTGTATCCGACGAGTATCCGGGCGTTTGGATGCGGTGTCGGCGGCGCATGGCTGAAGCTCGCGGCGATCTTCGCGCCGACGCTCGTGTCGAAGACGATGATGGGCGGCAATCTGGATGTGGCGTTCTATCTGCTGGCCGTCGTGCCGTTCCTCGCCGCGCTGGTGGTGCAGTTTCTTGGGATCGAGACGAAGGGGAAGGTGCTGGAGCAGCTGGAGGCTTGAGGCTCCATCTTCTGCCGGGTTGAAGGCTGGGCCACGATGCGCGTTGCTGCGCGTCGTGGCCCAGGTTGTTTTTAGGTGAGGGTTTTCGGGAGTGAGCGATGCGGTGCTTGATTTCGCACCGCAAGCGTTGTGGCCTATAGAGTTGAGCGTGAAAAAAACCCTTGTTGCAAGGTAGTTTCGTTACCGTGACGACGCCCGACAACTCGCTAATGCAAGTGTCGAATCCAGCTGCGTCGTCCAAAGGTGAGTCTTTTCGGGACTTCGCGTGCGGGTGAGGCTGCTATGTCTGCGGCAACTCCCTCACATCCGCCGTCGCCACCGCTCCAAACGTCTCGCTCAACACATAATCGACCAGCTTCGCCGCCGACTCTTCCGGCGTCGACAGCTTGCCGCTGCGCTTCAGCTCTTCGAATTTCTCGCGCATCGGAAACTTGCCCAGTTCCGTGCCGCGAATCTCAGCTTGCATATTCGTATCGACCACACCCGGCGCGACGCTGCAGATGCGCAGCGCGCGGTTCTGATCGAGCGCGACGGAGCGCGCGTGATGATCGAGCGCGGCCTTCGTCGCGCAGTAGATGCTCCAGCCCGAATACGGATGGCGCGCGGCACCGCTGGATATATGAACGATACGCCGGTCGCTCGCATCCGGGCTCGCGGCAGCGAATGCACTAGCCAGCATCAACGGCGCCGACACGTTCAGCGTCACGGCTTGCGCGATGGCTGCAACGTCTTGCCCCTCGACGGGACCGATCGGCTGCACCATCCCCGCATTGTTGAACAGCAACGCGGTTTGCGCGCCCTTGAGGAAGTTGCGCAACGTATCGCCTGCGATGAATTGCGTGAGACGTTCCGCGTCGGACAGATCGACTTCGACCTGATCGAAGCCCGCACGGCTGGCGAGTGTTGCATTGCGCGAGCGCGAAATACCCAGCACGGCGATGCCTTGCGCAAGTAACTGTTCTGCGAGCGCCGCGCCCAGGCCACGCGTATGACCCGTGACGATGGCGCGAACGGAAGTGGTAGCGTTCATGTCGATGTGCACAAAGTGCGAAGGACGTTGATCAGCCAATCATTTTGTCACGTACGGTCGACGCGTGCAGGCGCTTGCGCTCACGCGTGCCGGAAGCGCTCGCGATACTGGTTCGGCGTCGCGCCGATACGCTTCGAAAACACGATTCGCATGCGGTCGGCTGTGCCGAAGCCGCAATCGTAGGCAATCGCCTTGAGCGCCGCGCCGCTGCTTTCGAGCAGCTTGCGCGCCGCATCCATCCGCGCGCGCTCGACGAACTCATGCGGCGTCACGCCCGTCTCCTGCACGAAGATGCGTGCAAAATTGCGCGCGCTCATGCCCGCAACATCGGCGAGCTGCGCCACGGTGAAGTTCTGCCGGATGTTGTCCATCACATGCGTCTGCACCTTTGCAACCGGCGAGGTTTCATCGGCGGGCGCCGTCAGATAAGGGCTGAACTGCGACTGGCCGCCCTGGCGCTGCGAAAACACCACAAGGCGTTTGGCCACCTTCAATGCCGTTTGCGGACCGTGATCCTCGGTGACGAGCGCAAGCGCGAGATCGATGCCCGCCGTCACGCCTGCCGACGTCACGAGCCGCTCGTCGCGCAGATAGATACGGTCGAAATCGACGCGCGCTTTCGGGAACTGCGTCGCGAGTTGCTGCGCGTGCTGCCAGTGCGTCGTGACGTTGCGATCGTCGAGCAGGCCAGCGTGACCGAGCGCAAACGCCCCCGTGCAGATCGAGCCGTAGCGCTCGCATTGCGATGCGACATTCGCGAGCCAGGCCGTGAGGCGCGCGTCGGGAACGCTCTCCGGTAACGCCGGACCGCCTGCGATCAGCGCGAGATCAAACGGGCTGCGCTTGTCGTCGAAGGTTTCGTCGGGGACGAACTTGATGCCGTTCGATGCGCGCAACGGCGCATTGTCGGCGGCGAGCAATGTCACTTCATAACGGTCGTTGCCGTCGATGAACAGGTTCGCTTCCGCGAAAACATCGAGAGGACCGGCGACATCCAGCGCCTGGACGCCCGGAAAGATCGCGATGGCAACGCTCGGCATTCAATGACCTCGCAGACGACGTGTCAGGGAAAACGGCAGCAGACGACGTATGGTTGGCAGGTTCCGCCCGTGCGCGCAGGTTGAACGCGCAGACCGCACAACCAATACTGAAGCCATCGACACCCCGTATCGACAACCTCGCTCGCAGGAGGAACCCAGGATGGAACAGGATAGCAAATCTGCCTGTAAGGCCGATGCCAAGGTACACGACGCGCATTCCGCGCATCACGAGCGCCTGATGGACGAGGCGCTGATGGACACTTTCCCGGCCAGCGATCCCATTGCGCAGTTGTGTTTCGACTGATCGCGAGCGCTCGCGGCGCGCTCGCGGCACAATATGATGCTAGTCAATGCATCGATTGTCCGTCATGGTCCTGAAGAATCTGCTCCGCCGCCTCGACCTCACGACGCTGCAACTGTTCATCGCCGTCTATGAGGAAGGCACGCTGACGCGCGCCGCGGAACGCGAGGCCATCGCCGTGTCGGCGGCCAGCAAGCGGCTGCTCGAACTGGAACAGGCCGTCAACGCGACGCTCTTTCAGCGCAACGCGCGCGGCATGACGCTTACGCCCGCGGGCGAAACGCTGCTGCATCACGCGCGCCGCGTGATGCGCGGCATCGAGAACATCGGTATCGAACTCGCTGGCCATGCGAGCGGCGTGCGCGGCTATGTGCGGATGATGGCGAACCTGTCCGCGATCGTCGAATTCCTGCCGGAAGACTTGCGAGCTTTTCTCGCCGTCAACGATCTCGTGAAGATCGATCTCGAAGAGCGGCCGAGCGGCGGCGTGGTCGAAGCCGTCGCCGACAGTCTCGCCGATCTCGGCATCTGTTCGGGCGAAGCGGACGCGCGCGGTCTCGAAGTGACGCACTACCGGCACGACGCGCTGTGTGTCGTGATGCGCGACGATCATCCCCTCGCCGCGCGTGAAAGCGTGGCATTCGAAGAGACGCTCGACAGCGATCACGTCGGCCTGCATTCGGCCAGTTCGATCAACGCGCGCACGCACACGGCCGCGCGCCAGGCGGGCAAGCCGCTCAAGCTGCGCATCCACGTGCCCGGCTTCGATGCCGTCTGCCGGATGGTGCAGGCGGGCATGGGCGTCGGCGTGCTGCCCGTCAACGTCTATCGGATCATGGGGCGCCCTTTAGGCCTTGTTTCCGTTGCGCTCGAAGACGAATGGGCCGAGCGCGATCTCATCATCGTGACGCGCGATTCGGCGCGTCTTTCGCCCGTCGCGCGGCTGCTGTTCGATCATTTGCGCACCGTGGAAGCCTTGTCCGGCAAGGCTTAGCGGCGAGCGTTCGCGGATCGCGAACGGTCGTTGGCGAAATGCGGTTGGACGCTTTGGCGGCGTCGCTTCTAACCTTGTCTCCAACATGAATTCAGATTGGAGACAGCATCATGAGTGGTCCGTTGCAGGGTATTCGCGTCGTCGAAATCGGCACGCTGATCGCAGCGCCGTTCGCCGCGCGCCTGCTCGCCGAGTTCGGCGCCGAAGTCATCAAGATCGAAGCACCCGAAACGGGCGACCCGCTGCGCAAATGGCGCAAGCTGCATGAAGGCACCTCGCTCTGGTGGTATCTGCAATCGCGCAACAAGAAATCGATCTGCGTGAATCTCAAGTCGCAGGAAGGCGCGGACGTCGTCAAGCGTCTGGCCGCCGACGCCGACATCGTCATCGAAAATCTCCGCCCCGGCGCGCTCGAAAAGCTCGGCCTCGGGTGGGACGTGTTGCACGCCATCAACCCCAAACTCACGATGGTCCGCATTTCCGGCTACGGCCAGACGGGCCCGTATCGCGATCGTCCCGGCTTCGGTGCGATCGGCGAAGCGATGGGCGGCATCCGCTACACGACGGGCGATGTCGATGGCGCGCCCGCGCGCGTCGGCGTGAGCCTTGGCGATTCTCTCGCGTCGCTGCATGGCGTGATCGGCGCGTTGATGTCGGTGCTGCGCGTGAAGACGGGGCAGGGCGACGGGCAGATCGTCGACGTATCGCTTGTCGAGAGCGTGTTCAACCTGATGGAAAGCCTCGTGCCCGAATACGATCTGCTCGGCCACGTGCGCGAGCGCAGCGGCGGCGCGCTGCCGGGCATTGCGCCGTCGAACACGTATCGCACGGAAGACGGCGGCTTCGTCGTGATCGCGGGCAACAGCGATCCGATCTTCAAGCGGCTGATGCAGGTGATCGGCCGGCCCGATCTCGCCGACGATCCCGCGCTCGCGCGCAACGATGGCCGCGTCGCGCAGTCGGCGATGCTCGATGCCGCGATCACCGCATGGACTTCGCATCATTCGATCGACGAGGTGCTCGCCGCGCTCGAACGCGCCGAAGTGCCGTCGGGCCGCATCTACTCGGTCGCCGACATCGTCGCCGATCCGCACTATCAGGCGCGCGAGATGTTGCTGAACGCCGATTTGCCGGGCGGTGCATCGGTGAAGATGCCGGGCATCGTGCCGAAGCTGTCGGAGACGCCGGGCGAAGTGCGCTGGCAAGGTCCGGCGCTCGGCGAGCATACGTCGAGCGTGCTGGCCGGTCTCGGCTACGAGCAAAGCGAAATCGAGCGGCTGCGCCGCGAAGGAGCCGTGCAATGAACTTTGAACAGGAACATTTCGACAGGCTGATCGTGCAGGAAGTCGCGCCGCGTGACGGCTTGCAGATCGAACCGGCATGGGTCGAAACGGCCGACAAGGTCGCGTTGATCGATCAGCTGTCGACGGCGGGCTTCGCGCGCATCGAGGCGGGCTCGTTCGTGTCGCCGAAAGCGATTCCCGCACTGCGCGATGGCGAAGCCGTGTTCACGCAGATCCAGCGTCGCGAAGGCGTGATCTTCGTCGCGCTCGTGCCGAACGTGAAGGGCGCGGAGCGCGCGTTGAATGCGCGCGCCGACGAGCTGAACCTCGTGATGTCGGCGAGCCAGACGCACAACCGCGCGAACATGCGCATGAGTTGCGAGTCGTCGCTCGATGCATTCGGCGATATCGTGCGGCTCGCGCGGCATTTCACCGCGTCGCTGAATGCGACGGTGGCGACAGCGTTCGGTTGTCCGTTCGAAGGCGAGATCGATGAAGACCGCGTGGTGTCGATCGTCGATACGTACCGCGAGATGGGCATCGATGGCATTACGCTCGCCGATACGACAGGCATGGCGAATCCGCGTCAGGTCGCGCGCCTGGTCGCGCGCGTGCTGCAACGCGTGCCCGCCGATGCACTCACGCTGCACTTCCACAACACGCGCGGCCTGGGTCTCGCGAACGTGCTGGCCGCTTATGAAGTGGGCGCGCGCCGCTTCGACGCGGCGCTGTGCGGACTGGGCGGCTGTCCTTTCGCGCCCGGGGCGTCGGGCAACATCTGCACGGAAGATCTCGTCAACATGTGCGACGAAATGGGCATTCCGACGGGCGTCGATCTGCAGAAGCTGATCGCGCTGTCGCGCACCTTGCCCGCGCTGCTGGGTCACGACGTGCCGGGCCAGTTGATGAAAGCCGGCCGCAATTGCGACGTGCATCCCGTGCCCGATTACGTACGCAGTATCTGAGCGCATTCCCTTCGACAACTACATCACATGACCAGCCGGCGAAATCGACTGGCAAAGGAGACACAACATGAGCACACCGGGCGCAGTCGCGGCGGACGGCCGCGATGACAAGCTATCGGCAACCGCCGACATCATCAAGAAGGTCGCGTGGCGGCTGATGCCGCTCATCATGATCTGCTACCTGTTCGCTTTCTTCGACCGCATCAACATCAGCTTCGCGAAGTTCCAGCTGCAAACCGACCTCGGCTTCTCGGATACGGCATATGGCCTCGGCGCGAGTCTCTTCGTGATCGGCTACGTGCTGTTCGAAGTGCCCAGCAATATGCTGCTGTACAAGGTTGGCGCGCGTAAGTGGATTGCGCGGATCATGATTTCGTGGGGTCTCGCGACGGCCGCGATGGTGTTCGTGCAGAACGAATGGCAGTTCTATGGCTTGCGCTTTCTGATCGGTGCAATGGAAGCGGGTTTTGCGCCAGGCGTGCTCTACTATCTGACGCTGTGGTTTCCGGCGAGCCATCGCGGGCGCATCACATCGCTGCTGTTTCTTGCCTCGGCGTTCTCAGGCCTTGTCGGCGCGCCGCTGTCGGGTCTCGTGCTCGGTCAGATGGACGGAGTGTTCGGCATTCGCGGCTGGCATTGGCTCTTCATGCTCGGCGGTCTGCCGTGCATCGTGCTCGGCATTCTCGTGCTCAAGGTGCTGAAGGATCGCATCGAAGACGCGGGCTGGCTGTCGGCTTCGGAGAAGACCTATCTGTCGAGCCAGATCGCTCAACAGGCGCAACCGACGACGCACGGTCATTCGCTGCTCGGCGCGATCCGCACGCCTGGCTTCCTGACGCTCGGTCTGATCTATTTCCTCATCCAGATCGCTTCGTATGGCCTCAACTTCTGGGCGCCGCATCTGATCCGCAGCGCGGGTACGCAAAACCCGACGATCATCGGTCTGCTGACGGCCGTGCCGTATATCTGCGGCGCGATCTGCATGGTCGTCGTGGGGCGTTTGTCGGATGCGACGGGTGAGCGCCGCAAGTTCGTGAGCGTGCTGCTCGTGATGGCCGCGATCGGCTTCTTCGCCGCGGGCTACTTCGACAAGCAGACGGTGATGCTCGTTGTGGCTCTGGCCGTGCTGGGCGCGGGCGTGATCGCGTCGATTCCCGCGTTCTGGGCATTGCCGCCGAAGCTCGTGTCGGGTGCGGGCGCTGCGGGCGGTATCGCGCTGATCAATACGCTGGGGCAGTTGGGAGGCATCGTGAGCCCGGTGATGGTGGGCCGCGTGCGCGACGTGACGGGCAGCACGACGCCTGCGTTGTATGTGATCGGCGGGTTGAGCCTGATTTGCGCGTTGATCATTCTCTACGGCTTGCCGCAGTCGTTGCGGCAGAAGGATCATACGGGGCGAGCCGGGGTGTGATGGGTTCGTGCTTTAACGGATGAAAAAAACGCACGGCATCGAGCCGTGCGTTTTTCATTTCAGGCGCATCCTGAGCTTTATTGCCGCCGCCTGCCTGGATGTTGCCGCAATAGAAGCAGCGCTATTGCCAGCACGGTTGCAACAGCGATGCAGTACGCAAAGAACAACGCGAATAGCCCAAAGGTCTCTATGTCTTCTGGGTCAAGCGGATCGGTCGCTCCGGCCAGGCGCATCCCGGCCTTGATTGTGGACTCGAGCCAAAGTGGCATCTCGAATGAAAGCGATGAAGTGAGTCGGCCGAGCCACCAACCGCCGACAACTGAAGCCGCTATAAACGAGAGCGCAAAAGTCAGACGCTGAATAGCTCGCTTCATCGAACTTCGACCGTGCCGTAAGCGCGCAGCCCGCTATTGGGAACTGGCGTATCTGGCCTGCGGGAGCGGAGATATCGTTGCAAGTTGTCGAAGTCGAAACGGCTGACCACGGTAATGCAGCCTTCGCTGAGACGCATTTGTCCTTCTGGATGGAGGCGGAATGCACCACGTCTGATGCCGTGAATCATGGTTGTGTCGCCGGTATTCGGGTTCCATAGAGCAAACCATTTCGTGCGATCGGTTGTACCCCAGCCGTATTCGGACCACAGATCGCGCGCCCAACCAAATGCTCCGCCCGATTGCCGGTCGACGATATAGTACGTCCCCGTCGGAAGCGGACCGACATTTTCGCTGGCCGTTGCTTCTGGGTTATCGCGTCCCCATGTCTTGCCTGAATAGGCTGTGACAGTCCCGAATCCGGAGCACCAAAGCTCCGACCTCTCCTTGCTGTTTAAAGTGAAAGTGCAGCGTACTGGCATCGTGAACCTCCCGGTCGGATCAAAGTCCACGCTACAAACACGCGCCAGGAAACCTGTATGCGCGCCGCTTGAGAACTGTCGTTGCGTGGATCTGGTTAAGTCCCGCCCTGATGATCGGCCGGAGTCGTCCGTGCGATGTCAAGATTTGTCATCGGCGCTCGAATCACGTCATTCATGACCGGATGAAAAAAACGCACGGCATCGAGCCGTGCGTTTTTCATTTCAGGCCTTGATTCAAGCCTTTAACTTCGCCGCCGCCGCATCCTCCCGCGACTGTATCTGCAACACCGCGTCGCGCTTGTCGAGCAGATGCTGACGCAAGATCGTGCTCAACCGCTTTCCATCGCGCGCTTCCAGCGCCTTGAGCATCTCATCGTGATCGTGAATCGCGCTGTCCCACTTCGGCATCTGAAAGTTCGAACGAAAACGCAGCGCCTGCAACCTGCGGTTCACCGCGATATACGTCTGCCGCAGCGCCGAGTTCCGCGCGGCTTCATTGATCTTGTCGTGAATCGCCTGGTTGCGGCTGTAGTACCCGGCCAGATCGTTCTGCGTGCGGCACGCGAGCATCGCGTAGTGCAGCGCCTTGATCTCGGTGAGTTCGGCGGCCGTCATGCGCTCTGCCGCGAGTTCGCCTGAAAATGCTTCAAGGCCGCTCATCAGTTCGAACGTCTCGCGCATCTCCGCTTCCGACATCTTCGACACCGACGCACCGCGATTCGGCTCGATCTCGATCAGCCCTTCCGCCGCGAGGACCTTGAGCGCCTCGCGCAACGGCGTACGCGAAATGCCCAGCGTCTCGCACAACTCGCGTTCGTTCAGTTTCTTGCCGGGCTCCAGCACGCCTTCGACGATGAAGCGCCGGATGTGTTCGACCACCGTGTCGTGCAAACGCTGGCGTTCGACCTTCGGCATCAGGGGAGGCGGTGTCAGACCCGCATCAATGTCCGAATTTTGCATACAAAAATCCTCCAGCACGATTTGTACCGATTTTAAAGCAAGCAATCTTGAGCGTATTGCGAGGGTAAACACCGCCTTGGGATTGTCATGAATCGTTTGTTATAGTTTTTTGCATGCAAAATTCAATCGAGGAGATCGACCGATGCTGAAGCTCGACTTTCATCCCGCAGGCCGCCACTTTTTGCAGATTCCGGGTCCGAGCCCGGTGCCCGACCGCATCTTGCGGGCGATGAGCTATCCGACCATCGACCATCGCGGCCCGGAGTTCGGCGCGCTGGGCCTGAAAGTGCTGGACGGCATCAAGAAGATCTTCAAGACGCAGCAGCCGGTTGTGATCTATCCCGCGTCGGGCACGGGCGCCTGGGAAGCCGCGCTGTCCAATACGCTGAGCCCGGGCGATCACGTCCTGATGTTCGAGACGGGTCACTTCGCGACGCTGTGGAAGAAGATGGCCGAGAACCTCGGCCTGAAACCGGAGTTCCTCGGTTTGCCCGGCATCGAAGGCTGGCGGCGCGGCGTGCAGCCGCAAATGATCGAAGCGCGCCTGCGCGAAGACACGCAGCACGCGATCAAGGCCGTCTGCGTCGTGCATAACGAAACCTCGACGGGCGTCACGTCCGACATCGCCGCCGTGCGTCGTGCGATCGACGCCGCGGGGCATCCGGCGCTGCTGCTCGTCGACACGATTTCGGGCCTTGCCTGCGCCGATTATCGTCACGATGAATGGGGCGTCGACGTCACGGTGTCCGGCTCGCAGAAGGGCTTGATGTTGCCACCCGGTATCAGCTTCAACGCCGTGTCGCCGAAGGCGATCGAAGCGGGCAAGCACGCGAAGCTGCCGCGCGCGTTCTGGGACTGGACCGAAATCATCGAAATGAACAAGAGCGGCTACTGGCCGTACACGCCGAACACGAATCTGCTGTACGGCCTGTCGGAAGCGCTCGACATGATTCTCGGCGAAGGTCTCGACAACGTGTTCGCGCGTCACGACCGCCTGGCCGAAGCGTGCCGGCGCGCAGTGCGCGCGTGGGGGCTCGCGATTCAATGCGACGATCCGTCGGTTTATAGCCCGGTGCTGACGGGCGTGATGATGCCTGATGGCATCGATGCCGATGCGGTGCGCAAGGTCATCTACGAACGCTTCGACATGTCGCTCGGCACGGGCCTTGGCAAGATGAAGGGACGCATGTTCCGCATCGGGCATCTCGGCGACTGCAACGATCTCACGCTGATGGCCACGCTTGCCGGCGTCGAAATGGGCCTGCAGATAGCGGGTGTTCCCGTTGCCGCAAGCGGCTTGCCCGCGGCGATGGAGTACCTGATGTCGCAACCGAACACACCGAAACTCAAAGCAGCTGCCTGAGCTGCCGATATCCAGACGACGAAGGAAGCGCAAACGGCGACACGTTGCTTCCTTCGTCGCTAACGCAGTGATCTTCGAAACACCCGCGCGCCCGGCCAGCGCGACGCATCGCAACGAACAGAAAGACAAAGACGCAAGCGAACCACAAACGCGACCAACGCCAACGGCAGACCCTGCAGACGGCGGCTCGCGCGGCATGAAGGCCGAACACGCCGCGTGAACAAGCCGTCCGCTAGCAACGGAGACAGACGATGAAGCGGTTTCGTGTAACCAGTGCGACCAGTATCGTTCTACTGATGCTATGCATCATGTACTTCATCACTTACCTTGACCGCGTGAACGTCAGCACGGCGGCAGCGGGCTTCGGCAAGGAGTTTCATCTTTCGCATACGGAAATCGGCCTCGTGTTCTCGGCCTTTGCGTATCCGTATCTGGTGTTTCAGATTATCGGCGGCTGGGTGAGCGACCGCTTCGGCGCGAAGCGGACGCTGATAGCGTGCGGCGCGATCTGGGCCTTCGCCACGCTGTTGACGGGCTTCGCGGGCGGCCTCGCTTCGCTGCTCTTCGCACGCGTGCTGCTCGGCTTCGGCGAAGGCGCGACGTTTCCCGCCGCGACGGCAGCGATGTCGCGCTGGGTCGCGAAAGAAAAGCGCGGCTTCGCGCAGGGCATCACGCACGCGGCGGCGCGCATCGGCAATGCTGTTGCACCTGGCGTGATCGTGCTCGTCATGACGACATGGGGCTGGCGTGAATCGTTCTATATCTGCGGTGCGTTCAGTCTGCTGTGGGTCGTCGTGTGGGCGATGACGTTCACCGAACATCCGAAAGAGCATCGCCGCATCACGCAGGCCGAACTCGACATGTTGCCCGCGCCTAAAGCAAAAGCTGCAAAATTGCCGTGGAAAGCGCTGTTCAAACGCATGGCGCCCGTGACCATCGTGTACTTCTGCTATGGCTGGACGTTGTGGCTGTTCCTCAGCTGGATTCCGCAATACTTCCTGCATAGCTATCACCTCGATCTGAAGAAGTCGGCGGTATTCGCTTCGGCGGTGTTTTTCGCGGGCGTGATCGGCGATACGCTGGGCGGCATCGTTACGGACAAGGTCTTCGAACGCACAGGCAACCTCAAGCGCGCGCGCAGCTGGATGGTGTCGATCTGCATGCTGCTGACGCTCGCGTCGCTGGTGCCGCTGATGCTCACGCACAACCTGTATGTATCGATGGTGTGTCTGTCGGCCGGCTTCTTCTTCGCCGAGATGACGATCGGCCCGATGTGGGCCATTCCGATGGACATCGCGCCGGAATACTCAGGCACCGCGAGCGGCATGATGAACACGGGCTCGGCGCTCGCGGCGATCATTTCCCCTGTGCTGTCGGGCTATCTGATCGACACGTTCGGCAGTTGGGAATTGCCTTTCGCGGGCAGCATGCTGCTGATGGCGATCGGCGTCGTGCTCGCATTCCGCATGCAACCCGAAAGCCGTTTCGCGGTCGGCGCAGAGCCGGCTGCACAACCCGCCACGCGCTTCAATGCGTGAACTTCGCCAACGTTTGACCGACTATGCTGATCCGACAACTTGCCGACGCGCGCGCCGATCACACGACGCTCGCGTCGCTTTCTCCCGAACTCATTCCCGCCGATATGAGCGCCGCGTATGCGATCCAGCACGCGTTGCTGGCGACGCGCGGCGCGCGCATCGGCGGCTGGAAAACAGGCGCGAAATCCGCCGATGGTGCGATTCAGGGCGCGCCCCTGCCTTTGACCGATTTGCATGCGGATGGCGCGCATCTGCCGCGCGCGCATTACAAGCCGCTCGGCCTCGAACTGGAAATCGCGTTTCGCTTCGGGCGCAGCTTCGAGCCTGCCGCGAACGCCTGGCATGAAGTCGAGGTGCTCGATGCAATCGAGTCGATGGCCGCGACCATCGAAATCGTTGCGAGCCGCTTTGCGCAGTGGCCCAACGTCGACAAGCTCGCGCAACTCGCGGATTTGCAGAATCACGGTGCGTTGATCGTCGGCGAGTTCACGCCGTATCGGCGCGATTTTCCGTTCGTCGCGCCGTCACTGAGCTTTGCTTTCGACGGGCAGGACGTGGTGAAGGCAACGCCTGCGAACCCGTGCGGCGATCCGCGGCGTCTGCTGACGTGGCTTGTCAATCACTGCACGCAACATCATCGGATTGCCGTGACGCCCGATATGATCCTCACGACAGGTTCGTATACGGGCATGTTCTTCCCGCAGGATGCGGGCACCGCGCACGGACAGATCGACGGGCTGGCACCCGTCAGCGTTACGCTCGAATAGTCCTGTTTTCAAGCCGTTTTGTGGATTGAAGCACATGTCGAACTCCACCTTGCTCGTCAAACCGATTCATCTCGTGCCCTCGGCGGCACGCATGAGTACGCCGCTCGCGAACCGGCTGCGCAAGGAATTGCGCGGCGATGTGCTGTTCGACGCGGCGAGCCGCGGGCGCTATTCGACGGATGCGTCGATCTATCAGATCATGCCGATCGGCGTGGCCGTACCGCGCGATCAGGACGATCTGCTGATCGCGCTCGACATTGCGCGCAGCGAGAACGTGCCGCTGCTCGCGCGCGGTGCGGGCTCGAGCCAGTGCGGGCAGACAGTCGGTGAAGCGCTCGTGATCGATACGAGCAAGTGGCTCAATCAGGTCATCGATTTCGACAAGGACAAGCGCACGGTGACGGTCGAGCCCGGCATCGTGCTCGATCATCTGAACGCGTGGCTGAAGCCGCATGGCTTGTGGTTCCCCGTGGATGTATCGACGGCAGCGCAATGCACGATCGGCGGGATGGCGGGCAATAACTCGTGCGGTTCGCGTTCGATCGAATACGGCAACATGGTTCACAACGTCGAGGCGATCGACGCGATTCTCGCGGACGGCACGCAGGCGCATTTTGCTTCCCTGCGCGACGCGCCGCAGGGCGTGCGCCTGCAGCAGATAGTCGAAGGCGTGAAGGCGATTGCGCTGCGCGAGCGCGATGAGATCGTCGCGCAGGTGCCGAAGGTATTGCGCCGCGTGGCGGGCTACAACATCGATCTGTTCGATTGTCAGAACCCGCGTGCCTACACCGACGATGGCTTCGCGAACCTTTCGCATCTGCTGGTCGGCTCCGAAGGCACGCTCGCGTTCAGCCGCCAGCTGACGCTGAAGCTCGCGCCGTTGCCCGCGCACAAGACACTCGGCGTGGTGAACTTTCCGACCTTCTGGCAGGCGATGGATCTGACGCAGCACATCGTCAAGCTCAAGCCCGTTGCTGTCGAACTGGTCGATCGCACGATGATCGATCTCGCGATGAGCAATCCGGCATTCCGGCCGGTGATCGAGAAGGCGCTGGCCGGCAGGCCCGAAGCGATTCTGCTCGTCGAATTTGCGGGCGAGAACAGCGGCGAGCAGCGTGCATCGCTCAAGCAACTGACGGAACTGATGGCCGATCTCGGCCTGCCCGATTCCGTCGTGCAGATGCCCGATGCCGCCGAACAGAAGGCGCTGTGGGAAGTGCGCAAGGCCGGCCTGAACATCATGATGAGCATGAAGGGCGACGGCAAGCCGGTGTCGTTCATCGAAGACTGCGCGGTGCCGCTCGAACATCTTGCGGAATACACAAGCCGCCTGACGGAAGTGTTTCATCGCAATGGCACGGAAGGCACGTGGTACGCGCACGCGAGCGTCGGCACGCTGCACGTGCGGCCCATTCTCGACATGCGCCGCGACGGCGCGACGAAGATGCGTGCGATTGCCGAAGAAGCGGCGGCGCTGGTGCGCGAGTACAAGGGCGCCTATTCGGGCGAGCACGGCGACGGCCTGTGTCGCGGCGAATGGGTCGCGTGGCAATATGGTCCGCGCATCAACGGCGCGTTCAGCGAGATCAAGGCGCTATTCGATCCGGACAACCGGATGAACCCGGACAAGATCGTGCGTCCGCCGAAGATGGACGACGCGCGCAACTTCCGTTTCGCGCCCGGTTACGAGGCGCGTGCGCTGAAGCCGGCGCTCGACTGGTCGATGTGGAATGTCGAACGCGATCCGATGACGGGCGTCGAGACCGCGCCGGGGACGGGCAGCGATCTGGCGGGCGGTCTCGCGAAGGCCGTCGAGATGTGCAATAACAACGGCCATTGCCGCAAGTTCGATGCAGGCACGATGTGCCCGAGTTATCGCGTGACGAAGGACGAGCAGCACGTGACGCGCGGACGTGCGAATACATTGCGGCTTGCTTTGTCGGGTCAGCTTGGCGATGAAGGACTCGCGAGCCAGGACGTGAAGGATACGCTCGACTTGTGTGTTTCGTGCAAGGGCTGCAAGCGCGATTGCCCGACGGGCATCGACATGGCGAAGTTCAAGATCGAGGCGCGTGCCGCATGGGTGCAAAAGCATGGCCTGCGCTTGCGAGAAAAGATGATTGCGTTCATGCCGCGCTATGCGTCTATTGCGACGAGCATGCCGGGTGTGTTCGCGTTCGCGGGCAATCTGCCGTGGATCAAGCGTGCGCTGGGCTTTGCGCCGCAGCGTTCGCTGCCGCGGTTCGTCAAGCCGTTTCTGGGCAGTGATTCTGTCAAGGCTGCTTCTTCGGGGGCAGCAGACACGCAAAAGGAAGTGCTGCTATTTGTCGATACGTTCAATAACTGCATCGAGCCGGAGAATGCGCGTGCCGCGCAACGGGTGCTCGAAGCGGCGGGTTACACCGTGCACTTCAACACGCGCGCAGGTGAACGTCCGCTTTGCTGTGGAAGAACATTCCTTGCAGCAGGCCTGGTGGATGAAGCGAGGCGCGAGGCGCGCCGGATGCTCGATGCGTTTCGTCCGTTTATCGAACGTGGTGTGCCTGTTGTCGGGCTGGAGCCTTCGTGTCTGTTGTCGTTGCGCGATGAGTTTTTGCAGTATGGCTTTGGGGAAGAGGCCGAGCGTTTGTCGAAGCTTGCAATGTTGTTCGAGGAGTTTCTCGTGCGCGAGCATAGGGATGGTCGGCTTAAGCTCGAGTTGAAGCCGCTTGATGGTGCTGACCAGGCGCTGGTGCATGGGCATTGTCATCAGAAAGCATTCGATGCGTTCTCGCCTGTCCAGACTGTTTTGAAGTGGATTCCTGGGTTGAAGGTGTCGACGGTTGAGTCTTCATGCTGCGGCATGGCGGGGAGCTTCGGGTACGAGGCTGAGCATTACGAGGCTTCAATGGCGATGGCCGAGTTGTCTTTGTTGCCTGCAGTGCGGAAGATCGAGGCGGGTACTGTGATGGTGGCCGACGGAACGAGTTGTCGTCATCAGATTCACGACGGGGCTGGGGTTCAGGCTGTGCATGTAGCTAAGGTGTTGGCTGGCGCTTTGAAATAAGGGTTTTGTTGTCTGCGACGCTAGTCGCCATTCTTTGCTTTTTTGTTTTTTTGCTTTTTGCTGCGCTGGCATCCGCGGTTTGGCTTTCGCTGGCATCCGCGGTTTCGTATCGGTGCTTCAGGCGTTGCCCCTGTGCGGGGCGGCACTTACTTTCTTTGCCGCCGCAAAGAAAGTAAGGGAATCTCTGCAAAAGTCCTGGCATTGACGTGAGCTTGGACTATCCTGGGATCAGGAGAATTCATGGAGTGGCGTGATGACACAACTTGGTCTTGGTCTGGATCTGTCGACGAAGCGCACCCGTAAGCGCGAGTTTCTCGATGAGATGACGCGCGTGGTGCCGTGGCAGAAGCTGATTGCGCTCATCGAACCGCACTATCCGAAAGGCAAGACTGGCCGCCCGCCGTTTCCGATCCAGACGATGCTTCGCATTCACTTCCTGCAACAATGGTTCAGTCTCTCGGACCCGGCGATGGAGGAGGCGCTGCACGACATCCCGCTGTACCGGGAGTTCGCGCTGCTGGGCACGGGTATGACGCGGCTGCCTGACGAGAGCACGATCCTGCGATTCCGGCACCTGCTTGAGGCCCATGAGCTGTCGGCCAGAATGCTGGCGACGGTCAACGAGATCCTGCAGGCGAAGGGCCTGATGCTCAAGGTGGGCTCGGCGGTCGACGCAACGCTGATTTCGGCACCCAGTTCGACGAAGAAGGCTGGCACGCGAGACCCCGAGATGAGCCAGACGCAAAAGGGCGGTAGCTGGTACTTCGGTATGAAGGCGCACATCGGAGTCGATGTGGAGTCGGGGCTGGTGCATACCGTGAAGTGCACGCCGGCGAATGTTCACGACGTCACGGTGGCGCATGAACTGTTGCACGGCGACGAGCAGGTTGCGTTTGCCGATGCGGGCTACGTGGGCATCGAGAAGCGGGGCGAAACGGGGGCGGTCCAGTGGCACGTGGCGATGAGGCCGAGCAAGCGAAGAAAGCTGGACAAAAGCAAGCGGCTGGACAGAATCTACGAGAAAGTCGAGCGGCTCAAGGCGGGCGTGCGGGCGAAGGTTGAGCACCCGTTTCGGGTGCTCAAATGTCAGTTCGGCTATCTGAAGGCGCGGTATCGGGGACTGGCGAAAAACACGGCGCAGATCGAAACGCAGTTCGCGCTGATCAATCTCTGGCTGGCTCGCGGGGTGCTCGGTAAAGCGAAATGAAGGGCGAAGACGCCCCCCAAAGGCGCAGCGTCCATGCGCAAGATGCGACCGGCATCGGTTCAACACAGCGTGAATGAGGACGCGAATTCCACTGCGCGCGTGCCAGTTAAAGATCCCAGGCAGAAAACGGGTTGTTCAGACCTTCCTAAGCAAAGAAAGCGGGCTAACACCGCCAGTACTAGTGGCTGCCTGCGGGCCCCCCACGGGTCCCGCACTCCACACGGCATCGCACTGTCTTACGTCCGTTGCCAGCGTGCTAACTCACGCCTCACCCGCTTCGCATGCCCGCGTCACGGACCGCGTTACCAGGAAGTCCACGGCCGCCCAGGTGGCAAACGGTGTGTAGGCTGTCGCGACGGAAATGCACCACTCCGGACTGAAAAGCGGGATCGGTGTCGTAGAAGCGCGAACGCGTAAGGTGCGAGGACCTACACACCGTTTGCCACCTGGGCCGCGCAGACGGATCGCTGCCGCTGGCTGTGCTATGAGAGATTGGAGAGGGTGAGGCGCTTGTTAGAGGCGCTGGCAACCATCGACAAATAGCGTGATGCCGCCTGAAGTGCGGGACCCGTGGGGGGCCCGCAGGCAAATACAAGGATTGGCGGGGTGAGCGGCTTTCTTTTGCCTACTTTTCTTTGCCGCTGCAAAGAAAAGTAGGTGCCGCCCCGCACAGGGGCAACGCTAGCAAACCGCTACGCAAACGCGGATGCCAGCGCAGCAAAAACCAAAAATCAAAAAGCAAAAAATGGCGACTAGCGTCGCAGACAGAAAAATCACTCCGCAGAGTAAGTCTTCTGCGCCTGCTCCCCAAGCCCCTCAATCCCGAGCTTCACGGTCTGCCCAGCCTTCAGATAAACCGGCTCAGGTTTAACACCCATCCCCACTCCCGGCGGCGTGCCGGTAGAAATCACATCGCCTGGCTGCAAACTCATACACTGCGACAGATACGAAACCAGCTTGGCAACGCCGAACACCATCGTCTTCGTGCTGCCATTCTGATACCGATGACCATCCACCTCGAGCCACATCTTCAGGTTCTGGACATCGGCCACTTCATCACGCGTGACGACCCACGGACCGATCGGGCCGAACGTATCGAAGCCCTTGCCCTTGTCCCACTGACCCGCGCGCTCGATCTGCCATTCGCGCTCGGACACATCGTTGATCACGCAATAGCCCGCGACGTAATCGAGCGCATCAGCTTCGTCGACGTACTTCGCTTCCTTGCCGATCACCACGCCCAGCTCGACTTCCCAATCGGTCTTCTTCGAGCCGCGCGGAATTTCAATGCCGTCGTTCGGACCGACGATCGCACTCGTCCACTTGTTGAAGACGACAGGCTCGGTCGGCACAGGCAGATTCGATTCGGCCGCGTGGTCCGCGTAGTTCAAACCGATGCACACGAACTTGCCGATCTTGCCCACGCACGGCCCAATACGCGGATTGCCTTCGACCACGGGCAGCGACGCCTGATCGACGGCACGAAGCTTCGCGAGCGCCGCGTCCGACAACGTGCTGCCGTCGATGTCGGCGACCACGTTCGACAGATCGCGAATCTTGCCTTGCGCATCCAGCAAGCCCGGCTTTTCCTGGCCCTTCGGTCCATAACGAAGCAGTTTCATCGCTGCAGTTTCCTCTGTTCAGTGATTCCGTGGTTCATGAATGTCGATGCCGCGCGTTCAGTTCGACCAGCCGCCGTCGATCACATGCGCCTGGCCCGTCGTGAACGCCGACTCGTCGGACGCCAGATACAACGCTAGCGCCGCGATTTCCTCCGGCTTGCCGACACGGCCCATCGGCTGACGCGCGACGAACGCGGCATGCACCGCGTCGACCGTCGAGCCTTGCGCTTTCGCCTGTTCCGCAATGCGCTGTTCGAGCGAAGGCGAGTGTACCGTGCCCGGACAGATCGCGTTGCAGCGCACGCCGCGCGTCACGAAGTCAGCGGCGACGGCCTTGGTCAGACCGATCACAGCCGCTTTCGATGCGCCATACACGAAGCGGTTCGGCACGCCCTTCACGCTCGACGCCGCCGACGACATATTGATGATCGACCCGCCGCCCTTCTCCAGCATCGCGGGCAAGAACACGCGGATCATCCGGTACATCGCCTTCGCGTTCAGATCGAACGCAAAGTCCCAGTCTTCCTCGCTCGCTTCGAGAATCGAACCCGCATGCACGTAGCCCGCGCAATTGAACAGCACATCGATGGGGCCAAGTTCCTGCGCGAGCCCCTTGATCGCCGCGCCGTCGAGCACATCGAGCTTGCGCGCCTCGACGGGCTTGTCCTTCAGTGCGTCGATGCGGATGTCGGTCGCGATGACGCGCGCGCCTTCACGCGCGAAAAGCTCGGCTGTCGCGAGGCCGATGCCCTGTCCCGCTGCCGTGATCAGGGCCGTCTTCCCGGCCAGTCTTTGTACCATTTAAGGCTCCCGTTGGATTGGCGTTTTGGTCATACCGGGTATTGCAACGGCTGCTCACCGGCGCGAACGTGGAAATCTCGATGTAGTCACAAACCGGTCACAGGCGATAGAACGCCGCCGCATTGCCGCCGAATACCGCATCGCGCTCGGCATCGGAGAGCGACGACAGCAGCAACGTCGCGATCGAATGCCACAGCAGATAGTCGCCGTTCAGATTCAGCACGGGCCAGTCGCTGCCCCACATCACGCGCTTCGGTCCGAATGCGGCGAGCAGATGATCGACATAAGGACGCAGCGTCGTTTCCGTCCAGCCCTGCGCCGCTTCCGTCGCGAGCCCGGAGATCTTGCAGTGCACATACGGATGCTTCGCGAGCCGCGTGATGCCCTCGGCCCACGCATGCCAGCCTGCGCTGCCGTCGCGGACAGGCGGCTTCGCGCCGTGGTCGATCACGATGCGCAACGGTGGAAAGCGCTCGATAAACGTTTCGAGCGCATCGACGTGGCGCGTGAAAATCAGCGCATCGAACGCGAGATCGTTGGCGATCAATGCATCGACGGCCGGCTTGAGTGCGGGATTTGCGATCCACTCGTCATCGGGCAGGTCTTGCAGCATCGGCCGAACGCCCTTGAATTTCGGCATGTGCGCGAGTTCTGCGATCAATGCGGGCGCATCGGGATCGAGCATCGGCACCCAGCCGACGACGCCCGCAATCGACGCTTCATTGCGTGCGAGTTCGAGCAGATAGCGTGTTTCGTCGATGGTCGGCGCGGCCTGCACGACAACCGTGCGCGCGACGCCCGCGCGTTCGCGCAGCGGCGTGAGATCGTCGGGACCGAACGTGCGGTAGAGCGGTGCGAGATCCGGCGTCAGCCAGCCGTAGTCGCCACGCTCGGGGTTCCAGTAGTGCTGGTGTGCATCGATTTGCATGATGTGATCGAACCGCTAGTCCTTCGGCACGGGCGCGCGCGTATCGAGCAGCCCTTTATCGCGCAGTGCGTGCCAGAGTTCGGCGGTAATCGGCTTGTCGAACGAAGCCACATTCTCGCGCAGTTCGGCCGCGTTGCGCGCGCCCGTCAGCACCGTGGCGACAGCGGGATGCGCATACGGAAACTGCAGCGCCGCGGCGGCAAGCGGCACGCCATGCACCTTGCACACGGCTTCGAGACGCGCGACGCGTTCGATCACGTCCTTCGGCGCCTCGCCGTAGTTGAACTTCAGATCGCCTTCGACGCCGCGCGCGAGAATCCCCGAATTGAACGCCCCGCCCAGCAGAATGCTGACCTTGCGTTTATCGCATTCGGGCAAGAGGTCGTCGAGCGTGGCCTGTTCGAGCAGCGTGTAGCGGCCCGCGAGCAGCGCGCAGTCGATATCGAAGTCGCGCATCGCATCGAGAATCGCGGCGCCTTCGTTGACGCCGAGGCCCACGGCCTTCACGACGCCTTGTGAACGCAGATCGTCGAGCGCGCGAAAGCCGCCGCCCTGCGTGAGTTGTTGCCAGTAATGCGCGTTGCGCTCGCCATGCGTCGCCACGCCGATGTCGTGCACGAGCAGGATGTCGATATCGACGATGCCCAGACGCTGCTGGCTGTCTTCGAACGAACGCAGGATACCGTCGCGCGTGTAGTCGTAGATCGCTTCGAAGGGCAGCGGGTTTTGCCAGCCTTCGCTGCCGTCATACGGATGCTTGCGCGGCACGTAATGACGGCCGACCTTGGTCGACAGCGTGAACTCATTGCGCGGATAACGCCGCAACGCATCGCCCAAACGATGCTCGGCCTTCGTGTGCCCATAGTGAGGCGCGGTATCGAAGTAACGCACGCCCGCATCCCACGCGGCCTGAACGGCGCCGAACGCTTCTTCGTCGGACAGATCGCGATACAGTCCGCCGAGCGGCGCGGTGCCGAGACCGAGGCCCGTGACTTCGACCGGGCGTCGTCCGATGCTGCGCCGCTTGCGCACGTTTGAAGCTGCCACGTCCGTCATCGTCTCGCTCCCCTGTTCTTTGCTGTACTCACTGCGCGGCCACGCTGACCACCCGATGCGGCAGCGCCGCATTCGAAGGCAGGCACGCGGGCCCGACCGGCTCGAACGTCTTGTACGTAAGAATAAACTCCTGATGCCCGAGCGACTCGGATTTCGACGCCGCGCCCTGCGCAACGGCGAGCGTCAGGTCGAACACTTCGCGGCCTACTTCGTCGAGCGTCGCGCGGGCCTCAAGGATACGCCCTGCATCGACATCCATGTCGCCCGACAGATTGCGGTACGTGTTCGGATTCGCGCACACCTTGATGACGGGCGAAATCGCCGAACCCACCACCGATCCGCGCCCCGTCGTGAACAGGATCACATGTGCGCCGCACGCGATCAGTTCGGCGATTTCCGCGTTGTCGCTGATATTCGGAAAGCCGAAGCGCGGCTCGCCATCGGGCACGACGTCGAGCAGATAGAGCCCGCCCGTCGGCGGCACGTCGCCGGGCTTCACGATGCCGACGATCGGCGACGCGCCGCTCTTCGCATACGCGCCGAGCGACTTTTCTTCCTGCGTCGTCAGCCCGCCGTCCGCGTTGCCGACGGCGAAACTGCCGTGACCGAGTATCGAGTAATAGCGCGCGGCCTTCGCGACGCACGCGACGATTTCATCGCCGAGATCGCCGCGCGCGGCGCGGCTTTTCATATGGAACTCGCAGCCGACCAGCTCGCCCGTTTCTTCGAAAATGCAGGTCGCGTCGTGTTCGATGAAATGATCGAACGCGCGGCCCACGGCGGGATTCGCCGTGATGCCGCTGGTGCCGTCCGAGCCTCCGCAGATCGTGCCGATCACGAGTTCGGAGAGCGCCATCGGCACCTTCTTCTGTTTCGCGATTTCGCTGCGCGCTTCGCGTACCCAGTCGACGCCGTATTGGATCGTGCTGCGCGTGCCGCCTTTTTCCTGAATCGTCAGCACATGCACGGGACGGCCGCTCGCACGCACGACGTCGACCAGATAGTGCTTGTTCATGCTCTCGCAACCCAGCGAGACAAACAGCACCGCGCCGACGTTCGGATGCGTCGTCAGCTGCTCCATCATCTTTTCGGCGTAGCTGTTCGGATAGCAGCCGGGAAAGCCGATCAGATGAACAGGCGGTTCGCGCTCCGCAGAAGCCTCGTCGAACGCATCGAGCGATGGACGAAACTGCGCGACGATCTCGCGCGCCACGTGATGCGCGCATTCGACGAGATACGCCACCGCCACCACGTTGCGGATGCCCTTGCGTCCATCGCCGCGCAGATAGCCTTCGAGCGCGGGCGAAGTCCCATTTACTTCGGTAAGGTCGGTCATGTTCGTTTGCCCCGCTCAGTGATGAACGAATGCGTGACCTGCGTCGTGCGTATAAGTCGGCAGGTAATCGCTCTCGAGGTTGTGCGTGTGCAGATGCTCGCCGCGCGCGACATCGACGGTTACGTGGCCGATCACCGCGCCGTAGCGCAGCACCTTTTCATCGGCATGCAACGCGCGGCGCGCGAGCTTGTGGCCAAGTTCGATCGTCTTCGCGAGTGTCACGTGCTCGCCTTCGATCTCGATCTGCGTGCCCGCTTCGATCCGCGCGGCGGCGATCAGGCAGTTGTCGTCGGGGCTCAGCAGGATGAGGCGGTGATCCGTCATGTCAGTTTTGTCCTTCGCCGCTGGCAAGTCGCGCAACCATCAGCGAGCCGAGAATGATGGCGCCGTAGATCGCCTGAATCCAGAATGACGGCACCTGTGCGAGCGTCAGCAGGTTCTGCACGACACCGAGCAGCAGCACGCCGGAGAGCGCGCCGAGCATCGTGCCCTTGCCGCCATCGAGCGAAATGCCGCCGATCACGGCCGCCGCGAACACCGTGAAGATCATGCCGTTGCCCTGATTCGCGTTGATCGCGCCGACGTAGCCCGTCACGACGAGTCCGCCGATCGACGCCAGCACGCTGCCGAGCACGAATACGCCCCACGTGATGCGCTCGACGCGGATGCCGGCTGCGCGCGCCGCTTCCGGATTGCCGCCGATCGCATACAGTGCGCGGCCCAGCCGGTGATAACGCAGCATGAATGCGGAGATGCCGAACGCGATCGCCGCGAGCCACACGGAGAGCGGCAGGCCGAGCACGATGGTGGTAGCGAGCGCGAAGAACGACGGCGGCATGTCGAACAGCGTGCCGCCCTTCGTCGCGCCGACCAGCATGCCGCGCAGCACGATCAGCATCGCGAGCGTGACGATGAACGCGTTCAGCCGCAGCCGCACGACGAGAAAGCCGTTGATGAAACCGATCAGCGCACCGACCACGACGATCGCCAGCAAGCCGGCAGCCGCCGGCCATTCGAAGCCGAAACCCGCGGACGCCGCGGGCATCACGAGCATCGCGCCGATGGCGGGTGCAATGCCGACCGTCGATTCGAGCGAAAGATCGAACTTTCCCGTCAGCACGATCAGCGATTCGGCGAGCACGACGAGCGCCAATGCCGCCGACGCGCCCAGCACGCTGATCAGATTCGCCTTCGTCAGAAAGCTCGGGCTGACGAACGCGCCGATCACGATCAGCAGCGCGAGCGCGGGGACCAGCGCGAGATCGCGCAGGCGCGCGAACTCGATGCGCGGACGCGCGGCGCTTGCGCCCATTCCCTGAGCCGAGGCAAACGCGGGCACACTATTCTTCATGGAGACTGACTCCTTCAACGGATGCGATCAGGTCGTTGTCGTCCCAACCTGCGGGAAATTCGGCCGCGATACGGCCACGGAACATCACCAGCACGCGGTCGCAGGTGCGCAGATCGTCGAGTTCGCCCGAGGCGACGATCACCGCCTTGCCTTCGTCGCGCACGCGATCGACGACCGACAACAGCGCTTCTTTCGACTTCACATCGACGCCCGCCGTCGGGTCGATCAGCACGAGCACGTCGGGATCGGTCGCCAAAGCGCGCGCCATCACCACCTTCTGCTGATTGCCGCCCGACAGACCCGACACCGCATGCTCCGGTCCTTGCGCGACAATGCCGAGCGCGTCGATCATCTTCTTGCCGAATGCGTTCTTCTTCGCGGGCGGCGCAATGCCGAACTTGCCGAGCACGCGCGCGATCGTCATCGATGCGTTTTCCGCGACCGATTGCGTCAGCACCAGTCCTTCGTGATGGCGATCTTTCGGCACGCAGCCGATGCCGCGTTTCAATGCAGCGGGCACGTCGCCGGGCGGCAACGATTCGCCGTCCACACGGATGCTTCCGCGCTGCGGCTTGCGCAATCCCGCGATCGCTTCCGCAACGCTCGTGCGTCCGCTGCTCGTCGCGCCCGTCAGACCGACGACTTCGCCGCGCTTCACTTCGAACGACACGTGGTCGTAATCCGCGCCCGCAAGTCCTTCGACCTGCAACGCGACGGCCGTATTGGGAGGCAACGGCGCGCGCGTCGCGGCATCGGTGACGTTCAGACCGCCGCGCTCGCCCGTCATCGCTTCGATCAGCTTGTCGCGCGGCAGCGCCGAAACAGGCGCGCTGACGATATGCCGCGCATCGCGCAACACGGTGACGGCCTGGCAAATCTCATACACCTCCTGCAGATGATGCGAGATGAACAGGAAGGTCACGCCTTCGCGCTGCAACTCTTCGATACGTTTGAAGAGCCGCTTGATTTCGTCGCCGTCGAGCTGCGCCGTCGGCTCGTCGAGAATGATGAAGCGCGCGCCATACGACAGCGCCCGCGCGATCTCGACGAGCTGACGGGCTTCGACGGAGAGATCGCCCGCGCGCGCGTCTTCGCGCACGTCGATCTTCCAGTGATCGAGCAGCGCGCGCGCATCGCGGCGCATTGCGCGCCAGTCGATCACGCCGTTGCGCGTTTGCTGCCGGTTGATGAACAGATTCTCGGCGACGGACAGCTCGCGGATGATGGTCGAATGCTGATAGACGCACGCGACGCGTTCGCGCCACGCATCGCGGTCGGCGATCGGCGGCGCTGCTTCGCCGCCGAAGCGCACGTCGCCCGTATCAGGCTTGCGCAAGCCGGTGAGGATCGACACAAGCGTCGATTTGCCCGCGCCGTTGCGCCCGACGAGCGCATGCGACTCGCCGGGCATCACGCGCATGCTCACGTCTCTCAGCGCCGCGTGGCTGCCGAAGCGCTTGCCGACGCCAAGCGCTTCGACGACCGCGCGCGTGGATGGGTTCGCGTCGACGGTCGTTTCAGCGCTCATTTGAGTGTATTGCCCCAGAGGTTCTTGTCGTCGACATTCGCCTTCGTCACGAGCGGCGCGGGCAGCTGATCTTCGAGCACGCCCGGCTGCAACTGGACGATGTTGCTGCCGTGATCGGTCGGACCCGGCTTGAACGTCTGTCCCGCGAGCGCCGCCTTCATGTAGTAGAGGCCGTACTTCGCGTAGAGATCGGCGGGCTGCGAAATGGTCGCGTCGATTTCGCCCTTGCGGATCGCGTCGAATTCCTGCGGGATGCCGTCGTTGCTGACGATCACGACGTGCTTCGCGTCGCCGGCGGGAAACAGCATCTGCTTGCGGCGCAGCGTCTGCAGCGTCGGCGACAGATAGACGCCGCCCGCCTGCATGTAGATCGCCTTCACGTCGGCATTCGCGGTGAGCAGACTGTCGAGCGAACTCGCCGCGACGTCGCCCTTCCAGCCTGCGGGAATTTCAAGCAGCGACAGCGCCGGATAGTTCTTCAGACACGCGCGGAATGCTTCCGAACGGTCGCGGCCGTTGACGGACGCCAGATCGCCCATGATCTGCACGACCTTGCCCGACTTCACGTGCTCGCCGATGTATTTGCACGCATTCGTGCCGTACGCGCGGTTGTCGGCGCGCACGACCATCGCGACCTTGCCTTGCGTCGGCGCGACATCGACGGCGACGACCTTCACGTCTTTCGCCGATGCCGAATCGAGCGCGCGGCTGATCGCGGCCGAATCGATCGGTCCGACCACGATGCCTTTCGCGCCGAGATTCACCATGTTGTTCATGTCGGTGATCTGCTGCGCGGGGTCGTTGTTCGAATTGACGGGCGCGAGGATGTCGATGCCCATTTCCTTCGCGTACTTCGGCAGGTAGTTGTTGTACGACTGCCAGAACGGCGACGTGAGGAGCGGCAGGCCGAGACCGACCCTGGACGAGTCGGCGGCCTGCGCGGCCGTGCTGAAACCGATGCCGGCCACGCACGCGGCGGCCACGGCGGCCGTCAATGCACCCTGAACGAAACGGCGAGCCGCGCGCGGCTCCTTGGCGAAACCCATGCTTGTCTCCAATGGCGACCTGCCTTGCACGCTGGCGTCGGGCGCGGTCTGCGTTGTGGGAAGAGGAACCGGCGAACCGGGTACATCGACCTTCGCTTTCTTTCTTATGGGTATTGGTGCATGCATTCACCAATGAACGTATTATTCATATGCGAACTTAAACAAGTCAACGTGATGGGCGTGGGTGTTTTCCCTGGAGCGTGGTGCCCTGTGTGACAGTCCTTTGACGGCCGATAATCGATGCGAAAGCCAATTACCAACCGACTGCTGACGATGGACGTGGAAGAGAAGGACGACGCCGACCGTTATCGCGCGCCTGCGCTCGACAAGGGACTCGACATACTTGAGTTGCTTGCCGAGCAGAAGAGCGGCCTGACGCGCGCCGAGATTACGAAGCTATTGGGGCGCAACGCGAGCGAGATGTACCGGATGCTGGAGCGGCTGGTGGCGCGTCAGTACGTGGTGCGTTCGGCGGGGGGCGATCGCTATTCGCTGAGCCTGAAGCTGTATGCGCTTGCGCATCGGCATCCGCCGATGAACCGGCTGATTGCCGAGGCGTTGCCGCTGATGCAGCGGTTCGCTGCTGATGCTGAGCAGTCGTGTCATCTAGCCGTCTATGACCGCGGCAATTTGCTGGTGATTGCGCAGGTGGACGGGCCTGGGACGTGGGGGATTTCGGTGCGGCTCGGCTCGCGGGTGGGTTTGATCGACACGAGTTCGGGGCGCACGATGCTGGCGTTTCAGACTTACGAGCAGCGCGAGCATATGCTTGCTGAGCATACGAAGGTGAAGGGCGAAGTGACCATCGATCACGATGCGCTTGAGGCCGCTTGCGCGGCGATTCGTGCGGCGGGCTTTTCGCAGAAGGATAGTCAGCAGATTTTTGGTGTTACCGACTTGACGTTTCCTTTGTTGACCGCTTCGGGTCAGGCTGTTGCGGCGATGACCTGTCCTTTTCTTAAGCGGATCGATGAGTATGTTGCGCCTTCGCTCGATGAGGTGACCGGGATGTTGCGGGAGGTAGTTGCTGCGTTGTCGATGGGGGATTGAGTTTGCTGGTTTTTCTTCGCTGGCAGCCGGGTTTTGATTGCATCCGTGGTTTGCTGCGCTGGCATCCGGGTTTTGCTGCGCTGGCATCCGCGGTTTGGCTTTCGCTGGCATCCGCGATTTGCTGCGCTGGCATCCGCGATTTGCTGCGCTGGCATCCGCGATTTCGTATCGGTGCCTCACGCGTTGCCCCTGTGCGGGGCGGCACCTACTTTTCTTTGCCGCGGCAAAGAAAAGTAGGCAAAAGAAAGCCGCTCACACCGCTAATTCTTGTGTTTGCCTGCGGGCCCCTACGGGTCCCGCACTCCAGACGGCAACACGTTATTTCACGCCCGTTGCCAGCGTGCTTACCAAGCGCATACCCCTCTCCAGTCTCCCGTAGCGCAGCCAGCGGCAGCGAACCGTCTGCGCCGCCCAGGTGGCAAACTGTGTGTAGGTTGTCGCACCTTACGCGTTCGCGCTCCTACGACACCGATCCCGTTTTTCCGTCCGGAGTGGTGCACTTCCATCGCGACAGCCTACACACAGTTTGCCACCTGGGCCGCCGTGGACTTCCTAGTAACGCATGCGTGACGCGGGATTGTGAAGTGGGGGATGCGAATCCAGGAGCGCTGGCAACGGGCATTGAATAGCTTGATGCCGTCTGGAGTGCGGGACCCGTGGGGGGCCCGCAGGCAACCACTAGCACTGGCGGGGTTAGCCCGCTTTCTTTGCTTACTTTCTTTGCGGCGGCAAAGAAAGTAAGTGCCGCCCCGCACAGGGGCGACGCATGAAGCACGGATACGAATTCGCGGATGCCAGCGAAAGCCAAACCGCGGATGCCAGCGCAGCAAAAATCAAAAAGCAAAAAAGCAAAGAACAGCGACTAGCGTCGCAAACAAATCCGATCAGCTAAAATAACGGCCCCTCGCAAAAAAGCACTTTGCGCCCACGCGCAATCGACATGGCAAAACTCCTCTCCGACCTCGAATTCCAGCGTTTCTCCGAACTCCAGCAAAAGCAGGCAAGCTTCACCATCTCCAGCGAAGAAGCCGACGAACTCCGCGAAATCGTCTCCCGCGCGCAGCAAAAGCGCGATGACCGCGCCGCCGCGATGAAGCAGATCGAAACCTTCATCGCGCAGTTCGACATCACGCCCGACGAGCTCTTTTCCGCCGATCAGATCGGCGACGCCGCCCGCAACTTCGGCCTGATCCCGGCCGCAAAGAAAGAGCGCGTGCTCCCGCCGACCGTGACCTTCAACGGCAAGCCGTATCAATGGACCCGCGCGCTGCCCGACGAAGTGCGCGTGCCGCTCTTCGAAGCCTTCACGGCAGGCCAATCAGTGAAATCGTTCATCGCGACGCCCAAGGACACCATGCGCTGCGCCGCGACCATCGCGCGTCTCGAACGCGAAACGGGCGCAACGTATGCCCCCGAGTGGCTCGACGAACTCGCCGTCTCGCGTGAACAAGTGGATGCCGCCTCGGCAAAACTCGCAGCCTGAGCGCCTTCAGCCGTACATCCAGCCGCGAACTAGCGCGTATTGGCAGAACATGCAGGCGACGCACCAAACCCCGGTGCGCCGCCTTTTTGTTTGCCGTCGTCCGGCTGGTCGAGCGCCATCCTGAAGCCGACGACGCCCGGATCCTCGGTGCGCGCCGTCGTGAAACCGACGGCCGTCGCGAGGCCGATCATCGCCGAGTTTTCGCGCAGCGCCTCGCCAACGATCCAGTGCGTGCCGCGCGCCCGCGCGTACGCGATGATCCGTTCCATCAACAGACGCCCTAGCCCTTTGCCCTTCTGATCCGAACGCACGGCCATCGCAAACTCGGCCGTTTCGTTGTCGGGGTCCGCGACTGCGCGCACCACGCCGAGCGTGCGTATCGAACCGTCGTCGTTCTGCGTCGTCGCGATCAGCGCCATTTCGCGGTCGTAGTCGATCTGCGTCATCCGCGCGAGCTGCGAATGATCGAAGCTGCCGACCGCGCCGAAAAAGCGCAGGCGCAGATCGTCGGGCGTCATCGATTCGACGAACTCGCGATGCGCCGCCTCGTCTTCGGGACGAATCGGCCGCACCGTGATGCGCTGGCCGCGCCAGTCGAGCGTTTCTTCGTAGCGCCGCGGATACGGCATGATCGCGAAGCGCGTGCGGCTCGCCGACAGCCGCAGACGCGGCGCGACGATCGCCGCGCCGTTCTTCATCACGCGCAACGCGAGCTTCAGCGACACGATCTCGCGTATCTCCGACACCGCCTGCGAAATCGCCGTGAACGCGCCCAGCACGGGCTCGGGCGCGACCTCGCGAAAGTACGCCGAGTTCGACAGGATGTCGCGTGACAGTACGGGATTCAGCGGCGGCAGACCGAACACGCACATCGGCCGCGCTTCGTCGTGCTCGGGCGGCGCGGTGAAGCGGAACACAGGGCCGAAGTTGTCGTCGTCGCGCAGTTCGATGGCAATATCGACGACGGCCTGCTCGCGCGCATCGTCCGGGATCGTGCGAAGGCCGAAGTACGCGAGCAGCCGCGCCGCGTCGTCGCCTTCGAGTTCCGTCACGCCCGACGACAGCGCCGCGCACGCCTGCGCCTGCGCGGCATCGATCGATGCGGGCACGCGCGCGGGCTGGCCTTCCGGCGTCTGCATCAGCAGCTCGTGCACAAGGCGATATTCGACCAGACGCTCGAACGCGCGAGCGAGCCGCTGCGGCGTGGTGTGCACGGGGATGCCGTGCTCATGCAGCGCATCGCGCGTCTCGCGCTTCACGCCGCCGAAAAAGCATGCGAGCAACCCGCGATACGCGTAGCGCTGATTCGCGATCAGCGCCTGCGCGACTTCCTCGACAGGCGCGCTGTGCGTCGACGCATGCACGACAAAAGCCGTGCCCGTCGAACGCTGGTCGGCCAGCACCTTGAGCGCCGTGCCGAAATGTTCGGCGCGCGCGTCGCTGCCGAGCAACAGCGGATTGCCCGGTATGGCGCGCGGCAACGCCTGCGCGAGCGCATCGACGGCGCCTGACGGGCACGGCGCGAGCGTATCGCCGGCCGCCTTGAAAGCGTCGGTGGCAAGCGTCGCGACGCCGCGGTCGCTCGTGATCAGCGTCGCCGTCGCACCCGCCGCAACGCGGCCCACGCCAAGCGTTTCGATTTCGTCGAGCAGATCGTCGAGGGCATCGACGCGCACCATGCCCGCCCGGCGGAAGGCGGCCGTGTAGAGCGCGTCGTCGGGATCGCTGCGGCCCGAGCGCAGCGCCAGCACCGGCTTGTTGCGCGCCGCCGCCCGCGCCGCCGACATGAACTTGCGCGCCGCCTTCACGGAATCCACTTCGAGCAGGATCGCGCGCGTGCCCGGATCGCTCGCCAGATAGTCGAGCACGTCGCCGGCATCGACGTCGGCTTCTTCGCCGAGCGCGACCGCGTGCGAGAAACCGAGGCCGCGCGCATGCGCCCAGCCGAGCACGGCGTTCGTCAGCGCGTTCGACTGCGATACCCACGCGACGCCACCCGCGCGCACCGTCACGGACGGCGCGCCGAGATGCGCCTTGAGCGCGGGCGTCACGATGCCGAGGCTGCCCGGCCCGACAATGCGCAGCAGATGCGGCCGCGCGGCCGCGAGCGTGTGGCGCACATCGGCGCGACCTTCTTCGCCACGCACTTCGCCGACGATGATCGCCGCGCGCGTGCCGCGCCCGCCGAGCGTATGGACGATGCCGGGCCACGTCGACGGCGGCGTGCAGACGATCGCGACGGTCGGCGCGTCGGGCAGATCGCCCGCATTGCCGACGCACGCGTGGCCGTCGAGCATGTCGTACGTCGGATTGACGGCCCACATGGGGCCGTCGAAGCCGCCTTCGATCAGCCGCTTCCAGACCATCGCGCCCGTGCTGCCCGGGCGGTTCGAGGCGCCGATCACGGCGACGGATTTCGGGCGAAACAACGCGTCGAGATTGCGTACGGTCACGGGCGCTCCGCGAATGAGGTGAGTGCGCGCCCTTGGCACTGTATGCACGCGGGACACGCGGTTTCATCAGTCATCAGGATAGGCGATGAGCGGGGTCGCCGCGATGTCAGCCCGAACGCTGCGCCGCCTGCCGCTTTCCATCTGATGTTAGCGCATGGTTCCCACCGTCTGGGCACGCCGGGCCTGGCGCAGCATGTAGAATCGCCCCACGGCTCGCGGCGCCGCTTCCCGCCGCGGTTCGACGGGCGGCGCGGTAATGTTTCGCATGTCGATGCACGGGAGCGCACTCGCCGGCCACCGGCCGAAGGCGAGTCAGAAAAGAAGATGTGACTGAAGGAAGATTTATGCGGCGTTTGCCCTCGCTGATCGCGTTGCGTTTTTTCGAAGAGACGGCGCGGCATATGAGTTTCAACCGTGCGGCCGTCGCGCTGTGCGTCACGCAGGGCGCCGTAAGCCGACAGATCAAGATTCTCGAGGAGTCGCTTGGGGCGAAGCTTTTCGAGCGCGATCACAAGGGCATCCGGCTGACGAAGGCTGGCCAGCAGTTGCTGCCGTGCGTATCCGAAGCATTCGATACGCTTGAGCGCGGCACGCGCCAGGTCACGACGGCGAAGGGCCGCCGGCGCCTGGTGTTATCGGTGCCGCCGACTTTCGCCACGCAGTGGTTTTCGCCGCGGCTCGGCTCGCTTGCGGTCGAGTTGCCGGACGTCGAGTTGTCCGTGCGCACGGAACCCACCGACGACTGCCACTGCAACATCCGCTTCGGCCGCGACGCGTTGCCCGATGCGCATTCCGAGTTGCTGATGATCGAGCGGCATACGCTGGTTGGTTCGCCGCGGTTTGGCGGCGAGGCGCTGGTTAAGTTGCTGGAGACGCTGCCTGCACTGCATGTGCTGCATAACGATGCGCGGTTGAATCTTTGGCCGGATTGGCTCGATAAGGCTGGCTTACCTGCGCGGTATGGCGAGAACGGGATCGAGTTTTCGACGCTGGAACAGGCGATTCATGCGGCGCGCAAGGGCGCCGGATTGGCGATCGTCGATCGGAATATGATCGTTGAGGAACTGGCTGAAGGCAGCCTTGCGCCTATGTCTGATGTCGAGGTTAATGGCCCCTATGGGTATTGGCTTGATATCGCCGCGCGGCATGCCGGGCTCGAGCATGTGCAGGCTTTTGCTGGGTGGATGCGGGAGCAGGTTTTGGGGATGGGTTGACGGTGTTTTTTGTCTGCGACGCAGTCGCCGTTCCTGGTTTTTCGCTTTTCGCTTTTCGCTTTTGCTGCGCTGGCATCCGCGAATTCGTATCCGTGCTTCAGGCGTCGCCCCTGTGCGGGGCGGCACTTACTTTCTTTGCCGCCGCAAAGAAAGTAAGCAAAGAAAGCGGGCTAACACCGCTAATGCTAGTCATTGCCTGCGGGCCCCCCACGGGTCCCGCACTCCACGCGGCATCAAGCCATTCAATGCCCGTTGCCAGCGCTCCTGGATTCGCATCCCCCACTTCACAATCCCGCGTCACGCATGCGTTACCAGGAAGTCCACGGCCGCCCAGGTGGCAAACTGTGTGTAGGCCGTCGCGATGGAAGTGCACCACTCCGGACTGAAAAACGGGATCGGTGTCGTAGGAGCGCGAACGCGTCAGGTGCGACAAGCTACACACAGTTTGCCACCTGGGCGGCGCAGACGGTTCGCTGCCGCTGGCTGCGCTACGGGAGACTGGAGAGGGGTATGCGCTTGGTTAGCACGCTGGCAACGGGCGTGAAATAACGTGTTGCCGTCTGGAGTGCGGGACCCGTGGGGGCCCGCAGGCAAATACAAGGATTGGCGGGGTGAGCGGCTTTCTTTTGCCTACTTTTCTTTGCCGCTGCAAAGAAAAGTAGGTGCCGCCCCGCACAGGGGCGACGCGTGAGGCACCGATACGAAATCGCGGATGCGACCCACGAAATCGCGGATGCCAGCGAAGAAAAAACAAAAAGCAAGGAATGGCGACTAGCGTCGCAGACAAAAAAACCTACATTGCCTTCCTGAACGGCGCCCCCGAATGCTCGCGCAGCTCATTAAACACAATCTTGGGCCAGGCCTTCTGAGCAACCTCGATCTCAGAGACATGAGAAGCGAGATAAGTCGGCGCATCAGCCGCATCATAGGCAATCCGCGGAGCGTAAGAATCGCAGAACCGCCGCAATTCAGCGGCATCATCGCAAGTGACCCACCGTGACATCCGATACCGCGCAGGCCCCATCCTCACGTCGACCTTATATTCGGTCGACAACCGATGCGACACCACTTCGAACTGCAGCTGCCCAACAGCGCCGAGAATCGTCAATCCGCCAACGACCGGCTTGAACACCTGAATCGCGCCTTCTTCGCCCAGCTGCTTCAGCGCTTCGCCGAGCTGCTTGGAACGCATCGGATCGACCACTTCGACCGTCTGGAAGATTTCCGGCGCGAAGAACGGCAGGCCGACGAATTGCAGCAGTTCGCCTTCCGTCAGCGTGTCGCCGAGGCTCAGCGTGCCGTGATTCGGGATGCCGATGATATCGCCCGCATACGCCTCGCTGACCGTCTCGCGGCGCTGCGACAGGAACGTCACCACGTTGTTCGCGCGGAACGTCTTGTTGTTGCGCGTGACCTTCAGCGCCATGCCGCGCTCGAAACGCCCCGAGCACACGCGGATGAACGCGACGCGGTCGCGGTGCGCCAGGTCCATGTTCGCCTGCACCTTGAACACGACACCCGTGAACTTCGGCTCGTCCGGCTGCACGGGACGCTGCACCGTCAGGCGCGCAGACGGCGGCGGCGCGAGATCGACGAGCGCGTCGAGAATTTCTTTCACGCCGAAGTTGTTGATCGCCGAACCGAACAGCACGGGCGACTGCTGGCCCGCGAGAAATTCGTCGCGATCGAACGTCGGCGTCGCGCCCGTGATCAGGTCGATTTCTTCCTTCGCGCGCACCCAAGCATGGCCAAAGCGGCGCTCGCCTTCCTCGTCGCCAAGCGCCTGGATCGTTTCGACCGCGCCGCCGAGCGTGTCCTGCCCCGCGCGGAACACGCGCACCTGATCGTTCTGGATGTCGTAGACGCCCTGAAAGTCCTTGCCCATGCCGATCGGCCAGGTGAACGGCACGGCCGACACGCCCAGGTGCTGCTCGATTTCGTCGAGCAGATCGAGCGGCTCGCGCACTTCGCGGTCGAGCTTGTTGATGAACGTGACGATCGGCGTCTTGCGGCTGCGGCACACTTCGAGCAGCTTGAGCGTCTGCGCTTCGACGCCGTTCGCGCCGTCGATCACCATCACGGCGGCATCGACGGCCGTCAGCACGCGGTACGTGTCTTCCGAGAAGTCCTCGTGGCCCGGCGTGTCGAGCAGATTGATCACGCAGTCGCCGTACTCGAACTGCATCACCGAACTCGCGACCGAAATGCCGCGCTGCTTTTCGATTTCCATCCAGTCGGACGTCGCGTAGCGGTTGCTCTTACGGCCCTTCACGGTACCCGCGATCTGGATCGCGCCCGAAAACAGCAGCAGCTTTTCGGTGAGCGTGGTTTTACCCGCGTCCGGGTGGGAAATGACCGCGAACGTGCGGCGGCGTTTGAGTTCGGAGACTGACATTGGCAATTGGGGTCATGGCGCACGCCCCGCGCAGCGGGCGAATGGGCGGCGAAACGGCAACCGGGCGCGGCGACATGCCTGACAGGCCCGTAAAAACCGGCGAAGCCGCGATGATACACGTGCCGGAGCAACCTATAAGTATAGCGGCCGAGTCGGGCTCGCCCGAATGAAAAAAGCCCGAAGCACCCATCGAGGGCGCTTCGGGCTTCAGCCGAAGAGACGAAACGCGACGAGCTACGCGCCGCTCGCCTGATTCAACGTCAGATGTTTCGTTTCAGGCGCCCACGCAATCGACACGATCATGCCGACCAGCAGCACGGCGGACAGCGCGAACATCGTCGAATGAAACCCGAGTTGCGCGATGCCGAGCGGCAGCAGAAACGTGCCGACAGCCGAACCCAGGCGGCTGCACGCGATCGCCAGTCCGACGCCGCATGCGCGCACTTCCGTCGGAAAACACTCGGGCGGAAACACGCCGACGAGGTTCGAGAACGCCGACATCGTCAACGTGAACACCGCGAACGCAACGATCACCCACAGCGCCGCCGATTCCGGCAGCACGGCGAGCGCGAACAGCGACATGCACGTCACCGCAAACGAGCCGATCAGGAACGCGCGGCGCGACAGCGCGATCGTCAGCCAGATGCCGAGCAGCGCGCCGACCACGAGAAAGCCGTTGAGCAGGAAGTCCGCACCCGAGCCGTTGTCGAGATGAATCGCTTTCAGGATCGACGGCAGGAACGTGTAGATCGCGAAGTACGGAATCACGAGGCACACGAAGAACGCGCAGTTGAAGACCGTGCGGCGGATCAGATCGCGCTGGAACAGCCGCGCAAAGCCGCCGTGTCCACTGTGCGCAGGGTCGTCGTGCGCGCCGTCGAGCGTCACGTTCGGGCCGAAGTACTTCAGCACGACGGCTTTTGCTTCGTCGATGCGTCCCTTGCCGTGCAGCCAGCGCGGCGACTCCGGCGTGCCGATCCGCAGGAACAGCACGGCCAGGGCCGGCACGCCCGCCGACGCCAGCAGCCAGCGCCACGCATCGGGCGAAGCGTCCGCGTAGTACAGGCCGAGCACGTTCGCGACCACATAGCCGATCGTCCAGATCACGCTGAACGACCCAAGCAGCGTGCCACGATGCTTGCGCGGCGAAAACTCCGCGAGGATCGCGTGACCGACGGCGAAATCGCCACCCATGCCGAAGCCGATCAGTACGCGCAACGCGCACAGCATTGCGGGCGACGACACATAGAACTGCGCGAACGCCGCGAGCGTGATGATCAGAAAGCTCAACAGGAAAATGCGCTGGCGGCCCGTGCGGTCCGACAGCCAGCCGAATATCAGGCTGCCGACGAAAATGCCCATCAGCGCCGAGCTGCCGATCATGCCTTGCCAGAAAGCATCGAGCGGCATCTGCTTGTTGAGCGTCGCGAGCGCATAGCCGATCGTGCCGAGCGCATAGCCTTCCGTGAAGTGCGCGCCGAACGTGAGCCCGGCGATCTTGATATGAAAGCCGTTGAGCGGAACGTCGTCGAGCGAGACGGTGTTGGCGCCGGCGCGCTGTGCGTGGGCCGGCGCGACGACGCGCGGGGATGAGGACGCGAGGCCGGACGGCCGCGCGAGCAGGTCTTGATCGCTCAAGATGTCTCCTTCGTTATGTCGCGCGTCCCGTGATGCGCGCCGGGACGCGTGCTCCCTTGCCATCCGCCGCGCGTGGCGGACGAAGCGCCGACGATCAGCGGCCGAGGCCGCCCATCATCATGTACTTCAGTTCGACGTATTCATCCATGCCGTACTTCGAGCCTTCCCGGCCGAGGCCCGACTGCTTGACGCCGCCGAACGGCGCGACTTCCGTCGAGATGATGCCTTCGTTGACGCCGACCATCCCGCTTTCCAGCGCCTCCGCGACACGCCATGCACGCCCGAGGTCGCGCGTGTAGAAGTACGCGGACAGGCCGAACGGCGTGTCGTTCGCGGCCTTGATCGCTTCGTCTTCCGTCTTGAAGCGGAAGCAGGCTGCAACGGGGCCGAAGGTTTCTTCCTCGGCGATCAGCATCGATTGCGATGCATCGGCGAGCACGGTCGGTTCGTAGAACGTGCCGCCGAGCGCGTGACGCTTGCCGCCCGTCAACGCGCGGGCGCCGTGATGCAATGCATCCGCGACATGCGCTTCGACTTTGGTCAACGCCGCTTCGTTGATCAGCGGACCTTGCTCGACTTCGCCCTTCAGCGCATCGCCGACGCGCATCTTCCTGACGGCTTCCGTCAGCGCCTGCGCAAACGCATCGTAGATGCCGTCCTGCACGTAGAAGCGGTTCACGCACACGCAGGTCTGCCCCGTGTTGCGGAACTTCGACGCCATCGCACCCTGCACGGCGGCCTCGATATCCGCGTCGTCGAACACGATGAACGGCGCGTTGCCGCCCAGTTCCAGCGACAGCTTCTTCAGCGTATCCGCCGACTGCTTCGCGAGCAGCTTGCCGACGCGCGTCGAGCCCGTGAACGACAGCTTGCGCACGACTTCCGATTCCGTCAGCACGCCGCCGATCGCCACGGCATCGCCCGACACGATGTTGAACACGCCCGCCGGAATGCCCGCGCGTTCCGCAAGCACGGCCAGCGCGAACGCGGACAGCGGCGTTTCTTCCGAAGGCTTGAGCACCATCGTGCAGCCGGCCGCGAGTGCGGGGCCGGCCTTGCGCGTGATCATCGCGAGCGGGAAATTCCACGGCGTGATCGCGGCGACCACGCCGACAGGTTCGCGCGTGACGATGATCTTCGAATCGGGCTTCGGGCTCGGAATCACGTCGCCGTAGCTGCGCTTCGCTTCTTCAGCGAACCACTCGAAGAAGCTGGCCGCGTAGCCGACTTCGCCTTTCGCTTCGGCGAGCGGCTTGCCCTGCTCGCGCGTCAGCAATTCGGCGAGGGCATCGCGATGTTCGAGCATCAGCTCGCCCCAGCGCTTCACGCGAGCGCCGCGCTCTTTCGCGGTCAGCGCGCGCCAGGCGGGGAACGCGCGCCCGGCGGCGTCGATGGCCCGCTGCGTTTCCTGCGCGCCGCCCATCGCGACGTTCGCGATCACCTCGCCCGTCGCCGGATTGCGAACCGCGTACGTATTCGCGCTGTCGCACCACTCGCCGTCGATGTAATGGCCTGTTCGGAGAAATTCGCTCATGCTGCCTTACCCAGGTTGCCCGCGTTTTCAGCGGCGAAAACGCCTTGCGCCGGACGCGCTTCGCGCGCAATGCGCTTGCCCGCCGTGTAGTCGTTGATCAGATCGCACGGCGTGTAGTTGCGCTCCAGTTCGTGCAGTTCTTCGGCTTCGAGCTTCGTGTTCAGCGCAGCGAGCGCACTGTCGAACTGCGCGGGCGAATCCGCACCGACCAGCATGCTCGCGATGCCTTCGCGCTGGAGCACCCAGGCCTGCGCAATCTGCGCCGCCGACACGCCGCGCTTCGCCGCGACGCGCGCCACCGATGCCGCAATCTCGCGCGACGCCACGTCGCCGTACATCTGCGCGGTGAAGAAGTCGGTCTGATTGCGAGTGGACTGCGCGTCGCTCGTCAGCAGGCCGCGTGCGAGCGGGCTGAACACCGACACGCCCACGCCCTGATCCTGGCAATATGGAATCATTTCGCGCTCTTCCTCGCGATACGCGAGGTTCAGCTGCAGCTGCATGTTGATCGGCTTGTGCCAGCCGTTGCGCTCGCAGACCTGCATGATCTTCGCGAACTGCCACGTATACATCGTCGACACGCCGATGTAGCGCGCCTTGCCCGCGCGCACGATGTCGTTCATCGCGCCCATGGTTTCCTCGACGGGCGTGTTCACGTCGAAGAAATGCAGCATGAAGATATCGACGTAGTCCATCTCCAGACGCTTCAGCGAGCCGTCAATGCCGTCCATGATGTGCTTGCGCGAATGGCCGCCTGCGTTCTGGTAAGCGCCCATGTCGTAGCCGACCTTGGTCGTCACGACAATCTCCTCGCGGCGCGCGAGGCGCTTCAGGATGCGGCCGACCACTTCTTCGCCGACGCCCGTCGAGTAGAAGTCGGCGAGGTCGATGAAGTTGACGCCGGCTTCGAGCGCGTGACGCACGATCGGCTCGCTTTGCGCTTCATCGAAAATCCACGGCTTCCATTGCGGCGTGCCCATGTTCATCGTGCCGAGGCACAGACGCGAAACCTTCAGGCCCGACTGGCCGAGGCGAACATATTCCATGATGTCTCCAGATCTCTGTGTGCGGCTCGGTGCGGTTCAGCGCTTCGGCGTATAGAACGGGTTCGATACTTCGCGCGCGGCGGCGAACACTTCTTCCTTGTGCGGCAGGCCCTTCATTGCCGCAAGAATCGCGTTCTTGCACGCGCGGTAGTTGTTCTCGAAGACGGCGTCGAGGTCGTCGGTCTTCGGGTTGACCCAGTTCGCCGACACGACGACCCAGTCGTTTTCCGCTTCGGGCGGCAACGTGCCGTTTTCGAGCGACTCGGCGACCGCCTTCGCGATGCCTGCCTGCGATGCGCCCCACGTCGCGTTGCCGTGGAAGTCGCCTTCGATCTGCGCCTTGTTCACGTAAAGCGTCAGCGGCTTGGTCGGCACGCCCGGACGCGCGATCACGACGAACGGTGCGTGGCCCGCGGACGGCGTCGACAGTGCCGTGGCGAACGCCTGGCCAGCGGGGCCGTTGCGCGGGCCGACCAGCACGTTGATATGCGCGAGGTTGACGCCGGGGCCTTCGAAGCCTTCGCCGATAAACAGGTTCTTTTCAGTTGCGCTCATGTCAGGTTCCATCGGGTTCGAGTTGGATGCGCTGATTGTGCTGGCCGAAAAGCGGGACGATGAAACGATGTTTTGTGATCCGGGGTATGAGGCGCACTCAACTCCGGGTTTCCACCGAGTTATCGCTGACGGACGCACGAACGTTGAGGTGAGAGTTTTCGGGAGGGGGAATGACGGTCACGCGAGACGCCGCTTTTCGAGGGCGCGCTGTTCGCAAGACATGGGCTCAAAACGCGTTTAGCCGTACGCGCGAAAGCACGTTGCGGCCTCATATCGAAGCCCGCAAACCCTTGTCACATAAGGATCGCGAGTGGACATCCACAGACGGGAGAAAGCGCTCGCCGTTGCATCGCAGGACGATTCGCGAGCAGGAAGCGGCGAACCCGTCGTAACGCTGTGACAGGTCAGCGCCAGGAAAAGGTGAGAGTTTTCGGGATTCCCGCAACGGTGCGCTTACGGAGTGCGGAATGACTCACTATGCGAACTCACGGGACAAGCGGAAACAGGAAGAAGCGCAAACGCGCCCATCGCTGATCGACGGGCGCAGGCAGCCGGCTTCATTCTTCGATCAGAAACTTCTCGCGATTCTTACCCGCAAGCCAGCCCGGCGCGCGGCCACGTCCGCTCCAGGTTTCGCCCGTCTTCGGGTTGCGGTATTTCGGCGGCAGCGCGGGCTTGCGCGGCGCGCGCGCTTTGCTCGTGAATCCGAGCTCTTCGGCCGTGATGCCGTAATCGGCGATCTTCTGCTTGATGTCAGCGATCGCCTGTGTCACCTCCTGTTCACGTGCCTGTTCCATCTCTTTCTGGAGCTTTTCGAGCTGGGCGGTCAGCTGTCTGTATGTGGCCATCTGGCGAGGTCTCCTTGGAAGGCTGTACGGCAAACTGAGACCGTATCAGACCTATAAAGTGTCGTGTAGCAGTACCGTGCTGTCAAAGGTTCACGAACACTGCGCTTCGTCAATCAAAGGGTGGTCAATCGTCGATCGCGTCGTAAAGACGGCGCTCGAAATCGACGGCCATGTCGAACGGCTCGACGGATCTCCGCTGGATCAGTATCTGTCCGATCAGGTTTTCGACGGGATCGGCGAACCAGCTCGTGCCGAAGGCGCCTGGCCATCCGAACGATCCCACCGACCGGTAGCCGAGCGGCAATTGCTGCGCGGGATCGTCGACGATGGAAAGCCCCAGGCCGAAGCCCTGGCCCGACCATTGCACGTGGCCGATCGACGGCATGCGCCGCTGGTCGCGCGCGAGAAAGTTGCTGCGCATCAGGTCGACGGAACGATGCGACAGCAGACGCACGTCGCCGACACGGCCGCGCCCGAGCAGCAGCCGCGCGAACTGGAGATAATCCTCCGCCGTCGACACGAGCCCGCCGCCGCCGCTCTGAAAGCGCTTCGGGTTGGCCCAGCGGCTCGCGGGCGGACGGTCTTCGATCACGCGCCGGCGTGTGTCGGGATCGATCGCATAGGCGGTGGCGAGGCGAGGAAGCTGCGCATCGGGTACGACGAACGCCGTGTCGCGCATGCCGAGCGGCTCGAAAATGCGCGTGCGGAAAAAGTCGCCGAGCGGGAGGCCGCTGATCCGATGGATGAGCATGCCAAGCACGTCGGTTGCGATGCCGTAGTGCCAGCGCGAACCGGGATGGAACATCAGCGGCAGCGTGGCGATGCGAGCAAGCCATGCGTCGGGCTTGTCGGCCGATTCGAAGCCGTTGAACACCGACGCATACGCACCCGCAAGCGGGCCCGTCGATGTGAAGTGATACGCGAAGCCCGCACGGTGCGTGAGCAGATCGAGCACGGTGATGGGCGTGCGCGCCGGCTCGGTGTTCTCGAGCGAACCGGACGGATCGCGCAATACGCGCGGCGCGGAAAGCTCCGGCAACCATTGCTCGACGGGCGCATCGAGCGTGAGCCGGTCTTCTTCGGCGAGCATCATGATCGCGGCGCTCGTCACGGGCTTCGTCATCGACGCGATCCGGAACAGCGTGTCGCGCTGCATCGGCAGACGCTCGCCTTCATCGCGCCAGCCGCGCGCGTCGAACAACCCAATCCCGCCGTTGCGCCATGCGAGCGTGACGACGCCGGCCACTTCGCCGCGATCGATGTAGCCCTGCATCGCATCGGTCAATCGTGTGAGGCGCGCGGCCGAGAATCCTGCTCTATGCATAGACCATCCCTGTGGGCAAGGCGGGCGCGCGCCTGGCGGCGGCGCTCAACGCTTGTAGCGAACTTCGAGCGCATGCAGCGCGTCGCTGAGCTTCTGGACGCGCCTGATCTGCGACGGCACGAGCGCAGCAAGCGAGACCGAGTCGATGCGGCCGCGCCAGTATGACAGCGGAATGCCGTCGGCAGCAGAGATGCGCGAGATGACGTGTTCCAGATGTTCGATGTCTTTCTCGATCTGCTCGTGGTTCATTGCCTGTCGTCCCTCGCAAGGCGTCATCCGTTAGCACGAAGTGTGCCGCAGGAATCGACTGCCGCTCTCTCAATGTCGTTGTGTGCTGCACGCTTCCCGAAAGCGAATGAAGTCTCGCATTTGCTCGTCTGGACAATCTATACGAGGATATCGACGCGTTCCGTTGGGCGCCGCACGGAAGCGACTCGCGCGATGCGTCAGCGCAGCGCTCTTACGACGTGCGGCGCAACCGGCAGGAGCGGTTATTCAATGACACGGAGAAATCGGCAGACGTATGAACCGATCTGCGCGAATGCTGCAATGAAAGCGGACGTTCAGGTCGATGTGTTTGCATCGACCTCGACATGCAGCGTGGGATTTATCGAAGCGACGTGCGGTGCTTCGGAGCGTTGCCGGCCGCGAACGCGGTCCGGCATGGCGAATGCCGTGGGCGCGGTGCCGCTTATTTTCCGCGGCAGGCGTACAGGAGGCCGCGCACGCCGTTTTCGGTGGTCGTGCGCATCGTGTCGAACGCGCCGCCGCACATTGCCTGCGCCTGCTGCTCGCAGTTGTCCGAGCCCGACGGGCATTGCACCAGCGTCGTGGGCCGGCCGTCCGACGAGAAGAGCGGCGGCGCGCTGCTGCACGCGGCGAGCGCACCCGTCATCGCGAGAACGGCGGCGAGCGAGGCGCCGCGAACCCAGTGCGTAACGTGTGCGGCGGATGTTTGACTGCGTTTCATGGAAATCCCCGTTGGCCTTTGTTTTTTCGACGAACGCGATTGTGCCACGCCCGCCTTGCGTTGCGTTTATCGCGTGGTATCGCGTTATTTAGGCTGCCTGTCGGGTTCCGCAAGCGTCTTGTAGGGCATCGGTCCATGTGTGCTCGAACCGATGCGCACGAACACCTGCTCGACGTCGGGAATGGCTTCGAGTTGCTGCTGCAACGCGTGCCTGTCGAACGACGCGTTCGCGCAGCCTTCCGCATAGACGAAGCGGCGCTGCACCGTGATCCACACGCTCGTGCCGTCGAATGCATGCGGGTCAGTGAAGCGCGCACGAATCGCGTTGGCGATATCCGCGTCGTACATATACGAGTTCGGTTTCGTGCATTTGTGCGCGAGCCAGCAGGTCGTGCCGCGCTCCGCGCGATAGTGCGCGTCGTCTTCCATCTGCGCGCGGGTCATCAGCGGACCGAGCGGGACGGGACAATCGGCGAGTGCGTGCGAGAGCGTGAAAAACGGATCGCTGTACCAGTTGCGCCGTTCGTTCGGCCCAGCCACCGACGACGCCTCTTGCGCATGCAGCGTGATGCAAGCTGCGCTTGCAATGAACAGCACGATCGCATTGATCCAGCGTGTCATGGCCGCGTCTCCTTCGGGTTCGCTCGCCGATCGTACTGCTCCGCGGCGCGCGCGGCGAGCGCAGCGCCTCCCATGCCGCACGGCGGTCACACGTCGATACCGTACGCGGCGATCTTCTTGTAGAGCGTCGCACGTCCCATGCCGATGCGCGCCGCCGCTTCCGTGACGCGTCCATCGCACGCGCGCAGCGCGTCGTCGATAAAGCGCTTTTCGAATGCGGCCATCGCGTCCGCCCACTGCTGCGGCTGCGTTTGCGTCGATGTTTTGGCCGCCGCGTGCTGCACGGGCGGGGGCGCTTCGAATACGGCCTGACCGCGCCCGGGTCCAATGAACGGCGCGAGCGCGCGCGCATCGATGCGCTCGCTGTCCGACAGCATCACCGCGCGCTCCAGCGTGTTGTGCAGTTCGCGCACATTGCCGGGCCAGCCGTACGAGCACAGCAGGCGCAGCGCGTCATCCTGGAGTTCGAAATGAGCGCCGCGCACCTGCGTCGACAGATCCTCGAGGATCGTATAGGCCAGCGCTTCGATGTCCGATTGCCGTTCGCGCAGCGGCGGTGCGTGGATGGTCAGCACGTTCAGCCGATAGAACAGGTCGGGACGGAAGCGCCCTTCGGCGACGAGCGCGGGCAAATCCGCCGAGGTCGCCGCGATGATCCGCACGTCGGCGCGCACGATGCGGTTCGAGCCGAGCGGCTCGAATTCGCGATCCTGCAACACGCGCAACAGCTTGCCTTGCAGCGGCAACGGCATGTCGCCGATCTCGTCGAGAAAGAGCGTGCCGCCGTCCGCGAGTTCGAACTTGCCGACCCGGCCCTTGCGGTCCGCGCCCGTATAGGCGCCCGCCGCCGCGCCGAAGAATTCGACTTCGAGCAGCGTGTCGGGAATCGCGGCGACGTTCACGGTAACGAGCGGTTTGGTTGAGCGCGCGGACGCGCCGTGGATCGCATGCGCGAGCAGTTCCTTCCCCGTGCCCGTCTCGCCGAGCAGCAGCACGGGCGAATCGACTTGCGACGCGCGCCGCGCCTGGCGCTTCACCTCGAGGCTCGCCGCGCTCGTGCCGACGAAGCTCGCGAACGTGTACTTCGCGCGGCGCGCCTGCGCGAGCGACTGGCGCGTCGCGATGAGTTCCTGCTGCACGCGCGAGTAGTGCGAGAAAAGCGGCGTGAGCGCCTTCATTTCGTCGAACAGCGCGAAGCCGACGGCGCCGACCGTCTTGCCTGCGTCGTCTTTCAACGGCAGACGCGTGACGACGAGCGGCTCGCGATCGGTTTCGAGTACGTCGAGCAGGATCGGCTTGCCCGTCATCACGACTTCGCGCATCAGGCTGTTCGGGATCACCGCTTCGCAGTCGCGGCCGATCGCCTGCTGCGGATCGGAAAAGCCGAAGCGGGCCGCGTAGCGCTTGTTGATCCACACGACGCGCGCGTCGGCGTCGACGATAAAGGTGCCTTCGCTGAAGTTTTCGAATGTGCGGAAAAGCGAGTCCATCGCGCGGCGCAGGACGTCGCTGTAGGTCGCGGGCAGGCCCGACCAGTCGTTCATATTGACGCTGTCTCCTGTCGACGGGAGTTGGCGCTTTAGCGCTTACTCCCGTCCCATGCGGTGTCGGCCCGAGTTGGCGCTTTAGCGCTTACTCAGGTCCCACTCGCGGTCGACGGGAGTTGGCGCTTTAGCGCTTACTCCCGTCCCATGCGGTGTCGGTCCGAGTTGGCGCTTTAGCGCTTACTCGGGTCCCACTCGCGATTATCGTTTCGATGCTTATTGTCTCAATTCGTGGACAGATTATCTCACGGACGAGACCTGCAACAAGCCCGTCAAATGGGTTATGCTTCGCCGCATCGAGTTCGACGGACACAAATTTGTCTCGATTCTGAGACTATTCTGTACTGTCGTTCGAATCGAAGCGTGACGTCCCTGCTGCTCAGGCCGGAGAAACCCGCGCGACGGCCATGGCACGGAACCTGCATCAACGGACGCCGGTCGCCGCGGCCCGCTCGCGCGCGTCAACGTAGAACAACCAAGTATTGGAGACTCAATTGGCTTTTGTCATCGTCCTCGCCGCCCTGGCGTTCCTGATGTTCGCCGCCTATCGCGGCTACAGCGTGATTCTCGTCGCGCCGATCGCCGCGCTCGGTGCGGTGCTGCTGGTCGATCCCGCTGCCGTCGCGCCCGTCTTTTCGGGCATCTTCATGGAGAAGATGGTCGTCTTCGTGAAGCTTTACTTCCCTGTGTTCCTGCTCGGCGCCGTGTTCGGCAAGGTGATCGAACTGTCGGGCTTCGCCGCATCGATCGTGCATTCGGCGATCCGCTATATCGGCCGCGCGCGCGCGAACGCGGTGATCGTCGCCGTGTGCGCGCTGCTGACGTACGGCGGCGTGTCGCTGTTCGTGGTGGTGTTCGCGGTATATCCGTTCGCGGCCGAGCTGTATCGCCAGAGCAATATTCCGAAGCGCCTGATGCCGGGCGCGATCGCGCTGGGCGCGTTCTCCTTCACGATGGATTCGCTGCCGGGCACGCCGCAGATCCAGAACATCATTCCGTCCACGTTCTTCAAGACGACGGCTTGGGCCGCGCCGGGTCTGGGTATCGCCGGTTCGCTGTTCATCATCGTCGTCGGTCTGACGTTCCTCGAATGGCGCCGCCGCTCGGCGATGGCGAAGGGCGAAGGCTACGGCACGTCGCTCATCAACGAACCGGAAACCGTCGAAACCGACAAGCTGCCGCATCCCCTGCTCGCAATCGCGCCGCTGCTTCTGGTCGGCGTTGCAAACTTCGTGCTGACGCGCATGATTCCCGACTGGTACGGCGCGAGCTACACCGTCTCGCCTGACGTGCTGCCCGGCAACCACGGCGCGCCCGTGACGGCGACGGTCAAGGCTGTCGTCGCGATCTGGTCGGTGGAAGGCGCGTTGCTGCTGGGCATTCTGCTCGTCGTCCTGACCGCCTTCGGTCGCGTGAAGGAGCGTTTTGCGTCGGGCACGAAGGCGGCTGTCGGCGGCGCGCTGCTCGCTTCGCTGAACACCGCTTCGGAATACGGCTTCGGCGGCGTGATCGCGGCGTTGCCCGGCTTCATCGTCGTGAGCGATGCGCTCAAGAGCATTCCGAATCCGCTCGTGAACGCGGCTGTGTCGGTGAGTTCGCTTGCGGGTATCACGGGTTCCGCGTCGGGCGGCATGAGCATCGCGCTCGCGGCGATGTCGGATCTGTTCATCAAGGGCGCGGAATCTGCGCACATTCCGATGGAAGTGCTGCATCGCGTGGTTGCGATGGCGAGCGGCGGCATGGATACGCTGCCCCACAACGGCGCCGTGATCACGCTGCTGGCCGTGACGGGTCTGACGCACCGCGAGTCGTATCGCGACATCTTCGCGGTGACGATCATCAAGACGCTGGCCGTGTTCTTCGTGATCGGACTGTACTACGCGACGGGCCTGGTTTAAGCCGTCGTTCTCAAACAAAAAGGGGCGCAGCGCGCCCCTTTTTTTGTTCCGCAAGATCCCCTTCAACTGCGCATTCAGCTTGACGTGTAGGCAACGTACGGGCCGACGACACCTGCCGCCGCCGACATACCTGAAATGCCGCAGTACATATGACGGCCGTAGAAGTACGGCATGCCGATGTCGAGCGCGTTGAACATCGCTACGCCGAGATTGTTGAACGCATAGTTGCCTGAGTTGAGCAGCGTCACGCCGTTGCTGACGTTGAACTGGATGGTCGCTTTCGCCGAACTGGCCGCCGTGAAGACTGCCGTCAGGCCCGTCGGCGCGGCCGGCGTATAGAACCCGTTCGATGCCTTGCTCAACGTCGTGCTCTGGAAGTACAAGCCGCTAGAGCCCGAGTCGAAGAATGCCGTCTTCGAGTACGAGCGTCCTTCGAAGACCGCGTCCATATCGCCCCAGATGTTGGTCGGCAAGATCGTCGCGCCCGTTCCGCCCAGCGCATTGTTCGACTGCGTGTCGATGCCGAACACGAGCGTACCCGTGCCCTTCGCGGCACCCGTATCGGGCACTTGCCACATCTCGACGATCACGCCGTTGTTGTCGACCGGGAACTTCCTGACGGGGTTGGTCACCTGATCCGTCACCGCCACCTGCGCGACCGAGCAGGTCGTGCTCGGGCACAGGTAGTAAGCGCCCGCGACGATAGAGTTCTGGCAGTCCACGCCGCAATCGTTCGGCGACGTGCCGATGCCAAGTATGCCGTTCGCGCCGAGCGTCGAGGGCGTCGACATGTCGTCGCCCGTCAGACACCCGTTTGTGCCCGTGGGAATGGTCGCTGCCAGCGTAGGATCGGCAATCACCTGGATCGGCAGGGTCGACGCAAGTTCGCCCGACATGACCAGATCCGCCTTCTGAACCGTGCCCCACGTGTTGCCCGAGCCGAACGACACGCACTCGGCAACCGGCTGACCGCCCTGCGTCTCCCGCGTCAATGCGGCAGACGTGTTGCCCGGAATGACTGACGCAAACAGGCGCAAACCGAACGATTCGGTATCGACGAGCACGTTGTCGATAGTCGAGCAGGTCGTTCCGACGCCGCCCGAGCCCGGTCCACACACCTTCACGCTCACCATCGGGAAGTTGCGCACGCTGCTGAACGACGACACGGTGATCGGCACGGTATTCGGCGATCCCGATGCTACGGGCGTTGCCGTCGCGTCGGCGAAGGCGGTGCTGACGGCGGGCGTCGTGGTCGCCGAACTGGTCGACGCATTCGACGAACCGCCGCCTCCGCCACATCCAGCGAGCGCCACACAGAGGCCACTGATGGCAAGAATCCACTTCAATGCACGCATTTCTGGTCTCCTCGCCTTACTGGATGTCATCGCTGCTCATGCCTGCGGGAAGACCCGTCGGCAACCACGCACGTCCGACGTACGAGCCCATGTGGCCGCCCGTCTGAACCACGACATCCGAACGCTGCACCGTCGCGGGCCCGAATGCGCTGCCCTGTTGCGCATGCTGCTGATTCACAGTCTCGAGGTAGCCCGCGAAGTAGCTGCCGAGCAGCGCGCTGAGATCGGGCATGTGCGGACCGTGCCACGACACGGCAAAGACGGTCCCCGATTGCCCCACGTATTCGCGGACCAGTGTGCCGTCGGCCAGCGTCGCTTCGTTGACGGTGTAGGGCACGGCCGTCGCGCTCATGCGCATGACGGCCTGGGTTGCGCTGGCCCTGACTGTCGCGGTATAGGTGGGAGACGTTCCAAGCGCCGCGTTGGCGGAAAGGCAATTGGCGCATGCAACTGCTGCCAACAGGCATTGCAGACGAAACTTCATTAAAGTCCTCGGTTTATATTTTCTTTGATCGAAGCCAATCCCCGTTCACCCGTAATAATCGGGGCGATTTGACTTTTTGCTTCCTTTCGGAAGGTACGGCCTTGCTCCCATTTCCATGCATGCCTTTCGCATTTATTCGAAGCGAACTACATGCAAGCATGCCGGGGAACAATTCCGGTTAACGGAATGACCGCTTCAAACTGAAGAGAAATAGGAGAAAAACAAATTGCGTCGGCGGCACGCGCACGCCCGGCTCAAGGCGCGCTTTCAATGCGAAAGCAAACCGCAATAACAAGAAAGATCAAATCAATCTTTGATCGGAGAGATGTAGCGGTACGTGAAGAAGTTCATCCGCTTTTCGAAGGTGCAAAAGAAATGTTCGAGCACGGCGCATAAACAACAACGGCGCGCTGCCCTGGAGCAAGCGCGCCGCTTTATTTGTTCTTGTTAGAGAGCCTGAACGGACGGACCATCGTACTTCGCGGAATCGACGACGATGTTTCCCCGATCATGTTCGGCCGTCGCGTTGCGAGTCAGGTCGGCGCCAACATCGCGCGCGCCCGAAGAGGCCGATACAGATTCCGTCATGGTGTCCAGGGAAGGCGTGAGATAAATAACGACAGATCGCACATAAACTCCGATTGGCACCAAGCCGCTATTTTAACGCATGCAGCAGGGCCGTCTCCGTTTGCGCGACGAGCAAGCCAACGAAAACAACGCGCCGCGGCGAACGGCGCGCCGTCTCGTGCATCGACACATCAGCGAAACATCGCGACGCTAGTGCCGCATCGACTCCGGCAGCGACATCATCAAGGCCATTACATCCATGTCCTCGTCGAGTTCAGGCCAGATCAGTTGCTGCTTGTCGAGCGAAATGGCGAAGTGCTCGCGCTCCGACTCGGTCGCGGCGGCGAGCGTGGGAAACCAGTTGAGTGGAAATTCGACGGCGCGGCCGTCTGACAGATCGAGAAACAGGTGTGCACTATCGAAATGCACATCGACGGCATCGGCACGCATGATCGCCTCCCGCAGGGGTCCAATCAAACGATAGGCGTGCCAGCTGCGTGCTTCAAGCGCAATGCACGGGGCCCGAACAGAAAACCGTGGGCAGCGGATGCGTTACAGCTCGGGCCGCGCGAGATCGTGTTCGACGATATGCTCGCCGTACACCTGCGCCGCTGCGAGCGCTTCTTCCCTGGTTGGGTACGGACCGAGATCGGGCGCGCCGTCGAACGGAAAGAGCAGGCGCCCGTCCGTCTTGCGCACGACGCGCAGCACGCCGAAAAAGCGCCGGTAGCCCGCGAGCTTCGAGCCCGCGCTCACTTCGAAATCGCCCTCGCTCTTGCCGGGCACACTGGGAATGAACCTGCTCATGATGACTTCTTGAATGCGTGAAATGGCGTGAGGAAACCGCTATTTTCGCACGCTCATTGTGTGCGCTTCATGTCGAAGCACACCGGGCGCATTCAACGGTGCGTGGATGCGTCGCCCGGCCGTTCGTTGATGTACGTTGCGACGTCGCGCCGTTCGAGCGCGTCGCCGAGTTTCATCCGCAGGAAGCTGCTTGTCGTGTAGCGCGTCACGCCTGAATAGAACTGGTTGACGAGCTTCGTCACCATCGCCGAATACATATCGATCAATTCCGGGTTGATCGAAAAATTGTCGTAGTTGACGATCGCTTGCGGTTTGATCCGCACGCCCGACAAACGCGATTCGACCTCTTGCCAGATGGTGTCGATCTGTTCCTGCGTCGTAACCTGAAAGCCTTCGAAGTTGACGAAGAACATGTTCTTCTCGGCGTCGTAATTGAAGCGCTCTTCCAGCGGCAAGCACAGGAGCAACGTGCGCAAACCCATCGGCGCCGCGCGGAAAATGCGTTCGTCCATCAGTCGCGGCGGCTGATCGATGATCGGCGTGAAGCCCATTTGCGCGACGATATCGTTCTGCACGTCGACGCCGGGCGCCACTTCCGTCAGTTCGAGTCCGCGCGGCGTAAGCGCGAACACGCAGCGCTCGGTGATGTACAGCACGTGCTGTCCGCGCCGCGCCGCGTATTCGCCACTGAACGTGCGATGCTCGACTTCGTCGACGAACTTCTGGCACGCCCCTTCGCGATTGATCTTCAGGCGCCCGTCTTCGATCGAAACATCGAGATTGCCTGCGTTGAACGTGCCGACGAACACCACGCGCTTCGCGCTCTGGCTGATGTTGATGAAGCCGCCCGCGCCTGCGAGCTTCGGCCCGAATTTGCTGACGTTCAGATTGCCCTGACGATCGGCCTGCGCGAGGCCGAGAAACGCGACGTCGAGCCCGCCGCCGTCGTAAAAGTCGAACTGATACGGCTGATCGATGATGGCCTGCGTATTGGTAGCCGCACCGAAGTTCAGCCCGCCCGCAGGAATGCCGCCGATCACGCCCGGCTCCGTCGTCATCGTGAAGAGATCGATCACGCCCTCTTCGTTCGCGACATTCGCAATGCCTTCGGGCATGCCGATGCCCAGATTCACGACGCTGTTCGCCATCAGTTCCATCGCCGCGCGCCGCGCGATCACCTTGCGCTCAGTCAGCTCCATTGGCGGCACCGAATTGGCGGGCACGCGCAGCTCGCCCGCAAACGCGGCCGAATACGGTTCGGCGAATGTCTGCCAGTGATGCTCGGGCCGCGCGACCACGACGCAATCGACCATGATGCCTGGTATCTTCACGTCGCGCGGATTGAGCGTGTACGTATCGGCGAGCCGTTCGACCTGCACGATCACGACACCGCCCGAATTGCGCGCCGCCATCGCAATCGCGAGCGCTTCGAGCGTGAGCGCCTCGCGCTCCATCGTGACGTTGCCGTTCGCATCGGCCGTCGTGCCGCGAATGATCGCGACGTCGATCGGAAAGGTCTTGTAGAACAGATGCTCGCCGCCGTCGATTTCCATCAGCCTGACGAGATCTTCCGTCGTGCGGCTATTCAGCTTGCCACCACCGTGCCGCGGATCGACGAACGTGCCTAGGCCGATCGTCGACAGATGCCCCGGTTTGCCCGCAGCGATATCGCGGAACAGATGCGAGATCACGCCTTGCGGCAGGTTATAGGCCTCGATGCGCCCGTCGATGGCGAGTTGCTGCAGCTTCGGCACCAACCCCCAATGTCCGCCGATCACGCGGCGCACGAGCCCTTCATGCGCGAGATGGTTCAGCCCTTTCGATTTGCCGTCGCCCTGCCCCGCCGCGTAGACGAGCGTGAGATCGAGATGCGCGTTCGATGCATCGGGCGTCCCCAGCGCGCCCGGGCCGCCCGAGGTCGCCGCGTTCGCATCGAAGAAACGTTCCTCCAGCGCGATCGCTACCTCTTCGGCAAAGCCGACGCCGACGAAACCGCCCGTCGCAATCGTGTCGCCCGCGCGTATCAGCTCGACTGCGGCGCGCGCGCTCACGACCTTGTTGCGCCCGACCTTGCGCTCGGTAATAGGGAACGGGTATTGGAATACGGCGCGCATGGTGTCTCCTGGTTGCTGCCCGTCCGAGCGTCATCGCGCTATGGGTTGCGACGCGCAAGGTGCAACCCGCAACGGCCTGTGCGGTTTTTTGCGGTGCCTGAACACGCAATTTAGCAAGCCGCGAAAGCGGCGTCAGCATTTATTGGCGATCAGCATGGACGCAATCCAATTCGTCGAACCGGCGGTCGTTTAACAATGCGCCCTTATTTTCCTGCTGCATTTTGCATGCAATAGCGAAAGCTTAGGTAAGCAAAGCTTTTTCCATCGCGCTTCGAATATTTGTTAAAACGATGCGGCGCGCATTCGTATAACCCATTCCGCATGCGCGCCGTTGCGCGGACAACGACGAGATGGTTCGACCTGATGAAAACAGGCACAATCGCTCGGGCTAAACAAAAATCGCGGCGCGCCGTAAACGCAGAGAGCAGCGCCGTCCGCATGCGCAGCAATAATTACCGCCGAAGCGGCTGGCCACCATGAAAGGCAATACTTTTCCCCATCCAATGCGCGCACGATGCACGGCGCGCTTGAGCGTGCTCATGCCATCGGCAGACGCCGCACTGTATCGGCATATCCATCGCGCAGCGTTGCGCGCGAACTGAGGCGAGTCCGCGTATGCCGACGAGCCTTCCTTTGAAATGGCGCCGCGCACTGCGCCGCCGCGCCGCGAATTCATCGCAGCAAGACCAGCATTTTCTTTCGCTTCTGCTCGACGCATGGTCGAGCCGCCGCCCTGTCGGACCCGTCGGCTTCGCGATCAGCGTCGCCACGGGGATCGGCACGGGCACGGCGGGCATCGCGCTGCAAATGGCGTTGCGCGGCGCTGTCAGCGCGCCGTTCAGCGCGCAGGTGGCAATCGGCGCGACGGTGGGCGCGATTGCGATGATCGCGACACGTCAGCGACTCGCCGCGCAGAAAGCACGCCATGCCGCGGCGATGGCGCTCGCCAGTTCGTTCCTCGACGCGAGCCGCGATTGCCTCAAGCTGCTCGACCTGCAAGGTCACATGCTGCGCATCAACGACTATGGCGCGACGCTGATGGAAGCGTCGTCGCCCGTGCAGCTCGCGGGCGCGGACTGGCTGAGTTTCTGGAAAGACGGCGACCACGATGCCGCGATGACGGCATTCGCGAGCGCGTTAAACGGCACGCCCGCGTCGTTTCGCGGCAGCTGCACGACGACGACGGGCCAGCCGAAGTGGTGGGATTCGCAGCTGATTCCCGTGAAGGATCATGGCGGCAAGGTTGTCGCCGTGATCTGCGCATCGCTCGATATCTCGAACCAGACGCAGCTGCTTCAACAATTGCGCGCGAAAAGCGAGCTGATGTCGGAGATGGAAGCGCACGTGCAGCTCGTGTTCTTCTCGTACAGCGCGAATTTCGAGTACTTCCATTACATCACGGCCGGTTCGTCGAATGTGTTCGGCATCGAGCCGGAAGAATTCATGCGCGACCCGAATGCCTGGCGCGAACTCGTGGTGCCGGAGGACCGCGCCACGCTGCAGGCCGAAATGGCGCGCATCGTGGCCGAATCGACGGAAGGCCGCGTGCAGTACCGCATCCGCAAGGCCGACGGCTCGGTGCGCTGGCTGCGCAGCACGGGCTACCCGGTGATCGGCGACGACGGCGACGTGCTGCGCATCGTCGGAATCACGGAGGACGTGACGGTCGAGCAGGAGCGCATCGCGGAACTCGACCGGCTCGCGTACACCGATTCGCTCACGGGTCTCGCGAACCGCGCCGCGCTGCTGCGCGAGATCGAAAACCGCTGTGCGGCGGGCAAGCCGTTCGGCCTGATGTTCGTCGATCTCGACCGCTTCAAGGTGCTCAACGATACGCTCGGCCATCTCGCAGCGGACCATCTGCTGCGCCATGTCAGCGGCATCATCCGCCGATCGCTGCCCGACGACGCGTATGTCGCGCGGCTGGGCGGCGACGAGTTCGCGGTGCTGATCGGCAGCGTCGTCGATCAGCCGGGGCTCGAAGCGCTGGCGAAGGCGCTGCTCGGCGGACTGTCGGAGAATCGCCTGGAAAATCGCGCGGGCGCGTTCATCACGGCGTCGATCGGCATTTCGATGTATCCGGAGCACGGCAGCGGCCACGACGCGCTGCTGTCGAGCGCCGACGTCGCGATGTACGCGGCGAAGAAGACGGGCCGCAACGGCTATCAGTTCGCGGGCAAGGAAGCGGCGCGGACCATTGGCGACTTCGAGCTCGAACGCGACGTGCCCGAAGCGCTCGCGACGAACCAGTTCTTCCTGCACTTCCAGACCATTCACGAGCCGCATTCGCTCGCGGTGCACAGCGCCGAAGCGCTGATCCGCTGGCAGCATCCCGTGCGCGGTCTGATTTCGCCCGGCGATTTCATTCCGCTGCTCGAAGAAACGGGCTTCGTCGAAGACGTCGGCGTGTGGGTGCTCGACCACGCGCTGCGCCAGCTCGCCGCATGGCGGCAGGCGGGCGCGATGAATCTGGGTGTGTCGGTGAACGTGTCGGCGCGGCAGCTGGGCAGCGAGCGGATCGTGCGCGAGGTGGACCGCGCGCTCAAGCAATACGGCATTCCGCCCGGCAAGCTCGAAATCGAACTGACGGAAACCGCGCTGATGAAGAATCCGAAGCAGGCGCAGAAGTCGATCGTCGAGCTGAAGCGGCTCGGCGTGCGCATCGCGATCGACGATTTCGGCACGGGCTACTCGAGCCTGATGTATCTCGCCGATTTCGAGCCGCACACGCTGAAGATCGACCGGCATTTCACGTCGAAGATCGAACACGATCCGACGACGCAAACTATCGTCGAGGGCATCATCGGGCTCGCGCGCAAGCTGGGCATCAAGGTGATCGCTGAAGGCGTCGAGGAGACGGCGCAACTCGACATCCTGCGTCAGGTGAACTGCGACTACGTGCAGGGCTACCTGCTCAGCCAGCCGCAGGCGCCCGAAGGACTGATGACGCAGTCGTAACGGGCGCTGCGGCACGCATCAGAAGCGGTGCCGCAAGCCCGCGCCGATCAGCACCTGATTGTGACCCGACGACGGATCGGCCGAATTGATGACGGCCGGCGCACCCGACGACGAGCGCTGGTAAATCGCCTCCAGATACGTGTCGGTGCGTTTCGAGAACTGATAGTCGGCCTGCACGCCGCCGTTGTGCCAGTGCGCGCCCGAACCCTTCGTGTACGTGTACGAACCGGCCAGCGCCACGCTCGGCGTCAACTGGTAGATGCCGTTGAGTTCGTAATTGGAAAAACCGGCGGACGGCGCGAGGCCACCCGTGTCGATCACGGTGACGCCGGTGAACGTCGAGCGCGACCACGCGGCCGCCATCGTGAAGTCGCCGATCGCGTAGCTCACGCCGACGCCGTACGTATTCTGCGTCTGCACGGAGGCATCGAAAACATCGTTGGTGGTGGGCAGCACGACGGCCTCGAACGCGCCCGCGGGCGAATTGCCGCGCCCGTTCGCATGCAGATACGCAGCGCCCGCGTTCAGCGCGCCTGCCTGATAGCTCATGCCGAAGCTGTACGCACGGTTGTTCGCGAACTGCCCCGCCGTGTTCGAGAACGCATACATGCCGCCGAACGTCAGACCGCCGAACGACGGGCTCGCATACTTGACCGAATTGGCGGCGAGATACGTGTTGTTCGCGTTGTCGTTGTCGAACGGATGGGCGAACGCGGTGCCGCCCGTGCCGCCCGTCAGCGTGAACGGCGCCAAATAATCGTGGACGAGATCGTACTGATGGCCGAGCGTCAGCGTGCCCGCCTTCTCGTTGCCGATGCCGACGTAGTACGGGTGATCGTTGAACATTTCGCCCGACGTGACCGAAAAGCCGCGCTCGAGCCGGAAGATCGCGCGATAGCCGCCGCCCAGATCCTCGATTCCCTGCAAGCCCCAATAGCTGCCGTCGACCAGACCCGACGTCGCCTTCCATTGCGAATGTCCGCCGACGTTGCTGATGTACGCGAGACCTGTGTCGAGTTCGCCGTACATCGCGACGCTGCTTTGCGCGTGTGCGCCCGTCGCGAGCGAGAGAAGTGCTGCGCTTGCGACGGCCGCCGCGGCAGTCTTGTTGATCTTGTTCGCGGACATGCTTGGCTTCCCTGAGTTGAGTCGATTGGTGTTCGAAACGCGACTTTTTATAGGAACAACAGCCACACGCACAAGTGGCGCGCGTCATATATCACGCGCAACCGCTCCGTAATATAGATTACAAAATGCAAACGAATCCCATTATTGGGTTCACGCAAAACGGAAGTAAAGCGAAAACAATTTGCCGGGACGTCGTGCGCGCACTGCGATGTGCGCGAGTCTGGCGGGATGGTGCTGTTCGAAGAAGCGTACGCTCAATATCCCGCGCCCGGCGTTGTTTTCATGCGACGTGGCGCTCATTGGATCGACGCGACGTCGACTTCGAAGGCGCTGCGCAAGCGGTCGTGCAGCGCAGCGGCGTGGGCGGCGTGAACGGACGTCCATTGGGGCTCGCCGTCGCATAGATACTGAAGCTCGCGGCATTGCGCGGCGAACGCTGTCTCCTGCGCGACGAGGAAGCCGCCCGCCGCGCTATGCGCCCATTCGCGCAATGCTTTCACGTCCTTGCTGTCGACGATCGACGCCAGTTTCGGCAGGTCCGCCGCCAGATAGTCGCGCAGCATCTGCATGAAGCGGGCTTTGTCGGCGGGGTCGAGCGCGGGCGCTGTGTCGGCAGGCTGCTGCATGGGGGCGGCGAAGGTTTTTTGCGGAACGTCGACCGATGCTTCTTCGGTTTCCTCCTCTTGCGCCGCTGTGTCAGCCGGTTCGTGCCGCGCGCGCAAGCCGAGCGTCAGCAGCGCGGCCGCCACCTGTTTCAGCGACGCCGGTTTCGGCACATATGCCGCAAAGCCGCGCCGCCGCCATTCGTCGATCTGCTCGGCAGCCGCGACCGCGCTGAACGCGAGCACGGGCAAATGCGGATGCGATTGGCGCAGCGCTTCCATCAGCGCATAGCCGTCCATGATCGGCATGTGGATGTCGGTCAGCACGAGATCGGCCTCGGTCTGCTTGAGCAACAGCAGCGCCTCGCGGCCGTCGCCGGCGAGGATCGGCTCGCAACCGAGCGCGGTCAGCTGCTCGACGATGAGCGTCTGGTTGAGCGGATTGTCTTCCGCGACGAGCACGCGCAGCCCTTGCAGCGCGGGATCGTCCGCGCGTTCGTCGCCTGCGGCTGCGGCGGACGGCGCTTCCGCTGGCGGGGCGCCGCCCGTCAATTGCTCGATGCACGCGAAGATCGCGTCGTGACTGAACTCGGTCACTTCGAACACGCCTTCGGCGCGCTGTGTCGGCCGATGCTGCCCGCCGCGCGTCAACCAGACGACGGGCACCGCCTGGATCGCACGCAACGCCGAGACGGTGTCGAGATCATATTCGCCCGTGACGATCACGAACCTGGGCCGGTGCACGCGCAGCCAGGCTTCCGCCGCCGCCACTGAAGTCGCGCTGCTCGCCGTCCAGCCCACGTACTCGAGCATTTCGCCCAGCACTTTCGCCGATGCCGCTTCCTGGCACAGCACCAACGCGCTGCCGCGCGGCCGTGGCGGCAGCGCAGCGGAAGCGTCGGCGAGCGCCTGTGCCGTCGGATCGAGCGGAATCGACACGGTGAACGCGCTGCCGAGCCCCGGCACGCTTTCGACGCCGATCTTGCCGCCCATCAATTCGCACAGCCGCGCACAAATGGAGAGGCCGAGGCCCGTCCCGCCGATCCGGCTCGACGTACTCGACTCGGCCTGCACGAAAGGATTGAAGATCCGCGCAACCAGCGACGAATCCATGCCGATCCCCGAATCGATCACACGGCACGTCAGCACCGGGCGGTCGTGCAGGTCGGGCTCGACGTGCGCCGTCAACGTGATCTTGCCGCTCGACGTGAACTTGAACGCGTTCGACAGCAGGTTGTTGACGATCTGCACGACCCGCGCACGGTCGCCGCGAATCGGCCGGTAGAGCGACGGCGACAAGTGCGCATAGAAGCGCAACGGCCTGCCGGACGCGAGCGGCGCATACGACAGCGCGAGGTTTTCGAGGTCGTCGATCGGCTTGAACGATTCCGGCAGCAGCTTCATCTTGCCCGCACCGATCTTCGAGAAATCGAGGATGTCGTTGACGATGTGCCGCAACCCGTCCGCCGCCGCGCCGACGGCGCGCAGGCGTTGCTGGTGGGCGTCGAGGCCAGGCGTCATCGACAGCAGTTCGAGATTGCCGAGCAGCGCGTTCAACGGCGTACGAATCTCGTGGCTCATCGCGGCGAAGAAACTGTTCTGCGCGTTCATCATGGCTTCCGTCTCGCGCTGCGCTGCGCGAATCTGCTGGCCGAGCGCATGCCGCACGGTGACGTCGAGCAGCGCGCAAAACAGCACGTCCTCGCCGCGATAGCGCGCCGCGCCATAGCTGATCTGCAGATATTGCGTGTCGGGATGGTCGGCGGCGGCGGGCTCGACGGGCAGCGCACTCACGATGAACTCCGCGAACTTGCCGAGCCGCGACGCGCCCGCTTCGTGTGCGTTACGCTCCTTGAAGGCGGCGGCGATATGCGCGGGCAAGCTGCCGGGTGCGTCGCCGAGATGCAGCAGCTCGCGCGCCAGCTGGTTCGACGTCAGGATATGAAAGTCGCGCTGCCGCACGATGCACAGCCCGACGGGCGTCGCCGCCACGAGGATGTGGTTGATCGTCTCGCTTTCGAGCGCGCGCATCGCCTCTTCGTTCGAACGGCGCAGCAGTGTGAAACCCCAGAACTTCGCCGTGAGGATCACGCCGAGCGCTGCCAGCAGGGCTACGCCGACGATCGCGCCGAGCTGCCAGCGCAGCGCGCCGACGATGTCGCCCCAGGACAGATGACACACGAGCGACGACGACACGTCGGCGACGGGCACTGAAAACAGCACGCCGTCGAGCCCATAGCGGGGCGTGTCAGGCGGAAGCGACGCGGCTTCGCGCATCACGTGTTGCGCCCTGTCGGCGTCGATCGGCGGCTGCGTCTTGACCACGCCACGCTTGCTGACCAGCAGCAGCGTGCCCTCGTACGGCGTTCTCGCAGTCACGTTGAAGAAATGCTCCATCGGCACAATGAGCGCGATCAGCGCGACAGGCGTATCGCCCGAATAGTAGGCGGTGATGGCGACCATCGCGGGTGCGCCGAGCAGCGGATCACGGTATGGGCCCGCAAGCACGTAATTGCCTTTCGGCGGCGCGCGCGAGCCCGTCTGCGCGAGCAGGTTGCGCTCGAGCGTGTCGCGCAACGTGCCGATCAGCGCGGGCGAAGCGGGCGGCGCATGTGGATCGGTTGAAGGCGAGAGCTCCGGCATGAGGACCGCGTAATCGTCCGCGAGCCCGACGATCACAGCGCGATTGGTTACGTCGAAAGCAGCGCGCGTCACGAGCGTCGAGTCGGCGGCGGACGAGAGCCGCCACAGCCTCGCGTTCAGACTCTCGCCCCAGCGCGCACGGGTCGCCTCGGAAATCAGCACCTGGTAGCCCGTCTCCAGACCCGAGCCCGCCGCTGTGACCACGCCCTGCTCACGCGCCGCCTGCTCGGCCTCGGCGGACACGCGCTGAACCTGATCCGTGCTCTCGTAATAGACGACAGTGAGCTCGGCGCGCCTGAGGAACGACTGTCCGCGATGAATCGCCACCGAAAAGTTCGCGGCGTCCTGCGCGCGGATACTGCGCATGTAATCGACATACTTGCCGACCGCGAGCGCCGAGAGCAGCGAGGCGGACACGACGAGGATCGCCAGCAGCGCGACGATCGTCACGAGATAAAGCCGCCGCTGCCGCCGCGCAGAGCGCAGAAGCGTGGCAAACCCTTCAGCCAGCGATTCCTGCGTGCGATCGAGAAGGTTTTGCATGTTGTCGCGCCTCATGGGTCGGCGTCGCGTCGAAGGCAGGTAATCCACGCCGTTGACTGACTGCATCGTGAACCGCTCGCCAGCCGGACGTTCGCTCGATCTCGCGCGTGACCGCAAAAGATGCGAAAGCGAGGCCGTTATCCAACGAGTTTAGGCCGGGTTTGGGCCCGAGATACGTCGATTGCGTGTGCAAGCACTCCGCCACGGGCACGCTGATCAGCAACGCCGCGCACCGAACTCTGTGTTATCGGCGAACGCCGGCATTACCTGAGTCAAATACCAGGAAACCCCTAAAGAGTCCAGGGTCTATGCCGTTAAGCCTTACAGAACCATTCGGATGCCAAGGCATCCGGCAGTCCAAGGAACGTGATGCGCAATAACCAGCCTGTTACCCAGAACGAGTACGACTATCCGTCCTCGCAGATGCTCGTTTCAGCCACCGATCTCAAAGGCAAGATCCAGTACTGCAATCCCGCATTCGTCGCCGTGTCCGGCTACACGCGCGCCGAACTGATCGGCAAGCCGCACAACCTGATCCGTCACCCCGACATGCCCGCCGAAGCCTTCGCCGACATGTGGGCGACGATCCGCGCCGGCCGTCCCTGGTCGGCGTTCGTCAAGAACCGCCGCAAGAACGGCGATCACTACTGGGTGCGGGCGAGCGTCACGCCCGTTATCGAAAACGGCACGCCCGTCGGCTACCTGAGCGTGCGGGTCAAGCCGGATCGCGAGCAGGTCCGCGCGGCGGACGCGCTATACGCGAAGATGCGCGCGGGCGAAGCGCGCGGTGTGCGGCTGCAGCAGGGCGTCGTCGTGCGCACGGGTCTGCTCGGCAAGCTTGGCGCGCTGATGCGGCTGCCCGTCGCGATGCGCGCAACGATTGGCTATATGGTCGCGCCCGTCGCACTGCTGGCGGCGGGCCTCGTGGCATGGGGCGGCACCCCGCCGCTGCCGTTCTGGATCGCGTTCGGCGTGACGGCCGCGACGAGCGCGGCCGCCGCTCAGTTGCTGTCGCGCCACCTGGGCCAGCCGGTCGACGCGATGTCGTCGTTCGCCACGCGCATGGCCGCGGGCGACCTGACCGCCGATCTCGCCATCGCGCGTCACGACGATCTCGGCGACGTGCTGCAAGCACTCAACCAGCTGAAGGCGAATCTCGCAGCGATCGTGTTCGACGTGCGCACGCAGATCGGCGGAATGCTCGATGCCGCGCACGAAATCTCGTCGGGCAACATGGACCTCGCACGCCGCACGGAAATGCAGGCGGCATCGCTGGAAGAAACGGCGGCGACGATGGAGCAGCTGACAACCACCGTGCAGGCCAACGCCGACGCCTCCGTGCGCGCGCTCGATCTGGTCCGCGACGCGCAATCGGCGGCCGCGACGGGCGGCAAGGTCGCGCAGCAGGTCGAGCAGACGATGGCGGGCATCACGGAAGCCTCGAAGCGGATCGCCGACATCACGGGCGTGATCGACGGTATCGCGTTCCAGACCAACATTCTCGCGCTCAACGCGGCCGTGGAAGCGGCGCGCGCGGGCGAGGCGGGCCGCTCGTTCGCCGTGGTCGCGAGCGAAGTGCGCATGCTCGCGCAACGCTGCGCGGCGTCGGCGAAGGAAATCAAGCAGGTGGTCGATACGACGGTGAACGAAGTGGCGCAAGGCACCGAACTCGTCGCGCGTACGACGGCGCAGATGGCCGTGATCGATGAGGCGGTGGCGCGTGTGTCGTCGCTGATCGTCGAGGTGGCGAACGCGAGCAGCGAACAGGCCGACGGCATCGGCCAGGTCAATCAGGCCGTATCGCACCTGGACAGCGCGACGCAGCAGAACGCGGCGCTCGTCGAGCAGGCTGCGGCCACCGCGCAACGTCTCGCGGAACAGGCCGACGTGCTCGACGAAGCAGTGCGTCTGTTCACCGTGGCGGGCGCACCCGAGCAGGGCGCGAAGAAGCAGGCGGTGCGTACGGCGACGGCGCTGCGCGCTCCCGCCGTGCCTGCGCGCGCGGTTCACACCGCAGTCGAAGAGGACGCATTGGTCTGATGGATCATCGTTACTCCCATCTCGACAACGCGCTATTGGCCAATAAAGATACGTCCGTCAGCGCCCAGGATTGTGTGCGGGCCGGCTGACCCGAGTAACAACGGCGTTTAAGTAGCCCGCCCACTTTTGGACGGGCTATTTTTTTGCCCGCCGCGCCCGTGCCGCCAGCACCGTTCGTGTCATCAACCGAACGCCGGCAACTCCAGCTGTTGCGGCGCTTTCGACATGGGCCGCTCCAGCTTCAGCAGCGCCTTCTTCCGATGCAGTCCGCCCGCGTAGCCGGTCAGATCGCCCGCGCTCGAAATCACGCGGTGGCACGGCACGACGATCGAGATCGGATTACGCCCGTTGGCCGCGCCGACTGCGCGCGATGCCGACAGCGGCAAGCCGAGCCGCTGCGCGATGCCGCCGTAGCTGGCCGTCTCGCCGTAGGGAATCTGCACCAGTTGCTCCCACACGTCGCGCTGGAATGCGCTGCCGGGCATCCGCAGCGGCAGCGCGAACTGAAAACGCTCGCCTGCGAAGTATTCTTCGAGCTGCTCGCGCGCCTGATGCAGCACGCGTGATTCGCCATTCGCGGCAAGCGCGTCGGCAGCCGGAAAATATTTCTGTCCGACGAAGTACACGCCCGTCAGCGCGTCGTCCTCGGCGCGCAGCAGAATGTCGCCGAGCGGGCTGGGCATCGACATGCATTGCTTCATGAAATCCTCCTGCAGGGCCGTGAGGGCCGCCGTCAACAGGCTGCGCGGCCTTCCGAATGTGCCCACTTTATCGTAACGGCCTGCCGCGCTGCCTCCCGGTTCTTGCGCTGATCACGTCAAGCACATGCAGGCGTCACGACCGTGACAGCCACCGCACGCGCGCCGCGAACGCGCCCGAAATCCGCGCGCGGCGCGTCACGACCGCGCGTCGGACTCGCGTCGCGAACGTCGGTGCAAACCGCGGCACCCCCGCGGCACCCCCGCCGCAAGCCGCGCCGGCCTTGTGTTTCCATCCCGCGCCCCGTCCCTTCGATGCATCGCGCACGGCTCGCCCGCATAATCGGATGAGTGTGAGCGCCACGCGACAGACGGCGCGCGGCACTGCCCTTACAATGCCTGTTCGGCAACGTTGTTCAATCACGCAAGAGGGAATTTTCGATGCGCACCACCGGGTCTTCCGGGGCAATGGCCCTGCTCACCGAGCACGACGACGAAACGGGTCGCGAACTGCGCACGCTGCGTCTCGAATCGACAGAAGACGGCAAAGGCATACTTCTGATCGAAGTCGATGAACGCAAGCCGGGCATCCACCGTGAAGTGCGTTATGAAATCACGCCTGCGGAGCTGATCGCAGCCATCCGTGCGCACGGCGCCGAACTGCCGGGCGAACAGCATAACCACCGTCAATAATTCGTTGCAGTCATCAACGGCATCATGAAGAGCGCGCGGCGCGGGTCTGATCCCGTGCCGCGCCTCTTGTTTTTGGCGTAGTCGCCACCATTTCCAATGCCTCGCCGAACGTCACGCGATGTTCATCGGGCAGGCCGAAAGTCTTTTGCAAGAGACTCAGGCAATATGCGCTTTTGCCGCATTTCGGCAATACCCGGACGCAAAACGCACCTCTCTTGCACGCGTTGAAAATGCGTCCATAATCTTTTAGTCAATTCCTGTCGACTTCGCGGCTCAACAACCGCGAAAGTAAGCCGATGCTACATGATCTCGTCGAGCAGTACGGGCCTGCCATCGTATTCGTCAATGTGCTTGCCGCATCCATCGGGCTGCCCGTGCCCGCGATGCCCTGTCTCGTGCTGTTCGGCGCGATGGCCGCAATGCACCCTGGTTCCGTGGGCACCCAGGTGCTGCCCGTGCTCGTGCTCGCGGTGTTCGCCACGCTGATCGGCGACAGTGCGTGGTTCGCGGCCGGGCGCATCTACGGCGGCAACACGCTGAAGACGCTCTGCAAGCTGTCGCTGTCGCGCGATACCTGCGTGAAGAAGACCGAGCGCTTCTTCGGCCGCTGGGGCGTGCGTGTGCTGGCCGTGGCGAAGTTCGTGCCGGGCCTGTCCATTGTCTCTATTCCGATGGCGGGCGCGATGGGCACGCCGTACCGCACTTTCCTCGCGTACGACAGCATCGGCGCGACGCTCTGGTCGGGGCTCGGCCTCGTGCTCGGCGTCGTGTTCGCCCAGCAGATCGACATGCTGTTCGCCGGCGCGAGCCGCCTCGGCAAGATGACGGCCGTGGTGGTCGCGGTGCTGCTGGCCATTTACTGCTCGTATCGCTGGTACCGGCGCCGTCAGCTGATCAAGAAGCTCGCTACCGCGCGCATGGACGTCGACGAACTGTACAAGCTGATGCTCGACAAGCGCTCGCCTGTTCTGTTCGACATCCGCTCGCAGGAAAAGCGCGCGCTCGATCCGTTCGTGATTCCCGGCTCGGTGTTCGCGGACGAGCGTCAGCTCGACGAAATCGTCGCGAAGTACCCACACGATCAGAAGCTCGTGATCTATTGCTCGTGTCCGAACGAGGTGTCGGCGGCGTGGATGGCGAAGCAACTGACGGAAGCCGGCTTCCAGGACGTGATTCCGCTGCGCGGCGGCCTCGATGCGTGGCGCGACGCGGGGCGACACCTCGAGCCGCTCGCCGAGGAACTCGAGCCAACAATGGCCGTCGGCATCACGCCGAAGACAGTCTGATCGAAAAGCGCGGCGTGCCCGTTCCGGCACACCGCGCAGCAAGGAGCAAATCCGATGGGTGTAACGCGAGAGGGTGAAGACGCGCAACGCGCCGCCGCCGGCGAGGCGCCGTTCTCGACGCTGTCGACACGGCGTCACCAGATGTTCCCCGAACTCCAGCCGGAGGAAATCAAGCGGCTGTGCAAGTTCGGCGAACGGCGCCACTTCGAGACGGGCGAGATGCTGTACCGCACGGGCAGCACGGGCGCCGGGATGATGGTTGTGCTGTCGGGCGCAGTGAAGGTGTATCAGCGCGACGGGCTCGGGCGCGAACTGCTCATCAACGTACACCATAAGGGTTCGTTCCTCGCCGAAGTCGGCCAGCTGTCGGGCAAGCCTGCGCTCATCGACGCGATGGCGCTGGAGCCGGGCGAAGTCCTGCTGATTACACCCGAACGGCTGCGCGCGCTGATCGTCGCGGAAGCCGAACTCGGCGAGCGCATCATGCGCGCGCTGATCCTGCGCCGCGTCGGGCTGATCGAGCGCGGCGCGGGCGGGCCGATCATCGTCGGCAAGAGCAATGACCGGCGGCTGGTGTCGCTGCAAGGGTTCCTCGCGCGCAACGGTCATCCGCACACCGTCCTCGACGAACGCGATGAAGACGGCCTGCGCGTAGTCGAGCAGTTCGCGGCAGGACCCGAAGACATGCCGCTCGTGATCTGTCCGGACGGCTCGGTGCTGCGTCATCCGAGCGATCCCGAACTGGCCACTTGCCTCGGCCTGATCCCCGATCTCGACTCGGAACACGTGTACGACGTGGCGATCGTCGGCGCGGGCCCGGCAGGGCTGGCAACGGCCGTGTATGCGGCGTCGGAAGGCCTGTCGGTGATCGTGCTCGACGGGCGCGCGCCGGGCGGCCAGGCGGGCGCCAGTTCGCGCATCGAAAACTACCTCGGCTTTCCGACGGGCATTTCCGGCCAGGCGCTCGCGGGCCGCGCGTTCGTGCAGGCGCAGAAGTTCGGCGCGCACGTCGCGATTCCCGTCAGGGTCAAGCATCTGCATTGCGACGAGCGTCCGTACCGGCTCGAACTCGCTTGCCAGGGCAGCATCCGCGCGCAGGCTATCGTGATCGCGAGCGGCGCGGTCTACCGGCGCCCCGAGATCGACGGACTCGACCGCTTCGACGGCCGCGGCATCTATTACTGGGCGTCGCCCGTCGAGGCGAAGCTGTGCAAGCGCGAGGAGATCGTGCTGGTCGGCGGCGGCAATTCGGCGGGACAGGGCATCGTCTATCTGGCGTCGCACGCGAAGCACATTCACGTGCTGATCCGCCGCAGCGGCTTCGAATCGACCATGTCGCGCTATCTGATCGACCGGATTTCGTCGCTGCCCAATGTCACCGTCTATCCGGGCACGGAGATCGGCTGGCTGGAAGGCGATGAAGGCGGACTCGCGAAAATCGGCCTGAAGCGCCCATGCGCCGACGGACGCGACTGCTTCGACGCGCGCCATCTGTTCCTGTTCACGGGCGCCGATCCGAACACGGACTGGCTGCGCTCGTGCGGCGTCGAACTGGACGCGAAGGGCTTCGTGCTGACGGGCAAGGATTCGGCCTGCGATCTGACGACGTCCGTCGAAGGCGTCTACGCAATCGGCGATGCGCGCGCGGGATCGACCAAGCGCGTGGCTGCCGCCGTCGGCGAAGGCGCGCAGGTCGTCGCGCAAATCCATCAGATGCTCGCCGAGCGTGCGGGAGAAACGGTCGCGCTGGGCGCCTGATTCCTTTCTCATGCAGCGGCCCGCGTGATGCGTAACGCGGGCCGTTCGCTTTTCACCGACTGCATTTTTCTCTCCTGTATAGCAACCGCTTACTCGTTGTTACACAAGCGACGCTCTGCTTGCACCTCTAATTCTTTCCATTTCGTAAGATTAAGTCAGCGTCCGGTCAGGTCTGGCTCAGGACGGGAGCGCAAGCGCTCAAGCCCGCTCTGCAAGGGAAAGGAGAACAGCATGATCAAACGTGCGATGGTTGTGGCGGCATTCGGCGTTGCCGCTGCGTGTGCATCGACGGCAGCATCGGCGCAAGTCGGCGTCGGCGTGTATCTGGGTGCGCCCGTCTATGCGGCGCCGCCTGTCGTCTATGCGCCGCCGCCGCCCGTCGTGTACGCCCCGCCGCCGCCCGTCTACTACGGCGGCTATGGCGGCTATGGCGGCTATGGGCCCCGCTATTGGGGCAGGCCGCGCTGGCACGAGCACGGCCATCATCGCGGCTGGGAAGGACGTCATCACGGCCGCTGGTAAGGCGGCGCCCCGACGGCGCAGGCAAACCAGAAGTGCGTGTTCGCCGGACACGCTACAGTAGCGAAAGGTCCGGCATGGCAAGCCGCCATGCCGCTCTTTCTTGCCAGGCCGTCGCCGCCCGGATCGCTACGACAATCATCGCGTGATCACACTGCCCGTCTCTGCCGCCCGCACCCTGCATCTGGCCGCTCAAGGCCTGCTCACGCCGCCGCGCCGCAAGGCGACCAAAGCCGATGTGCTCGACGCGATCCGCCAGATGGCGCAATTGCAGATCGACACGATTCATGTCGTCGCGCGCAGTCCGTATCTCGTGTTGTTCAGCCGGATCGGCGCCTATCAGCCGCAATGGCTCGACGAGCATCTCGCGGAAGGCGCGCTGTTCGAGTACTGGTCGCACGAAGCGTGTTTCCTGCCCATCGAGGATTACGGCCTGATGCGTCACCGGATGCTCGATCCGAGCGACATGGGCTGGAAATACGCGGCCGACTGGCACACGCAATACCGCTCCGAGATCGACAAGCTGCTCGCGCAGATCCGCGCGACGGGCCCCGTACGCTCGGCCGATTTCGCACGCGAAGCGGGCAAAGGCAATGGCTGGTGGGACTGGAAGCCGGAGAAGCGGCACCTCGAAGTGCTGTTCGCAACGGGCGAACTGATGGTCGCGGAGCGGCGCAATTTTCAGCGCGTGTACGACGTGACCGAGCGCGTGCTGCCGCATTGGAACGATGCGCGCGACCTGCAACCCGCGGACGCCGTCGCGCAAGAACTGCTGCGGCGCAGTTGCCGCGCGCTAGGCGTGGTGCGCGCGGACTGGGTCGCGGACTACTTCCGGATGCCGCGCCGCCCGTACACAGATGCGCTCCATCAACTCGCCGACGCAGGCGAACTGACGCCCGTGAGCGTCGAAGGCTGGAAGCAGCCGACCTTCGTGCATCGCGACTTCACACCGATGATCGATGCAGCGTCGAGCGGGCAAATGTCGTCGACGGTCACGACGCTGCTGTCGCCGTTCGATCCCGTCGTCTGGGATCGCAAGCGCGCGGCGGCGCTGTTCGATTTCGACTATGTGATCGAATGCTACGTGCCTGCCGCGAAGCGCAAATACGGCTACTACGTGCTGCCGATCCTGAATCGCGGGAAGCTGATTGGGCGTGTCGACGCGAAGGCGCATCGCGCGACAGGCGTGTTCGAACTGAAGGCGCTGCATCTGGAGCCGGGCGTCCGCGTGAGCGGGCGGCTCACGGCAGACTTGCGGCGCGCGCTGCAGCGCTGTGCCGACTGGCACGGCACGCCGCAATTGCAGATCACATCGGCGCCTGACGGACTCGCGGCCGCGCTCGCCGCCGCCGACGAATAACCGCTACGGGTTCAATGCAGCGCGGCCCACGCGAGCGACAAGGAAAACATCCCCAGCACGATCGACGCCGCGCGCTGCATCTTCACGGGATCGAGCCACTTGAGCTTGCCGCTGCCGAGCGCCGCGCCGAAGCTGATCCACGCAAACGCGATCGGCACGAGCAGGCACGCGAACAGCGTCATCGCGAACGCGTAGCCGCGCATGTCCTCGAAGACGATCGACGGGAAGATCGTGCCCGCGAACAGCAACGCTTTCGGATTGAGCAACGTCGCGACGAACAGTGCGCGCGGCCCGTTCGTGCGCGGCGCCGAATCGGGCAAGGCGACAGCGGCGCGCCACATGTCGACGGCGAGATAAGCGATGTACAGACCGCTCGCGATGCGCAGCACGGCGGGCAGCCACGGCAGCGTATGCGCCGCGTGCCCGATGAACCGGCCCCAGACCGAGATCGACACGGCATAGCCGGCCAGTTCGGCGCCGATCAGCGGCAGCGAGCGGCGCGCGCCCTGCCGCAAGCCGGCGGCGGCCAGAAGCGTGTTCGTCGGACCGGGCGTCAGCAGCACGATCGTGATGCCAAGTGCGAGGAGCGCGGTTTCGGAAGTGGAAAACATCAAAAGAAAAAGGGCGTTCGAAACGAGCGCCCTTTGTATCACAGTCGCGCGACAGTGCCGAATTCTGTCAAACGAATGTCCGCTTGCCGCGCGGCACGTGCTCAGCGATCGAGCTTCACCCGCAATTCGCGCGCGGTTTCGAGCAGACCTTCATAGCCGGAACGCGCATGCTCCGGCAAGTCCGGATCGCCGACCAAAGCGCCGAGCGTTTCGATCAGGCTATAGAGAATGCCGCGCGCCGCGCTCACGGCAATGTTGCCCGATGACACCATTTCGTTCACATGCGACACGGCTGCGTCGAGGTGTTCGAGGTCTGGCTGTGCGCCAGTGTCCTGCTTGTTCGGATGGTCGCGCGTCATGATGAATCGTCGCTCCTGTTCTGACTCGTCGGCAAAGGGTTCTGCCGCCATATATATACCGATCGCGTGCAGCCGTCCATTCGCACAGACGGCAGCACACACGGTGTTTCAGGTTCGACTGACGTCGATCAGCATGAGTTCACACGGCGCTCATGGCGTCCAGCGATACATCAGGATTTTCGCGCGCGCATCGTCTTCGAGCAGCACCACATACTCGCCGCTGTCGCGCCGCACCGCGCTGATACCGAGGTACACGTCGACCCAGCCCGTCGTGCTGCCGACCGCGGCACCCGGCGTCATATAGCCGACCATCTGCCCCGAACGAGCGTCGTACACATCGACCTTCGGCGTGTACAACTCGGCAACGAAGATGTAGTCGCCTGCCACGGCCACGCCGACGGGCGTCACCTGCGGACTGCTGGCCGTATTCCACGGCAGGTCGATGGTGTAGACGGGCGTGGGCGAGCCCGAACTCCAGTTGTCGTAGCGCACGAGGATGCGGCCGGCCTCTTTCCAGTGCGTCGCGTCCCACGGCAGGCTGCTCGTGTAGCCGGAGACATACATCGTGTCCGTTTCGGCGATATAGACGATGCGCGCAATGCGGCTGAACGGCGCGGGCATCGGGAACATTTTCGAGCTTGCATAGGTGTAGACGGGATTGCCCGGGCTGTCGAAGCCCTGCAACGGCATTTCGCGGATGCCGCTCGCGGGCGTCGCGAGCCAGACGTTGCCCGGCGTATCGACCCACCAGAAGCCGTTACCGACCGTGCTGCCCGTCGACGGATTGCCCGTGATCTCGCTGGCGTCGACATGGCCGTCGCCGTTCGCGTCGCGCCATATCCATTCGCCGTAGGTCGGCTGGCCGGCCGGCCAGTTGCCCGGCAGCGGATTCTGCGCGAACAGGCCGGAAGGTATCGCGACTTCGTCGTGAGCGGCATTGAAGCGATAGACGTTCAGGTAGTGCGCGCCGGGGTCGAGCGTGAACAGATACGGCTTGCCGTTGATCCGCCGCACCATCGGCTCGCCGCGCACGCCGCGCGGCTGGTGGAACGCGGGATCATCAGGAAAATCGAAGCGGTCCAGCGTGAAGCCCGCGTACTTCCATTCGCGTCCCGGCGACTGCTGTGCATAGTCCATCGTGAAGCGCTTCGAACCCGTGTAGACGCTGTTCGGCGACGCAGGATCGAAAGCCGCGCCGTCGACAAACGTCAGCCCTTGCAGCCGCCAGTTGAAGGCGCGCGTCGCGTATCGGTAGCTCTCCAGCACTGCGCCCTGCCCGACCGTTGCCGACGCGAGCGGGCGCGGCCCTTCGCCGTTCTGCGCGACATAGAAGTTGCCTGCCTGGTCGAAGCCGATTCCCGTGACGCCGTTCAGGCGCCAGTTGCCGGGCGTGCCCTTCGGCTCGTGGAAGATGCCGTACAGCGTGCCGAGCGCGCCCGTCAGTTGCGTCGCGCCGGTTGCCGTCTTGCCGTAGACGAGGATCTGCTGTCTGCTGCCGTTGTCGGCGACCAGAATCTGTCCCGAAGGGGAAATGGCGATGTCCGTCGGTATGTTGCCCACAGGCAACGCGAGCATGCCCGGCAGCGGCGCGCCTGTCGACGAATAGTGCAGCACGCTCACGTTCGCCGTACCGAAGCCGCTCATGACCCAGATGGACGAATCGGTGTCGATGGCGATACGCCCCGGCGCCGCGACGCTCCATGAGCGCAGACGGCGCATCGTGTTCGCATCGAATACGACGATCTGGTTGCCGTAGGTGTCCGATGCATAGAGTTCGGCGTCCGTCGCCGCGAGCCCGCGAAGGCCCGCGTCGGTACCCGTCGCCACCGCGTTCACGCGCAGGAAGCTGTTCTTCGTGGCGTTTGCGCTGTTGCCGATACCGCTGTCGAACGGTGCGCCCACGGCGATGTTCGCCACGGTGCGGCGCGTGATGCCGAACCACGTCTGCCCGGCGGGCGGGTAATCCGCGCCGACCAGCCCATTGTTCTGATTGCCGATCGACATCGCCGCGTAGACGTACGTGCGATTCGACGCGATTGCATCGCCGCCCGCCGCGCCCCAACCATGCGTCGCGCCCGCGACTGTCATTTTGTCGCCATTTTTATATGCGGCGATTTCGCTGCCGCTTTCGTCCCATGGCGAATTGGTGAATACCGTTCCATCCGGTGCGACGCTAATTGCCTGAATGTCCTGTTGCATCCATTTTCCGTCGCCGAATCCGAAACTATTGCCTATCCACGATGTGGTGTAGGTCAATTGCGACTGCGCTTCAGCGCCAATGGGAATCAGGCTGCCGAGCGCAATCAGCGCGGCGGCGACGCGGGTCGAGACTTTCACGGTCGTGTCCTTGCGAGAAGCAAAACGTTAGCAAACGCAGACAACGCATGCGCGATTCAGCCATGCGTTTTTCGATCAGCATTTGCCATTCCGCGCAAATTAATACTCAATTCGCATGGAACAGGGTTATTGTGTTTATTATCTTCTCAAACCGGAACGCGACCGCCTTCCTTAAATAATTCGTTTGGTTATTTTTTATACTTTTATTTGAATTGAATTGCCTTTAGCTTTGGCACATCAGGCCGCGCGCGTGCGGCGCATGAAGAGCCGCTGCGTCAAGCCGAATGCGACGAGGTTGCCCGCCACCACCAGCACGAGTCCGATGACGGCGAGCGCCGACCATCGATAGCCTTCGAACACCGTCGACACGGCGAGCGCGACAAACGGGAACAGCACCGTGCAATACGCGGCACGCTCGGGCCCGATGCGTCCGACCAGCATCAGATACGCGGTGAAGCCGATCACCGAGCCGGGCACGGCAAGATAGACGAGCGCGCCGAGATAGCGCGCGTCCGTGTCGAGCGCGAACGGCAGGCCCGCAGCCAGGCTGCCGAGCGTCAGCACGCTCGCGCCGATCAACATTGCCCAGCTGTTGGTGACGACGGGATGCAGCCCCATCGACTGCATGCGGCTGGACAGCAGATTGCCCGCCGAAAAGCACATCGTGCCCGCGAATGCGACGGCAAGACCGAGCCACGCGGCGTGATCGCCGAGATGACCGGCCATCTGCTGCAGCGACAGACAGACGATGCCCGCGAGTCCGAGCACCGCGCCGACGATGGCCGTCGGCTGCAGCGGACGGCCCATGAACAGCCGGCCGTTGAGCGAGTTCAGCAGCGGCGCGGTCGAAAACACCACGGCCACGAGACCGCTCGGCACGACGCCTTCCGCGTAATAGAAGCACAGGAAATTCACGCAAAAGAGCGCGAGCCCCTGCGCCGCGAGGAAGCGCCACGCGGCGCGCGGCGGCCACACCGGGCGCCGCATGATTTTCAGCAGCGCGAACAGCACGATTGCGGCGAGCCAGAAACGGCACGCAATCGACACGGGTGCCGGCACGACACCGAGCTGCCACTTGATCGCGATCCAGGTCGTACCCCAGATCAGCACGGTCACAACATAAAGGAACAGATTCATAGCCAGAGCGCCACACAATACGGATCGCTTCGACTATGCGTCCACGCACGTCCGTTCGATTGTCCAGAATTGCGCACTTTTGGCAGACCATCGGAAGCGCTGGTCATGCTGCACGTATACTCGATGTCATCGCATCGCCTTCCGAACACCGCTATCGCTTCACCCCATTCACGTGAACACACCGTCCATCGCCACGACTGACCCGACCGATCCGCCGTTCGGCCTGCATTCGGTCTGCCAGACGTTGAACGAGTGCAATGCGACGCTCGACCGGTTCGCGTGGCTCGGCGATCAGCTCGCCGTCGCTATCTGGACGCGTGAAACCAAAGAAGCCGAAACGGTCTACGAGCAGCCCGGCCATCACACGCTGTCGTGCTATCTGGACGGCGGCTATCGGACGGAGCGTCAGAAGCTGCCCGGCCGCTATGGCGCGCCGAGCCGGCTGTGCGCGCTGCCGGGCGACCACGAATCGCGCTGGTGGGTACGCGGCCACATGCATTTCATGCATCTGTATTTCCTGCCCGAGCACTTCACGCAGCGCGCGATCCGCGAACTCGACCGCGAGCCGCGCGAACTGACGCTCGCCGACCGCACGTACTTCGAGGACGAGCGTATTGCGGCGCTCTGCCAGTCGCTTGCGAACGATGCGTGGGACGACGCCGACGGCCGTCTGCGTGCCAACGAAACGTCGCATGAAATCCTGAGCCTGCTGTTGCGCTCGCAAGGCGTGAACCGCACGGACGCCGCGCTAAAGGGCGGGCTCGCCGTGGCGACGCGCCGCCGTCTGCGCGATTACATCGACCAGAATCTGACGCAGCCGTTGACGCTCGGCGAACTGGCTGCCGTCGCGAATCTGTCCGAATTCCATCTTGCGCGGATGTTCCGCACGTCATTCGGTCTGCCGCCGCATGCCTGGATCGCGCAGCAACGGCTCGAACGCGCACGCATACTGCTGCGCACGACGGCCTTGCCGCTCATCGATATCGCCGCGCAATGCGGCTACGCGAACGCGAGCCACTTCAGCCACCGATTCCGCCAGGGCGTCGGCGTCACGCCGGCCGTCTATCGCCAGATACTGCGCGCCCGCTGAGTCTTCGCGCGCACGCCACGTCTCTCGTGGCGTACTCTGCCTTTCAGTTACCCATGCTTTGCCGTGCCGCGCATTCACGCAATTTTGCGTCGCTAGCGTGTTTTGTCTATTTGAGACAATTGGTCTACACTCGACAGCAATCGATCTGCGCCGCGAACGTCTGACAGCCGCGCCAATACCACTGCTTTCACTTGAGGACAGAACTCATGCAAATCAGGGAATTCGGAGTTGAACGCTGGATGGATCTCTACGAGAACCGTTGCGAATTGAATCTTGCGGAAACGTGTGTCGAGTCGCTGACGGTGGGCGAACTGCTGAAGATTGCGGGCAAGGAAGACGCGCTGCTCGGCGAGATTCTGCCGATGAAGCTGACGTATGGCGCGATCGACGGCACTGAACGGCTGCGCAGCAACGTCGCGTCGCTGTATGAAAAGCAGACGGTGCCTAACGTGCTGATCACGCACGGCGCGATTAGCGCGAACGCGCTGGTCTACGAAACGCTCGTCGAGCCGGGCGATCATGTGATTTCCGTGCTGCCCACTTATCAGCAGCATTATTCGATTCCCGAGAGTTACGGCGCGAACGTCGAGATTCTGCGTTTGCGCGAGGAGAACGCATTCCTGCCGGATCTCGACGAACTGAAGCGCATGGTGAAGGCGACTACGCGTGTCATCGCGATCAACAACCCGAACAATCCGACGGGCTCCTTGATGGACCGTGCGTTTCTCGAGCAGATTGCGCAAATCGCGCGTTCATGCGGCGCGTATGTGCTGAGTGACGAGGTGTATCGCGGTACGGATCAGGAAGGTACTGGATTTACAGCATCGATTGCGGACGTGTACGAAAAGGGCATTAGCACGGGCAGCATGTCGAAGACCTGGTCGCTTGCGGGCTTGCGCGTGGGCTGGATCGTCGCGCCTGTCGAACTGATTCATCGCGTGCAGATTCATCGTGACTACAACACGATTAGTGTTGGGATGTTAAATGATCTGCTTGCGTCGATTGCGCTGGAAAATCGCAAGGCGATTCTTGAACGCAATCACGGGATTTTGAGGAGCAACCTTGCGGTGCTCGATGCGTGGATTGCCAAGGAGCCTTTGCTTTCTTATGTGAAGCCACGGTCGGGAACGACTGCTCTTGTGCGCGTTGATGTCGATATGCCTTCGCGCGAGTTTTGTGTTTCTTTGCTTGAGAAGACCGGGGTCATGTTTACGCCTGGCAGCGCGCTTGATGTCGAAGGTTATGTTCGGATTGGGTACACGAATAGTCGTGATGTTTTGGTTCGAGGTCTCGAACGGGTTTCTGGATATCTGCGCGATATTGCGCGTTAGTTTTTGGTTTTTCGTTTTTCGTTTTTGGTTTTTGGTTTTTGCTTTTCGCTGGCATCCGCGAATTCATATCCGTGCTTCAGGCGTCGCCCCTGTGCGGGGCAGCACCTACTTTTCTTTGCAGCGGCAAAGAAAAGTAGGCAAAAGAAAGCCGCTCACCCCGCCAATCCTTGTATTTGCCTGCGGGCCCCCCACGGGTCCCGCACTTCAGGCGGCATCACGCTATTTGTCGATGGTTGCCAGCGCCTCTAACAAGCGCCTCACCCTCTCCAATCTCTCATAGCACAGCCAGCGGCAGCGATCCGTCTGCGCGGCCCAGGTGGCAAACGGTGTGTAGGTCCTCGCACCTTACGCGTTCGCGCTTCTACGACACCGATCCCGCTTTTCAGTCCGGAGTGGTGCATTTCCGTCGCGACAGCCTACACACCGTTTGCCACCTGGGCGGCCGTGGACTTCCTGGTAACGCGGTCCGTGACGCGGGCATGCGAAGCGGGTGAGGCGTGAGTTAGCACGCTGGCAACGGACGTAAGACAGTGCGATGCCGTGTGGAGTGCGGGACCCGTGGGGGGCCCGCAGGCAGCCACTAGTACTGGCGGTGTTAGCCCGCTTTCTTTGCTTAGGAAGGTCTGAACAACCCGTTTTCTGCCTGGGATCTTTAACTGGCACGCGCGCAGTGGAATTCGCGTCCTCATTCACGCTGTGTTGAACCGATGCCGGTCGCATCTTGCGCATGGACGCTGCGCCTTTGGGGGGCGTCTTCGCCCTTCATTTCGCTTTACCGAGCACCCCGCGAGCCAGCCAGAGATTGATCAGCGCGAACTGCGTTTCGATCTGCGCCGTGTTTTTCGCCAGTCCCCGATACCGCGCCTTCAGATAGCCGAACTGACATTTGAGCACCCGAAACGGGTGCTCAACCTTCGCCCGCACGCCCGCCTTGAGCCGCTCGACTTTCTCGTAGATTCTGTCCAGCCGCTTGCTTTTGTCCAGCTTTCTTCGCTTGCTCGGCCTCATCGCCACGTGCCACTGGACCGCCCCCGTTTCGCCCCGCTTCTCGATGCCCACGTAGCCCGCATCGGCAAACGCAACCTGCTCGTCGCCGTGCAACAGTTCATGCGCCACCGTGACGTCGTGAACATTCGCCGGCGTGCACTTCACGGTATGCACCAGCCCCGACTCCACATCGACTCCGATGTGCGCCTTCATACCGAAGTACCAGCTACCGCCCTTTTGCGTCTGGCTCATCTCGGGGTCTCGCGTGCCAGCCTTCTTCGTCGAACTGGGTGCCGAAATCAGCGTTGCGTCGACCGCCGAGCCCACCTTGAGCATCAGGCCCTTCGCCTGCAGGATCTCGTTGACCGTCGCCAGCATTCTGGCCGACAGCTCATGGGCCTCAAGCAGGTGCCGGAATCGCAGGATCGTGCTCTCGTCAGGCAGCCGCGTCATACCCGTGCCCAGCAGCGCGAACTCCCGGTACAGCGGGATGTCGTGCAGCGCCTCCTCCATCGCCGGGTCCGAGAGACTGAACCATTGTTGCAGGAAGTGAATGCGAAGCATCGTCTGGATCGGAAACGGCGGGCGGCCAGTCTTGCCTTTCGGATAGTGCGGTTCGATGAGCGCAATCAGCTTCTGCCACGGCACCACGCGCGTCATCTCATCGAGAAACTCGCGCTTACGGGTGCGCTTCGTCGACAGATCCAGACCAAGACCAAGTTGTGTCATCACGCCACTCCATGAATTCTCCTGATCCCAGGATAGTCCAAGCTCACGTCAATGCCAGGACTTTTGCAGAGATTCCCTTACTTTCTTTGCGGCGGCAAAGAAAGTAAGTGCCGCCCCGCACAGGGGCAACGCGTGAGGCACCGATACGAATTCGCGGATGCCAGCGCAGCAAAAACCAAAAACCAAAAAACGAAAAAACCGAAAAATCAAATAATGGCGACTGCGTCGCAGACAAAAAACCTCACTCCTGCTCAACCCCATCCCCAATCCGATTAATAGTCCCCTGCGCGACGGCGATAAGCCGTTCCCTATCCCCATCGGTGACAAAGACATCGCACTGACAAGTCGCCTGCTGGCGAGCAACATAAACCACTTCGGCGCGAGCCATCAGCACCCCGTTCACAGCCGGCCGCAGATAGTTGATCTTGTATTCACCCGTCACGACTCTTGGCCCAAGCGCAAGAGCACCCGCAAAGGTCAGCGCATTGTCGGCGAGATAGCTGATCACCCCGCCATGCACGAAGCCATGCTGTTGCCGCAACTCGTCGCGGATCGGCAGACACAGCGTCAGCTCGTTCGCGCCCACATACATCAACTCCGTGCCGAGCAACACGCTGAACGGCTGGGCGTGCAACGCGCCACGCGCCCGGTCGAGTAGATCTGTCATCGTCGTTCCTTCGGGTGCAGCCCGCGTGCCGATGTCCCCACTCTAGGAAGCGCTCATGCGGCACGTCAAGGGAATTCGAAGCATCGCGCACCGATTATTGTGCAAAACGACGCAAACGCCGTGCGTAAGCCTCCGAAATGCTTACACGTCAGGAATTTTCTCGTTCGACGCTCAAGCTGCCCCAAAGCACTGCCGTAAACCCGGGTGCATGCCCGTCCTCCTTCAGCAATTCAGCAATTCAGGTGTCTCGATGTTCAGCAAGATCAAAGTCGCTTCCGGCTTGTTATGCGTTCTAGCCGCGTTCTGTATTTTCCAGCTGGTGACGGAGGGGCTCGGTTTCTGGTCGATGACCCGCACGCACGACGACGTGCAGGACCTCGCGAACGTCGCGCTGCGTCAGGTCAATGCCGTCAATGAGACGACGCAGAACCTGATGGACGCGCGTATCAACCTGTCGCGCGCCGGCACGCGGATGGTGCGCGGCGGTACCGTACCGACCGAAATGGTCCAGCACGCGCGCGAGCAGCTCGCCGCCGCAGACCGCTCGTTCACGGCGTTCATGAACGCCCCCAAACTCAACGACGAAAACAGCGCGCGCGCTGCCGCGCTCAACGAGAAGTACCAGAAAATCCACACGGCGCTCGGCGAACTGGCGCAATACCTCGACGCCGGCAACATCCAGGCGTTCCTCGATCAGCCCACGCAAGGCATGCAGGACGCATATCTGGCGGAACTGCACACCTTTACGCAATTCGGCGATGCAACGGGCCGTGAGTCGCTCGATTCGATCGACGCGCATCAGACGCTGTTCCGCTCGGTCGGCATCGTGATCATCGCGCTGCTGCTGGCGGGTACGGCGGGCGTGTACGTGGCGCTGCGGCGCGGCGTCGTGGGGCCGCTGGAAGAAGCGGGCCGCCATTTCGAGCGCATCGCGCAAGGCCGTCTGAACCAGCCGATCGAAGAGCGCGGCACGAACGAAATCGGCCGTCTGTTCTCGGGTCTGTCGGTGATGCAGGCGAGCGTCGCGCGCACTGTGAAGACCGTGCGCGAAGCGGCGGATTCGATCTACATCGGCGCCGACGAAATCGCCACGGGCAACGCCGATCTGTCGGCGCGCACCGAAAATCAGGCCGCGTCGCTCGAAGAAACGGCATCGAGCATGGAAGAACTGACGGCAACGGTGCGCCAGAATGCGGACCACGCGCGCGAAGCGAACGCGCTGGCCGAGACGGCACTCGATGCAACGTCGCACGGCAGCAATGTCGTCAACCAGGTCGTCTCGAAGATGCAGGGCATCGCGCAGAGTTCGGATCGCATTGCCGAAATCATCACGGTGATCGACGGAATCGCCTTCCAGACCAACATCCTCGCGTTGAACGCGGCCGTCGAAGCGGCGCGCGCAGGCGAGCAGGGACGCGGCTTTGCCGTGGTCGCAGGCGAAGTGCGCGGGCTCGCGCAGCGCAGCGCGCAGTCGGCGAAGGAAATCAAGGAGCTGATCAGCGAATCGGTCGCCGAAATTCAGGGCGGCTCGGTGCTGGTCGAGCGTGCCGGCGAAGCGATGCGCAACGTATCGGATTCGATTTCGCGCGTCACGCAGATGATGGCCGAGATCAGCGCGTCGTCGCTGGAGCAGAGCACGGGCATCGAGCAGGTCAATCAGGCCGTCGTGCAGATGGACGAGATGACGCAGCAGAACGCGGCGCTCGTCGAGGAAGCCGCGGCGGCAGCGTCGTCGCTGCATCAGCAGACGCGCCAGCTGAAGGACGCCGTCTCGTCGTTCGAGATTTCCGATGTCGTGCTGAACTCGCATCGTGCGCGCGCCGCGCTGCAGCCTGCGATGGGTGCGCCGCTGACGGTCTGACGGGCGGCATCGCGCAGAAACCCACATGAAAAAGCCCGCGAAGCGACATGCTTCGCGGGCTTTCGTCTTTCTGCGCGCCGTTGCGTCCGGTCAGGCTCCGGGCAACGCTGCGTAAGCGGTCGCGAGATGATACGGCGTCGTCGACGGCATGTCTTCGCGCGAGACTTCGCCCGTTTGTGTCTTGCTTTCGACCCAGCCTTGCGCGTTCAGAAAGCGCGTCCGGAACCGTTCGATCTGCTGCGGCAGCACGGCGCGCACGGCAGCGTCGTTGTGCACGGCCAGCGCGCGCAGATACTCCGTCTGCGCCCAGATGCGCTGCGTTGAATCCTTGACGTCGCCCGCTTCGTCGAGTGCCGCATGCACGCCGCCCGTCGCGGCGTCGATGCCTCGTTCATGCGCGAACATGAATGCTCGGGCAAGCGCGTCGCGCAGACCCGAACCGGCAAGCACGTCGCCCGCCTGCTGCACGAGCCAGAACCATTCGAACTGATGACCCGGCTCGAGCCGGTTGTCCGCGCTGCCTACGGGCAGTTCGGCGATGCAGCCCGTCGGTTCATGCACGAATGTGCGCGCGATTGCAGTGCCGAGCTTGGCGAGCGCGGTATCGAAAGCGGCATCGCCCGTGGCCGCGCGCGCTGCGAGCCAGGCCTCCGTCAGATGCATCAGCGGGTTTTGCAAGGGCATGCCGCCCGTTGTCGAAAAATCGGCGGCGAGGGCAGCGTGCAGCAAGCCCTGGCCGGCGGCAAAGCGGTCTTCGATCAGCGACGACGCCTCGTGCACGATGCGCAACGCATCGCCATCGCCCGAGCGCGCGCCGTACTCGGCGCACGCGAACACGACGAATGCGTGCGTGTACAGATCCTTGGTGGTGTCGAGCGGTAAGCCGTGTGCGTCTACGCTGTAGAACCACCCGCCATGCGTGCTGTCCCGGAACAGACGGTTCAGCGACTCGAACAGACGCCGCGCATGCTGCATCTCGCCTGCGAGCGCGAAGACGAACATCTGCCGGGCGCAGGCCATCGCGCGATAGCGGGCGGCGGGCAGCGGCGTGCGTCCGTCGGCGCCGACGGCTTCATACGGCAGTCCGAGCGCCGCGTTGAACCCCGGTCCGCGCCAGATCGGCAGGATGACGCGCGCAAAGTGGTCGCGCAGCGCAGCTGCAAGTTCAGGCGTAGTGGCGGTTGCGTTCATGGTGCGGACGTCGAAAGAAGGATGAATGGCGCACGCGCCGGGCTTTCAGCATAAGGCAATCCGCGTACACCGGGCATCGCTGCCGAAGCCCCGTAAGGCAACGTGAATCGGCGACATCACGGGGAGAACGATTTGATCACCAATATGGAACTCATTTCCCGGCTCGTGCTCGCGGCGGTGCCCGGCAGCGTGATCGGCTTCGAACGCGAGCGGCTTTCGTGGGCCGCGGGACTGCGCACGCATATGCTCGTGTGCGTCGGCTCGGCGCTGATCATGATCGTGTCGGCATTCGGCTTTGCCGATGTGCCCGGCACCGATCACGTCGTGCTGGACCCGTCGCGGGTCGCCGCGCAGGTCGTGTCCGGCATCGGCTTTCTCGGCGCCGGCTCGATCCTGTTGCGCGGCGAGATCATCCGCGGCCTGACGACAGCCGCGAGCCTCTGGTCCGTCGCTGCCGTCGGGCTGGCCGTTGGCGGCGGATTGTACACCGCGTCGATTGCCGCGACGATCATCGTGCGGATCATCCTGGCCGGGATCAAACCGATCGAGAAGCGCTTCATCACGGTCAAGCAACGGCGCCAGCTGACGCTGCTGGTCGAGCGCGGCGCGATGACGTTCCATTCGCTGCACGAAGCGCTCGGCCCGGCGAGCCCGCGCGTCAAGCAGTTCGTGATGCAGCAGAGCGACGACGATCCGCAGATGGATGAGGTGATGATCACGCTGCACCGTGTGTCGTCGCTGGAAATCAAGGCGATTTGCGAGCAGTTGCGCGCGCTGCCGGGCGTGAAGGAGTTTCGGGACAACGGGGAACCGGCGTGAAAAGCCGTCTGGGGCCGCTCCGCTCGTTTCTGTGTCCCTCTTTGCGTGAGACAATGCCGGCTCTAGAAAAACACCGATGGCAGTGGTGACGGCCGCCCTGACAGGCGACGAACGCTGCGTTCCCGCTTTTCCTACATGGCCGACTCCGCAGAATCCACGATTGCCCGTCCGGCGCGCGCCCGTTCGCAGAAGCCGCGCGCATCGACCGTCTCACCCGAAACCGAAAACAAGCTGGCCCGCGCCGCGCGCTCGGCACAACGCCTCGCGCAACTGAGCGACGCCGCGCGCGACGTCAGCACCCTCGACCTCTTCCCCGACGACACCGCGCGCGCCGAGCAGCAGGCGCTCAACATCGATGTGCGACAAGGCACGCTGCAGGGCTTCGAACTGCCCGATGTCGTGCTGGCGGCTGTCGGGGCGCCGGATGGCGTCGGTTTTGCGGCGGGTTCGGCGGAAGGCAAGGCGGGTGCGCGTGCGGCGCGGGGCGCGGCAGCGTCGAAAGATCAGTCGGCGGCTGCTGATCCGCACAACAGGCAGATGGTGATCGATACCGGCGCGGACGGCGGCGAAGGGCCGGCGCCCGTTTCCGTCGACAGCGATACCGCCGCGAAACCGGATGCGCCGGCACAGGCTGCGTCGCTGGCGGCCGTGAGCGTCGCGCGCAGCGTCGCGGCGCTGCGTCAGGTGCCGCCCCCGAACGATTCCGCGGATGCCCGAAACGCGAAGTCTCCGGCAGAGGACAGCGCACAGCAGCGTCCCGCAGCGCCCGCTTTTGACCAATCCGCGACGTCGGCAGATGAGGCCGACGCGCCGGGTGCGCCTTCCGATGCGTCCACGCCTGGCGTCAGCACGACCGCGTCAGTCGCGCAACCCGCGCGTGCTGCTGGCCACTTCGCGCCGCCGCAGACACACGTGCAGCGTGCGACGCCCGAGCTGGATCACGCCCGCGCGACCGCGTTCGCCGACACCGTCGATGCGCTCTACGGGGTGATCGCCGATCAGCGCCGCGCCGCTGCTGACCACACGCGGCGCATGAAATGGATGCTGACGATCGTCGTGTGCGCGTTGCTGATGTCGATCGCGATCGGCATCACGCAGACGATCTTGCTGTTTCGCCTCGCGCGTCAGTCGACCGCGCACGAACAGCGCATCGAGCAGATGCTGCTGAATCAGCAAGCCACGCTGGCGACATTGCTCGACACCGATTCGTCGACGACGAGCCTTCCCGTCAGCGCTCAGCCTCCCGCGCCCGTGGCGCCTGCACCCGTGCCGGCAGCGCCGGCTGCCAGGCCCGCGGAAGCGCACACCAGCCGCGCGCACCACGTTCAACAGCGTAAGTCAGCGCACACTCACTAAGTCTCTCGAAGCCAGCTGCTCGTCCGGGCGGCTGGCCTTCCTCACCGCATTTGAGATTAAGAAAGCAACTAACCGTCTGTTTTTTGAGGCGCTTGGGACCGGCAAGAGGCGGCCGTTGTATTCACGCATCGAGGTTTTCCAAAACAGGGGCAGGTCTGGAAGGCACATCCGATCGTGATGCTGCGATGCAATACAGATGAATCCGCCCTGCGGCGAACGACCACATCAAAAAATTGCTGCATTGCACTAGCGAATATCTAGGGAAAACCCTATACTTCTTCTTAAGGGAAAACCCTGAATCACCAACCAACCGGGAGTCGCCATGAACTATCTTTTCGCGCTGTTCCAAAAGGTTAGCGACCTCTTCGCGTCGCCTCACTTGCCTCTGGATTCGGATTATTCGTACGAAGCACGTCATCGCGAAGCGGAGCGTGTTCGCAAGTCCCAAGCAACCTTGTTCGGCATCCGTCTGACCGACTAATCGGCTAGACGTCGAAACAAAAAGACGTTGCACTGCGCATCTCGCCGCCATCCAGAAGCGGCGAACTGAAAAGCCCGGCCTTGCCGGGCTTTGTTTTTTCAGCCGGGAAATCGCGCTTACGTCGTCGCGCGCGTCGTCACAATCTGCCGCTCATTATTTCGCGACCGAAATGAATGTAACGGCGGCTTTAACCGAAACGGGCCGTCATGGAAAACCTGCCCGCATGCGGCCTTCTGAAAACGCGGCAGATCCCCGCGGCCACCACCGTCCGACGACGACTGTTTGTGAAATGTGCGCTTACAAGTCCTCACGTCTGTGAAAGTTCTGCGCCGCTAAAGTGGGTTTCAAGCGAACGGCGTAAATCTCAAGACCGTCCTGGTCGAACCAGCCGTCGCTCGCAACGAAACTCGAAAGGGAGAATAGCCATGAATGCCTTTAAGAAGACTTCGCGTTCGATCGTCGCCGTGCTGATCGCGGGTGGTGCTCTGCTCGGCGCCGGCAGCGCCTTCGCGCAGCACGCACCTGACTACGCGCAGCCGCACATGATGCCCGTCGGCGTGCAGGTCAATATCGGCTGGCACGGCGACCGTTACTGGGATGGTCACCGCTACTGGGCACACGACGAATGGATGCGTCATCACCCGCACGAGCGTGACCCGTACCACGATCATGGCCACCGTCCGCCGCCGGCGCGCTACTACTGATACTGATGCGCTGACGGCACGCATCGCGGCGTCTGAACCGACGTCGTGACGATGAATCAGGGCCGGCCGCTCGCACGAGCGCGCCGGCCTTGTCGCATCCGGCGTCGGAGATACCCTGTGCTGCGCTATGCTTGCCGGTTTCGGCCGACAACACAGCAAGAAACCCGATGTCGTCGACCGCGTGATGAAGTCGTCGCCCCGGCAAGCGCTGGGGCATTGTCGGACCCTTCGACGGCGCGGACATGGGCGGCCTCGACACGTTCGTCGATATCGGCAGTCACCTGGTGCCCGCACTTGCGAAGGACGAAGACGTGCTCGATCTGCTGCGCGAACAGGTGCAGGCGGGCCGTGTCGGCGTATGCAGCGGCGCGGGCTTTTACGATTGGGACGACGAGCAGGCCGCGAAGGTCGAGGCAGGACGCAAGCGCGTGATCCAGTCGAACGGAAAGAGCTGAGCCAGGAACGCGGCGCCGCCGCACATCGTGAACCCCAACCAGAGCGACATCATGTCGGACGTTTATTTCTACGATCCCGCCGCAGGCCACGGTCTGCCCCATGACCCGTTCAAGGCGATCGTGGCGCCGCGCCTGATCGGCTGGGTTTCGACGCGCTCGGCGAGCGGCCAGCTGAATCTTGCGCCATACAGCTTCTTCGGCGCATTTGCCACGTTTCCGTCGATCATCGGTTTCTCCAGCGAGGGCCGCAAGGACAGCATCCGCAACATCGAAGCGACGCGCGAATTCGTCTGGAATCTCGCGACGCGGCCGCTCGCCGAGCAAATGAACCGCACGTCCGCGCCTGTCGGACCCGAAGTCGACGAGTTCGCGTTGTCGGGCCTCACGGCCGTCGCGGGGCGCAACGTGACGGTGCCTCATGTCGGCGAATCGCCGGCTGCGCTCGAGTGCAAGCTGCTGCAAGTCGTGCAGTTGCACGACCTGAACGGCGTGCCGATGGACAACTGGCTCGCGCTCGGCCAGGTGGTCGGCGTGCATATCCAGAAGGCGTATCTGAAGGACGGCCTGTTCGATACGCACGCCGCTCAGCCGATCATGCGCGCGGGCTATCGGGCCGACTACGCGCAGATCGGCGACATGTTCCAGATGATTCGTCCGACAGCCTGACTCTCGCCTGCATCCGGGTTCATTCCGTGGCGGCTTCGTCGGATGACAGATCGACGTCGGCGGCTTCCGTGGCGGCGGGCGTCGTGCCCGCCGGCGACGCGGCGCTCGACGCCGCCGCAGGCGCGAGCGTCATCGAGCGTTGCACGCCGCGCGCGCTCACGGGCACGGCGCGCGGCTCGTTGTCGTGAATCACGGCGCGAATGCGCGGGTAGATCTGCTGTTCCCAGCGCTGCCCATTGAACACGCCATAGTGCCCGACGCCCGTCTGCACATGATGCGTCTTCAGATACGGCCGAAGCCTGTCGCACAGATCCTGCGCGGCGAGCGTCTGCCCGACGGCGCAAATGTCGTCGCGCTCGCCCTCCACCGTGAATAGCGCGGTGCGCCTGATCTTCGAAGGCTCGACGCGCCGTCCTCTCACTTCCAGTTCATGCAGCGGCAGCGCATGCCGCTGAAAGACGGTGTCGACGGTTTCGAGGTAAAAGTCGGCCGTCAGATCCATCGTTGCGAAATACTCTTCATAGAAGACACGAATGGCTTCGGCTTTTTCCGCGTCACCTTTCGACTGCTCGTGATACATCGTTTCGAACGACTCCAGATGCCGTTCGAGATTCATCGACATGAACGCGTTCAACTGCACGAAACCCGGATAGACGCGCCGGAACGCGCCCTGAAAGCCGAACGGCACGGCGCTGATCAGATTCTGCTCGAACCATTCGATCGGCTTGCTCTTCGCCAGCTCGTTGACACGCGTCGGGTTCACGCGCGTGTCGATCGGACCCGCCATCAGCGTCATGCTGGCAGGTTGCGCGGGGTGATCGTCGGCGGCCATCAGCGCGACGGCGGCGAGCGCGGCGACGGTCGGCTGACACACGGCGAGCAGATGCGTGCCCTGACCGATCGTGTCGGTGAAGTCGATCACGTGCTGCACGAACTCGTCGAAGCCAAAGCGTCCCGCCGACAGCGGCACGTCGCGCGGATTGTGCCAGTCGGTGATGTAGACGTCGTGCTCGGCGAGCATCGTACGCACTGTGCCGCGCAGGAGCGTCGCGAAGTGGCCCGACATCGGCGCGATTACGAGCACGCGCGGCTGCGGCACGTCGAACGACGCGTGTTTGCGGAAATGCAGCAGCGAACAGAAGGGCGTGGACTGCACGACCTCTTCGAGCACGTCGACCGGCTGTCCTTCGACTTCGACGCTGCGGATACCGAACGGCGGACGCGCATGCGTGAGGCCCGCGAGCGTCAGCAGATCGGCCGATGCACGCAGCGTCCGGCCAGACGGCGCGGCTGCGTAGTCGGGCCATGCGTCGAGCGCGCCGCGCACCAGAGACGCGCCGTGACGCAGCGGCAGCATGAAGTTGGCGAACGCCTGGTACGCCGGATAAGCGAGCGGATTCATGGCTTTCGCACAAAATGAGAACCTGGCGCGAGGAGAGGCAAGTCATATGCCAATGAAGCGGCGAGCGGCGTCGACGGAATGACCTGCGGGACCCATCCGTTGGCATAGCCCTTGCGCTTCACTGCGCAAGGTGCCGGCTGTGCCGCGAATTGGTGCGTGCATGCCCGGTATCGTGCATCGCGAGCGCCGAATCGCAGCGCGATGATCCTTCATGGAGCGAAGCAATGGCGAACACGCTGACCATCAGCAGCCGCAACTATTCTTCGTGGTCGCTGCGCGGCTGGCTGCTGGCGAAGTTCAGCGGCCTGCCGTTCGACGAGATCGTGATGCCCGTCGACGATCCCGCCGCACGCGCCGAACTGCTGCTGCTGTCGCCGTCGATACTCGTGCCCTGTCTCGTACACGACGGCATCAAGGTGTGGGACACGCTCGCGATCGCCGAATACCTGAACGAAGTGCGCCCGGAAGCCGGACTGTTGCCGAAGGATCGCAAGGCGCGCGCGCATTGCCGCGCGATCTGCGGCGAAATGCATTCGGGTTTCAGTTCGTTGCGCTCGGCGTTGCCGATGAACCTGAAAGCGCACTTTCCGGGCTTCAAGGTGTGGGCGCGCGCGCAGTCCGATATCGACCGGATCGTGACGATCTGGCGCGATTGTCTGGAGGAATACGGCGGGCCGTATCTGTTTGGCGAGCGTTGCGCCGCGGACGCGATGTACGCGCCCGTCGTGACGCGCTTCGTCACGTATGACGTGCAGCTCGATCCGGATATCGTCGCTTACGGGGAGCGCATCCTCGCGCTGCCCGAGATGCAGCAGTGGATCGCCGATGCGCAGAAGGAAGTCGACGAAATCGACGAACTCGACGTCGAGTTCTAGACGCGGCGCACGGGGCGCCGCGCCATTTCCGCGGCTTTCTAGTTGTGTCCGCCGAGCTTGAACACGGAGACGACTTCGGCGAGCTTGTCGGCCTGCGCGCTGAGATCGGCGGCCGCCTGTTCGGCATCGCTGACGAGCGCAGCGTTCTGCTGCGTCACTTCGCCGATCTGCGTGACAGCCGTGTTGACCTGCTCGATGCCGCTCGACTGCTCTTTCGAAGCAACGCTGATTTCGCCGATGATCGTCTGCACCTGGCCGACGCGGTCGACGATCGCGCGCATCGTCGTGCTCGCTTCCTCGGCGATGCGGAAGCCGCTCGATACCGTCGCCGTCGATTCCGCGATCACCGCTTCGATTTCCTTCGCCGCCGCCGCGCTGCGCTGCGCGAGCGCGCGCACTTCCGATGCGACCACCGCGAAGCCCTTGCCGTGCTCGCCCGCGCGCGCCGCTTCGACGGCTGCGTTCAACGCCAGAATGTTGGTCTGGAACGCGATGCCTTCGATCACGGTCGTGATGTCCGCGATCTTCTTCGACGACTGGCTGATCTCGCCCATCGTCGAGACAACGCGTTCGACCGCGCGGCCGCCGTCGAGCGCGGCTTCCGATGCGCTCGTCACCAGCGTGTTCGCCTGCGCCGCGTGACCGGCGTTCTGCTGCACGGTCGACGTGATTTCCTGCATGCTCGCCGCCGTCTCTTCGAGGCTGGCGGCCTGCGTGCCAATGCGCGAGGCGATCTCTTCGCTGCTGGCCGCGATCTTCGCCGTGCCGTCCGTCATATCGGTCGACGCGCTGCGCACTTGCGTGACGATGCGCGCCAGACCTTCGCCGATGCCGTCGATGGCCTGCATCAGACGGCCGATTTCGTCGGCGCGGCGGTCGTGGCTCGCCGACACGCGCACGCTCAGATCGCCCGACGCGAAACGCTCCGAGGCCTTCGCTGCTTCGTCGAGCGGGCGCGACACCAGGCGGCGCACGGCGATCAGGAACACGACGGCGAACACGCCGACCAGCACGAAGCCGATCAGCATGAAGCGGTTACGCGTGGAGACGACGTCAGCCATCACTTCGTCGCGCTTCGCGACGCCGCCGACCAGCCAGTTCCACTCGGGCACTGTGACGAACGACACGAACTTGTCCCGCGCGCCCGTTTCGCCGAGCGTCGCGTCCGCGCTCGAATATTCGATCTGGCCTTCCTTCTCGTCGAGCATGCGCTTGTACGGCGCGGCGTTTTCTTCGCCCATCTGGCCCGCTGCACCCGGATGCACGATCAGCTTGCCGCGATCCGCGCCGTTCGCCGCATTCATCACGAAGTAGTAGCCCGTGTCGCCGATCTTCAGCTGGCGGATGCCGTCTTCGACCGACTTGATCTGCGTATCGACATCGACGCCGACGAACAGCGCGCCGATCACCTTGCCGCTCGCGTCGGTAATGGGTTTGTACTGCGTGATGTAGCGCTTGCCGAACAGCGTCGCGAGACCCGTAAAGGTCTTGTTCGCGGCGACGGGACCATAAGCGGGGCCCTTGCGGTCGAGCAGCGTGCCGATTGCGCGCGAGCCGTCCTGCTTCTTCAGGGAGGTCGTCACGCGCACGAAGTCGTCGCCCGTGCGCGCGAAAATCGTCGCGATCGCGCCGCTTTGAGCGAGGAATTGATCGGGAATCGAGAAGTCGTTGTTCAACACCTTGTCGCCGGCCTTGAAGACGGGCGTCGGCGTGCCGCCGATGTCGATCTTCTGCGTCTCGTCGAGCGCGTAGTCCGGCGGCAGGAAGCTCGCGAAGAGCGTCATCGAGCGGCCGACTTCCGCGGTAAGCGCCTTGTCGAACAGCGAGATCATCGCGGCGATCGAGCGATCTTTCTCGGTTATGCGCGACAGCACCTGGTCGCTGATCAGCGTGCCGGCCGTGCGCGTCACCGCAAATGTAAATGCGGCAAAAATGACAGCCACGAGCGCGCACGAGAGCATGGCGAGCCTGGCGCCCACGCTGGCGCGGCGCAAAGAAAGGATATCCATGTGTGGTCTTGCAGATATTGGGAAGGGAGCCGCGCTGACGCGTCGCGGGCGACGCGTGAGGGCAGCCTGATTCCTGTTATCGGCAGGACAATCGACTTCCTTTAATTTTGAAAGGTAGAAGTTTGATTCAAATCAATGCGAAGACCGCCAGGTTCGTAGTAAGAGCGCGTTCGTCACGACGCTGACGCTGGAAAACGCCATTGCCGCGCCCGCGATCATCGGGTTCAGCAGCCCGAACGCGGCGAGCGGAATGCCGATCAGGTTGTAGACGAACGCCCAGAACAGGTTCTGGCGGATCTTGTTCCACGTGCGGCGCGAGATGTCGATGGCGTCGGCGACGAGCGCCGGATCGCCGCGCATCAGCGTGATGCCGGCCGCGTGCATCGCGACGTCGGTGCCCGTCGCCATCGCGATGCCGATGTCCGCGGCGGCGAGCGCGGGCGCGTCGTTGATGCCGTCGCCCGCCATCGCGACCACGCTCGACGTGCGGATCTTGAGATCGTGCACGACGCGCGCCTTGTCGGACGGCAGCACCTGCGCGTGGACTTCGTCGATGCCGAGCGCCGCGGCGACGCTTTTCGCGCTGCCTTCGTTGTCGCCCGTCACGAGCGCGCTCGTCACGCCCATCCGCGACAGCCGTTCGATTGCGGCGCGTGCGCCTGGCTTGAGCGTGTCGCCGAACGCGATCAGCGCGAGCGTTTGAGTCCGTGCGTCCGCTTTGTCCCGCTTGATGAGCCACGAAATCGTGTTGCCTTGCGCTTCGAGTTCGCGCGCGCGGCCGACGAGGGCGGGCTGCGGCGCGACATTCAGCTCGGCGAGCCAGCGGCTGCTGCCGATCGCGTAGGTCTCGCCGTCGATATCCGCTTCCACGCCGCGCCCCGCGACGGCGCGCGCGTCGCTGCCGGGAAGAAGCGCCGCGCCGCCGCTTTGCGCGTCGAACGCTTTCACGACGGCCTTCGCCAGCGGATGCTCGCTGTGCCGCTGCACGGCCGCGGCAAGCGCGAGCGCCTGCGCCCGGTCGACGCCTTGCGCCGCCTCGAACGCCGTCACGGACGGTTGGCCGACCGTCAGCGTGCCCGTTTTGTCGAATGCGACGACGCGCACCTGATGCGCGATTTCGAGCGCCTGCGCATCCTTGATCAGCACGCCGTGGCGCGCGGCAACGCCCGTGCCCGCCATGATCGCCGTCGGCGTGGCGAGGCCGAGCGCGCACGGGCAGGCGATGACCAGCACCGCGACCGCGTTGAGGATCGCCGTTTCCGCGCTGTGTCCCGTCACGAGCCAGCCGAGCAGCGTAGCGAGCGCGATCGCCAGAATGGCCGGGACGAAGATTTCGCTCACGCGGTCCACCAGCCGCTGGATGGGCGCCTTCTCCGCCTGCGCCGTTTCGACGAGCCGGATGATGCGGGCGAGCGTCGTTTCCGCACCGATGGCCGTCGTCGTCACCGTGATCGCACCTTCGCCGTTGATCGAGCCGGCCGTCACGCGGTCGTCGGGCTGTTTCGGCACGGGCAGGCTCTCGCCCGTGATCAGCGATTCGTCGATATGCGTGCGGCCTTGCAATACCGATCCGTCGACGGGCACGCGTTCGCCCGGCCGTATCGCGACCGTCATGCCAACGCGCACCTGCGCGAGCGGCACCTCGTGCTCTTCCGTGCCGACGACGATGCGCGCGCGATCGGGCCGCAGCGCGTTGAGCGCGCGGATCGCGTCGGTGGTCTGGCGCTTCGCGCGCGCTTCGAGCCATTTGCCGAAGCGCACCAACGTAATCACGACGGCCGACGCCTCGAAGTACAGATGCATCGTGTCGCCGGGATGCAGCGCCAGCTGATAGACGCTCACGCCATAAGCCGCCGACGTGCCGAGCGCGACCAGCAGATCCATGTTCCCGGACCACGCGCGCACGGCTTTCCACGCGGCGCGGTAGAAGCGCGCGCCGAACACGAACTGGACGACGCTGGCGAGAGCGAGTTGCAGCGTGGCGGGCAGCATCGCGTGCAGCCCGAGCGGCTCGGCGAACATCGGCACGATGAGCGGCAGCGTCAGCAGCGCGCAGACCGCGACAGCGCCGAGTTCGCGGCGTACAGCCTGGCGCGCGGCGGCGTCCTTGTCTTCGGCGGCGGCGGGTGTGGTGTCGTCGGCGGATAGCGGCGTTGCCTGATAGCCCGCTTTCGTGATGGCCGCGATCAGTTGATCGACGCCGACTGCGCCGTTGGTCGTGACGGTCGCTTTTTCGGTGGCGAGATTGACGGTCGCGGATGTCACGCCGGGGATGCGCGCGAGCGCCTTTTCCACGCGTCCCGAGCAGGCCGCGCAAGTCATGCCGCCTATTGCAAGTTCGGCAAGTTCGGCAAGTTCGGCAAGCTCGGCAGTCGCTGCCGCACCGCTCGCGGGCGGGGCTGCGCCGTACGCTGGCTGCGCTTCGTAGCCGGCCTTGCGCACGGCATTGACGAGCGTATCGACGGCGACGGACGCGTCGGCGTCGACGGTGGCCTTTTCCGTCGCCAGATTCACCGACGCGCGTGCCACGCCCGGCACTTTCGCGAGCGCCTTCTCGACGCGCAGCGCACACGACGCGCACGTCATGCCCTGAATGTCGAGTTCCGGGGAGGCCGCCGGGCGGGATATGCCGGTGGCGCGGGGTGTGGCGAGTTCGGTCATGGCTGCGGGGCTCCAGTTCGCGCGAGGGCGTATCGTTCGTTGGAACCAGTATCGACCTTCCCATGATGGGAAGGTCAAGGGGGTGTTTTCAGATTCGCCTGTCGGCGTGCAAAAAGCGTCAGTCGGGCGCGGGCGGCGCTGCCAGCATCGCCGCCGACACCGCGCGCTGCGCATCGCTGTCCCGTTTGGCAAGTGCGTCCGCGGCGCCGCGCCGGTCGGCGGATGCCTTGTTCTGGCCCAGTTTCCATTTGCCCGTCAGTTTCGCCACCTCGATTTCGATACCGACGATCGCGCCGAGCATCTGCGAGATGAAGTCGGCGGGTGCGTCGCCCATCTTCCACGGCACAGGTTCGCCCGCTTCCATCTTGCGTGTGAGCCGCGCGACCAGCCCGCGCACGAACGCTTCGTCGTCGCGCGCCGCGATCCGGCCATGCGCGTGCACCACCATATAGTTGTAGGTCGGCACCTGGCGGTGCGTCTCGTGTTTGCCCGGATACCACGTCGGCGAGATGTAGGCGGCCGGGCCCTGGAAGATCACGAGGGCGTCGGGCCGCCCGGCCGCTTCCTGCCAGACGGGATTGGCGCGCGCGACGTGAGCGCGCAAGGTGCCGTGCGGACCTTTGTCGGCGTCGAACTCGAACGGAATGTGATTGGCGTCGAGCCCGTTCGGGCCGACTGTCACGAGCGCACCGAGCGGATGCTCGCCGATCAGCCGACTGAGCGTTTCAGGACGGTTTTCTTCGAAATGAGCGGGGACATACATGGCTCGGCTCCAGTGAGTAAAACGGCGGCTTTCGTGGCGCCAAACGACCAAACGTACCGCAAATTTCGCATGGGCGCTCACGTTCTCGCCTTATCGCTTGCCGACGCGACGCGGATAAGTTAAAACCCGAGATCAGAAAAGGAATGTCAGGACATTTCGGCAAGTCTGGCGCGGGCGGGGGCTCGGCGGTCGGGCCCGTCCTGGCTCGAGATGACATCCAGGACCGCGGTTCATCGAATGATAAAAAATCGCCGAGAACAGTTTCCGTTTCAGTTGGCCTGCGCGGCGCTTGCAGGCATTGCCTTCCTCTCGGGGTGTTCGTCGACGCCCATCGTGGCGCCCAAGCCCACGGGCTGGATCAAGGACGAAGTCGCCGACTCCTATGTGTTTGCCTATCCGCTCGTGCTGATGGGCGCGGCGCGCGACGCCGCCGTCGGCACCGGGCCCGGCCAGGCGCCTGTCAACACGCTGCGTCACGCGTCGGCGCTGCCGCCCGTCGGCGCCCGCAATCCGCCGACGCCCGGCATCGACACGCTCAATTCGACCGCGTGGCTCGACGTCGGCGATGAACCGGTGATCGTGTCGCTGCCTTCGTCGGCGGGCCGCTATATTGACGCGCGCGCGCTGGACATGTGGACCAACGTGCTGTGGTCGACGAATACGCCGGGCACGGCGCGCATGTCCGGCATCAAGGCGCAGACGGTCGCGTTCGCGAAGCCCGGCTGGAAGGGCGATTTGCCGAAGGGCGTGAAACGTATCGACGCGCCCACGCGCAACGTCTGGCTCGACGTGCGGATCCAGTCGAACGGCGGGCGCGACCTGACGGCCATCCGCAAGCTGCAGCGCGGCGTGCGCGTCGTGCCGTTGTCGGTTTATGTCGGCGACGAGTCGGCGGCGTCGGTTGCGCCGCGCAGCATGCCCGCCGACGCGAACCCGGGCACGCCGACCGAGCAGGTCGCGGCCCTCGACGCAAAAGGCTTCTTCGACCGCTTCGCGCAACTGCTGCCCGACAATCCGCCGTCGCCCGATGACCCGCACGCGCTCAAGTTTCTGTCGGACCTCGGCGTCAAACCGGACGAACCGGTCGCGTTGCCCGCGAAAGCCGGCGACGCGATCGCAGGCGGCCTCGCCGATGGCCGCACGCGTGTCGCGACGCCGCCCAACAACATGCTGACGGCGAACGGCTGGAGCTGGTTCGGCGACGGCGTCGGGAACTATGGCCCCGACTATGCATTGCGCGCGTACGCGGCTTACGCGCAGCCTGGCATCGGCACGAAGGACGACGAAGTGCGCGGCAACGTGGCGCTCGATAGCGACGGCCATGCGCTGAACGGCGCGAACCGTTACGTGATGCACTTCGCGCCGAACCAGGTGCCGCCCGTGCGCGGCTTCTGGTCGGTCACCGCGTACACGAAGGACGGCGCGCTCGGCGACAGCACGCCGGCGCGCGCGTCCGTCGGCGACAGGTCCGGCGTGCGGCGCAATCGGGATGGTTCGGTCGACGTGACCGTGTCGGCGGCGAAACCGCGCAAGGCGTCGAACTGGCTGCCCGCGCCGCGCGGCGATTTCCAGCTGGTGCTGCGCCTGTACGCGCCGAAGCCCGAAGCCAGCGACGGCAACTGGCAGCCGCCCGCGGTCGTGCGTCAGTAGGTGCGCCGAGAAGCGGCCGATAAGCGGGCCGATAAGTGGGCCGATAAGTGGGCCGAAAAGCGGGCCGAAAAGGGGGCCGATAAGCGTGCCGAAAAGCGCGGAACGTGTCCGCCTCATGACAGCGCGACACGTTCTCATAACTGAAATCGGGCCGCTTACACTTTCTCACGTTTATTTGCCTGCAACGGTCGTCATTCTCATGACATTTGATGGTTTGCCGGAAGTTCAAGACGTATACTTCCGGCAAGCTGGATCTACGTCACAGCGGCGAGCTTTGCGCCGCCCCACCCGCGACCGAGCATGGCAAGCCCCACCAAAGCAACACTCGCTTCCTCCTTTGATACCGTCCGCCAGGTTGCGCAAGGACGGCGCGCAAGACGCATCGTTCTCATCCTGTTTGCCGTGCTGGTCGTGTTCGGCCTGCTCGGGTTCTTCGCGGCGCCGCCGCTGATCCGTCACATCGCCGAGCAGCAGTTGAGCCAGCAACTGGACCGGCCGGCGAGCATCGGCCGGATCTCGCTCAATCCGTACACGCTCAATTTCGAAGCCGAGCGCGTGCATATCGGCGAGCGCGGCGGCCAGGGCGATTTCGTCGACATCGAGCGGCTTGTCGTGCGCACGTCGTGGAGTTCGCTTTTCCGGCTCGCGCCCGTCATCGATGAAGTGCATCTCGACTCGCCGCGTTTCACGATCGTCCGCTACGACGCGCAGCGCTTCAATTTCACCGACCTGATCGAGAAGTTCTCGAAGCAGCCGTCGAAGCCCGACAGCAAGCCCGCGCAATTCTCGGTTTCGAACATCCGCCTCGAGAACGGCAAGGTCACGTTCGACGACCGTCTGCTCGGCGTCACGCACGTGATCGATCAATGGCGGCTCGGCATTCCGTTCATCGCCAACATGCCGTCGAAGACCGATATCTTCGTCGAGCCGCTGCTGCGCGCGCGCATCGACGGCAGCCCGCTCGCGATCGATGGGCGCACGAAGCCGTTCGCGAAGTCGCGTGAGTCGGAAGTGTCGCTGCGCTTCGACGGGCTCGACGTGCCCAGGCTGCTGTCGTACTCGCCGTCGAAGCTGCCCGTCACGGTGCAGGCGGGCAAGCTGTCGAGCGACCTGAAAGTGACTTTCGCGATGACCGGCGAGGTGCCGACGCTGCGCATCACGGGCACGACGGATCTCGCCGACGTCGACGTTCTCGACGAGCACAAGGCGCCGTTCTTCGCCGCGCGTTCGCTGCATGTGGCGGCGCAGACGCTGGAGCCGCTGAAGAGCATCTATCGTTTCGACGATATCCGCCTCGACTCGCCGACCGTGCATCTCGCGCGCGACAAGAGCGGCGTGCTGAGCGTGCAGCGCACGTTCGCGCCCGCGCCGGCTGCGAGTCAGCCGAAGGCGGCGAGCGCGCCCGCTGCGGCGTCTGGCGCAGCGGCCTCCGATGCCGCCGGGGCCAAGGCCGAACAAGCCGCGCCGCCGCTCGATCTGCAGATCAGGCATTTCGCGTTGTCCAACGGTGTCGTCGATGTGCAGGACGAAGCGGCATCGCGTCCCGTGTCGGCGGGGCTGAACAATCTGGCCGTCACGCTCGACGACTTCACGACGCTCGGCAAGACGCCCGCGCGCTACTCGCTCAACACGAACGTCAAGAACCAGCCGCAGAGCGCGCTCGGCGTCACGGGCAACCTGACGCTCGCCGCGAAGACGGCCGACGCGAAGATCGACCTGAAGTCGGCGCAACTGCCCGTCATGCAGCCGTATCTCGACACCGTGACGGCGGCGAAGGTGCTCGACGGCACGCTCAGCATGCAGTCCAACCTGAGCGCGAACTGGTCGAAAGAGCCCGTCGACTTGCAGATCGGCGAAAGCCAGATCGATCTGCAATCGCTGAAACTGGCGGCGGCAGGCGCGAAGCAGCCGGCCATCGCGCTCGCCGATGGCAAGGCGAGCATCCGGCACGTCGATCTGGCGGCGCGCAAGGCGGAACTCGACAGTGTCGACGTGACGGGGCTGTCGGTCGATGCGCAGCGCCTGAAGGACGGCACGATCGATCTGGCCGCGCTCGCTGGTCCGCCGCACGAGGAAGTGCACGAACGCACGGTGATCCACGCGGCGAAGAAGGCGGCGCAGGAAGGGCCGGCGTGGCACTACAGCATCGGCGAGCTGAATCTGAAGAACGGTGCGGCCACTTTCACCGACAACACGACCGCGCACCCCGTCAAGCTCGCCGTGACGCCGCTGAATCTCAAGGTGCAGAAGATCAGCGACGATCTGAGCCGCGCGCTGCCCGTCGATCTGCAGGCGACGGTGAACGGCAAGGGCACGCTCGGCGTGAAGGGCGACGTGACGGCGACGCCGCTCAAGCTCGCTGTGAAGATCGACGCGAACCGTCTGGACGCCGCCGCGCTCGAGCCGTACTTCGGCAGCAAGCTGAACGCAACGGTCGCGAGCGCGCTGCTGAATGCGAGCGGCGACGTGACGCTCGCGCAAGGCGAGAAAGCGAAGGGCATGCGCGCGACTTATCGCGGCGACGCGGCGCTCGTCGACGTGCGGATGATCGACAAGGCCACGTCGGACCCGTTCGCCGGCTGGCGTTCGCTTGCGCTGACGGGCATCAAGGCGGATTACGACGAGCGCGGCACAGACGTGGATGCCGCCAAGGTCACGTTCGCGAACTTCTACGGCCGCGTGCTGCTCGACGCACAAGGCAAGCTGAATCTGAAGGACGTGGTCGCGCACGAATCGGGCGCGCCGCAGTCGCTGACGCGCGACCAGAGCGGGAAGGGCAAGGAGCCGATTCCGCTCAGCCCGCCTGCCGCGTCCGAAGCGCAAGCGGCTGCGCCGGCTTCCGCTGCGTCGGCGGCCAACGCGACCGTGACGGCGGCGACGCCGCCGCAAAGCCCCGTGCGCCTGCACTTCGGCCAGCTCGTGCTGCAAAACGGCCGCGTCAACTACACCGACAACTTCATCAAGCCGAACTACACGGCGAACCTGATCGCGATTCAGGGCACGGTAGGCGCGTTCGGCACGGACTCGAAGCAGTCGGCGCCCGTCGACGTATCGGCGAAACTCGCGGCCAATGGTCCGATCACGATCCGCGGTTCGGTCAATCCGCTGATCGCGAAGCCCGCGCTCGATCTGACGGCGACGGCGCACGGCATCGAGCTGACCAACCTGACGCCGTACTCGGCGAAATACGCGGGCTATCCGATCACGAAGGGCAAGCTGAACGTCGATCTGCACTATCAGCTCGCGAACGACCAGCTGACGGCGAACAATCACATCTTCATCGACCAGCTCACGTTCGGCGATCACGTCGACAACGACACGGCAACGAAGCTGCCCGTGAAGCTCGCCATTTCGCTGCTGAAGAATTCGCGCGGCGAGATCGACGTGGACATTCCCGTGTCGGGTTCGCTGTCGAATCCGGAGTTCAGCATCGGCGGGCTGATCTGGCATGCGGTGCTGAATCTGCTGCAAAAGGCCGTGACGGCGCCGTTCTCGCTGCTCGCGCATGCGTTCGGCGGCAACGGCGAGGAACTGGGCTACGTCGAGTTCGATGCCGGTTCGGCGGTGTTGTCCGACGCGTCGCAGAAGAAGCTCGACACCATCGTCAAGGCGCTGTCCGACAAGCCGTCGATCCGCCTCGACATCATCGGGCGCGTCGATCCCGCCGTCGATACGCCGGCGCTGCGCACCGCGTATGTCGACCGGCTCGTGCGTCAGCAGAAGATCAAGGACACCGTCGGCAACGGCGAGAGCGTCGATCCCAGGACGATCAAGGTCGACGACAAGGAATACGACAAGTATCTGACCAAGGTCTACAAGGATTCGGACTTCAAGAAGCCGCGCAATTTCGTCGGCCTGACCAAGACGTTGCCCGACGACGAGATGAAGTCCGCGCTCGCCGAACATGCGCCCGTCACCGACGCGAGTCTGCGCGATCTCGCCCAGCGGCGCGCGCAGGCGGTGCAGCAATACTTCGAAGGCAAGATCGACAGCGGCCGCGTCTTTATCGTCGCACCGAAGCTCGATGCTTCGGGTATCGGCGACAAGGGCGCGACGACGCGCGTGGATTTCGGGTTGAAGTAACGCCCGCTTTGCGCGCAGAAGCGGCGCCCGTCATGCGGCGCCGCGCTCACGCTTCTTCACATGTTTGCCGCGTTCGAACGCGTGCATGTCAACAATCGTCAAGGATGACGGATCGGACATACGCGTATCGACGCATCGCGATTCCGTTCGTTTAGGATGCCAACCTTTGCGCCGCCCCGGCGCAACGATTCCGGCTAACCAGGGCGCCTGGCTATGCGCGTCGTGCTCACGCAAGCGGCCCGGCCGAGGAACTGCGAGAAAGCCGTCCAAGCGCATCGCCCGATGCCATTCCTAAGACGAGCTATCGTTTGAAAAAGAACCCTTTGCTACGGCGCCTCGGAGCTTCCGTTTCGTTCCTGCTGCTCGCGAGTGCGCTGCCCGCGTCGGCATCGGCGGCTGGCGCGAAGCACAAGCCGGCCGATCCCAGGCCGCGCCAGCGCGCGAAGAATGCCCAACACGGCGCGCGGGTCGATTCACATCGCGACGCGCACTGTGACGCGCATGCCGCATCGCACGACGATTCCAGACACAAGGCCGATCGCGCTGCACACGTCGCGCATGCGGCGAGCGCGAAAGGGCACGCATCGCGCTTCCGGCAACTGGGACTCGCGTCCTGGTATGGACGCGGTTTTCACGGGCACCGCACGGCGAACGGCGAGCACTACGATATGTACGCGATGACGGCCGCGCATCGCACGTTGCCGCTCGGCTCGTATGTGCGCGTGACGTCGCTGGCGAACGCGAAATCGGTGGTGGTGCGTATCAACGACCGCGGACCGTACGCGCGCGGCCGCGTGATCGACTTGTCGTATCTGGCTGCGACGGCGCTCGGCATGCATCGCGCGGGCGTGGCGAAGGTGGCGATCGAGCGCGTCGACAAGCCGGAGGTGGAGCGCATCGCGCATCGTCAGATGCATCTGTCGACGCGCGGCTGACGCTCGCTTCGCAGCCTCAGGCGGCGCGTGTCGGCATGGCCGCCGACTTCTTCAGCGCAGTCCGTTCGATTACGCCGGCGAGCGTATCGAACGCCGGTCCGATGCGCTCGTTGGGCACGCATGCATAGCCGAGCAGCAGGCCGCGCCGCTCCGGCGTTTCGCTGCTGTAGTACGACGCGAGCGGACGCACGATCACGCCTGCGTCGTAGGACGCCGCCGTCACCTCGCGGTCGTTGGCGTCGTCGGGCAGGCCGAGCACGAGATGCAGGCCCGCTTCGTCGCCCATCACGGGCAGCGTGTCGCCGAAACGCGCGGTGATTGCGTCGATCAGAATCTGGCGGCGCTCGCCGTACAGCGCCCGCATGCGCCGCACGTGGGACGTCAGATAGCCGTCCATGATGAACTCGGTCAGCACGGCCTGCTGCATCAGCTGACCTTCGCGATACAGCTCGGCGACGCCCGTGCGAAACGTATCGACCAGATGCTCCGGCGCGATCATGTAGCCGATCCGCAAACCGGGAAACAGCATCTTCCCCAGACTGCCGACGTAGATCACCTGGCCGGCGTCGTCGAGCCCTTGCAGCGACGCGAGCGGACGGCTGCCGTAGCGGAACTCGCTGTCGTAGTCGTCCTCGATGATCCACACGCCGTGCTGGCGCGCGTATTCGAGCAGCGTGCGGCGGCGCGCGAGGCTCATCACCATGCCGAGCGGATACTGATGCGACGGCGTGACGAGCGCGATGCGCGGCGGCGACTGCAAATCGGATTCGCGCGGATTCAGGCCTTCTTCGTCGACGGGCACGGGCGCGAGCGTCAGCCCCGATGATTGCAGCACGCTGCGCGCGCCCCAATAGCAAGGCTCCTCGACCCAAGCGCGATCGCCGACGTCCGTCAGAAGACGTACGGCGAGATCGATCGACTGATGAATGCCCGTCGTGATGATGATCTGATCCGGCGTGCATTTCACCGAACGCGCGACGCGCAGATAGTCCGACAATGCGCGCCGCAGCGGACGATAGCCGCCGCCCGGCGAGTAGGTCAGCAGATCGGGATTCGCTTCCTTCCACAACTTGGCTTGCAGGCGGCTCCACGTTCGTGCGGGAAACTCGGCGACGTCCGGCACGCCGGGCATGAATGCGCCCCACTGCTTGGCCGACACACCCGCCTGGCGGATGAGCCGCGCGCCGCGCGTCGACAGTCCGCCTTGCGCGGGCGCGGCGGGCTGCGCGAGGCCTGCGGTGGGCACGTGACCGACCACGCCGATGGAGCCACTCGCCGCGGGTGGCACCTTGCGCGCGTTGACAGCGGCCGTGTCCGGGCGCGTGTCGGCGACGTAGGTGCCGCTGCCCGTCGTCGAGATCACATAGCCTTCGGCCGTGAGCTGGTCGTACACGTGCAGCACCGTATTGCGCGCGATGCCGAGGTCGGATGCCAGCATCCGCGAACTGGGCAGCTTTGCGCCGGGCAGCAGCTGGCCCGTCAGGATGGCCTGCTGCATCAGTTCGAGCACTTGCCGGTAGACGGGTTCGGCAGCCGTCCGGTCGAGCCGCGCGGCAAGCCAGTCCGACAGAATGACGGTGTCCAAGTGGTTCTATCCGGAATTATGAAATGGTTCCCTATTGTAGAACCGTAACGGGCTATAGTGGATCACGCAATCGATGCGATTCTTCAAAACGGGTGGAACCAAATGTGCGTAGAAACCCGTATAGATTGCCCAAAGGATGGAGACGGACACGATGAAGACCGAAGACGTAATCGTCAGCTTTCGGGGTGTGCGCAAGACCTATGACGGCGAAACGCTCGTCGTCAAGCAACTCGATCTGGACATCTATCAAGGCGAGTTCCTCACGCTGCTCGGGCCGTCAGGCTCCGGCAAGACGACCTGCCTGATGATGCTCGCAGGCTTCGAGTTTCCGACGGGCGGAGAAATCTGGCTCGATGGCCAGCTGCTCAACAACGTGCCGCCGCACAAGCGCAACATCGGCATGGTGTTCCAGAACTACGCGCTGTTTCCGCATCTCACCGTCGAGCAGAACGTCGCGTATCCGTTGACCGTGCGCAAGCTGGCTGCCGGCGAGCGCGCGCACAAGGTCAACAACGCGCTCAAGATGGTGCGCATGGAAGGCTTCGCGAAGCGTTATCCCGCGCAGCTGTCGGGCGGCCAGCAGCAGCGTATCGCGCTGGCGCGCGCGCTCGTGTTCGAACCCAAGCTCGTGCTGATGGACGAGCCGCTCGGCGCACTCGACAAACAGTTGCGCGAGCACATGCAATACGAACTGAAATCGCTGCACGAGAAGCTCGGCGTGACGTTCGTCTACGTCACGCACGATCAGGGCGAGGCGCTGACGATGTCAGATCGCGTTGCCGTGTTCGACAAGGGTATCGTGCAGCAGCTCGATACCGTCGACAGCCTGTACGAATCGCCGTGCAACGAGTTCGTCGCGAACTTCATCGGCGACAGCAACCGGCTGCGCGGCACGGTGGCCAATGTCGACGGCGACTACTGCGAGTTTCACCTGATCGACGGCACGCGGCTCGTCGGGCGCAATATCGGTGGCGCGCAGGCGGGCGCGCAAGGCATCGCGTGTATCCGTCCGGAGCGCATGAAGCTCGCGGCGGGCGCGTCGAAGCCGGGCGCGAACGCGCTGGCAGGCGAAGCGCGCGGTCTCATCTATTTCGGCGATCACGTGCGCATGCGCTGTGGTCTACCGCAACAGGATGAGTGCTTCGTCAAGGTGCCGCTCGGCACGGACGCGCTCGACGGCTTCGCGCCGGGCGTGCCCATCGCGCTCGAGTTCGCGCCGGAACATCTGCGCGTTTTCGCGTGAGCAGAAACACAACAACGTCAACGTCATAAGCAGTCCATCACACCATAGAGGAACCATCATGAAGAAGATCGTGCAATCGCGCTGTGCCGTGGCTGTCGGCGCTTTCGTCCTCGCGCTCGGCGCCGTCGCGCAGGCGAACGCGGCGGAACTGACGGTCGTGAACTTCGGCGGCGCGAATGGCGACGCGCAGAAGGCGGCATTCAACCAGCCTTTCGAAGCGCAAAGCGGCTCGAAGGTGACGGCCGTCGAATACAACGGCGAGCAGGCCAAAGTGAAGGCGATGGTCGAAGCGAAGCATGTGAACTGGGACGTCGTCGAAGTCGAATCGGGCGACCTCGGCCGCGGCTGCGACGAAGGCCTGTACGAGAAGCTCGACTGGTCGAAGCTCGGCAAGAAGTCGGATCTGATTCCCGAAGCGCCGCAAACGTGCGGCGTCGGCATCTTCGTATGGTCGACGGCGATGGCGTACAACGCCGACAAGCTGAAGACGGCGCCCGCGAGCTGGGCCGACTTCTGGGACACCAAGAAATTCCCGGGCAAGCGCGGCATGCGCAAGGGCGCGCGCTACAACCTGGAATTCGCGCTGATGGCCGACGGCGTCGCGCCGAAGGACGTCTACAAGGTGCTCGGCACGAAGGAAGGCCAGGACCGCGCATTCAAGAAGCTCGACGAGCTGAAGCCGAATATCCAGTGGTGGGAAGCAGGCGCGCAGCCGCCGCAATTCCTGGTTGCGGGCGACGTGGTGATGTCGACGGCATATAACGGCCGTATCGATGCCGCGCAGAAAGAAGGCAAGAATCTTAAGGTGGTGTGGAACGGCAGCATTTACGACCTCGACTACTGGGCGATGCCGAAGGGCACGCCGAACAAGGCGCTGGCCGAGAAGTACATCGCTTACACGATTTCGTCGAAGCCGCAGCAGGACTACGCGAAGCACATCGCGTACGGTCCGGTGAACGAGTCGGCGATCAAGTCGCTGGATGCGAAGACGCTTGCCAATCTGCCGAATTCGCCCGCCAACGGCAAGAACGCAGTGCTGCAGAACCTGACGTTCTGGACCGATCACGGCGACGAACTGGAGCAGCGTTTCGCGTCGTGGGCGTCGAAGTAAGCGTTTCGCGTTGAACGATGCGGCTTTCTCGCTGAAGGAAGCCGCATCGCCGCTGTAAGAGCAACGGCATGTTTGGCTTGCATTAAAGGCAGGAGAACAGTGTGACGACGATCACGATCGCCGCCGACCCGGCCCCCGAGTCGACCAGTAAACTCAAGCGCGAGCTAAAGGCTGCGGAAGCGAAGAAGCGCGCGATGGCGCTGCTGCTGATCGCGCCGCTCGCGATTTTTCTGCTGATGATTTTCGTCGTGCCGATCGGCGCGCTGCTGACGCGCGCGGTGCAGAACCCCGAGATCGCGGCGGCGCTGCCGCACACCGTGACGGCATTGCGCGACTGGGACCGAAAGTCTGCGCCGACGGATGCCGCCTACGCCGCGCTCGCCACCGATCTCACCGCGGTTGCCGACGGCGAAGCAATGGGTGCGCTCGCCCGGCGCCTGAATACGGAAATTCCGGGTTATCGCTCGCTCGTCGCGAAGACGGCGCGCTCGATGCCGCTCAACGACGACGCGGGCCACGCGCTGCCGCCCGCGCAGGTAAAGGCAAAGATTCTCGAAGTCGACGAACGCTGGGGCGATGCGAAGTACTGGCAGGCGATTGCGAAGAACGGCAGCGCGTATTCGCCGTTCTACGTGCTCGCCGCGCTCGATCACAAGCAGGACGCGTTCGGTCACATCATTGCGACCGATCCCGAGCAACAAATTTATCTGGCCGTGTTCAGCCGCACGTTCGTGATCGGTTTCGCGGTGACGGTGTTCGCGTTGCTGCTGGGTTATCCACTCGCGTACTGGATCTCGACGCTCAACGAACGGCGCGCGAATCTCGTGATGATCCTCGTGCTGATTCCCTTCTGGACATCGATTCTGGTGCGCGTGGCTGCGTGGATCGTGATTCTGCAGAGCGAAGGGCTTGTGAACAAGGCGCTGATTGGTGCCGGGCTCATTCACGATCCGTTTGCGCTGCTGTTCAATCGTGTCGGCGTATATATCTCGATGACGCACATCCTGCTGCCGTTCATGATCCTGCCGCTGTATAGCGTGATGAAGTCGATTCCGCCGAGTTATCAGCGCGCGGCGATCTCGCTCGGTTCGCATCCGTTCGCTGCGTTCTGGCGCGTGTATGTGCCGCAGACGTATCCAGGCGTCGGGGCGGGTGCGCTGCTGGTGTTCATTCTGGCGATCGGTTACTACATCACCCCCGCTCTGCTCGGCGGCCCGAATGATCAGATGGTCAGCTACTACGTCGCGTACTTCACCAACGTGACGATCAATTGGGGCATGGCGTGTGCGCTCGGCGGCCTGCTGCTCGCAGCGACGCTGGTGCTGTATGTGATCTACGGACGCTTTACGCGTTCGAACGTGAGCCTGGGTTGAGGAGCGCGCGATGAAAATGGCTAAACCGATGTTCGCGCCGCACACGTCGACGATCGAACGCATCTGGTACTTCACGTTGCGCGGGCTCGCGGTGCTGACGCTGCTGTATCTGATCCTGCCTGTGCTCGCGATCGTGCCATTGTCGTTCTCGTCGAGCACCTTCCTGGTTTATCCGATTCCGGGCTGGTCGCTGCGCTGGTATCAGAATCTGATCGCCTCCGACGAGTGGCGGATGGCCGCGAAGAACAGCTTTATCGTTGCGCCATCGGCGACGGTGCTGGCTACCGTTCTCGGCACGCTCGCGGCGATTGGTTTGACGAAGGCGAACTTCAAGGGCAAAGCGCTGCTGATGGCGATCCTGATCTCGCCGATGATCGTGCCCGTCGTCGTGGTGGGCGTCGGCATGTATCTGTTCTTTGCGCCGCTGGGGCTGGCGAACACGTATATCGGCCTGATCATGGCGCATGCGTCGCTGGGCGTGCCGTTCGTCGTGACGACTGTCGCGGCGACCTTGCAGGGGTTCAATTACAACCTCGTGCGGGCGAGTCTGTCGCTTGGCGCGAGTCCCGTGAAAACGTTCTTCAGCATCACGTTGCCTGTGATCGCGCCGGGCGTGATTTCGGGGGCGCTGTTTGCGTTCGCGACTTCGTTCGATGAAGTCGTGGTGACTTTATTCCTCGCAGGCGCGGATCAGACGACGCTGCCACGCCAGATGTTCACCGGTATTCGCGAAAACATCAGCCCGACGATTGCAGCGCTGGCGACGATCTTGATTGTGTTTTCGACCTGTTTGCTGCTTGCGCTCGAGTGGTTGCGGGGGAGGAATGCGGCGCGGGCCGTGGCGGCGTAGGTATCGACAGCGTGAAGCGTAGAAAGCGACCAATTCAAGCCCGCCAAGAGCGGGCTTTTTTTATTCAACCAGTTTGCAACACGCTGACACCCCACAACCGGACAACGCCTATTTAGCGTTTCCTGTTGTTTTGCCTGGCAGCTTTGCAAACGTTGACAGAAACGCCTGAATTGTTCCGATAAGTTCGCGGATTCATATTAGTTTGTACTGCAAATAAAAATGAATCGAGAGAGCTATCGGCTGGTCTTTAGCCGCATGCGCGGCATTCGCGGCGGCCTACCGGCGAAATACGCGGGCTTCTCCTGCGACCTCTTCGCGGGAACACCAATCTACAAACCATCTGGATTCCCGACTGCGCGTGTCACGGCCGGAGTGCAAGCGACCGCGCGGTTCTAAACAACTGAGCGCGTTCTTGCTTCCACACTTACTCCACCTTCAATGGAGTCAACATAGTGAGCACATGGTGCCGTATCTGAATCGCAAACAAAGCACCTCATCCCCTGCCTGGGTCGCGCGCTCCCGATGCATATGACAAAGGTTGACATTCATCGTCGAGCGATGCGCTACAACTACGATTCCTATAACTCACAGTGGAACACTAAACCATGGAACACGGAATCATTGCTTGGCTGATCATCGGCTGCATCGCGGGCTGGCTCGCGAGCGTGCTGGTTGCAGGCGGCGGCTTCGGCGTCGTCATCGACATCATTGTCGGCATCGCAGGCGCGTTGATCGGCGGCTGGCTGTCGGGCGCGCTGCATATCTCGCTCGGCAGTGGATTTATCGGCTCGGTCGTGACGGCGCTCATCGGCGCCGTGCTGTTGCTGTTCGTTATCCGGCTCTTCCGACGCGGATAACAGCGACGCTCAAAGCGAACCCGGCTCAGGCCGGGTTTTTTAATGCATCGAAGGTCAGCGCCCAGCCGTCTGCTCCGCCGACCCCTCCGGCGTCATCCCGCCCAGCGCCTGAAACAGCGCTGCCGTATCCGCGAGACGAGCGGCCTGCGCGCGCGTCCTGTCGAGCGCGGTCTGCAGCGCCTGTCGTTGCGTATCGATCAAACCGAACTGGCTGACACCGCCCGCCGCATACTGTGCCTGCGCGATCTTCACACTGGCCTGCGCCTCGGTGTCCGCTTCGTCGCGCGCCTGCAATGCGTGCGCGTCGTCGTTCAGTGCGTGCAGCGTATCGGCGACTTGCTGAAGCGCCAGCAGCACCGTCTGCCGATACGAAGCGAACGCCGCATCGTAAGCCGCTTCGGCCGCGCGCTTCTTTGCGTGCAATTCGCCGCCACGAAAAATCGGCTGCGTCAGATTGAGGCCGATATTCCAGACATTCAATCCATTGACGACATCCTCGATGCGCGTGCGCTCCGATCCGATTCCCGCCGACACCACGAATTGCGGATACAGATTCGCCGTCGCGACACCGACATTCGCGCTCGCCTGATGCAGCAGTGCCTCGGACGCGCGAATGTCGGGCCGCTCGCGAGCAAGCGTCGACGGCAGCGTGACGGGCACGGTGTCGGGCAGATGCAGCGCATCGAGCGTGATGTCGTCGAAATCCGCTTGCGACGGCGCGGCGCCCAGCAGGATCGCCAGTTGATGATCGGCTTGCGCAAGTTGCGTCGCGAGCGGCGGAATCTGCGCGCGCGTCTGCGCGAGCAATGTACGCTGCGTGCGCACATCGAGTTGCGCGACGCCGCCCGCCGCATAGCGACCTTCAATGATCGTCAGTTGCCGGGCCTGCGCGTCGGCGAGTTGCCTCGTCAGCGCGAGCTGCTGTTGAAACGACGCACGCCGGATCGCCGTCGATACGACATTGCCCGCCAACGTCAGGCGCGCGGCGTCGAGTTCATAGGTCTGGTAGCCGGTTTGCGCGAGCAGCGCTTCCAGCGCGCGCCGGTTGCCGCCGAATATATCGAGCACGTACGACACGCTCACCGTTGCATTGAACAACGTGAAGGGCCCCGTGTTCGGCACGTTCGGGATGCCGAACGCCGCCGGGTCGACCTTTTGTCGCGAGCCGGAAAGCTTGGCATCGATAGCGGGAAACTCGGTTGCGCCGGCTTGCGCAATGTAGTTCTCGCGCGCCTCGACGAGTTTCGCGCGCGCTTCATCGAGCGTCGGACTGTGTTGCAGTGCTGTATCGACGAGTCGATTCAGCGCGTCCGACTGAAACTGCGTCCACCACACCGGCAGCGCGTGGTTCGCCGCGACGAGCGATTGTGCGGCGCCCGCAGCCTCGGTCGAAGCGGGCAGGGTTTCGCGCGTGTACGACGGCACATCGGGCGCGGCGGGCGCGTGAAAGTCGGGGCCGACTGCGCAGCCGCACAGCGCGAGTGCGAACAACGGCACGTAGCGTTTCATCGTCGAGCCTCCTAATCCAGCGTGCGCCGATAGAAGCGCACGGCAACGGCCATCACGACGAACGTGAAGATCGCGACGGGCCACACCGACGGCCACAGGTCCGCCCAGCCGTTGCCTTTCAGCAGAATGCCGCGCACGAGCCGGTTGAAGTAGGTGAGCGGCAGCAGATTGCCGATCCATTGCGCCCACACGGGCATGCCCGCGAACGGGAACATGAAGCCCGACAGCAGCAGGCTCGGCAGAAAGTAGAAGACGGTGAGCTGCATTGCCTGCAACTGGTTCTGCGCAATCGACGACAACGTGATGCCGACCGTCAGGTTCGCCGCAATGAACAGCAGCGCCGCGACATACAGCGCGACCAGACTGCCGACGAACGGCACGTTGAAGACGACACGCGCCGCGGCCAGAATGATCGACGATTGCACCAGCCCGATCGCGATATACGGCACCAGCTTGCCCGCGATCACCTCGAGCGGCAGTACGGGCGTGGCAAGGAGATTCTCCATCGTGCCGCGCTCGCGTTCGCGCGTCATCGCAAGGCCCGTCATCATGACCATCGTCAGCGTGAGGATCGTGCCCATCAGGCCCGGTACGACGTTGTACTGCGTGATGCCTTCGGGGTTGTACAGCTTGTGGATCTCCACGTCGAACGCGGCGGGCTTGCCGTTCAGACGCGCGAGCGGCCCGGTGATGTCCTTGTCAGCAACCGACTGCACGATTCCCGGCAGCGCGGCGAGGGGCGCCTGCGTCGCCGTCGGATCGGTGGCGTCGGCCTCGACGAGCAGCGAGGGGCGCTCGCCGCGCAAGAGGCGCCGTGAAAAATCGGCGGGAATCGACACGACGAAGGTCACGTCGCCGCGCGCCAGCGCCTGCCGCCCCGCTGCGTCGTCGGGCAGCGTATCGACGACATGAAAGTAGTCGGAGTTCTTCATCGCCGCGACGAAGCTGCGCGAAAACTGACTCTCGTCGCCGACGATGACGGCCGTGTGCAGATGCTTCGGATCGGTGTTGATCGCGAAACCGAACAGCGCGAGCTGCATGATCGGCAAGCCGACGATCATGCCGAACGTGATGCGGTCGCGCCGCAACTGGATGAACTCCTTGAGCACGATGCCCCACCAGCGCGTCACGGAAAAGAAGCGGCTCACGATGGTTTTCCGTAGTTGTCGGCCGAGCGGCTCATCATGTAGATGAAGACGTCTTCGAGCCCGGTTTCGATCTGCTCGATCCGCACAGGCAGGCCGGACGTCACCTGCCGGATCGCTTTTTCGAGTGCCGCGTGGTCATGGCCGCTCGCATGCAGCGCGGAGCCGAACACGACCGTCTGATCGACGCCTGGCGTCTTGCGCAACCGTTCCGACAGTTCCGTCAGACGCTCGGCGTGGATAGACCACGTGGCGAGCGCCTGCGAATCGATCACTTCTTGCGCGGTGCCTTGCGCAAGCAGCTTTCCATACGCGATGTATGCGAGCTTGTGGCAGCGCTCCGCTTCGTCCATGTAGTGCGTGCTGACCAGCACCGAAATGCCCTGCGCGGCGAGCCGGTGCAGTTCTTCCCAGAAGTCGCGCCGCGCGGTGGGATCGACGCCCGCCGTCGGTTCGTCGAGCAGCAGCAGTTTCGGCTCGTGCAGCATGCAGGCGGCGAGCGCGAGCCGCTGCTTCCAGCCGCCCGACAGCGCGCCCGTCATCTGATCGGCGCGCGTCTGCAAGCCGAGTGTTTCGAGCGCGCGGTCGACCTTCTCCTTGCGATCGCGCATCTGATAGATACGCGCGACGAAGTCGAGGTTCTCGCGGATCGTCATGTCTTCCCAGTACGAGAAGCGCTGCGTCATGTAGCCGACGTTGCGCTTGATCTGCGCGCTGTCGCGCACGATGTCGTAGCCGAGGCAGGTGCCGCTGCCGGAATCGGGCGTGAGCAGGCCGCACATCAGACGGATCGACGTCGTCTTGCCGCTGCCGTTCGGACCGAGAAAGCCGAAGATCTCGCCACGCGCGACCTGCAGCGTCACGTCGTTGACGACGTGCTTGTCGCCGAAATGCTTGTTGAGGTTGTGCACGTCGATCGCGAACGAGCCTTCCCGCGTGTCGTTCGGAGCGCTCATTGCAGCGTCACCGAAACGGGCTGGCCGGGATGCAGGCGCGGAGCATCGTCGGCGGAAGAATGCGCTTCGACCATGAAGACGAGTTTCGCGCGGCTTTCGTTGCTGTAGATGACGGGCGGCGTGTATTCCGCCGAACTCGACACGTAAGTGATTTTCGCGTTCACAGCCGACGCGCAACCGTCGCAATGAATCGTCAGCGCGCGGCCGGGCGCGAGCGAGCCGACTACGGTCTCGGGGACGAAGAAGCGCACCTTCACGTTTTGCGGCGGCAACATCTGCACGACGGGGCTGCCCGCCTGCACCCATTCGCCGACACGGTACAGCGTGTCGTAGATGCGGCCTTTGGCGGGCGCGTTCACGCGCTTCTGGTCGAGCTTCCACTGCGCCTGCGCGACGGCGGCCTGCGCCGCTTCGACCTGCGCGGATTGCGCGAGCAATTGCTGCGAGCGGCCCGGCAGCCGCGCGACCTGAACTTCATGCGTCAGCTCGCGCACTTGTGCATTGGCGGCATCGGCGGCTGCGCGGGTGTCGTCGAGCTGCCCCTTCGGAATGCCGCCGACGCGATACTGCGCTTCGTCGCGCGTCAATTGCAGCGTGGCCTTGCGTGCATTCGCAATAGCCTGCGCGAGCTGCGCCTTCGTCACGTCGACTTCGGGCGGACGCTTGCCCGTCTGGATATCCGCGAGCTGCGCGCGGGCCGCGGCAAGCTGCTGCTGCGCCTGCTGCAAGGCCGCCGTTTCGTCGACGGATTCGAGCGCGAACACGGGTGCGTCTGCCGTGACCTGATCGCCGCGCGCGACCTGGAGCTGTGTGAGCTTGCCCGATTGCGACGAGCCGAGATAGACGAACTCGCCTTCGACGTAGCCTTGCCACGTGTTTGCGGCATGCTGCGAGCACGCGCCGAGGGCGCTGCATACGACGACGACCGCCGCGAGCAGCGGGACGCGCCAGAAGGAATGGACGGACTTCATGGGCTGGACCTTGTCGAAGGACGGCGTGCGGTCTTGCGTACCGTCTTGCGCACGGCGCTCGCCGCCGGTGCGCGCATGCCGCCGAGCAGCAGCGCCGTCACGTGTTGCTGCAATGTCTTGCGCTCGATGGCGGGAAAGCCGCGAACGCTCTGCCACACCTTGGCGGCGGCTTGCGGCAGCATCACGAGCGCAATGATCGAGTTGAACATCAGCAGCGGGTCGAGTTCGGGATTGACCGCGCCCCTTGCTGCGCCTGCCGGATGCGTGCGCCGAAGCGCTTGATGTTGTCGAACGGAATGCGGGTAATCATCCGGTCACGCAGCATGCCGCCTTCGTTGATGACTTCGCGCAGCCAGAGCGGCGGCAGCCACGGCATGCGGGCCGTCACGTCGAACAGGCGCGTGACGAATTCGCCGACCATCACGAACGGATCGTCGTTCGAGTCGTCCGCTGCCGCACTCCAGACGAAACCGACCGAGGGCGCGAGCCGTTCCTCGACGATCGCATCGAGCAGCGTCTCGCGATTCGTGAAGTAGTAGTGCACCAGCGCGGACGTGACCTCCGCGCTCGCCGCGATCTGCGCGACCGTCGTGGCCGCGATGCCGCGTTCGGAGAAAAGGCGGGTGGCGGTGTCGAGCAGGTGCTCGCGCACGTCGAAGTTCTCGACGGCGGGACGGCGGCCGCGAGGTTTGGCCGGTTGGCGCTTCGGGTTCATGGCACAAAATGCTAATTGACGAGTTAGTTAAATTCAAGCGGGTTTACCTGAAGTGCGACAAGCCGCCTCGCGCCAGATGGGGCGAAGCCGTCTCTCCGGATGGTCGGCGGCGCCTGTTTCCGATCCAGGAAACATTTCCCCCGCCTGATTTACTGCTTCATGCCACAAGCATTATCCGAAGCCGAATAAGAAATCTATCGTGCAAAATCACTTACAAAAAAAGATATGCAATGCAGAATATTCCGCAGAATAAATGGCGTGGTAATGAATTAGAATAATCGGCGCAAAGGGCAGGTAATCGACGGGCATTGCGTGCGCATCGGCGGCTGCATCGCAAATCAGGAAGAAAATCTGGAGAATGGCAGTTGGCTTCTATACTCATCGTGGACGATCATCCCGCATTCCGGCTCGTTATCAAGACCCATCTGTTGCAGTTGCTCGGCACCCAGGAAGTGTTCGAAGCCGACAACGGCCAATCCGCGATGGAAATGGCGCGTCAATATGCGCCCGACCTGACCATTCTCGATCTGGATATTCCGCGCATAAATGGCCTCGATGTGCTCGCGCGTCTGAAAGCCGTGCATCCCGGCATGCGCGTGCTGATTCTGTCGAGCCACGACGCGGCCACCTTCATTTCTCGCGCAATGCGCGCCGGCGCACAAGGTTTCGTCAGCAAGTCTCAGGACGTGAAGGAAATCATGCGCAGCGTCGAGGCGGTGATGTCGGGTTATAGCGTGTTTCCCGTCGCGCCCGTATGCGCGGGTCCCGTCGCGCAAGGCGTCGTCGAAGAGAGCCGGCTGGAGTTGCTCTCCGACAAGGAGCTCGTCATTCTGCAAATGCTCGCCAAGGGCATGTCGAACAAGACCATCGGCGACGCGCTCTTCATCAGCAACAAGACGGTCAGCAGTCACAAGACCCGCCTGATGACCAAGGTGGGCGTCGAGACGCTCGTCGAACTCGTCGATTTTGCGCGGCGCTGTGGCATCGCCACGGCCCAGCAATGATGGCCGCTTGCATGCGCACCGCGTTCGGCCTCACGGACGGAGCAAATGCGCTGCAGGAAAGAATCGACACGCTCGCGCTCGGCGATCGCGCCGTTGCGCAAGACGTGACGAGCGCGCTGATTGATACGAACTGCGCAACGCTGCTCTACATGACAGCTGCTCGAGACAGTTGCGACTGGGACGGTCTGGCCCGCGCGGCACACCGTCTTGCAGGTTCGCTGAGCATGCTGCAATGCAGGCGCGAGATCGCGCTGGCGATGCAACTGGAACGGGCGGCGCTCGAGCACGACGCGCCGACTGTCGTTACCTTGCTGCCCGTCGTGACGGGAGCGGTCGCCCGTTTGAACGCGCAGCTCAGCGTACTGCTTGTTTGAGCAAGGAACCCTGTATCTATCGTTAGCGCGGCGGCAATTAATACTTGTTAGCGTCAAGGCAGGCATTTTCTCCTGCACTGACGAATTCACGCCCTATACTGATCCATAGCGTGACTGAACAGCCTTCCCCGGGGCTGCATCGACCAGCCGCGCAAACCGCGCACGGTTCTCAGATCGTCTCCACCGTGTCTCGCGGTGTTTGGGCCCGCGTTCTGCGGGCCTTTTATCGTCCGCATTGTCCCGTCATTTACCGGATTGCCGGCGTGATCCACGGCCGCCGAGGTCGTTCATCTGCGCCCTGATACGCGCGACGAGTCCATCGAGCAACGCGTCGTCGATGGGCTCCTGCGCGGCGCTTGCGTGCTGCAATGCGTTCATGAGGCCGTGATTTCCGACGATACCCACGGCGCCCGCGAGCTTGTGCAATGCACGCCGTGTGCCTTGCTTGTCGCCCGACGCGCGGTGCCGATCGAGATGAAGGAGATCGTCGTTCATCGACTGTTGCCAGTCACGTAACAGGCCGTCGATGTCCACGCCTTGCGCAGCGAGCGAATCGAGCGCGGTGAAATCGTATTTCTCCAGAGGCACCGTGGCAGGCGCGGCGAGATGCAGCCGCTCGAGCGCGGCTTCGAGCGCGTTCAAGCCGAAAGTCTTCACGAGAATCGCGCCGAACAATGCGCGATCGCGAGCGCTCAGTTGGGTATCGGGATTTGCCGTCAGCAGAACGATCGGCATCGTCGGGCCGGAAACACCAGACGACGCGTGCACGTGGCGCGCAAGTTCGACGCCGCTCATGCCGGGCATCTGAAGATCGGTGATCAGGAGATCGACGCGTTCGCGGCCCAACACGCCAAGCGCTTCTTCGCCCGAGCTTGTGCTGACGCAGCGATAACCGAGCACATCGAGCTGTCGCGCGAGCACCTTGCGATTGACATCGTTGTCGTCGACGACGAGTACAACGGGTTGGCGCGAAACGGGATGGAACCGTGGGTGCAGCGGCACGGCACGTTCTGAGGATGCGCCGGACACGTCGCCGCATGTATCGCAGATTCGCCTGAGAGCCGTCCACGACACCGGGTTGAGCGAGAGTTCGATGTTTCCGTTGTGCTCCCGCATGCCGCCAGGCAACGCGTCGCGCGTGACGGCGATAAGGTGCCGCTCGCCATGCGCAGACGGCGCCAGACCTGCTTCGACAAAGCGGAAGTCGATCCGCACAGGCGGCCTCGCGTCCGATGGCAAGGTAGCAACGCCGAGCTTTCTCAACGCTTCGCAGATCGCCTGGCGGTCCGCGTAGCTGTCGAGGTCGACGCAGGCCCAGCGGCGCTCGCGACTGTGCGCGTGCCACTCGTGCCGTTCGATCGTGAACGGCGCATGCAGCGCGATACACACCCCGACACGCTTGCCTTCGAGGATCGTGATGTCGCCGTTCATCTTCCGCGCGATCACGCGAGCGAGCGCGAGGTCGGGGTGCTCTCGCGTATCCGCCGACTTCGCGACTGCCGGATGTGCGCTGGAACGCGACGCGTGCGATTCCGCATTCGCTGCGCTTGCTGCCGCGCCATTGATGCCGATCACGATGCGCTGCGCACCCGCGTTCAGCGACTCCGCGCGTGCGGACAGCGTGACGATGCCGTGGCTTGCCGCTTCCGTGGCGTACGCGAGCAGGTTGAATATGACCTGCCCGAGCCGTGCGCGATCGGCGAGTATGCGCGCCGCAACCGAACGGTCGATGCACACTTGCAGGCGCACCTGCCTGCTCGCAGCGATGGGCGCCGCGAGCAGCGCGACGCCGTCGATCAGTTCGCGCAGGTCGACGGTATCTTCGTCGAACGTAATATTGCGGTCCGCAGGTGCGCTGCTGTCGAGCACATCGTGTGCGACCAGCGCGAATGTTTCGGCCACGCTGCGCAGAGGACGGGTCGGGTCCGTCTCGGGATCGAGCCCGTTGCTCAGCGCCTGTATGCACGACACGATCTTGCGCTGCGCACGTTGCAGGACGCGAAGATTGTCGTCGAGCGCTGCGGCGCGCGCGCTCTGCACGGCCTCGTGCTGCGCTTGCGCGAATCGGCCCTTGAGCGTCGCGTTGTCGTGCTGCGCGGCACGCAGCAAGGTGTCGAGATGGTCGATCTGGAATCCGAGCGCGCGCTGTGCGTCGTGCGAACGGGCGGCGGCGCGCAGTCCGCGCCCCAGCAGAAGCAGCGCGGCCACCGTCGAGCCCGCGAGCGGCTCGTCGCATGCCGCGAACGAGCCGAACAGCGCGAGTGCGCCGATGGGCACGCGCAGACCGAACGTACGAGCGATCAACGACGCAGTGCCGGACGGGCGCAGATTCATGCGGGCGCCGCGTCAGTCGATCAGTTTGTGCAGCGTCGCAAACTCGATCAGCGCGGCGAGCGACGACAGCCCCAGTTTGTCGCACAGCCGCGTCTTGTAGGTGCTGACCGTCTTGTCGCTGAGAAAGAGCCGGCTCGCGATTTCCTTGTTGCTCACGCCGCGCGCCAGATACTGCAGCACTTCCATTTCGCGCGGCGACAGCACATCGAGACCGCCCGCTTTGTTCATGTGCGGCGCGTTCGCGGGAAAGCAGTCGAAACCCAGCAGCACCGTGCGCGCGGCCGTGAGCATTTCGGTCAGTTCGCGCCCCTTGCTGACATAACCGTTCGCGCCTGCCTGCTGCGTGTGGAGCGACATCACGTGATCGGGCTTGGCGGACAACACCAGGATGCGCATGGCATCGTCTTGTGCGCGAATGCGGCGAATCATCGATAAGCCATCGAGGCTGGGCAAATCAAGATCAAGCACGACGAGGTCGGGATTCAGCGATAGGACCATTCTCAACCCTTCTTCGCCGTCGCCAGATTCACCTACGATCTTCAGGTCGGAATCTGAACGAAGAACGCTTGCGATTGCGCCGCGTATCATCGGGTGGTCGTCAACGATGACAATTCTTTTCATTTTTGGCCCGTTCTTTATCATCGTGAACCGAAAACATGCCGTTTTTCGAGGGATCACTGCGAGAAAATTCAGGTACGATTCTAGCAAAGCGGCGAACTACGGATTACTGATTAAGTGTAGAGACCGCTCAGTTTATGTAGTGAGAAAGATCCTACGTTCTTACAGTGAATTCAATCCACACTCATCACAATTCCAGACCTTTTCGAACGATGATCGTCGACGATCATCCGGTCATGCGACGCGCGCTGTCCTATGTGCTCGATGAATCCGCCGACTTCGACATGGTCGCCGAGGCCGGGACGGTGGCCGGCGGGTTGAAGGCGGCGACGGGTTGCGAGCCTGCCCTCGCAATCGTCGATCTGCGCTTGCCCGATGGCGATGGACTCGATCTGATCGCGCAGCTGCGCGATGCGCGACCCGGTTTGCGAATCGTGGTCTTTTCGTCGGTCGACGAGCGGCTTAACGCGGTGCATGTCCGCAAAGTCGGCGCGCATGGCTTCGTCAGCAAGCTGCGCGATCCGGAAGAACTGCTCGCCAGCCTGAGGCTGGTGATGATCGGCTACACCTGCTTTGCGTCAGATCTCGTCGAGCCGTCTGGCACCACCCTGTCGCGGCGTGAAACGTCCGTGTTGCATCGGCTGATTAGCGGGCAGAGCAACGTCGATATTGCAACGTCGCTCAATCTGAGCCCGAAGACCGTCAGCACATACAAGATGCGTCTGATGCAAAAGCTCGATCTGCAAAATGTCGTTGATCTCGTCGAGTACGCAAAGACCAACGGGCTCACGAACTAGCCCGAAAACGGAGCGGCCGCGATGACGGATGGATGGACTCACCTGCTTGCCGAAGCGCCGGACGATCTGCAGGCGATGTTGAAGCACGCCATACGCGACGATCTCGTTGCCGCTCTCGATGCACTCACCGCAGGCGACGCCGCGCATGTCGCGTACATCGCGCATCGGTTGAAGGGCTCCGCACGGCTGTATGGCGACAAGGTCGCGGCGGCGTTCTGCGCCGCGCTGGAAGCGGCGGGGCAGACGGGCGACATCGAACGCGCCCGCGTGATGCTGACGGCGCTCGGGCATGCATTCGGCGCGGCGTGCGGCACGGCGTTCGGCGCGGCGTGCGGCGCGGCGTGCGGCGCGGCGTGCGGCACTGCATGCGGCGCGCGCGGCCTGCAATGACACAGGCCGCCGCACGGCTCGGCAAAACTCAGTGCTTCATCGGATGGGCGCCGCAGTGGACGCGCCGCGCGTGATACCCAGTTCGACACGCCGGTCAGGCGCCAGACAGCGGATCAATTGCTGCCGGTTGCGCTCGTCGCATTGCGCGAGCGGATTTGCGGCGCCCATTCCGCGCGCGGTGATTGGCGCGTCGACGCCGCCCGCGACGAGATAACGCTTCACAGTCTCGGCGCGCATTGCGGAAAGCCGCGCGTTGTGCGCGCCGCTGCCCAGCCTGTCCGTGTAGCCTTCGATGCGAATCGCCGTCACGTCGCCCGCCTGCTTGATGTCGCGTATCAACTGATCGAGCTTTGCTCTGCCTTCGGGCAATATTCCTGCGACGTCGCCGCGATCGAATGCAAACGTCGCGTCGCCTTGCAGCGTCACCTTCGGCGCAGGCTCCCGTGTCTGCGCGACGGCGGGCGGCGTGCACGCGGCGAGCGCCGCGTCGATCTGCGGCAAGCGCTTCGTCACGTCGTCGACGCGCTGCGCGCTCGCCCTGAAATCGCGCGTCCACGCTTCGTGGCCCGCGCGAATCACCTCGACCTCGGCGCACGCGGTCAGGCGCTGTGCGTGCGAGCACGATGCGAACGCCGGCGCAGCCTTCGCCGCCAGAATCTGCTTCCACAGATCCGGCCGCACAACAGCCGACGTGCGCAAGTCGGGATTATCGGCGGACAGGCCGCCGCCCGTTTCCAGCGCCGTCGCGAGACGGCTCGCTTCGCGCAGCGCTTCTTCGACGAATCCCCAGTGATTCCAGTGCGAGCGCTCTTCGCGCGCGGCGTCGAGCCAGCATTGCGCCTTGAAGCCGAAATAGTTGTCCTTGTGCGGACCGAGTGCGTCCAGACGCGACTGGATCGAATCGGGTGCACGCGCGTTGTCGGCGGTGCGATACAGATCGAGCCATGCCGGCGTCGCGGCGCCCGCCGCGTTATCCTGCGTCGCGTCGACACCGCGTTGCAGAACGGTCGGGTTCTGCACCTGCAGCGCGTCGCGCGAGGCCGTCGACGTGCAGCCGGCGACGAGCGCCGACAGCGCGACGCACGTCCGCGTCATCAAAGAATGCTTCATGTGTGATTCCATCAGGAAAGGGCTGCGCAGCCCTTGCAGCCGCGCAGCCCGGTCAGGTCAGCGGATCAGTTGCCGAACACGATGCCGACGCCCGCGCGGACGATCGTGCTGTTGCCGCCCGCACTCGACACGCCGAGGTTGTAGTTCACCGTGCCCTTCTCGTTCCAGCGCGACACGCCGACGCCGAGCGCCGCCGTGCCGCGATAGCCGGCCACGCCCGCGTTGAGCGTCGTGCGTCCCGGCAGATACGGCGTGACGATGTTCAGCGCCGACGCGGACGCGATGCCGCGCCGGTTATCGTGGTCCATGTCGTGCATGCTCTTGTAGACGCCGCCGATCGCGCTGTTCATCTGGCCGACATTGACGGCATCCGTCGCCGCCGTGCCTGCCGCGACGTTGGTGATCTGCCGCTCCGCTCCCGCCGCGCCCACCGACACGCTGTTGTCGCGGTCGGCCACCGAGTTCGCGCCGAGCGCAACGGCGTTCGACGACGGCGCCGATGCGCCCACGCCGAGCGCGACGGATTGATCGCCCGCCGTCGACGTGCGCGCGCCGATTGCGATCGCCGCGTTGCCCGATGCATTTGCGCCGTTGCCGATCGCGATGGCGTCCACGCCCGTCGCCGTGCCCACGGGCAGATCGTTGACGACAGCCGCAGGCGACAGGGCGGGCGTGACGTTCGTGATCTGCGTCGACAGGTAGTGCTGCATTTGCTGCAGGTTCACGGCATCGAGCGCATCGGTGGCATCGGCGACGTTCTTCAGCTGCGTCGGCGAGCCGCCCGCGTTGAACGTGACGCTCGACTTCGACGCGCCGTCGTACGCGACGACGGCATTGGTCACGAGGCCTGTCGACGGATCGACGGCAATGCCTGCTGCCTTCAGCTGCTTCAGGTTGACGGCGTCGCTGTCCACTTTCGCGTCGGCGACGTTCGTCAGCGTGACGGGCGTGCTCGCGCCCGCACCGCCGAGCGTGACCTTGCTGCGCGCGGACGAGTCGTACACGAGTCCGTTGGGATTGCCGCCCTGGGCGAGCGCGGAATCGACGGCGGCGAGCGCGCCGCCGACGCTGTTGTAGGTTGACCCGCCGATCGCGTAGGTGGGCGCCTTGACCTTGCCGTCCGCACCGGCCGACGCGCCGTTGCCCAGCGCGCCCGCAACCGAGCTGGCCGTGTTGTAGAGCTGCGCGCCGTTCACCGCGTCCGTGCTGCCGGATGTGAGCATGCCTTGCGCGACGTTCGTCAGTTTGACTGGCGAGGTTGCGCTCGTACCGCCCAACGTAAGCCGGTCATGCGCGGACGTGTCGTAGGAGACCGCATCGGGCGAAGCGCCGCCGCCCGACGCAGCGGCAGCGGCGAGCGCCTTGCCGACGTCGTTATAGGTCTGTCCGCCGATCGTGTAGACAGGCTTCTTGACCGAGCCGTCGCCGGCGATATCCGCGCCGCCGCCGAGCGCATTCGCGACGCCCTTGAGCTGCGAGACGTTGACGGCATCGGTATTCGATGTGCCCGCCGCGACGTTGACGATCTGCCGCTGCAGCGTGTCGCTGCCGACGGAGATCGTGTTCGCGCGCGAGGCGATCGAGTTGGCGCCGAGGGCGATGGCGTTGGAGGCGGTCGTGAGTGTCATCGAACCGCTGCCGAAGGCGATCGAGCCGACGCCGTTGGCGTCGGCATTCGTGCCGAAGCCCATCGAACCGTCCGCTTCGGCCGCCGCCATATAGCCAAGCGCGACGCCGTTGTTCGCATTGAAGCCCGTCGATGCGCCCGTGCCGATCACGGTCGCGTTGAGCGCCAGCGCGGCAGAACCCTGGCCAACTGCCGTCGAGCCTTCGCGCACGGCACCCGCTCCCGCGCCGACTGCTGTGGCTTTCGCGCCGCCGGCCGTCGCCAGCGTGCCGACGCTGGTGGTGTTGGCCGACGTCGAAGTTGCGCCCGGACCGATAGCCAACGCATTCACGTCGTTCGACGTCTGCGTCATGTTGGTCGTCGTGGTCGTCGCGCTGACCGCGATGAAATCCAGCGGATTCGGCGCGCCGAGCAAGGTCGAGCGAACACCGCTGGACGTGTGGACGATCTGCTCTTGCAACTGGTTCAACTGGTTCATCGTGACGGCATCGGTCGAACTCACGCCGTCGGCGACGTTCGTGATGCGCCGTTGGGCCTCTATCGTGCCCACCGAGATGACATTTTCCTCGTAGGTCAAGGAGCCTTGGCCTATAGCTGTCGAGTGAGCGAATCGTGCGCGCGCGTCGGGACCGAGAGCAACGGCCCCTTCACCCAGCGCACGCGCGCCGGGCCCGATGGACATCGCATAATCTCCGTTGCTCGCTGCGAGCGCCCCGAGTGCGATGGCAACCTTTCCCGCTGCAACGGGCAACCCCGGGTCGTCGGTTTCAGGAGGCGGCCGTACCTTGAAGTACTTGTTCGTCGAATCCAGCTCGGTGAGTGTGCTTCCGATCGCCGCCATGGCATTCCCCACATCGCCATACGACGTTCCACCGATCACATAAGTCGGCGCACCGATCTTCCCATCGCTGCCGGGAGCCGCACCGCCGCCCAGCGCCGCCGCCGTCGAACTCGCGAGGTTGAACAGTTGCGAGCCGTTCACCGCGTCGCGGCTGTTCGCGTTGACCGAACCTGCCGCGACGTTCTTCAGCGCGACGGGCGAAGCGGCCGTCGTGCCGCCGAGCGTCACGCTATTGCGCCGCGTCGCATCGTCGTACAGCACGGCAGCCGCGAGCAGGCCGCTCGACGACGCATCGACGGCCGATTTCAGCTGGCTCACGTTGACGGCATCGGTGGCCGCCGCGCCCGCCGCGACGTTCGTCACGCGACGCTCGTTGCCCGCCGATCCGACGGACACTTCGCCGATGGGCGCCGTGCCTGCCAGCGTCGTCGTGCCCGGTTGATACGCGGGCGTCGTCAGGACGGCATTCGTCGACGCGTTCGCGCCCAGCGCCACCGAATTCGCCGCGCTCGCCTGCGCGTTGTTGCCGATCGCAACCGACCCGGCCTGCGCGGCCTGCGCATGCGCGCCGATCGATACGGCACCCGTGTTGCCCGCCTGCGCTTCGCCGCCGATGGCAATCGAGTCCTCGCCGCTCGCGAGCGAATCGTCGAGCGCGGAGTTGGCGTGGAAGTACTTGATGCCGCCGCCGAGCATGACGTTGTTGATCGTGTTCGACACGTTGCTGACGTTCGCACCGACGTTTGCGACATTCTGGTTCGTCTGATGCAGCTGCGAACCGTTGACGGCATCGCTGCTGTTGGCGTTCAACGAGCCAGCCGCGAGATTGGCGATCTTCGTGCCGCTCGCGCCCTTCAGCGTGACCGAACTCCTCGACGCGGCATCGTCATACGCGACGAATGCGCCCGTCACGTTGCCGCTGGTATCGAACGAAGCGCCAAGGTCTTTGAGCTGCTTCAGATTCACGGCATCGGTGTTCGCGCTGCCCGCCGCGACGTTCGAGAGCTTCACGGGCGTCGCCGCGCCGACGCCGCCGAATGTCACTCTGTTCTTCGCCGAACTGTCGTATGCGACGAACGCGCTCGACACATTGCCGCTATTGTCGAACGAAGCGCCGAGGTCTTTGAGCTGCTTGAGGTTCACGGCATCCGTATTCTGCGTGCCGGCCGCGACGTTGACGATCTGCCGTTCCGCGCCGCCCGCGCCGACGGACACCGTATTCGCACGATCCGCCAGCGAACCCGTGCCGAGCGCCACGGCATTCGAAGCCGTCGAACGCGCGTTGCTGCCGATCGCAATTGCATTGTCCACCGTCGCCTGCGCGTTGCCGCCGATCGCCACCGTGTTCGCTCCGCCCGCCTGCGAATCGGCCAGCGTCGAATTCGCGTGGAAATACTTCAGGCCGCTGCCGCCCGCGAGATTGTTGAGCGCGTCGCTCATGTTGCTCACGTTGCCTGCGAGGTTGGTCACATTGCCCGCGACGTTCGCCACATTCTGGTTCGTCTGATACAGCTGCGAGCCGTTGACGGCATCGCTGCTGTTGGCGTTCAACGCGCCTGCCGCGAGATTGGTGATCTTCGTGCCGCTCGCGCCCTTCAATGTGACCGTGCCCTTCGAAGCATCGTCGTAGGCGACGAATGCGCCCGTCACATTGCCGCCGGTATCGAACGAAGCGCCAAGGTCTTTGAGCTGCTTCAGATTCACGGCATCGGTGTTCGCGCTGCCCGCCGCGACGTTCGAGAGCTTCACGGGCGTCGCCGCCCCGACGCCGCCGAACGTGACCTTGTTCTTCGCCGCGTTGTCATACGCGACGAATGCGCCCGACACATTGCCGTTGTTGTCGAACGAAGCGCCGAGGTCTTTGAGCTGCTTGAGGTTCACGGCATCCGTATTCTGCGTGCCGGCCGCGACGTTGACGATCTGCCGCTCCGCGCCGCCCGCGCCGACGGAAACCGTATTCGCACGATCCGCCAGCGAACCCGTGCCGAGCGCCACGGCGTTCGAAGCCATCGAGCGCGCGTTGCTGCCGATCGCAATTGCATTGTCCACCGTCGCCTGCGCGTTGCCGCCGATCGCCACCGTGTTCGCTCCGCCCGCCTGCGAATCGGCCAGCGTCGAATTCGCGTGGAAGTACTTCAGACCGCCGCCGTCGTTCAGGTTGTTGAGCGTGTCGCCCATGTTGTTGAGCGAGCCAGAGAGATCAGCGACGTTCTGATTGGTCTGGTACAGCTGCGCACCGTTGACGGCATCGCTGCTGTTCGCATTCAGCGCACCCGCCAGCAGATTCGTGATCTTCGTGCCGCCCGCGCCCTTGAGCGTGACCGTGCGCTTCTGCGCGTCGTCATAGGCGACGAACGCGCCCGTCGCGTTGCCGTTCGCATCGAACGCTGCGCCAAGATCTTTCAGCTGCCTCAGGTTCACCGCGTCGTTGTCGCTCTGGCCCGCGGCGACGTTCGAAAGCTTGACCGACGAAGCCGAACCCACGCCGCCCAGCGTCACCTTGTTGTGTGCGCTGGAGTCGTATCTGACGACATCGGCCGTACTGCCGCCGGCGCGCGAAGCGGCGTCGATGGCAGCGCCGACGTCGTTGTACGTCGTTCCACCGATCACATACGCCGGCTTCGCGACGGCACCGTCGCTGCCTACGCTCGCGCCGCCGCCGAGCGCGCTGGTGACGTCCTTGAGTTGCGACACGTTGACCGCGTCCGTATTCGCCGAGCCCGCCGCGACGTTGACGATCTGACGCTCCGCGCCGCTCGCGCCGACGGACACGGTATTCACGCGGTCCGCGACCGATCCGGCGCCGAGCGCAATGGCGTTCGCCGCACTCGCGCGCGCGTTCGCGCCGAGCGCGATTGCATTCGCATCCGATGCTTGCGCAGCGCCGCCGATGGCAATCGACTCTTCGCCGCTTGTGAGCGAATCGGCGAGCGACGAACTCGTGTGGAAATACTTGATGCCGCCGCCGAGCACGATGTTGTTGACCGTGTTCGACACATTGACGACATTTGCGCCGACGTTGGCGACATTCTGGTTCGTCTGATATAGCTGCGAGCCGTTGACGGCGTCCTTGCTCGCTGCGTTCAGCGCGCCCGCGGTCAGATTGGCGATCTTCGTGCCGCTCGCGCCTTTCAACGTCACCGTTGCCTTCGACGCTGCATCGTCGTACGCAACGAATGCGCCTGTCACGTTGCCGTTCGTGTCGAACGACGCACCGAGGTCTTTCAGCTGCTTGAGATTCACGGCGTCGCTATTCGCCGTACCCGCCGCGACGTTCCGGATCTTCGTGCCGCCTGCGCCCTTGAGCGAGACGCTCGTGTTCGACGTATCGTCGTAAGCGACGAAGCCGGTCGTCACGTTGCCGTTCGTGTCGACGGCTGCGCCGAGATCCTTCAGCTGCTTGAGGTTCACGGCATCCGTGTTCTGCGTGCCGGCTGCGACGTTGACGATCTGCCGTTCGGCGCCGTTCGCGCCTACGGATACGCTGTTCACGCGATCCGCTACCGATCCGCTGCCGAGCGCTACCGCATTGTTCGCCGTCACGCGCGCATTGCTGCCGAGTGCGACGGCATTCGACTCCGTCGCCTGCGCATTGCCGCCGATCGCCACCGATTCCGCGCCCGCCTGCGAGTCGTCGAGCGACGAGTTCGCGTGGAAATACTTCAGGCCGCCGCCGTTGTTCATGTTGTTGAGCGTGTTGCCCGCGTTGTTCAAACCGGCGATCACGTTCGCGACGTTCTGGTTCGTCTGATACAGCTGCGAGCCGTTGACGGCTTCGAGGCTTGACGCGCTCACGCTGCCCGCCGCGACGTTCCTGATCTTCGTGCCGCCCGTGCCCTTCAGCGAGACCGTCGCGTTCGATGCATCGTCATATGCGACGAATGCGCTTGTCACGTTGCCGCTCGTATCGAACGAAGCACCGAGGTCCTTCAGCTGCTTTACGTTGACGGCATCGGCGTTCGCGCTGCCTGCCGCGACGTTCGTCAGTTTCACGGGCGACGTTGCGCCCGTGCCGCCCAGCGTCACCCGGGTGTGCGCGCTCGTGTCGTACTTGACGGCATCGGGCGAGCCTGCGCCCGCTGCCGCGGCGAGCGCGGTGCCGACGTCGGTATACGTGGTTCCGCCGAGCACGTACGACGGACTCGCCAGCGAGCCGTCCGCACCGACGCTCGCGCCGCCGCCGAGCGCCGCCGTCACGCCCTTGAGCTGCGACACGTTGACGGCATCGGTATTCGCCGCGCCCGCCGCGACGTTGATGATCTGGCGCTGCGTGGCCGCACTGCCGACGGAGATCGAGTTCGCGCGATCCGCAATCGAACCGCTGCCCAGCGCGATCGTGTTCGCTGCCGTCGCCGTCGCGCCCGTGCCGAACGCCATTGCGTTGCTGGCGGCGTTGTACACGAGCGCGTTATAGCCGAGCGCCACCGACCCCGCGCCGCCCGCAATCGAGAACGAGCCGAAGCCCATCGAGTTGGCGCCTTCGGCGTCCGCCATATAGCCGATCGACACGCCGTTCTGCGCGTTGAAACCCGTCGACGCGCTCTGGCCGATCACCGTCGAGTTGAGCGCGAGCGCGGCGGCGCGCGAGCCGACGGCCGTCGATCCGGCGCGCGCGGCGCCCGAGCCCGCGCCCACGGCGACGGCGTTCGCACCCGATGCATTCGCCGAAGGTCCGATCGCCATCGCGTTCAGATCGCTCGATACCTGGGTCGGCGCGCCTGTCATCACGTTCGGACTGACCTTGATGTAGTCGAGCGCCGAGGTTTCGGTGAGCAACGCCGAGCGCAACACCGGCTGCGTCGGGGACGACAGCGACTTCTGCAGCGCGCTCAGCTGGCCGATGGTCGCGGCGTCCGTGGCATTGATGCCGTCCGCGACGTTCGTCACGCGCTTCTCGCCGCCCTTGCGGCCCACGGAAACCGTACCGGATTCGTACACCTGCGCATTCGAGCCGATCGCCACCGAATCGTCGTACTGCGCGCGTGCGCCCGTGCCGATCGCGACCGCGCGATTGCCCGACGCATACGCCGCACCGCCGATGGCCGTCGTCTCGACGCCGTTGGACAGCGCCTGCGAAGCCGTCGACGACACCTTCACGTACTTCGCCGTGACCTGCACGTCCTGGCCGACTGCGCCGATCGCGTTGATCGCGCTGCCCATGTCGTTGTAGGTGACGCCGGAGATCACGTACGAGGGCGCCGCAAGCGTGCCATCCTGCTTCACCGACGCGCCCGCGCCGATCGCGCTCGCCACGCTGCCGGCCGTCGCGAACATCTGCTTGCCGTTGACGGCGTCGACGCTATTCGCGTTGATCGCGCCGTTCGCGACATTGGTCAGCGCGACGGGTGCGTGCGTGAGCGTGCCGCCGAGCGTCACGCTGTTGTGCGCGGCCGTGTCGTAGTTCACGCTGTTCGCGGAGCCGCCGCCGCTACCGCCGCTGGTCGCCGCAAGCGCGTCCAGCGCCTGCCCGACGTTGTGATAAGTCTGGCCGCCGATCGTGTAGCTCGGCGACGAGATCGAGCCGTCGGCGGTATTGGCGCTCGCATTGCCGCCGAGCGCCGCCGCCGTGCTCTGCGCCAGTGTGCTCATGCCGCTGCCCATGTCGCTGAGGCCCTGCTGCGTCGCTTGTGCCAGCTGGAACATCTGTGCGCCGTTGACCGCGTCGGTGCTGCTTTGCGTGATCGCGCCAGCGGCGACGTTCATCAGTTGCACGGGATGCGGCGCGCCGACGCCGCCGAGCGTCAGCGCACTGTGAGACGCCGAGTCGTAGACGACGAGGTTGGGCAGCGCGCCGCCCGTCAGCGCGTTCTGTACGGTGCTGTTCAACTGCGCGACGTTGACGGCGTCGTTGTCCGTCGTGCCCGCGGCGAGGTGCGTGATCTGGCGGTTGGTCAGATCGTTGCCCACGGAAACCGTGTTCGCGCGGTCGGCGATCGAATTGGAGCCGAGCGCGACCGAACCCCTGGCGAGCGCCGTCGCATTACCGCCGATCGCGACCGTTTCCTGGCCCGCTGCCGAGGCATCGGCGAGAACGGAAGTCGCGCGGAAATATTTCAGGTCGGTCGGCAGCACGACGTTGCCGCCGCCTCCGCCTCCGCCTCCGTTGCCGTTGCCGTTGCCGCCCGCAATGGCCGCGTTCAGCTGGTTCACGTTGACTGCGTCCGTGCCCGCCGATCCCGCTGCGACGTTGACGATCTGCCGCTCGGCGCCTTGCCGTCCCACCGACACCGTATTGCTGCGTGTCGCGACCGAGCTTTCGCCGAGCGCGACCGAGCCGCCCGCGAGCGCGGCGGCATGCGCGCCTATCGCCGTCGAACTCTGCGCGGACGCAAGCGCGTGTCCGCCGACGGCGACGGTGTAGATGTCCGCGGCCTGTGCGTTGCCGCCCAATGCGACGGCGTGGTACAGGCCGTCGGCCGTTGCGTCGACGCCGACGGCCAGGTTGGCTGCGCCCCGTGCCAGCGCCTCGCCGCCGATGGCGATCGGTCCGTTACCCGACGTCGAGCCGGGCGCGCCATAGGTCGAGCCGTCCTTGCTGACGCCGTTTGCTTTCGCCGCGCCGCCGATAGCGATCGCATCGCCGCCGCCGCCGCTCGCCGAGGAATCGCCGAGTGTCGAATCGACATGGAAGTACTTCAGGTTGCTGCGGTCGTAGGTGTACGCGTACGCATCCTGCGCGTTGACACCGTTGTATGTGATGTTGGTCGTATTGCCGCCGCCTCCACACCAGAAGAGGAAACAGAAGAAGTCGCTGGTCGGCGCGGGCGTCGCGAGGTTCGCGGCGCTCGAGGTCGGCTTCGGCGTCAGTGCGGGATCGGCCGCCCACGCCGCGCCATAGGTGCCGAACGTCACGGCCGACGCCAGTGCCGCCGATGCAATGTTGAGCGCGCGGCGGCTCGACTTCTTGCCGTGCGCGCGCGTGTTTTCCGCTGCGGCGACATAGGTGCCCGCCGCTTCGTTCCACACGGATTGGTAAGTTTTGTTCATGCGTCGCGATTCCCTTGAATGGACAATGAAATCGAATCGAACGGCAAAGCCGCTTTAAACCGCCGTTGCCGGTTTCGATTCGCCGGGAAAATCTATTCGCGAGCGATGCTTCGAAATATCAGTTGAGAAGGCGTTTGGTGTAGGAAATTGCCCGGTATTTGCAGGAGAAATGGAAAGGCTTAATGCCTTTATATATCTCCGCGAATGGATGTTTCCAACGGGTTGGCCATGCGAGGTGTGGTAAGGGCGAGACGCCGGATAGATCCAGCAATTGATTGGGAAAACGGGCCGCGGCGATGCGGAAATATCTCAGTCCAGATTCAGTTTGACGTTTTTATACTGGCCGCCTGTCTGGTTAATCGAATTCGAATAGCCAGGCAATCAATGGAAGTCGCATCGGCTATTTCGTTCACTCAATTCTGGTTTATTCCCATGAACATCTCTTTCAAGCGTCCTCTTCGCAAACAGGCCGGTCAGGGCATGACCGAATACATCATCATCGTGGCGCTGATCGCGGTTTCAGCGATCGCCGTATATGCGTCGTTCGGCAAGGCGATCCGCGAGCAGACGGCCGGCCTCACGCACGAAATGTCGGGCACGGACAGCACGTCCGATATCAACGACGCGCGCGCCGCCGCAACGGACGGCAAGAGCCAGGCCGACAAGAACAAGGGCATGGGCGCGTACGGCAGCGACGGCAGTCTGTCGACGAACAACAAGTAAGCGCCGCGTGCGGCTCGTCATCATGAAACGCACGTCCCATCGCCGATCGCACACCCATGGCGGCCAGGCACTCGTGCCCGCGCTGCTGTTCCTGCTGATCGGCGGTGTCGGTCTGTATGTCGCCTTCGGGTCGTTCCAGATGACGAGCGCAAAGATCAAGCTGCAGAACACAGCCGACGCCGCCGCATACAGCGCGGCTGTGCTGCAGGCACGCGACTACAACTTCTCCGCGTACACGAACCGTGCGATGGTCGCCAACCAGGTGAGCGCCGCACAGGTGGTCGCGTTGAAGTCGTGGATCGACGAACTCGACAACACGTATATGGGCAATCCCGACACCGAGCAGCTCGTGACGACCTTCGCCGATCATCCGGCGTTGTGGCGCACGCCGAAACAACGCGCGCACGCCGACATCGCGCCCGTGCGCGCGACGCTCGATGCGCTGCTGCCCGCCGTCGCGCGGGGCATCGGCGGTATCACGCGCGCGCTCAGCGATGCGCAGACGAACTATCACGCTGCGATATTCGCGGCGGTGCCCGAGGTCGCCAACGACGTCGCGCAACGCAATCAGCCCGACACGCATGTGACGTCCGGCTATTTCACGAGTCCGCGCAATGCCGTGCAACTCGCTGCGTGGCAGACGTACACGCGCGTCGTCACGCCTGCGGGCAATCTCGACGCCGATCATTTCGCCGACGTCGTCACCGATTCAACGACGCTCGACCGCTTCGTGAAAGCGCGCGTGTCGTCGCGCAGCGTCGCGCCCGACTACCAGCAGCTCGACGATTCGAGTGCGCGCTGTCCGGGCGGCGGACGCATTGCGATTCGCGTCGCGCATGTCGGCGGCACGCAATTGCGCAGCGACAAGAAGGGCTGGCAATCGATCGACGCGAGCACCGCGCACATCACGATCACCTGCATCGATACCGTCGACGCCGCCATTGCGGGCCACGGCGGCAGCGCGAACGGCGACGTGAGCAACTTCATGACGCATCCGCCGTTCGTCGCGTGGAGCGACTGGAAAGGCTATGGCGGCTATATGAACTTCGGCGACCCCGACAGCACGCAGCCGGGCATGAACGTGCCCGCCGCGATGGCCGAGCAGTTCACGCAAGGTCCTGGCGTTTCGCTCGATACCGCAAACGGCGGCCTGCTGCCGTATCAGGACATCGCGCACGCGCCGCTCGCGAGCGAAGCGCCGCGCATCACGATCGAAGTGGAGCGTATGGCTGGAACCCTCGTGAAGTCGGCGGGAGTGGGCGGCGCGGGCCGCATGCGCGTCGACGGCGGCAGCGCGAGCGGCGCGATGCGCACGCTGGCGAGCGCGCATGCGTATTTCGTGCGGCCATCTGCGGGCGCACTGGACGACGGGCTCGCAGGCGCATTGCACGATGCGGGTGCATGGTTGCGCGAGGACGGCAAGACCGAATATCCGAGCACGTTCAGCCCTTATTGGCAGGCGTCGCTTGCGTCTGTCAGTGCAGAAGAGCGCGCCGCTGCGCAGGCCGCGCAGTTTCCGTCGGATGCTCGCGCGACAACGCCATGAAGAAGCACATGAAACGGTGCGCCCGCACGCAATCCGGCCAGGCGCTAGTGGAGTTTCTCGTCGCCACGATGCTTGCGACGAGCGTGCTGTTGCTAGGCATCGTGATGCTCGGCAAATTCAATGACATTCGCAATCGCACGCTGATGGGATCGCGCTACGCGGCGTGGGAACGCACCGTGTGGATCGACGCAGACGCGAACGGCTCGATTACGCGCGACTGGTATGCACGCTACGGCAACGGCGCATTGCAGGTGCAAAAAAGCGATCGGCAAATCCAGCGCGAACTGCTGGCGCGCGTCGTGACAGGCGCAAACCCTGGCGCGAACGGAGAGCGCCCCGCACAGCCTGCGATGTGGAAAGACGCGAGCGGCGCAGCGCTTCTCGACGACGCACGCGACGTCGCCGTCAGCACGCGCGAATCCGACTTGCCTTCGCAGCTCGATGCCTACACGTCGAATGGCTTTGGCTCGATGCCGACGGCAACAGGCAGCGCGCCGTTTGCCTCGACGCTGGATCTGCCGTCGGGTGCGCTGCAATCGGCCACCTTGCGCATCGCAACGGGCCTCCATAGCAACGCGCTGCGGCGTCTGTGGACGGGCTTCAACGGCTTTGCCGTCGACGACACGAATGCGCTACTCGTGAACACATGGCTGCCCGAGGGCGCGCCGCGCGCCGAAGCGTTGTTCACGCAGGCCGTGCCCGCAGCCAATGCGGCGTTGATCACGCCTTCGCTGTATCAGGGCTTGCGTGTGTATGCGCCCGAAATCGATACGCTCGAAGTCGGCCGCATCCGCACCGACGTCGTGCCGGCTGACCGGCTTGCACGATGAGCGGCCCGTCGATGTGGCTTCTCCTTGGTGCCGTCATGCTGCCGCTGCACGCAATGGCCGCCCGTCCAGCTTGCGATCGTCAACCCGTTCGCGCGGCGCATGTGCAGGTGATCGGCCGCGACATGCTCGTGGAGGGCGTACCGACGTCCGTCTACGGGATGGAGTTCAGCGGAACATCGGCTGATGTGTCGAACGAATTCCATGCGTTCTGGACGCACGCGCATGTTCCCGCGCGGGAACGTCGCGATGCGTCGGGGCTGCTGCTCGCAGCGCTCGACGGCGCATGTCACTACGTGCTCGTCGTTCCGGCGCGTGGAGACAGCGGTTCCGTGAAAGGGCTGATGAGCGTGATGCGTCTCGATGCTGCAGGTGCAACGCATCGCGTCGAGGCTTCGCGTATTGCGCTGCCGCGAGGGGCGCGGACGGTTTCGGATATTGAAAGCCGCGACCCAGGGCAAGCAGGGCGCACGTGGTTGATCGACATGTCAGGTGAAGCGAAGGACAACGCGCAGCACTACACGCGTCAACTACAGCAGGCAGGCTGGCGCGTCGTCGCGCAGATGCCTGCGCTGCGGCTCGACGGGTCGCAGCGCACGACAGGCCATGTGCTCGCGATGCAGCGCGGCAGTGAGCGCATCGACGCTGTTTTCTCCCACCGCAACGGACAGACGGAGGCCGTGATCCATGCGACGACGGGCCCTTGAAACAGGACGTTCGCGCGGCCGCGCACAGCGCGGCCAGGCGGCCGTCGAGTACCTCGTCGTGACGGCTGTGATCGTGTCGGCGCTGGTCGCGAGCGGCGATCAGTCGATCGTCAGCCGGCTTTGCGCGGCGTTCAAATCGCTGTATCGCGCGTATAGCTTCGCGCTCTCCTTACCCTAACCACTTCGCTTCGAATCCGATGTTCAGGAAGATCAAGTTCCATACGCTGCTGGGCAATGCCTGGCTTCTGCTGCTCGTTGCGGTGCTGACGGCGGCCGCGCTCACGTGGTTCGTCTATCGCTATCTCGGCGAACGTGAGGCGCATGTGCGCGCCGAGGTGACGGGCAAGCTCACGCAGCGCGGCGTCGAAGTCGTGGTGCCGCGCCGCGATGTGTCGCCCGGCACGCCGCTGTCGAGCGACGCGTTCGTATCGCGCGAGATTGCGGCGGATCTCGTCTACGACGACATGGTGCGCGTCGATGCGTTCGACGCGGTCCGCAACGCGAAGCTCGTGCGCGCCGTGATGCATGGACGGCCGCTGCGCATGAGCGATATCGACGCACTGCGTGGGCGCGATTTCTCGGACACGGTGCCCGCCGGGCAGCGCGCATTGACGCTGGAAATCGATGCGGTGAACTCGACAGCGTCGATGCTGCGGCCGGGCAATCGCGTCGATATGTATTGGGTCGGCACGCAAGCCGATGCGGCGGCGGGCGAGGGCAAGGCCGTGCGTCTGCTGTTGCCCGACGTGCCGGTGCTCGCGACAGGCCAGCGCGTGAAAGCACGCGATGCAGGCGACGTGGATGAAGCAGGCAACGCGTCGCGCTATGACACCGTGACGATGCAGGTACCCGCCGCCGACGCGCCGCGCATCGTGCTCGCGCAAAAGATGGGCGCGCTGCGGCTCATCCTCCGGAACGCCGGCGACAACGCCGCTGCTTCACCCCGTTGCGCTGACGGAAGGCGATGTGTTCGGCGCGGAGCACGTTGCACAGCGCGCATCCGTCGAAGTAATCGCGGGTGGCGGTACGGGCGCGGCTACGGCGAACGTCGCACAGGTTGCGCCGATGTCATCGGGCGTCGCGAGCGAACCCGCCTCTTCGTCGCCGACGCTCTTCGAAAGCGCTGCCGTCATCGCCAGGCAAATTCAGCAACGCGACACGCACCGCGTCAGCGGTCAGAACTAGAAAAACAGACGTTATCTACCGGCTCACTCATGAAAGCAGGTTCCTGTTCGAATGCGCTGCGACGTATGGCAGGCGCAGCCCTCTTCATTGGCGTTCTCGCGATTGGTGCGAGCGCCACACACGCGATCGGTGCACAACGCAGCATCGATGAAAATGCCGCACAAAGCGCCGCTGTGCTCGATCTGTACAAGGGCGAGGTGCGCATGCTCAACGTGCCAGGCACGATCAGACGCATCGCGATCGGCAACGGCAAGCTGGTGACGGCGAATGTCGTCGATGGACGCGTGATGCTGCTCGCGGAAAACGCGGGCATCACGTCACTCGTCGTGTGGAACGAGCGCGGCGTCGCGCTGCAGACGACGGTGCGCGTCGCGAAAGGCGACGTCGGCATGTCGGCGGCGCAGTTGCGCAGCGTGCTGACGTCGGTGCCCGGCGTGCGCGTGCAGGAGGTTGGACCGAACATCGTGCTATCGGGCAGCGTGCATCGCGACAAGGCCGCCGCCGTCAAAGCCGCGATTGCCGACATGACGAACCTGATCGACACGACGACGATCGACGAAGGCGACGCGCTCAAGAAAACCCTGCATTTCAAGGTGCAAATCATGGAAGTGACACGCACCGGACAGAAGGACATCGGCATTGCGTGGGACAGCCAGTTCGCGGGGCCGCAGGTGTCGGGGCAGGGCTTCGTTGGTTCCGGCGCGACGAGCGGCGCGAACTTCCTGCTTGCGGGGATTGCATCGACGATCACGTCGCGCATCAACTTCGCGATCAACAACGGCGACGCCTTCATCCTCGCCGCGCCCGAACTGAATACGAAGAGCGGCGGCACGGCATCGTTCCTCGCGGGCGGCGAAGTGCCGATTCCAAAGGCCGGCGCGCTCGGCACGACCGACGTCGAATACAAGCCGTACGGCATCCGGCTGAACATCAGGCCCGTGGTCGACGCGAACGACATCATCTCGGCGACGGTGCAGACGGAGATCAGCCAGATCGATCCATCGGTGTCGTATGGCGGCTTTCCCGGCTTCCTGACGCGCAGCGCCAGTTCTGACATCTCGTTGCGCGCGGGCGAAACAATCGCGATTTCAGGCCTTGTCAGTGCGGATGCGCTGAATGCTTCGGCGGGCATGCCGTTTCTCGCGCGGCTGCCCATCATCGGGCAACTGTTTCGCTCGGACAGCTTTCGCGCGAAGAACAGCGATCTTGTGATCTTCGTCACGCCGCTGATCTCGGATCCGTCGCGCGAACCGAATACCGCGTTGCTGGCGCGTGCGCAGGAAGGCGCGCGGCGCTACGCGGACCAGTATGGCGCGCGCAGTCCGCTCGATGCGCCCGTTGCGTCGGCGCCGCCGCAGAACGCGCCGCTTCATCCCTCACACTGACGAACGACATGCTGAAACTGAAGGTGCAATCGCGCAATGGGCCCGCGCACACGGTCCACGTCGACGGAATGTGCACGATCGGCCGCGACGCGGCATGCGATATCGCGATCAAAGGCATGCTGGTGGGCCGCACGCATGCGCGCATCGTGAAGGACTTCCATGCGTGGTATGTCGAGGATCAGGGCGGCATTATCGCGACGACGGTGAACGGTGCGCCCGTCGTGCGTTATGGCCCGCTCGTGGAAGGCGACCAGATCGAGATCGGCATGACGGTGCTGAGAGTGGAGGCGATGCAGGTGGCACGCGTCGATCCGTTGCATTCCGCGCGGCACGTGATGGACGAACCCGCTATTGTTCGCGCTGACGTTCGCGCCGACGTTCGCGCCGACACGCCAGCGCCTTCGCGTGATGCCACCCCGACACGCATTGCGGCGATCAACAGTCCCGATGGCATCGGCCTGCGCAAGCTCTTGCACATGAAGGTGATCGACGCGCTCGACCTGCGCCGCCTGAACGTCTCGCGCATGGCCGACGACGAACTGCGCACGACCGTCAGCGACGCGCTCGACGATATCCTCGCGCGCGATGCCAGTTTTCATCGCGCGGACATTCCGTTGACGGCGTTGAAGAAGAGCGTGTTCGACGAAATCATCGGACTCGGTCCGCTCGAAGAATTGATCGCCGATCCAACGATCTCCGAAATCATGGTCAACCGGCACGACGAGATTTTCATCGAGCAGCAAGGGCGCTTGCTGCGCTCGCCCGTGATCTTCACCGACGACCGCGCGGTGCTCGGTGCTATCGAGCGGATCGTCGCGCCCGATTGGACGGCGCATCGACGAGAGTTCGCCGATGGTCGACGCGCGCCTCAGGGACGGTTCGCGCGTGAACGCGGTGATTCCACCGCTCGCGCTGAAAGGGCCGGGCATGACGGTCCGGAAATTTCCGCAGCACAAGCTGCGCGGCAACGATCTGTTGACCTTCGGCTCGCTGTCGCCCGCGATGCTCGCGTTCTTGCGCACGGCTGTCGAACATCGCGCGAACATCGTGATTTCGGGCGGCACGGGTTCGGGCAAGACAACGCTGCTCAACGTGATGTCCGACTATATCCCGGGCGAAGAGCGCATCGTGACCGTCGAAGATGCTGCCGAGTTGCAGCTGTCGCAGCCCAATCTCGTCGCGCTCGAAACCAGGCCTGCGAATCTGGAAGGCAAGGGTGCCGTCACGATCCGCGAACTGGTGCGCAACTGTTTGCGGATGCGGCCCGACCGTATCGTGGTCGGCGAATGTCGAGGGGGCGAAACGCTCGACATGCTGCAGGCAATGAACACGGGTCACGACGGCTCGCTGACCACGGCGCACGCGAACTCGCCGCGAGATTGCATCGCGCGGCTCGAAGTGATGACGCTGATGGCGGGACTCGATCTACCCGTGCAGGCGATACGCGAACAGGTTTGCGCGGCCGTCGACATCATCGTGCAGCAGACGCGCTTCTCATGCGGCTCGCGGCGCGTGACGCACATCACGGAAGTGAGCGGCATCGAGTCGGGCGTGATCCAGTTGCAGGACGTGTTCGTGTTCAGAGAGGCCGGCCTCGACGAGAACGGCAAGATTCGCGGGCAATTCGTGCCGACGTCGTGTATCCCCGATTTCTATCAGGATCTGATACGCCGCCGCATTGCCGTCGATACCTCGATTTTCACGCAAAAAGAGTGAGACTGCGCCGATGAATCTGTTTCTCGTGTTCGTGTTTTGCGGCGCTTCCGTTTCGATCTGGCTCATCGCATGCGCCGTGCGCACTGCGCTTGCGAGCGGCACGCGTCATCTTGCCAGCGAGGTCGAACAATCGCTCGCCGATGCCTTCGTGTTCGTGAACCGTCAGAAGGCCGCCGCCGCTACCTTGAGTGCGATGGTTGCGCTGCCCGCGCTTGCGCTGCTGCTGACGGGCAGCTCGCTGGCCGCGCTCGCGTCGCTGCCGATCGTGTGGTTCGTGCCGCGCACAATGCTGGCCTGGATGCACGCGCGTCGCATCCGCACGTTGGAGCGTCAGTTGCCCGACATGCTGTTGATGATCGCGGGCGCGTTGCGCGCCGGCGCGAGCTTCCCGATTGCGCTCGAAAGCGGCGTGCAGGAATCGGCGCCGCCGATTTCGCAGGAATTTGATCTGCTGTTGCGCGAGATCCGTCTCGGCGTCGACCTCGACGTCGCGATGCGCAACATCGAAAAGCGCATACCTGTACCCGACTTCATGATGGTGACGGCAGCCGTGACGATATCGCGCGAGGTCGGCGGCAATCTCGCGGAAGCGCTCGAATCCGTTGCGAGCACGTTGCGCGGCAAGCTGCAGATGGAAGGCAAGATTCGCGCGCTCACGTCGCAGGGACGCATGCAGGGCATCGTGATGACCTGTCTGCCGCTGTTCGTGATGATGGTGCTGCGCATGTTGGAGCCTGCCGCGATGGCGCCGCTCTTCACGTCGCCGGTGGGCTGGGCGACGCTCGCCGCGATCGCGGTGATGGAGCTGCTCGGCTATCTGTCGATAACGCGCATCGTGCGCATCAACGTGTAGGCGGCCATGCTGATTGTGTCGCTTGCGATTGGCGTCAGCGTCGTGCTGACAGGCTTGCTCGCGCTGGATGCCGTGCGCCGCCTGATGCGCGACGTGCCAAAGGAAGACCGGACGTGGCTCGATGCGTTGCCGCCGCTGCTGCGCCTCATCTGGCCTGCCGTCAATTTCGTCGCGCATTACTGTGCAGGCTGGTTCGGCGAACGCCTCATTGCGCGCACGGACGCGCAGCTGCGTCTTACGTCGCTCAACTTCCTGATGAACGCGCGGCAGTTCATGGCGCTGTCGATGGTGTCGTCGGTTGGGGCTTTGCTGCTTGCGCTTGTGGCGATGCTGGCGAGCGGCCTGTTTTCAACCGCAGTTCTGCTTCTGGCGACATGCGTGGGCTTTTTCTATCCGCGTCTCTGGATGCGCGATGTGCGGCGGCGTCACGTCGCCACGATGCTGCGCCAGTTGCCCGTCTATCTCGACTTCCTGACGCTTGCGGTCGAAGCGGGACTCAACATCAACGGCGCTATGCAGAAGTCCGTCGAGAAAGGCCCGGACGGGCCGCTTCGGCGCGAATTCGATCATGTGCTGCGGGATCTGAAGTCAGGCTTGAACCGCGCGGACGCGTTGCGGCGTTTCGACGAGCGTCAGCGGATTGCTGAAGTGTCGAATCTGGTCCGCACGATTGCGCAAGCGGACCGGATGGGTTCGGGGCTCGCGAAGACGTTGCGCTTCCAGTCCGAACAGCGGCGCTCGGAACGCTTCCAGCGAGCGGAGAAGCAGGCGATGGAAGCTCCCGTCAAACTGGTGTTTCCGCTGCTCGTATTCATCTTTCCGGTGACGTTCATCGTGCTCGCGTTTCCGATTGCGATGAAGTTCGTTCAAGAAGGGCTGTTGTGAAGCACGCGCGCCTGATTCATCGCGGCATGGAGACCCGCATTGCGCTCGAAGTCGCTGACGGGTCAATCGAACGCATGCGTGGACTGCTCGGTCGCTCCCGTCTCGACGCGGATCGGGCACTGTGGCTCGAACCGTGCAATGCGGTGCATACGTTCGGCATGCGCTTTCCGATCGACGTCGTGTTCATCGACAAAGGCGGCCGTGTGCTGGCTGTTCATCGCAACGTGAGTCGCGCGCGTGTGCTGGTTTGCTGGCGAGCGAGGAGCGTGCTCGAAATGCGCGCGCATGCGGCGCAGGCGTGGTGCGTCGATGTACGCGATTCGCTCGAATGGAGGGCGTCGTCGTGAAAGGGCGCTGGTTGAGCAAAGGCCGCATGGCCGGGCAGGGCATGACGGAGTTTCTGGTCGTCGCGCCGCTGCTGCTGTTCTTCGGCTTCGTAACGGCGCAGCTCGTGCTGCTGTATCAGGCGAAGTCGACGCTCGATGTCGCCGCGCTCGAAGCCGCACGGGAAGGGGCCGTCAATCACGGTTCGGTGCAGGCGATGCAGGCGGGGCTCGTGCGGGGACTCGCGCCGCTATATGCGCGCCGCGCCGATGCGGCGGGCGCGCAGGCAGCGCTGCTTGCCGGGCAACGCGCAGTATCCGGGGGATCGTCGATAAAGATCGTCAGCCCGACGCCTGCGATGTTGCGCGACTTTGCGCGTCCGCGCTTCTATCCCGACGAAGGCGTCGCGCACGACGAGATTCCCAACGACACGCTGATGTACCGCGACACGGCGCATGGCGCCGAATCGGATGTCAATGTGCAGGACGCGAATCTGCTGAAGCTGCGCGTGCGCTACTGCTTCGACCTCGTCGTGCCCGTGGCGAACAAGGTGCTGTATTACGCGGTCAATGTGATCGGCAACATCGCTGCCAATGGCGTGTTTGCGCGCGAGCCCGCAGATGCGAACGTCGATGCGTATGGCTCACCGAGACGACCGGACAGTTTGTGCAGGACGGCGCTCGCGGACGGACTGCGCAATGAGCGCTGGCCGGTTGCGCTGGAATCGGAGGCGATCGTGCGGATGCAGTCGCCGTTTCGTGCGGCGATGCGCTGATGCGCCGCTTGATGCTGGGGGCGGTGCTGGTGTGGGGCGTCGGCATGGGTGTCTGCGAAGCGAAAGCGGTGGAGATGCTGATCGGCGGATCGAACGAAGCCGATGCGAGCGATTCAGTAGATCAACCGCTCATCGTCGAATTCGGCGAACCTCGTGGCGACGCGCATGGAGCGCGTTCGAAGGTGCTCGCATGGACACCGCTTGTCGAACGCGTCGCGCAGCGTGTCGGCGTCGATCATGCGCTGCTGATGGCCGTCATCGATGTCGAGTCGGGCGGAAACCCGCTGGCCGTGTCGCTGAAGGGCGCGCGAGGCCTGATGCAGCTGATGCCGCAAACGGGCCTCTTGCAGGGCGCAAACGATCTGTTCGATCCTTACCAGAACGTCGTGGCAGGCGCGCATTTGCTCGATACGCTGCTCGCCACCTTCGGCGACGTGTCGCTGGCGCTTGCCGCGTATAACGCGGGCGAAGGGGCGGTTCGCAAGTATGGCGGCGCGATTCCGCCGTATGCGGAGACGCAGAAGTATGTGCGGAGGGTATTGGAGCGGGTCGCGGCTTATCGGCGCTGAACGAAAAAAAAGCCCGGATAACCGGGCTTCTAAAAGTCACTGCGTCCTCAACGAGAACGCAGCACCTGCAAAACGATGACTTACGCCGCGAGCAGCGAGCGCAGCACGAACGGCAGGATACCGCCGTGCTTGTAGTAGTCGACTTCGATAGGCGTGTCGATACGCAGCAGAACCTGCACGCGCTGCTCCGAACCGTCCTTGCGATGGATCACCAGCGTGACTTCCTGTTGCGGCTTGAAGTCGTCGCCGAGGCCTTCGACGTCGTATGTTTCTTCGCCCGTGATGTTCAGCGACTGGATGCTGTCCGAGCCCTGGAACTGCAGCGGGAGAACGCCCATGCCGACCAGGTTCGAACGGTGGATACGCTCGAAGCTGCGTGCGACCACGGCCTTCACGCCGAGCAGCTGCGTGCCCTTCGCCGCCCAGTCACGCGACGAGCCCGTACCGTACTCTTCTCCCGCGAAGATGACCGTCTGCGTGTCGGCGCCGATGTACTTCATCGCTGCGTCGTAGATCGGCATCTGTTCGCCGCTCGGCTGATGGATCGTCAGGCCGCCTTCGACGCGCGTGCCGTCCGCCTTTGCCGGGATCATCAGGTTCTTGATGCGGACGTTCGCGAACGTGCCGCGCATCATCACGTCGTGGTTGCCGCGGCGCGAGCCGTAGCTGTTGAAATCGGCCTTCTGCACGCCGTTTTCCTTCAACCACTTGCCTGCGGGCGAGTCTTCCTTGATCGAGCCAGCCGGGCTGATGTGGTCGGTCGTGACCGAGTCACCGAAGATGCCCAGTGCGCGCGCGCCCTTCACTGCGGCGATGCTCGAAGCCGGTTCCATCGAGAAGTCGCTGCCGAAGAACGGCGGCTCGGCGATGTACGTCGACTTCGGCCAGTCGTAGACCTGGCCTTCTTCGCCTTCGATCTTGCTCCACAGATCGCCCTTCTTCGTGAGCTGCGAGTAGTTCGCGCGGAACGCGTCGGCGTCGAGTGCGAACTTGAGCAGCGCGTTGATTTCTTCGCTCGACGGCCAGATGTCGCCGAGGTAGATGTCCTTGCCGCCCTTGCCCTTGCCGACGGGTTCCGTCATCAGGTCGCGCGTGATGTTGCCCGCGATCGCGTAAGCGACGACCAGCGGCGGCGAAGCCAGGAAGTTCGCGCGGATGTTCGGGTGAATACGCGCTTCGAAGTTACGGTTGCCCGACAGCACGGCTGCCGCGACGATGTCGTTCTTCGTGATCGCTTCGTTCAGTTCCGGCGTCAGGTCGCCCGCGTTGCCGATACAGGTCGTGCAGCCGTATGCCGCCAGCGTGAAGCCGAGCTTGTCGAGGTACGGCAGCAGACCCGTCTTCGTCAGGTACTCGGTGACGATGCGCGAGCCGGGAGCCAGCGACGTCTTGATGTGCGGCGCGACTTCCAGACCGGCTTCGACGGCCTTCTTCGCGAGCAGGCCCGCTGCCAGCAGCACGCTCGGGTTCGACGTGTTCGTGCACGACGTGATCGCGGCGATCAGGATGTCGCCGTTCTTCACGTTGACGCCGTTGGTGGTCGTGTATTGCGTGTCGAGGTCGGCGGCCTTCTTCGCGAAGCCGTTTTCGTTGACGGGCTTCGAGAACAGATCCTGGAACGTCGACTTGACGTGGGTGATCTCGATGCGGTCTTGCGGACGCTTCGGACCGGCCAGCGACGGCGCCACCGTGCCGAGATCCAGCGTGACGACCTTCGTGTAGTCGATGTCGCCGGCGTCGGGAATGCCGAACAGATCCTGCGCCTTGAAGTAGTTTTCGAAAGCGGAGATTTCGGCGTCCGTGCGGCCCGTGCCCTTGAAGTAGTCGATCGTCTTTTCGTCGACGGGGAAGAAGCCCATCGTCGCGCCGTATTCGGGCGCCATGTTGCCGATCGTCGCGCGGTCCGGCAGCGACAGCGAGCGCGTGCCTTCGCCGAAGAACTCGACGAACTTGCCGACAACCTTCTCTTTACGCAGCAGTTCGGTGATGGTCAGCACCAGGTCGGTCGCCGTCACGCCTTCGCGCAGCTTGCCCTTCAGGTGCACGCCGACGACGTCCGGCGTCAGGAAGTACACCGGCTGGCCGAGCATGCCTGCTTCCGCTTCGATGCCGCCCACGCCCCAGCCGACCACGCCGATGCCGTTGATCATCGTCGTGTGGCTGTCCGTGCCGACCAGCGTGTCCGGGTAATACACGGTGTCGCCGTCCTCAGCCTTCTTGTGCACGCCGCGTGCGAGGTATTCGAGGTTCACCTGGTGAACGATGCCGACGCCGGGCGGCACGACCTTGAACGTGTCGAACGCCTGCATGCCCCACTTCATGAACTGGTAGCGCTCGTTGTTGCGCTGGAATTCCAGCTTCATGTTCAGGTCCAGCGCGCCCTTTTCGCGGAAGTGGTCGATCTGCACCGAGTGATCGACGACGAGATCCACGGGAACCAGCGGCTCGATCGACTTCGGGTTCTTGCCCGAGCGCTGCGCGACGCCGCGCATGGCCGCGATGTCGGCGAGGAGCGGCACGCCCGTGAAGTCCTGCAGCACGACACGCGCCACGACGAACGGAATTTCATCGACGCGCGATGCAGTCGGCTTCCAGTTCGCGAGCTGCTCGATGTGTTCTTCCGAGATCTTCTTGCCGTCGTAGTTGCGCAGCACCGATTCCAGCACGAGGCGGATCGAAACGGGGAGACGGTCGATCTTCACGTTCAGTGCCTTGCCGAGCTGCGGCAGCGAATACAACTTGCCTTTGCCGGAACCGCTGTCGAATTCCTTGAGCGTTTTGTGGAGGTTGTGGGCCATGATAATTTTCCTGGGGTTTTCGAGGAAATGACGTTTCTACGTTTCTACTCAAATGACGTACAGATCGACGTATTCATTGACCGGCATCGCTTCTAGCCTCGCCTGGTCGAGCGACACATCGAGAATTGCCTGTTGCTGCTTCGCCGGAAAGCGCCGCGCGAGGTTCGTTCTGAACTTCTCGACCAGCAGCGGGATGCCTTCGGCGCGACGACGCTTGTGACCGATCGGATATTCGACCACCACTTCGTCGAACTTCGATCCGTCGGCGAACTCGATTGTCAGCGCATTTGCAATCGAGCGCTTGTCCGGGTCGTGATAATCCTTCGTAAAGCGCGGGTCTTCGACGCAGCGCATCTTCGCGCGCAACGCGTCGATGCGCGGATCGCGCGCAATCCCGTCTTCGTAGTCCGCCGCGGTGAGGCGCCCGAAAATCAGCGGCACGGCGATCATGTACTGGATGCAGTGATCGCGGTCGGCCGGATTGTTCAGCGGGCCTTTTTTATCGATGATGCGGATGGCCGCCTCGTGCGTGCGGATCGTGATCTTCGCGATATCTTCGATACGCTTGCCGCTCGCGCGCAGCTGCTCGTGCAGCGTCATCGCCGCTTCGGCAGCCGTCTGCGCGTGGAATTCGGCGGGGAACGAGATCTTGAAGAGCACGTTCTCCATCACGTACGAACCGTACGGGCGCTGGAAGCTGAACGGCTGTCCTTTGAACAGCACGTCGTAGAAGCCCCACGTCTTCGCCGTCAGCACGGACGGGTAGCCCATTTCGCCCGTCTTTGCGATCAGCGCGAGACGTACCGCGCGTGAGGTGGCGTCGCCTGCTGCCCAGGACTTGCGCGAGCCCGTGTTCGGCGCATGGCGGTAGGTGCGCAGCGCATGTCCGTCGACAAACGCCTGCGAGACTGCGTTGATCAGCTCATCGCGCGTCAGGCCCAGCAACTGGCCGACCACGGCCGTCGAAGCGAGCTTCACGAGCAGCACATGGTCGAGGCCGACCTTGTTGAACGAGTTTTCGAGCGCGATGCAGCCCTGAATTTCGTGCGCCTTGATCATGCCGATCAGGACGTCTTTCATGACCAGCGGCTTTTTGCCGTTGGCGATGGCGGTGCGCGAGAGCCAGTCGGCCGTCGCCAGAATGCCGCCGAGATTGTCCGACGGATGGCCCCATTCGGCTGCGAGCCAGGTGTCGTTGAAGTCGAGCCAGCGGATCATCGCGCCGATGTTGAACGCGGCTTGCACGGGATCCAGCTGGAACGACGTGCCCGGCACCTTGGCGCCGTTCGGGACGATCGTGCCGGGCACGACGGGCCCCATCAGCTTGGTGCAGGCAGGGTAAGACAGGGCCTCGAGTCCGCAGCCGAGCGTATCGATCAGGCAGTTACGCGCCGTCTCCAGCGCGAGATCGCTCTCGAGCCTGTGATTCAGCACGTAGTCGACGATATCGACCAGTGCTGTGTCCGGATCGGGCCGGACATTGGAGATCGGTGCGGACATCGAGGTTGTCCTGTCAGGCTCGCTTTACTGAGCCTTGTTGATGGCGTTCGACTGCGTCGGCGCCGGTGCGCCTCCCGTCATGGCAGCCGTCTTGCATTCGTCGGCCAGACGCGAGCTGTCCTTGTCCGAGAACAGCATGGCCTTGGTCGGGATCACGACGAGATCCATGCCGCTGGCTGCGTCGTGGAAACGGTCTGCGCCCGTCGTCGTGGCTTCACGCGGCAGGTTGTAGTTCTTGTTGCCCCAGTGGACGGTGACGATCTGGTCGCGCTTCATGTCGCCCTTCATATCGAACGACAGGCCTTCGTTGCACGACCACTTTTCTGCGCCTTCCGGAATCGGATCGACCTTGGCTTCCTTGGCCGGATTCGGTTTGCGTTTGATCAGACGCTTGGGTTGCGGCGCCTTCGGCTTGGCGTGCGTCGTGGTTTGTGCGAACGCGCTGGGCGCCGTCACCAGCAGCGTCGAAGACAGAGCGCCAATAACGGTAGCGATCAGCAGTTTTTTCATGAGATGGAACCTTTCTATCTAATTTCAAAAATATAACAGTGCGCGGTTGCGAAATTGCAACCGCCGGGGTACTGCACGCGCCCCGAGAGCGCACAGCGGACGCTATTTTCTCCTATTTAGCGCCACGAACTTCAAATTCTCCGGTCCCGTGTAATTCGCGCTCGGCCGGATGATCTTGTTGTCGATGCGTTGCTCGATGATGTGCGCGGCCCAGCCCGAGGTGCGCGAGATCACGAACAGCGGCGTAAACATGGCCGTCGGCACGCCCATCATGTGGTACGACACGGCGCTGAACCAGTCCAGGTTCGGGAACATCTTCTTGACGTCGTCCATCACGCTTTCGAGCCGCTCGGCGATGTCGAACAGCTTCATGTTCGACTGCTCTTTCGACAGTTTCTTCGCAACTTCCTTGATGACCTTGTTGCGCGGATCGGAGATCGTGTAGACGGGGTGGCCGAAGCCGATCACCACTTCCTTGTTTTCCACGCGGCGGCGGATGTCGGCTTCCGCTTCGTCGGGCGTCTGGTAGCGCGACTGGATTTCGAACGCGACTTCGTTCGCGCCGCCGTGCTTCGGCCCGCGCAGCGCGCCGATCGCGCCCGTGATGGCCGAATACATGTCGGAACCCGTGCCCGCGATCACGCGGCCCGTGAAGGTCGATGCATTGAATTCGTGCTCCGCATACAGGTTGAGCGACACGTGCATCGCATCGACCCACGATTTCGGCGGCTCGACGCCATGCAGCAGATGCAGGAAGTGGCCGCCGATCGAGTCGTCGTCGGTTTCGACTTCGATGCGTTTGCCGTTGTGCGAGTAGTGATACCAGTACAGCAGCATCGAGCCGAGCGACGCCATCAGCTTGTCGGCGATATCGCGAGCGCCCGGCAGGTTGTGATCGTCTTTCTCCGGCAGCACCGTGCCCAGCACGGACACGCCCGTGCGCATCACGTCCATCGGATGCGCGGCGGCAGGAATCCATTCGAGCGCCGCCTTCACGTTGGCAGGCAGCCCGCGCAGCGCTTTCAGCTTCGTCTTGTAAGCGGCCAGTTCGGCGGCGTTCGGCAGCTTGCCGTGCACGAGCAGATACGCGACTTCCTCGAATTCGCAGGCGCCTGCGATATCGAGAATGTCGTAGCCGCGGTAGTGCAGGTCGTTGCCCGTCTTGCCGACCGTGCACAGGGCGGTGTTGCCCGCCGTCACGCCCGACAGGGCCACGGACTTCTTAGGCTTGAAGCCGCTTGTCGTTTCCGGTGCAGCCGCTTGCGTCGTATCGCTCATTCCCACCGTCTCCTTGTATGTGCCGCTTATTTATCCTGTTCGTTGCTTTTCGTGCTCTGGCTGAACAGCGCGTCGAGCTTCTGCTCGTACGCGTGATAGCCGATGCGATCGTACAGTTCTTCGCGCGTCTGCATCGTGTCGACGATACCTTTTTGCGTACCGTCGCGGCGGATCGCCGTGTAAACGTTTTCGGCGGCCTTGTTCATCGCGCGGAACGCCGACAGCGGATACAGCACCAGCGAAACATCCGCACCGCGCAGCTCTTCGACCGTGAACAGCGGCGTCGCACCGAATTCGGTGATATTCGCGAGCACGGGCACCTTCACGGCCTGCGCGAATTGCCGGTACATCGGCAGTTCCGTCATCGCTTCGGGGAAGATCATGTCGGCGCCCGCTTCGACGCAGGCCATCGCGCGGTCGATCGCCGATTGCAGGCCTTCGACGGCGAGCGCGTCCGTGCGCGCCATGATGACGAAGTCGGGATCGGTGCGTGCGTCGACGGCTGCCTTGATGCGGTCGACCATCTCGCCCTGCGACACGATCGCCTTGCCCGGCCGATGCCCGCAGCGTTTCGCGCCGACCTGGTCTTCGATATGCATTGCGCCCGCGCCGGCCTTGGTGAGGGCCTTGACGGTGCGCGCGATGTTGAACGCCGACGGGCCGAAACCCGTGTCGACGTCGACCAGCAGCGGCAGGTCGCAGACGTCGGTGATGCGGCGCACGTCGGTCAGCACGTCGTCGAGCGTCGAGATGCCCAGATCGGGCAAGCCGAGCGAGCCCGCCGCGACGCCGCCGCCCGACACGTAGATCGCCTTGAAGCCTGCGCGTTGCGCGAGCAGCGCGTGATTCGCGTTGATTGCGCCGACTACCTGCAACGGCTTCTCGGCGGCGACGGCTGCGCGGAAGGCCGCGCCCGCGGACGTGTGTGCTGTGCTCATGATGTGGATTCTCCCGTTGCGTTCGCGTCGTTCGGACCGAACAGCGGCGCGGCTTCGGCGGGCACGCTGCGGCCCGTCGAGCGGGCGCGGCGCAACACCGACCAGTAATAGCGGTAGCTCGCGCGATCGTGCAGCGTGTCTTTGTGACGCGTCGGACCCCATTGCGCGGACTGCGCGGCGAGCAGGATTTCAGTCGCGGTCGCGATCTCGTCGTCGCGCGGCGCGAAGGCCGATACGATCGCCGGAATCTGCGCCGGGTGAATGCTCCACATGCGCGTGTAGCCGAACTCGTTGCGCGCGCGCAGCGCGTCGTTCGCCACCACGTTCATGTCGCGCACTTCCGTCGACACGTTGTGCGACGGCACCTTGCCATGCGCGTGGCAGGCGGCCGAAATCTCGAGCTTCGCGCGCCGCACGAGCGGATGATCGAACTGGCCGGGCGAGCGCATGGCCGTGTCGGGAATCGCGCCGTCGTGCGCGGAGACGAAGTCCATCAGGCCGAAGCTCAGCGACTCGACGGCGGGCAGCGCGGCGAGATCGAACACGCGCGTCAACGCGCCATGCGTTTCGACGAGCAGTTGAACGGGAACGGGCTTCGCGATGCCGAACTCACGGCGCGTCGCCTCGATGAACGCGCACATTTCGGCGGCATCGGGCACGTTGCGCACTTTCGGCAGCATGATGAACGCGGGCGCGCGCTTCGCGGCGCGCAGGATGAGGCGCACGTCGTCGCGCCAGTGCGCATGGTTGAAGTCGTGAATCCGCACGCCGACGCGGCCGAAGCGGTCGTGCTCGCTGCCGAGCAGCGACGCGACGAGTTCGGCGTGCTCCGCCTCGCGGCCCACTTGCGCGCCGTCTTCGCAATCCAGCGTGATGTCGAAGACAGGCCCGAGCTCCTGTTGCAGGGCGAGCGATTTGAGCATCAGCTTCTCGCTGCCCGCGTAATGGTCGCAGGCAGGCAGCACGGTCGGCGGCGCTTCGCCGTCAAACAGGACTTCGGCGGGAGTCAATGCACGCATTCTCGGCGTCTGGGGCGTGGGTACTGTCTGGTAATTCCGATTCGGGCGCGTTCTGGTGCTTCCTGGCTGCGACGTGTCGCAGATCGAATCAAAACGCGCTCGGATCAGCGGTGAACAGCTGTATGCGGCTTGTCGCGCAAGCCGTCATGCAGGCTGTCAAACGCAAAAAACCGGAACCCGTCGCATGGCAACGGAGTCCCGGTCTCTCTGCATCCGGCGCTTAGCCGAGCAGGTGCTGAACGCCGTCGCGCTCTTCGAGCAGCTCGTTCAGCGTATTGTCCATCTTCTCGCGCGCGAACGCGTCGATCTGCAGGCCTTCGACGCGCTTGTACTCGCCGTTTTCGCACGTCACGGCGACGCCGTAGACGATGTCTTCGGGGATGCCGTACGAGCCGTCCGACGGAATGCCCATCGTCACCCACTTGCCGTTGGTGCCGAGCACCCAGTCACGCACGTGGTCGATTGCAGCGTTGGCCGCCGAAGCTGCCGACGACAGGCCGCGCGCTTCGATGATCGCCGCGCCGCGCTTGCCGACCGTCGGGATGAACGTGTTGCGGTTCCATTCTTCGTCGTTGATCAGCTTGGTCAGATCCTGGCCTTCTGCCGTTGCGACGCGGAAATCCGGGTACATCGTCGGCGAGTGGTTGCCCCACACGACGAGCTTTTCGATCGACGAAACCGGCTTGCCCGACTTCGCAGCCAGTTGCGACAGCGCGCGGTTGTGGTCCAGACGCAGCATGGCCGTGAAGTTTTTCTTCGGCAGGTCCGGTGCCGACTTCATCGCGATGTACGCGTTCGTGTTCGCCGGGTTGCCGACGACCAGCACCTTCACGTCGCGGCTTGCCACTTCGTTCAGCGCCTTGCCTTGCACCGTGAAGATTTCGGCGTTGGCCGACAGCAGATCCTTGCGCTCCATGCCCTTCGAACGCGGGCGTGCACCGACCAGCAGCGCGACGTCGGCGTCCTTGAACGCAACCTTGGGATCGTCAGTGACCACGACACCCGCGAGCAGCGGGAACGCGCAGTCTTCGAGTTCCATCACGACGCCTTTGACGGCGGCTTGCGCTTGCGGCAGGTCCAGCAGTTGCAGGATGACCGGCTGATCCTTGCCGAGCATGTCGCCATTGGCGATGCGGAACAGCAGGGAGTAACCGATTTGACCTGCGGCGCCGGTGACGGCAACGCGCTTTGCGGGCTTAGCCATTGAGAAATCTCCAGGACGATGCGTTGAACGCTAGGGAAAACGCCATTCTATATGCGCGTTACGCGAAGCGTGGTTTAAGCACGGCGAATTCGTTTGCGCGAGCCCTGCAGGCGGTCCGGAGAAGGCCAGAAGACACGCAGCCGGCGAAGCCGCCGTACCGGATAATCTGTGCTGCCGAGCGTGGGGAGGGCGGATGCCTGTAACGTTCCGTGCGGGCGCGGACGCCACGATCGACGCAACTTCGGGCCGCTGCATGGCGCGGGCTCCTGCAAACAGCGCGTTTCGGCGGGGCATTGCGGCGTACGTGTCGGGCAATGCAGGGCGAAGCGAAACCTGAACTGCGTGAGGGAACAGCGTGATGCAGGGTGGCCTTTCGGTGCATCACGCCGTTGACATAAAGCGGTGTCAAAAATGCGTGGCACAACCCGCAAACCCTTGCTCGCCAAGGAGTGTAGAAGTCGGGCGACACAAAGTCAACCGTATCATATGTCTTATATAAGACATAATTATTGCGGTAAAAAATCTGGACGGCGCGAGGCGCTTTGTGTTGAAATGCGCGCATGAATTCGAACCCGGCCAGCACAGCAAACCCTCCCGGCGCGTCGGGCGCGGGTGACGCTGCGTCTGCCTCCGCGCCGGCTCCGTCTCCGACCTTCAGCCCTCTCTATCAGCAGATCAAGGCGCTCATTACGCAGAGCCTCGAGACGGGCGAGTGGAAGCCCGGCGAGATCATTCCTAGTGAAGTCGAACTGGCCGCGCGTTACAAGGTCAGTCAGGGAACCGTGCGCAAGGCGATCGACGAACTCGCCGCGGACAACCTGCTGGTGCGCCGTCAGGGTAAAGGCACCTTTGTTGCTACGCACAACGAAGAGCGCGCGCAGTTTCGCTTTCTCCGTCTTCTCGCCGACGACGGCGCCGAACATCCGCACATCAGCCGGCTGCTCGAATGCCGGCGCTTGCGTGCGTCGGCGGACATCGCGCGGCAGCTGGATCTGAAGCCGGCCGATCCCGTCGTGCTGATCAAGCGACTTTTGACATTCGACGGCGAAGACACCGTGCTCGATGAAATCTGGCTGCCGGGCGGCGTGTTTCGCGGACTGACGCTCGAGCGCCTGTCGGAGTACAAGGGTCCGCTCTATGCGATGTTCGAAACCGAGTTCGGCACGCGCATGATCCGCGCGTCGGAGAAGATTCGCGCCGTGGCCGCGGACCCGGCCGTCGCAGATCTTCTGCACGTGCCGGCAGGATTTCCGTTGCTGTCCGTAGAGCGCGTGTCCTATACCTATGGTGACCGTCCCGTTGAAGTTCGTCGAGGATGGTATGTCACGACCGGGTATTACTATCAAAACGATTTGAGTTGAACGAAGAGGCGTTGCCGTGGGCTTGCGGCAAGGCTTGCAAGTGCCTTGATGCGTGCTTCGCGGCGCGCTTTCTCGAGCAGTGTTACGCTGCAGCGCGAAAAGAAAAGGCGCTAAAATTGCGGATTAGTGTGACTACATAGTAGGGGTCTAGCATGGCAGAAGCCGTAAAAAAACCGAGGCCGGAATTCCGGAACATCGGTATCGGGCAGATATTGACGGCATACCGTCTCCCGCTGGCGGGGCGCGTGTCGATTCTCCACCGCGTGAGCGGCGGGCTGCTGTTCATCTTCCTTCCGTTCCTGCTTTACCTCTTCGACCAGAGCCTGACTTCGGAACTGAGCTTCGAGGTGTTCAAGGGCTTCCTGTCCAACATCATCGTCAAGCTGATCACGCTGGTGCTGGCGTGGGCGTTCCTGTTCCACTTCTGCGCGGGCGTGCGCCATCTGCTGATGGACATGAACCACGACGCCGTCACGAAGGAACGCGGCAAGAACACGTCGGTGGTCGTGCTCGCCGTGTCGTCGATCCTGACGATCGCCTTCGCGCTCAAACTGTTCGGAGCTTTCTAAAACATGTCCGCAAATAACCGGGTTGGCTCGAAGCGCCTCGTCGTGGGCGCGCACTACGGTCTGCGCGACTGGCTCGCGCAGCGCATCACGGCCGTGATCATGGCCGTCTACACCGTCATCCTGCTCGCATGGTTCTTCGGCGCGCAGGCATTCTCTTACGACGGCTGGGCGGGCATCTTCGCCACGCAATGGATGAAGCTGGCCACGTTCGTCACGCTGCTGTCGCTGTTCTATCACGCGTGGGTCGGCGTGCGCGACATCTGGATGGACTACATCAAGCCCGTGGGCACGCGGCTTCTGCTGCAGGCGCTGACGATCGTCTGGCTGCTCGCGTGTGCGGGCTACGCTGCGCAGATTCTCTGGAGAGTGTAAAAGCATGGTTGCAATCAAGAATTCCCTGCCGCGTCGCAAGTTCGATGTGGTGATCGTCGGCGCGGGCGGCTCGGGGATGCGCGCCTCGCTGCAGCTTGCGCGCGCGGGCCTCTCCGTGTGCGTGCTCTCGAAGGTGTTCCCGACGCGTTCGCACACCGTCGCCGCACAGGGCGGCATCGGCGCCTCGCTCGGCAACATGAGCGAAGACAACTGGCACTACCACTTCTACGACACGATCAAGGGCTCCGACTGGCTCGGCGACCAGGACGCGATCGAGTTCATGTGCCGCGAAGCACCGAACGCCGTCTACGAACTGGAACACTTCGGCATGCCGTTCGACCGCAACGCGGACGGCACGATCTACCAGCGTCCGTTCGGCGGCCACACGGCGAACTACGGCGAGAAGCCCGTGCAGCGCGCGTGCGCGGCCGCTGACCGTACCGGCCACGCCCTGCTGCACACGCTGTACCAGCAGAACGTCGCGGCGAAGACCACTTTCTTCGTCGAGTGGATGGCGCTGGACCTGATCCGCGACGCCGACGGCGACGTGCTCGGCGTGACCGCGCTCGAAATGGAAACGGGCGACGTCTATATCCTCGAAGGCAAGACCACGCTGTTCGCCACGGGCGGCGCGGGCCGGATCTTCGCGGCGTCGACCAATGCGTTCATCAACACGGGCGACGGCCTCGGCATGGCCGCCCGCGCGGGCATCCCGCTCGAGGACATGGAATTCTGGCAATTCCACCCGACGGGCGTGGCGGGCGCGGGCGTGCTGATCACGGAAGGCGTGCGCGGCGAGGGCGGCATTCTGCGCAACTCGAACGGCGAGCGCTTCATGGAGCGCTACGCGCCGACGCTGAAGGATCTGGCGCCGCGCGACTTCGTCTCGCGCTCGATGGACCAGGAAATCAAGGAAGGCCGTGGCGTGGGTCCGAACAAGGACCACGTGCTGCTCGACCTGTCGCACATCGGCGCCGAGACGATCATGAAGCGTCTGCCGTCGATCCGCGAAATCGCGCTGAAGTTCGCGAACGTCGACTGCATCAAGGAGCCGATTCCCGTCGTGCCGACCATCCACTACCAGATGGGCGGCATTCCGACGAACATCCACGGTCAGGTGGTTGGCACCGCGAAGGGCCACGAAGACCCGATCAACGGCTTCTATGCCGTGGGCGAATGCTCGTGCGTGTCGGTGCACGGCGCGAACCGTCTGGGCACGAACTCGCTGCTCGACCTGGTGGTGTTTGGCCGCGCGGCGGGCAACCACATCGTCAAGCATGTGAAGGAAATCAAGGATCACAAGCCGCTGCCGGCTGATGCCGCCGATTTCGCGCTCTCGCGTCTGGCGAAGCTCGACAGCTCGAGCTCGGGCGAATACGCGCAAAACGTGGCCAACGACATCCGTTCGACGATGCAGAAGCACGCGGGCGTGTTCCGCACGTCGGCGCTGCTGGCCGAAGGCGTCGAGCGCATTCGCGAAGTGGCCGCACGTGTGGGCAACATCCACCTGAAGGACAAGTCGAAGGTGTTCAACACGGCGCGCGTGGAAGCGCTCGAAGTGGAGAACCTGATCGAGGTGGCGCGCGCGACGATGGTGTCGGCCGAGGCGCGCAAGGAAAGCCGTGGCGCGCACGCGCAGAACGACTTCGAACATCGCGACGACGAGAACTGGCTGCGCCATACGCTGTGGTACAGCGAAGGCGACCGCCTCGACTACAAGCCGGTGCACATGAACCCGCTGACGGTCGAATCGGTGCCGCCGAAGGCACGAACCTTCTAAGCGCGTAGCTTCCAAAGCACAAAGGACCCCACACAATGGCCAAGCGTACATTCGAAATCTACCGCTACGACCCGGACAAGGACGCCGCGCCGCGCATGCAGACGTACGAGCTCGAGATCGACTCGCACGAGCGCATGCTGCTCGACGCGCTGGTGAAGCTCAAGGCACTGGACGAGACGCTGTCGTTCCGGCGCTCGTGCCGCGAGGGCGTGTGCGGCTCGGACGCGATGAACATCAACGGCAAGAACGGTCTGGCGTGTCTGACGAACCTGAACGATCTGCCGCAGAAGATCGTGCTGCGTCCGCTGCCGGGGCTGCCCGTGGTGCGCGACCTGATCGTCGACATGACGCAGTTCTTCAACCAGTATCACTCGATCAAGCCGTTCCTGATCAACGACACGCCGCCGCCGGAGAAAGAGCGTCTGCAGTCGCCGGAACAGCGCGACGAGCTCGACGGGCTGTACGAGTGCATTCTGTGCGCGAGCTGCTCGACGTCGTGCCCGAGCTTCTGGTGGAATCCGGACAAGTTCGTGGGCCCGGCGGGCCTGCTGCAGGCCTATCGCTTCATCGCGGACAGCCGCGACGAGGCGACGGGCGAGCGGCTGGACAACCTGGAAGATCCGTACCGTCTGTTCCGTTGCCACACGATCATGAACTGCGTCGACGTGTGCCCGAAGGGTCTCAACCCGACGAAGGCGATCGGCAAGATCAAGGAATTGATGGTGCGCCGGACGGTCTGAGATGAACAACCCCCACGCTCTCTGGCGTTCGCTGCCCCCCGAGGGGGCGGTCAGTCCGCTCGGGAGCGGCCCTTCGCGTACTGACATGGACGAGCTACATCAGTCCGACCCCCTTCGCCGCGCGCGCCTACGCTGGCGTGCGCGGCGCGGCCTGCTGGAAAACGATCTGATCTTCGAACGTTTTTTCAGCCGATATGAGCATGATCTCAGTGATGCGGACGTGGGCGCGCTCACGCGCCTGCTCGAACTGAGCGATAACGACCTGATGGACTTGCTGCTCGCACGCAAGGAACCGGAAGGCGACCTCGCCGACGCGGATGTCAGGCGGGTGCTGGAGATGCTGCGTACGGTGTGAGCTTTGCCCGTATGCAGGTGAGTTTGATCCAGGCGTGCAATTATCGAAACCCTGTTTCCATACTTCGATTGAGGATGTGCTATGACCCCGTCAGATGTTAAAGCCACGCTATCGTTCAGCGATAACTCGCCGAGCGTTGAAATGCCGATTTACAAGGGCACGATGGGCCCGGATGTGATCGACATCCGTAAGCTGTACGGTCAGACCGGCAAGTTCACGTACGATCCGGGCTTCATGTCGACGGCGTCGTGCAACTCGGCGATCACCTACATCGACGGTGACAAGGGCGAGCTGCTGTACCGCGGCTTCCCGATCGACAACCTCGCGCAAAACGCCGACTTCCTCGAAACGTGCTATCTGCTGCTGAAGGGCGAACTGCCGAACCAGGCGCAGAAGGACGAGTTCGTGAAGACGGTCACGAACCACACGATGGTTCACGAGCAGATGCAGTTCTTCTTCCGTGGCTTCCGCCGCGACGCGCACCCGATGGCGATTCTCGTCGCTGCAGTCGGCGCGCTGTCGGCGTTCTACCACGACTCGCTCGACATCACGAACCCGCGTCACCGCGAAGTGTCGGCGATCCGCATGATCGCGAAGCTGCCCACGCTCGTCGCGATGGCGTACAAGTACTCGATCGGCCAGCCGTTCGTGTATCCGCAGAACAATCTGTCGTACAGCGCGAACTTCATGCGCATGATGTTCTCGAACCCGTGCGAAGAGTACAAGGTCAACGAAGTGCTGGTCCGCGCACTGGACCGCATCCTGATCCTGCACGCTGACCACGAACAGAACGCGTCGACGTCGACGGTGCGTCTGGCAGGCTCGTCGGGCGCGAATCCGTTTGCGTGTATCGCTGCCGGTATCGCATGTCTGTGGGGCCCGGCGCACGGCGGCGCGAACGAAGCCGCGCTGAACATGCTCGAAGAAATCGGCTCGGTCGACAACATTCCTGAGTTCATCAAGCAGGTGAAGGACAAGAACTCGGGCGTGAAGCTGATGGGCTTCGGTCACCGCGTCTACAAGAACTACGACCCGCGTGCGAAGCTGATGCGCGAAACCTGCTACGAAGTGCTGAACGAACTGGGCCTGCACGACGACCCGCTGTTCAAGCTCGCCATGGCGCTCGAAAAGATCGCGCTGGAAGACGAATACTTCGTGTCGCGCAAGCTGTACCCGAACGTCGACTTCTACTCGGGCATCGTGCAGCGCGCGCTCGGTATCCCGACGTCGATGTTCACGTGTATCTTCGCGATGGCACGTACGGTTGGCTGGATCGCGCAATGGAACGAAATGATCGCCGATCCCGAGCAGAAGATCGGCCGTCCGCGTCAGCTGTTCATCGGCGAAACGGCGCGCGAAGCGAAGCCGATCGCTCAGCGCTAAGCAAAAAAGCGCGAAGGGCGCGTCAGCGCTCTACGCTTGCGTTGAACGCATCGAGTGAAACACCCCGACGGTCCGCCGTTGGGGTGTTTTGTTTTTGAGGCGCGTCTGTCTCATTTCCTGCGCGTCCGGTGTGTCGCTTTCACGCGTTCCAGAGAGGGCGGACGGATATCGAGCGCGGGTCGCGATACGTCGGCGGGCGGATGTCCATGTGATTGGAAGAAGGAGGCATATCTGAAGCGCCAGCTGCCACGCTTCGTGCGCGGAGAGAGCCCGCCGGACTTTCCGTCCGAACATTTCGAAACCGGCTTCACCGGCCGCGCGACGGAAAGCGACCTGACGCCGCTCGGCCGCGCGCAACCCGGTTTCGATCTGTGATGTGAGCGTCCGGAACGCGTGAAGCTCACCTCGGGTAGTGTCGATACAGGTATCGGCACTACCACCCAACCCCATGTTTTTTATCGGTTTTCTCGATGCGTGGTGAGCCTGGAAAGCCAACTGCGTGGCATAATCGACCGGACACGAACTGCCCGTTGTCATTACAACCCCGCATACCATGGCACAGACTCTCTACGACAAATTGTGGAACACGCACGTGGTCCACACGGAAGAAGACGGCACGACTATTCTCTACATCGACCGTCAACTGCTGCATGAAGTGACCAGCCCGCAGGCCTTCGAAGGGCTGAAGATGGCGGAGCGCCCCGTGTGGCGCCTCAGCGCGAATCTGGCGGTGTCGGACCACAACGTGCCGACCACGGATCGCAGCCACGGCATCGCCGATCCCGTGTCGAAGCTGCAGGTCGATACGCTCGACGCGAACTGCGACGCGTTCGGCATCACGCAGTTCAAGATGAACGACCTGCGTCAGGGCATCGTTCACATCATCGGGCCGGAGCAGGGCGCGACACTGCCGGGCATGACGATCGTCTGCGGCGACTCGCACACGTCCACGCACGGCGCGTTCGGCGCGCTGGCGCACGGCATCGGCACGTCGGAAGTCGAGCACGTGCTGGCCACGCAAACGCTTCTGCAGAAGAAGAGCAAGAACATGCTCGTGAAGGTGGAAGGCCAGTTGCCGCGCGGCTGCACCGCGAAGGACATCGTGCTCGCCATCATCGGCAAGATCGGCACGGCGGGCGGCACGGGCTATGCCATCGAATTCGGCGGTTCGACCATTCGCGCGCTGTCGATGGAAGGCCGCATGACCGTCTGCAACATGGCGATCGAAGCGGGCGCGCGCGCCGGCATGGTCGCCGTCGACGACACGACTGTCGATTACCTGAAGGGCCGTCCGTACTCGCCGCAAGGCGTCGAGTGGGACCAGGCCGTCGGATACTGGAAGCAGTTCAAGTCCGACGAAGGCGCGCAGTTCGATCGCGTGGTCGAGCTGAACGCTGCCGAGATCGTGCCGCAAGTCACGTGGGGCACGTCGCCGGAAATGGTCACGTCCATCGACGGGCGCGTGCCGGATCCGGAAAAAGAAAAAGACCCGGTGAAGCGCGGTGCGATGGAGCGCGCGCTGCAATACATGGCGCTCGAACCGAATCTGCCGATCGAATCGATCAAGCCGGACAAGATCTTCATCGGCTCGTGCACGAACGCGCGCATCGAAGACATCCGCGCCGCCGCGTGGGTTGTCAAGAAACTCGGCCGCCGCATCGCGTCGAACATCCGTCTCGCGATGGTCGTGCCGGGCTCGGGTCTCGTGAAGGCGCAAGCCGAACGCGAAGGTCTCGACAAGGTGTTCAAGGAAGCGGGCTTCGAATGGCGCGAGCCGGGCTGCTCGATGTGTCTTGCGATGAACGCCGACCGCCTCGAGCCGGGCGAGCGTTGCGCGTCCACGTCGAACCGCAACTTCGAAGGCCGTCAGGGCGCGGGCGGACGCACGCACCTCGTGAGTCCCGCGATGGCTGCGGCTGCCGCCATCGAAGGGCATTTCGTCGACATTCGCAAGCTGGGATGAACCCAACATGAACATTGATCGCATCGCATTTCTGCGCCGATTCGCACTCGCGACGCTTGCCGGGCTTCTGCTCGGTCTCGCCGGATGCAACACGGTGCACGGCTTTGGCGAAGACCTGCAGCATCTGGGCGGGTCGATCAGCGACAAGGCGGCAAAGTAAGCGGTTTTTGATTCGCCGGACGGCGTGAGTGACCTGCGCGGTCATGCAAGCGTAAAGCCCGCCCTCCGGCTTCGAACAGGCTAAAGCGTCATGGAAAAATTCATCGTACACACCGGCGTCGTGGCGCCGCTCGATCGCGAGAACGTCGACACGGACGCGATCATTCCGAAGCAGTTCCTCAAGTCGATCAAGCGCACCGGCTTCGGCCCCAACGCGTTCGACGAATGGCGTTATCTCGATCACGGCGAACCGGGCCAGGACAACTCGAAGCGTCCGCTGAATCCGGATTTCGTGCTGAACCAGCCGCGCTATCAGGGCGCGTCGGTACTGCTCACGCGTCAGAACTTCGGCTGCGGCAGCTCGCGCGAACATGCGCCGTGGGCGCTGCAGCAGTACGGCTTTCGCGCGATCATCGCGCCGAGCTTCGCGGACATCTTCTACAACAACTGCTTCAAGAACGGTCTGCTGCCCATCGTGCTGACGGAACAGCAGGTCGATCATCTGTTTAACGAAACCTTCGCGTTCAACGGCTTCCAGCTGACCGTCGATCTGGAAAAGCAGGTCGTGCGCACGACGGACGGCGCCACCGAATATCCGTTCGACGTCGCCGGGTTCCGCAAGTACTGCCTGCTGAACGGCTTCGACGACATTGGCCTCACGCTGCGTCACGCGGACAAGATTCGCCAGTACGAAGCCGAGCGTATCGCGAAGCAGCCGTGGCTGAACAATCGCCTCGTGCGCTGAACGCTCATCGCGCGTCTGAAGCCTGATAGAAACCAACAAGGAACAAGCATGAAGATCGCAGTGTTGCCGGGCGACGGCATCGGCAAGGAAATCGTCAAGGAAGCAGTCAAGGTGCTGAACGTGCTCGGCGAAAAGTTCGAGCTCGAAGAAGCACCCGTCGGCGGCGCGGGTTACGAGGCGGCAGGCCATCCGCTGCCGGAAGCCACGCTGAAGCTCGCGAAGGAAGCGGACGCGATCCTGTTCGGCGCCGTCGGCGACTGGAAATACGATTCGCTCGAACGCGCGCTGCGCCCGGAACAGGCGATTCTCGGTCTGCGCAAGCATCTGCAGCTGTTCGCGAACTTCCGTCCGGCCATTTGCTATCCGCAATTGACGGGCGCGTCGTCGCTGAAGGAAGAGATCGTGTCGGGCCTCGATATTCTGATCGTCCGCGAACTGAACGGCGACATCTACTTCGGCCAGCCGCGCGGCGTGCGTCAGGCGCCGGACGGCCTGTTCGAAGGCGCGAAGGAAGGCTTCGACACGATGCGTTATGCGGAGCCCGAAGTGCGCCGCATCGCGCACGTCGCTTTCCAGGCAGCGCAAAAGCGCGGCAAGAAGCTGACGTCGGTGGATAAAGCCAATGTGCTCGAAACGTCGCAGTTCTGGAAGGACATCATGATCGACGTGTCGAAGGAGTATGCGGACGTCGAGCTGTCGCACATGTACGTCGACAACGCGGCGATGCAGCTCGTGAAGGCGCCGAAGTCGTTCGACGTGATCGTCACGGGCAACATGTTCGGCGACATTCTGTCGGACGAAGCGGCCATGCTGACGGGCTCGATCGGCATGCTGCCGTCGGCTTCGCTCGACAAGAACAACAAGGGTCTGTACGAGCCGTCGCACGGTTCGGCGCCGGACATCGCGGGCAAGGGCATCGCCAATCCGCTCGCCACGATTCTTTCGGCAGCAATGATGCTGCGTTATTCGCTGAACCGCGCCGAGCAGGCCGACCGCATCGAAAACGCCGTGAAGAAGGTGCTGGAGCAGGGCTATCGCACGGGCGACATCCTCACGCCGGGTTGCAAGCAGGTCGGCACGGAAGCGATGGGCGACGCTGTGATCGCCGCGCTGTAATTTTTTGCTGGAATCCGCGTGAATCGGCTCATTTAGGGCTTGATTCACGCAAATCGCGGCGCGTGCGCCGCACAAAACGGGTTTTCGTGTAGACTCTGCTGATGGCGACGATTCCTCAAATCACCTCGATTTCGACACTGCGCGGCAAAACGGCCCGCGTGGTTGCGCTCGCCATTACCATCAAAACGATTACCCCGAAAACGATCACGAAGCGCTGATCGTCCGTCGTGCCCGCCCATCTTCCCCGCGCGGTCACGCCGGGCAAAGTTGCGGGGAAGTGTCCACTCGAAGGGTAAGTCATGAACGTAGGTCTCGTAGGTTGGCGCGGCATGGTCGGCAGCGTCCTCATGCAACGCATGCAGGAAGAACGCGATTTCGATCTGATCGAACCGGTGTTTTTCAGCACCAGCAACGCGGGCGGCAATGCGCCGTCGTTCGCCAAGAACGAGACCAAACTCAAAGATGCGACAAGCATCGACGACCTGAAGAAGTGCGACGCCATCATTTCCTGCCAGGGCGGCGACTACACGAACGAAGTGTTCCCGAAGCTGCGCGCAGCGGGCTGGGACGGTTACTGGATCGACGCGGCCTCGGCGCTTCGCATGAAGGATGACGCCGTCATCATTCTCGATCCCGTCAACCTCGACGTGATCAAGAACGCGCTGGTCAAGGGCCAGAAGAATTTCATCGGCGGCAACTGCACGGTCAGCCTGATGCTGATGGCGCTGGGCGGCCTGTTCCGCGAAAACCTCGTCGACTGGATGACGGCCATGACGTATCAGGCCGCATCGGGCGCGGGCGCGCAGAACATGCGCGAACTGCTGCAGCAGATGGGCACGCTGTACGGTTCGGCGAAGGAAGACCTCGCCGATCCGTCGTCGGCAATTCTCGACATCGACCGCCGCGTGCTGTCGGCCATGAACAGCGACCGCATGCCGACGGATCATTTTGGCGTACCGCTCGCCGGCTCGCTGATTCCGTGGATCGACAAGGATCTCGGCAACGGCATGTCGAAGGAAGAGTGGAAGGGCGGCTCGGAAACCAACAAGATTCTCGGCAAGCCGGCCATGGGCCAGCCGGGTTCGATCCCCGTCGACGGTCTGTGCGTGCGTATCGGCGCAATGCGCTGCCACTCGCAGGCGCTGACCATCAAGCTCAAGAAGGACGTGCCGCTCGACGAAGTGAACGGCATCCTCGCCTCGGCGAACGACTGGGTGAAGGTCGTGCCGAACGAGCGCGAAGCGTCGATCCGCGATCTGTCGCCGGCAGTCGTGACGGGCACGCTGACGGTTCCCGTCGGCCGTCTGCGCAAGCTGGCGATGGGTGGCGAATACCTGTCCGCATTCACGGTTGGCGACCAGCTTCTGTGGGGCGCTGCCGAGCCGCTGCGTCGTATGCTTCGCATTCTGCTCGACAAGTAAAGTAAACTAACGCGTTAGCTGATCGACGCGTTCAAAACTCCCAAAAGCGTCGCGATTTCGCGGCGCTTTTTTATTGTGCATTTCAGAATCTTGTCGCCAACACTTCTACGCATGCGCCGCACGACCGCGCACGAAAGGTCCCGATGACGGCCCGATTCCCTATTCTTCAAGCCGCCACACGTAGCGGCTCGCAGCGGATTGCGGCGGCTGTCGCAATCGCATTCGTCGGCGCGCTGTCGATCCCGGCCGGGAGCTACGCGCAGACTGCGGCCACGGGCGCGGCCAGCGCCGCTTCGGCCGCGAGCGCGCCGGCGGGCGTCAATGCCGGCGGCGCGCAATTCACCGTTCAGCCGGGGCAATCGTTGAACGACGCCGCGATTGCGATGACGCAATCGCACGATCGCACCGTGCTCGCGCGCGCGGCAAAGGCGATTTTCGACGCGAATCCTAATGCTTTCATGGGGCACGATCCGAGCCGTCTGAGGCTCGGTGCCGTCCTGAACCTGCCATCCGTCGATACTACGGGTGCGCCAGTCGGCGGGGCAGCGGCTGCTTCTGCGGCGTCTGATTCGGCCGCGCAGACTGCGGGCGGTAACGGTGCTTCTGCCGCGACGTCGTCTGCTGCACCGGCTGCTGGCGTGAGCGCTGCGGCTGGAGCGGGTGCATCGTCGGCGGCTGCGACGACAACGGCAACGGCAACGGCAACGGCAACGGCAACACCCGCCACGCAAGGCGCCAGCGCACCGGCGACAGCAGAGGCGACCTCTTCCACTCCCGCAGCCGGCGCGCAGCCGGCGAGCGGCGCTGCCGCTCCGTCGGCTTCCGCTGCGAGCGGCACGCATTCGTACACGGGATCCATCCAGGGCAGCGAGCCCGCCGCGACGTCGCCCAGTGCGCTCGCTGCAAACAACGGGCAGCCGGCGTCGCAGGCGCGTCCGTCGAGCTTGCAGCAGTTGCTGGCCCTGAAGAATCGCGTACTGATGGAATTGCAGAAGCACGGCATCGGCAAGCAGCCGGGCCCGAATGAAAACGGCGCGCCTGCAACGGCCGCGACGCAGCCTTCGAACGCGACGCCGGGCGCCAGCGCACCGGCTCACGCTGCGCCGTCAGCGGCACCGTCCACTAGCCAGCCGGCTGGAATCCCGCAGGAATATCTGGCTGCCGCGGGCATCGCCGGCGCTGCGCTCGTGGCGCTGCTGGCCGGTCTGACAATGCGCCGACGCCGGAAAGCTGCGCGTGTGCAGGAGGAGGCGAGCGCGGAAATTACGCGCGAGGATGAGACGCCGCCCGTCGTGCCCGCTGCTGCCGAGCCGTTTGCCGTTGCACCGCGCGACGAAGCGCCTTCGGCGGCGCAGACGCAGCCTGCACCGGAATCGCACGGTGTCAGCGCGCCCGCCGTGGCGGCTGCGGCCTACGAGGCAGCAGCAAGCTCGACCGGGCCGGAACACGAGACCGAAACCAACCCCAAGCCGGAAACGTTCCATACCGCGTCCGCCGAAGCCGCGCTTGACGCCGCCTCGACACTCGGCGCCGACGCGCTGCCGCGCGAATCGCTCGATCCGGCGCGTGAGGAAGCACGTGCCGTCGAAGCGGCAGAACTCGAACAGGCCGCCCGTGAACGGGAACTGACGCACAACGAAGCCGTGGCCGCGCCTTCCGCTGAACTGTCGCTCGATGAAACGCCGATCCACGAACCGGTCGAGCCGCATTTCGTCGAGCCGATCGGCGCGCCGCACGAGGAGCCGGGTGCGAAGTCGAAGCCCTTCGTGCTCGACCTCGGGCCAGCGGCCGGTTCGGCGCAGCTCGAGCCGACTTTCGAGCAGCCCATCGCGCCCGCCGCGCCGCCCATCCAGTTGAGCCATGTCGAGCCGGCTGCGCAGCACGAACAGCTGATCGAGCCACTGCCTGACACAGTCGGCGAGACGCACGCCGACACCGAAGATGAAGGCGAGGCAACGGAACCGAGTTCGCTGCCGCTCGGCGCGCCACCGCCGCTGGAACCCGCCGTGCCGGACGAATTCCCGCGCGAGGCCATGCGCGCGCTCGACAGCATCGACGATTTCGCGCTGCCGCCGCGCACCGAACCGTTCGCGTCGGCTGCGCCTGTCGTGACGACGCTGGGCTCGCTGGCGACGCAGCCCGTCGTCGCGCCCGAAATCACCGCGCAGCAGGCGGTGCCTTCGCATGCGCCGCAAGCGCCTGCTGCCGCCGATGAAATCATCGCCGGCACGGCGGGCGCGGCCGCCGTTGCGGGCCTGGGCGCGTCGCGCTTTGGCGCGTTGAAGCTCGATTTCGACCTCGAACTGCCGCCGTCGCCGGCGCAGGCCGTGCCTTCGTTCACGCCGGCCGAGATCGCGCGCATCGCTCGCAACAAGCTCGATCTCGCCGCGGAGTACATCGATCTCGGCGACGTGGTCGGCGCGCGGACGCTGATCAACGAAGTCATCGAGTCGAACGATGCCGACTCGCGCGCCGACGCTCGCGCGTTGCTGTCGACGCTCGCGCCGCTTTCGTGATGACGAGGATTGCGCTCGGCGTTCAGTACGACGGCGCCGCGTTTTGCGGCTGGCAGTCGCAGCCACACGGCAAGACGGTGCAGGACACGCTCGAACGGGCGCTGCGCGAGTTCGCGCTGACGCCGCTGCAGACGGTCGTCGCGGGGCGCACGGATACGGGCGTCCACGGTCTTGGGCAGGTTGTGCATTTCGATACGGAACTCGACCGCACGGACTTTTCGTGGGTGCGCGGCACGAATGCGTTCTTGCCGTCTACCGTCGCCGTGCAGTGGGCCAAGCCGATGTCCGAAGCGTTTCACGCGCGGTTTTCGGCTTTCGAGCGCACTTACTACTACGCGCTGTACGTGCATCCCGTGCGTTCGCCGATGCTCGCGACCCGCGCCGGCTGGATCCACACGCCGCTCGACGTCGACGCGATGCGCGAAGCGGCGGCCTGCCTGATCGGCGAACACGATTTCTCGGCGTTCCGGTCGTCGGAATGCCAGGCGAAGACGCCCGTCAAGCATCTGTATCAGATCGACATCCGGCCGCAGGGCGACTTCATCCATTTTCGCTTCCGCGCCAACGCGTTTCTGCATCATATGGTGCGCAACCTGATGGGCTGTCTCGTCGCAGTCGGCCGCGGGCGCTATCCCGCGACGTGGCTCGTGGAAGTCCTGCAGGGCCGCGACCGGAATCGCGCCGCGCCCACTTTCATGCCCGACGGGCTGTATCTTGCTCAAGTGGGCTATCCTGAGACGTTTGCCGTGCCTGCGCCGCAGGCGGGCAGCGTGCCGTGGAGTACCGTTTGGACCGACTCATGACTTCCGCCGACACCCAAACCGAAAACGTTTTGTCCGATGCCAGCGCCGTGCCGCGCCGCACGCGCATCAAGCTGTGCGGGCTTGGCAATGCCACCGACGTCGCCCATGCCATCGACCTGGGCGCCGATGCGATCGGCCTCGTGTTCTATCCGCCTAGCCCGCGCGCGCTTAGCGTGGCGCAGGCCGTCGAGATGACGCGCGATATCCCGCCGTTCGTGTCGGTAGTCGGGTTGTTCGTGAATCCAACGCCCGAGTGGTTCAGCGACGTCATCTGCAACGTGCCGCTGACGATGCTCCAGTTTCACGGCGACGAAACGCCCGAGCAGTGCGAAAAGCTGGCGGGTGTTGCGGGTTTGCCTTGGTTGCGCGCTTTGCGCGTTGCGGCTGATACTGAGCCGGCCGATTTGGTAAAATCGGCGCTTAACTATTCGGCCGCCAGTGGTCTCCTGTTCGACACGCATGTCGAGGGCTATGGCGGCGGCGGGAAGGTCTTCGATTGGTCACTTATTCCAGAAGAGCTCGCGCGTCGGGCCGTTTTGAGTGGTGGGTTGAACACGCAAAACGTACGTGATGCGATTCATCGTGTGCGCCCGTACGCGGTCGATGTCTCAAGCGGCATCGAAGTGTCTGGCGCAAAGGGCGTGAAGGATCACGCCCGGATGGCGGCGTTCGTGCGCGCGGTGCGCGACGCGGACGCCCGGTGATTTCCAGGCCGCGCTGTGCATCTGATGCGATGCGCGGCAAGCTGAGAAGAGTGACGGAATATGTACAACTTACCCGATGAACGTGGCCATTTCGGCCAATATGGCGGCGTCTTCGTCGCCGAAACGCTCGTGCACGCGCTTGACGAACTGCGCGATGCCTACGAGAAATTCTCCAAAGACCCGGACTTCATCGCCGAATACGAGCGCGAACTGAAGTACTTTGTCGGTCGTCCTTCCCCCGTTTATCACGCACAACGCTGGAGCGAACTGCTCGGCGGCGCGCAGGTTTATCTGAAGCGCGAAGACCTGAACCACACGGGCGCGCACAAGGTGAACAACGTGATCGGCCAGGCGCTGCTCGCGAAGCGCATGGGCAAGCCGCGCGTGATCGCGGAAACGGGCGCGGGCCAGCACGGCGTGGCGACGGCGACCATCGCGGCGCGCTTCGGCATGGAATGCATCGTGTACATGGGCGCGGAAGACGTGCGCCGCCAGGCTGCGAACGTCTACCGGATGAAGCTGCTCGGCGCGACCGTCGTGCCCGTCGAATCCGGCTCGCGCACGCTGAAGGACGCGCTGAACGAAGCGATGCGCGACTGGGTCACGAACGTCGAGAACACGTTCTACATCATCGGCACGGTGGCGGGTCCGCATCCGTATCCGATGATGGTGCGCGACTTCCAGCGCGTGATCGGCGACGAATGCAAGGTGCAGATGCCCGAACTGACGGGCCGTCAGCCGGATGCCGTGATCGCGTGCGTTGGCGGCGGTTCGAATGCGATGGGTATTTTTTATCCGTACATTGACGACAAATCGGTGAAGCTGATTGGCGTCGAGGCGGCCGGCGACGGCATCGACACGGGCCGTCACGCGGCGTCGCTGATCGGCGGCAGCCCGGGTGTGCTGCACGGCAACCGCACGTATCTGCTGCAGGACGAGAACGGCCAGATCATCGAGACGCATTCGGTGTCGGCGGGCCTCGATTATCCGGGCGTCGGTCCCGAGCACGCGTGGCTCAAGGACAGCGGACGCGCCGAATACGTCGGCATCACCGACGAAGAAGCGCTCAAGGCGTTCCACGACTGCTGCCGCATCGAGGGCATCATTCCCGCGCTGGAGTCGAGTCACGCGCTCGCGTACGCGGCGAAGCTCGCGCCGACCTTGCCGAAGGACAAAATCCTTCTGGTGAACCTGTCGGGCCGCGGCGACAAGGACATGCACACGGTCGCCGAGCGATCGGGCATCCAGTTCTGAGCCCCGCGACGATGCGCGACGAGTTCGAGGAGCCGCAGCCGCCCGCGCTGAATGGCGACGCCGAAGCCGGCGTCGCCGAGGCCGCGCAACGGCTGGATGCCGCGTCGTTGCTGGCCGTGCCGGCCGGCATCCAGCTCCTTAACCGCGATTTTCTGACCGATGCAGCGAACCTGCCGGACGGCTCGATCGATCTGATCGTCGCCGATCCACCCTATGGCCTTGGCAAGGACTATGGCAACGATTCGGACATGCGCTCGGGCGAGGATTTTCTCGCCTGGACGCGTGACTGGCTCGATCTCGCCATTCCCAAGCTCAAGCCGTCGGGTTCGCTGTACATCTTCTGCACGTGGCAGTACGCGCCGGAAATCTTCGTTTTTCTGAAGAGCAGGCTCCTGATGATCAACGAGATCATCTGGGACCGGCGCGTGCCGAGCATGGGCGGCACGACGCGCCGTTTCACGTCGGTGCACGACAATATCGGTTATTTCGCGGTGTCGAAAGACTACTTTTTCGACCTCGATCCCGTCCGCATCCCGTACGATGCCGTCACGAAGAAGGCGCGTTCGCGCAAGTTGTTCGAAGGAAGCAAGTGGCTGGAGCTCGGCTACAACCCGAAGGACGTCTGGTCCGTGTCCCGCCTGCATCGGCAGCATGCCGAGCGGGTCGATCACCCGACCCAGAAACCGCTCGAAATCGTCGAGCGGATGGTCTTGGCCAGTTGTCCGCCGGGTGGCCGCGTGCTCGATCCCTTCATGGGAAGCGGCACGACGGCCGTCGCTTGCGCCCGTCAGAAGCGCGAATTCGTCGGCTATGAGATCAACGAAAGTTACTGTGCAATAGCGCGAGAACGCGTCAGCCTGGCGGCAAATCCGCCTCCGCCCGTTCCTCGTCGCAGCAAGGCCGTCATCGCCGATCCAACGGCCCAGGCCTGACAGGCGCAGTTATCGACTTCGAGAAAATTCCATGTCCCGTATTCAATCCACGTTCGCGGCGCTGGCCGCGCAGGGCAAGAAAGGTCTGATCCCGTTCATGACCGCCGGCGATCCCGATCCGGCGCGCACGGTCGAGTTCATGCATGCACTCGCGAAGGGCGGTGCCGATGTCATCGAGCTCGGCGTGCCGTTCTCCGACCCGATGGCCGATGGTCCCGTGATCCAGCAGTCGTCGGAACGCGCGCTGGCGAAGGGCATGTCGCTCCGGCACGTGCTGGCCGACGTCAAGCGCTTCCGCGAAACCAACGACAAAACGCCCGTCGTGCTGATGGGCTACGCCAACCCGATCGAGCGCATGGGTGCCGATGCATTCGCCGCAGCGGCGAAAGATGCGGGCGTCGACGGCGTGCTGGTTGTCGACTATCCGCCGGAAGAATCAGCTAACTTCGCTGAAAAGATGAAGGCGGCCGGGATCGATCCAATTTTTCTGCTCGCGCCCACGTCGACGGACGAGCGGATCGCAGAGGTTGGTAAAATCGCGTCCGGTTACGTCTACTATGTATCGCTCAAGGGTGTGACGGGCGCTGCAAATCTGGACGTTTTGAGCATCGCGAGTAAAATCCCGGCCATCAAGTCGCGCGTACCGCTGCCGGTGGGCGTCGGTTTCGGCATTCGCGACGCGCAATCCGCGCGCGCTGTGGCCGAAGTATCCGATGCCGTCGTGATCGGCAGCCGTATCGTGCAATTGCTCGAAGAAGCAGCACCCGAATCCGCTGCCGCCAAACTGACGAACTTCATCAGCGAAATTCGTCAGTCACTCGACAGCATCGGCGCGACTGCCCGATAAACATCATTTTTGTCGCGGTTAGTATGACGGCGCAGTTTCTGCTGCGCCGTCGTTCGTATCGTGGACCCTGGAAGGAATCATCATGAGCTGGCTCGACAAACTGTTGCCGCCGAAAATCAAGCAAACCGACCCGAAGAGCCGCAAGGGCATTCCGGAAGGGCTGTGGATCAAGTGCCCGTCGTGCGAAGCGGTGCTGTACCGCAACGACGTCGAGGCCAATCTCCACGTCTGCCCGAAGTGCGACCACCATATGCGGATCGGCGCGCGCGAACGGCTCGACGGCTTGCTCGATCCGGAAGGCCGTTATGAGATCGGTCAGGAAATCCTGCCGGTCGACGCGCTGAAGTTCAAGGACAGCCGCAAGTATCCCGATCGCCTGAAAGAGGCGATGGACGAGACCGACGAAACCGACGCCATGGTGGTGATGGGCGGCGCGATCCACACGCTGCCGGTCGTCGTGGCGTGCTTCGAGTTCGCGTTCATGGGCGGCTCGATGGGTTCCGTGGTCGGCGAGCGCTTCGCGCGCGGCGCGCAGAATGCGCTCGAGCAGCAGGTGCCGTTCATCTGCTTCACTGCCTCGGGCGGCGCGCGGATGCAGGAAAGCCTGTTGTCGCTGATGCAGATGGCCAAAACCACCGCGATGCTGACCAGGCTTGCCGAAGCCAAGCTGCCGTTCATCTCCGTGCTGACCGACCCGACGATGGGCGGCGTGTCGGCAAGTTTCGCGTTCCTCGGTGACGTCGTGATTGCCGAGCCGAAGGCGCTGATCGGCTTCGCCGGCCCGCGCGTGATCGAGCAGACCGTGCGCGAAAAGCTGCCGGAAGGCTTCCAGCGCGCCGAATTCCTGTTGCAAAAGGGCGCGATCGACATGATCGTCGACCGCCGCAAGCTGCGCGAAGAACTCGCGCAACTGATGGCGCTGCTGACGCGCCAGCCGGCGGACGCAGTCGCCTAAACGTCTTGATGCCGCGCCTCCTGCCGCGCGGTGAGTCGGAAAAAGCCAACGCGCCGCGAGAAGGTTTCAAGCGGCGCGTTGTCATTTCTAGGATAATTCCGATCCGCACTGCCAGTTTTTCAGATGACCACTTTCCCCACTCTCGACGCGTGGCTCACGCACCTGGAATCCGCCCATCCCGTCGGTATCGACATGGGTCTTGCGCGTATCAGTAAGGTGCGCGACGCGTTGCAATTGTCGTTTGCGTGTCCGGTGATCACGGTCGGCGGGACGAACGGCAAGGGTTCCACCTGCGCGATTCTCGAATCGATCCTGCTGCGCGCCGGCTACAGCGTCGGCTGCCATACGTCGCCGCATCTGCTGTCGTTCAACGAGCGCGCGCGGATCAACGGCGAAATGGCGGCGGACGCGGACCTGTTGCCGCATTTCGAAGCGGTCGAAAAGGCGCGTCGCTCGCTGCCTGAGCCTGTTTCGCTGACTTATTTCGAGTTCACGACGCTCGCGATCATGCATCTGTTCGCGGAGCGCGGCCTCGACGCGGTGATTTTCGAAGTAGGGCTGGGCGGGCGTCTCGACGCCGTCAATATTCTCGATACCGATTGCGCGATCATCACCAGCATCGACATCGATCACACCGACTTCCTCGGCGATACGCGCGACAAAATTGCGTTCGAGAAAGCGGGTATTTTCCGAGCGGGCAAACCGGCCATCTGCGCCGACCCGGTTCCGCCGCAAACGCTGATCGATCACGCAGAGAAGATCGGCGCTGACTTGTGGCTGTTCGGACGCGATTTCCACTACGAAGCGCAGCCGGGCAACGAGCGACAGCAGTGGAGCTACATCGGACCGTCGATGCGCCGCTCCGCGCTCGCATATCCGGCGCTGCGCGGCGCGAATCAGCTGATCAACACGACGGCGGCGCTGGCGGGACTCGAAGCATTGCGCGACCGGCTGCCCGTGTCGGCGCAGGATATTCGCCTCGGGCTCGCGAACGTCGAACTGCCGGGGCGCTTCCAGGTGCTGCCTGGCAAGCCGTCGATCGTCCTGGATGTTGGCCACAATCCGCATGCGGCCGCCGTGCTGGGACAAAATCTCGGCAATATGGGCTATTTTCCGTACACATATGCGGTATTTGGCTCGATGCGAGACAAGGACATCGCGGGCGTGCTGAGCCATCTGAAGGGCGAGATCGATCACTGGAACGTGACCGATCTGCCGACGCCGCGGGCGGCGAGCGCTGAAGAACTGCACACCGCGTTGCGCGATGCGGGCGTCGCCGATGGCCCGGACAACAGCGTCCAGCGTTTCGCAACGCCTGCAGAAGCTTTCCAGGATGCGCTAAAACGAGCCTCCGAAAATGATAGAATCGTGGTTTTCGGCAGTTTCTATACGGTTGCAGGCGTGATGGCCTACCGTAAATCGCAGCAGCACTGAACGCGCGGGCCTCGAACCAAGCCATTCATGGGTATTTTCTCGTTCGGCAAGAAAGACGACGCACCTACGCGGCGCGGCGCAAATTCCAGTTCCAGTCGCGGTAGTCGTGCCGAGCGCGCTGAGCGCGCGGAACGGGTTGAACGGCGCAGCCGTCGCACGGAGCGTTCCGGCGACGCCGACGCGATGCTGCTCGACCCCACGCTCCCTGAAAAGCAGCGCGCGCGACGTCGCCTCGTCGGCGCGATTGCGCTGGTTATCGCAGCCGTCGTGATTCTGCCGATGGTGCTGGATTCGCATCCGAAGCCCGTCACCGACGACATTTCCATCGACATTCCGAATCGCCCCTTGCCGAAATCGCACGTGTCCGAAGACGCCGACACGCAAGCGGGCGTTGCACCGGACAATCCGGCCGCGCCTGAGGCTGCGCTGGCGGCTTCGGGGCTCGCTCCGGCGGCATCAAGTACGGCAGCGTCGGGCGCCGTCGCGTCGCAACGCGGCAGCGACAGCAAGAACGCCCCGATCGCGATGACGCCGGCGAAGCCGCAGGCACCCGCCGTCGTCGCGAACAACACGCCCACGCCGGCAGCCAAACCCGCGGCAAAGCCGCAGGCCGAAGCGAAGCCCGCGGCAAAACCTGAACAGAAACCCGCATCGACGCAAGCGACTCAGACGGCGCAAGCAGCGGCCTCGGGCGCCGAGACGGGCACACCCGCGGCGCCTCCGGGCAGCCGCTTCGCGGTCCAGTTGGGCGCGTTCCAGGACGACGCGAGCGCGCACACGTGGGCGAACAAGTTGAAAGCGGCGGGCGTGCCCGCATATACGGAGCGTCGCAAGCAGGCCGACGGCTCCACCCGCACCCTGTTGCGCGCCGGTCCGTTCGCGGATCGTGCGGCGGCGTCGGCGGCCATCGCGAAGGTGCGCGAGGCTGGTCTGTCGTCGGGTGCGAACAACGGCACTGCGCAGTAATCCGGCGATGTTCACCGCGTTCGACTACGCTGTAATGGCGGTGATCGGGCTGTCGGCACTGCGCGGCGGCTGGCGCGGCTTTTTGTCCGAGGTGTTCGGGCTGATCGGCTGGGTCGTAGCGTTTCTGGTGGCGGCGCGCTTCGTGGGGCTACTGGTGCCCTTCGTCCCGGCGAGCTTGCCGGGCGGCGCGCTGACGCAGTGGCTGATCGCGTTTGCGGCCATCGTCATCGGCGTGATCCTGGTGGCGAGCGTGGCGAACGCGCTGCTGAGCCGGTTGGTGCAGGTGTCGGGGCTGGGCGGAGTTGACCGCTCGCTTGGACTGATGTTCGGCCTCGTACGCGGGGTCATACTGGTGCTGATTCTGGTCGCCCTCGCTGGCTTGACCGAACTGCCCAAACAGGAATTCTGGCGCAACGCGCTGCTGCGGCCATACGCCGAGCAGGGCGTGCGAGAGTTAAAGCCTCTGCTTCCCGAAACGCTCGCCGCCTACGTCCACGTGTAACGATCGTTGCACGCAAAGGGCGAAGGCGGATGACAAGGCGGGCCGATGGTGAAGCATGCAGGACCACGGCGCGCGCGGCTGTCTCCCAGGCAGGCCGCACTGATCGAATTTCGTACCCTTTGAAGGACATGCCATGTGCGGCATCGTAGGCGTAGTTTCCCAGTCTCCCGTCAACCAGTTGCTCTATGACAGCCTGCTGCTGCTGCAGCACCGCGGTCAGGACGCAGCCGGCATCGCCACGGCGGACGGCAACACTTTCCACATGCACAAGGCGAACGGCATGGTGCGCGACGTGTTCCGCACGCGCAACATGCGCAGCCTGCCCGGCACGAGCGGCATCGGCCAGGTGCGTTATCCGACGGCCGGTTCCGCGTCGAGCGAAGAAGAAGCCCAGCCGTTCTACGTGAACGCGCCGTTCGGCATCATCCTCGCGCACAACGGCAACCTGACCAACTGGCAGCAGTTGAAAGACGAGATGTTCCGCGTCGATCGCCGCCACATCAACACGAATTCCGACACCGAAGTGATGCTCAACGTGCTCGCGCACGAAGTGCAGACGGCGAGCTCGGGCCTGCAACTTGATCCCGCCGCGATGTTCAAGGCGGTGTCGGGCGTGCATCGCCGCGTGCGTGGTTCGTACGCGATCGTGTCGCTGATTTCCGGCTATGGTCTGCTCGGTTTCCGTGACCCGTTCGGCATTCGTCCGCTGTGTATCGGCAAGCTGGAAACGGCGTCGGGCACGGAATGGATGCTCGCATCGGAATCGGTGGCGATCGAAGGCATCGGCTTCGAATTCGTGCGCGACGTCGCGCCGGGCGAGGCGATCTTCATCGACTTCGACGGTAACTTCCACGCGCAGCAGTGCGCGCCGAACGCAAGCCTGAACCCGTGCATTTTCGAACTCGTGTATCTCGCGCGTCCGGATTCGGTGCTCGACGGCGTGCCCGTCTACAACGCGCGTCTGCGCATGGGCGACTATCTGGCCGAAAAGATCCTGCGGGAACTGCCGGAGGACGTAAAAATCGACGTCGTGATGCCGATTCCGGACTCGTCGCGCCCCGCGGCGATGCAGGTCGCAGCGAAGCTCGGTGTCGAGTACCGCGAAGGCTTCTTCAAGAACCGCTACGTGGGCCGCACTTTTATCATGCCGGGCCAGGCGGTGCGTAAAAAGTCCGTGCGCCAGAAGCTGAACGCAATGGGCATCGAGTTCAAGGGCAAGAACGTGCTGATCGTCGACGATTCGATCGTGCGCGGCACCACCTCGCATGAAATCGTGCAGATGGCGCGCGATGCGGGCGCGAACAAGGTGATCTTCGCGTCGGCGGCGCCGCCCGTGAAGTTCCCGAACGTGTACGGCATCGACATGCCAACGCGCAGCGAACTCGTCGCACATGACCGCTCGGACGAAGAAGTGGCGCGTCTGATCGGGGCCGACTTCCTCGTCTATCAGGACGTCGATGCGCTGAAGAACGCGGTGCGCGACATCAACCCGGCGCTGAAGGACTTCGAGGCGTCGTGCTTCGACGGCAACTACATCACGGGCGACGTGACGACGGAATATCTCGATCGCATCGAATCCGCGCGTCTCGCGCCGTCCGCGCAATCGGACCGTGATGCGGCGAGCGAAGCGATCGACGGCGGCGCTGCACGTTCGCAACTGCACCTGCAATTGTCGGTCGAGTAACAGGTCGTCGGCGCGCGAGCCTCGGCTCGCCCCGCACACGAAGCCCGCTTATGCTTATGCAAAGCGGGCTTTTTTGTTGCTCACGCATGCGATCTGAAAACGGAACCGAACGACTATGGACGACTCACTCAACTTCGACACGCTCGCGGTTCGCTCGGGAACATTGCGCAGCGATTTCGGCGAACATTCCGAGGCGCTCTTTCTGACGTCGAGCTTCGTCTTTGCGAGTGCCGCGGAAGCCGCCGAGCGCTTCGCGAAATCCGAAGACTATTACACGTACTCGCGCTTCACGAATCCGACCGTGACGATGTTCCAGGAGCGCCTTGCGGCGCTTGAGGGCGGCGAGGCGTGCATGGCGACGGCCTCGGGAATGAGCGCGATCATGTCGGTGGTGATGTCGGCGTTGCAGGCGGGCGATCACCTCGTCAGTTCGCAGAGTCTGTTCGGTTCGACGCTCGGCATGTTCTCGCAGATCTTCAGCAGATTCGGCATCACGACGACCTTCGTCGATCCGACCGATCTCGACGCCTGGAAAAATGCCGTACGTCCCGAGACGAAGATGTTCTTCCTGGAAACGCCGTCGAACCCTCTGACGGAGATTGCGGACATCGAAGCGATCAGCAAGATCGCCAGGTCGGCGAATGCGCTTTTCGTCGTCGACAACTGTTTCTGCAGTCCGGCGCTGCAGCAGCCGCTTAAGCTTGGTGCGGACGTCGTGATGCATTCGGCGACCAAGTTCCTCGACGGCCAGGGGCGCGTGCTTGGCGGCGCGCTGGTCGGCTCGAAACAGTTCATCATGGAAAAGGTGTTTCCGTTCGTGCGCAGCGCGGGGCCGACGTTGTCCGCGTTCAACGCGTGGATTCTGCTGAAGGGCATGGAGACATTGTCGCTGCGTGTCGAGCGTCAGTCGGCGAATGCGCTCGAGATCGCGCGTTGGCTCGATCAGCATCCTTCCGTTGGGCGAGTGTTCTATCCCGGCCTGGAGTCGCATCCGCAGTATGAGATCGCGAAGCGTCAGCAGAAGGCGGGTGGTGCGATCGTGTCGTTCGAACTGAAGGGCGATACGCCTGAGGAGATGCGAGCCAATGCGTGGCGTGTGATCGACGGCACGAAGATCTGCTCGATAACAGGAAATCTCGGCGATACGCGGACGACGATTACGCATCCTGCTACGACCACTCACGGTCGTGTCACGGCGGAAGCCCGCGCGGCGGCGGGGATTACGGAAGGGTTGATCCGGTTGGCTGTCGGGCTTGAGAGTGCAAGGGATATTCGCGAGGATCTCGCTAGAGGTTTGTAGTTTTTGTTGTCTGCGACGCAGTCGCCATTCATTGCTTTTTTGGTCTTTTGATCTTTGCTGCGCTGGCGTCCGCGATTTCGTATCGGTGCTTCGTGCGTTGCCCCTGTGCGGGGCGGCACCTACTTTTCTTTGCAGCGGCAAAGAAAAGTAGGCAAAAGAAAGCCGCTCACACCGCCAATCCTTGTGTTTGCCTGCGGGCCCCCAACGGGTCCCGCACTCCACACGGCAACACGCTATTTGTTGTGCTCGTTGCCAGCGCGCTAAACAGGCGCATCACCCTCTCCAATCACTCGCAGCACAGCCCGCGGCAGCGAACGGTCTGTGCAGCCCAGGTGGCAAACTGTGTGTAGCTTGTCGCGCCTTACGCGTTGGCGCTCCTACGACACCGATCCCGCTTTTCAGTCCGGAGTGGTGCATTTCCGTCGCGATAGCCTACACACCGTTTGCCACCTGGGCGGCCGTGGACTTCCTGGTAACGCAGTACGTGACGCGGGAGTGTGAAGTGGGGATGCGAATCCAGGAGCGCTGGCAACGGGCATTGAGTAGCTCGATGCCGCGTGGAGTGCGGGACCCGTTGGGGACCCGCAGGCAACAACAAGAACTGGCGGGGTTAGCCCGCTTTCTTTGCTTACTTTCTTTGCGGCGGCAAAGAAAGTAAGTGCCGCCCCGCACAGGGGCAACGTGTGAAGCACCGATACGAAACCGCGGATGCCAGCGCAAAAGAACCCGGACGCCGCGGATGCCAGCGCAAAAGACAGGCCTCGCAGACCGCGCTTCAGTGCACTAACAAACCCCGCCACTGCCCAGGCGCCACCCCAAATCGCCGGGTAAACGCATGGGTAAAGGCGCTCTGATCGCCGAACCCCACCTCAAGCGCAACATCCGTCAACGATCGACGCGAATCCGCAAGCAATGTCAGCGACGTATCAAGCCGAACCCGCTGCAAATAACGATGCGGCGTTTCGCCAAACGCCTCGATAAACAACTGATGAAACCGCCGCATGCCAAACCCGCAATGCGCGGCAAGATCGGCAATACGAAGCGGCTCTGACAAACGCGCTCGCAACCAGGTATCGATACGCGCAAAATCGAGCCCGCCGCCCGGCACAGCATCCGCCGTACCCGAGTCTTCGAGAATCGCCGCACACAACCTCGCAGCCGCATCCCAGTTGAACCGCCGCCACGAGGCATCACCGTCGATATGCCCAGTGGCCCGGCCCGCGATATGCACAACGAGCTGCGTGAGCGCCCCGTCGATCGAAACCGCACGCGGCCGGTCGAACAAACGCTGCGGCACCGCGACAGACGACGCCGGCAGATCGAGCACGAGCTGCCGGTTTTCACCGATACCCGCATAGTCGTGCCGCGAACCGGCAGGAATGAGCCACGCAGCCGTCCCGTCGATTTCGTGCGCGACGCCGTCCACGGCCATCACCATCGCACCGTCGAGACCCAGCACGATCTGATGAAAGTCGTGCACGTCCGACGCTTCCACCGCGCCGTAACGGCGCAGGGAAACGCTAGGCGCGTCGATGACGGCATGACTCATGTCACACAACCTCGGTCACACAACTTCGGTAAAACGCAGAAACGCTCAGACGTCGAGCAATTCGACTTCGAACACGAGCGTCGCGTTCGGCGGAATCACGCCGCCTGCGCCGCGCACGCCGTAGCCGAGTTGCGGCGGAATGGTCAGCTTGCGCACGCCGCCGACCTTCATGCCCTGCACGCCTTCGTCCCAGCCCTTGATGACCATGCCGCCGCCCAGCACGAACGCGAACGGGTCGTTACGGTCCTTGCTCGAATCGAACTTCTGGCCGTCCGTCAGCCAGCCGGTGTAATGCACGCTGACGGTCTGGCCGGCCTTCGCTTCCGCGCCCGTGCCTTCCTTCAGGTCTTCGTACTTGAGGCCCGATTCAGTGGTGACAGTAGTCATGCGATGCTCCTTGTAATCGTTCGAAACCACTATTGTAGGCGTGTTGTCATACGTTCGCGAAGATTGGCCGAACGGCCATGCCTATAATGTTCAGACCGCAACCAACGATGAACCGTCAACAAGGATGTCGATCGTGACCACGTCTACCCCGTCTTCTTCCGGCAGCAACGAGGAGATGCCTGCCGTCACCGAGCGAACCGCGCGACGCAGCGCCGAAACGGCGCTCTTCATGCGCGATCACGTGCTGTCGCTGGTGTCGCACGACCTGCGCAGCCCGTTGAACGCCATTCATAGCTGGGCCTATGTGCTCGACCGCAAGATCGATGCAAACGACGCCACCGCGCAACGCGCGCTCGAAGGTATCCGCAATGGCGTCGACCAGCAAGTCAAGCTGCTCGAATCGATCGTCGATACGACGCGCGCCGAAACCAAAGCACTCGCGTTGAACCGCGCGCCGTTCGCGTTGCGTCCGCTGCTCGACGACACCCTCGGCGATGTGCGCGAAGGGCTTGCTGCGCGGCGCGGCGTCGAGCTTGCGCTGAACACGCCGCTTGCCGAACAGCAGATGGACGGCGACCGTGAGCGCCTCGCCGCTGCGCTGTGGCTGCTCGTCACGTTCGCAGTGGAGGCGAGTGCAAGCGGCACGACTGTCACGCTCGAGGCAGACATCGACGCCTCGAAGTTCTGCGCCACCGTTTCCTGGCAGGCATCGTCTGCCGCACTGACCGATCCGGCGCTGCCTCACGTGCTCGAAAATTTCGCGCGTGCGCAAGCCACGCACCCGCGCGAAGCGGGCCGCATTTCATGGGTGCTGGGCCTCTGCAAGCGCATTTCGGAAGCGCACGACGGCGCATTCGAACAGGGCGAATGGACGGACGGCCAATCTTCCACGCTCAAGTTGCGCGTGCCGCTCGCGGGCGCGTGAGCGCGCACGCCGAAGCGCGCGTGACCTGGCCGGATGGCCAGTTCATGCGCGCTCATCTCTTTCGCGTGCCTTTCGCACTCTATACTGACGGCTTTTATTGCCGGAGTCCTTCGCTTTGATCCAGGTCGTCGCCCTCATTGGCGCGTTGTTGCTCGTTGCTCTCAACGGTTTCTTTGTCGCCGCCGAATTCGGTCTCGTGAAGCTGCGGCAGACGCGCGTGCGAACGCTCGCGGAGAAGCACGGCTTGCGCGGCAGGCTGCTCGCAACGGTGCATGGCCGGCTGGATGTGTATCTGTCCGCGTGCCAGCTGGGCATCACGCTCGCGTCGCTGGGACTGGGCTGGATCGGCGAACCGGCGTTTGCCGAACTGCTGAATCCCGTGTTCCATCTGCTCGGCATCCAGAACGAGAACCTGATACACGGCATCTCGCTGTTCTTCGCGTTCACGTGTATTTCGTTTCTGCACATCGTGGTCGGCGAGCTGGCGCCGAAGTCGCTCGCTATCCGCCAGTCCGAGCAGATTTCGCTGTGGGTCGCGATGCCGCTGTACGGCTTCTACTGGGCGATGTATCCGGCCATCTGGGTGCTCAACACCAGCGCGAACGCGGTGCTGCGCGTCGCGGGTCTGGCGTCCGGCCACGGCGGCGACACGCATTACTCGACGGAAGAGCTCAAGCTGATTCTTCGCGGCCGCCGTGCGAGCGTCACGAACGAACTCGACGTCCCTGAAGACGCCTATTCGCAGGACGAATGGAACACGATCGCGCATTCGCTCGATTTCTCGCGCATGACCGTGTCCGATCTGATGCGGCCTGCACATGAACTCGTGAGCCTGCGCCGTGATCTGCCGTGGCGCGACAACATGCAGATCATCGCGCGCCATCGTTTCAGCCGTTATCCGCTGCTTGAAGATGCGACGGGCGAACGTGTCGCGGGCACGATCCATCTGAAGGATCTGCTGCTCGCGCGCCACGCGGGCAGCACGCTCGACGACCTGTCGCGCTACGTGCGTCCCGTGCAGTACGTGAAGCCCGACATGCCCGCGCTCGAACTGTTCCGGCGCTTTCGCAAGGGCGCGCCGCATCTCGCGCTGGTCGGCAGGAAGAACGCGAAGCCGATCGGCTTTCTCACGCTCGACAACCTGCTCGGCGCGCTGGTCGGCCAGATTCACGACGAGTTCCGTCAGGGCGACGCGGACTGGACGCGCATGGACGACGGCACGCTGATGGGCAAGGGCAGCCTGCCCGTCGTGTCGCTGGAGCGCGCGCTCGGTATTGATATCGACGAAGGTCGCGCCGAATCGGTCGGCGGTCTCGTGATCAACGCGCTCGGCGATCTGCCTGAAGAAGGGCAGCGCGTGGAGTTCGACCGCTTCGACGTGGTCGTCAAGCGAATGAAGGGGCCGCGTATCGTGCTGGTGCGCGTGTATCCGAAGACCTTCGACGACGAAGGCGGCTGACCTTCACACCGGCATCACGGCATCACGCGCGTTCACACTCATTCACACGCGCGGCACACCATCCTCGACGAGCACGGCAACGGGCATCGTCGTCAGCGCTTCGCGCAGATAGAGCAGCCCCGTATCCTCGACCTTCGGCGCGGCGGGGCTCAGCCAGTCGAACAGCGCGCGTCCGAACAGCTCTTCGGGCATCTGCACGGCCGTTTCGTCCCACGCGATGGGATCGACCAGCGGCAACGCGCTGTCCGCATCGAGCAGCGCCATCGAAAGCCGCGTCGCGATCACGACAGCCCAGCAGTTGCCCTGACGCCGCGCGAATGCAATCACGTGTTCCGCGTACTTGCCTTGCACCGTGAGCGGCAGATAGCTGCCGTTGCTCAGCAATTCCGGAATCTGCAGCCGCAGCGCGAGCATCCGCTGGATGATCGCGAGCTTCACACGTCCGTCGCGCCAGTTGGCGAGATAGTCGGAGGGCCGGGCTTCAGCAAGCATCCTCTGACGCTGCGTGAAATCGACGGGTCGCCGGTTGTCAGGATCGACGAGACTGAAGTCCCATAGTTCGGTGCCCTGATAGAGGTCGGGCACACCCGGCGACGCAAGACGCAACACCGTTTGCTGCAGGCTGTTCACCACGCCGGCCCGGCCGATGCGCGCAACGAAATCGCTCAGTTCGCGCAGAAATCCGTCGCGGCGCTGCGGCGCGAGAATGTCGAACAGAAATTCGCGGCAGCCGTTTTCGAAGGCTTCGTCGGGCGCGAGCCAGGTGGTGCGCAGCTTCGCTTCGCGCAGCGCCTTCAGTTGCCATTGCGCGACGCGCTCGGCAAGTGCCTTGATGCCCGCTTCGTCGTCGGGCGACAGACCGGGCGGCCAGCAGCCCACCAGCGTCTGATACAGCATCGCCTCCGCAGCCGGGCCGGGCGCCCAGTCGTCGGCATTGCCGTTCAGCGCGCGCCGGTGCGGCGTGTTCAGCGTCGTCCATGCGCGCAGCGTCGCGATCCAGTCATCGGCGATTTCGCTCAGCACCGCGAGCCGCGCGCGCGTGTCCTCGCCGCGCTTGTGATCGTGCGTCGCCGTGGCGAGCATCGCGTGGGGAAAGCGCCGCGCGCGTTCCTGATTGCCTGCATGAAACTGCTCGACCGTCAGCGCGAACTCGCCCGGATCGGCGCCGACTTCGCAGCGCGACAGCAGACGCCCATAGCGATAGCACGCGGTATCTTCGATCGCTTTCGCGGCGACGGGCGCCGTCAGTTGCGAGAACAGCGTCTGTACCGTGCGACGCGCCGACGCTGTGTGATTGAACGGATTGGCATTGCCGTTCGGCTGCGCGCCATATGCAGCGCCGCGGCCGTTGCCGTTGCCGTTTTCGTCCGCGCCGCTGCCGAGCCACGCATCGACGCGCGCGAGCACGCCGTGATCCGCGCGCGACAGCGTCTGCCGCGCGGCATCGAGCGCGACGTCGAAATATGCGTTGTCGGCGGCGCTGCGCAGGCCGTTCTGCGGATAGATGCGATAGACGGGAAAGTGCGCGGCGAGTTCGTTGGTCACGCGGCGGATCGCGGTGTAGGTGAAATCGCGCGTGGCGATGCTGTCGCGGGCCAGCCGATGCAGCGCGCGCGACACGCGGTCCAGTTCCGCAGGCAGATTTTCGGCGAGAATCTTGCGCCGGGCGGGCAGCGCTTCGTCGGCGAAATTCGCGGGGCGGCCGCTCAGTTCGGCCCACGCTTGGGCGAGCGGCGCGGCGCCCGCCGGATCGTGCAGCAACGCGCCCGCATCGTTCATGAAGTCGTAGCCCGTCGTGCCGTCCACCGGCCAGTCGTCGCGCAGTGGCTCGCCGCGTCCGAGAATTTTCTCGACGACGATATACGGCGTCGTGCCCTCGCGCAGTTCCGCGAGACGCTGACGCAGCCGCTGCGCGTATTCGCGCGGCTCCGCCAGGCCGTCGATGTGATCGATGCGCAAGCCGTCGATCACACCTTCCGCGTAGAGCCGCAAGAGCAGCGCGTGCACGGCGTCGAACACTTCGGCGCGCTCGACGCGCACGGCCGCGAGTGTGCTGATATCGAAGAAGCGCCGCCAGTTCACTTCGTCCGACGCCGTGCGCCACCACGCGAGCCGGAAATGCTGACGCTCGATCAGTCGATGCAGGCGGTCTCGCGTCACGGGATCGTTCGGTGAATACGCTTCGAGCACGAACTCGATGGCCGATGCGCCGTTCTGCCGCACGAACTCGCGCAGCGCTTCGCGGCCTTCGGCGGCGCGCGGCTGATCGGCGGGCTGGGTCGTGACGGACGCGAACCGGTCGGCGAGCGCGCTCAGGTCCGCGCGATTCGCCGATTGCAGGATCGCCGCGTAATCGATCGGGCACACCGGGCACTCGTGCTCGGCATAGACGATGTTGAAGCGTCCGTTCCCTGCATCGAAGCGCAGCGCGATACGGCCGGCGAACAGTTCGTCGCCATACGATGCGCCGAGCACGGGCATCAGCACCTTGCCGCGCAACGCCGGGTCGGGCGAGTGCCAGTCGACATCGAAGTAGCGCGCAAATGCGCTATGACGGCCCCACTCGAGTATGTCCTGCCACCACGCATTGTGTTTGCTCACGCCCATGTGGTTCGGCACGACATCGACGATCAGGCCCATGCCGAGTTCGTGCAGCTTGTCGGTGAGGCGTCGCAGGCCGTGTTCGCCGCCGCATTCGGCGCTGACCTGGCCGTAGTCGACCGTGTCGTAGCCGTGCGTCGAGCCGGGCGTGGCTGTCGTGATCGGCGAAGCGTACAGATGGCTCACGCCGAGCGCGGCGAAATAGTCGACGTGCGCGAGCGCATCGTCGAACGTGAAGTCGCGATGGAACTGGAGTCGGAGCGTGGCGCGCGGAACAGTCATGGCGTATCGGACAACGAGGAAGCAGAGGTTGAGTTGGTGCGCGCCCGCTCGATCGCGAGCAGGCGGTCGCAAAACGTTTCGTCGGCGAACAGCGCGTCGACGGGCTGGATCACACGGCGGCGCCAGTTCGGATGCTCGTCGATCGAGCCTGGCAGATTCGGCTGATCCGCGAGACCGAGCAGGTCTTCGAGCGGATAGGTGACGAGCGGCGACGGCGTGGCGCCGACGAACGCGAGCGCTTCGTCGACGGGCGCTTCATCGGGCGGCGGCGGCTCGACGTCGGGCGCGGCGATGCCGGCTTTCTGGAACGCCCGCCACAACGCGGCGCGGTCGTCGTCGCGTTCGGCTTGAGCAAGCGCGACGGGGTCGCGCCCGTCGGCGCGCGCGGCCGTCTGCCCGACACGATTGCGCCACACGATGTCCTCGCCGCGCCACCAGCCGGTGACGGTGGGCAGATCGTGCGTGGTCGTCGTCGCGACTGCGCCGCGGTCCCATTCGGCCGGCGCCATGAAACCCTTGCCGTCCTTCGTGCGTTCGAACCACAGCACGCGGATGCCCGCGAGCCCATGTTCGCTGAGCCGCTCGCGGAAACCCGGCGGCACGGTGCCGAGGTCTTCGCCGATCACGATCGCGCGATGCCGCCACGATTCGAGCGCGATGAGCCGCAGCATGTCTTCGAGCGGATAGCGCAGATACGCGCCGTTCTTCGCAGGTTCGCCTTCCGGCACGAGCCACAGGCGCCGCAGCCCGAGAATGTGATCGATGCGGATGCCGCCCGCGCAGGCGAACGCGGCGCGCAGCATGTCGATGAACGCCGAGAAGCCCTGAGTGCGCATCGCGCGCGGCGAGAACGTGGTGAGTCCCCAAGCCTGGCCGGCCTGATTGAACAGATCGGGCGGCGCGCCGACGGACACGCCATGCAGCATGTCGTCGCGATACGACCACGCGTGCGAGCCCGCGCTATCGCAACCGACGGCGAGGTCCGCAATCAGGCCGATCGCCATGCCCGCGTCGCGCGCCGCATGCTGCGCGTGCGACAGCCCTTTCGACGCCAGCCATTGCAGGAACAGATGGAACTCGACTTCATGCCGATGCTCGTTCGCGAACGCCTCGACTTCGGGGCTGCGCGGGTCTTGCAGCGCGTCGGGCCACTTGCGCCAGTAGCCTTCTCCGTCGTGCTGCAACTGGAACGCGTGTAGCGCTTCGAAGCGCGCGTGGTCTTCGAGCGCACGTCCGCCGCGCTCGCAGAAGCCGTGAAATTCCAGCGCGCGCGGCGAGTCCTGCGCGCGGTCGTTTGCGCAAAAACGCTCGAACAGCACGCGCAGTGTCTTGAGCTTGAGGGGCGTCGCCGTCTTCCAGTCGATCAGCGGCTCCGCTTCGAGCTTCGCCCATTTTTCGGCGCCGCCCGCCGCATCGAGCGCGGCCTGCGCGGCTTGCGCGCCGAACACGGCGGCAGGATCGATATGCGTGACGTTCAGCCACAGACGCGACGATGGAGAGTACGGACTGAACGATCCCGGCAAGGCGCTGAACATCGCGTGCGTGGGGCTGATCGCAAGCGCATGCGCGCCGCGTTTCGCGCTTTCGATCGCGAGCGTGGTCAGCGCGGTGTAGTCGCCGATACCGCCGTCGCCCACGCGCCGCAAGCCGTAGATCTGTGCGGCGATGCCCCACATCGGCGGCGTCTTCCTGTCGTCGCCGTGCAGCGCGCGCCATGCGTCGGCGACCGTGTAGCACTGCGCGGGCGCGACGGCGAGCGTCATCCGGTGATCGTTGAGCACGAGCGTGTGATAGCCGGGCTCGTCGATCGGCGAGAGCAGGGCGGCTTCGCCTTTGGGCGCCGTGAAGCGTCCGTCGATCAGCGAGCCGCTCTCCAGTTCGATCCGGTAGTGGCTGCCCGATTTGATCGCGGCCGCGGGCAGCCCGATACCGCGTCCGCATTCGACCGTCATCAACGGCGGCAGCTTGCGGCCGGACAGTTCGGCATCGAGCGCGGCGGCGCTCTGGCGGATCTGCGTGGCGTTGCCGCACGGCAGGCCCATGCGGTCGAGCAGCGCGGCGAGCGTGCTGTCGGGGACGCGCTTTTTGTTGCGATGCGCGTCTTCCCATTCGACTTCGAAGCCTGCGCGCGCGGCGAGCGTGTCGATGGAAATGCCGGGACGTCGGGTCGTGGCCACGCGTGTCACTCCTCTTGAACGTGCTTGCGCGCGTCATGACCGACCGCGTATTCGCTGACGTCGCCCGTCAGCCACGCGACGAATGCATTCGGCGGCAATTCGCCCGTGTCGATGCGATCGCGCACGCGCGGCGGCGTTTCGAAGATCAGCTTGCCTGCGGGACGATTGTCGAGCCGCACGCCGTTTTTGCCGAGATTCAGCGCGATCGACAGCGTTTCGCCGTCGGCGAGTCTCCAGCGTGCGACGAGCGCGTTCGCGTCCTGAGCGCCGGATGCGTCCAGCACGGTCGCGCCGAGCGGTTTCGCCTGCCCGAGGCGCGGCGCGATCAGCTTGGCGCGCACGGCGAGCGCGGACTTATAGAAGTGCATCCAGTCGAGCGCGTCCTTGTTTTCGGGCGTGTCGCGAGAATCGCCTTCACGTTCGGCGGGCGACGACCTGACGAGCGTTTGCGGATCGTTCGGATCGGGAATCTGCGCGCGGCGTGTTTCGTCGGCGAATGCGGAGAAGCGCGCGAACTCCTTGCGACGCCCTTCGCGCACGGCGTTCGCGAGATCGCCGGTGTAGTCGGTGAAGAACAGGAACGGCTGCTTCGAGCCGTACTCTTCGTCCATGAACAGCAGCGGTATCTGCGGCGACAGCAGCAACAGGCCCGTCGCGGCGCGCAGCGCGTCGTCGGAGCAGAGCGAGCGCAGACGCTCGCCCATTGCTCGGTTGCCGATCTGGTCGTGGTTCTGCAGGAACGCGACGAACGACGCGGGCGGAAGGTGCCCGCTAGGCTGGCCGCGCGGCTTGCCGTCGTGGATCGGCGAAGGATCGCCCTGATAGCCGAAGCCGCTGCCGAGGATCGTCGCGAGCTTCTGGATCGGCCGGTCGGCGTAGGCGGCGTAATAGCCTTCGTGTTCGCCCGTCAGCAGCACGTGCAACGTGTTATGCGCGTCGTCGTTCCATTGCGCGGTGAAATGCGTGTCGAGCAGTTCTGCCGTATTGCGCTCGTTTTCGAGCACGAGATGCACATGCCGGCCGTGTTGCACATGGGCGCGCACGTGATCGGAGAAACAGCGCAGCCAGTCGTCGTTATCGATGGCATGCACGGCGTCGAGCCGCAAGCCGTCGAAGCGGAATTCGTTGAGCCAGTACAGCGCGTTGTCGCAGAAGAACTCGCTCACTTCGCTGCGCTCGAAGTCGATCGCGGGGCCCCAGGGCGTGTGCGTGCCTTCGCGGAAGAACGGCTTCGCGTACTGCTGCAGATAATTGCCGTCAGGGCCGAAGTGGTTGTAGACGACATCGAGAAACACGGCGAGACCGTGACCATGCGTGGCGTCGATCAGGGCCTTGAGTTCGTCGGGGCGTCCGTACGCGGAGTCGGGCGCATACGGCAGCACGCCGTCGTAGCCCCAGTTGCGCGTGCCGGAAAAATCGTTGAGCGGCATCAGTTCGATCGCGGTGACGCCGAGCGCGGCGATGGCGGGCAGACGCTTCATCACGCCCGCATAGCCGCCGAGCGCGCCGACGTGCAGCTCGTACAGCACCGTTTCTTCCCACGGCCGGCCGCACCAGTTCGTGTGCGTCCACGTGTACGCGCGCGGATCGATCACTTCGCTCGGCCCGTGCACGTCTTGCGGCTGAAAGCGCGACGCAGGATCGGGTATCAGCAGCGCGCCGTCGAGCTTGTAGCGATATAGCGTGCCCGCGCCGCAGCCGATTTCCGCTTCGAACCAGCCGTTGCCCGTCGGGCTCATGTCGTGCGTGGCGGCTGCCTGCCCGTCATGATCATTTTCAATAGCGACCTGCACTTTCGCGCACGAAGGCGCCCACAGCCGGAAGCGCGTGCGCGGCTTCGCGCTCGCCGCGCCGAGCAGCTGCGCGCCGAACGGCAGGCAGTGCGCGTAATGATGCGCGTGAGGGTCGATCGGACGTTCATGCATGATTGTCACCATTCGTCGGCGTGCTGACAGGCGTATTCGTCCGCACTTTCAGCATCGGCATTCATTCGATAGTCGGTGCGTGTCTGCTCAGCCGGACTGCTCCGGGTCCGGCATCGACGTGCCCGGATCCGGCGGCAGGGCCGTCAACAGACGCGGACCGTACTGCGCGCCGGCACGCCAGCTCGCCTGCCAGTCCGCGTCGCCCGTGGGCTGCGCGGCGAGCACGACCATGCTGTGCGCGGCGACTTCCAGATCGGGCGTCGCGAGCGGCGCGGGCGGCGCCTCCGGGTCCGCCGTATCGAGCAGCACATGCCATTCCAGGTGCGGCGGAGGCGGCGTGAAACGCAGCGCCGCCGCTGCCGCATTCAACATCATCAACAATACTTCCGTTTCTCCGTTCAGCCCTGCGCCCGCGCGCCGCAGCGTGAAGGCGCGGCCCTCGGGATCCTGCCAGGCTTCGATGGTCAGCGCTTCGCCGTGCTCGTCGAACCAGCCGACGTCGTAGAGGCCCGGGAGCACCTCGCGATCGCCGAACAGGAAGCGGTTTTCGCGCAGCAGCGGATGCTGTTTTCGCAACGCGATCATGCGCGCGAAGAACATAGTCATTTTGCGCCCGTGTGGGAGCGCGGCACGTTCCCAATCTATCCAGGAAATTTCGTTATCCTGGCAATACGCGTTGTTGTTGCCGCGCTGGGTGCGGCCCATTTCGTCGCCCGCGAGCATCATCGGGGTGCCGAGCGCGACGAACAGCGTCGCGATCAGCGAACGCGACACGCGCTCGCGCGTTTCGGCGATGGCGGGTTCGTCGGTCGGACCTTCGAGCCCCCAGTTCGAGCCGTAGTTTTCGTTGTGGCCGTCGTTGTTATTTTCGTTGTTGATCTCGTTGTGCTTATGCGAGTACGAGACGAGATCGGAGAGCGTGAAGCCGTCGTGCGACGTGACGAAATTGATCGACGCCGTCGGCTTGCGAAAACGCCGGTTGAACAGATCCGCCGAGCCCGTCAGCCGCGCGGCGAGATCGGGCCGCATGCCTGCGTCGCCGCGCCAGAAGCGCCGCACGGAATCGCGGAAACGGTCGTTCCATTCGCTGATGCCGGGCGGATGATTGCCGAGCTGATAGCCGCCGGGGCCGATGTCCCAAGGTTCCGAGATCAGCTTGCGCTGCGACAGAACGGGGTCTTGCCGGAGCGCATCGAAGAAGCCTGAACCGGGATCGAAACCCGAATGCTCGCGGCCGAGCGTGACGCCGAGATCGAAACGGAAGCCGTCGATGTTGAAAGCTGTCGACCAGTAACGCAGCGAGTCCATCACCATTTGCAGCACGCGCGGATGCGGCAGATTGAGCGTGTTGCCGCAACCCGTGTCGTTGATGTGATGGCGCTCGTCGCCTGGAATGAGGCGGTAATAGCTGGCATTGTCGAGTCCTCGCCACGACACGGTGGGGCCCATTTCATTGCCTTCGCATGTGTGGTTATAGACGACGTCGAGTATCACCTCGATTCCTGCCGCGTGCAGTTGACGGACGGCGATGCGCATTTCATCGAGCCGGTGCGCCGACAGGTACGACGGCTCGGGCGCGAAGAACGCGGCCGTGTTGTAGCCCCAGTAGTTGCGCAGCCCGCGCTCGACGAGAAAGCGGTCGTTGAGGAACGCATGCACGGGCAGCAGTTCGACGGCGGTGACGCCGAGCTTCAGCAGATGCTCGATGAATTCCGGCGACGCGAGCGCCGCGAAGGTGCCGCGTTCTGGCGCGCGCAGATCCTTGCGCAACATCGATGCACCGCGCACGTGGGTTTCGTAGATGACGGTTTCGCTCCACGGCACGTTGGGGCGCGTGTCGTGCGACCAGTCGAAGGCTTCGTCGACGACGACGCATTTGGGCATGGCGGGAGCGGAGTCGCGCCGGTCGATCGACAGGTCCATTCTGTTCGAGTGCACGCGATAGCTGAACAGCGCGTCCGACCATCGGAATTGTCCGATGAGTTTTCGTGCATACGGGTCGAGCAGCAGCTTGTGCGGATTGAATCTGTGTCCGTGTTGGGGTTGATATGGGCCGTGGGCCCTGAAGGCGTAGACCGTGCCGGGGTGTGCGTGCGGCAGGTAGCCGTGCCATACCTCGTCGGTGCACTCCGGAAGCGCGTAGCGTTTCAGTTCTTTTCTGCCTGTCGGTTCGAAGAGGCACAACTCGATGCGTTGGGCGTTTGCCGAGAAGACGGCGAAGTTCACGCCGAGTCCGTCCCAGCTCGAGCCTAAAGGGTAGGGGTTGCCTGGCAGCAGGCGGTCTGGGAGTACGTGTGGCATGTTCGTTTTGCCTTCGGCCTTGGTGTTGGTTTTTCTGCTTTCGCTGGACCTGGTTATTGGCTTTCGGCGTTGTGTCTTCGTCATTCACGCAAAAGAAAGCCGCTCACGCCGCTAGTCGTTGTTGTTACCCACGGGCCCCCAACATCACCATATTTCTCTCGATAAGCGTTTTTAGCTTACGCCCGTTGCCGGCGCTCTTCTCTTGGCTACTGGGTCAAACGCTTTCGCTGGCATCCGCGATTTCTTATCGGTACTTCATGCGTCGCCCCTGTGCGGGGCAGCACCTACTTTTCTTTGCAGCGGCAAAGAAAAGTAGGCAAAAGAAAGCCGCTCACCCCGCCAATCCTTGTGTTTGCCTGCGGGCCCCCCACGGGTCCCGCACTTCACACGGCAACACGCTACTCAATGCGCGTTGCCAGCGCCTTTAACACGCGCCTCACCCACTCCAGTCACCCATAGCCCAGCCAACGGCAGCGATCCGTCTGCGCCGCCCAGGTGGCAAACGGTGTGTAGGGTGTCGCACCTTACGCGTTCGCGCTCCTACGACACCAATCCCGCTTTTCAGTCCGGAGTGGTGCACTTCGATCGCGACGGCCTACACACCGTTTGCCACCTGGGCGGCGGTGGACTTACCGGTAATGCAATTCGTGACGCGGGCATCTGAAGCGGGTGATGCATACAGTTAGCACGCTGGCAACGCGCATGAGACAGTGCGTTGCCGCCGGGAGTGCGGGACCGGTTGAGGGCCCGCAGGCAATGACTAGCATTGGCGGGGTTAGCCCGCTTTCTTTGCTTACTTTCTTTGCGGCGGCAAAGAAAGTAAGTGCCGCCCCGCACAGGGGCAACGCATGAAACAAGACAACACATCGCGGATGCCAGCCAAAAGCCAAAAACCAAAAACCAAAAACCAAAACCAAAAAACCAGAATGGCGACTGCGTCGCAGACAAAAAATCAATCTGCCCGCAGAACAACCGTCCCCAACGGCGGCAAAACCAGAGCAGCCGACTGCGGCCGCCCATGCGCGGAAACTTCATCTGTATAGATGACACCACCGTTTCCAACATTGGACCCGCCATAAACACCCGCATCGGTGTTCAGAACTTCGACCCACCGCCCCGCACGGGGCAACCCAACCCGATATCCATGCCGCGGCACCGGCGTAAAGTTGCACACGGTAATGAGCTCACGCCCCGCGCCATCCACCCGCCGCCAGGCGAAAACCGAATTCGCGCTGTCGTCGCCAATGATCCACTCGAACCCGCCCGGCTCCGTATCGAGCCGGTGCAACGCGGGTTCTTCGCGATACAGCCGGTTCAGATCACGCACCAGCCGCTGCACGCCGTGATGCAAGTCGTCGTCGAGCAGATGCCAGTGCGGCGATCCATCGTGATCGAACTCGGCCATCTGCCCGAACTCGCCGCCCATGAACATCAGCTTCTTGCCCGGATGCGTCCACATGAACGCGAAGTACGCGCGCAGATTCGCAAACTTCTGCCAGCGGTCGCCCGGCATCTTGCCAAGCAGTGAACCCTTTCCATGCACGACTTCATCGTGCGACAAAGGCAACACGAATTTCTCGGAATAGGCATACACCATCGCGAACGTCATGTTGTGGTGATGCCATTGCCGATACACCGGGTCTTCATGCATGTAGTGCAGCGTGTCGTGCATCCAGCCCATGTTCCACTTGAACTGGAAGCCCAGCCCGCCGTCCTCGGTACGCGCCGTCACGCCGGGCCATGCCGTCGACTCCTCCGCGATCGTGATCGCGCCATGCACGTCGGGCATGTGCTGCACTTCGTGATTCAGACGCTTCAGAAACGCAATCGATTCGAGATTCTCGCGGCCGCCGTAAATGTTCGGCACCCACTCGCCCGCCGCACGCGAATAGTCGCGATAGAGCATCGACGCCACGGCATCCACGCGCAAACCGTCGACGTGATAGCGCTTCAACCAGGCCAGCGCCGACGCGATCAGGAACGCGCTCACCTCGTTGCGACCGAGGTTGTAGATCATCGTGTTCCAGTCCTGGTGATAGCCCTCGCGAGGATCGGCGTGTTCATAGAGCGGCGTGCCGTCGAACTCGACCAGCCCATGCGAATCGTTCGGAAAGTGCGCGGGCACCCAGTCCAGGATCACGCCGAGTCCCGCCTCGTGCGCGCGGTTCACGAAGCCCGCGAACTGCTCCGGCGTGCCGAAGCGCGCGGACGGTGCGAATTGCGACAGCGGCTGATAGCCCCACGATCCGCCGAACGGATGCTCGGCAATGGGCATGAACTCGATGTGCGTGAAGCCCATTTCCTTTGCATACGGAATCAGCCGGTCCGCGAGTTCAGACCAGTTCAAGCCGCGATGCCCTTCCTCCGCGATGCGCAACCAGGATTCGGCATGCACCTCGTAAATCGAAATCGCCGATTGCGATGTCTGTTTGCCGGCGCGCGTCTGCATCCAGTCGCCGTCCGTCCACGCAAAATGCTCGACGTCGTCGACATGCGCGACGATGGAAGCCGTCGCGGGCGGCTTCTCCGTTTGCATCGCGCACGGGTCGGCCTTGAGCGGTAAAGGATGACCGTCGCGCGTCAGCATCTCGTACTTGTAGCGCGTGCCCGCGCCGATGCGCGGCACGAACAGTTCCCACACGCCTGCCTGATGACGCAGGCGCATCGGATGCCGGCGGCCGTCCCACGAGTTGAAGTCGCCCACCACCGACACGCGGCGCGCATTCGGCGCCCACACCACGAAGCGCACGCCCGGTACGCCATCCATCGTGAAAGGCCGTGAGCCAAGACATTCGAGCACCGCATACGGATCGCCCCATGCGACGCGCTGCAAGGGCTCGTCGTCGAGCACCGGGCCGAACGAATACGTGTCTTCGATCTCCTGAACGGCGCCATGCCAGTCGATCCGCAAGCGATACGGCACGGCTTCGCTCACGGGCCCCGCGAACAGGCCGCCTGCATGCAGCTGTTCCAGTTCGCCGAGCAGCCGGCCATTGTCGCGCGCGATCACCGAGACGCGCGCCGCATTCGGCAGCATCACGCGCACGACGGGACCGCTGTGGGTCTCGTGCATGCCCAGTTGCGAAAACGGATCGTGATGGCGGGCATCGACGAGCGCATCCAGGTCCACGCGATTCAGACCGGCAGCTCCAAGTTGAACGTTGTGTTGCTCACTCATAGTCACCCTCTGATCCTTCAGGAGGCGTCGAAGCAGCCGACGGCGAATGCGGCCCTGCGCCCGTGTCGCCGAGCAGGCGGCTCGTCAGCGCGGCGAGTCCGCGCACCGGCAAGCTGAGCCACGTCGGGCGATTGGCTGCCTCATAGCGGATTTCATAGGCGGCCTTCTCGATCAGGAACAGATCGAGCAACGCCTGTTCGTGTTCCGGCGCAACGAGCGGCTGCGCGGCGGCCTGCGTCGCGGCGCGGTACTCGTCGAGAAACGCTTCGGCGGCGGCGGCGCGGAAGCGTTCGAACAGCACGCGCTTGCGGTCGGCCGTCATTTGCGGCGCGGCTTCCATCGTCGATTGCGCGGCTGCGCTCGCATACGACAGCGAACGCAGCAGCCCCGCGACGTCGCGCAACGGGCTCGACTTCGCGCGCCGCTCTTCGAGTTCGCGAGCGGGCTCGCCTTCGAAGTCGATCAGGAATGCGTCGCCTTGCGATACCAGCACCTGGCCCAGATGGAAGTCGCCGTGAATGCGCGTGCGCAGCGCATGCGCATCGGGCGTCACGAGGTTCGACACCGCTTCGACCAGCCTGGCCTTGCGATCGAGAATGCTGTGGCCGAGCAGCGCCGCGTCCTCGCCGAGGTGATCGACGTTCTTCTGGAGCAGGTCGAGCGCGGTCGCGAGCAGCTTCTGCGTGCCGTCGATCCACGCCTGAACCTGCTGTGCGTCGGCAGGCTCGGGATTGAACGCGGGGTTGTCGGACGGCGTCGCGAGCGCGACGTGCAGCTCGCCGAGCCGCTTGCCGATGGTGCCCATGTACGACGCGTAGCCTTCGATCGCCTCCTCCTCGTTCACGCGGTCCTGATTCTGCTGGTTCGCGTCGGCGCCGCCGTCCATCACGAGCGCGAGTTCGTCGATCGAACGGCGCAGCGTGTCGAGCGCCCAGTTCCACGCGTCGCCCTGGTTGTCGACGAAGCCTTGCAGGATGCACAGCGTATGCGGCACGTTATCCGGATCGACGCGCACCACTTCGCCGACCAGCGGCGCCGTGTTCGCGTAATTGAGCTGCGTCAGATAGCGGGTCATTTCCGCTTCCGGATGCACGCCTTTCAGCAGGCGCCTCACGAGTTTCAGCACCACCTTGTCGGCGATCACGAGCGAGCTGTTGCTCTGTTCCGCCGCGAGCCAGCGGATTTCGGGCTGATCGCCCAGTTCGAGTTCGGCGAAACGGTCGGTCGGAATGAACTGGATCGTGCTTTTCTGCACGGTCGGCACGGAGGCGCGCTCGCGCAGCTTGCGCAACGTGCCGTATGCGAATTGCGGCAGCGCGAACGCGTCCGTCAGATGGCCGACGGTGCGGCCGCGGCGCACGCGCGCAAGCGCGAGCTGCATGAAGAGCGGCGTGGTCGTATCGGCGCCCCACGTGATCGCGATGGGCAATACGTAGCGTTCGGTGTGGTCGCCGACATCCGCTTCGATTTCCGTGAATGCGAAGCCTGCTTCGGGGATCGTCGTGAGCGCGGCGAGCCGCACGGCGTGCATCTTCTGATCCTTCGATGCGAACCAGCGGCGGCGTCCCAGCCAGGACGGCAACACTTCCGATTCGAGCAGCCGCACGTTCTCCGGCGTCGGCCCTGACTGGCCTTCGCGGATCACGATGGTCACGAAATCGGGCAGCGGCTCGGACGGCGGCTGGCTCCATGTCGGACGGCTCTGGCCTTCGCAAAGAAGGAACCACAGGAAGCCGTACGGCGGGAACGTCAGCAGATAGGTCAACTGGCCGATGCGCGGGAACACGGAATCCGCCGTCATTTCGATCGGTGTCGCGCCGTTGAATTCGGACAGGTCGAGTTCGACCGCCTGCGGTGCGCGCGACAGGTTCGCGACGCACAGGATGGGCGGCTCACCGGGCAGTTCGCGCAGATACGCGAGAATCTTGCGATTGTTCGGCTTCAGGAAACGGATCGTGCCGCGTCCGAACGTGTGTTTCGAGCGGCGCGTCGCGAGCATGCGGCGCGTCCAGTTCAGCAGCGAATGCGGGTCGCGGTTCTGTGCTTCGACGTTGACGGCGTCGAAGCCGTACAGCGCGCCCATCACGGGCGGCAGCACGAGCTGTTCGGGATCGGCGCGCGAGAAGCCGCCGTTTCTGTCAGACGACCACTGCATCGGCGTGCGCACGCCGTCGCGATCGCCGAGGTGAATGTTGTCGCCCATGCCGAGTTCGTCGCCGTAATAGATGACGGGCGTGCCCGGCATCGACAGCAGCAGCGAATTGATCAGCTCGATGCGGCGGCGGTCGCGTTCCATCAGCGGCGCGAGACGCCGGCGGATGCCGAGATTCAGGCGCGCACGGCGGTCGCTCGCATAGGTGTTCCATAAGTAATCGCGCTCGGAGTCGGTGACCATTTCGAGCGTGAGTTCATCGTGATTGCGCAGGAAGATCGCCCACTGGTTCGTTTCGGCGAGATCCGGTGTCTGCTTCATGATGTCGGTGATCGGGAAGCGGTCTTCGCTCGCGATCGACATGTAGATGCGCGGCATCAGCGGGAAGTGGAACGCCATATGGCATTCGTCTTCGTTGCCGAAGTATTCCTGCACGTCTTCCGGCCACTGGTTCGCTTCAGCGAGCAGCATCCGGTTCGGATACTCGGCGTCGATGGTCGCGCGGATCTTCTTCAGAATGGCGTGCGTTTCGGGCAGGTTCTCGTTGTTCGTGCCTTCGCGTTCGACGAGATACGGCACGGCATCCAGCCGCAGACCGTCGATGCCCAGATCGAGCCAGAAGCGCATCACCTGCAGCACTTCGCGCATCACCGCAGGGTTGTCGAAATTCAGGTCGGGCTGGTGCGCATAGAAGCGGTGCCAGAAGTACTGGCCCGCGACGGGATCGTGCGTCCAGTTCGACGGCTCCGTGTCGATGAAGATGATGCGCGTCTGCTCGTACTTCTTGTCCGTGTCCGACCACACGTAGTAGTTGCGATGATTCGAGCCGGGCTTCGCGCGGCGCGCCCGCTGGAACCACGGATGCTGGTCCGACGTGTGGTTGATGACGAGTTCGGTGATCACGCGCAGCCCGCGCGCGTGCGCTTCCTGAATGAAGCGCTTGACGTCGGCGATCGTGCCGTAGTCGGGATGCACGTTGCGATAGTCGGCGATGTCGTATCCGTCGTCGCGGCGCGGCGATGGATAGAACGGCAGCAGCCAGATCGCGCTCACGCCCAGTTCCGCGATGTAGTCGAGCTTCGCGATCAGGCCGGGGAAATCGCCGACGCCGTCGTTGTTCGCATCGAAGAACGACTTGATGTGCACCTGATAGATGATCGCGTCCTTGTACCAGAGCGGATCGTCGGAGAGCGTCGACACCTTGCCGCGCCGCGCCGCGTGCGGTTTGGATGGCGCGGCTTCCGCCGTCGTGTCGGTGATATGGGCCTGCGACGTGCTTTCTGCGGAATCGTCACGTTTCATATCGCACCTTCATTGAATGTCGTGTCATGAGCGGCCCGATGCGCTTCTGCTTCGTCGGGAACGGTCTCGCGCGGCAGGCCGCCCGCGGGCGCGATGCGCCAGATCGCGAACGGCCGCGTGCCGGGATCGAGCCGCACGTGTTGCCATCGGCCCTGCCATTGAAACTGCTCGCCCGTCACCTGGTCGGTCACGTCGATGGTGCCGTGATCGTGCACGCCCCAGCGGTTGAAGGTCGACCACGACAACTCGATATCCGCGCCCTGCTCGTTGTACGGATCGAGATTGATCGCGACGACGATCACGTTGTCGCGCGCTTCCGTGGCCTTTTCGAAGAACAGGATGTGGTCGTTGTGCGCGGGCAGGAACGTGAGATTCAGATGCGTGTGCAGCGCCGGATTCGTGCGGCGGATGCGGTTCAGCGCCGTGATCTCGCGCACGATGTTGCCGGGCCGGTTCCAGTCCCACGCGCGGATCTGATACTTCTCCGAATCCAGATACTCTTCGCTGTTCGGCAGCGCGGCGGCTTCGCACAGTTCGAAGCCGCTATACGCGCCCCACAGGCCCGACAGCATCGTCGCGAGCGCCGCGCGGATCAGAAAGCCCGGGCGCCCTTGTGCCTGCAAATGACGCGGGTTGATGTCCGGCGTGTTGACGAAGAAGTTCGGCCGGAAGAAATCGCGCAGATTGCTCTGCGTGAGTTCCGTCAGATACTCGGTGAAGTCGCGCTTCGACTCGCGCCATGTGAAGTACGTGTACGACTGCGAGAAGCCGAGCTTCGCGAGCCGCGCCATCACGCGCGGACGCGTGAACGCCTCCGAGAGAAAGATCACGTCGGGATGGCGCGCGCGCACGTCGTTGATCATCCACTCCCAGAACGGAAAGGGCTTCGTGTGCGGATTGTCGACGCGGAAAATGCGCACGCCGGCATCGATCCAGAACAGGATCACGTCGCGCAGCGAGATCCACAATTCGGGCTTGGCGTCGCGCGCATAGAAGTCCGGATTCACGATGTCCTGATACTTCTTCGGCGGATTCTCCGCGTAGCGCAGCGTGCCGTCGGGACGCCATGCAAACCACGTGGGATGCTTCTTCAGCCACGGATGATCGGGCGAACATTGAATCGCGAAGTCGAGCGCGATTTCGAGGCCGTGATCGTGCGCGGCGGCGAGCATGCGCTTGAAGTCGTCGAGCGTGCCGAGCTGCGGATGCACGGCGTCGTGGCCGCCCGCTTCGCCGCCGATCGCGTACGGGCTGCCCACGTCGTCCGGTCCCGCCGTGAGCGTGTTGTTGCGGCCCTTGCGGTTGGCGATGCCGATGGGATGAATCGGCGGGAAGTACAGCACGTCGAAACCCATGTCGCGGATGCGCGGCAGTTTGGCCGTAACGTCGTCGAAGGTGCCGTGCCGATGCTCGTCGTCGCTCATCGAGCGCGGGAATATCTCATACCAGCTGCCGAAGCGCGCGCCCGCGCGTTCGGCGTCGATGCGATACACGACGGGATCGCGCGACAGTCCCGGCCGATGGCGCGCGGCTGCAAACGCCTCTGCTGTGGTCGGCGCGAGCACGATCGCGAGACGCTCGCCCGTGTCGGCTTTCATGAACTCCTTGACGATCGCATCGAGCTGCTGCGGCTGCGAGCCTTCCGCTGTTTCCGCTTCGGCGAGCGCGAGCGCGAACAGATGCTTCGCTTCCTCGACTTCGAGATCGACGGATTGATCGGCCTTCAGCTTCTTCTGCATGTGATCGACGAGCGACGCGAAATCGTCGCGCCACGCGATCACCGTGAACTCGTGACGCCCGAGGCGTTCGAGCGGAATGCGCGCCTCCCAGATGTCGTTGCCGGCGGGTTGCGCGGGCGTCATCGGCGACTCGTGCCATGCGGTTTCGTCGGCGGCGCGCCAGATCACGGCGGCCGCGATCTTGTCGTGGCCTTCCGCGAACACGGCGGCCGTCACATGCGCGCGTTCGCCGACGATGCGCTTGGCGGGAAAGCGCCCGTGATCGACGGCAGGCGACACGCTTTCGATCGCCACGCGCGACGTCGCAATCGCGTCGAGCACGCTCTTGTGTCCCGAGGTCTTCGTGTTCTGCCTGTCGATGGGCGGCGCAAGCACGACGGGCTTTTCGGCGACCGCGCGGAACAGACGGCACGCGCCCGGCGGCAGCGTGAACGCGGCGAGCGGCTGCGGCGCGCTGCGTGTCTCGGTGCCGAGCGGCACGAAGCGCGTGAAGCCGCCCGGCACGCCGTCGAGAAAGCGCGCGGGATCGATGCGCACGGGCGTGCCGAGTTCGGGATTGGTCGCGATCAGCACGGCTTCGCCTGCATCGCGCAGATCCCGTTCGTCGCCTCGCAGCAGCAGCGCGGCATGCGTGTCGGGGCCGGACAGCGAGCGCAGTTCGCCGTTCGTTTGCAAGGACCATGTATCGCGCGCGATGGCATTCGCGTGGCGCACGCGCTCGGCGAGATCGAAGCGCGCCGAGTCGCGCAGGCTCGCGTAGCGGCCGGCGTCGCCGAGCGTATGGGAGATCGGTTCGGCAATGCCGTATTCGAAGCCCATCGGCATCAGCCAGCCGGTGCCCGTCGAGACGGCCGTCAGCAGCGCGCGGCGATACGCGCGCTCGACGATGGCCGAGTCGTGCACGTGTTCGAGGTCCGCCGCGAGGCGGGTGCCGTACGGCGCCTCGGGAAAGGCGATGGGCGAGCCGGCGCGCATCAGTACGGCGTGTTCGTCGAGCATCCACGGCGCGCGGAAGTCCCACCAGCGCGATGACGAGAACACGGCGTCGAAGCCCACGCTTTCGAGCGCGGCGATGTCCGAGCGGATCAGGCCCGGCGTGGCGGCGAGAAAGCGCGTCGACGGATGGCGCGACGCACGCACGGCGCCCAGCAGACGCCGCCATGCGAACACGGGCACGCGATGCGGCGAATCGAAGCGGAAGCCGCCAATGCCCGCATCGGCGAGCGTATCGAGCGTATGCGCCCACCAGTCGATCAACGGCGCAGCGACATGCTCGTTGCTGAAATTCGCATACGCGACGTTGACTTCGTGACGCGCATGACGCGGATCGAGCCGCGCTTCTTCCGGCTCGAACGGATGAAACCAGTCGTGGTGCTCGCGATAGAGCTGGCCATCGGCGGCCGCGCGGTCGATCACGAGATCGACCAGCAACGTGAGGCCGTGTTGACTTGCGGCCTCGGCGAGACGCTGCAGCACTTCGTGCGCGGGCTGGTCGGTGGCGAGCGCGGGATGCAGCCGCGCATGATCGCTGACGATCTGCGCATGGCCCGCCTGTCCCGGCTGGAACAGCCCGCCGATCAGCACATGATCGAAACCGAGCGCAGCCGCGTGCTCGAACTGCGCGGGCCACGCATCGAGCCGGCCGACGAGGGGAGAATGAACGAAGTAAATCCGCGGCGCATAGGCGTGGGGAGCTTCCATCGGTCGTTTCCAGATTCGTCCTGCTTGCGGCGTGGATGCACATTCGTACGATCACGACCGCCTATTAGGCTTCAGAGCCGGATGCCGCGCGATGCGTCCTGCGACGGCGCGTACTGCTCAATGTAGTGCATTGATCGACATGCGGCGCGTCAGTTCAAACCTTGCGCAAACTGTCCGATAGCGACAGGGGTTCGAGCGGGACTGCGCTGCATGTCATCGTCGGAAACCGATCGACAGGCGGGTTAGGAGCAAGCGTTATGCCAGACAGCGATACAGGAGAGACCCGGCTGGAATGCAGGTATGCGCACGACAATGGCTGCGCAGCCCGGTACGGCACGATGCAGCAGATGCACAGGCGGCGTCGTTCATACGAATGACGCCGCGAACGGAGTGAAGACGTGTAATTCGGGCGTGTCGCCGGGCGGCTGTTACATGGCATGTTGCCATAGCCAGGCACGCGCGACAGTGAAGCGCGCGAGATGCGTGCGCCGTGCGCGTGAAAAAAGCGGAGGCTGGCCGTGAAGTACTTCGCGCACGATCGGCATGCAATGGGCCGCAGCGACGACCCGCTACGACCCGCTACGACCCGAGCAGGCCCGCCGCCATGTTGATGCACAGCCCGAGTACGGCGACGTTGAAGTAGAACGACAGCACCGACTGCGCGAGCGTCGCGCGGCGCACCCCGGTCGAGCGCAGCACGACGTCCGATGTCTGCGACGCGACGGCGATCGTGAACGAGAAATACAGGAAGTCCCAGTAGTTCGGATCGAGCTTGTGGTCGGGGAACTTGAGCGCCGTTTCCTGCTGGCCGGCCGCGAAGTGCAGGCGGGCGTAGTGCAGCGTGAAGATGGTCGGTATCAGGAACCATGCGCCGATCAGCGTGACGGCGGTCACGATGTAGTGCGACAGCCCCGTGCTGCCTTTCGACGACGCCAGTTCCAGCACGATCGCGACGACGCTCGCCACCGTCGCCAGACAGACGATGCCGAGCACGACGACGGCGTTCTCGTCCTCGCGCTGGGCGATGTCGCGCACGCGGTCGTGATCGGCGAGCGCCATCTCGATCCACATCAGGGCGAGATAGGTCCACACAGCGACGTCCCACGAGACGAGCACGCGGATCATCGGACGCATGTGCACGCCTGTGAGCACGAAGCCCATTACCACGCCTGCGACGAGGCCCGTGACCATGCGCGGCCGGTTGCGCAACACCTGCGGATAGACGCTCATGTTCACGCGCTCCTGGCAGCGGGATATGACGAGGGTATGTCGCGATGCGACGTCGAGGGTGGCGATTCTACGTGGCTATGCTGCATGATTTGTCGAAATGGGTGCCTGGACGTTATAGTTTTCCCGCAGTTTTACCTGGCGGCCTTGCATGCGGCTTTCATGGGTTGCTTCGTTCTCGCGCGTGGCGCCCGCCGGGCATGCAAAGGCGGCAGGACTTCCGGCGATCGGACATCGAGGTCGTGCGGCGCAACCGCTGGCGCCGTAGCCTGTGTCCGCTGTACACCGCTGCACACTAGAGACCGCGAGACAGCGGCGCAAGACCAGTATTGGGGCGGACGCCCGGTGTGCCCGCATGATCCGGCCAGCAGCCGGACGCGGCGCGCGCCGGACGAATACAAACATCATCTGGAGCCCCCATGACAGATGCTGATCGACACGCTGCCCGCTCGCCGCGCCGCCGGGCATGGATGCTCGGTGCGTTCGCATCGGCTGCCGGCCTCGCGTTTGCGTCGGCGGCACGCTATGGCGCGATGCCGGACCTTGCACGCGTCGCAGGTATCGCGCCCGCGTTCGCCGACACGCCACCTCCCGCCGGCGGCGGTTTCGACGCATTCCTCGCGCTCTCGGGCAAGCTCACGGGACACACCAGCTTCGACACCGTGCACGGCAAGCGCGCCTACGACGCGCTGTCACGCATCGACAACCAGTTCGCGCAGAACGTCGCCGCGCTCAACAGCTGGATCCAGACGCACGGCGGCGTGCCGTCCGATACCGTCACGCAGGCCTTGCAGGCCGAGCAGCCGCATCTCGCGAAGACCGTCAGCGCGATTACGCGCGCGTGGTATCTCGGCCTCGTCGGCGACATGCCGAACGTGCAGGTGATCGCGTACGAGCGCGCGCTGATGTTCGAGCCCGTGAAGGACATTCTCACGATCCCGTCGTATTGCCGCGACGTGCCGTTTTACTGGACGCAGAAGCCCGCGAATGCTTAACCGCCGCGTGCGCCGGGCCCGTCATGGCTGCGCGGCGCACAGCATGGACAGAACGAAAGAGAGCGCAAAGCCGAAGGCAAACAAGAGGCAAGAATGGCAAACGCAAATTCCGCCGACGTCGTCGTAGTCGGCTCGGGTGTGGCGGGCAGTCTCGTCGCGCATCAGATGGCGCTCGCGGGGGCGTCGGTGATTCTGCTCGAAGCCGGGCCACGCCTGCAGCGCGGGCAGATCGTCGAGAACTTCCGCAATTCGCCGGCGAAATCGGACTTCGCGGCGCCGTATCCGTCGACGCCTTATGCGCCGCATCCGCAGTACTCGCCCGCGAACAACTATCTGATCCAGAAGGGCGACTATCCGTACAACTCGCAGTACGTGCGTCTCGTCGGCGGGACGACGTGGCATTGGGCCGCTGCAACGTGGCGCCTGCTGCCGTCGGACTTCCAGTTGAAGAAGCTGTACGGCGTGGGCCGCGACTGGCCTTACCCGTACGAAACGCTCGAGCCGTGGTACTACGCGGCCGAAGTGCAGCTGGGCGTGTCCGGGCCCGACGCGTCCGTCGATCTCGGATCGCCGCGCTCGAAGCCTTATCCGATGAAAGGGCTGCCGCTGTCGTACATGGATCAGCGCTTCTCCGACGTGTTGAACGCGAACGGCTTCAAGGTCGTGCCCGAGCCCGTCGCGCGCAACAGCCGTCCGTACGACGCGCGCCCCACCTGCTGCGGCAACAACAACTGCATGCCGATCTGCCCGATCGGCGCGATGTACAACGGCATCGTGCATGTCGACAAGGCCGTGCGTGCGGGCGCGAAGCTGATTGCGCAGGCCGTTGTCTACCGGATCGAAGCGGACAACAAAGGGTTGATCACGGCCGTTCACTACAAGGATCCGAACGGCAACAGCACGCGCGTGACGGCCAAGCTGTTCGTGCTGGCGGCGAACGGCATCGAGACGCCGAAGCTGATGCTGATGTCGACCTCCGACGCTTTTCCGCACGGCATCGGCAACCGCTCCGATCAGGTGGGCCGCAATCTGATGGACCATCCCGGCACGGGCGTCGCGTTTCTCGCGAACGAGTCGCTGTGGGCGGGACGCGGGCCGATGGAGATGACGTCGGTGGTGAACTTCCGCGACGGCGCGTTCCGCTCGCAGTACGCATCGAAGAAGCTGCACGTGTCGAACGGCGTACCGACGATGGCGATTGCTTCCGCGCTGCTCAGGAGCGGCCTGACGGGCGCCGAACTCGACCGGCAGATTCGCGACCGCGCCGCGCGCCTGGTGACGATCAACAGCTTCCACGAGCATCTGCCCGAGCCGCAGAACCGCATCGTGCCTTCCGCCGATCACAAGGATGCGCTCGGCATTCCGCAACCCGAGATCTACTACTCGATCAACGACTACGTGAAGAAAAGCGCCGCGCACACGCATGAACTCTACGCGCAGATCGCCGGTCTGTTCGAGGGCACGGAGGTATCGTTCGACGACAACTTCGCACCGAACAACCACATCATGGGCACGACGATCATGGGCAACGACGCGGCCGATTCCGTCGTCGATGCCGACTGCCGCACGCACGATCATCCGAACCTGTTCATCGCGAGCAGCAGCGTGATGCCGGGCGCGGCGTCGGTGAACTGCACGCTGACCATTGCGGCGCTGTCGCTCAAGCTCGCCGACAAGCTCAAGAGCGAGATCTGACGATGAGCGACCACATGTCTCGCGCGAAACGGTCGGGCGGTCACGGCGGCAATCTCGATGCGACGGTCTTCTCGTCGAGCCGTCGCGTGGCGCTCAAGAGCCGCCGGCGTATCTGGAAGATGGCGGCGTTCGCGGCGGTGTTCTCGATGTTCGCGCTGTATCTCGCATGGCTCGAAGCGTACGACGCCGAGCCGCATCACAACGACGAATCGCCGCTCGGCGAAGCCGTCGCGCAGGCTACGGCGCCCGCGGGCGGCGCGTCGGGACCGGGCCTCGATCTCGTCAAGCGCGGCGAGTATCTGGCGCGCGCGGGCGACTGCATCGCCTGCCACACGTCGGACAAGGGCCGTCCGTTCGCGGGCGGCCTCGCGATTGCCACGCCGTTCGGCACGATCTACACGCCCAACATCACGCCCGATCCCGACACGGGCATCGGCCGCTGGACGGACGCCGACTTTCTGCGCGCGATGCACGAAGGCATCCGCAAGGGAGGCGAGCGGCTCTATCCGGCGTTTCCGTATGTCGAGTACACGAAGGTCACCGATCAGGACGTGCAGGCGATCCGCGCGTATCTGAACACGGTGGCGCCCGTGCATTACACGCCGCCGTCGAACGACCTGCGTTTCCCGTTCAACCAGCGCTGGCTGATGGTCTTCTGGAACCTGTTCAACTTCGACGAAGGGCGCTTCGTGCCCGATCCGAAGCAGAGCGCCGAATGGAATCGCGGCGCGTATCTGGTCGAAGGTCTTGCGCATTGCGAGGAGTGCCATACGCCGCGCAACTTCACGCAGGGCCTGAAAACCAGCGAACGGTTTTCAGGTGCGATCCAGGCCGGCTGGCATGCGTACAACATCACGCCGCACAAGACGAGCGGCATCGGCGGCTGGTCGGAGCAGGATGTCGTCAGTTACCTGTCGACGGGCGTTGCGCATGGGCGCGCCAATGCGGCCGGACCGATGGCCGATGTCGTTTCCGATAGCACGCAGTATCTGAATCGGGAAGATCTGCGGTCGATCGCGACGTATTTGCGGTCGATCAAGCCTGTTGATCGTGGTGAGTCGCGGATGCGCGCTGCATGGGGTTCGCCTGCCAGCGATGTCGATGCGATCCGTGGCACGCGGGTTAGCGGCGTCAATGGTGCGCAGCTGTTTGTCGCTAATTGCGCGACGTGTCATCACTGGACCGGGGAAGGGGTCGGCGCCAGCTCGCCGGGTGCTTATCCTTCGCTCATTCATAACAGTGCTGTCGGCGCCAGCGACGCCAATAATCTCGCGATGGTGATATTGCGTGGTGTGCGGCGCACCACTCAGGATGCCGATGTTCTGATGCCTGGTTTTGAGCGGGATTTGAATGACCAACAGGTCGCTGCTCTTGCCAACTATGTGACTGGGCAGTTTGGGAATCCTCGTGCGCGGATTAGTGCCGACGAGGTTGGGCGGCTACGGGTGTTGCCGTAGGTTTGCTTTGGTTTTTTGCTGTTGCTGTTGCTGTTGCTTTCGCTGGCATCCGCGATTTCGTATCCGTGCTTCACGCGTTGCCCCTGTGCGGGGCGGCACCTACTTTTCTTTGCCGCGGCAAAGAAAAGTAGGCAAAAGAAAGCCGCTCACCCCGCCAATCCTTGTGCTTGCCTGCGGGCCCCCCACGGGTCCCGCACTCCACACGGCAACGCGCTATTTCATGCTCGTTGCCAGCGCTCGTGGATTCGCATCCCCCACTCCACACTCCCGCGTCACGGACGGTCTTACCGGGAAGTCCCCGGCCGCCCAGGTGGCAAACGGTGTGTAGGCCGTCGCGACGGAAGTGCACCACTTCGGACTGAAAAGCGGAATCGGTGTCGTAGGAGCGCCAACGCGTAAGGCGCGACAACCTACACACCGTTTGCCACCTGGGCGGCGCAGACGGATCGCTGCCGTTGGCTGGGCTACGGGTGACTGGAGAGGGTGAGGCGCCTGTTAAAGGCGCTGGCAACGGGCGTGAAATAGCGCGTTGCCGTGTGGAGTGCGGGACCCGTGGGGAGCCCGCAGGCAAATACAAGGATTGGCGGTGTGAGCGGCTTTCTTTTGCCTACTTTTCTTTGCCGCGGCAAAGAAAAGTAGGTGCCGCCCCGCACAGGGGCAACGCAAGAAGCACCGATACGAAAACGCGGATGCCAGCGAGAGTGCAAAACGCGGATACCAGCACGAAGGCAAGAAAGCGGATGCCAACAAACAAAAAGCACTTGCGAACAAAAATCAAAACGCGGCTGCAAGCACTGAACAACCAAAACAAAAACACTAACGAACGGCCTGGAAACGCGAGATGCCCCGCATACAGGGCATCCCCACCCGCACTATCATGCTGTTATGGATTCCACACTTGTCACTGTCGTCGAACATCATCCCTTCAACCACGCAGGACGCGACTTCGTCATCGGCGATCTGCACGGTTGCCTCGACGCGCTGCGCTTCCTGTTGCGCGAGATCGACTTCGATCCGTCACGCGACCGGCTGTTCTCGGTCGGCGATCTGGTCGATCGCGGCTCGCAGTCGGAAGAAGCCCTCGCGTTGCTCGACAAGCCCTGGTTCCATGCCGTGCTCGGTAATCACGAGGACACGCTCTGCGCCGTCGCCGAAGGCAAGCTGAAGAAGCAATGGTGGTACGGCATCGGCGGATTGTGGAGCGCGCATCTGCCCGCCGAAAAACTGCAAGCCTATGCGCAGCGTCTGCGCACACTGCCGCTCGTGCGCATCGTCGGCTCGGGCAGCGAGCGCTTCAACGTGTTGCACGCCGAATTTCTCGGCACGGACGCCGACCTCGACGCCGATGATTTCTCCGCCGAAAGCCGCCAGCAATTGCTCTGGGGCCGCAGCCTCGCCATGGGTACGGGCGATCCGATGGCCCAGCTCGGACTGTCGCTGACCTACTGTGGGCACACGCCGATGCGCGAAGTGCAGCAGATCGGCGCGCAAGTGTTCATCGATACGGGCGCCTTCGGCCCCGGCGGCAAGCTGACCATCGTCGAGGCTCACACGACGAATCGCTGGTCGGTCACCGTCGACGTCGCGCGCTCGGTCGGCGCCGCCGCGCTCGCGCTGCCTTAGGGGCTGCCTTAGGGGCTGCCGGCGCCGGCCGCGTCGTTAGCCGTTATCCCACCTGGTTCAGTTCGAAGACCATATCGACGGCACTGCCGTTCCAGTTGTACTCCAGGTACGCCGAATGATGGCAGTCGCGCAGCAGCGTCGTCTTGAACGCGGCGAGGCACTCGCCCGCCGCGTCCCGCACCGACGGATACATGATGCCCGGTGCGCCCGCTTCGCGCACCGCACGGCCGAGCGTCTGGCCGGGCGCATAGTCGTTCGGCGATAGCACCGATGAGTCGGCCGGCTCCGCGCCGCGCAGATCCACCACCTCGCCTTGCGCCAGCACCGTGTAGAGACGCATCTGCTGACGCATCGGCGGCTCCTGCGTGGCGGCGAGGAACAGGCCGGAGTGATAGCGCGTTTCGGCGATAGCGGTTTCGCGCGAGCGCGCACAGTAGAACACGCCATACGTGCCGTCCGAGAAGCGGCTGCCCTGCGGATTCAGATGTGTGAGCGCGGCCATGATCGGCCCGTAGCCGGGACCGAAGCGCCGCTCTTCGCGCGGCACGAGATCGAGATCGCCGACTTCGGTGCGCACGCGGTCATTGGTCATTGCTTCGAGCGCATACAGCGCCTCGAAGTCTTCGGACGACGCGACGCGGTCGAACAGGTTGACGGCGGGAAAGCGCGTGGGAATCACGCGATACGCCGGCGTCCAGGCGAGCGGGCACGCACGCCAGCGGTCTTGCCATTGTGGATCGGTCACGCCCAGCCGCCTCGCATTGCATCGAGATACTGGCGCACGGCTACGAGGTCGCTGATATTGCCCGCCAGCATGCGGTCGAGCGCGCGGCGGCCGCCGAACGGCGGCGCGCTGTTGGGGCGCTTGACCCATGCGTCGGCGGCGGCGGGCTGCGGCAGCAGGATTTGCAGCGCCTTATAAATGCCGAGCAGCAGCGACAGGCGCTCCAGCGTGTCGCGGCTGAGACGCGCCGCTTGCGGCTCCTGCTTCCACTTGAAAAACGTGGAGCGGCCGGGCGAGCCGAGCAGGACGATCTGCTCTTCGGTATTCAGTTCCCAGTCGCGCGCGATGTTGAAGAATGCGCGCAGACCGGCGGCGGACATGTCCGCCATCGAAGGTTCGGCGGGAGGGCGTCGCAGCGGTCGTTCAGCGCTCGAATAGTGGGCGGCGGAAGACATGATCGGAGTCCTGTTTTGAACTTTTTATGCATATTAGTCTATATGTGGATTATTGCAAGTACGCCTGTATAATTCGCGCCTCGAGTTTTTGCACGGAGACTGCGGTGTCGCTGCGTTCGAAGGTGTGGGTGACGGTAGGGTTGTTGTGCGCGTCGATGGCGGCGCAGGCAGAGTACAAGGAAGTGTGGAATCCGCCCGAGGCGGCCCGCGGCGCGGCGCACGCTCATCATGGGAAGGCGGCGGCGCCGCATGCGAAGGTGGCTGGGGCGAAGCACGTCGGGTCTGCCAAGACGAAGACGAAGACGAAGCCGCAGCCGATGGCGAAAAAGCCGCACAGCGTCGCTGTCAAACCGGTGCACGCGACGAGCGCGAAGGTTGCGCATGCCAAGCCCGTCCAGGCCGCGGCGAAACCTGCTCAGATCGCGGAAAGTCCAGCCGTTCAACCCGGCAGCAGCGGCAACGGCTCAACGCCGCGCGCACTGCCGCCTATCCTCCACTAAGCCGTACGCCGCTGCGCTCACTGCGCGCTCAAGCCATTCGTCACGAGCCGCAACGACTCGATCGAGCGCGCATCGCGCACTCGCGAATGCAGTGTCACGCGCGATTCCGGCAACGGCGGCAGCCCGAGTCTCGGGCCTGAATCGACGAGTCCGCGCGGCGCGACACGCCTCGCGAGCGGCGAGACGGCAAGTCCGGCCGCCGCTGCTGCGCCTACCGCCTGCACGCCGCCGCCGACGAATGTCTCGCGCCACGCGATGCCCGCGCCGTCGAGCGTGCGCAGTGCAATCGAGCGCACGTTGCAGGGCGCGGCCAGCAGCGCGAGCGGCAGCGGCTCGTCCGCGCGCGGCTGCCATTCGGGCGTCGCGAGCCACGATAGCGGCTCCGTAAAGAGCAACTGGCCGTCGTCGCGCGGCACGTCGTCCGGTTCGTAGCGCACGATCACGGCGTCGAGCCGCCGTTCGTCGAACTGTTGCAGCAGCGTCGCCGACAGTCCCATGTGCAGCTCCAGCACGAGCCCCGGATCGTGTGCATTCATGCGCGCAAGCAGCGCCGCCAGATCGGCTCCCGCCACATGTTCGCTCAGGCCGAGCGCGAACCGCCGCCTGTCCGCCGACAACGCGCCGAGCGCCCGGTCGTGTGCCCTGAGCAGATCGCGTGCGCCTTCCAGAAACGCTTCCCCATCCGCCGACAGCCGCACGACGCGCGGCGTGCGCTCCAGCAACTGCTTGCCGACATGCGCTTCCAGCCGCTTCAGTTTGAGGCTGACAGCGGATTGCGTGGTGTCGAGCGCGTCGGCGGCGCGGGTGAAGCTGCGCAGATCGGCGACCAGCACGAACGCGCGCACAGCATCCAGATCGAGTACTTTCATTTCCTTTGAAAATAGATGAAATATTTATCTATATCTGTTCATCATCATAGACGCGAACTAATCTGAATGCACTTTCTCTTCATTCAAAGGAGTTCGACATGCCTTTCACCCGCATCGCACTTCGCGCCGGCAAGCCGGCCGCTTATCGCCAGGCGCTCACGCAAGGCATCCAGCGCGCGCTGATCGCCGAGTTCAACGTGCCCGAGGACGACATCTTCATGGCCATCACCGAGCATGACGAGAGCAACTTCTTTTATGGGCGCAACTTTCTCGACATCCAGCGCAGCGACGATCTCGTGATGATCCAGCTCGCCGTGACCAACTCGCGCTCGGAGGAGCAGAAGAAGGCGCTTTACAGGCGCATCGTCGACAATCTCGCGGAATCTCCAGGCGTGCGGCGCGAAGACGTGTTCATCAACCTCGTCGAGGTGCTGAAGGAGAACTGGTCGTTCGGCAACGGGATTGCGCAGTACGCGCTGTGAGCCGCGCGGATGAAGGTGGCAGAGGATGGCCTCGCTATAATGGCCCACACCTTCATCCGTTCGTCAGCCGACGCTCACGCGAGCCATGACATCCGACAACAACAACCCATCTCACGATCCCTTGCAGTTCGGCGGCTCGGTCTGGTTCCGTTCCGGCGAGCAGGCGCTCGGCGGCGCGCAGCGCATCACGCTGCTGGCCGCGATCGGCGAGACGGGCTCGATCACGGCGGGCGCCAAAGCCGTCGGCATGAGCTACAAGGCCGCGTGGGATGCCGTCGACGCGATGAACAACCTCGCGGGCGAAGCGCTCGTCGTCCGTTCGACGGGCGGCAAGGGCGGCGGCGGCACGACGCTTACGCCGCGCGCGCTGGCGCTGATCGAGACGTTTCGCGCTGTCGAGCGCGAGCATCGGCTGTTTCTGGAGCGCGCGGGCGCGGCGATCGCCGGTTTCTCCGACGACTGGCAGCTGATCGGCCGCATCGGCATGAAAACGAGCGCGCGCAACCAGTTGTACGGCAAGGTCGGCGCGATCCAGCGCGGCACCGTCAACGATGAGATTGCGCTGGCATTGCCTGGCGGGCAGAGCATCGTCGCCATCGTCACGCACGAAAGCACGGAGACGCTGGGGCTCGAGGTCGGCGCCGAGGCAGTCGCGCTCGTGAAGGCGTCGTCGGTGCTGCTCGTCGCGGACGACGGCGCATCGGAGCGGCTCTCGACACGCAACCGGCTGCGCGGAACGGTGTCGGCCGTGCAGCGCGGCGCGGTGAATGCGGAGGTCTCGCTGACGCTCGAAGGCGGTGCCGTTCTGACGTCCGTCGTCACGAACGAAAGCGTCGCGGAACTGGGCATTGCCGAAGGGCAGACGCTCGTCGCCGCGTTCAAGGCATCGAGCGTGATTCTGGGCGTGACGGCCTGAACGCCAGTTACGAAACCGTCCGCGGATAGCCTCTGAACGGCACGTTCTCGCGCACGCTGCCGTCGTACACCTGCACGACCTGATCGCCGAATGCGGCGACATCGTCGGGATCGTGCGTGATCAACAGCATCGGAATATCGAGCCGCGTCTGCAGGTCCGATAGCTCGCGCCGCATGCGCGCGCGCAGCGCGTGATCGAGCGCGGAAAACGGCTCGTCGAGCAGCAGCAGGCGCGGCTGCGCGACCAGCGCGCGCGCCAGCGCCACGCGCTGCTTCTGTCCGCCCGACAGCTGCGCCGGGTGATGCCCGGCCACGCTCTTCAGATCGAGCGCGTCGAGCCAGTAGTCGATCTGCGGATGCGAAAAATGCCGCCGCGGATTCAGCCAGCCCGTGTGCATCCCGAAACCGATGTTCTGCCGCACGTTCAGGTGGGGAAACAGCGCGTAGTCCTGAAACAGATAAGCGAGTCTGCGCGCTTGCGGCTTCTGGTCGACGCCGCGTGCGCTGTCGAACAGCGCGTCGCCGTGCAGCACGATCTGGCCTTCGTCGGGACGCAGCAGCCCGGCGATCGCCTGCAGCGTCAGACTCTTGCCCGCGCCCGACGGCCCGAACAGCACCATGCGCTGCGCGTTCGCCGTGAACGACACATCGAGCCGGAACTCCCGCTCGGCCGTGCGCAGCGTTTTGCGGATATCGACGGTGAGCGGCATGTCAGCGGGACGTCATCAGCGAGTGTTGCGGCACGAGCAGGCCCGCAAGCACCAGAATGACGACGCAGGTGACCGAGGTCACGAGCACGAGGAAATTGGCCGTGCTGTCGTCGCCTGCCTGCACGGCGGCGTACACGGCCACCGAAAGCGTCTGCGTGCGGCCGGGCAGATTGCCGGCGATCATCAGCGTCGCGCCGAATTCGCCGAGCGCGCGAGCGAACGCAAGCAGCGCGCCCGCCAGAATACCGCGCGACGCGAGCGGCAGCGTCACGCGAAAGAAAATCGCCGCTTCGCTCACGCCGAGCGTGCGCGCGGCGCGTTCCAGCTGCGGATCGACGGATTCGAAAGCGGCCCGCGCCGACTTCAGCACGAGCGGAAACGCGACCACCATCGACGCGATGACGGCGCCTTGCCACGTGAACACCAGCTGGATATCGAAGCGGTCGAGCCACGCGCCGAACACGCCGCGCCGGCCGAGCAGCACGAGCAGGTAGTAGCCGAGCACCGTCGGCGGCATGACGAGCGGCAGCGTCAGCAGCGAGTCGATCAGATCGCGCGCGCCCGAGCGCCAGCGCGCGAGACCGAAGCCGAGCGCGACGCCGAACACGATGTTCAACGCCGTCGCCCAGCCCGCGACTTTCAGCGACAGCATCAGCGGAATCCAGGCCTGTTCCATGTCAGCGATGGCGGATATAGGAGGGCGCCGCTCAGTGCGCCGGCCTGAAGCCGTACCTGGCCAGCACAGCCTGGCCTGGCGGCGACAGCACGAACGTGATGAACGATTGCGCGTCGGCAGCGTGCTTGCTGCCTTCGACCTGCGCGATCGGATAGCTGATCGGCGTCGTCGTCGGCACGGTCAGCGCGACTTTGACCTTGTCGGGCATCACGGCGGCGTCGGTGCCGAATACGAAGCCCGCGTCGACTTCGCCGCGCGATACGTAATCGAGGCTCTGGCGCACGTTCGATGCGAGCACGCCCTTCGCGCTCACGGCATCCCACGCGCCGGCTGCCTTCAGCGCGCCTTCCGTGTAACGCCCGACAGGCACCGAGGCCGGATCGCCGTACGCAATCCGCTTGACGCTCGCCGAGGTCAGCTCGTTCAGATCCGACGGCGCGAGCTTGCTGTCCGTCGGCACGATCAGCACGAGCGAGTTCGCGGCGAAGTCCTTGCGCGTCGAGGGCACGATCACTTTTTGCACGGCGGCCTTGTCCATCGCTTTCTGGTCGGCGGATGCGAAGACGTCGGCGGGCGCCCCCTTCACAATTTGCTGCATCAGCACGTCGGAGGCGCCGAAGTTGAATAGCAGCTTCGTGCCCGGATGCTCCTTCTCATAGGCGTCGCCGACTGCCTTGAACGCGTTGGTCAGGCTGGCGGCCGCAGACACGACGAGTTCGTCGGCGTGTGCCTGTGAGCCGAAAGCAAACGAAATCGAGCTCGCGACGAGCAGGGCAGGTTTCAGAAAGCGGGTCATCGACGGGAAGGACATGGGTAGATGGCGCCGGATCGACCGGAAGGAAGCTGAAAACGCCATCGTAATATAGGTAGGGTTACAGCGGTCGACATGTTGAACATGTGGCACGCAAGATTGCCCATTTCGTGTGATCTATGCGTCGGAATCGGGTAACGGCATCGCGACGTTGCGCGTTTTCTGCAACGGCACGACGGGTGCAACGGGGGAGGCCGGGATGTCCGTGTCGCGCAGCGTTTTCCACTTGGCGCGGATGAATGGCCGGTCGTGGCCGGAAACCTTCAGCGCGATATGCGTGACCCAGCGCTGGGTCGGCAGATGCAGCTTGTGCAGGCCGAGCATGATGACCATCAGGCTCACCACGACGGGCGCGACAGGCAGGCGTCCCGGCGGCGTCGCGTTCCACGCGATGCGCACGAACACGAGCGCCGTCAGCGCACCGACGATGCAGCCCGTGATCGCTTCCGAAGGCGAGTGGGCCTCGATAATGACGCGCGACAGGCCGACGGTCGCGCCGCCCAGCAGTGCGAGCGTCACGCCCGCGATGCGCATGGCAGGCGGCGCGGACAGCAGCACGAGAAAGGCGGCCACGGGAAAAACCGCGGTGGCGAACATCGCGTGTCCGCTTAAGCCCGTGAAATCCCAGACGCGCACACCGATGCCCCAGCCGAGAAACGCGATCTTCGTCGCTGTGACGAGCGCGACAGCCACGCCTAGCAGGAACAGCCAGGCCGCCGCAAGCCGCCACGAATAGCCGACGGCCAGCCACAGCGCGATAGCGAAGGCGAGCGGCAGCGTCAGTCCGGCGCCGCCAAAGTTCGTAATCAGATACCAGAGGTGAGATGGCAAATGAGACATGGGCAATTCGATTGACGACGTGTGCAGGGCGCGATCGTGTTCGACCGGCGCGTATTCTATAAGTATAGGGGTAGCTGTTCTGTCGCAGACGCCACCGGAAAGTGCGAAATCTGACATATGCTAGGACAATTCGGAAATCGTCTTATCTAAAGCCCGGCGCCACGGGCTTTTCCGAAATCGGGCTTTGCCGATGTCAGCATCGCACGGAGATTGATGTTATTGTGCATTGCACAAGTTCGCCGCCAGGCGGAGAGCATCGATCCCTATTTGCGAGAAAATCCTATGCCAAAAAGCTTGACGAAAATCTGGCTAGGCGGCCTGAAACGCCTGTTTGCGATTCAAAGTGAGCACGTCCAGGCGACGCTGAAGCGTAAGCCCAAGCGTTCGTCGGCCCGCAACGCGACGCGCCCCGCATCGACGGTCGCGAAGCCGTCGGCGAAGGTTCGACAGAGCGTCACCCGTGACGTGCCGCAACGCGGCGCGCGCGAGTCGCGCGTGCGTCCGCGCGCTGCCGCCTGGGCGAGCGGTTCGTGGACTCGCTCGTTTCATTCCGCGCCCGCTGCGCCGGGCAGCCTCGTCAATCATTTGCAGTACGGGCTGTATCTGCCCGCCGGCAAACCTGTCAGGCACGCGCCGCTGATCGTGATGCTGCACGGCTGCACGCAGTCCATCGACGAATTCGCCGAAGGCACGCGCATGAACCTGCTCGCTGACCGCTATGGCTTCGCCGTTGTGTATCCCGAGCAGTCGAAACACGCGCACGCACACCGCTGCTGGCATTGGTACGACGATACGGACCGCGCGGGCCGTGCGGAAGCGCGCGCCGTCGTGTCGCTCGTCGATGCGCTCGTCGCAACCTACGGTTTCGATCGCGAGCGCGTCTATCTGGCGGGAATTTCGGCGGGCGCGGGTCTGAGTTCGTTGCTGGCGCTTCACTTTCCGGAACATTTCGCCGCGGTCGCGCTGCATTCGGGGCCGGCGTTCGGCGAAGCGCACTCGGGCATCACCGCGATGGACGTGATGCGGCGCGGGACGCGGCGGGATCCCGTCGCGCTGGTCGATGCCGTCGCAGACGTCATCTCCTATCCCGGCATGCCCGCGATCATTCTGCAAGGCGACGCGGATCACGTGGTTGCGCCTGTCAACGCCGAGCAACTGACCGCGCAGTTCCTGCGGCTCAACGGGATCGTCGATGCGCAAGGCGTGCGCAAGGTCGGCGACGTCAAGGAAGACCGCAAGGCGACCGTCACGACGCGCGACTACACGCGCGGCGGACGGCGCGTCGTGCGCCTTTGCCGCGTGGCGGGCCTCGGCCACGCGTGGAGCGGCGGCGACGATGCCGTGCCGTTCCATTCGTCGAAGGGACCGGATGCGTCGAGTTTGTTGTGGGATTTTTTCCGGCACCAGCGCCGGACCGAGTCGGCGCGGCCTGCAACTCGCGCGTCAGAAAGCGCCCGCCAGCGCGCCAGTTGACAAATTGCCACACGTCGAATTTAGCGCTGGTGTTGACCTAGGGTTTTCCCTATAATACGGGTTATCCCTAGGTGTCAGTCACCTAACGCCAAATCCGAGGTTCACCATGTATCTGATCAGCCGCCTTTTCCTGTTCCTGACGAAGTCCTACGACCAGCGCGCCAAGGAGCACAACGACGCCTATCTGGCCGAAGCCACCGATCTGTACGACCTCGAGTTCCGCATGCGCAAGATCGACCGCGAAGGGCAAATGCGCCAGCCGTCCTGGATGAGCCAGCACTAAATAGTAGTAAGGTCCGGCGGGCCAGCCGGACCTGAAACGCGCTCAGCGCGAGCGCAGCACGCCATAGCGCGCCAGTGTCTGCTGGCGCGCTTTCGCATGATCGACGACCGGCTGCGGATAATCTTTCCCCAGCACCACGCCCCAATCCTTCAGATCGTCGGGGTCTGCCTGCCACGGCGCGTGAATCCACTTCGCGGGCACTTTCTCCAGTTCCGGCAAGAAGCGCTTGATGAACAGCCCTTGCGGATCGAACTTCTCCGATTGCGTCACCGGATTAAAAATCCGGAACCACGGTTGAGCGTCGCAGCCCGTCGACGCCGCCCATTGCCAGCCGCCGTTGTTCGCCGAAAAGTCGAAGTCGTTGAGCTTTTCCTCGAAGTAGCGCTCGCCGCGCCGCCAGTCGATTCCCAGATCCTTCGCCAGAAAACTGGCCGTCACCATGCGCAGACGGTTGTGCATGAAGCCGGTCTGGTTCAGTTGCAGCATCGCGGCGTCGACGAGCGGATAGCCCGTGCGCCCTTCGCACCAGGCGTCGAACAGCGCGTCGGCCTCTTTGCCCGTTTCCCAGCGCAGCGTGTCGAATTCCCGCTTGAACGACTCGTGCTTCGCGATATGCGGATGATGCGCGAGGATCATGAAGTAGAAGTCCCTCCAGATCAGTTCCGACAGCCACGTCGCCGCGCCTTGTCCGTCGGGTTGCAGCGACATTTCGTGCGCGAGCCGCGCCAGCGTGCGGATCGACACCGTGCCGAAGCGCAAATGCACCGACAGATGACTCGTGCCGCGCGCGGCGGGAAAGTCTCGTCGATCGGCGTAGCTATCGATGCGCGTCATAAACTCTTCGAGCAGCGTTTGCGCGCCGCTCATGCCCGCCAGCAGTTTCGTTTCCGCCATCTTGCCGGGCGCGAAGCCCATTTTCGCGAGCGTCGGCCACGCGTGATCGAGGTTGTGCGGCGGGCGCGCGAGACTTTGCGCATGGCGTTCGACGGGATAGGGCTTCAGATCGAACGGCGTCAACTGCCTGAGCCAGGCGTTCTTGTACGGCGTGAACACGGCGAAGGGCTTGCGTTGACCGTTCAGCACTTCGTCGCGCTCGAAAATCACCTGGTCTTTGAACGTGCGCAACTGGCGGCCGTCGTCGCGCAAATGGCCGGCGACCGTTTCGTCGCGCTCGATCGCTACTGGCTCATAATCGTGGTTCGTAAAAACGGCTTCGGCTTCGAGTTGCGCGGCGAGCTTCGGGATCGCGTCGACGGGATCGCCGTGCAACACGATCAGTCCGCCGCCGCCCTTTCTCAGCGATCGATCCAGTTCCTCGACCGACGCGAGAACGAACTCGATCCGCCGATCCTGTACCTTGCCGACATGGGCATCGCGTTGATTCGCCGAATCGATCAGCGGCTGAAGAATGGTCGTATCGAATACGAACACGCACCAGACGCGCTCGCAATGTCTGAGCGCGTAATACAGCGCCGCGTTGTCGCCCGTGCGCAGATCGCGGCGAAACCAGACGAGTCCGTTCTTGAAGTGTGCGTCGACTTGATAGGCGCGGGTCATGTGATGGCGATGCGGATAAGGGACCGTCGATGATAGTGTCCGTGGGCCGCAAACCCAATGCCCGGCGCGCCGTGAATCGACGCAAAAATGAAGCAGCGCCACCCTTTTGCACGAAAGGCTGGCGCTGCCAGAAAACAAAAGCCAGAGACTTAGACGACCTTCACGCGCACATTGACATTACCGCGCGTCGCGTTCGAGTACGGGCAAACCTGATGTGCCGCGTCGACCAGATCTTGCGCTGCCGCTGCATCGAGGCCTGGTAGCGAGATGCGCAATTCGATATCCAGCGCGAAGCCGCCCTTGTCGTTCGGGCCGACGCCGACGTCGGCCGTCACGGTCGTTTCGGCGGGCACCGCCTGCTTGCGCTGTCCGGCGACGAACTTCATTGCGCTCAGAAAGCACGCCGAGTAGCCGGCCGCGAACAGTTGCTCCGGATTCGTGCCTTGCGCGCCGTTGCCGCCGAGTTCGCGCGGCGCGGCCAGCTTCACATCCAGCGCGTTATCCGACGACACCGCGCGACCATCGCGCCCACCATTGCTCGTTGCCGTTGCCTTGTACAGTACGTTCATCTCGGAGCTCCTTGATCGTTTCCAGTGATTGGGTCAATGCTTGCCAGTGCTTTGCGTCATCGCTTCCGAACTGGCATGGGTGAAATATATCGTGCTAATCATTAGTGCGCAAACTAAATTGCCTATCGATGCGATAGGCGTGAAACTGCGCCCGCTCAGTAGCGTTCGAGGTAGTCGTTCAAGGTGCCGCGCAACTGCTGGAGATCGTTGCGCAGCCGCATGAGAAAGTCCGGCGACTGCTGGGTCGCGCAGAAGATTTCCTCCGGCACGTCGCGCGCGGTGCGCTTGAGCGTGACGCCCGCTTTCGTCAGCCGGATGAAAACGAGCCGCTCGTCTTCCGTGCCGCGCACGCGCTCAACGTACCCTTGCGCTTCGAGCCGCTTGAGCAGCGGCGTAACGGTCGCCGAATCGAGATTCAGACGCCCGGCGATGTCCTTCACGGTGACGTCGTCGCTTTCCCACAAAATGAGCATCGTCAGATACTGCGGATACGTGAGACCGAGCCGGTCGAGAATCGGCTTATAGGCCTTCGTCATCGCGAGAGACGTCGAATAGAGCGCGAAGCAGAGCTGTTCGTCGAGCGTGACGGGAAAAGCGGTGCGCTGGGTCATGGGCGTCCCCCTTGAAGCGATGCGTGCGAATGGATTGCGTGCAAACTATTGTGCCGCAAAAATGCGGCGCGCGGCATCGGTGCTTCACCTCGTAGCGTCGGAAGTGCGCGCCGCATGCACGGCGCGGCTCACAGACAAACCGCACACAAACTCGCAGACACGCCCGCGGGCGAAGCCGCTCAGGAAGACGACGAAGAGGAGGAGTTGGGCGACAGCGGCTGACCGGGCGATTGAACGCCGAAGCAGCCGCGATACGTCGCGTAGAACGAGCAATAGAGCATCGTCGTGACGATGATCGACGCGGGCATCAGAATGACCAGCGCGAGTTCGCCCGCGCCCAGCGCCTGCAGTAGCGCGGACAGCCCGATCGATACCGTCGTCACGACGGCGAACCACAACGCGCCGTACACGATGAACGCGCCGCGATTGCGCCAGCAGCTGACGACACTGAAGAACATCGCCTTGATGGCCGGCACGTCGTGCCACGCGGCGAGCACGGGCGCAAACCAGAACAGCATTGCGACGGGTACGTAGAACGCGAGCGCCGTCAGCACGGCCAGCGGAATGTCGCTGTTGGCGACCGCTTCCGGCTGCATCGACTCGCCGCTGATCATCAGATGCAGCAGCATGCCGCCGTCCGCCAGCGCGGAGCCCATCAGCACGACGGCCATCGCAGCGATGTACAGCACGCCGAGCAGCAGCAGGCGCTTCGCGACCTGGCTGCCGTACGAGCGGAAGCCGTCGACGAGGATAGTGGGCAGCACAGGCTTGCCCGCGATCGTGTCGCGGCACGCCGCCATGAAGCCGACGGCGATGCCCGGAATCAGCATGAGCGGCAGCACGCCGCCGATGATGGGGATCAGCGAGATCGCCGTCATCGCGAGCAGGTACGCGAAGAACAGCGTCAAAAACGCGAGCGGATTCCTGCGAAAGAGCCAGATGCCTTGCCGGAACCACACGTAGCCGGTTTTCGCCGGAACTTCGATCAGTTGCATGAGCTGTGAGTGCTTAGAGTGCGGCGCCCGCGAGACGCTCGCGAAGGATGCGCTCGAAATGACCGGGATCGTGTGGCTTGAGCAGTTCGGCGGCGCGCGGGATATGGAAATCATACAGGCGCGAGACCCAGAAACGATACGCGCCCGCGCGCAACATGTCGTCCCAGTGCCGGGTTTCGGCGGGCGTGAACGGGCGCACCGTCTGATAGGCGCGCAACAGCGCCTCGACGCGTGCTTCGTCGAGCTTGCCCGTGGCGAGGTCGACGCACCAGTCGTTGACGGTGACGGCGACGTCGAAGAGCCACTTGTCGCAGCCCGCGAAATAGAAATCGAAGAAGCCGCCCAGTTCGACTTCATGATGCGTGCCGGGCGCGGCGTGCGCGAACAGCACGTTGTCGCGGAACAGATCGCAATGGCACGGGCCTTCGGGCAGCGACGCGTAATCGTCCGACGCGAAGAACGCCTGCTGATGCGCGAGTTCTTCCGTAAGCAGCGTACGCTGCGCGTCCGACAGAAATGGCACGATGGTCGGCACCGTTTCCTGCCACCACGGCAGGCTGCGCAGATTCGGCTGATGATGCGCGAAGTCGCGTCCCGCCAGATGCAGGCGCGCGAGCATCTGCCCGACTTCGACGCAGTGCGCGGCATGTGGCGCAAGCTCCGGCGCGCCGTCCAGCTTCGTGACAATGGTGGCGGGCTTGCCGTTGAGCATGCCGAACAGCGCGCCGTCGTCGCGCGGCATCGGATCGGGCACGGGCACGCGATGCGACGCCAGATGGCGCATCAGATCGAGATAGAACGGCAACTGCCCGGCCGTCAGCTTTTCGAAGATCGTGAGGACGTACTCGCCGCGCGTGGTCGTCAGAAAGAAATTGCTGTTCTCGATACCGGATGTAATGCCGCGAAATTCGACGACTTCGCCGAGATCGTAGTGGCGCATCCAGTCTGCGAGTTGGGTTTCGGTGACAGCGGTGAATACGGCCATGCGTGGGGCGTCGGATCAGGTTGGTCGGCTGGCGCAATGCCAGTGGCAAGGGTCTTGGCGCAAACGGCAAGCGGGTTGAAAGCGTCGTGGTTGACGCTTCGGCTTGACGCAAAGCAGGCGCGAGTCTTGTGACGGCGCGCCGGCCCGGGTGGATCAGTAATGCAGGTTCACGGACGGCAGGCGCGCGGGCGGCTTGCCGGATTCGTACACTTTCGGCGATGTATCCGTGGGCGCGCTCATCTGGTAGCGCGTGCCGAAGTTCGAGCGCACGTCGATTTCGACGGGCTTGCCCTTGTCGCGGTATTCGGTGATTTCGGTGCCGTTGCCGCTGCGTTCGTAGAAGCTCGGCGTGCGCGGCTGGTTGATCTCGACTTTCGAGCTGACTTCGGCCGCGGGGCGGTTGATCGCTCTCAGATCCGGCAGGCCGGCCCGTTCGTTGGCTTCGGCTTGGGCGTCTGCGGCTGCCTTGTCTTTCGCGGACGGGGCAGGCTGGGCAGCCATCGCGACGCCGCTGACGGCCAGCATCAGCACAACTGCGACGGGGAAGAGCGGCTTCATGGTGTTTCTCCGATTAGGTGGCCCAATTCTAGCAAATCCACTGCTGCCCACGGGCACGAGTAACAGGCGATCGCCTTATTTTGCGCGCTTCCCGCGCGACCTGCAGCAAGCGCGCTGCAGCGTGCGCGGCGCCACGCAAACATGGCGATGCACGGGCACGACGTCATCGGAAAGCACGGGTTCCGTGGTAATGTCGTTGCATCAATCGAGGCGAACGAAGATGAACTACGAGACCAGTCAACGCGCGGTGCACGTGCCCGCCAACGCGTTCCCGACCGAGGCGTTCGGCGACGCAGCCGATGCCGTCACGCGCCTGTCCGCCATCTATGAAGCGAACACGTCGTTCCTGCGCGACGCGTTCGCGCGCTACCGCCGCAACGAGCCGTTCGACCGGCGCGTGCGCGCGTGCTACCCGTTCGTGCGCGTGCGCACGGAGACCAACACGCATGTCGACTCGCGCCGCTCGTATGGCTTCGTCGCGGGGCCGGGCGTGTTCGAAACCACGGTCACGCGGCCCGATCTGTTCGGCAATTACTATCGCGAGCAATTGCGGCTGCTGGTGAAGAATCATCATGTGTCGGTGGAAGTGGGCGTGTCCGATCAGCCCATTCCCATTCACTTCGCATTCGCCGAAGGCATTCACCTCGAAGGCGATCTGGACCGCGAGCGCCTGCTCGCGATGCGCGACGTATTCGATGCGCCCGATCTCGCGCTGCTCGACGACCGTATCGTCAATGGCACATACGAGCCGCTGCCGGGCGAGCCGCATCCGCTCGCGCTGTTCACGGCGGCGCGCGTCGACTTTTCGCTGCATCGGCTGAAGCACTACACGGCCACTTCGCCGACGCATTGCCAGAACTACGTGCTGTACACGAACTACCAGTTCTATATCGACGAATTCGTGAAGCTCGGCCGGACGATGATGGCGAAGACTGAGGACGCCGATCTGCGCGCGTATCGGAGCGAGTACACGTCGTTCGTCGAACCGGGCGACGTGATCACATACAACGCGAATCTCGGCGAGCAGGAAGACGAGGGCCACGCGCCGCCGCGCCTGCCGCAGATGCCCGCGTATCACCTGAAGCGCGCGGACGGCAGCGGCATCACGATGGTCAACATCGGCGTCGGACCGTCGAATGCGAAGACGATCACCGATCACATCGCCGTGCTGCGCCCGCATGCGTGGATCATGCTCGGCCACTGCGCGGGGCTGCGCAACACGCAGCGTCTCGGCGACTACGTGCTCGCGCACGGCTATGTGCGCGAGGATCACGTGCTCGACGACGATCTGCCGCTGTGGGTGCCGATTCCGGCGCTCGCCGAAGTGCAGGTCGCGCTGGAGCGGGCGGTCGCGCAGGTCACGCAGCTCGACGGCGCCGAACTCAAGCGTGTGATGCGCACGGGCACGGTGGCGAGCGTCGACAACCGCAACTGGGAACTGCGCGACCATCGCGAGCCGGTGCTGCGTCTGTCGCAAAGCCGCGCGATTGCGCTCGATATGGAAAGCGCGACCATTGCCGCGAACGGCTTCCGTTTCCGCGTGCCGTACGGCACGCTGCTGTGCGTGTCGGACAAGCCCTTGCACGGCGAGTTGAAGCTGCCGGGCATGGCGGACCAGTTCTATCGCGCGCAGGTCGATCAGCATCTGCAGATCGGCGTGAAGGCGATGGAAATTCTGCGCACCAACGGCTTGCATAAACTGCATAGCCGGAAGCTGCGGAGTTTTGCGGAGGTGGCGTTTCAGTAAGGAAGTTTGAGTGGCTTACGCGTACCCGAGTCCCACAAGTCCCACCAACGCTCCGCCGCCCAGCAGCCACAACGGGTGAATGCGCGTCTTGAACCCAAGCAGCGCGCAGGCACCCGTAATCGCCCACGCAAGCCACGACGCATCCGACGACTGCGCAATCAGCAGCGCGCTCGCGGCGACGAGCCCCGCCGTCACGGGCACGAGTCCTTTCTGCGCGACGCGTCGCCACGGGCTGTCCTTGAAGCGGTTCCACGCGTGCATCGCGAGTATCGTCACGATGGACGACGGCCCGAACTTCGCCAGCGACGTCACCAGCATCCCTGCCCAGCCGGCCACATGCCAACCGACAAGCGTCACGACCATCATGTTCGGTCCGGGCGCGGCCTGCGCGAGCGCGAAGAGCGCGCTGAATTCGCTGGCGGGCATCCAGTGATGCACTTCCACGACCTGCCGCTGCATCTCCGGCAGGATGGTGTTTCCGCCGCCGAACGCGAGCAGCGACAGCTGGCTGAATATAACGGCGAGCGCGATCAGCGTTTCGATCATTTCGACACCTCGTTCGCGCGTGCCTTCGCGTCCCCCGCCTGCGCCCGCTCCACGCGCGAGGCGACGAAGATGCTGAGCGGCGTCAGCACGAGCATTGTGGGCAGCAGCGGAAAGCGCAGCAGCGCGATCGCCACGAAGCCGAGCGCCGCGATCGTCGCGGCGCGCGGGTCGTGACGCAGCGGCATCAGGATCTTGACGGCCATCGCGACCAGCAGCCCCGCCGCCGCGGCGGACAACCCGGCGAACAGATGCTTGATGTGGGGATCGTTCTGCGTGTGTTCGTACAGCACGCCAAGCGCGATCACGATCAGCGACGGACCGGCGATCAGCCCGAGAATGCCCGCCAGCGCGCCGCGCAAACCGCGGAACTTCATGCCGAGCGCGACGGACAGATTGATCACATTGCCGCCCGGCAGGAACTGGCACAGGCCGAGCAGATCGGTGAACTCGGCGGCGCTCAGCCAGCGGCGCTGATCGACGATAGTCCGCCGCGCCAGCGGCAGTGCGCCGCCAAACGATGTGAGCCCCAGGCCCAGAAAGCCCATGAAGATTTCGCGCGTGGTCGGAGCGGGCGCGTGGTCCGGCGCGTCGGGGTGCTGATTCATAGGATTCACCATCCAGTACAAGCGGTGAAGATTAGCGCTATTCGAGCCGCACTCAAAACGATTTATTGGCCAGTTCTTTGTGATCTAGAATCACAAGGATGAACCGCAAGCTTCCTCCCTTTCCCGCTCTGCGCGCCTTCGAGGCCGCGGCGCGGCACAACAGTTTCACGTCCGCCGCCGACGAGCTCCATGTGACGCACGGTGCAATCAGCCGGCAGGTCGCGGCGTTCGAGGCGTGGGTCGGCGTGCAGGTGTTCCATCGCAACGGCAAGCGCGTGCGGCTCACGGAAGACGGCCGGCGCTATCTGTCGAAGATCCAGGCGGCGTTCGACAGCATCGCCGCCGCGACCGACCAGTTGCGCGACACAGGCGTCGTGCATGTACTGCGGGTCAACGCGCTGCCTACGTTCGCGATGAAGTGGCTGTTGCCGAGACTGTCGCAGTTTCAGCGGATGGCGCCGAACGTCGAGTTGCGGCTCGCGACATCGAATGCCCCCGTCGAGACGCTCGACAGCTTCGATGTCGCCGTGCGGCGTGGCCCCGCGCACTGGCCCAATTGCGTGAGCGGGCAGTTCCTGGAGGAGAGTGAGATTCCCGTGTGCAGTCCGGCGCTGCTGCAACGCCTGCCCATCCATAGTGCGGACGACCTCGCGCGTCACGTGCTGCTGCATTCGGATACACGGCCCGACGCGTGGCATCACTGGCTGCACGCCGCGGGCGTCAAGGCGAAGTGCCGCAAGAAACAGTCGTTCGACCATTTCTATCTGGCGTTGCAAGCGGCTGTGGATGGATTGGGCGTCGCGCTCGGACCGATGCCGTTGCTCGACGACGAACTGGCGTCGGGGCGGCTCGTCATGCCGCTGGCTGGACCGCGCATCGATGCGCGCGGCTATTGGTGGGTCGCGCGGCGCGAGGTGGCGAACGCGCCGCTTGTCGAGCAGTTCTGCCGCTGGCTGGAAGCACAGGCGGCAGAAGCCGACTCACAACAACATCACAGATAGAACATGCGGTCTTCGTCCGACTTGGCGGGATGCGCCTCCGGCTCTTCACGCTCTTCGTAGAACGCGAGAACCGCTTCGAGCACCTGGTCGGGATCGTCGATGACCTGCATCAGGTTCATGTCGTCGGGATTGATGAGGCCCATCGGCACCAGCTGCGATTCGAACCATGCGAGCAGTCCCTTCCAGAACTCCGCGCCGACGAGAATGATGGGCACGTGGCGCGACTTCTTGGTCTGGATGAGCGTGAGCACTTCGGCCAGTTCGTCGAGCGTGCCGAAGCCGCCCGGCATCACGATCACGGCATCCGAATTCTTCACGAACGTGACCTTGCGCGTGAAGAAGTGACGGAAGCGCAGCGAGATGTCCTGCCACTGGTTGCCCGATTGCTCGTGCGGCAACTCGATGTTCAGGCCGACGGACGGCGCCTTGCCTGCATGCGCACCTTTGTTGGCCGCTTCCATGATGCCTGGGCCGCCGCCGGAGATCACGGCGAAGCCTGCGTCGCTGAGCTTGCGCGCGATCGTGGTGGCCAGTTTGTAGTATGGCGAGTTCGGTTTCAGGCGCGCCGAACCATAGATGCTCACGGCCGGGCGGATCTCCGACAGGTACTCGGTCGCCTCGATAAACTCTGCCATAATCGTGAACATCTGCCACGATGCGCGGGCCTTCTTGGCTGTTGCGCGCTCTTGATCTGCGAGCGATCGCAGACTCGGAATCACTTTTCTCTTAGTCATAATGCCTGAAGAACAGAACCTGGAAGGTAAGACCCTGCTATTGGTTGACGGTTCGAGTTATCTGTACCGGGCCTACCATGCGATGCCTGATTTGCGCGGTCCCGACGGCGGGCCAACAGGTGCGCTCTACGGGATCATCAACATGCTGCGCCGTATGCGCAAGGAGGTTACGGCAGAGTATAGCGCGTGCGTGTTCGATGCCAAAGGCAAGACGTTTCGCGACGACTGGTATCCGCAATACAAGGCGAACCGTCCGTCGATGCCCGAAGATCTCTCGAAGCAGATCGAGCCGATTCACGTGGCCGTGCGCTCGCTCGGCTGGCCGCTGCTGATGATCGACGGCGTCGAAGCCGACGACGTGATCGGCACGCTTGCGAAGCGCGCGGAGCAGCGCGGCATGAACGTGATCGTATCCACCGGGGACAAGGATCTGGCGCAGCTCGTAACGGATCATGTCAGCCTCATCAATACGATGACGAACGAGAAGCTCGACCGCGAAGGCGTCGTCGCGAAGTTCGGCGTGCCGCCTGAGCGCATCGTCGACTATCTGTCGCTGATCGGCGATACCGTCGACAACGTGCCCGGCGTCGAGAAATGCGGCCCGAAAACGGCGATCAAATGGCTCACGCAATATGACACCCTCGATGGCATCGTCGCACATGCGAGCGAGATCAAAGGTGCGGTAGGAGACAATCTGCGGCGTGCGCTCGATTTCCTGCCGATGGCAAGGAAGCTCGTCACGGTCGAAACGGATTGCGATCTGACCGTGCACGTGACGTCGTTCGAAGACACGCTCGCCACGCGTCCCGAAGCGCGCGAAGAACTGCGCGACGTGTTCACGCGTCATGGCTTCAAGACGTGGCTGCGCGAAGTCGAAATTGCCGATGCCGTCGAAGGTCCGGAAACGGACGTGCCGCCCGCGCCGACCGTCGAAGGAGACGGCGCGCGCGAGTACGACACCGTGCAGACATGGGAGCAGTTCGACGCATGGCTCGCGAAGATCGATGCGGCGGAGATCACGTCGTTCGATACGGAAACGACGTCGCTCGATCCGATGGTCGCGCAGATCGTCGGTATTTCGATCGCAGTCGAAGCAGGCAAGGCTGCCTATATTCCCGTCGCGCATCGCGGGCCGGATGCGCCCGTGCAGTTGCCGCGCGACGAAGTGCTCGCGAAGCTCAAGCCATGGCTCGAAAGCGCGGACAAGAAGAAGCTCGGCCAGCATCTGAAGTACGACGAGCAGGTGCTCGCGAACTACGGCATTGCAATGGACGGCATCGAGCATGACACGCTGTTGCAGTCGTACGTGCTCGAATCGCATCGTCCACACGACATGGACAACCTCGCGTTGCGTCATCTCGGCCTGAAGACGATCAAGTACGAGGATGTGGCGGGCAAGGGCGCATCGCAGATCGGTTTCGACGAAGTGCCCCTCGACAAGGCATCCGAATACGCAGCCGAAGATGCCGACATCACGTTGCGCCTGCATCGGGCGCTCTATCCGCAGATCGCCGCCGAAGTGCAGCTCGATCACGTGTACCGCAATATCGAAGTGCCGACGTCGCGCGTGCTGCGCAAGATGGAGCGCAACGGCGTGCTGATCGACACCGAAAAGCTGCGCGTGCAGAGCAACGAGATCGCGACGCGTCTCGTCGAGCTGGAAAAAGAGGCGTATGAACTCGCGGGCGGCGAGTTCAATCTCGGCTCGCCGAAGCAGATCGGTCAGATCTTCTTCGAGAAGCTCGAACTGCCCGTCATCAAGAAGACGCCGAGCGGCGCGCCTTCCACCGACGAAGAAGTGCTGCAAAAGCTGGCTGAAGACTATCCGCTGCCGAAGAAGATTCTCGAGCATCGCGGGCTGTCCAAGCTGAAGTCGACCTACACCGACAAGCTGCCGCGCATGGTCAACGCGAGCACGGGCCGCGTGCACACGAACTATGCGCAGGCTGTCGCGGTAACGGGGCGTCTCGCATCGAACGATCCGAATCTGCAGAACATTCCCGTGCGTACGGGCGAGGGCCGGCGCATCCGCGAAGCGTTCATCGCGCCGCCGGGACACAAGCTCGTGTCGGCGGATTACTCGCAGATCGAGTTGCGCATCATGGCGCATATCTCCGGCGACGAAGCGCTGCTGCGCGCATTCAAGCAGGGCGAGGACATTCACCGCGCCACGGCTTCCGAAGTGTTCAGCGTGACGCCGCTCGAGGTGTCGAACGATCAGCGGCGCATCGCGAAGGTAATCAACTTCGGGCTGATCTACGGTATGAGTTCGTTCGGCCTCGCGTCGAACCTCGGCATCACGCGCGATGCGGCGAAGCTCTATATCGACCGTTATTTCGCGCGTTATCCGGGCGTCGCCGCGTATATGGAGAACACGCGCACCAGCGCGAAGATGAAGGGCTACGTCGAAACCGTGTTCGGCCGCCGCCTGTGGCTGCCCGAGATCAACGGCGGCAACGGTCCGCGCCGTCAGGCCGCGGAGCGTGCCGCGATCAATGCGCCGATGCAGGGCACGGCCGCCGATCTGATCAAGATGTCGATGATCGCGGTGCAGAAGTGGATCGAAGAGTCGGGCATCCGCACGCGCATGATCATGCAGGTGCACGACGAACTGATTCTCGAAGTGCCGGAGGACGAACTCTCCGACGTACGTAAGCGCTTGCCGGAACTGATGTGCGGCGTCGCGCAACTGAAGGTGCCGCTCGTCGCCGAAGTGGGCGCGGGCTCGAACTGGGAGGAGGCGCACTAAGCGGGCAACACGTGCCGGCGGGCGGCGCACTGGCATGCCAGTGCGCGTTTCATGCACACTGACACAGCATTGTTGCTTCTCCAGGTCAACGGGATAACGTCGCTCGCATGTCACAGTTTGGTTTTGACAGGCTTGTGACTTGTCCCCTTGCTCGCCGACAATCGACAGAACGCAATCAAGGCGGCCGCACTCTCGCGACGCGCGCCGCATCGACGCACAGCTTTATCGGTCAATACGGAGAGTTCTGATGCATCGTTTTGTCGTCGTAGGTGGAGGCGCAGGTGGTCTGGAGCTGGCGACACGGCTCGGCGATCGCTACGCGCGCAGGAAGAGCGACGGCGCGCAAGTGACGCTGGTCGATCGTTATCCCACGCATATCTGGAAACCGCTGTTGCATGAAGTCGCAGCGGGCAGCATGGACCCGTTCACGCAAGAACTCGAATATGCGGCGCAGGCGCGCTGGCATGGCTTCGAGTTCCAGCAGGGCGAACTGATCAATCTCGATCGCACGGCGAAGACCATCACGTTAGGCCGCGTGCTCGACGACGACGGCGCCGAACTGCTGCCCGAACGTGTCCTCGAATACGACACGCTCGTTATCGCAATCGGCAGTACGACGCATTTCTTCGGCGTCAAAGGCGCGCCCGAATATTCTCTCGCGCTCGATACCGTGCATCAGGCCGAGCGCTTCCGCAAACGTCTGATCGCTGCCTGCATGCGCGCCGAGCATCAGGCACATGAGCCTGTCGAATCGAATCCCGGCGTGGCGTCGACGGAGCCGCGCATTCAGGTCGCGATTGTCGGCGGCGGCGCGACGGGTGTCGAACTGTCGGCTGAACTGCGCAATACCGCGCAGGTGTTGTCCGCTTACGGGCTGCACAAGCTCGATCCGCGACATGACGTCGGCATCGTGCTGATCGAGGCGGGGCCGCGTATTCTCCCCGCGCTTCAGGAGCGCGTATCGACGGCCACGGCCGAACTGCTGCAGAAGCTCGGCGTGAAGCTGATGGTTGGCGAGACGGTGGCCGAAGTCGCGCCGGGCGTCGTGCGCACGGCGAGCGGCAAGACCGTGCGCGCCGATCTGACCGTGTGGGCGGCGGGCATCAAGGCGCCGCCCGTGCTCGGCCAGCTCGACGGGCTGCCTGTGAACCGGCTTGGCCAGCTCGAGGTGCGCCGCACGCTGCAAACCGCCATCGACGACAACGTCTTCGCACTCGGCGATTGCGCCGCATGTCCGTGGCCCGGCAACGAGCGCAATGTGCCGCCGCGCGCGCAGGCCGCGCATCAGCAGGCGAGCTTCCTGCTGCGCGCGCTCAGCAACCGGCTCGAAGGCAAGCCGCTGCCGGAGTTCACGTATCGCGACTTCGGTTCGCTGGTGTCGCTCGGGCACTTTAGCGCCGTCGGCAATCTGATGGGCGGCGTGATCGGCGGCAACATGCTGATCGAGGGGCTGTTCGCGCGCTTCATGTACATGTCGCTGTACCGGCTGCACATTGCGGCGCTGCATGGTTATGCGCGGATGGTGCTCGATACCTTTGCGCACTGGCTGCGCCGCACGACGCTGCCGCGCGTCAAATTGCACTGATCGATTTCGATGCTTCTGCAACGGGATACGCTTTGCGCGTATCCTGTGGCCTTCCTTGCCGTTCACCCTTGTCCTTTCTCCAAGGAGCAGCGCATGTTGAAGCCTGAAGTCGACAGTCTCGTTCCCCACGTTCCTTTCGACCGGCGCACGTTCATCAAGGCGGCGCTCGGCAGCGGCTTTGCGGCGTGCGTGCTGCCTGTGTCCGCGCAGACCATCCACACGGACAGCGAGGGCCTGGAGGCGGGCGAGGTCAGCATCAAGTCGGGCGATACGCAGGTGCCGGCTTACCGTGCGCAGCCGAAGGGCAAGAAGCATCTGCCCGTGATCATTGTGGTTCACGAGATTTTCGGCGTGCACGAGCATATCGCCGATGTGTGCCGGCGCTTCGCGAAGCGGGGCTATCTGGCCATCGCGCCGAACCTGTATGTACGGCAAGGCGATCCGACCAGGTATCAGTCGATGCAGCAGCTCAACGAGCAGCTTGTTAGCAAGGTGCCCGACTCGCAGGTGCTCGCCGATCTCGACGCGACTTTCAAATGGGCGGGCGAGCATGGCGGCGACGTGAACAAGGTGGGTATCAACGGGTTCTGCTGGGGCGGGCGGATTACGTGGCTGTATGCGGAGCACAATCCGCGGCTGAAGGCGGCTGTTGCGTGGTATGGACGCGTGGTCGGCGATCAGACGCCGATGACGCCGGCTAACCCGATCGATCGTGTGTCGGACTTGCAGGTGCCTGTGTTGGGGCTTTATGGGCGTCAGGACCAGAGCATTCCGCAGGAGTCGCTCGAACAGATGAAGCAGGCGGTTGCGCAGGGACCGCAGGCGGGGCGCGGGGCGCAGTTCGTCGTGTATGACGATGCGGGGCATGCGTTTTTTGCCGATTATCGGCCGAGTTATCGGCAGGCAGATGCGGAGGATGGCTGGCGCCGGGCTCTTGCATGGTTTAAGGATCACGGTGTGGCGTGATCGGATTTTTGTTTTTGTCTGCGACGCAGTCGCCAGTCCTGGTTTTTTGTTTTTTGTTTTTTGCTGCGCTGGCATCCGCGTTTTCATATCGGTACTTCACGCGTCGCCCCTGTGCGGGGCGGCACTTACTTTCTTTGCCGCCGCAAAGAAAGTAAGCAAAGAAAGCGGGCTAACACCGCCAATCCTAGTTGTTGCCTGCGGGCCCCCAACGGGTCCCGCACTCCACACGGCAACACGCCATTCAATGCGCGTTGCCAGCGCCTTTAACACGCGCATCACCCTCTCCAGTCACCCGTAGCGCAGCCAGCGGCAGCGAATCGTCCGCGCCGCCCAGGTGGCAAACGGTGTGTAGGTTGTCGCGCCTTACGCGTTGGCGTTTCTACGACACCGATTCCGCTTTTCAGTCCGGAGTGGTGCACATACGTCGCGACGGCCTACACACCGTTTGCCACCTGGGCGGCGGTGGACTTTCTGGTAACGCAGTCCGTGACGCGGGAGTGTGAAGTGGGTGAGGCGAATCCAGGAGCGCTGGCAACGAGCATTGACTAGTTCGATGCCGCGTGGAGTGCGGGACCCGTTGGGGGCCCGCAGGCAAACACAAGGATTGGCGGTGTTAGCCCGCTTTCTTTGCTTACTTTCTTTGCGGCGGCAAAGAAAGTAAGTGCCGCCCCGCACAGGGGCGACGCGTGAAGTACCGATATGAAAACGCGGATGCCAGCGCAGCAAAAACCAAAAAGCAAAAAGCAAAAAAGCAAAAAGCGAAACCGAAAGGCCACCCGCCCAGGGTTTCTCCCCATAACAACATCCGAAGGCAAATTTGTATGATGACCCTATGACATGGCAAATCGGCGAAAGCCGCCAAACCAACAATGTTCGAGAAAATCCCCACCAAGGCCCTCAGCGACACGGTCGCGCAGCAACTGCTAGCGCAGATCGACAAAGGCACCTTCCAAAGAGGCGGCAAGCTGCCGACAGAAGCCGTGCTATCGCAAGAATTCGGCGTAAGCCGCACGGTGATCCGCGAAGCGATCTCGCGCCTGAAGAATGAGGGCGTCGTCGAGCCACGCCAGGGCAGCGGCGTCTACGTCGCCGCTCACGGCGCGATCCGCCCATTGCGCATCGACTACGCGGAAGCCATGGAAGGCGGCTCGGTGCTGCAAATCCTCGCGGTGCGCCGCGCGATCGAAGCCGAAGTTGCTGCCGAAGCCGCCATGCGCCGCACCGACACCGACATGATGTCGATCGACGCCGCGCTCAACAAGATCGATGAAGCCGTCGCCGAAGGCCGCGACGGTGTCGCCGAAGACGTCGCGTTCCACCGCGCGATTGCCTCCGTGACGGGCAATCCGTACTTCCTGAAGACGCTGACGTTCCTCAACCAGTACCTCGAAGCAGGCACCGTCGTCACGCGCCGCAACGAGGCGCTGCGCGAAGACTTCTCGCGCCAGGTCCGCGATGAACACGCCGCCATCGCCGCGGCGATCCGCGCCGGCGATCCGATGGCCGCGCGCAACGCCGCGCAGACCCACATGTACAACGCGGCGCGGCGCCTCGCCGAAGCGGGAATCTGCTGATCCGCGCCGCGTGCGTCACCGTTGAAGCACTGTTCGTAGAGGAAAGGTATGTCCAGAAATGTCGGAGTGATCGGTCTTGGCGCGATGGGATTAGGCGTCGCGCGCTCGCTGCTGCGCGGCGGGTTCAACGTCCACGCGTGCGACGTGCGCCGCGAAGTGCTCGACCAGTTCGTCGCCGATGGCGGCAAGGCCTGCACGAATCCCGCCGAACTCGGCGCGCAGTGTGACGTGGTCGTCACGCTCGTCGTCAACGCAGCGCAAACCGAGACGGTGCTGTTCGGCGAGCAGGGCGCGGTTGGCACGATGAAGCCGGGCGGCGTCGTGATCGCCTGCGCCACCGTTGCGCCCGATTTCGCGATCGACCTCGGCCGCCGTGTGGAAGCGGCCGGCCTGCAGATGCTCGATGCACCCGTGTCGGGCGGTGCGGCGCGCGCGGCATCGGGCGAAATGACGATGATGACGTCCGGTCCCGCCGCCGTGTATGCCGCGTGCGAAGACGTGCTCGCGGCGATGGCGGGCAAAGTGTATCGCCTGGGCGACCAGCATGGCGCGGGCTCGAAAGTGAAGATCATCAACCAGCTGCTCGCGGGCGTGCACATCGCGGCCGCCGCGGAAGCGATGGCGCTCGGCTTGCGCGAAGGCGTCGATCCCGACGCGCTCTACGACGTCATCACGCACAGCGCGGGCAACTCGTGGATGTTCGAGAACCGCGTGCCGCACATCCTCAACGGCGATTACACGCCGCTATCTGCCGTCGATATCTTCGTCAAGGATCTGGGACTCGTGCTCGATACCGCGCGACGTTCGAAGTTTCCGCTGCCCTTGTCGGCGGCTGCGCATCAGATGTTCATGATGGCATCGACAGCCGGGCACGGCGGCGAAGACGATTCGGCCGTCATCAAGATTTTCCCCGGCATCGACGTGCCGGAAAAGCGCTGAGAGAGGAGCACGACAACATGACGACCTCTGCCAGCAAGCCCTTGCTCGGCTGCATCGCCGACGACTTCACGGGCGCAACCGATCTCGCGAACATGCTGGTGCGCGGCGGCATGCGCACCGTGCAGACCATCGGCGTGCCTGCGGCTGACACGCGCATCGAAGCCGACGCGCTCGTCGTGGCGCTGAAGTCGCGCACTATCGACGCCGCCGATGCCGTCGCGCAATCGCTCGCCGCGCTCGAATGGCTGCGCGCGCAAGGCTGCCGCCAGTTCTTCTTCAAGTACTGCTCGACCTTCGATTCGACCGATAGCGGCAACATCGGTCCCGTCACGGACGCGCTGCTCGATGCGCTGTCGCCGATCGGCGGCGGCACGCCGTTCACGATCGCATGTCCTGCGTTTCCGGAGAATGGCCGCACGATCTATCGCGGGCATCTGTTCGTCGGCGACGTGCTGCTGAACGAATCGGGCATGGAGCATCACCCGCTCACGCCGATGACGGACGCGAATCTCGTGCGCGTGCTGCAGCGGCAGACGCGTTCGAAAGTTGGCCTCGTGCGTTACGACGCGGTTGCGAAAGGCGCAGAAGCCGTGCGCGCATCGATCGATGCGTTGCGCCACGACGGCGTGCGCATGGCGATCGCCGATGCCGTGTCGGATACCGATCTCTATACGCTCGGCGAGGCGTGCGCCGACTTGCCGCTGATCACGGGCGGCTCGGGCGTCGCGCTCGGCTTGCCGGCCAATTTCCGCCGCGCCGGCTTGCTCGACGATGCCGCCGATGCAGGCGAGTTGCCGCGTATCGAAGGCGCGTCGGCCGTGCTGGCGGGCAGCGCGTCGAAAGCGACGAACGCACAGGTGGCCGCATGGCGCGAAACGCGGCCCGCGTTTCGCATCGACCCGCTCGCGGCCGCGCGCGGCGAGCCCGTCGTCGAACAGGCGCTGGACTTCGCTCGCGAGCACATGAAAACAGCGCAAACGGTGTTGATCTATGCCACAGCGTCGCCGGACGAAGTGAAGACGACGCAGCGCGAACTCGGCGTCGCGCAAGCGGGAGAACTGGTCGAACGCACGCTCGCTGCGATTGCGCGCGGGCTGCATCAGATGGGCGTGCGCAAGTTCGTCGTCGCGGGCGGGGAGACGTCGGGCGCCGTCGTGCAGGCGCTCGATGTCCGCATGCTGCGCATCGGCAAACAGATCGATCCGGGCGTGCCCGCGACCGCGACCATCGGCGACGAGCCGCTCGCGCTCGCGCTCAAATCCGGCAACTTTGGCGCCGTCGATTTCTTCGCCAAGGCGCTGCGCCATCTCGACGGAGACGCGGCATGACGCTCGCCGTCCACACCAGCAACGAAGCAAAAGTCCGCGAAGAAATCTGCGTGACGGGCGCGAGTCTGTACGAGCGAGGCTACACGGTCGGCAGTGCGGGCAACATCAGCGCACGGCTCGACGACGGCTGGCTGATCACGCCGACGGATGCGTGTCTCGGGCGTCTCGATCCCGCGCAGATCGCGAAGGTCGATCTCGACGGCAACGCGGTGTCTGGCGGCAAGCCGTCGAAAACGCTCGCGCTGCATCGCGGCGTCTACGAACGCAACCGCGACGCGCGCGGCATCGTGCATACGCATTCGACGCATCTCGTCGCGCTGACGCTTGCGGGTGTCTGGAACGACGCCGACGTGCTGCCGCCCATCACGCCGTACTACGTGATGAAAGTCGGCCACATTCCGCTGGTTCGCTACAAGCGCCCCGGCGATCCGCAAGTCGCGCAACAGATCGCTTCGCTCGCCGACAGCGTGCGCGGCGTGCTCCTCGAACGGCTCGGTCCCGTGGTGTGGGAGCGTTCCGTATCGCAGGCTTCGTACGTGATCGAGGAACTCGAAGAGACGGCGCGCCTATGGCTGATGACGAACCCGCGTCCCGCACCGCTCGACGAAACCGCGCTCGACGAGTTGCGTACCGTGTTCGGCGCACGCTGGTAAGCCGTCGGGCATCCGTATCACCAACCCAGGCAAAAAGCCGGAGGACCGTTCGTTAGAGAACGGACGGTCCATAACCGGCGCCATCCGAAGGAGACAATGCATGACAAGCTATCAGGCGACATCCGTTCGCCCAGCATCCACTGACGCAGCGGGACAACCCGGCGCGGCTGAAATCGAACGCACCTACGGCAAGGTGTTCTGGCGCATCGTGCCTTTCCTGATGCTGTGTTACGTGGTTGCGTATCTGGACCGCGTGAACATCGGCTTCGCGAAGCTGCAGATGTCGCAAGACCTCGCATTCAGCGAGACCGTATTCGGCCTCGGTGCGGGCGTGTTCTTCGTCGGTTACTTCCTGTTCGAATTGCCGAGCAACATCCTGATGCATCGGCTCGGCGCGCGCATCTGGATTGCGCGGATCATGATCACGTGGGGTGTGCTGTCGGCGCTGTTCGTGTTCGTGCAGACACCGACGCAGTTCTACGCACTGCGCTTTCTGCTCGGTCTCGCCGAAGCGGGCTTCTATCCGGGCGTGATCCTGTATCTGACCTACTGGTTCCCGTCGCATCGCCGCGCGAAGATCATTGCGGTGTTCATGTCGGCGATTCCGGTGTCGGGCATCTTCGGCAATCCGCTGTCGGGCTGGATCATGCAGACTTTCGATTCGCATCACGGCTTCGCAGGCTGGCAATGGATGTTCGTGATCGAAGCGGTGCCCGCTATCGCCGTCGGTATCGCGACCATTCTGTATCTCGATAATGGCATCGCCGGCGCGAAATGGCTGACGCCGCGCGAAAAGAAGCTGCTCGCCGATGAAATCGCCGCGCAGCCGCAGGAGCAATCGAAGTCGCATTCGCTGGGCGCCGTGTTCCGCGATCCGCGCACGTGGTGGATGTCGCTGATCTACTTCGCGTTCGTCACGGGACAGTATGGCCTCACGTTCTGGATGCCGACGCTCGTCAAGTCGACGGGTGTGACGGGCGCATTCGAGATCGGCCTGCTGAGCGCGATTCCGTTTCTCGTCGCCATCGTCGTGATGAACGTGATGGGCCACAGCGCGGACAAGCGCCGCGAACGCCGCTGGCATCTGATCGGGCCGGCGCTCGCGGGCGCCGTGGGCTTCAGCGTCGCGGCATCGTATGCGAATAACACGGCGGTTTCGATCGCGTTTCTGTCGGTTGCGGCTGCGGGCGTGCTGACCTGCGCTCCGCTCTTCTGGTCGCTGCCGACTGCGTTCATGTCCGGTGCGACGGCTGCCGCGGGCATCGCGATCATCAATTCGATCGGCAATCTGGCGGGCTTCGCGAGCCCGTACATGATCGGCTATCTTAAGGATGTCACGCACAGCACGCAGTCCGGCATGTACGTGCTCGCCGCGATGCTCGTGATCGGCGCGCTCGCCGTCTGGCTGACGCCCGCGCGGCTCGTGAACCGCTAAACGCGTTTTTAAGGAGTAGCTTCGATGCCTCGCTTCGCCGCCAATCTGACGATGATGTACAACGAACACGCGTTTCTCGACCGTTTCGCCGCCGCCGCGCGCGACGGCTTCGAAGCCGTGGAGTTTCTGTTCCCTTATGACTTTCCCGCTGCGGACCTGAAATCGCGTCTGCAGGAAAGCGGCCTTACGCAGGCGCTGTTCAATGCGCCGCCGGGCGACTGGGCGGCCGGCGAGCGCGGCATCGCGTCGTTGCCGGGCCGCGAAGACGAGTTTCGCCGCAGCGTCGACGCGGCGCTCGACTACGCGCGCGTGCTCGGCAACGACAAGCTGCATGTAATGGCCGGTTTGATCAAGCCGGAGCAATCGCGCGCCGCGCATCGCGACGTGTATCTGAAGAACCTCGCGTATGCCGCGAAAACCGCGCAAGCGGACGGCATCACGGTCGTCATCGAGCCGATCAATACGCGCGACATTCCCGGCTTCTTTCTGAACCGCCAGGACGACGCCCAGGCGATCTGCGCGGAAGTCGGCGCGGCGAATCTGAAAGTGCAGTTCGATCTTTACCACTGCCAGATCGTCGAAGGCGATCTCGCCGTGAAGCTCAAGCGCGATGTGAAGGGCATCGGTCACATTCAGATTGCGGGTGTGCCGGAGCGGCACGAGCCGGATATCGGCGAAGTGAACTATCCGTATCTGTTCGCGCTGATCGACGAACTCGGTTACGACGGCTGGATCGGTTGTGAATACCGCCCGCGCGCGGGCACATCCGATGGCCTGGGATGGATCCGCCCATACGTGAAGGCGCGCGGATAAGCATTGCGCCGGCGGATTCGACGGACAGGACAGACTCACTGAGGAACACGGAAACATGAAAGTACTGATCACGGGCGGTGCGGGATTTCTCGGCCAGCGTCTCGCGCGCGAACTGCTTGCGCGCGGCGAACTGAAGGGCGCGGACGGACGGCGTCAGCCGATCACGGAACTGGTGTTGCTCGACGTCGTCGCGGCGCCGGGGCCGAAAGACGAACGCGTGCGCGTCGAAGTCGGCGACATTGCCGAGCGCGGCGTGCTCGAACGGGTGATCGACGAGAAGACGGAGGCGATCTTCCATCTCGCCGCGATCGTCAGCGGCCAGGCGGAAGCGGACTTCGAACTGGGCATGCGCATCAATCTCGATGCATCGCGGCTGCTGCTCGACGTTTGCCGTGCACGTGCACACAAGCCGCGTGTGGTGTTCACGAGTTCGGTCGCCGTGTACGGCGGTGACTTGCCCGACACCGTGCTCGATGAAACCGCGCTGAATCCGCAGTCGTCGTATGGCGCGCAGAAGGCGATCGCCGAACTGCTGCTCAACGATTATGCACGGCGCGGTTTCGTCGACGGCCGGGTGCTGCGCCTGCCGACCATCAGCGTGCGGCCTGGCAAGCCGAATGCGGCGGCGTCGTCGTTCGCGAGCGGCATCATTCGCGAGCCGCTCAACGGCGAGCCGGCCGTGTGCCCGGTGAACGGCGCGATGCGTCTGTGGCTGCTGTCGCCGCGCAAGGCGATCGAGTGTCTCGTCGCGGGCTGCGAGATCGACGGCGCGGCGCTCGGCAACCGTCGCACGGTGAATCTGCCGGGCGTGTCGGTGACGGTCGACGAGATGATTGCCGCGCTGCGCGAAGTCGCGGGTGACGCCGTCGCGAACCGGATCGAATGGAAGGCGGACGAGCGTGTCGAGAAGATCGTCGGCAGCTGGCCCGCGCGCTGGGATACCTCGCGGGCGAATCAGCTCGGGCTGCACGGCGATGCGTCGTTCGCGGACATCGTTCGCGCGTTTATCGACGATGAACTGGGCGGCAAGCTCCCGCAGCACTGATACATCCGATTGAGCGGGAGCGTGCGTTCGCTCCCGTTGTGCGCGCGCGCCGGCTCCTATAATCGGACGATCCACTGATCACCGGGGGACGTCATGCGGCGCAGCGCGATTCTCCTTATGGTTCTGCTCGCCGGTTGCGGCGCAACCGTGAAGCCGACGCCGATGACCAACGGTCACGACGGCGCGGTGATTTCGTGCGACGGCCTGCTCTACAACTGGAAGATCTGCGACAGGGCGGCGAGGAAGACATGTCCGCGCGGTTACGACGTTGTGGATCGCGAGGAAAAGAAAAATCACACCGACTACGGAAGCTACACCACGCGCAAGCTCGTGGTGAGTTGCAGACAATGAGCGCCTACGCGTAGCGCCATTCGAAACCATCGCCGGCGCGCTGCACCGTACCCGCCGACGTCTCGGCAAAATGCGCGGCAAACACTGTTGCTCCCGTATCGGCGGCATGCGCGAGCAGCCATTGCCGCGACGCGCGCGCCTGCTCCTGATCGAGACAGAACGTCGAGTTCCATTCGGGCCGGTGAACCTGCACCGCGCTGTGCATCACGTCGCCGGAGAAAAGCGCGGTCTCGCCGCGCGAGCGGATTTCGATCGCCATGTGTCCAATGCTGTGTCCGAAAGTGGGCAGAAAACGGATGCCATCGAGAATGCTTTCTCCCGTATCGCGAACCACGCGCGACTGATTGGCTTCGATCAAGGGCAACACGCTGTCGTCGAACACCATGCGGCGCGGCGCGCCTTGTTCCGTCGCGAAGAAATCGCGTTCGCGCTCGCCGAACACGTAGGTCGCGTTCGGAAACACGGGCGCCCAGCGGCCTTCATCCCAATGCGTGTTCCATCCGACATGATCGACGTGCAGGTGCGTATTGAGCACATAGTCGACGCGCTCGCGTTCGAAACCCGCCGCCGCGAGCCGTTCGAGCACGGGATTGTCGAGTCTGTCGAATAGCGCGCTGAACGAGCGCAGCTTGCCGTTGCCGATGCCCGTATCGACGACGAAAGTCACGCCGTCTAGCTCGACAACCCACAAATGCGTCTTCAACGGCACGCGCCGGTTCGACAGATCGATGCTTTCGGTTGCGAAGCGTTCTTCGAGCACGAGTCCACTTGTCTCGTCCCAGTTCGGGAAGAGCGTGTCGGGCGCGAGCGCGAACGTGGTTTCGTCGACGCGCGTAATGGTTGCCGCGCCGATGCGATGCACGAGGCGAGTGTCTTTCATGATGATCTGCGTTTCGTTGGGCTTCATCTTCGGGTTGCTTCAGGCGTCGTTCGCAATCGCTACGCGCCGTGTCGCGACGGCATACAGCACGGCGCTGATCAACGCCGACACGCCGCCGACCAGCGCCAGCGCAATGCCGAGACTCGCGCCTGTTTGCCCGAGCCGCTCGTTCAGATAACCGACCGACAGCGGACCGACGCCGCCGCTGATCGCGTTCGTCATGAACACCAGCAAGGCGAGCGAGCGGCCGCGCATGCGGTTCGGCACGGCGATTTGCAGCGGCACGGGCGCGAGTCCCATCGCGATGCTCGCCGTGAATGCGCAGATGCCGTAGAGCGCGATCGCGACGGCGCTGTCGCTGACTAGCGGCATCGCGATCGCAGCGGGCACCAGCAGCGCAACGGCGCACGTCGAAAAGGCCAGCACTTTGCGCAGTGTACTGTCGTCGGTGACGCGCGTCGCGAGCACGCCGGCACACGCGACACCGAGTATTCCGCCGATCATGTACGCGGGCGCGGCCATCTGTCCGACCGTTTTCGGTGCTAGATGGAAGTGGCGCATCAGCAGTGTCGGGAACCACGCAGCGTGCGAGTAGAACAGCGTGATCAGCGCGACATACGCGGCGAAGTAGGGCAGACAGAAACGGTTGCGCACGAACAGTTGATGGACGACATCGCGCAACGAAGGCATGTCGTCGCGTGCGTGCGTTGCGTGTGCGGATGTTTCGAGGCGGGCGGGCTCGCGGATCGTGAACGCCACCAGTGCGGCCAGAATCAGGCCCGGCAGGCCGACGATCGCGAAGATCGCCTGCCACGGCGCGATGCCGTGCGCAGCGAGCCACGCGTTGCCATGACCGTTCGCCGCCGCCGACAACAGCATGCCGCCACCGAACAGCGCGACGCCGCCGCCCACGTACGGCCCGAGCATGAACACGCTGCTCGCGCGCGCCACGCGACGCGGTGCGAACATGTCGCTGAAGATCGACAGCGCAGCAGGACTCAACGCCGCCTCGGCGACGGCCGTGCCCGCGCGGGCGAGCAGCAGTTCGGAGAAGTTCGTCGCGAAGCCGCACAGCGTGGTCGAGACCGCCCAGATGGCGATGCAGGCCGCGATCAGCCTGACGCGGTTCGTGCGATCGACGAGCCGCGCGATGAACACGCCCGCCGTCGCGTAGCACATCGTGAACGAGAAGCCTTGCAGCAGACCGATCTGCGTGTCCGTGAGCAGCAGCGACTGCTTGATCGGCTGCACGAGAATGCTGACGATCTGCCGGTCCAGATACGAGAACGCAAAGCAGATGAAGAAGAGCAGCACGATATAGACGGGATGGCGCACGCTGTCGTGGTGAGTCGTCTGAGTGGCTTCGTCGGCTTGCTGCGTCAAGGCGGGATGGGCGCTCATTCGCGGTCTCCGTGGAGTGAGTCGGGACGTGTGTGGCGTTCAGCCGGCGTGCGTTTCGGCAGCGAGCAGCGCGATGCAATCGCCGGGCTCGACACGTGCGAAAGTGCGCAAACACATGACCGTGCCGTCGCCGCGAAAAGCGATCTCGATGGGCGCTTGCCACGGACGGTGAGGGTCGAACAGACGTCCCGCTAGTTGACCTTCGCGAACCTGATCGCCGAGTGCGAACGCGGGCTCGAACACGCCCGCATGCGGCGCATAGACATAGTGCTGCGCGCCTTCAACGCGAAAGTAGCGTGTCGCGGGCGTAGAGCGCGGCGCGTCCGACGTCACGCCGAGCCGATGCAGCACGCGCTGCAAGCCGCTTTCGACGATCGCCAGATTCGCCGCATCGCAGCCCGCATGGCCGCCGAATTCGCCGCATAGAAAAAGCTTGCCGTGCCGTTGCGCTGCGGCGGCGAACGTACGGTCTTCGCCGAGCAGATTCATGATCATCGTGTTCGGTGCGCCGAACGCGCGCACCAGATCGCCGTACAGCGCGCGGTGTTCGGCTTGAGCGGGCGGCGATGCGAGCAGCGTCGGCGCATGTTCGAACGAAGCGCCGCCCGCGTGCAGATCGATCACGACATCGGCACGTGGCAGCAGTTCGTTTTCGATGTAATGCGCAATCATCTCGGTCGGCTGTCCGTTGCGCGCGCCGGGAAAGAGCCGGTTCAGATTGCCGCGATCGATCGGCGACGTGCGCGTGCCGTTGACGAAGGCCGGGAAGTTCAAAGCGGGAATCACGATGAGGCGGCCGCGTATCGACATCGACGGCATTCGTTGCATCAGCTTGAACAGTGCGACGGGGCCTTCGTATTCGTCGCCATGATTGCCGCCCGTCAGCAGCACGGTCGGGCCCGTGCCTGCATTGAGCACGGCGAGCGGGATGGGAATGTGGCCGTATGCTGAGCGGTCGTGCGACCACGGCAGCCGCAGCGTGCCTGTCTGAAAACCCGTGCGTTCGAAATCGACGTCGGTGGCGATGAGGGAAGGAAGATTGGACATGGCGCGATCGGTAAAGAGCGAGGCGGCGCCTCGTTGTCTTTAATATCGCCGACGATAAAACGCCCGGCCAATGCCGTTTTCTGCGGCAGCCGATGCCTTGCAGGCATCGCTATCGCTGTGAATTGCTGCTACTTCAACTGCTCGATAAATCGGCTCAGTGCTGGATTGGCTTCGTGTTCGGCGAAACAGAATTCGAGCGGCAGCGGCACCGACAGATCCCGCAATTCGACGAAGCGCACGCGCGCGGGCGGACGGTCGCGATTCGCCGCGTTGACGATCGCGACGCCCATGCCCGCCGACACCAGCGAAAGAATCGCGGTTTCCGTCGATGCTTCCTGGCGGATGTCGAGCGTGAGGCCGCGCTCTGCGCAAGCGGCAATCAGGCGGTCGTAGTACGCGGGATACACGTTGCGAGGAAACGCGATGAACGGCTTGCCCGTGAGTTCGGCTGCCGCAATCGGGCCTTCGTGACCGAGCGGCCACGTGTCGGGCACAGCCAGCACGACGTTCTGCTCGAGCACGGGCACGCCCGCGATGCCTTCGGGCAGCGCGCCGACGCGATAGCAGAAGCCGCCGTCGAGCCTTCCGGCGGCAAGCGAGTCGAACTGCTCGGGCGTGTTCATCGGCTGAAGTTCGAGCGCGACGTCGGGCGCCGCCTGTTCGAACGCGCTCAATGCATGCGAGACGATGCCGCTCCACGCGGCGTTCTCGACGAAGCCGATGCGCAGATGACCTTGCACGCCCGACGCAATGCGGCGCGCGAGACGGTTCGCGGCATCGACGCGCGCGAGAATTTCACGCGCTTCCGACAGATACGCGATGCCCGCCGCCGTGAGCTTCAGCCCGCGCGGCGTGCGCTCAAACAGCGCCGCGCCGATCGCATCTTCGAGGTCTTGCACCTGACGCGAAATGGCCGGCTGCGTCACGTGCAGCTGTTCGGAGGCGGCGCGTACGCTGCGCAGCTCGGCGACAGCGATGAAATAGCGGAGATGCCGAAGTTCCATACCGATCCCGGCAAGTGAGACTGGCGGAAATGATAGTGCAGGCGCGCTGCTGCACGGTGCCGGATTTCGGGCTGCATCGGAAGAGCGTGCGGTTTCAGATCGCGGCTACGTCAGACAGCCCGCACGCACCTGAACCCTGCATACACATGCTGATACCGCGGCTGAAACCAGTTGCGGAACGTCGGCCGAAGCATGCATTGCGCGGTGCGTGCCGAGCCGCCCTTGAGCACGTAATGCTGTCCGTCGAAGAAGTTGGCCGAGTAGCCGAGATAGAACGGGAATGCATCGAATCCGGGCAACGCCTCGAACAGCGACGACGTCCATTCCCAGCCATTGCCGTACTGGCCTTCGACGCCGAATGCACTGACATTGTCGGGCGCGGCATCGACGGCTTGCGGATCCCAGCTGCGGAAATCATAGTTGCCCGACGGCGCATGCGGCACGCCTTGCGCGGCGCGCTGCCATTGCGCTTCCGTTGGCAGCGACTTGCCTGCCCAGCGCGCGTATGCCGCCGCTTCGGCATGGCTCACGTAGACGGGCCAGTCGGGCGGCAGCGCAACGTCGTCGAACATCGTGCGCAGCATCCACTTGCCATTCGCATCTCGCGACCACGTGACGGGATGCGCAATACCCTCCGCTTCCTTCCACGCCCAGTCCTTGTCGTTCCAGTACGTGCGATTGCCGTAGCCGCCCGCGTCGATGAACGCCATGAACTGCGCGTTCGTCACCATGTAGCGGTCGATGTCGAACGCATCGACCTGCACGCGTTGCTCGCCGAACTCGTTGTCCCAGCCGAAGCGCCCGTCTTCCTTCTTCATGCCGAGCACGGCTTCGCCTGCTGACACGCGCACCATCGGCGCCATTTCGACATTGCGGGCAAGTACCGCTTTCGATACGGCGCCCGGCGGCGCTGCCTTCATCTCGAGCGGCAGTTGATGCAGCATGTACGCGAGCGTTTCCGCGTGCATCAGCCTGTGTTCGATGGCAACGTGCATCAGCTGTTCGGGCGAGCCTGTCGACATGCCTGCGCCGCCGAACTCGAATTCCGCCAGACGTTCGTCGATCTGCTCGCGTGCCTTCTTTGCGTAATCGTGCACGGCGTCGAGCGAAGGCCAGTCGGCAGGTTGATCCGTCGGAAAACCGCCGTCGACGGGATCGATGCCGAAGGCGAACAGCTGGTCGAGTTCCGGCGCGAACGCGGGCAGCCGACAGAGCCGCTCGTCGAACAGATTGCGGTCGAAGGCTTCGAGATGGCCGATGTAGAACACGATGCGGTGACGCTCGCGGATCGGACGTTCATACAGGTATTCGGGTTTGACGACCGGGAACAGGGCGTCGGTGACGCGGCGCGCGTCGATGAGGCGCTGGACCAGCGGGTGGTGCGGAGCAGGGTCGCGATTCATTCGCCGGGTCTCCTCGTGAGGCTGCAAGCTTCTTGCATGGGACGGACAGTCTTAAACTGTACCGCAGCCGCAGGAGACGTGCCAGGCGGGTGCGCATCGGCGTCGCACGATGCGACGCCGCGCGTCAGAAGCGTTGAGAGCCAGGCAGAATCAGGCGTTTGCCGCTGCGCCGACCTGGCGCAGGCCGTCAGGATCGACGATGTGAACGAAACGGCCTTGTGCGTCGATCAGTCCGCGCTTTTGAAATCTTGACAGCGTGCGGCTCACAGTCTCGAGCGTCATGCCGAGATAGCTGCCCATGTCTTCGCGCGTCATCCGCAAATTGAATTCGGCCGATGAATAGCCGCGCTGCGCGTTGCGTTCCGAGATGTCCAGCAGGAAAGCCGCGACGCGCTCGTCGGCGCTCAATGAGCCGAGCACCATCATCTGCGCGGCTTCACGGACGATCTGCTCGCCCATCAGCTTGTGCAGCCGTTCCTGCATCGAGCTGATTTCGCGGCACAGATGCTTGAGGGCCGCGTAAGGAATGATGCACACCGAGCTGTCTTCGAGCGCCACCGCGCTGCACGCGTGCTGGTCGCTGCTGATACCGTCCAGCCCCAGCGATTCGCCCGCGAGCCGCAAGCCCGTGACCTGCTCGCGGCCATCGCGATGCGCCATCACCGTTTTCAGCGACCCTGAGCGCACCGCGTACAGATTGTCGAAGGAGTCGCCGGCGCGGTAGAGCGCTTCACCGCGTCGCACCGCGCGCGCCGAGCAGATCAGCGCTTCGAGCTGCGGCATGTCGTTGGCGGCGACGCCTTGCGGCATGCACAGATGCCTCATCGCGCACGACGAACAGCGCGCGGTGCTGCGCGCGGCGCGCTGCGTGGAGGAAACCGGCGAGCGGCGGGCGCCGCGAACGGGAGCAACTGCGGTGGGATTGAGCATGGTACCAGCCGGCTGATTAAGGGTGACAACCGATTGTCCCACTCGATGCGCGTGCAACCAGGCGGCAAAATGACGCGTCGACGCGAAAGTCGCGCTTGAGCGATGTCACGCCTTCACTCGCGCGTGCCGTTCAGGCCTGTCGACGTATCACGCCTTCGGCTCGTCGGCCTCATCGCCGCCGCCCGCCGCGGACGGAATCAGCAGCACGGGCAGCGTCGACTGGCGCACGCAGCGCTCGGCCACGCTGCCGAGTATCAGCCGCTGCATGCCACGGCGGCCATGTGTGCCCATCACGATCAGATCGGCGTTGAAATCGGCGGCGGCGCGCAGCACGAGGGTCGGCACGTCGTCGAGCGAAGATGCTTCGCCGACGGCGATATCGCCGGACACGCCGCGCTCGCGCATCGCCGCCGACAGTTCCACCGTCAGTTCCTTGCCCTGCTCGACGAGCCGGTTGCGCAGCACGGACGGATCGTAGCCGGGCGCGTCGAAATACATTGGCGTGTTTTCGACCGCGTAGAACGCGCGCAGCGTCGCGCCGAGCTTGCTGGCCAGATTCAGGGCGCCGTCGAACGCGCGGCGCGAGGTGTTGCTGCCGTCGACTGCAACGAGGATGCGTGTGTACATGAAGCCTCCGTGCCGTTGAAGGCGGCGCGCCGTCACGTGCCGTGGCCGTGTGTGCGGGCCGCCGATGATAAGCGGTGGATAGTTGTCCGGATTGCGCTTCCAGCTTAAATGATCGGCGAAAAATGCGGTTTTTCGGCAGCGGACACGCAGATGTCAATCAAAGATTTATCAAATTTTGCTGTCGAGCGCCGGGTCGTTCATACTGGCGGCACGCGCGCGGCAACGTGCTTTTCCGCCCAAACAGCGCTCGATTTTGCAAGTTGGCGCGCATTATTTGCCTTACAATTCCAATCTATTCTGACAAGCCGCTTTTCTCGACGATGAACGAGCGCAAACCGACTGGTCTGCCGGACAAGATCTACGGCGACATCCTCAACCGCATTCTCGAAGGCGAATACAAGGAAGGCGAGCGTCTGCCTACCGAGCATGCGCTCGCCGAGCGTTTCGAGACATCGCGGCCCACGGTGCGCGAGGCGCTGGCGCGGCTGCGCGCGGACGGCATCATCGTCACGCGGCACGGCTCGGGCACGACAGTCGCGCGGCGGCCGGACCCGGACGTGCGCCGCTTCGCGCCGCTGGAAACGCTCTCCGACATTCGCCGCTGTTACGACTTCCGGATCGTGACGGAGTCGGGCGGCGCCGAACTGGCCGCGCAGATGGCCGAGGCCGACGACATCGCTGCGATCCAGCACGCGTGGGACGAACTGGAGCGCGTGATCGAAACCCAGGGCATCGGCGCGAAGGACGACTTCGCGTTCCACCTTGCCGTCGCGCGTGCGTCGAAGAACCAGTTCTTCATCACGATGATGTCGTTCATCGAAGAGCAGATCGTGTTCAGCATGAATCTGTCGCGCAATCTGTCGCTGGTGAAGACGCTCGAACGCCAGCGGCTCGTGCAGGCCGAACATCTGGCCGTGCTCGAAGCCATCCGCCGCAAGGACCCTGCGGCGGCCGGACAGGCCATGCGCGCGCATCTGGAGCACGCGCGCGACCGGATGTTCGGCTCCTGACGTCTTATCCCGCCTCGCCGGGCCGCGTCGTTTCACACGCGGCCCGTTTCATTTTTTCCCCTCATCTGAAAATGCCGCGCATGACGCGCCGCATCGCAAAGAAGTGAATCCTTCCCGTCCTCTGCCTTTTCGCGACGCACTCCTGGCCATGCTCGGCATCGGCCTCGTCAACATGCTCGTCGCGCTCGATCAGACGGTGGTCAGCACGGCGTTGCCGTCGATCGTCGTCGAACTGCATGGTTTCGAGTATTACGCATGGATCGCGAGCGCCTATCTGCTCGCGTCCGTGGTCACGGTGCCCGTGTTCGGGCGGCTAGGCGACTATTTCGGCCGCAAATACTTCGTGATTACGGCCGTGATCGTCTTCACGGTGGCGTCGGCGCTATGCGGCCTCGCGGGCAGCATGCCGTTTCTGGTGTTCGCGCGCGGCCTGCAGGGCGTCGGCGGCGGCATGATGGTCGGCACGGCGTTCGCGTCGATCCCCGATCTCTTTCCCGATCCGCGCACTCGCGTGCGCTGGCAGGTGGTGCTGGCGGCCGCCTACGGAATCGGCACGGCGGCGGGGCCGTCGCTGGGCGGCTGGCTGAGCCAGAACTTCGGCTGGCGCTCGACGTTCCTCGTGAACCTGCCCGTCGGCGCGCTTGCGCTGTACTTCATCTGGGCGCACCTGCCGTATTACCGGCGCGAGCGCACGGGCGACGTGCGCATCGAATGGACGGGCGCCGTGCTGGTGGCGCTGGTGCTCGGCGGGTTGCAGACCTTCATCGAAGCCGTGCCGAAGGACGGTCTCACGACAGCCAACCTGATCCTCGCCGCGCTGGTGATCGTCGGCGCGGCTGCGCTGCTGGTCTGCGAGCGGCGCGCGACACATCCCATCGTGCCGCTCGACCTGTTCAAGGATCCGCAGCTCGTGACGCTGTTCACGCTGTCGGTGCTGTCGGGCTTCGTGATGTTTTCGCTGATCTTTTTCGCGCCGCTGCTGCTGCAGGGCGGCTTCGGGCTGACGCCGCAGCAGGCCGGCCTGCTGGCGACGCCGATCGCCGCGTGTATCGCGCTCGGCAGCATGATCAACACGCGCATCGTGATTCACATGTCGCGGCCCACTGCCATTCTGACGATCGGTTTCAGCCTGCTGGTGGCCGCGTCGGCCGGCATTGCGCTCGCCACGCCGGCGACGCCGCATCTGTACCTCGAACTCTCGATGGCGGCCGTCGGCATTGGCCTCGGCTTCATTCTCAACAACCTGAATGTGTTCGGTCAGGAGATCGCCGGCCGCGAGCGCTTCGGCATCACCACGGCGCTGCTCCAGTCGACGCGCATGGTAGGCGGGATGCTCGGCACCAGCATCGTCGCGACGATCGTGAACCGGCGCTATGCGTCGGGCGTGGAAGAGTCGCTGCGCGTGCTCGGCGAATCCGTCGCGTCGGCGTGGCGTCCGAAGCTCGCCGATCCGCGTATTCTCGTCGACGAAAATCTGCGCGATTCGCTGCTGATCGAACTGAAACGCGCGGGCCTCGAAGGCCCGGCGTTGTTCGACGCGGCGCGTCACGTGCTCGTGCAGTCGATTCACATCGGCGTCGTGCTGACGGGCTGTGCGGCGCTGGCTGCCGCGCTCCTCGTGCGCCGGATTTCGCACATCACGTTCCGGCGCGGTTAAAACGCATCAGGCGAGGCGCGGCGTTTCAAACGTCAGGCCGCGACAGGCATCGGCTTGCAGACCGCGGCGCGGATCGCGTCGACGGTGATGTCGAGCGCAATGGTGCGTTCAACGCCGATCTTCACGGGCGGCCCCAGCCGCGTCACCTCGATGCCCGCGCGCCGCAGCATCCGCTCGATCGCCAGCGTCGTCACCGTCACGTAGCGGGTGATGCCCATCCGGTCCGCGAACGTCACCAGCTCGTGGATCGCGTGCATCGTCAAATCTGCAAAGCCAAACGTTTGCTCGCCATCCGTTTCGATAGCGAAGCGGCTCAATTCCCAAATATGCCGTCCGAATGGCGCGTCGTGGCCGTCTAGCAACTGCGAAAACGTGTCCCTCAGCATGTTCGGGCCTTCCGTGGGCATCAGGCGCCAGCAGCCGCGCACCTGCCGCTCGCCGTCCTGGATGAGCATGTAGTACGGGCCCAGCGCGTCGTAGCCGTCGATCTCCATACCCGCGATGGTCGGAACGTCCCATCCCATCCGGTCGCGAAAGACCCGGGCGCGCAGTCGATACATCTCGTTGATGTGCGTGTTGTCGAACTCTTGCCGTGTGCCAATCCGAATCGCCGTATGCATGGTGTGCTCCTTACGTGGGTGCGGTACGCAGGAAAACGTATGCATTTCGGATAGAAAAAACACCTACTCACCTGGATAGGTGGCGATTGCGTCTGAAGATTACAAAATTGAGATGAGGGCAGCCAATCACCAGGAAAACATCATGGAACTTCAAAATCATTGGCAATCGGGCGTTCACGCAAACGTTCAACCGACCGCGCAGAGCCGTAATCCGGACACTTCGTCCGGGGTGGACCGTGTTCTGATCATCGCGTACCGCAAGAAAAAGAAAGAAAGCCAGCGCCAGTTCTGGGCGCGTTTCGGCGTGACGCAGTCGCGCGGCAGCCGCTTCGAATCGGGCGCGGAGATTCCGGCACCCGTGTCGATCCTGCTGGGCCTCTACTTCACGAAGACGGTCACGGACGGCGATCTGGGCAGGGCAGAGAAGGTTCTGCACAACCCGGAAGCGCGTGAGCTCATCAACCTGGATCAATAAGGCCGAGCTGCGTAGCAATCACGGCCGCCGCGCGCCGTGAGTTCACACCGAATTTCGTGCGAATGTTCTTGAGGTGGAAGTTCACCACGGCTTCCGAGCAATTGAGAATGTGCGAAATTTCCCAGGTGGACTTACCGCGCGCGGTCCATTTCAGGCACTCCTGCTCCCGCGGCGTGAGCTTTGGCACCAAAGCTTGTGTGTGCGTGTTCAGGTGAGGCTGGCTCGTGTCGATGACGAGGTCGCGCAACAGCACCAGGTTGGGCAGCACGACATCGAGATGACGCCAGAACTCGTCGCTCGGGTTGTGATCGTTGACGAAGCAGATCAGACCCGATTCCTGCCTCGGCCCGTGAATGGGCAGGCTCACGCCTGCGCGCAAGCCATGCGCGCGGGCTTCTTCGTACATGGTTTGCGCCGGATTGGTGTCGAACAGATCAGGCGACCAGATGAGCGGTGACGACTTCGTCATGCAATGCGTGACGGTCGGATCGATGTGCGCAAACCCTTGCTCGTTATAGAACTGCCGCCAGGTGGGCGAATACGTGCTGCGGATGAACGCATCTTCGAGCCGCATCCCCGGTCGCGGAAGAATGCCGACCAGCACCCGGTCAAAGCCCCAGCCGTCCGCGAGTCGGGAGACTTCGCGAAACCAGGTGACATCGTCCGCCGCTTCCAGCAACGGCGACATCTGCTCAATGAAATGTTGCGGCAAGGTGCTATCTCTCGAGGTGCGCAGCGGAGCGGGCCATCGCCATGCCGATGCTGCGGTTACTCATGATCTTGTTGCGCATCAATTTATCACTATTATTCGCTGGTTAATACAAGATGGTGATAGAGAATTTTTGGTCCGTTTCATTTTCCGGCTCAAATTCGAGTCGCGCCAGGGCGCCATTTAATTGCATTCGCGCAATTCTCCATCAAATGCCGCAAATCCGCTCCTGCTCTGACATGCAGCGCCTCAATTAAACCCTCACTTCGAAAAGGTTATTGTGCGGTTTTGAATCGGTATTAAATACGGTCAGGTCTTGAAAATCGGAATACATTACGAAGCGTTTGATTGAAACGGTTCGTTTTCCGAGCCGTTGTCATACGAGCTTTTTTAAAGGCCGATTCGCAGCGCAACACGCTCTGCGTTCATTTGTACGATGAAAATCGTTTTCATGCGAACGGCATGTGCACGTGTTACGCTTGAAGTTGTTTGACAACATTGGCGAGGCAATGCTAACTTGCCCAAGCGGCTCGTGAGGGATTTCGCGATGTCCATAGCCGCTGCGAGAAGGGCACACTGGATGCTGCGAAGTACGCGGTCGCGTATGCGCCCCCCCATCGCCGAGTGCCTTTGAGCGAAGGCGAACAGCCACGCAGCGAACGAAGGGCGCATCATGCGAAGATCAGTGTTGCGACGCCGGCTTCGCTCGGATTCGAGCGCCGTCTCGCGGAATCGTCCGCTCATTCGTGACGTCGCACACTACTCACTATTTGGATTCCAGGCCGCGCGACGCGACATGCGTTGCCGCCGCGCGGCCATCGACAGGAGCTGGACATGCAGATTACCGGAGACATGCTGATCGGTGCGTCGGAGGTGCGCGGCACCAAGGGCACGCTGCGCGCGTTCGACCCGGCGCACAACATGGAAATCGAACCCGAGTTCGGCGCGGGCGGCGCGGTCGAAGTGGACCGCGCGTGCACGCTGGCCGCGCTCGCGTTCGACACTTATCGTCAAGCGTCGCTCGAAATCCGCGCGCATTTCCTGGAGACGATCGCGGAAAACATTCTCGGTCTTGGCGATACGCTGATCGAGCGCGCCCAGGCGGAATCCGCGCTGCCCAAGGCGCGGCTCGAAGGCGAACGCGCGCGCACGGTCGGGCAGCTCAAGCTGTTCGCGTCGCTGGTGCGCGAGGGCCGCTGGCTCGCCGCGACGATCGATACCGCTCAGCCGGACCGCAGCCCGCTGCCGCGTCCCGATCTGCGTCTGCAGAAGATTCCCGTGGGTCCCGTCGGCGTCTTCGGCGCGAGCAATTTCCCGCTGGCCTTTTCCGTGGCTGGCGGCGATACGGCATCCGCGCTGGCGGCGGGTTGTCCCGTTGTGGTGAAGGCGCATCCGGCGCATCTGGGTACGTCCGAACTGGTGGGCCGCGCCATTCAGAAAGCGGTTGCCGATTGCGGTCTGCACGAAGGCGTGTTCTCGCTCGTGGTCGGCGCGGGCAACGAGATCGGCGAAGCGCTCGTCCAGCATCCCGCGATCAAATCGGTCGGTTTCACGGGTTCGCGTGCGGGCGGCCTCGCGCTCGTGAATCTCGCGCAGAAGCGCCGCGAGCCGATTCCCGTCTTTGCCGAAATGAGCAGCGTCAATCCGTTCTTCGTGCTGCCGGGCGCGCTCGCGAAGCGCGCGGAGCAGATCGCAACGGGCTTTATCGAATCGGTGACGCTCGGCGTCGGACAGTTCTGCACGAATCCTGGTCTCGTGTTGATTCTCGAAGGACCGAACAAGCAGACGTTCATCGACGCCGCCGCGAAGGCGCTCGCGCAAAAGAGCGCGCAGACGATGCTCACGCCCGGCATCGCCAACGCCTACCAGGATGGCGTTTCGCATCGCACGGAACAGCGCGGCGTGCAGAGCATCGCGCGTGGCACGTCGTCGGATGCGACCTGCGCGGCGTTACCCGCGTTGTTCCAGACTTCCGCGATGCAGTTTCTGACCTCGGCCGAACTCGAAGACGAGATTTTCGGACCGACGTCGCTGATCGTGACGTGCGACGACATTGACGAAATGGTGAAGGTGGCGGAGTACCTGGAAGGACAGTTGACGGCAACGCTGCAGATCGAACCCGAGGACTACGACATCGCGCGCCGTCTGCTGCCCACGCTCGAACGCAAGGCCGGCCGCATTCTGGCGAACGGCTTTCCGACGGGCGTCGAGGTGTCGTACGCGATGGTGCACGGCGGGCCGTTCCCGGCCACATCCGATCCGCGCGCGACGTCGGTCGGCGCGATGGCCATCGAGCGTTTCCTGCGTCCCGTCTGCTACCAGGATCTGCCCGCCGATCTGCTGCCGCAATCGCTGCGCGACGAGAATCCGCTGAAGCTCTGGCGCCTGCGCGACGGCAAGCCCGCGCAGGCTTGATGCGCGCAGTTTCACGACAACGTAACCAACAATAACCAGCAACGACGGCAACACGCCGGGCGTCGATCGACTCGACGCCCGGCGTTTGCATTGACAGCGCCATGACAGAACTCAGCCACCCGAACTCCCGACGCTATCCCGATCCCTCCATCCGCAGTTTCGATCCACGCTTCGATGCATTACGCCTCGCATCGGCTTCCGTCGAATGCCTGTACCAGGGCGCGCGCTGGTCCGAAGGGCCCGTCTGGTTCGGCGACGGCCGTTATGTGCTGTGGAGCGACATCCCGAACAATCGCATCCTGCGCTGGGACGAAGAAACGGGCGCGGTGACGCCGTTTCGCCGGCCGTCGAACAATGCGAACGGCAACACACGCGACCGCGAAGGGCGGCTCGTGAGCTGCGAGCATCTGACGCGGCGTGTCACGCGCACCGAGTACGATGGCTCGATCACGGTGATCGCCGACGCGTATCAAGGCAAGCGCTTCAATTCGCCGAACGATGTGATCGTCAAATCGGACGGCTCCATCTGGTTCACCGATCCCTCGTTCGGTATCGACAGTTTCTACGAAGGCGAAAAGCAGGAGCCGGAGCTGCCGCAAAACGTGTATCGCGTGGACGGGCAGACGGGCGAAGTGACGATGGTGTGCGACGAGGTGATCGGACCGAACGGGCTCGCGTTTTCGCCGGACGAGTCCGTGTTGTACATCGTCGAATCGCGTTCGAAGCCGCGCACCATCCGTGCATTCGACGTCGCGGACAACGGGCGGTCGCTGACGAACAACCGGGTGCTGATCGACGCGCAGCAGGGCACGCCCGATGGCTTTCGGGTCGACATTCACGGCAACCTCTGGTGCGGCTGGGGCATGGGCACTGACGAACTCGACGGCGTGCGCGTGTTTTCGCCGCAAGGCGACGCGCTCGGGCATATCGCGCTGCCGGAGCGCTGCGCGAACGTCTGCTTCGGCGGCAGGCATCGCAACCGCCTCTTCATGGCGGCGAGTCACGGCCTGTATTCGCTCTATGTGAACACGCAAGGCGTGCGCGGCGGCTGACACCCGACGCGGCAAAGTTGCCTAACAAGTGGCCTCTCGGTGTTCTCCCTATGTCGAACGGACGAGTCGCTGAAATCGGCTGAAATCCTTACCATAAAAGGACTTTAAGAATCTGAAAGCCTGCTCGGCAGTGCAGGCGTCAGGCTAGAATTTGCTTGACATCATGTGCGCCCGTTCGTTATGTTTCACTCACTAGCAGCCCGTAGTGCGTCACCGCCGCATCCCGTCGGCGGGCGTTCCATACCAAGAGGCGAGGAGACGAAATGGCTTTTTCTGGCAAGTTGTCAGTTAGGGTAGCGGCAGTGTGCGTGGCAGTCGGTGCTGCCGTCGCAGGGTTCGCACAATCGGCACGAGCGGCCGATCCAGTCACGCTCAACATCGTCGACGTCGCCGGCGATCTTCAACTGACGCAAAAGGGCTTCGAAGCCTTCAAGGCCAAGTACCCGAATCTCGTTTCCAACATCACCTACACGAACGCACCCGCGCCGCAACTGCCCGGCAAGATCAAGGCGATGCAGGCAGCCGGCCGTTCCGATATCGACCTCGTTCTGACGGGCACCGACGCGCTCGCCGCCGGTATCGAACAGAACCTGTGGGTCAAGCTGCTGCCCGACAACAACGCGCAGTTCCCCGGTGTGCTCGACAAATACGCGCCCGGCCCGCGCAAGATGCAGGACGTCGCGCAGGGCTTCGGCCTCGAAGTCGCCTATATGCCGGCCGGTCCGCTGATCGAGTACAACCCGGCCAAGGTCAGCGATCCGCCCAAGACGCCGGACCAGCTGCTGCAATGGTGCAAGGCGCATCCGAACAAGCTGATCTACGCGCGTCCCGCCAATTCCGGCCCGGGCCGCACGTTCCTGATGGGCCTGCCGTACGTGCTCGGCGATAAAGATCCGAAGGACCCCGTCAACGGCTGGGACAAGACCTGGGCGTTTCTCAAGCAGCTGAACGACTGCATTCCTTACTATCCGGGCGGCACGTCGGCTGTCATGAAGGAACTGGGCGAAGGCACGCGCGACATGACGGTCACCGTGACGGGCTGGGACATCAACCCGCGCGCGCTCGGCATCGTGCCCGCCGAATTCAAGGTGCAGGCGTTCGACAACATGACGTGGGTCAACGACGCCCACTACATGGTGATTCCGAAGGGTGTGCCGAAAGAAAAGCTCGACATCCTCTACAAGCTGATGAACTTCATGCTCGAGCCGACCCAGCAGGCCATGACCTATGACGACGGCTACTTCTATCCGGGCCCGGCCATCAAGGGCGTGACGGAAGCGCAGGCGCCCGAGCACAGCCAGGAAGTGCTGAAGAAATTCGGCCGTCCGGAATACGCGAAACTGCTGGCCGATCGTCCGCACGTCCAGCCGCTGAGCGCGGCGGCGATGGTGGCGGCGTTCCAGAAGTGGGACCGCGAAGTGGGCGCGCAAAAGACCAAGTAAGCGCATACCGACGCGTACCCGTCGCCGTGCAAAGCGGAACTGCCGATGCTGCGCCTCGCGTGCGCGTCGGCGTGTTCGGCCTCGCGCGCGACGGCGTTCGTGACTGAGCTTGCGACCTGAGCTTGTGACGGCGCGCCGCATGCCGGCGCGGCCATGCAACATCGTAGGGAAGCGATCATGAAGCATCACTTTGAACAGTTGCGCCTCGAATCGGTCTGCCGCAGTTTCGTGAATACGGAAGGGCACCCGGTGGCCGCGTTGCAGGGCCTCGACCTGAATATCCGCCGCGGCGAATTCATCGCGCTGCTCGGGCCTTCGGGCTGCGGCAAGTCGACGGCGCTCAACTGCATTGCCGGCTTGCAGCCGCTGTCGGGCGGCGGCATCTGGCTCGATGAAAAACGTATCGACGTGCTGCCGCCGGAAAAGCGCGGCTTCGGCATGGTGTTCCAGAATTACGCGCTGTTTCCGCACATGTCGGTGCTCGACAACGTCGGCTTCGGCCTGAAGATGCGCGGCGTCGGCAAGGCGGAGACGGTGAAGCGCGCACGCGAAGCGCTGCAGCTCGTGCAACTGGTCGGCCATGAAAAGAAACTTCCGGGCCAGCTGTCGGGCGGCCAGCAGCAGCGCGTCGCGATTGCGCGCGCCATCGTGATCGAGCCGCCGCTCATCCTGATGGACGAGCCGCTGTCGAATCTCGACACGAAGCTGCGCATCGAAATGCGCGCCGAGATCCGCCGCATCCATACGCAACTGGACCGCGCGACCATTTACGTGACGCACGACCAGGACGAAGCGCTGTCGATGGCCGACCGCATCGTCGTGATGAAAGAGGGTGTCGTGCAGCAGGTCGCGACGCCGAAGGAAGTCTACGGACGTCCGAAGAATCTGCACGTCGCGCGCTTCATGGGCTATCGCAACGTGCTGCCGTTCACGCTCGAAGGCACGCAGGGCGAAGGCGTGGCCGTTGAGGCGAACGGCGTGCGCCTGACCGGCATGGCCATGGAAGGTTTCAACAGCAAGCGCGTGTCCGTCGCGCTGCGGCCCGAAGACATGGAGCGCGCCGCGCCCGGTTCCGGGAATGCGTTCGACGCGCAGGTCACGACTGTCGAATACGGCGGCCGCGATTCGCTGATCCGCGTGAAGAGCGCGTTCGGCGAACTATGGGCGCGCGTCGCGGGCGAGTTTGCCGAAGGCGAGCGCGTCACGCTGTGCGTGCCGCCGTCGCGCACGCTGGTCTACGATGGAGAGCCGTCATGAGCACCTTGACGCCCCCGGCCGCATCGGCGCCCGTCGCGCCGCGCGACGGCAAGGCGTGGCTCGTGTCGCCCGCCTTGCTGTTCATCCTCGCGCTGTTTGTCTACCCGTTCGTCTATGGCCTCGCGCTGTCGTTCAGCCCGATGGAAGGCGGCGGCATGTGGGCGAACTACGCGAAGTTCTTCAGCGACACGTCGATGTGGCCGACCATCATCGTCACGCTGAAGCTCGCCGTGCCCGCTACCTTGATCAACGTCGGCGTGTCGGTGCCTGTGGCGTTCGCGCTGCGCCGACCGTCGCCGTACCAGAAGTTCGTCACGACCTTGCTCGTGATTCCTGTCACGCTCGGCACCGTGCTGATCGCAGACGGCATGCTCACATACTTCGGTCCGAACGGCTGGTTTCCGCAAGCACTACAAGGGCTGCATCTCTATACCGACGAAGTACGCCTTACGCATAACTTCTGGGGCGTGCTGATCTCGCTCGTCGTGTCGGGCTTTCCGTTCGCGTTCCTGCTGACGCTGTCGTACGTGACGGGCATCGACCCGACGCTGGCGAGCGCCGCCGCGACGCTCGGCGCGAATCCGTGGCAGCAGTTCCGTCGGATCTATCTGCCGCTGCTCGTGCCGGGGCTGACGATGGCGGCGTGTCTGTCGTTCGTGCAGGCGTTTTCGGTGTTTCCGTCGGCGGTGCTGCTGGGCGCGCCCGCGGGTCCGACTCGCGTCATGTCGATCGCCGCTGCCGAGGCAGCATTCGAGAACTACGATTATTCGATGGCGTCGGCGATTGCGATCGTGATGGGATTCGTGCAACTGGTGATCGTCGCCGCGATGCTCGGCGCGCGCCGCTTCTTCTATGTTGGACCGGCGACGGGAGGTAAGGGCTGATGCCATCCGATCATCAAGTTGCGCATCCGTGGCCCGCTGCGCCGCAAGGGCAAACGGTGAAATCGATGAAACCGCACGTCAGTCTGCGCGATCGCGTGTATAAGGCGCTCGTCTGGGGCGCGATGATTTTCTTCCTGCTCAATATCGTGCTGCTGATCGCGACGGTCGCGGTCAATTCGATTGCGACGCGCTGGTTCGGCACGCTGCTGCCGCAGGGCTTCACGTTGCACTGGTACGCGCAGGCATGGAACGATTTCCAGCTCGCGGCCGTCTTGTGGGTGACGGTCGAGGTGGTCGGCGCCGTCGTGCTGCTGTCCATTCTGCTGGGCGTGCCCGCTGCGTACGCGCTGGCGCGCGTGCAGTTTCGCGGCAAGCGTTTCGCGATGCTGGTGTTCCTGCTGCCGTTGATGGTGCCGCCCGTCACGTACGGCATTCCAATGGCGACCGTGATGTACAAGATCGGGCTCGCAGGCACCTTGAGCGGCGTGATTCTCGCGAATCTCGTGCCCGCGCTGCCGTTCGTCATTCTCGTGATGACGCCGTTCATCGAACAGCTCGATCCGAATCTGGAATCGGCGGCGCGCATCTTCGGCGCGAACACGTTTCGCTATTTCCGCCACATCCTGCTGCCGCTGCTGGTGCCGGGCATGCTTGCTGCGGGTCTGCTGGTGCTGGTGCGCACCATCGGCATGTTCGAATTGACGTTCTTTACGGCGGGACCGGCGACGCAGACTCTGGTCGTCGCGCTGTACTACGCTGTATTTTCAACAGGCGTGCGTGCGCCGCAATCGATCGACGCGATGGCGATGATCTATATGGCCATCACGCTGATCTGGGTATTGATTGCGCTGCAGTTCGTGAGCCCGACGCAGATCGTGTCGCGCGTGAAGGAGCAGCGCCCGTAGGAGAAGTTGTGTCGAACAATCAGACGAAGAAACGCAAGACGCCCGAAGAACTGCGCAGTCACCGCTGGTATGGCGTGAACGATCTGCGGTCGTTCGGCCACCGCTCGCGCACTGCGCAGATGGGTTATAGCCGTGAAGAATATGCAGGCAAGCCGGTCATCGCGATCCTCAACACGTGGAGCGAGATGAACCCGTGCCACACGCATTTCAAACAGCGTGTGGAAGAAGTGAAGCGCGGCATCTGGCAGGCGGGCGGCTTCCCGATCGAACTGCCTGTGCAGACGCTCTCCGAGCCCTTCCAGAAGCCCACGACGATGCTCTACCGCAACTTCCTCGCGATGGAAGCGGAAGAGACGCTGCGCTCGTATCCCGCCGACGGCGTCGTCCTGATGGGCGGCTGCGACAAGACCACGCCCGCGCTGCTGATGGGCGCGATCTCGATGGATCTGCCCACCATTTTCCTGCCCGCCGGCCCGATGCTGCGCGGCAACTGGAACGGCGCGACGCTCGGCTCCGGCTCCGACACGTGGAAGTACTGGGCCGATCTGCGCGCGGGCAAGATCACGGAAGACGACTGGCACGGCGTGGAAGGCGGCATCGCGCGTTCGCCCGGCCACTGCATGACGATGGGTACGGCCTCGACGATGACGAGCGCCGCCGAAGCGCTCGGCTTCACGCTGCCGGGTTTCGCCTCGATTCCGGCACCCGATTCGCGCCACGCGCAGATGTCCGCGAAAACGGGCATGCGCATTGTCGAGATGGTGTGGGAAGACCTGAAGCCGTCGGACATCCTCACGGAGAAATCGGTCGATAACGCCGTCACGACCTGCCTCGCGCTGTCTGGGTCGACGAATGCGATCGTGCACATGATCGCGTTGGCGCGCCGCGCGGGCATCCATCTCACGCTCGACCGCTACGACAGCATGTCGCGCCGGACTCCCGTGCTCGCGAACATCCGGCCGACGGGCGCGTATCTGATGGAAGACTTCTTTTACGCAGGCGGCTTGCAGGCGATGCTTGCGGAACTCGGCGAGCTGATCGACCGCTCGCAGAAGACGGTGAACGGACGCACGATCGGCGAAAACCTCGAAGGCGCGCGAATTTTCAACGACGACGTGATCCGCCGCCGCACGAATCCGCTGATGCCGGACAACGGGCTTGCCGTGCTGAGAGGCAACATCGCGCCCGACGGCGCGGTGATCAAACCGGGCGCCGCCGAACCGCATCTGCTCGTACACACGGGCCGCGCGGTGGTGTTTAGCGACTACAACGACATGGCTGCGCGCATCGATAGCGAAGAACTCGATATCGACGAAACCTGCGTGATCGTGCTGCAGCACGCGGGGCCTGTCGGTGCGCCGGGCATGCCCGAGTGGGGTCAGTTGCCGATCCCCCAGAAGCTGCTGAAAAAGGGCGTGCGCGACATGCTGCGCATTTCCGATGCACGCATGAGCGGCACGAGCTATGGCGCGTGTGTGCTGCACGTGGCGCCCGAGTCGTTTATCGGCGGGCCGTTTGCGCTGGTGCGCGATGGCGATCTGATCGAACTCGATGTGCCGCAGCGCAAGCTGAACGTGCTGGTGCCGGATGAGGAGCTCGCGCGGCGCAAGGCCGCTTGGGTCGCGCCTGCGCCGAGATTTTCACGCGGCTACGGCGCGATGCATCAGGTGCACGTACTGCAGGCGGACAAGGGCTGCGACTTCGACTTCCTGCAACGCGACGGCGCGAGCGGCGCGAGTGCCTCGGCAGGCGAGCCGGAAATTCACTGAACGAGAAACAAGGTCTGCGAGCGCACGCGCAATGTGCGCCCGCCAACCGACACCGGGCGAAGTGTCTAGTACCCGACGCGATACACCCGCCCTGTCTGCGCGCCCTCGACGCTGCGCAGATACGCCTGCGCGGCTTTCTTCGCATCGACGGGCTCGAAGCCGCGGAAGAACGGCGCATAACTTTCCATCGATTCCGTCAGCACAGTCGGACTGACGACGTTGATGCGGATGCCGCGCGGCAGTTCGATCGCCGCGCCGCGCACGAAACCTTCGAGCGCGAGGTTCACCGTGGTCGCACTGACGCCAAGCCGGATCGGTTCGTCGGCGAGAATGCCCGTCGTCAGCGTGAACGAGCCGCCGTCGTTCACGTACTTCTGCGCGGCGAGCACCACGTTGATCTGTCCCATCAGCTTGTCGCGCAGGCCGACCCAGAACTGCTCGACGCTCATCTCGGGCAGCGGCCCGAAGTGAACCTTGCCGGTGGTCGTGACGACGCCGTCCACCTTGCCGAGGGCTTCGAACAGACGTTCGACGCTGGCGGGATCCGTGCTGTCGACCTGATGCGCGCCGCGCGTCGCGCCGACTTCGATCACTTCATGCCGCGCTTTCAATTCGGCGGCGACGGCCCGGCCGAGCGTGCCCGTTGCGCCGATCACGACGATTTTGCTCATCTTCCGCTCCGTGGATGAAATTGCACCGATTGTGCTGACCGTTTCAATCGGGAAAAAGATGTGCGCGCGACGAAGTCATGAAACCGGCAGTTTCGAATCGCATGCACTTTCGATCGATACAGACATCATGTGACGCGCCTTCGGGATGACGCGTCACATGACAAACCGCTCATTTCACGCGTTCGAGTTCGATCAGGCGAGTAGGTCGCTGGTGATTGAGCGCGTAGTGGATGCGGCCGCGCAGCCGCTCGCCTGCCTGCGTTCGCGGTTCGTGAAAGCGGTCGTCGAATTGCTCGACGACCTCGGGTGCCGTCATGCCCTTGTCGATCAAGCGATAGCCGGGCTCCAGCGCGAGCAGCAGATGGTTTCCGCCGATGCGGCTGTCGAATCCCGCCACTTCCGCATAGGGATCGTCGGGGACGCTGTTGACGAGCGATGCATTGCTCGTGGTGATTTCGTCGGGGCCGATCGGCGCTTGGCCCGCGATGCGCGCGGCCTCGTGGTTCTTGCTGTCGGTATCGACCGTGCTGTCATGCGTGCGGTCGTTATGCATTTCGGCGCTGCGTGCGACGTCGGTGCCCGATTGCGTCGCCGGTACTTTACGGGTGTTGAGGCTCATTTGACGCCCTCCTTTTACTGATGCCCTAAAGCATAGGATAGGAGCAAAAGTTGTTCCGCGTGAGCGCCCGATTACCTGGCGAAGCGCGCGCGACGGCGCTTCGCGCAAGCCGAAATTTTTTACGAATTTTTTTGGTGGACGCTCTTTTCCTACAGAGTATGATTCTGGTTCGAGTGCAGCAAGACCACATAACAGCACGATCACGGCGGTCTCGGCGATTGCTTCGATACACGGCATCGCACTCGCAAAAAGGACCATCTATGAAGCAGTCAGGGGCGGGTGACTCATGCACGTTGATGCTGCATTCACACATCGTGGCTACTTGCTGAACTGTGCGCCGGCGCGTGCAGGCGATGGAACTTGGCAACCGTATGTCGTCGTCTCGCGCTCCAGCGATGGCGAACTGGTCGCCAACCGCTTCTTCCCCACCGATCTCCGCTTTACCGACGAAGCCGCTGCTATCGCCCATGCTCGCGACTGGGCAGTGCGCTGGATCGACGCAAGCAGTATCACCGTCTAGTCCGTCATCTGCTACGCACTGCCGCGCATGCAACGGCCTCGTCTGCGTGAGCCATTCCTTATGCGAATCGCACACACGCCCGACGGCGCGTGGCGAAACGCGGTAATCTCTGGGGACAATTCACTTTCGTTGCGCTCGAAGCGCGACTGCCGTCCTCGCCATGTCAAACGTTTCTTCCCACAACTGGGGCCTCGAACAGATCGTCGCCGAACTGCGCGCATCGCGTGAGGAACTCCATCGCACGCGTCATCCGCGCGGCATTCGCGAACTGCCTTCGCGCGACGGCGTGATCAACATCGTTGCGGGGCTGCGTGCCGCGCTGTTTCCAACACATTACGGCGCGCCCGATCTGACCGACGAAAGCGTCGACTACTACGTCGGCCATACGCTCGAGAGCACGCTGCGTCTGCTCGCCGAACAGATTCGCCGCGCGTTGCGCTTCTTGCCCGAGCACGCGGAGACGTCGGATGCGGAGCTGAGCACACGCGCGTTCGATGTCGCGCGCGAGTTCGGCAAGCAGTTGCCGGGCATCCGCGCGTTGCTGGTCAGCGATATCCAGGCGGCGTACGTCGGCGATCCTGCCGCGCAGCACATTACGGAAATTCTGCTGTGCTATCCGGGCGTGTGGGCGATGACGCATCATCGGCTCGCACATGCGCTGCACAGACTCGGCGTGCCGCTGCTTGCGCGCTTCATCAACGAGATCGCGCATTCGGCGACGGGCATCGACATTCACCCCGGCGCGCAGATCGGCCCGAGCTTTTTCATCGATCACGGCACGGGCGTCGTGATTGGCGAAACGGCCATCATCGGCGAACGCGTGCGCGTCTATCAGGCGGTGACGCTCGGCGCGAAGAGTTTTGCCGCCGAAGACGACGGTACGCTCGTGAAGGGCAAATCGCGTCACCCTATCGTCGAAGACGACGTCGTGATCTACGCGGGCGCGACGATTCTGGGCCGTGTGACGATCGGGCGCGGTTCGGTGATCGGCGGCAACGTGTGGCTCACGCATAGCGTGCCGCCCGGCAGCAGCGTCTCGCAGGGCAAGATCCGCGAAGGCGAGCGCGGCCGCCACGACGACGGACGGCGTTGATGTCCACACGTCGTTTCGTCTGCTCAGGCGGCTGACGCGATGAAGCCGCGCGGACGCGTCCAGATGCTGCGCTGTGCGCTCGACGGCGTCGAGGCGACCGTCGCGCATACGACGCATACGTTCGCGCGTCATTCTCACGACCGTTTCGGCTTGGGTGTGGTGATCGCGGGCGGGCAGCGTTCGGCAAGCGGACGCGGTCCCGTCGAGGCGCGCGCGACGGATGTGATCACTGTCAATCCAGGCGAAGTGCACGACGGCAGTCCGCTCGACGAACGCGGACGCGCATGGCGCATGTTGTATTTCACGCCGTCGCTGGTCACCGCGACGCTTGCCGAATGCGCGCGGACACCGCTGCGGGAAGTGGAGTTGACGCGTCCGGTGCTGAACGATCCGCAACTGTCGATGTGCTTTGCGCGCTTGTTCGAAGTGGCTGTGCACGATACGAACGAGGGCCCGGTTTCGGACAATCTCGCTTGCGAAGAAGCGCTGCTTGCGCTGTTTGCGCATGTCGGCAGGCATTACGCGACGTCGGCGCCGCCCGGACCTGAGCGCAATAGATCGATTGCACGGGCAAAGAGCCGTATCGACGACGAACCCGCGTCGGCATCGACGCTCGCCGATCTCGCCGCCGAAGCCGGCATGAGCCGTTTCCAGCTGCTGCGGAGTTTCGCGCATGAAGTCGGTTTGCCGCCGCATGCGTACCGGATGCAGCGCCGCGTCGTGCTGGCGCGTCAACTGATCGCGCAGGGCACGCCGCTCGCGGACGCCGCGGTGTCCGCGGGTTTCTCCGATCAAAGCCACATGACCCGCGCGTTCGTCCGGCTGTTGGGCGTGACGCCGGCGGGTTACGCGGCGGCTGTCCGCTGATCCGTCTGCCCGCATTCCAACTCTCTGCAATAACGTTCAAGACCGCGCATCGACGCGAACCGTACGCTTGCCGCATCGTTCGATATGAGGAGGCGGCATGAACGCGCGTTACACAGGCTATGTTTTCTGCTCGCTGGCGATGCTCGGCGTGGGCAGCACCGTGGTCGTCAGCAAGGCGATCGCGGGCGGCCTGCCGCCGTTCTCGGCGACCGCGTTGCGCTTTGCGATTGCGTTTCCGATTTTTCTCGCGATGATGCGTGTGCTGAAGGTTCGATGGCCGAAGCCTGGTGCGCGCGATGCATTGCTGCTGATCGCGCAGGCGGGCGCGGGAAGTGTCGGCTACACGGTTTGTTTGATCGGCGGAATGCGACTCGCGTCGGCGGCTGACGCGGGCGTCATCGCGGGGACGTTGCCGGCTGTTTCTGCCGCGTTTGCGGCGCTGGCCTTGGGCGAGCGGTTATCGCCGGGGTTGGTGGGTGCGATCGTGCTCGCGACGTTGGGTGTGATGGTTTGTACTGTGCGCTTTGGCGAGCTTGCTGCTGGTACGGGCGGCGGACATTCTCTCGTGGGGAATGCGCTGGTGTTTGCAGCGATTGTCTGCGAGGCGCTGTTTATTCTGCTCAATCGCAAGCTGCGTACGCCGGTTGCGGCGTTGCCGTTGTCGGCGCTGATGAGTGGAATCGGGTTTTTGGTGGCCATCGGGCCTGCTTTTTATGAGCAACCGTGGAGGTTGCCTGTCGATGCTGGTGCTATTGCAGGTGTCGTGTATTACGCGCTCGTTCCTACCGTGCTTGGGTTCGTGCTTTGGTATGCGGGGGCTGCGCGCCTCAGCGGCGCAGAAGCTGGAGTTGTCACGGCATTGGTGCCTGTGTCTGCTCTCGCGCTTGCTGTTGGCGTGCTGGGGGAGGCTGTTGGTTGGGCGCAGATTGTTGGGGTTTCGTTTGTGTTGTTGGCTGTGGTGCTGGCTACCAGGTAGGGGGTTTTTGTCTGCGACGCAGTCGCCATTCTGGTTTTTTGTTTTTTTCGCTGGCATCCGCGATTTCGTATCCGTACTTCATGCGTTGCCCCTGTGCGGGGCGGCACTTACTTTCTTTGCCGCCGCAAAGAAAGTAAGGGAATCTCTGCAAAAGTCCTGGCATTGACGTGAGCTTGAACTATCCTGGGATCAGGAGAATTCATGGAGTGGCGTGATGACACAGCTTGGTCTTGGTCTGGATCTGTCGACGAAGCGCACCCGCAAGCGCGAGTTTCTCGATGAGATGACGCGTGTGGTGCCGTGGCAGAAGCTGATTGCGCTTGTCGAACCGCACTATCCGAAAGGCAAGACTGGCCGCCCGCCTTTTCCGATCCAGACGATGCTTCGCATTCACTTCCTGCAACAATGGTTCAGTCTCTCGGACCCGGCGATGGAGGAGGCGCTGCACGACATACCGCTGTACCGGGAGTTCGCGCTGCTGGGCACGGGTATGACGCGCCTGCCTGACGAGAGCACGATCCTGCGATTCCGGCACCTGCTTGAGGCCCATGAGCTGTCGGCCAGAATGCTGGCGACGGTCAACGAGATCCTGCAGGCGAAGGGCCTGATGCTCAAGGTGGGCTCGGCGGTCGACGCAACGCTGATTTCGGCACCCAGTTCGACGAAGAAGGCTGGCACGCGAGACCCCGAGATGAGCCAGACGCAAAAGGGCGGCAGCTGGTACTTCGGTATGAAGGCGCACATCGGAGTCGATGTGGAGTCGGGGCTGGTGCATACCGTGAAGTGCACGCCGGCGAATGTTCACGACGTCACGGTGGCGCATGAACTGTTGCACGGCGACGAGCAGGTTGCGTTTGCCGATGCGGGCTACGTGGGCATCGAGAAGCGAGGCGAAACGGGTGCCGTCCAGTGGCACGTGGCGATGAGGCCGAGCAAGCGAAGAAAGCTGGACAAAAGCAAGCGGCTCGACAGAATCTACGAGAAAGTCGAGCGGCTCAAGGCGGGCGTGCGGGCGAAGGTTGAGCACCCGTTTCGGGTGCTCAAATGTCAGTTCGGCTATCTGAAGGCGCGGTATCGGGGACTGGCGAAAAACACGGCGCAGATCGAAACGCAGTTCGCGCTGATCAATCTCTGGTTGGCTCGCGGGGTGCTCGGTAAAGCGAAATGAAGGGCGAAGACGCCCCCCAAAGGCGCAGCGTCCACGCGCAAGATGCGACCGGCATCGGTTCAACACAGCGTGAATGAGGACGCGAATTCCACTGCGCGCGTGCCAGTTAGAGATCCCAGGCAGAAAACGGGTTGTTCAGACCTTCCTAAGCAAAGAAAGCGGGCTAACACCGCCAATCCTAGTTGTTGCCTGCGGGCCCCCACGGGTCCCGCACTCCACGCGGCATCGAGCTACTCAATGCCCGTTGCCAGCGCTCTCGGATTCGCATCACCCGCTTCGCGTGCCCGCGTCACGAGTTGCGTTACCAGAATGTCCACGGCCGCCCAGGTGGCAAACGGTGTGTAGGCCGTCGCGACGGAAGTGCACCACTCCGGACTGAAAAGCGGGATCGGTGTCGTAGGAGCGCGAACGCGTAAGGTGCGACACCCTACACACCGTTTGCCACCTGGGCGGCGCAGACGGCTCGCTGCCGTTGGCTGGGCTACGGGTGACTGGAGCGGGTGAGGCGCCTGTCAAAGGCGTTGGCAACGCACATGAAATAGCGTGTTGCCGCGTGGAGTGCGGGACCCGTGGGGGGCCCGCAGGCAAACACAAGGATTGGCGGGGTGAGCGGCTTTCTTTTGCCTACTTTTCTTTGCCGCTGCAAAGAAAAGTAGGTGCCGCCCCGCACAGGGGCGACGCGTGAAGTACGGATACGAAATCGCGGATGCCAGCGCAGCAAAAAAGCAAAAAAGCAAAAAACAAAAAAACCAAAAACCTAAACGGCGACTGCGTCGCAGACAAAAAACCTACGTATTAGCAACGCTAACGGAAGTAGGACTATTAACGATCGACAAAAACTCCCTCCGCGTAGAAGCATCGGAGCGAAAAGTCCCTAGCATCCGGGACGTCACCATCTCGACCCCGGCCTTATGCACGCCGCGCGTCGACATACACTGATGCGACGCTTCGAGAATCACCCCGACGCCCTTCGGCTGCAATACTTCGTTGAGCGTATCGGCAATCTGCACCGTCATCTTTTCCTGAATCTGCAGCCGCTTGGCAAACGCATCCACCAGACGCGCCAGTTTGGAAATCCCCACCACGCGATGTTCAGGCAGATAAGCAACATGCGCCCGCCCAATGATGGGCACCATGTGATGCTCGCAGTAACTCTCGAAGCGAATGTCCTTCAGCACGATCATCTCGTCGTAGCCGTCCACCTCGGAAAACGTGCGGGCCAGAATCTCCCGCGGCTCGACGTTATAGCCCGCAAAAAATTCTTCATACGCTCGCACGACGCGCGCAGGCGTATCGAGCAGCCCCTCGCGCTGAGGATTGTCGCCCGCCCAGCGCAGCAGCGTGCGCACGGCTTCTTCGGCCTCCTCCCGGGACGGCCGGCCGGGGGTGTCGGTGGGCGTTGTTTTCTTCGTCGTCATTCTTCGCTCCAGTTCCAGTAAAACGCGCATCGCACGTCGGGCCATTGTTCCATGTTTCCCGGCCCTATGCCCAACAGGGATATGCATCACCGCCTGATGCAAGCGCTACTTCGGCCACTCGTCCTGCGCATCGTTGAACAGCTCGGCGACCACGCCGCGCAGCCAGCTCGCGCGCGGATCGTTATGAAACTTGCGATGCCAGTGCTGCCGCAAGTCGAAGCGCGGCAGCGGCAACGGCGGCTCGACCAGCGTGATCGACGCATGCTCCGATACATACGCGAAACCGATCGCGTGCGGCACGGTCGCGATCAGATCGGTGCGCGCAAGGATGAACGGCAGACTCATGAAGTGCGGCGTTTCCAGCACGGCGCGGCGCCGGATGCGCTTTTTCTCCAGATACTGTTCGAGCACTTCCTGGCTGCGCCCCTCGGCGCGCACGACAGCGTGCCCAAGCGCGATGAACTGTTCGAGCGTCAGCGGCGCGCCCGCGAGCGGATGGTCGCTGCGCATCAGGCAGATGAAGCGGTGCGTGAACAGACGCTGCTGAAAGAAGTTGTTGCCGGAAAGATCGGGAAAGTAGCCGACGGCAAGATCGATGTCGCCCGACTCCAGACCGCGTTCGACATGCGCCGGCGGCAGCGACACCGAGCGCAGATTCGCATGCGGCGCGCGCTCGGCGAACAGCTGCAACAGACGCGGCAGAAAGACGATTTCGCCGACATCGGACAGCGCGAGCGAAAAGGTCTGCGTCGAGGTCGCGGGATCGAAGTCCTGCGATTCCAGCATGCCTTTCTCGATGCGCGCAAGCGCTTCGCGTGCGGCAGGAATCAGCGCCAGCGCGCGCGGCGTCGGCTCCATGCCGCGCGACGTGCGTACGAACAGCGGATCATTGAAGTATTCGCGCAGACGGCCAAGCGCGGTGCTCACGCGCGGCTGGCTCACGCCGAGACGTTCGGCGGCGCGGCTCACGTTGCGCATGTCTTCGAGCGCGACGAGGTAGGGAATCAGGTTGAGATCGAGTTCGGCCATGCTGGGGCGCGTCATTGGCTTCGAGCCGCGCATTATCTATAAACCGTATACAGACTACCTTGAAAATCTCGTTGTGGCATATTCGGGAAAGCGACGAGAATCGACGGGAGACACGCGATGCGTATTCAAGTGGCGATCATCGGCGCAGGCCCCGCCGGCCTGCTGTTGTCGCATCTCCTGCGGCTCGCGGGCATCGGATCGATCGTGCTGGAGAGCCGGTCGCGCGAGCACTGCGAGCATCGGATACGCGCGGGCGTGCTCGAGCAGGGCACCGTCGATACGCTTAGCGAAGCCGGACTCGACGCGCGCATGCAGCGTGAAGGACTCGTGCATCACGGCATCGAACTGCTGTTCGAAGGCAAGCGCCATCGCATCGCGCTGTCGACGCTGACGGGCGGCCGCGCGATCACCGTGTATGGCCAGCATGAAGTGGTGTGCGACATGATCGCGTCCGCCGTCGAGCACCGGCAGGCGCTGTATTTCGATGTATCCGATGTTGCACTGCACGATCTCGCGACCGCCAGGCCATGGGTTCAGTTCACGCACGATGGCGCAGTGCAGCGAATTGATTGCGACTACGTGGCAGGTTGCGATGGTTTCCACGGCATCTCGCGCGAGTCGATTCCGCCCGGCGCGCTGCAACGCTTCGAGCGCGTCTATCCGTACGCGTGGCTCGGCATCCTGACGCACGCCGCGCCGAACTGCGACGAACTCGTCTATGCGCATCACGCGCGCGGCTTTGCGCTGTTCAGCATGCGCTCGCCCGACGTGACGCGTCTCTATCTGCAATGCCGCCCCGGCGAAGATCTCTCGCAATGGTCCGACGAGCGTATCTGGATCGAACTTCACGCGCGCTTCGAGAACGATGACGGCTGGCTGCCCGCCATCGGCGACATCACGCAGAAAGGCGTGACGCCAATGCGCAGCTTCGTGTGCGAGCCGATGCAATACGGCCGCCTCTTTCTGGCCGGCGACGCTGCGCACATCGTGCCGCCGACAGGCGCGAAAGGCATGAATCTGGCCGTCGCCGACGTACGCGTGCTCTCGAAGGCGCTTGCTGCCCGCTACCGGGACGGCCGCGACGATCTGCTCGACGTGTACTCGGCCACCTGCCTCGAGCGCGTCTGGCGCGCGGAGCATTTCTCGTACCTCATGACGAACATGCTGCACCCGTCGCTCGACGATTCGCCGTTCGTCGAGCGGCTGAAGCTGGCGGAACTGAAATACGTGACGAGTTCGGATGCAGCCTCGCGGATGCTGGCAGAGAATTACGTCGGGTTGCCGTTTCGCGATTGATCCGGCGAGCGGCGCGGCATCAGGGCAAACCACAGAAACCCTTGCCTTGACAAGAGACGCGGGCGCAAACCATAATGCGCCGGTACGTTCGCTAAACGAAACTGTGTTCGCATAAAGAACTTTTCGGAGTTCGACGGCGGCGCGGAAGCGGACGGCGAACCCAACACATGCGGCCTGCAGCAGGTCTGCATGCCGTCAGCAGGACCATGAAGGGCGAAAGCGGACGTGGAGACCGTCCGGCGCGCATCCCGTCTGTGAAGCGGCGGGTCGTGCGGCGCGGAACGACGCGTTCCAGAGGATATTCGACATGATCAACAAGATTTTCGAGTCACTCCAGTCGGCTGTCGCCGACGTGCATGACGGCGCGACCGTCATGATCGGCGGCTTCGGCACGGCGGGCATGCCGTCCGAACTGATCGACGCGCTCATCGAGCAGGGCGCCAAAGAACTCACCATCGTCAACAACAACGCCGGCAACGGCGACACGGGCCTCGCCGCGCTGCTGAAGGCGAAGCGCGTGCGCAAGATCATCTGCTCGTTCCCGCGCCAGACGGACTCGTATGTCTTCGACGCGCTCTATCGTGCGGGCGAAATCGAACTGGAACTCGTGCCGCAGGGCAACCTGGCTGAGCGCATCCGCGCGGCGGGCGCGGGTATCGGCGGCTTCTTCACGCCGACGGGCTACGGCACGAAGCTCGCGGAAGGCAAGGAAACGCGCGAGATCGACGGCAAGCACTACGTGCTGGAAGCGCCGCTGCACGCCGATTTCGCGCTGATCAAGGCGTACAAGGGCGACCGCTGGGGCAATCTGGTGTACCGCAAGACGGCGCGCAACTTCGGCCCGATCATGGCGAGCGCTGCGAAGACGGCGATCGTGCAGGTGTCGGAAGTGGTGCCGCTCGGCGCACTCGACCCCGAAGTGATCGTGACGCCGGGCATCTTCGTGCAGCGCATCGTCGAAGTGCCGCAAGCCGCGCATCTGACGCAACGCCCCGAACAAGCCGCCTGAAGGAGACCGACATGAAACGACTGACCCGCGATGAAATGGCGAAGCGCGTCGCGCAGGACATTCCTGAAGGCGCGTATGTGAACCTCGGTATCGGCGTGCCGACGCTGGTGGCGAACCACCTCGACGCGAACAAGGAAATCTTCCTGCACAGCGAAAACGGCCTGCTCGGCATGGGCCCGGCGCCCGCGAAAGGCGAGGAAGACGACGAACTGATCAACGCCGGCAAGCAGCACGTGACGCTGCTGACGGGCGGCGCGTTCTTCCATCATTCGGATTCGTTCGCGATGATGCGGGGCGGCCATCTCGACTACTGCGTGCTCGGCGCATTTCAGGTGTCGGCGACGGGCGACCTCGCGAACTGGCACACGGGCGCGCCCGATGCGATTCCCGCTGTCGGCGGCGCGATGGATCTGGCCATCGGCGCGAAGCAGGTGTTCGTGATGATGGAGCATCTGACGAAGCAGGGCGAAAGCAAGATCGTCGCCGAATGCTCGTACCCGGTGACGGGCGTCGGCTGTGTGGACCGCATCTATACGGACCTCGCGATGATCGACGTGACGAAGGACGGCCTCGTCGTGCGCGAAATCTTCTCGGATATCGATTTCGCGGAACTGGAGAAGCTGACGGGCGTCGCGCTGATCGACGGCACGCAGCAGGCTCGCGCGGCCTGAGGCTTGCTCGCAAGCCGCCTCGACAGGTAATGCAAGCACGCGGGCAAATGCGCGCGTGACCTCGCCGCGGCGTTCGGCGACAATGAAACCGAACGCCGCGCGCTTTCTGCGCGAACCCAACGCGCATTCATCCAACGCACTGAACATCATGCTAGAAGCTAGCGCCCGCTTGACTGGCCTGATCTGCGGCACGCAGCCGATGAACGACATCTGGTCGCCGCGCGCGACGCTGCAACGGATGCTCGATGTCGAAGCGGCGCTCGCGCGCGCTTCGGCGGCACACGGCGTGATTCCGCAATCGGCCGTCCCCGCGATCGAAGCGACCTGCCACGCGGACAAGCTCGATGCCGACGCACTCGTCGGCGACGCCGCGCTCGGCGGCAATCTCGCGATTCCCCTCGTCAAACAGCTGACCGCGCGCGTCAAGGACGCCGATGCGCAAGCGTCGAAGTTCGTCCACTGGGGCGCCACGAGTCAGGACATCATCGATACGGCGACCGTGCTGCAACTGCGCGACACGTTCGATCTGCTCGACGGCGCGCTCGTGTCCACCTGCGATGCGGTCGCCGCACTTGCGCAGCGGCATCGCGCGACGCCGATGATCGGCCGCACGTGGCTGCAACAGGCGCTGCCCATCACGCTCGGCCTGAAATTCGCGCAATGGCTCGATGCGCTGCTGCGTCACCGCGAGCGGCTCGCTGCGTTGCGCGAGCGCGCGCTCGTGCTGCAATTCGGCGGCGCGGCAGGCACGCTCGCGAGTCTGCGCGACAAGGGCGGCGCGGTCGCGCAAGCGCTGGCGCAGGAATTGAAGCTGCAGTTACCCGCCGTGCCGTGGCACACGCAGCGCGACCGCATTGCCGAGGCGGCGTCGTTTTTCGGCATGCTGATCGGCACGCTCGGCAAGATCGCGCGCGATATCTCGCTGCAGATGCAGACCGAACTCGGCGAACTCGGCGAACCGGTTGCCGCAGGCAAAGGCGGATCGTCGACGATGCCGCACAAGCGCAACCCGGTCGGCTGCGCGGCCGTGCTGACGGCGGCAACGCGCGCGCCGGGCCTCGTCGCGACGGTGTTCGCGGGGATGGTGCAGGAGCACGAGCGCGCGCTCGGCGGCTGGCAGGCCGAATGGGATGCGCTGCCCGATCTCGCACGTCTCGCGGGCGGCGCGCTCGCGAATATCGAGCAGATCGCGAAGGGGCTCGAAGTGAATGTCGAACGGCTCGCCGCGAATCTCGACGTCACGCACGGTCTGATTCTCGGCGAAGCGGTCATGCTTGCGCTCGGCGACAAGATCGGCCGGCTCGATGCGCACCATCTCGTCGAGCATGCGTCGAAAGAGGCTGTGAGAAGCGGCAAGACGTTGTTCGAGGTTCTCGCCGCCGATGCAACCGTCACTCAGCATCTGCCCGTCGAGCAGCTGAAACGCCTGCTCGATCCGGCGCATTATGTCGGCAGCGCGCACGCTTTCGTGGACGCCGTGCTGGCTCTTCATACCACGCGCAAGAACGCGTGAACCAACATCAGGAGTAAAGGAATGCCTTACGCCGCAGTCAATGGTATCGAGCTTCATTACCGGATCGACGGCGACCGGCACGGCAATGCGCCGTGGCTGGTGCTGTCGAATTCGCTCGGCACCGATTTGTCGATGTGGACGCCGCAAGTCGCCGAACTCGCCAGGCATTTCCGCGTGCTGCGTTACGACACGCGCGGTCACGGTCATTCGGAAGCGCCGAAGGGACCGTATTCGATCGAGCTGCTGACGGGCGACGTGATCGGCCTGCTCGACATGTTGAAGATCGCGCGCGCGAACTTTTGCGGGATCTCGATGGGCGGGCTGACGGGTATCGGTCTCGCGGCGCGCTATGCGGACCGTATCGATCGTGTCGTGCTGTGCAATACGGCGGCGCGCATCGGCTCGCCGGAAGTGTGGGTGCCGCGCGCGGCGCGGGCGCGTACGGAAGGCATGCTGACGTTGTCGGACGCCGTGCTGCCGCGCTGGTTCACGGCGGAGTTCATCGCTCGCGAGCCGCTGGTGTACAACTATGTCCGCGACGTTTTCGTGCACACCGACAAGGAAGGTTACGCGCTGAATTGCGAGGCGATCAACGCGACCGATCTGCGGCCCGAGGTGCCCGGCATCAAGGCGCCCGCGCTGGTGATCTCCGGCACGCACGATCTCGCCGCGACGCCTGCGCAGGGCCGCGAACTGGCCGCTGCGATTCCGGGCGCGCGTTATGTCGAGCTGGACGCATCGCACATTTCGAACATCGAGGTGGCCGACACGTTCACGAAGACGGTACTCGACTTCCTGAAGGGACAACGATGAACGACGATCAACGATATGACGCGGGCATGAAGGTGCGCCGCGCGGTGTTGGGCGATGCGCATGTGGATCGTTCGCTGGCGAACCGCACTGAGGTCACCGAGGAGTTTCAGAATTTCATCACGCGGTATGCGTGGGGGAGATCTGGACTCGGGAGGGGTTGCCGCGGCATACGCGCAGCTTGCTGACTATTGCGATGATGGTCGCGTTGAATCGCGGCGAGGAGCTTGCTTTGCATTTGCGTGCTGCGCGGAATAATGGCGTGACGCGGGAGCAGGTTAAAGAGGTTTTGCTGCAGACCGCTATTTATTGTGGCGTGCCCGCCGCTAACTCCGCGTTTCATCTGGCTGACAAGATTTTTAAAGAGCAAGATCAAGAAGGGAGCGCCTGACGGTTGGCGCGGTGTTGTTTTTGCTTCTGCGAAGCCGTGTGGATGTTGTCGTCTGCGCGGCTTTTTTGTTTGTTTTGCTGGCCTCCGCGGTTTGTTGTCGGTTTGCTAGCGTCGCCCCTGCGCGGGGCGGCACCTACTTTTCTTTGCAGCGGCAAAGAAAAGTAGGCAAAAGAAAGCCGCTCACACCGCCAGCCCGTGTGATTACCCACGGGCTCTCAACGTCCCCATCCCTCGCACGACAGCGCTCTTGCCTGTCTTCGTTGCCATCGCTCTGAATGAGCGCCTCACCCGCTTCAATCACTTCTTCAATGGTGCGCGCCAGCCCTTTGCACGGGCCCCTTTGAGGCAAACGGTGTGTGTAGCGGTCTGGTAGTTCCGACAGGCAGATAGGTTGCTTCGCTGTCAGTTTCGCCTCGTCATCTTGTTTGTCCCAGTCGATTCAGGATCGTCCTCCCATCGGTCTGTTCAAGGAAATTAGACCACTACAGTGCGTAACCATTGGCCTGTGAGCATCCTCGGGCTAGGCCATTTCCGCCCCGCCGCAAGCGGGCTTTTTTTCGTCTCGAACTTGCGACATTTTGGCCTCGGCAATCAGAAAAGACCGATTTTTCCCCCTCTGTTGCTTTGTCGTGCCTCTTTGCAGTTCTTGACAGAAGCGCTTCAATGATTCCGATACGTTTACAGATTCTTGTTAGTTCGTACAACAAATAAAAAGTGAATCAAAAGAACTATCGATTGGTCTTTAGCCGTTTGCACGGCATGCTCGTCGCGGTCGAGGAAAGCGCGACAGGTTCAGCTAGACCCGCTGGCGAAACGCGCGCTACGCGATGTGCATCGAGAAACGTAATCCGTTCGACACTGCGCAGTTTCGTTGCGCTGCTGCTTGCTGTCGCGCCTGTGCTGGCCTTCCCGCAGATTGTTCCCGGCGGCGCGCATGCGCCTGGCGTCATCAATACGCAAAACGGTATCACGCAGGTGAACATCAATCGACCGTCCGGTGCGGGCGTGTCGATGAACACCTACAACCAGTTCGATGTTCAGAAGAGCGGCGCGATCCTCAACAACGCGAATCGCATTGCGAACACACAGCAGGCGGGCTACATCAACGGCAATCCGAACTTCGGGCCGAACGATGCCGCCAGGATCATCGTCAATCAGGTCAATTCGAACAACGCGAGCCAGATCAACGGCTATGTGGAAGTCGCGGGGCCGCGCGCCGAAGTCGTGATTGCGAACGGCTCGGGAATCAGCGTGAACGGCGGCGGCTTCATCAACACGTCGCGCGCGATCCTGACGACGGGCACGCCGAATTTCGCCGCCGATGGTTCGCTTGCGGGTTTCAACGTGATGGGCGGCAACATCACGGTGACGGGCGCGGGATTCAATGCGTCCGATGCCGACCAGGTGGATCTGCTGGCGCGCGCGGTGCAGGCGAATGCGGCGATCTATGCGAAGAACCTGAACGTCATCACGGGTGCGAACGCGGTCGATCACGATACGCTCAATGCAACGCCTATCGCAGGCAGCAGTCCCGCGCCTGGCGTATCCATCGACGTGTCGGATCTCGGCGGCATGTACGCAAACCGTATCGTGCTTGTTGGTACGGAGAACGGGGTTGGCGTGTCGAACAAGGGTGTGCTCGCGGCACAGGCGGGCGACCTCATCCTGACTACACAGGGCAAGCTCGTGCTCGCGGGACAGACGAACGCGAGCGGCAACATCAGCGTGTCCGCGCGCGACGGCATCGATAACAGCGGCACGACCTACGCGCAGCAGAGCGTCAACGCGAACACGTCGGGCGCACTGAACAATAGCGGTGTGCTGGCGGCGCAGCAGAACACGACCGTTAGCGCGGGAAGTGTTACATCGACGGGCACGCTCGGCGCAGGCGTCAACGGCGACGGCACGATTGCGAATTCGGGCGACCTTTCGGTTTCTTCAACTGGCGCGGTCACGGCAACCGGCCGCAACGCAGCGGGCGGCGACGCGACGATACAGGGCGCGTCCATCAACCTCGCGGGCAGCAGCACATCGGCGAAAGGCGCGATGACACTCGCCGCGAACAGTGGCGACCTGAACCTGTCGGGTGCAACCGCCACGGCGGGCACGACCCTCGACGCAGCCGCAACGGGCACGCTCACCAACGATAACGGTGCGCTGTCCTCGGGCGGTGCGCAGACCATCACGGCAGGCGCGCTGTCGAACCGCAACGGCCAGATCGTCTCTGGCGCAACGCTCACGGCGAACGTCGCGGGCGCGGTCTCTAACCAGGGCGGCGCGATGCAGGCCGCGGGCGCGCACACGTTACACGCGGGTTCGCTCGACAACTCCAGCGGGCACATTGCCTCGCTCAATACGGATGGTCTGAGCCTGACAACGACGGGCCTGCTGGACAATGGTGCAGGCGGCACAATCGGCGGTAATGGCAATGTCACCATGCAGGCGGGACAGATTGCCAGCGCCGGTTCAATTACGGCGGTTCAGACACTGATCGCGAGCGCCGTGCAGTCGATGTTCAACAGGGGGACGTTCGCGGCCAACGGCAATGTCACGCTGGCGGCGGGGACGACGCTGACCAATACAGGCACGATTGCGGCCGGTCATCTGGCGACGCTCACGGCGGCAACGTTCGACAATAGCAGCGGCACAACGAACGCCGACCAGATCGCACTGCACGCGACGAACCTCGTCAATCACGGCGGCAGCATCGCGCAGACGGGCACGGGTACAACGACCCTTGACGTGACAGGCACGCTGGATAACGCCAGCGGCACGCTGCAGACGAATGCGACGGACCTGACGCTTTCACCCGCTGCGCTCGTCAACGACCAGGGCACGATCGCGAGCGCGGGTACGGGCACCCTGTCGGTGAACACGGGTTCACTGTCAAACAACGCGGGCACGATCGCAACCAACGGCGCGCTTGCTGTGCATGCGGGCGGGACATCGAATCGCGGCGGCACGCTGGCGGGACAGTCATCGGCGACGCTCACCGTTGCATCGCTCGACAACAGCGCGGGCGGCTACGTCGGCGCGCGGACGGTGTCGGTGGCGGATGCAGGCGCGCTCAACAACGCTGGCGGCACGATCCAGGCAAACAACACGCTAGGCGTCTCCGCGCAGTCGCTTGCCAATGACGCCGGCACGATCGCGAACGGCGGCACGGGTGCAACGACCGTGGCGGCGACGGGCGCGCTGACCAACACCGGCAACGGGATGATTGGCGGCGACGGCGATGTCTCGGTGTCGGGCGGCAGCATCGGCAACTCGGGCGGGACGGTTGTCGCACGCGGCGCGGCATCGGTGCAATCGGGCAGCACGCTCGCCAACCGCGCCGGGATGATCCAGAGCAACGGCAACGTTGCGGTGTCGGCGCAAGGCGCAATCGATAACACGGGCGGACAGATCGAGGCAGACGGCGCGGCGGCGACGCTCGCAGTCACGGGCACATCGCTCGACAACACGAACGGCCGCATCGCGAACACTGGCGCGGGCGCGACCGCGATCAACGCGAGCGCGATCACGAACAGCAATGCGGGCGGCGCGGCGGGCGCAGGCACCATCGGCGGCAATGGCGATGTGACGGTGAACGCGCAAACGCTGTCGAATACGAACGGCGCACAGGTGCTGTCGGGCCATGACCTGACGTTGATCGTTGCGCAGCTCGCCGACAACACCAACGCGTCGCTTTCAGGCGCGCACAACGTGACGCTGAACGGCCCGAACGCGGCAGTTATCAATGCGGGCGGCTCAATCCACGGCAACGGGGTGGTTACGCTGAACACGGCATCACTGGACAACACGAACGGCCGCGTCGGCAACGATCAGGGCAGCGGCGGAAACGTCGCGATCAGCACGGGCGCGCTCGTGAACCAGCGCGGCGCAATCGGCAGCGATCAGAACCTGACGGTTACGACCGATACGCTGACGGGCAACGGCAAGATCATCGCGGGCAACGACGGGACTGTGACCATTGCCAGTGACTACACGCTCGCCAACGCGAACCAGATTCAGGCGAACCACAACCTCAGTTTCACGACGGCCGGAACATTCACGAATCAGGGCACGCTCGGCGCGGTGAACGCGCTGACTGTGAACGCCGCGAACGTCGACAACCGGGCGGGCGCGGACCTCAATTCCTCGAACACGACGGTCAACGCACAGAACGCGATCACAAACGAAGGCCGCATCGAAGGCGATGCGGTGACGACGCACAGCACGTCACTGACGAACACCGCGACGATTGTCGGCAACACGGTGACGCTGAACGCCGGTTCGATCGCGAACACGGGCGCGGCGGCGGTCATCGCCGCAGCGTCGGCCGTCAACCTGTACGGAATGGACATCTCGAACACGGGCGGCGCGACGATCTTCAGCCTCGGCGACATCAACATCGCGGCGGACGGCACGCGCGACGCAAACGGGCTGCTCGTGAACCGCGCAAATTCGGTGACGAACGACCAGTCGACCATCGAGGCACAAGGCAATATCGAAGTCGCCACGCAGACACTGGCCAACACGCGCCCCGCGCCCACGGTTGAGACGGCGGCGACCGGCGTCGAGACGGTCCACCAGACCAGGCGCGACAAGTACATGGCGTGCGCGACGACGAACGGCGACAAGGGGTATTGCACACAGCAGATGTGGGACAACGGCTATCGATCTCCGCTGAATGCAACCTACAGCAGCGCCGATGTCGTGTCGACTTCGACCGGCCCCAACGCGACTGACCGCGCGATGGTCGTGAACGTCAATGGCTCACCGCAGACGATCTACTACAACAGCATGACGGCCAACGGCGACGGCACGGTCACGGTCAGCTACTGGGACGACTACAACCCGAACGTCAACTACGACCCGGCAACCGAATACGCATCGCGCAACGACGCGCACCACGGCTATCAGCGCGTCGAGATCGCGCGCGATACGGCGACCACCACACAGCAGGACCAGGTGACGGGAACGTCGGCGCAGCAGGCTCAACTGGTCGCGGGCGGCAACATGACACTCGCCAACGTCGGCACGGTGAACAACGCCTATAGTGCGATTGCCGCAGGCGGCTCGATCCAGATCGGCAGCCCGGCACAAGCCGGTGCGCAAAACGGCACGCTCGACAGTGGCAGCAACGGCACGTATGGCGGCACGGCCGTCAACAACACGGGACAGACGCTCTACCAGTACCAGCGGCAGGACATCGTCTCGACCTACGCGTGGAACGAGGACATCACGCGTGACGTGGGCCAGGTAGTCGAGCCGTCGATCATGCTGTCGCCCGTTGCGATCGGCGGTACAGGCGGCACGATCATCGCGAACAACGCGGTGCAGATCAACGCGGCGAACGTCAACAACACGAACGTCGCGGCGGCGAATTCGGCGACGGGCGCAACAGGCGGCACGCTTGGCGCAAACGGGGCCGTAGGCGGCATGACAGGCGGCAGCACGCAAACCGTCAATCTTGCGACGGGGCAGACGCAGACCATCAATGCGCCGCAGTCGGTCGCGGGCGCGACGGGCGCGCTGAACATCACGTTGCCAAAGAGCGGGCTGTACACATTCAATACAGCGCCAGGTGCGTCTTACCTGATCGCGACTGATTCACGCCTGACCCGCTATACGAACTTCATTTCGAGCGATTACATGCTCGGACAGTTGGGCCTTGATCCGTCGAAGGTGGAAAAGCGCCTGGGCGACGGTCTGTATGAAGAACAGATGGTGCGCAACCAGATCACGCAACTGACGGGCCGCGTGTATCTGCAAGGCTATACGAACAACGAGGACGAATACCGCGCGCTGATGACCAACGGCGTGAACGTCGTGAAGGAGTTCAGTCTCGAACCGGGCATGGCGCTGACGGCCGCGCAGATGGATGCGCTGACGAGTGATATCGTGTGGCTCGTCAACCAGACCGTCACGCTGCCGGACGGCAGCACGCAACAGGTGCTTGCGCCTGTCGTGTATCTCGCGCACGCGCACGCGAACGACCTGCAACCGACGGGCGCGCTGATCGCAGCCGACGATGTCGAGATTCACGCGACGGGAAGCGCCGTGAGTTCGGGCGTCATCAAGGGCGGCTTGCAGACGGTTATCAGCGCGACGGACATCGTGAACCGGGGCGGCGCGATCGGCAGCAGCAGCGCGAACGGGACGACGGTCATCTCGGCGACGAATGATGTGGTGAACGCATCGGGCCAGATCACGGGCAATCGTGTCGCTGTGCTCGCGGGTCACGACATCGTGAACACCACGTTAGTCGACACCGTTGGCTTGAGTTCGACGGTTAGCAACAGCAGGGTGAACCAGACGCTAATCGGTGCACAGGGCACGATAGCATCGACGGGCGACATGGTGATCGCGGCGGGCAATGATCTGAACGTACATGGCGCGCTCATCAACGCGGGCGGCAATGCGCAGATCACGGCCGGTCATGACGTCAACATCGATACGGTTGAAGCGCAGACGTCACAGTCAGTCACGAAGAACGCGAATCACCATTGGGAATCGGGCGCCACGGCGAACGAAACCAGCGCGATCAGCGCGGGCGGCAGTCTCGCGATGCAAAGCGGCAACGATATGACGTTCAGGGGCGCGACGGTCAGCGCAGGCGGCGACATGGCTGCTGTTGCGGGCGGCAATCTGACGGCCACGTCGGTCACGAACACTGAGTCCAACAACAATGTCGCGACCGACGACAGGACGCGCAAGGAAGTCGATCGCAGCTATGACGAACAGGCTGTCGGCACGGCGTTCAAGGCGGGCGGCAACGGCATGCTTGCGGCAGTCAGCACTGACGCGACCAAAGGCAATGTGACGCTCACGGGCTCGTCGCTGTCGACGGACACGGGGGCGGCGAACATCGCGGCAACGGGCAACGTCACCATCAACGATGCGCGCGAGGAACGCGACAGCTATACAGCAACGCAATCGAAGCGCGGCAGCATCGTCCACGGATCGACCACGGACGAGATGAGTGCATCGCAGGCGAACATCGGCGTCGGCAGCACGATCTCGGGCGATACGGTCGATATCCGGTCGGGCAGGGATCTGACGGTCCAGGGCAGCAATGTCGTCGGCACGAACGACGTGAAACTTGCCGCGACGGGCAACGTGAACATCACTACGTCGCAGGATGCGCAAAGCACGCAGAGCGACTCTCAGAAGCGCGAATACGGTTTCCTTTCGGGCCTGAATCCGCTGAACCAGCTTGACGGTGGCTTGCAGGGTTACAGCATCGGATCGCGCAAGACGACGGATGCGCAGCAGGCGACGCAGGTGACGAACAACGCGAGCACGGTTGGTTCGCTGAACGGCAATCTGGGCGTCACGTCGGGCGACGATCTGCATGTGACGGGCAGCACCCTGCACGCGGGCAACGACCTGAATCTCGCGGGCAAGACTGTCACGGTCGACGCCGCACAAAACCTGTCGACGCGGAACGAGCAGCAGTCGTTCAGTCAGACGGGTATCACGGCGGGGTTGAGCAGCCCGGTTATCGCGGCAGTCCAGACTGCGAACCAGATGCGCAGGGATGTGAAGCAGACCAGGGGCGATGCGCGGCTCGATGCGCTGTCGGCAGCGACTACGGGACTCGCTGGCAAGAATGCTTACGATGCCGTGGCGAGCGATCCGGGCCATCTCGGCGGCGTTGGCGTCAACGTATCGCTTGGTTCGAGCCACAGTCACAGCAACACGTCGGCGTCTTCCACTACTGCTGCGGGCAGCACGATCAGCGCGGGGCACAACGTCAACATCGTTGCGGCGGGTGCCGGCGCGAACAGCAATATCAACGTGACCGGCAGCGATGTCACGGCGGGCAACAACGCTACGCTCAACGCGCAGGGCAGCATCAACCTGCAGGCCGCGCAGAATTTGGACAGCATGCGCAGCGAGAACAGCGGTTCGAATGCGAGCATCGGCGTCACGATCGGCGTTGGTCAGCAGAACGGCATCTCGTTCCAGGCCGGCGTGTCGGGCACAAAGGGCCACGGCAACGGCGACGATGCAACGTGGACGAATACACATGTCAACGCAGGCAATGTGCTCACGCTGCAATCCGGTGGCGACACGAATCTCGCGGGCGCGGTGGCGGACGGGCAGCAGGTCGTCGCGAATGTCGGCGGGAACCTGAATGTCGAGAGCTTGCAGGATACGAGCCATTACGACTCGAAGCAGGCAAGCGGCGGCGTATCGGTGAGCGTGTGTGTGCCGCCGATCTGCGCGGGCAGTTCGAGCGTGTCTGCGAACTTCAATCAGGAGAAGCTCAACAGCAACTATGCGAGCGTGACCGGGCAATCGGGCATCAAGGCGGGCGATGGTGGGTTCCAGATCAACGTCAAGGGCAATACCGATCTGAAAGGCGGCGTGATCGCGAGTAGCGATGCGGCGGTCGACAATGGCCTGAACAGTCTGACGACGGCAACGCTGACGCATTCGGACATCGAAAACCGTGCGTCGTATAGCGGTTCGTCGGTCGGCATCAGTGGGGGCTATGGCGGCGACATCGGCAAGACCCAGCGTGGCACGGCGACCAATGTCAATCCGGTTCCGGGGACGACATTGCCGGGTGCAGGCGGCGTGACGATGGCCCCTCCTGTCGTCATGGGTGCATCGGGCGATGCCAGTTCGATGACGAAGAGCGCGATCAGTGGCGGTGCAATCCGCATCACCGATGGCAACAGGCAGCAGCAACTGACCGGGCAGACGGCCGACGAAGCCGTCGCGAGCATCAGCCGCGATACCACTGGCACGCAGGCCACGATTGCACGGATCTTCGACAAGGACAAGATCGAAGCCGGGTTCGATATCACGAGCCAGTTCATCAATCAGGCCGGGACGTTCGTGAACAACCGGGCGAAGGAAGCGGATGCGGCCAAAGCCGCCGCCAACGATCCGAAGCTGAGCGCGGAGCAGCGCGCGGCGGCACAGCAGCAGGCCGACCAGCTCAATGCGGAATGGGGGCCGGGCGGCTCGTATCGTCAGGTGTTGACTGCGCTGACGGTGGCAGCGGGCGGCAACGTGACCGGGAGCATGGGCCAGTTTGCGCAGAGCGCGACGGTGGCGTATCTCCAGGAGCTCGGCGCAAATCAGGTCAAGCAGATCGCCGATTCGATGGATAGCGACACGGCACGCGCCGCCTTGCATGCGATTGTCGGTTGCGCTGGCGCGGCGGCGAGCAGTCAGAGTTGCGGTTCAGGCGCGATGGGTGCGGCGGCAAGCTCGGTGCTTGGCACTCTTCTTGGACCGACGGCCAACATGTCGGCGGCAGACCGCGAGGCGCGCGAGAACCTGGTGACGAGTATCGTGGCCGGGATCGCGACGGCGGGTGGTGTAAATGCTGCAACCGCGACAGGCGCGGGGCAGATGGAGGTGGAGAATAATCAGTTGGCGCCGCCGATGGCCTCGCCGCCTGCGTGGCTGGCGGGGTTCAGGCTGCCGGGTTTCAGGGGGGAGACAGCGGGCAAGGGCGATGGTGTGATCGCGGATCCGGCGACCGAGCTTGATCGGACGATCAAGGCGGGTACGCCGATGACGACGCCGTCGGGATCGAAGGTGATCGACGACATCTTCAAGATGCCACCGGTTGTGAATGTGGCCAAGGGGCTGATTGACTATGTGATAACGTCGGTGAGCGGGGCGGGCTCGGGGTATGGGCGCGGTAATGCCACGCTGAACAGCGGGAACAAAGACGGAATAGTAGATAGTCCTGTCTATAACCCAAATGGGGCGAATCGAGCGGCCGCAAACAGTTCAAACTGGTCGGATGCTTCGCTAGACCAAGCAGTCAAAGATATCGCGGGGCCGAATCCCCAAGTCAAGTACACTCAGTCCGGGAAGACGGTCTATACGAATCCTGTGACTGGCGATTCTGTCGTTTACGACAACGCCGGAAATTACTTCAGAGTCGAGAGTGCCAGCGGCCCGTACTTGGACAAGAGTGGAAATCAAATTCCAAACAACGTTCTATTAATTAAGCCGGATAAGACAACGCAGACGGGAGTATCGTCAGATATAAGAAATGGTCTGACTCATTTCAACAATATTGACCCAATTAAAAAGTGAGGTCTATCGTGAAAATGAAGGAATCGTCTGTATCCGTTACCAGTGACAGTGGTCATTCGCAAACGCTGAGGCTATCTGGGTTACTCTCCGAATGGCTGTTTGCCACAGGATTCTGGTCCGAGGTAAATGCAACCTGTGGAACTATGTTTGATCAATATGAAGAGGACTTGGCGGATACGGAGGTTCTTATTGTTATTGCCCAAAAAATTGATCAGAAAATTCAAGGTTTGCGAGACGTTACTACGCCAACAGTTGAATTTGTACATGGATGGGCAGTGGATTGGACACCTTTGAAGGCTACGGCTAAGACGGAAGCATTCCTGGGCGAATTGATGACTCTTCGTAATTTTCTGCAGGAGGCTGTCTTAAAGCAGGCAAGCGCTGATCTGTCTCTTTAATTTTTATGAACCCGGCAACAGCCGGCGTATTTGCCTGGTAATGCGACGCTTAATAGCGGAAACACGATGGCGAGGGTGACAATAACTCGCTTCTTGACCCGAAAGCGGAAACGCATGTTCTCTATGGCGATGGGCCAACTTCTGGCGGCCATCTCTCAGGCGTTGGGAAAGCAGGAAAATCAGAGTTTCCTTCTACGTGGAGCGCGCAGGACATTACCGATGCCATCTCTGATATAGCTACCGATCCGAAAACCCAATCGTCTAATCCATCAGCGAATGGATATGTAACAGGGACGGGTACGGTCAACGGGGTTGATATCAAAGTGGTCGTCGATCCGAATAAGGGGCGTATTGTGACTGGGTATCCGACAAATTTACCGAGAAATCCGAAGTGACGAATCAATCAGATTATGAATTTATTGAATCCAGCTTAATGCTGGTTCTGGAAGAGATGGAGAAGCAGCCGGAGGTTGGCAAATCTTATCCATCAGGTGGGATGTCCTATGGAGACGAGATGGCGCAAATTCGGGAATTTATCGAATTTGCAGGGGAGTATGGGCTTGCGTTTGAATACATAAATAGGGCGTTAGAGCAGTTTCCGTACACGATTTCTGGTAAGGCAGCCGTCAAATTATTGGAGGTTGGTTTGCTAATGGGATTTAAATCGGACAGCGCCAAGGATGAGCGATTTGATAGAAGGCACTGAGTTGTCTTTGGCGACAGACAACAAACCAGTCTCGCGCTGGGTTTGTAGTGCAGCGTCGTTCAATCCGGTGTGACGGCAAGCCCGCCGTGCTTGATGGTGATTCTCACGCGCTGGCAGGGTTGGTCATTTGCGGCGTGCTAGTCGCGCCAGGGCGAAATGGTCAGGCAGCGGTTGCGGTAACGCGCGTTTATCGTATGCCGAGCGAAAAGGATTCCCAGTTTGCAACGACTGGAGTGCAAGCGAACTTCGAAACTTATACGATCAATTCAATAACGGGGCAGCGGGCGAAGACAGGTAACGGGCACTTGAATGTGACCAAGTAAGGAGCAGCTATGTATGCGGTCGTAAAGGCAATATCGTGCGACGAGTTTGATCTGAGGACATTTACTCCAGACGATCCCTCATGTTTCTATCTGAATATCCGCCTTCGTATTGGATTGGCTGAGACTTCAGGTGCAGACGATTTCGAGCTTTGTGTTTGTACACCGGAATGGTTGAGGCAAACCGTGACGGAACCCCGTTGGGGGCGTCACTTGCTCATTGTTCGAGAGTACAGTTTGGCGTCTATAGAGAAGTACATCCAGAGCTATGTTGCTGAATGCGACGGCGATGACTGGAAGACGATAGCAACGAAGTTATCCAGGATGGTTGCATGGGAGTTCGAGGACTACCAATCGTAATGTGAGCAATAACAAACCCAGCCTTGAGCTGGGTTTGTCGTTTGTGGCAGGCGTTCAGGCTGGCGTAATGATGAGCCTGCCGTGTTCAACTTTGACTCTCACATGCTGCCCTGCTTCGAAGCCTGCGAGTTCGAGCCATCGCCCGGAGAGCTTGAGCCAGGCATAAAGCGGCGGCGGCCTGCGTGGGCGTGGCGAGAAGCGCCGGTATCGCAGCGACTGTTGGATGGTCACACGCCGCTCGGGATGAGCGGTCAATGCATTAAGATTGGCGTCAGCCATAATCAGTTCCTCCATTGAACTGGTGGGCAAGAAATTGCAGGCTCCGATGCGTGTCAGGCAAAATCTGTTTGCAGGTGGTTGCTGCGTCAGAGGAAAACCGGCTTCGACAACGACAGGCGTGTCAGGTGCGAATGATCGTGGTATGGGGCGGGGAATGCGACGCTGAGCAGCGGTGATAATGGTAATGCGCAGGGCTCAAACGGGGGCGCCAGTACTAGCAATACCAGCGACCTACAAAATGCAGCGAATCAACCGATTAACGATTCTGGTCTGTCGGCTGCTGCGAGAGCGTGGGACAAACACGCTGGCCGTCCCGGTGGCACATTTGAACCACTTACGGGCTCTATTACGGATAAGAATGCTGCAGCAAGCGAGTTTGTGAACCAGGTCTTAAACGACCCGTCCACAACGCAGACGAACCTCTCGCGTGGAGGTGTTGAATTCCGTTTGCCCAATGGACAGGGGATAAGGTTTAATGCCGACGGTTCGTTCTCTGGCTTCTTGGATCCGAGGAAATAAGGTGAATCGAATGACTGGATTTAGTATTGACTTCGTTAGTGACATGGATCACGAACACCTTATGGCCGAGATAAGCTTCAACGGTCAGCGGCTTTGCGTTTTAGACAAAGAAGGTGGAAATGACGAGATGGAAATCGAGTTCCTGGCTGATCTGTATGTCTTGCCGGAGAATGTGAGAATGAAGTTTAGTCTTGCAGAGTTTCTGAAAACTGTCGAGATTGCACGGTCTGACTTGGAAAAGTGTGCATAGAGACGTAACAAGACTAACAAACCCGGCCTTGTGTCGGGTTTGCTGTTTGTGGAATCGTTCAGTCCGGCGTGCTTTCGATCGGCTTGCCAAATATCGCAGCAACTTAATCAGGCAGTCCAGATCAAGGTCAAAGGCAATACCGATCTGAAAGGCGGCGTGATCGCGAGTAGCGGCGCGGCGGTCGACAATGGCCTGAACAGTCTGACGACGGCAACGCTGACGCATTCGGACATCGAAAACCGTGCGTCGTATAGCGGCTCGTCGGTCGGCATCGGTGGGGGCTATGGCGGCGACATCGGCAAGACCCAGCGTGGCACGGCGACCAATGTCAATCCGGTTCCGGGGACGACATTGCCGGGTGCAGGCGGCGTGACGATGGCCCCTCCTGTCGTCATGGGTGCATCGGGCGACGCCAGTTCAACCACGAAGAGCGCGATCAGTGGCGGCGCAATCCGCATCACCGACGGCAACAGGCAGCAGCAACTGACCGGGCAGACGGCCGACGAAGCCGTCGCGAGCATCAGCCGCGATACCACTGGCACGCAGGCCACGATTGCACGGATCTTCGACAAGGACAAGATCGAAGCCGGGTTCGATATCACGAGCCAGTTCATCAATCAGGCCGGGACGTTCGTGAACAACCGGGCGAAGGAAGCGGATGCGGCCACAGCCGCCGCCCACGATCCGAAGCTGAGCGCGGAGCAGCGCGCGGCGGCACAGCAGCAGGCCGACCAGATCAATGCGGAATGGGGGCCGGGCGGCTCGTATCGTCAGGTGTTGACTGCGCTGACGGTGGCAGCGGGCGGCAACGTGACCGGGAGCATGGGCCAGTTTGCGCAGAGCGCGACGGTAGCGTATCTCCAGGAACTCGGCGCAAATCAGGTCAAGCAGATCGCCGATTCGATGGATAGCGACGCGGCACGCGCCGCCTTGCATGCGATTGTCGGTTGTGCTGGCGCGGCGGCGAGCAGTCAGAGTTGCGGTTCAGGCGCGATGGGTGCGGCGACGAGCTCGGTGCTTGGCACTCTTCTTGGACCGACGGCCAACATGTCGGCGGCAGACCGCGAGGCGCGCGAGAACCTGGTGACGAGTATCGTGGCCGGGATCGCGGCGGCGGGTGGTGTGAATGCGGCGACCGCGACAGGCGCGGGGCAGATCGAAGCGGAGAATAATCAGTTGGCGATGCCGAGTGTGGCATCGCCGTCGTGGTTGCCGGGTCTTATTAAGCTGCCGGGTTTCAGGGGTGAGGCAGCGGGCAAGGGAGATGGTGTGATCGCGGATCCGGCGACCGAGCTTGATCGGACGATCAAGGCGGGTACGCCGATGACGACGCCGTCGGGATCGGACGTGATCGACGGCATCTTCAAAACGCCACCGGTTGTGAATGTGGCCAAGGGGCTGATTGACTATGTGATAACGTCGGTGAGCGGGGCGGGCTCGGGGTATGGGGCGGGGAATGCGACGTTCAACAGTGGTGGAAACGCGCAAGACGCAAACCAGACTGCATCTCCGCAAATCAACCCGAGCGATGTTGCAGGCAAGTCCGCTCAAGACATCGCTCGGCACGCGATCGACCAAGGGTTAATTCCAAAAGGCCCGGATCCGATGAATGGGCGAGGTGCTTACGTTGATCCTGCTACCGGCGAACAACGAGTGCTGATCCACCCGGACGAACCTTGCCCTCATTGCCATGTCAACGACTCGTCAGGAGCAAGACTTGATATAAATGGCAAGCAAGTGCCATCTGAATCACCAGATGCTCATCTACCGTTGAAAAAATGAACACGAACGACTGTCACGATTGGACCTTGGTCAGCCTTAACGTTAGCTGGCAGATCGGGGAGTTAGAAATAGAAATGCTCGATTCGACTTCGACGCGGCGGACTTGGATTGCAAAGAACCTTGTTTCGTTGGTTCTGCCGCGTCAGCATCCGTGGGGGCCTAGTGTGAGTATTTACAAGGTCGAGGTGAGTAATGCGGGGACCAATGTTACTGCAAGGCTAGAAATGCAGTCGGGTGATGTAATTGAATGCATTGCCGGGTCGTTTGAACTCATTTAACAATAAACCCAGCTTCGAGCTGGGTTTATTGTTTGTAGCGTCGTGCAATCGTGCGTGATGACGAGCCTGCCGTGGTGGACCTCAATCCTCACCTGCTGGCCTGCCTTGAAGCCTGCAAGCTCAAGCCATCGTCCCGATAACTTGATCCACGGATACCCTTGATGCCTGGTAACCACGACGGCGGTGCCGCACTCGGCATCAGCGGGCGGCAACGTGACCGGGAGCATGGGCCAGTTTGCGCAGAGCGCGACGGTGGCGTATCTCCAGGAGCTCGGCGCAAATCAGGTCAAGCAGATCGCCGATTCGATGGATAGCGACGCGGCACGCGCCGCCTTGCATGCGATTGTCGGTTGTGCTGGCGCGGCGGCGAGCAGTCAGAGTTGCGGTTCAGGCGCGATGGGTGCGGCGGCAAGCTCGGTGCTTGGCACTCTTCTTGGACCGACGACGAACATGTCGGCGGCAGACCGCGAGGCGCGCGAGAACCTGGTGACGAGTATCGTCGCCGGGATCGCGGCGGCGGGTGGTGTGAATGCGGCGACCGCGACAGGCGCGGGGCAGATGGAGGTGGAGAATAATCAGTTGGCGATGCCGATGGCCTCGCCGCCTGCGTGGCTGGCGGGGTTCAGGCTGCCGGGTTTCAGGGGTGAGACAGCGGGCAAGGGCGATGGTGTGATCGCGGATCCGGCGACCGAGCTTGATCGGACGATCAAGGCGGGTACGCCGATGACGACGCCGTCGGGATCGGACGTGATCGACGGCATCTTCAAAACGCCACCGGTTGTGAATGTGGCCAAGGGGCTGATTGACTATGTGATAACGTCGGTGAGCGGGGCGGACTCGGGGTATGGGGCCAGCAATGCGACGCTCAATAGAGGGAGTGGCGATGGGAATACCCCGCAATCGGCATCTGACGGCGTTAATCCACCTGGAAGAGCGCAGTCACGCATCAACCTAGACAGCGACGGCGTAAATCATTTGGTTGATCGCCACCTTGATCCAACGGTCAATGCAAGCCAGTTCACTATTAGTCAGAGTGATGTTCTTGATCTGTTGAAAGATCCGAAAACGGTATCTACTCCGATTATTCGGGAAGTGCAAAGTTCGCAGGGAGTTAGATATGTTAGGGAGGTCGATGTGGGAAGTCCCATCGGGACAGACAGGTTCAACAATGGTCAACCCACGTCCGTAATGACTGTCATGACAGACAAATACGGAAATCTTGTAACCGCCTTTCCCGGGAAATTGAAATGAGTACAAGCAAACAGATGGCAGCAGAAGCAATTCGGCAGGATTTGCTTCAGAGTTCCGCGAGCTTGCTTTCTGGTAATGAGGCTGATGCTTTGGGCAGGGCTCTACGCCGCTTCTTTCCAGAACTGAATCATGCGATTGTGGTGCATTGGATACCAGAACAGGCAGAGGATATTTACTGGGTGCTTGTGAGTCGAACCGAGATCGCGGAAATCGAGATTCCACGTGGTAACTATGCCGAAGAAAATCCTCCAATGCTAAAAATATTAGACGTCGGTGCTTATATGAAGAAGCGGCACTCGCGCGATGTTCGGCAAAAATTGGAGGTTGGACTCAAACTGTTCAAAAACAGTTAAGACTTCACAAACAACCCGGCATATTGCAGATACGCCTGCAAACCGGGCGTTGCTTACCGGTGTGGCAAACGATCCGAAGGCTACGCTGGGCGTTGATCAATTTGGGAATACGTGGTCAGGGAAGACACTTCCTGATGGCACGCAGGTAACATTGCAAACGGAATTCTGAATGATCCGGGCAGTACCGTGATTCAGAGGAACACAGGCCGTTTCGGCGATGTGATCGACGTTACCGCGCCTGATGGGTGCGGCCTTCGCTATAGCGCGGACGGGAAATTCATCAAATTCTTGGAGCCGAAAGCAAAATGAGCAAATTGGAAGCGATGGTGACTAGCCCACCTGATCGTGAAAGCATGGTCTTTGAAATCTGGCATGAGAACAGACAAGTCGCGGAGGTATCGAAAGAGCCAGGCCGTAGTTACGAGATCGAGATTTATCCAGCAGCTAATAACGGTATATGGCACTTCGATCTAAGCGAATTCAAAGCGATGCTGGAAGACGGGATTAAGGAGTTAGCAAGTAACCCGTAGTACGACAAACCGGGGTATGGGCAAGCGATAACTAATGCTGGTTGCGCCGTGACCAAGCATCCCGAATATTTCGGTTTCGACTCTACGCAAGATTTAAGGCAGTGGAGATGCGGTTAAGGGACTGGTTGATTCCGTTATGATGGCCGTAAATGGGTCTAACGGCAGTGTTCCTCCTTCAATCTAGGTGGAGACGGAAAACTCCCGGCAGGAATAGGAGGTACAGGCACACCGATCCCTATGCTACCGACAGGCGACCAGTTTGAGGGAAGAGGAAGCGGATTCATGTGTCGTACGAGACCTCGCATCTACCTTGGCCAAGTTGAGTTGATTACTTCTGTTGAGTCCAGCGAGCGAAACGTTCTCGATTTCGCATTCAGGCGTCTTCCGGACGGCACGGCCATTACAGCGAATGTCACCAACGAAAACCTTCTTAGAGAGTTAAAGACGCTGAATCAATTCTTGGAGGCATCCACGGAGCAGAAAGCGACATTGTTGTTCTCTCTATAGAAACTAGGAGGCGAGATAACGCAACGAATTCCGATCGGACACATCGGGGTATGGGGCGGGTAATGCGACGCTTGCGACCAACGGAGATGGCCCGACGATTAACGCGGGCAGGCAAGGTAAGCATCAGCCGGATCACAATAACTTCATTCCTGGCCGAAGCGAGTTGACCTATCCTGATCCGCAAGAGCTCGTGGACCACTTTGCAGGAACTGGCCAGCCTGCGAATAATGTTGCGCCTGGCCAGCCGCGATCCAGAGAGCGTGTGAATTTCGGATCGGTTATCGGTAATTATGTTGATCCGGTTACGGGAGATCAGGTCCCAACGACAAATGGCATCATTCACTATAGGAAGGACGGAGTTCACATTGTTCCGGGGAGGCCCTGATGAATAAGGACTTTCGAATTCGGTTGTTGTTAGCGTTGCAAGCCTCCCTTCTCGGGTACGTCAGTGCGAATATCCGCTCCGTGAGTTGTGGTGTTGCTGGCGAAAATATACTGGTGCAAGTAGTGTTTGACGGTGCAATAACAGATGAAGACAGAGAGGCGATGGACGAGGTAGGGTCCGAATTGGCATCGCACTTCGAGCATGAGTTAGTTGATATGCAATGCGTTCGGACCGACGCGCCGAAGCCGCTTTGTGATAGCACGTTAGAACTGCGTGCTTATCAACGAAGGGAATGATCGAGATCATGTCTCGCAAACAGCAACCCCGGCCGCGGCCGGGGTTGCTGTTTGTAGCGCCGTTCAGTCTGGCGTGATGACGGGCCTGCCGTGGTGAACCTCAATCCTCACCTGCTTGCCTGCCTTGAAGCCTGCAAGCTCAAGCCATCGTCCCGATAACTTGATCCACGGATACCCTTGATGCCTGCTAACCACGACGGCGGTGCCGCACTCGGCATCGCCAACTCATTGTTCTCCACCTCCATCTGCCCCGCGCCTGTCACGGTTGCCGCATTGACACCACCCGCAGCCGCGATCCCGGCCACGATACTCTTCACCAGATTCTCGCGCGCCTCGCGTTCGGTCGCCGACATGTTAATCGTCAGCGGGACAAGCCCGCCCATGCAGGATCATTGCGCCGGTATCGTTCTACGTATACTGGCTCGCACAGGCGCGCCACGTCGCGCCCGGTACGGCCGGACAATCGACCGTGACCGCGCAATCCCGCGTCGTCACACCGACGCGTTCTGAACTGGCGACGACGCTGCACATCGCCCCCGTGCGTCCGCCGAAACCCTGCTGGGTGAAGTCCGTCAGATTCTGCGGCGTCCCGATCACCGATACGAAATCACAGATCCCAGCGAAATACCCAGTCGCAGACCAAAAAAACCTTCTGCAAACCACAAGCATTTCGGGTATACCTGCTGCCGACCGCAAATCCAACCAACCCCAGGCGCCGCAGGCAAAAAAATGCTCCCGAACCTGCTCGTTCAACTCGTGAATGGACTCGCCGACGCCTCGGCGCTCTTCCTCGTGGCAGCGGGCCTATCGCTGATCTTCGGGGTGACCCGCATCGTCAACTTTGCGCACGGCTCGTTCTACATGCTAGGCGTCTACGTCGCCTACACCATCACGAGCCGCTTCGGCGCAACGACAACAGGCTTCTGGCTATCCATCGTAGCCTCAGCGCTGATAATCGGCACACTCGGCGCGCTCGTCGAATTCCTCGTGCTAAGGCGCATCTACAAAGCGCCCGAACTCTTCCACCTGCTCGCTACCTTCGCGCTAGTACTGATCTTCCGCGACGCGGCACTCGCCATCTGGGGCCCGCAAGACCTCTTCGGCCCACGCGCGCCGCATCTCGCCGGTGCCGTCGAACTGCTCGGCCATCAACTCCCGACCTACGACATCGCCCTCATCGTCATCGGTCCGCTCGTGCTGCTCGCACTCTGGTACGCGTTGACACAAACCCGCTGGGGCACACTCGTGCGCGCAGCGACTCAAGACCGCGAGATGCTCGGCGCGCTCGGCATCAACCAGGCGTGGCTCTTCACAGGCGTGTTCTTCGTCGGTGCGTTTCTCGCGGGACTGGGTGGCGCGCTACAGGGGCCGCGCATGTCGGCCAATCTGTCGCTCGATCTCGAGACCATCGGCAATGCCTTCGTCGTCGTCGTGGTCGGCGGCATGGGGTCGATTCCGGGCGCGTTCATCGCGGCCCTGCTGATCGCGGAAATCAAGGCGCTGTGCATCGGCATCGGACATGTGTCGCTGTTCGGCATCGGCTTCTCACTGAGCCGCTTCACGCTCGTCGCGGAGTTCGTCGTGATGGCCGTCGTGCTCGTCGTGCGGCCGTGGGGTTTGCTGGGGCGTCCCACGTCGGCCGTGCGCGCGACGACGACACCCGAAGCGCCCCTGAAGCCCGCAGGCAAACGCGTAAAAGCGCTCGCCGCCTGCCTGCTCGCCATACTCGTACTCGCGCCCCTCGCGGCGAATGTGTTTCCCTACATGCCCGTGCTGCTCGTCGAAATCCTGATCGCCGTTCTGTTCGCCGCGAGCCTGCACTTCATCATGGGACCGGGCGGCATGCACTCGTTCGGTCATGCCGCGTACTTCGGCCTCGGTGCGTACGGCGCGGCGCTCTTTCTGAAAGTGCTCGACCTGCCGATGGAAGCGGCCCTCGTCCTTGGACCGATCCTCGCCGTGCTCGGCGCGCTGGTGTTCGGCTGGTTCTGCGTGCGGCTGTCGGGCGTCTATCTGGCGATGCTCACGCTCGCGTTCGCGCAGATCGTGTGGTCGGTCGTGTATCAATGGGACGACGTCACAGGCGGCAGCAACGGCATCCTCGGCTTGTGGCCGTCGAACTGGCTGTCGTCGCCGGTTGCGTACTACTACCTGACGCTCGCGTGCGCCGTACCCGGCGTGTGGCTGTTGCGCCGCATGCTGTTCTCGCCGCTCGGCTACGCGATGCGCGCGTCGCGCGATTCGACACTGCGCGCGGAAGCGATTGGCATCGACACGAAGCGCGTGCAATGGGCCGCGTTCGTCATCGCGTCGCTGTTCTGCGGACTCGCCGGTTCGCTGTACGCATTTTCGAAAGGCACGATTTCGCCGGAGGTGATCAGCGTGAGCCGGTCCGTCGACGGCCTCGTGATGGTGCTGCTCGGCGGCATCCAGACGCTGACGGGGCCAGTCGCGGGCGCGGCGCTGTTCACGTGGCTGCAGGATGCCGTCGCGCGTCAGACGGATTACTGGCAGGCGCTGCTCGGCGTCGCGATCCTGCTGCTGGTGATCGCTTTTCCGCAAGGCATCGTGGGCTTCATCAGCGAACGCTTCGAACGCTCAGAGCGCGACGACGCCCGCCCGGAAGGAGGCGCGCAATGAGCCTTCTGCGCGTATCGAATCTGTCGATGTCGTTCGGCGGCGTGAAAGCTGTCGACGACGTGTCGTTCGACGTGAACCCCGGTGAACTGCTCGCATTGATCGGTCCGAACGGCGCGGGCAAATCGACGTGCTTCAACATCGTCAACGGACAACTGCGTCCGACGCGCGGCTCCGTGATGCTCGACGGACACGAACTCGTCGGCATGCGCCCGCGCAATATCTGGCGGCGCGGCGTCGGCCGCACGTTTCAGGTCGCGGCGACGTTCAACTCGATGACCGTGCTGGAAAACGTTCAGATGGCGCTCATGTCGCGCGAAAAGCGTCTGTACGGCCTGTGGAAACGCGCGGCGTCGCACTTCGCGGACGAATCGATCGCACTGCTCGATCAGGTCGGCATGGCTGCACATGCGCAGCGCGCGTGCAGCGTGCTCGCATATGGCGACGTGAAGCGCGTCGAAATGGCCGTCGCGCTCGCGAACCGTCCGAAGCTGCTGCTGATGGACGAGCCGACGGCGGGCATGGCGCCGCAGGAACGCAACGACCTGATGGCGCTGACGAAGCGCCTCGCCGTCGAGCGCAACATCGGGGTGCTGTTCACCGAGCACAGCATGGACGTCGTGTTCGCGAGCGCCGACCGGATGATCGTGCTCGCGCGCGGCAAGCTGATCGCGCAAGGCGACGCGGACACGATACGCAACGACGCGAACGTGCAGGCCGTCTACTTCGGCACGGGGAAGACGTTTCAACCGCACGCGACGTTATCGTCCGCAAGCGCTTCCGAAAACAGCGCGGGGTCGCACGAATGAACGCACCGATGCTGAAAGTCGAACGCCTGAACGCGTACTACGGGCGCGCGCATATTCTCTTCGACGTGAATCTCGAAGTGGCGCGCGGCGAAGTGGTCGCGCTGATGGGCCGTAACGGCGCGGGCAAATCGACGACGATGAAGTCGATCATGGGCCTCATGCCACGCCGCGAAGGCTCGATCCATTTCAATGGAACGGATATCTCCCCGCTGCCGCCGCACAAGATTGCGCGCATGGGTCTGGGCTACGTGCCCGAAGACCGGCGCGTGTTTTCGGCGCTCACGGTGATGGAAAACCTCGACACGGGACGCCAGCCGCCGCGCGCGGGTGCGCCGTCATGGACGCCGGACAGACTCTTCAAACTGTTCCCGAATCTCGGCGAAATGCCGAAGCGCCCGGGCGGCCAGATGAGCGGCGGCGAGCAGCAGATGCTCAGCGTGTCGCGCACGCTGATGGGCAATCCGTATCTGGTGCTGCTCGACGAACCGTCCGAAGGCGTCGCGCCCGTGATCGTCGAACAGATGGCGAACATGATTCTCGAACTGAAGCGCGAGGGCCTGTCCATTCTGCTGTCCGAGCAGAACGTGCATTTCGCCGAACTGGTCAGCGACCGCGCGTACGTACTCGAAAAAGGCCAGATCCGTTTCAGCGGCACGATGCGCGAACTTGCGCAAGATCATGTCGTCCGGCGCGCGTACCTGGGCGTTTAATGATCGGTAACGGCGCGGCATGCGCGGCGCGCTCCCGGGCGCGCGCGCAAAACTCCGGTACGATGCAGCACCGTCCGGCGGCCCGCGCCGCCGCACCAATCAACCGACAATAAACGGAGTGACGCATGACCTCGCGCGCAGCATGGACTTTCCGCATCGCCGCTACGCTGGCCGTTTCCCTAGGTGTGTCGCTCGCGGCGCCCGGCGCATCCGCGCAGCAGACCATCAAGCTCGGCGAAATCAACAGCTACAAGGCGCAACCCGCTTTCCTGATGCCGTACAGGAACGGCTGGAATCTCGCGCTCGATCAGGTGAATGCGGCAGGCGGCGTGCTCGGCAAGAAGCTCGAAGTGGTGTCGCGCGACGACAATGCCAATCCCGGCGACACGATCCGCGTCGCGCAGGAACTGATCGCGCGCGAGCAGGTGCAGTTGCTGTTCGGCGGCTATCTGTCGAATACGGGCCTCGCGCTGACGGACTTCGCGAAGCAGAAGCGCATGTTCTTCCTCGCCGCCGAACCGCTCACCGACAAGATCGTCTGGGCCGACGGCAACAAGTACACGTACCGTCTGCGCCCGTCCACGTACATGCAGGTCGCGATGCTCGTGCCCGAGGCGGCGAAGCTGAAGAAGAAGCGCTGGGCGCTCGTCTATCCGAACTATGAATACGGGCAGTCGGCGGCCGCGACGTTCAAGAAGCTGCTGAAGGCCGCGCAGCCCGACGTCGAGTTCGTCACCGAACAGGCGACGCCGCTGGGTAATCTCGATGCCGGCGCGACCGTGCAGGCGCTTGCCGACGCGAAGCCCGACGCGATCTTCAACGTGCTGTTCAGCGCGGACCTCGGCAAGTTCGTCCGCGAAGGCAATACGCGCGGGCTCTTCAAGGACCGCAGCGTGGTCTCGCTGCTGACGGGCGAGCCCGACTATCTCGACACGCTCGGTGCGGAAGCGCCCGTCGGCTGGATCGTGACGGGCTACCCGTGGTATTCCGTCGATACGCCCGCAAACAAGAAGTTTGTCGCCGATTATGAGGCGAAGTATCACGACTATCCGCGCCTGGGTTCCGTAGTCGGCTATGCGGCGCTGATGTCGATTGCGAACGGCATCAAGAAGGCCGGTTCGACCGATCCCGACAAGCTCGCGGCGGCGTTCAAGGGCCTCAACGTGGATACGCCGTTCGGTCCCATCACCTATCGCCCGCAGGACAACCAGTCGACGATGGGCGCGTTCGTCGGCGTCACCGCGCTGAAGGACGGCAAGGGCGTGATGACGTCGTACCGCTATATCGACGGCGCGAGCGTGCAGCCGTCCGATGCCGAAGTGAAGAAACTGCGTCCCGCCGAGTAAGCGGCGCGCGCCTCGAACTTGCAGAAGGCCAGCCGCCAGGGCTGGCCTTTTTCATCGCGTTGAATGCGCCATTCCCAGGCGTCACTCCTTCCTCACTCCTCGGCGTCGTGCTCGGCCACGAAGTGCCGCAGATACGCGAGCACAGCCGCCTCCGCCGCGCGATGATCGGCGCAGCTTTTCGAACCGGCGTTCTCTTCGTCGCCGAAGAGCGTCGACGGCGCGTCGTGCACGTCGACCTCCTGTCCCTCGCGCAGAATGCGGATCTCGTGGATCGCCTCCGAGTATTCCGCGATCCAGTGAATGCCTTCGATATGCGTGCCTGCTCTGACTGTCGGTGTATTCATGAAGCGTCTCCCTTTCGATGCAAGAAGGTCGCTGGATGGTGGCCTGATCGCTTGCCCTTCCCGTAAACCATAGACGCTCTGCACGCATCGCGCAGCCTCTGTTGCGCTTGCGGCGTTTGCGCGCGCCTGGCGTTTCGATGCAATCGACAGCCGGCGAGGGACGCGGCACACCCGTTGCTGCGTTACAGGGGCCACCAGTCACAGGGAGCACAGTCATGCCCGACAAAGCCACGATGAAGCGTGCCGCCGCCGACAAGCGCGCCGGCAAGTCGCCGAGCACCCAGGCCGGCGAGTTCGTAAAGGAAGAAATCGACCATGTGCGTGAAGGCAAGCACGGCGTCAAATCGGCGAAACAGGCGATTGCGATCGGTCTGTCGAAGGCGCGCCGCGCGGGCGTCGCGCTGAAGAAGCCGAAGGCAGGGACGACGAGCGCCAGCACGCGTAAGAAGGCTGCAGCGGATTCGGCTGCGGGCCAGCAGACGTCGCCTGCCGCGAAGCGCACGGCAGCGAAGAAGGCCGTCGCGAAGACGACAGGCAAGAAGACAGCTGCGCGCAAGCCGGGCAGCGAAACGACGGCGAAGCGCTCGCGCGTCTCCGAGGCCGTGCTGAAGCGCGAAAGCGGACGCGGCGCATCGAAGCAAGCGCTGTCGAAGCAGACGAAGACGGCGGCGGCCAGACGGCCTGCTGCAAGCCGCTCGGCGGCAGCGAAGAAGGCGGCCGCCACGAAGGGCGCGACGGGACGCTCGGCGGCTGCGAAGAAGGCTGCGCACACGCGGGCTGCGCGGGCGCATCACTAGCATGACCCGCAGCCGGCGAGCAGACAAAAAAGCAGGCGCAAAAAAGCCGCTGTGCACGGACTCGCGCGCAGCGGCTTGCGCCCTCGTGAAGCAGGCGGGCTTTACTGGATCGAAGCCAGCGCGTTGCGCACCGTCTGGAAGATCTGCTCGATCTGCGCTTCGTCGACGATCAGCGGCGGCGAGAACGCCAGAATGTCGCCCGTGAAGCGGATCAGCACGCCTGCCTCGAAGCATTTGACGAAGGCCTCGTACGCGCGTGCGCCCGGCGCGCCGTCGCGCGCTTCGAGTTCGATGCCCGCGACCATGCCGAGATTGCGGACGTCCTTCACGTGCTTCGCGTCGCGCAGAGCGTGAGCGGCGGCCTCGAACTTCGGCGCGAGCGATGCTGCGCGCTCGAACAGTCCTTCGCGGCGGTACAGATCGAGCGTCGCGACGCACGCAGCCGCGGCGAGCGGATGCGCCGAGTACGTGTAGCCGTGGAACAGCTCGATCGCGCCCTGCGCGCCCGCGTTGACGATCGTGTCGTGCACCGTGCGGCTCGCGGCGACGGCGCCCATCGGCACAGCCGCGTTGTTGATCGCCTTCGCCATCGTCAGCAGGTCGGGCTTCACGCCGAAATACTCGCTGGCCGTCGCTGCGCCGAGGCGGCCAAAGCCCGTGATCACTTCGTCGAAAATCAGCAGGATGCCGTGTTTCGTGCAGATGTCTCGCAGCTTCTGCAGGTAGCCTTGCGGCGGGATCAGCACGCCCGTCGAGCCCGCCACGGGTTCGACGATCACGGCCGCGATCGTCGATGCGTCATGCAGCGTGACGATACGCTCCAGTTCGTCGGCGAGATGCGCGCCCCAGGCCGGCTGGCCCTTCGAGAACGCGTTGTGTTCGAGGTTATGCGTGTGCGGCAGGTGATCGATGGACGGCAGCAGCGCGCCCGAGAACGTCTTGCGGTTCGGCGCGATCCCGCCGACCGAGATGCCGCCGAAGCCGACGCCGTGATAGCCGCGCTCGCGGCCGATCAGACGCGTGCGCTGTCCCTCGCCGCGCGCGCGGTGATAGGCGAGTGCGATCTTCAGCGCGGTATCGACGGATTCGGAACCGGAATTGGTGAAGAACACGCGATCGAGCCCTTCGGGCATCAGTTCCGCGACTTTCGCCGCCGCTTCGAACGCGAGCGGATGGCCCATCTGGAACGTCGGCGCGAAGTCGAGCGTCGCGGCCTGCTGCTGGATCGCGGCAACGATCTCGTCGCGGCCGTGGCCCGCGTTCACGCACCACAGGCCCGCGCACGCGTCGAGCACGTCGCGCCCGTCGGTCGAGCGGTAGTACATGCCCTTCGCCGATTCCAGCAGGCGCGGCGCAGCCTTGAACTGGCGGTTGGCGGTGAACGGCATCCAGAAGTTCGACAGATCGTCGATCACGGGGCGCGAAGTCATGGTTCTCTCCTCGAATGGGTAGCGAAACTGTAGCGTCCGAGGTTAAATGGCGGACATAAACAGTTGCGTCACTGCGCTGCTAACTGTGCTGGTCGAATTGCGTCGACTGTGCTGGCAGTGGCCGCAGCTCGTCAGTCTCATCTGGACCCGCCTGCATGATCGAACTCGAACTGGACCGTGACCGCCGTTCCGCACCGACGCTTGTCGAGCAGGTCGTGCAGGGCTTCGCGAGCGCAATCGACAGCCAGGCGCTGCGCGCCGGCGCATTGCTGCCGTCGGTGCGGCAGCTTGCGCAGTCGCATGCGCTGAGCACCTTCACCGTGACGGAGGCCTACAACCGGCTCGTGTCGATGGGCCTCGTGACGGCGCGGCGCGGTTCCGGCTATCGCGTCGCGCCGCGTGCACGGGCCGCGCATGCGAGCACGGTCGACTGGCAGCCGCCCAGTCTCACCGCGACGTGGCTGCTGTCCGACGTGTTCGCCGATCATTCCGTTCCGATCAAGGCGGGCGGCGGCTGGCTGCCGAGCGAGTGGATCAACGAAACGGGCATGCAGCACGCGTTTCGAGCGATGAGCCGGGTGCCCGCCGTGCGCCTCGGCGATTACGGGCATCCGTACGGTTTTGCGCCGCTGCGCGCGAAGATCGCGGAGCAGATGGACGCGCGCGGCTTGCCCGTCGACGTGTCGAACGTGCTGCTGACCCAGGGCGCCACCCAGGCGCTCGATCTGATCGTGCGCACGCTGCTGCGCGCAGGCGACGCCGTCGTCGTCGAGGATCCCGGCTACTGCAACCTGCTGCAGATCCTGAAGCTCGCGGGGCTGAACGTGATCGGCGTGCCGCGTACGCCGGCGGGCATGGACACCGACGTGCTGGAGAAAATCGTCGACGAGCACCGTCCGAAGGCGATCTTCGTCAACACGACGCTGCAGAACCCGACGGGTGCGACGTACGCGATGGCGTCGGCGTTCCGGCTGCTGCAGATCGCCGAGCGCAACCGCATGTGGGTGATCGAGGACGACGTGAGCCGCGAACTCGCGCCGCCCGCCGCGCCGATGTTCGCGGCGATGGAGGGTTTGCGGCGCGTGCTGTACATCAGCGGCTTTTCGAAGACCGTGACGCCCGCGCTGCGTTGCGGCTATGTCGTCGCCGAGCGCGACGTGTTGCGCGAACTGGCGCGTACGAAGATGGCGGTGGGGCTGACGTCGTCGGAGGCGATCGAGCGGATCGTCGACAAAGTGCTGCACGAAGGGCGTTACGCGCGGCACGTCGAGCTGGTCAACGACCGGCTGCGCGCCGCGCATGCCGTCGTCGAGGAGCGGCTGGATGCGCTCGGGCTCGAAGCGTTTCACCGGCCGCGCGCCGGGTTGTTCCTGTTTGCCCGCTTGCCGGTGGAACCCGCGCGGGCGGGCGAGATCGCGACGGCGGCGCTGGCGCACGGCATCTGGCTCGCGCCGGGCTCCTATTTCCGTCCCGACGATGCGCCGAGCGCGTGGTTCCGCTTCAATGTCCCGCATTCGACGGACGACGCGTTGTGGCGTTTCATCGAACGGGCGGGGCGGAGTTGAGCGCGCGCTGATGCAGGCGTCATGGCCGGGCGAGCGCGTCGATCAGCTCGCTGATGTTTTCCGCGCCGACGTTGTCTTCCAGCAGCCCGATGAAGACGCGGCTGTACAGCTGATCCCGCTGCAGTTCGGGAAGGTCCGCGCGGGCGTTGGCGATCGCTTCCGCCGCGCGATGCGCGGAGCTGACGATGCGTTGTGCAAGTTTCCTTTCCATACGATGCGCTAACGACATCAAGCCGGAAAGCTTGAGCCGTTCTCCCTGTTTGCGGCCATCCGTTCGTCCTGTTTCGCTTTCGGCAGAAAGGGACGCCGGATGCCTTGTGTTGTGTTATGTCCCCGTCACGCGACGAGCGCCTTCGTTGCCGATGGCGCGCGGCTCGCGCGGCTGCGTTCTTTTGCGTCGTACATGACCCGGTCGGCGGCTTTCACCAGATCGGCCGCGCGCTCGCCCGGCTGCAACACCGCAATGCCGAGACTCGCGCACACGCGGTACGCGTGGCCGTGCACGGTGACGGGCGATTCGAGCGCCGCCGTGAGCGCGTCGGCAATGCTGCGCGCCGACGCTTCGCCCTCTTCGCTGACGACGAGAAACTCGTCGCCGCCCAGCCGTCCCGTCTGTGCGCGGCCCTGCGCGACATCCTTCAGACGCCGGGCGATCTCGGCAAGAATCGTGTCGCCGAGATGGTGCCCGAAGGTATCGTTGAGTTCCTTGAAGCGGTCCAGGTCGACGAAGATCACGGCGATGCGGCCGACGGCATCCGGCGCGGCGACGGCTTCGTCGAGCGCATCCATGATGCAGCCGCGATTCGACAGACCCGTCAGGCGGTCGGTGTGCGCAAGCCGATGCAACTGCTCCCGGCCTTTCAGCAGCTTCAGGATCAGCGCGGCGATCCAGGTCGACAGCCCGACGAGAATCAGCGAAATCACGCTCGCCATCGTCACGTAGACGCGGCGCATGCGGTAGTAATCGTCGAGCGCTTCGGCGACCGACAGACCCGCCATCACCGTCAGCCCATAGCGCTTGACCTCGCGGCTCGCAACGATGCGCTCCACATGATCGATCGGGTCGACGAACAGTTCGTCGCTCGTGCGCGGCGCGTGGTAGCCGGTGGGCAAGGTGTCGCCCGTGCGGCTCGGCGCGCCGCCTGTGCGGCGCGACAGCATCGAGCCGCGGCTCGACAGCACCGCGATCATCCCGTGCTCGCCGAGCGCGGCGCTCGTGTAGAAGCCGTCCGTGAGCCACGCCGGATTCTCCGACACGATCACGACGCCGCCAAAGCTGCCGTCCGGACGATTGATGCGCCGCGTCGCCTGGATCGACCATTGCCGCGAAATACGGCCGACCAGCGGGTCGCTGACGTAAAGCTCCACGTCTGCGCGCTCGCGATGCACGCGGAAATGCGTGCGGTCGCTGAGATCGATGTCGCCGGAAAACGGAATCGTCGACGCGATGACGTGGCCGTCCGCGCCCGCGAGCGTCACTTGCAGCGCCGTATCGGCCGTAATGAGGCCGTACGCCTGATATTTCCTGAGGTCGAAGCTGCCGGGCGAGGTTTCGTAGCCGTATTTGACGAGCAGCGCGATCGCGTCGACGTCGTGAATCGTTTTCAGCGTATGCGTGTCGAGCGCGCTCGCCACCGTGCCGGCCGCGACGCGCGCGTCGTGCAGCACGGCCGCTTTCTCGACGTGCAGCCGCATCAGGATCGTGACCCACAGCACGGCAAGGATCAGCACCGTCAGCGCGGGCAGCAGAATGAAGGCGCGGTGCGGCGCATTGCCGGGGCCGCGCCGTCGCAAGCGCTTGAGGAATGTGCGAAGTCTGGCTGTCTGCGGCCTCGCTGCGGGCGCGGTGTTCATCACTGGCTGTTGGCTGACGTCTGAAACACTTCAACACGACCGTTCATAAAAGACGGCGCGCATGCTGCAGCCGCCGTCACCTTGCTGCACCGTTATAACGGCAGCGCCGGGCGGAAGTTGATTGCGATTTTCAGTTTCAGACGAAAGAGCACAGACGTGCTGCCGCGGCGCGGTTTATCGCCCGAGTCGACCGGATGGAAACGGTTTTCGCGTGCGAATCATGCGTGCGGGGCGGGCGGCGCTGGAGGAATGGCGAACGCGTAGCCGTTCTTGCCGTGGCGCTTCACCTGGTACATCGCGCCGTCGGCGGCGGCGACGAGCAGACGGGGATCGGCGACGCGATCAGGCCAGGTCGCAATGCCGACGCTCGCGCGCACGAGGCCGAGGCCCAGGTGCGCATCGGTGGCGCCGACGCAGTTCATGAGCCGCGTCGCAATGCTCACCAGTTCCGCGTCGCCGCCGAAATCCGTGACGAGCACCGCGAATTCGTCGCCGCCCATCCGCGCGACGAGATCGCCGGGGCGCAGCGACTGACGGAAGCGCAGTGCTAGCGCGATGAGGAAGTCGTCGCCGATGCTGTGGCCGAAGGTGTCGTTGACCTGCTTGAAGCCGTCGAGATCGATATAGAGCAGCGCGCAGGGGACGGGGATACGTCGGGCGGCGATCCTGTCGAGCCGTGCGAGCAGTTGCTGGCGATTCGGCAAGCCTGTCATCGCGTCGTGCTGCGCCGCGTGCCGGAACTGATGCGTGAGCCCGGCGAGCCGCCGATGCCGCCGCGCGACTACGACGAGCGCCGCCAGCAGCGCGCCCGTCACCACGACGGTCAGCACGGCCAGCACACTCGCGACGCGCAGCGTGCGGCGGCGCACGTCGGTGCTGATCGCGTCGCGGCGCATGCGCCAGTAGTCGGCGGTCGCGGCCAGCGATTGGCGCAGGTCGTCGAGGTTCTTCGCCGTGGCGTCGGCCTGCGGCAGACGCGGCGCGGGAATAGGGCTCGAGCCGATCAGCGCGTCGAGTTCGGTCACGCGCGTGTCCAGTTCGTCGAGCGCCTGCCTGTATTGGCTGTCGATGCCGCCCGGCGTGGGCCGCTTCGGCGGCGGCATGCGTTTCAGCAGGCTCGCGGCGTCGAGCGCATTGTCGGCGCGCGCGACGGCCTCCATGACGAGCGACGCGTACTGCTGCTGAAAATGATCGGAGTAGAGCGCGCGCACCTGCACCGCGATATAGAGCAGGCCGGCCACGAGACACGCCAGCGCGATCGCGCCGACCGCGATCGGCTGCGGGCGCCACCGCCGGCTGGCTGGGCGGATCGGCGTGACGGTTCGCTTCACGCCAAGGGTTTAGGGATGCGAATAGGGATCGGAGTTGGGATCTCGGGGACGGCCGTGATAGCCGACCTTGCGGAACATCGCCGTCAGCCGCGACACGAACGATTCCTTCGGTTTCGCGCGTTGCGCGTGGCGGTTCGCGCTGTTCGGCTGCTTGCCACGGTCGGCGCGAGCGGCAGCCGAACTGGGCGCGGTACGGGCGCCTTGCGGCGGATCGTCGGCGGCCTCGGCATCCGTTTCATCGTCGGTTGCCTGCGCTGCGGCGAGCGCGTCGCTGTCAGCGAGCGACGCGGTTTTTTGCGTGGGCGCTGCGGGTATCACGCGGCCCGAGACGGCGCTCGTCGGCACGGCCGCATGACTGGGGATGTGCAAGTCGGCGGCGGCGCTGGTCGCCATCGCCGGAAGCGGGCGCCGGGCCGCCTGCATTGCCTCGGCGTACGCTACCTGATCGCGGCTGAACCAGATCACATAGGCGGCCGTGCCCATCACGCCGACGGCCAGACCCATCGCCGAGATGAGACAGATTTGCACCCAGTTGTAATGACGTGCATGCTGATCGTCGCTTTCGGGTAGAAACGCGCTGTCGTAATGCTGCTGCCGGCGGCCGCGCGCGCGGTCCGGCGAATCCTGTGCGTCCATGTGTGCAACGCCTCCGACCCTTGCGGTCTGCGTTTGTCAATGGCGGGACGGTGCGTCGCGGGCGCACCGGTGAAATCTGCTCGGGGATAACCGTGGTCTCGGAGCAATTATCAAGCCCGGGAGGCGCCGATATCCGGCGAATATGCCGGCTGGAGGCAACGCGGAGCCCGCTCGCAAGGACAGGGTTATATCGTGGTCATTCTACTGTTAACTCGCGAGACGGGCGGTTGCGCAAAACGGACGCTTCAAGCGTTTTGATGCGCGCGGCAGCCGGTTAAACCGGTGCGCTACCGGAGAAATTTCCAGGCTGTGGTCTGCGTGAAAGGCTCACGCGAACAGACGCAACACGATGGGATAAAGCGACCCGACGAGCATCAATGCCATCGCGATGTTGAACGTGCGCAGCCAGACCGGCTTCGACAAGGCGCGGCGCATTGCGGTGCCGAACGCGGCCCACAGGCAGATGCACGGCAAGCCGATCACGTAGAAGATGAGCGCCATCAGCAGCGCGTTGGTGCCGAAGTCGGTACTCAGGTGGATGGTCGTCGCAGCCGTCAGCACCATCATCCACGCCTTGGGGTTGACCCACTGGAACGCGATCGCTTCGTAAAAACGCATCGGCCGGCGTTCGCCCTTCTTCACCTGCATTTCGCCCGACGTGCCGATCTTCCATGCGAGATACAGCAGATACGCGACGCTCAGCACTTCGAGCACCGTGTACAGCGCGTCGAAACGGCGGAACGCTTCGCCGAGCCCGAAACCCACCGACAGCATCAGCAGCACGACGCCCGCACTGATCCCGAGAATATGCGGCAGCGTGCGGCGAAAGCCGAAGTTGACGCCCGAGGCGAGCAGCATCGTGTTGTTCGGTCCGGGTGTGATAGTGGTGACGAGCGCGAACAGGATGCCGGCGGGCAGGGCGCTGGCGCTCAGGGTGTCGAGGGTCATGAACGGCTCCGCAAAGTGATTCGAGGTTTTGCGAGAGTGTAACGATCATCGCCAGTACAGTACCGGTACAAATTGATAGATGATTTCCGGTACGGAGCGGAGCGGCGGCGGGATGCCTTGCCAGAGCGCGAAGATTCAGGGCAGGATGCGTGAACAGATCCTCATTGCAACCTCATCGCAACCGGGCATGCAAACTCCAAAAGACAAACCCGCCGCACGACTCAGCGTGCTGAAGGGCGTCCTTCCCGTCGATCGCGCGATGGCGTGGCGGGACGTGTTCTCGGGCATCTCGCTCGCGTCGATGGACATACCGCAGGTGCTGGGCTACGCGCGCATTGCCGGCATGCCCACCGTGACGGGGCTGTACACGGTCTTTTTGCCGCTCGTCGCCTTTGCGTTCTTCGGCGCGTCGCGGCACCTCGTCGTGGCGGCCGACTCGGCAACGGCGACGATCTTCGCCAGCCGGGCGTCAACCATCGCGCCGATGGGCAGCGCCGAGTACGTCGCGCTGGCGGGCATGGTCGCGTTGCTGACGGCGGCGCTGCTGCTGCTCGCGCGCATCTTCAAGCTCGGCTTTCTCGCCGATTTCCTGTCGCGCACGGTGCTGGTCGGTTTTCTGACGGGTGTGGGCATCCAGGTGTCGATCGCGATGCTCGGCGACATGTTCGGCATGACCGTGCCGTATCCGTCGTCGCGAAGTCTTGCGCAGCTGGCGTACGTCGTCGGTCACGCCGCGCATGCGCATCTGCCGACGCTTGCGCTCACCGTGCTCGTGGTCGGCGCGATTCTGATCAGCAAACGCTTCTGGCCGCGCGTGCCGACGCCGCTCATCGCCGTCGCAGGCAGCATCGCGGCGAGCAGGACATACGATTTCGCCGCGCACGGCATCACCGTGCTCGGGCCGATCAGCGGCGGCTTGCCGCCCTTGGCGTTTCCGGCTGTCACGTGGCAACAGTTTCTCGATCTCGTGCCCGTCGCCGCATCGTGCTTCGTGATGATCATTGCGCAAAGCGCTGCGGCGGCGCGCGTGTTCGCACAGCAGTATCACGAAGAAGTCGACACCAACGCCGACATTCTCGGGCTGGCGGCAGCCAATGCCGCGGCCGCGTTCAGCGGTACGTTCGTCGTCAACGGCAGCCCGACGCAAACGGCGATGGCCGAGCGCGCCGGCACGCGCAGCCAGATCGGACAACTCGCGTTTGCCGCGGTCGTCGTCGTGGTGTTGCTGTTTCTGAGCGCGTATCTGCAATACCTGCCGCATTGCGTGCTCGCCGCGATCGTCTTCACGATCGCCGTCGGCCTGATCAATGTGCCGAGCCTCGCCGCGATCCGCGCCGAAAGTCCCGGCGAATTCACGCTGGCGCTGATCACGGCGGCCGCCGTCGTGATGGTCGGTGTCGAACACGGCATTCTGCTTGCCGTCGCGTTGTCGCTGCTGCGGCACGTGCGGCATAGCTATCGCCCGCATACGATGGTGCTGGAGCCGTCCACGTCGAACGGAAAATGGCGGCCCGTGCCTGCGATTCCGGGAATCATGACGGCGCCGGGTCTCATCGTGTACCGCTTCGGCGCCGATCTGTTCTTCGCCAACGATCACCTCTTCTGTGCGGAGGTCGTCGATCTCGTCGATGCCGCTTCGGGCGATTTGCATTCGCTCGTCGTCGATGCGGCCGCGATCACCGCGCTCGACTATTCGGCGGCGCGCACGTTGAGCGATCTGATCGAGGATCTGCACGCGCGCAAGCTGGCTGTCATCTTCGGGCGCGTGAATCCTTATCTGCGATCGGACATGGACCGTCACGGCATCACGCCCGTTATTGGCGAGGCGAATGTCTTCGATACGCTGCATGAAGCGCTCGCGGCTGCGGGTATCAGTCCGCCGCATGAGGTGGGCGCGATATAGAGGCGCCGCGCGATGCGTCCGGCTTATCGCTTACCCTGGATCGCGCATCGACGGCAACATCGCAAAGCGTCTGCATGCTGCACTGCACGCCCTGCACGCACGGCGCATCGCTTCGATTCCACGCCCTGCCAACCCATCGGATCCGCTACGTAATGCGCATCCGCAACATAGGGCAAGTCCCTAAGCGCATTTAGCCCTGCATTACCACTGCGCAAGTCGCGCTCCTACACTCAATATCACACGGAGGAGGGACGACATGGCCAAACTGATTCATACCATGATCCGCATTCAGGATCTGGACCGCTCGCTCAAGTTCTATCAGAACGCATTCGGACTCGCGCCGTCGCACCGGCTCGACTTCCCTGATTTTTCGCTTGTCTATCTGCGCAACGACGAATCCGACAACGAGATCGAACTCACCTGGAACAAGGGGCGCGAAGATGCGTATTCGCACGGCGACGGCTACGGTCATGTTGCGTTCGTCGTCGACGACGTGAAGCGCGAACGCGAGCGTCTGCTCGAACTCGGCATGACGCCGAACGACGTGCGCGAATTTCACAACGACGACGGCGCATTGCTCGCGCGCTACTTCTTCATTCTCGATCCCGACGGCTACAAGATCGAAGTGCTCGAGAAGCACGGACATTATCAATAGAAAGCCGCGCTAGACGCGGCGTCACCCCACCACACAATCATGCAAGGAGACAGGCATGAGTCGCAAAGTGATTCCCATCGAAACGGAGTCGGCAAGCGCACATGCGCCGCACGCTCCGCGCTCGCTCTCGAGGCGCGAATGGCTGAAGGGTACGGGCGTGCTGGTCGGCACACTCGCGTTTCCGTCGATCCTCGCGACGCTTGCGCCGAGCCGCGTCTGGGCGGTCGAGATGCAGGCGCTCGACACGCACCAGGGCGCCGTGCTGCTCGCGTTCGTCAAACAGCAGTACCCGCACAAGACGCTCGACGATGCCGTGTATGCACTCGTCGTCAAGGATCTCGACGGGAAGGCGCAGAAGGATCCCGCCGTGCGTCAGCAACTCGCTGACGGCGTGAAGCAGCTGGACGCGCTGAACGGTTCCGACTGGACCAAACGCTCGCCCGCCGATCAGGCACGCGATGTCGCTGCAATGGAGAAGACGCCGTTCTTCACGACCGTGCGCACGACGGCCATCGTCTCGCTGTACAGCAACGACATGGCGTACGCGCACTTCGGTTACGGTGCGGCGCTGGGCGATGGCGGCTATCTGAACAAGGGTTTCAACGACCTCGTCTGGCTGCCGGATCCGCCCGCCATCGCAAGCGGCCCGATCCCCACCGACAGCTGAGCATGGAGACCTGACATGGACGACAACAACAAGGTGCATTTCTCGCACAACGATGCGCGCGCCGTGGTCATCATCGGCTCGGGCGCGGGCGGCGGCACACTGGCGAACGAACTGGCGCAAAAGGGCATCGACGTGATCGTGCTGGAAGCCGGCAAGCTGCATACGCAGGGCGATTTCACCACCGACGAGTGGGGCTCGTTCTCGATGCTGTCCTGGCTCGACAAGCGCACGACGTCGGGCAGCTGGCGCATCGCCACCGACTTCCCGAATCTGCCGGCGTGGATCTGCAAGACCGTCGGCGGCACGACGACGCACTGGGCGGGCGCGAGCCTGCGCTTTCAGCCGCATGAATTCAAGGCCAAAACGCATTACGGCGCGATCAAGGATGCAAACCTGCTGGACTGGCCCGTCACCAGCGAGGAAATGGCGCCTTGGTACGACCGCGCCGAGAAGAAGATGGGCGTGACGCGCACGAACGGCCTGCCGGGTTTGCCCGGCAACAACAACTTCAAGGTGATGTACAACGGCGCGACGAAGGTCGGCTACAAGGAATGCAACACCGGGCACATGGCGACCAACAGCATCGTGCGCGACGACCGCGCGCATTGCTTCCAGCGCGGCTTCTGCTTCCAGGGCTGCCGCACGGGCGCGAAATGGTCGACGCTCTACACCGAGATTCCGCGCGCGCAGGCGACCGGGCATATGGAGTTGCGCACCCAGGCGCAGGTCGTGAAGATCGAGACGGACGCGAAGGGCAAGGCGAGCGCCGTCGTCTACTACGATGCCGACGGCAAGCTGCAACGACAGAAGGCGCGCATCGTCGCGGTGGCGGGCAATGCGATCGAAACGCCGCGTCTGCTGCTCAATTCGCATTCGAGCCGTTTCCCCGACGGCCTCGCGAATTCATCGGGACAGGTGGGGCGCAACTACATGCGTCACACCACGGGCTCCGTCTACGCCGTGTTCAACGACAAGGTGGATATGTACAAGGGCACGACGATGGCGGGCATCATCGAAGACGAAGCGCGCTTCGATACGTCGCGCGGATTCGCGGGCGGTTATCACATGGAGACGGTGTCGCTCGGGCTGCCGTTCTATGCCGCGTTCCTCAACCCAGGCGCATGGGGTTCGGACTTCACGCAGGCGATGGATTCGTATCCGTACACGGCGGGCATGTGGATCGTCGGCGAGGACATGCCGCGCGAGACCAACCGCATCACGCTGAATACGAACGTCAAGGATCAGTACGGTCTGCCCGTGCCCAACGTGCATTTCGACGATCACCCGAACGACGAAGCGATGCGCGAGCACGGCTTCAGGCAGGGCAGCGCCGTGTATCAGGCGGCGGGCGCGAAGACCGTGTACCGCGTGCCGCCGTATCCGTCGACCCACAATCTCGGCACGGCACGCATGAGCGCGCGGGCGCAGGACGGCGTGTGCAACAAGTTCGGTCAGACGCATGACGTGCCGAACCTGTTCATCTCCGACGGCAGCCAGTTCACGACGGGCGCTGCGGAAAACCCGACGCTGACCATCGTGACGCTCGCGATCCGTCAGGCCGACTACATCGCAAACCAGATGAACAGGCGCACAATCTGATCCAAACACGTGAGTGCGGCGCGCGTTGTGCAAGCCGCCGCACTCATATGACAAATGGAGACAAACCATGTGCAACGTGTACGTCAACGCGGACCCGATCCTGTACGAATCGCGCACACGGTCGCTGCGGATCCACGGCGTGATCACGACCGTACGGCTGGAGAATCTCTTCTGGGACGTGCTGCATGAAATCGCGTCGCGCGAGAACATGACGACCACGCAATTCGCCGTCAAGCTCTACGACGAACTGATCACGCTGCGCGGCGAGGTGCCGAGCAATTTCGCATCGTTCCTGCGCGTGTGCTGTCTGCGCTATCTGTCGATCGTCGCAGGCAAAAGCGAGTTAACCAGCATTCCCCTGCCGGTCCCCGAGCCGAAGCCGCGCGTGCTGAAGACGGTATGACGGTTCAGCGGGGCTTTATCGCGAGTGCGTGCGGAATGCCTCGCCACCTAGGCCCGCGCGATCGACGGCCACGATGCGGTTGCGGCCGTTGTCCTTCGCCTGATACAGCTGCGCGTCGATCAGATTGATGAACGCAGTCGTATCCGTCTTGCCGTCCGGCACGATCGTGCCGACGCCGTAGCTCGCTGTCACACGCTGATGATGCGGTGAACGCACATGCGCGATCGCTTCGGCGTCGATCAGTTCGCGGCAGCGTTCCGCCATTTTCACAGCGGTGTCCGCGTCGGTATCCGGCAGCACCATCACGAACTCTTCGCCGCCGAAGCGCCCGAGAAAGTCGTCGGCGCGCGCGGCTTTCGCGAGCACGCCCGCGACGCGCTTCAGGCATTCGTCGCCCTGAATGTGGCCGTAGTAATCGTTGTAGGCCTTGAAGAAGTCGATGTCGATCATGATCAGCGACAGCGGCTTGCCGCTTTCCTTGCCTGCCGCCCACGCGCGCTGCATGACGGCATCGAACATGCGGCGATTGCCCGTGCCCGTCAGCCCGTCCTTGAACGACAGCTCTTCGAGTTCCTTCTGCAGACGCGCGAGCTTCTCTTCCGTGCGCTTGCGTTCGCTGATGTCGAACATGAAGCCGATCAGCGAATCGACGCCGCCATCGGGCTTGCGCACCACATGCACCACATCGCGCAGCCACACATAGCCGCCGTCCTTCGTCAGTGCGCGATAGTCGGCTTCGTGATCGGTGCCCGCCTGCGATTGCGCGACGCAAAATTCCACTACCTTCTGGCGGTCGTCGGGATGCATGCGTTCGGCCCAGTCGTTGACCGTCTTCCATGACGACGGCGCCCAGCCGAGCAGCGCTTCGATCTGCGGGCCGATGTAGGTGAACGCCATCGTCGCCCAGTCGATCTTCCAGGGAATCGCCTTCGTCGATTCGAGCAGCGTGCGATAGACGGCGCTGTCGTGTTCGAGCCGCTCGCCTTCGGCGCGCATGGTGGCGTTCGAGTCGTCGTGGCGCAGAAAGGCGGCGCCGAGCATGTGTTGCGTGTCGTCGATGTTTTTCATGTTCGTTTCTTGTTCAAGGGTATTCGCTTCGTGTCACAACGGCCCGGCACGCGTCGCACTTGATCGGCTGAAACCCGGACGGACAATTCTACCGATCGGCGGGGATCGCCCGATTTCAGGCGTTGCGCGCGAGATAGTCTCTGAACGTGTCGATCAGCGCGCGAACTTTGGGCGGCGTGTGCTGCGTCGGCGGAAACACGGCCTGGATACCCGCCGCTTCCGTCGACCATTCGGGCAGCAGGCGCACGAGACGCCCGGCCGCGACGTCGGCGCGGATCGAAAAGTCGGTCAACAGACCGAGGCCGCCGCCCGCGAGCGTCGCCGCACGCGCGGCTTCCGCCGTGTTCACGAGAAACGCATTCTCGCAGCGCGCGCTGTCGGTGTGGCCGTCCGTGTGGCGCAGATCAAGTGTTTGCGGGCGCGGCAGAACCGTTAGCGCGACGAAAGGCAGCGGGGGCAGATCGGCGGGCGTGTGCGGCTCGCCCCAGGTGTCGATGAACCCGGGACTCGCGACGACCCACTTCTCGAAGCTGCCGAGCTTCACCGCGCGATAGTTCGAATCGGCGAGACGCCCGAGCCGGATCGCGACGTCGATGCCGTCCGCGATCAGATTGACGAGGTGATCGCTGCACAGCAGTTCGATATCGAGCCCTGGATGCGCGCGGCGCAATTCGACCAGCACGGGCGCGACCACGAGCGTGCCGTAGTCGATCGGGCAACTCACGCGCAGCGTGCCGCGCACGGGCGCTTCCTCGCCGCCGATTTCAGCGAGCGCTTCCTCCGCCGTGCGCAGGATTTTCACGCTTGCGTCATAGAACGCGCGGCCCGCTTCCGTGATGCCGAGGCGCCGCGTCGTGCGCACCAGCAGGCTCGCGCCGACTTCCGCTTCGAGCCTCTGTATGTGCGTGCTGACCATCGTCTTCGCGAGCCCGAGCCTGGCCGCGGCCGCCGTCAGCGAGCCGGCGTCGACCACGGCGACGAAGACGGACAGCCGGTTCAGGTTCACGTCGCGTACGTCTGCCATGTCGATTGTCCACTTTCGGGTGATTGTGTTTTCAAGGTTATCAGTCTTCTGCGGCAAGGCGGCGCGCATTAACCTGCAATTGTCCAACATGACCGAACCCGGAGACCCGAATGCCCGCAGCCAAGCCCGCCCAGCCGATCCGCCTGTACACGACCTTGCTGTCGGGTCACGGGCATCGCGTGAAGCTGTTCCTGACGTTGCTCGATCTGCCGTTCGAGGTAATCGAGCTGGACATGCGCGCGGGCGACAACCGCAAGCCCGAGTATCTGGCGCTGAATCCGTTCGGCCAGGTGCCGACGATCCAGGACGGCGACGTGACGCTATTCGATTCGAACGCGATTCTGGTGTATCTCGCGACGCGCTATGGCGACGCCTCGTGGCTGCCCACCGATCCGCCCGGCGCGGCCGCCGTGCAGCGCTGGCTGTCGCTGGCGGCGGGGCAGATCGCGTACGGTCCTTGCGCGGCGCGCCTCGTCACCGTGTTCGGCGCGCCGCTGCATCACGACACGGCGAAGTCAATCGCGGTGAAGCTGTTCGACGTGATCGACCGGGAACTGGCGACGAAGCCGTTCGCCGCCGGCGAACACGTGACGATCGCCGATATCGCCGCGCACACGTATATCGCGCACGCGCCCGAGGGCGGCGTGTCGCTCGAGCCGTATCCGAACATTCGTGCGTGGCTGCGTCGCGTGGAAGCGTTGCCGCGTTTCATCGCGATGCCGTCGACCAAGGCGGGCCTGCTCGCCGGATAAATAGCGAGCGGTTTCCTCCGACGCATTGCGCTGACGTTTTGCCTGCAGGAGCCTGACATGTCCGATTTCATCCCTCTGAACGGCTGGGGTCTCGACACCTCGCCGTTTCACGCTGACGAACTTGCCGCGCAGCGGCTGGCGGGCGTGGACAGTCAGGCGAACTCGTCGGGGCGGCGCGGCATCCGGCGCTCGATGCCGGATCAGCACCGCGAGTTCTTTGCGCAGCAGCCGTTCATGGTGTTCGGCGGCGTCGATGCGAGCGGACAGCCTTGGGCGACGATACGCACGGGCAAGCCGGGCTTCGTGTCGTCGCCCGATGCGCGCACGCTGCGCATTCAGGGCGGTGCGCTGCCCGGCGATCCGCTCGAAGGACGCTGGCAGACGGGCGCGATGATCGGCGGCCTCGGCATCCAGCCGCATACGCGGCGGCGCAACCGCATCAACGGCGTCGTCACGGCGGTGAATGGCGACGCTGTCACACTTGAAGTGAGCCAGAGCTTCGGCAATTGCGCGAAGTACATTCAGGGCCGCGTGCCGACCTTGGTCGAACGCGCCGAACGCGCCGAACGCGATGCGGCTGCGCCGCAGGAAGTCGCGACGCAACTGGGCGACGCGGACCGCGCGCTGCTGGCGCATGCCGATACCTTCTACATCGCGAGCGCGAACACGGCGGACGATGCGGGCCTCGCGCGCGGCGCCGACGTGTCGCATCGCGGCGGCGTGCCGGGCTTCGTGCGCGTCGACGATGCCGGAACGCTGACCACGCCCGATTTCACCGGCAACAAGTTCTTCAACACGATCGGCAATCTGCTGCACGATCCGCGCGCGGGCCTGCTGTTCATCGACTTCACGACGGGCGATCTGCTCTATCTCGCGGTGCGCGCCGAAATCGTCTGGCAAGGCCCCGAACTGGCCGCGTTCGAAAACGCCGAGCGGCTGATGCGCTTTCATGTGCAGGAAGTGCGGCGCAGCAAAGGCGTGCTGCCGTTTCGCTGGTCGGAGGTCGACTACGCGCCGCAATTCGCGACGGCGATTCGTGAGGCCGCGCACAAGGCAGCGGCCGCCTCGCCGTGGCACAAGCTGAAGGTTGCCAAGGTCGTCGATGAGACGGCTACGGTTCGCTCGTTCTATTTCGAGTCGCTGGACGGCGCGCCGTTGCCCCCGTATCAGCCGGGGCAGTATCTGCCGATTCGCGTACCCGTCGAAGGGCGCGACGCACCGTTGACGCGCACTTACACGCTGTCGGGCGCGCACGATCCTCGCCACTATCGGATCAGCGTGAAGCGCGAGGGCATCGCGTCGAACTGGCTGCACGGCCATCTGGCAGCGGGGATGCAAATCGACGCGATGGCGCCGCGCGGCGCATTCGTCTACGACGCGCAGAGCCCGCGTCCCGCCGTGTTCGTTTCCGCGGGCATCGGCATCACGCCGATGATCGCGATGCTGGATCACGAGCTGAATGCGCGTGCGGGAAACGAGGCTCGCGCGAAGCACCTGTACTTCTTCCACGGCGCGCGCAGCGATCGCGAGCGGCCGTTCAGCGCGCATCTGAAGGACGTGGCGGCACGTCATGCGTCGGTGTCGGTGTATCTGTACGACAGCGCAGCAAGCGAGCCTGCCGACGGAATCACGAAAGGGCGCGTGGATATTGCGGCACTCAAGCGCGCGCTGCCGTTCGACGACTACGACTTCTATCTGTGCGGCCCCGCGCAGTTCATGCGCGATCTATACGAAGGACTGCGCGCGCTGAATGTCGCCGACGAGCGCATCCGTTTCGAAGCGTTCGGGCCGGCTAGCGTGAAGCGCACGCCGACTGCGCAGGCACGACCTGCTGTCGAAGAGAAAGCCGAAGTCGAAGCGGGCGGCGCGCAAGTCACCTTCGCGCGTTCGCAACGCACGATTCGATGGCTGCCGAATCATGGAAGCCTGCTCGAATTCGCCGGGAAGAACGGTATCGAGGCGCAGTCGAGCTGCCGCTCGGGCATGTGCGGCACATGCTCGACGAAGGTGCTGTCGGGTCAGGTCGCGTATGACGGCGAAGTGGAAGCCGAAGTCGAAAAGGGCTGCGCGCTGATCTGCATGGCGCATCCCGTCGTCGAAGGTGAAAACGCGAGCCTGACGCTGGACTTGTGAACTCACTTGCCCGCGCCCGTCGACGGGACGCAGGTGAGTATCAGCGAGCTGCCGTTGCCTGCCTCGCCGCTCAGCATCGCGCGATGAAACTCGCGGTGATCGCATGACCACTCTGCTGTGAAGTCGCGTGCGCACGACGCCCGCTGCGTCGCGTCGAGGCTCGCCTTCACGATATAGCGGCAGGTCGAACGATCGTTGCAATGCGCCGCGAGATCATGCGTGGAATTGCCCGATGCCGCGCCGCAGTTCGCGCCATATGTCGCCGATTCGATCCGTATGCGCTGCGTCTGCCCGGCCATGCAGATGACGGGAACGAGCGCGATGCCTGCCAGCAGGCCGATTCCCCGCTTCATGATGTGTCTCCCGCTATGTGTCCTCGTTATATGTCGCGCAGGCGCGCGAGCACCGATGCGACGATGTGGTCGCAATGCGCGCCGCCGAACTCGAAAATCTCGGACCCCAGCTTCTCGACTTCATCGGCCAGCGCGTCGCGCAACAACAGTCTCGCTCTGAAATGACGGCTGCGCACGGTGGCTTCGGGAATATCCAGGCATTCCGCCGTTTCTTCTACGCTCATTTCTTCGACCGAGCGCAGCACGAATACCGTGCGAAAACCCGCAGGCAGCGCATCGAGCTTCCGTTCGAGCAGCGCACGAAGCTCCGCGCGCGCTGCCGCCTGATCGGGCGCGTTGTGGTCGTGGGCGTTGGTCGTGTGCATGGTGGATGACATCTGCTCGTCGTCCGGACAGTCGTGCAGCATGGGAATCACGTTCTGGCGACGTGCTTCGCGACGCATCCGCGCAAAGCATTCGTTCAGCACGAGCCGCGATAGCCACGTGAACAACGTTGCATCGCCGCGAAACTGGGCGATCGATCTGTACGCGTTCAGATACGCGTCCTGCAACGCGTCTTCCGCTTCGGCGTCGTTGCGCAACGTGGCGCGCGCGAGACGATAGAGACGCCGGTTGTGGCGGCGCATCAGCAGTTCGAACGCGGCGCGGTCGCCTGTTGCGATGCGGTGCGCGATCTCCCTGTCGTCATCGGCGCGCGGCGTCGTCGAAGCGTCGGGCAGTGGGCTGTTCATCGTCTCCCTCTTCATGTTGCTGTGCGGCCTTGCTCTCATCGCGCCGGTTCCACGGTCAGTGTGCCATGCATCGTCGGATGAAAGATGCAGCGATACGTATAGCGCCCCGGCGTGCTCGCGCGATAGCGCCATGACGCGTCGGGCGCGATGCTCTGCGAGTCGAAGCCCGCATTGAAGCCCGCATGGAGGCCTTTTGTGTCGCTGCTCGCCGTATGCGCGACGAGATCCTTGTTGACCCACACGATCTCGTCGCCGCGATGCACGGTTAGCTCAGACGGATCGAAGCGCATCTGCTCGATCGTGACGACATAGGTTTTCGCCAGCACCGGCGCCGCGATCACGAACAAGGCCGACGCGCACGTTCGCAGCGCAGCAACGCGCACGCGGATCATTGCGCTTGCGGCAACGAGGACTGCACCATCTTCGCGTGCTCGAGATGCGCGACGAACGCGGGCCGCACCTTCACCAGCAGCGCTTTCAGCTCGGCATTGTGCGCGGATGGAATCAGCGTGCTGTCGAGCGCGTCGATCACGTTCTGGTGATAGGTCACTTCGTGGTCGATATACGCGCGGTCGAATTTCGCGCCTTGCAGCGGCTCGAGGTTAGCGATGTTCGCTGCGCCGCCCTGCTTGAGGCTGTCGCTAGTCGGATTGGCTTCAGGCTTCACGCTGAGCCTGTTCACGAGATCGACGGCGGCCTTGTTGACGCCCGTGTGATCCTTGACCATCTGTTGCGCGAACGCCTTCACGTCTTTCGAATGCGTTTTCGATTCGGCGAGCTTGCCTGCGTCGATATCCGCCTGATTGGCGGCGACGACGATGGCGGCGATCTGTGGATCGGTTGGGCCCGAGCCTTGCGGCCAGGCGGACGCGCTCGCGGATGCAAGCGCAGCAAGCAGCAACCAGTGTGTGGACTTCATCTTGGCCTCCTCGACGGGCGATGCGGCCTGTCCATCTTCATGAAGGACAGGCGCTGCGACGTTTTCGAGGAGTTAGATGTCACGAGCCGGAAGGCTGTTTCCGGCTCGTATTTGAAGGGGTTTTTATGTCGGCAGTTGCGACGCGTCAGCCATGCGTGCGTGTTGGCGTCTTGGGCACGGGCTCGAACTGCTTCTTGCCCGACGAAAAGCTCAGGCGCCGGAAGCGCTCGCGCTTGTGCTCTTCCTCGAAGTGCGCAACCGACGTCTTCACGAGGTCGCTGCGCGACACGACACCGAGCAGCTGCATCGAATCGCGATCGACCACCACGGGCAACCGTTCGAGATCGTGCACGGCAAGACGCGTCGCAATGAGACGGCAGGTTTCGTCGGGCAGCGCGACGACGAGCGAACGGTCTTTCATCACGTCGGCGAGCGGCGTGTCGAGCGTATGCTGCGTGGCGCCGTCGCGTACGGCATCGAGCGTCGCGCGGTCGACGATGCCGAGCACCGCGCCGTTCTCGCGTACGACGGGATACGCGCGGCGCTTCTGCGTGACGCCGAAGAACGATACGAGCGCATCGCGCACGCTGACCGTGCCGTCGATCGAATCGACCTTTTGCGTCATCACTTCATCCACGTAGTGCCGTTCGAGCGGATCGACGCCATACTCGCGATAGATGTGATAACCGCGCCGCGCGATCTTCTCGGTCATGATCGAGCGCTTCATCACGACGGTGGCGAAGCCGTGCGCGACGAGCGTCGCGGCGAGCAGCGGCAATAGCGCGTTGGCGTCGTGCGTGAGGCCGAAGGCGAACACGATGGCCGTGAGCGGCGCACCGAGCGTCGCGCCGAGCGTCGCGGCCATGCACACGAGCGGCCACAGCGCAGGTTCGCTGCCGGGCAGCACGTGGCCGAGCACGGTGCCGAGCCCCGCGCCGAGCATCAGCAGCGGTGCGAGCACGCCGCCCGAGGTGCCGGAGCCGAGCGCGATCACCCAGATCACCGCCTTGACGACGAGAATCGCCACGGCCACCTGCAACGCAATGTGCTGATGCAGCAGATCGCCGATCACGTCATAGCCGACGCCGAGCGCGCGCGGCTCGATGAAACCGCCGATGCCGACGGCAAGACCGCCGATCGCGGGCCACCACATCCAGTGCAGCGGCAGTTTGTGAAAGAGGTCTTCCGTCTTGTAGAGCGCAGCCGAGAGACCGGAGGCGAGCGCGCCCGACAACAGCCCCGCGATCACGCACGACACGAGCGAAATGGCCGTCGGCGCTGCCGTTTGCAGCGGAAACAGCGCTTCCGTGCCGAAGAAGAGCGCGCGCGCAAAACCTGCGACAGCGCATGCGAGCGCGACGGGCAGGAAGCTGCGCGGCCGCCATTCGAACAGCAGCAGTTCGACGGCGAGCAGCACGGCGGCGACGGGCGTGCCGAATACGGCCGTCATGCCCGCCGCGGCGCCCGCGACGAGCAGCGTCTTGCGTTCCGCCGATGTCACCTTCACACACTGCGCGATCAGCGAGCCGAGCGCGCCGCCCGTCATGATGATCGGACCTTCCGCGCCGAACGGGCCGCCGCTGCCGATCACGATGCCCGACGACAGCGGCTTCAACACGGCGACCTTCGGCGACATGCGGCTCTTGCCGAACAGAATGGCTTCGATCGCTTCGGGAATGCCGTGTCCGCGAATCTTGTCCGAGCCGAAGCGCGCCATCATGCCCACGATCAGCCCGCCGATCACGGGAATCAAGATCACCCACGCGCCGAGCGTATTGCCGGCAGGCGACCGGTCGGCGAACGAAAAGTTACCGAAGAAGAACAGATTCGTGAACAGATGAATCAGACTCAGCAGCACGAAGGCCGCGAGCGTGGCGAGAAAACCGATGCCTGCCGCCAGCGCGGAAATGCCGGGCAGGCGCGAATTGCTGGAAAAGTCCCGCTTGTGAGAGTTGTCGCTCATGATGCTGTGCTGCCTTGAAGCCCGGATTAAAGGTCGATTTGCGGAATGGTGAATGCGCCCTTGAGCGAGCGCAGTTCGGCGCGATGCAGTTCTGCGAGCCGCGCGAGCACCTTTTCACCAGCCTTCAGCAGATGCACTTCCACCTGACGGCGGTCGGTCTCGCTGACTTTGCGCTTGACGAGTTCGAGCGCTTCGCAGCGCGACACCAGCGCGACGACGCCGTGGTGCTGCGCCTGCAGGCGTTCCGCCAGTTCGCCGATGGTCGCCCACTCGCGGTCGGGATAGCCCTTGATATGCAGCAGCAACAGGTATTGCAGCGGCGTAATGCCTTCGCCCTGCGCGGCCTGTTCGGAGAAGCGTTCGAAGCGCCGCATCTGATAGCGGAACTGCGAAAGCTGTTCGTAGTCCGCTTTATTCAACGCGCGTGTGAGAACTTTCATGTCGGTCGGCTGCGCAAGAGAGAAACGAAAAATATATCATAAAATGATACATTCGGCGATGCGCGTGCATCGCCGTTCGGAAGATTCAATGCCGTAGGTGCAACGGCGCGAGACGCTTGCGCTGTTTTCCGCGTGTCAGGCGGCGGGACGCTGCTGTGCCTGGGCCTGCATCTGGCTTTGCCGGTAAAGGCCTTCGATCAGATCGGACTGCGTGATGATGCCGACCAGCCGGTCGTGCGTATCGGTCACGGGAATGTGGTGATGGCCGTCGTCGGCGAAGAACGGCACCAGCTCGACGATGGGCGTGCCCGTCGCGACGGTGCGCACGTGCGTCGTCATCACGGTGCTGACGAGCCGGCCGCGATTCGCGTCGCGCTTGAAAAGGCGTGCCGACAACGCTTCCATCAAACGCAGGTCCGCGCTTTTCGGCTTGTTCGTCAGGTCGGCGCGCGTGACGATGCCCACCACGTGCTGACGCTTGTCGACGACGGGCAGCGCCTTGATCGCATGGCGCTGCAGCAGGTCGGCGGCGGCGCGCAGCGTCGTGTCGGGCGTGATGCTGACGACGGGCGCCGACATCACGTCGCGGCACGCCAGTTCGCTGAACGTGCGCGCGTACGCCTGCATTTGCGTTTCGCGGAACAGGGTTTCGAGGTCGTCAGGATCGATGTCGAGCAGTTCGCCACGGCGATTCAGCACGGCTTCGAGGTCGGCGCGCGTGACACTGCCGCTCGATGCGGGCACTTGCGGGGCGGCGGATGGCGCGGCGCGCATCGCGTGCGGGTAGCGATGACCCGTCACCGCGTGATAGACGAGCGCCGCGCCCAGCAGCGGCGCCGACTGGATCAGGATCGGCTCCAGCACGAAGCGGAAGCCGAGCGCGTGGATGGCCGGGCCGCCGAGCACGGCCGTCAGCGCGACCGCGCCTGACGGCGGGTGCACGCAGCGAAACGCGAACATCGCGGCGATCGCCACGCCCACGGCCAGTGCGGCCGCCGCGACGGGGTCGGCGATCAGCGTCGCGCAGGCCACGCCGACCGTCGCCGACACCAGATTCCCGCCGATGATCGACCACGGCTGCGCAAGCGGACTCGCGGGCACGCCGAACAGCAGCACGGCCGACGCACCCATCGGCGCGACCAGCATCGGAATGTTCGCGCCCGGCCCGAGCAGCAGATGCATGCTGCCGCCCGTGAAAGCAATGCCGATCAGCGCGCCGAGTGCCGAGCGCATGCGCTCGGGCCATTTGACGTTCATCGCGGCGGGATAGAAGCGCGCGAGCCACTGGAAAAAAGAGGATCGGGTCAAGATTTTGTTCTGTAAGGAAAAACAGGGGAAACGGGCAGGCGTACCTTAAGGGAAAAGCTGTCAGAAAGGAAACAACTTGTGGTCATGGATATATGCGAACGTGATATAAATGCGCCGCGAGGTCCGGCCGGCAAGTCAGCGAATAGCCCGGATTCGCAGGGAAAACCCGTAGGCGGTACGTCATCGCACTGCATCATGACGTGATAGGAATCGGGGCGGAAGGGGATGCGCCTGAAGCGCTTTCGAGTCGGATGGAATGGAAAATCCGGCATGAGCGGGCTGCGCCGCCCGTCCATTTTGCTCGCTGGCGCATCGCCGCATTAACGGGCATGATCGTGCCATGTGCGTGCGCCAACCCGCAGCGGCACATATCCCCCCCATCGACGCGCCAGGAGATCAAGCATGGAACCCTTTGACGCCGCCAACCCGTTCGCCGAATTCAACAAGCTGTTCGAACAGTTCAAACTGCCCGGATTCGACGTGCCGGCCGTGATGGAAGCGCGTCGCAAGGACGTCGAAGCGCTGATCGCCGCCAATCAGACGGCCGTGCAGGGCATGCAGTCGCTCGCGCAGAAGCAGGCCGAAATGCTGCGCACCACGCTGACCGAACTCCAGGATGCCGTGCAGAAGCAGGCGGCTTCGGGCGGCATGCCGTCGGCGCAAACGGCCGAACTCGTCCAGCAGACGCTGCATAAGGCGCTGGCCGACATGCAGCAGCTCACGCAGGCCGCCTATCGCACGCAGGCCGATTCGTATGCGGTGATCGCGAAGCGCGTCGAAGAAAATGTCGAAGAGCTGAAGACGCTGCTGCAGAAGAAGTAACACGCGTTCATGATGGGCCGCGCGCGTGTGCGGCCCACGCAGCTCAATCGCTCGTTAATCGGTCGTTAATCGCGCTCATTTGCGCGCGGACGCCGATGCCTGCGCGATCACGCGATGCACGAAGCGCAGCTTGTCGACGACAGGCGGCGCGAGCGTGAACGGATAGCCATCGGGCATGCCGAGACTGCGGTTCAGGCTGTTCAGCGCATCCGTCAACGGAAACCAGCGTTTCATCAGATTATCGAAGCTCGCTTCCTCGACGGGCGTCTGGTCGGTCAGGCGCGGCTCGTTCGGCGCGGGCGGCAACAATGCAAGCCCGTATGCCGTCGACGTATCCAGCACGTCGACGATCAGCAGGTAGTGCGCCCAGGTTTCGGCCCAGTCTTCCCATGGATGCATCGTCGCGTATGCGCTGATAAAGCTCGCGTCCCACCCGGCGGGCGCGCCATTGTTGTAGTACGCGTCGAGCGCTTCGCCGTAATCGGTTTGCTCGTCGCCGAAACGCTCGCGAAACGGCTTGAGCCAGTGCGTGTTCGCAATCAGTTTTTCAAAGTAGTAGTGCCCGCATTCATGACGAAAGTGCCCGAGCAGCGTCCGATACGGCTCGCGCATGTCGGTGCGGATTTTCTCGCGATGCGCGTCGTCGGCTTCGGCGATGTTCAGCGTAATGCGGCCGTTGTCGTGGCCCGTCATCACCGGGGCAGCGGGGTCGACGTTTTCGAGGAAATCGAATTCGAGGCCGTTGTCGGGATCGGCCTCGCGCGACTCGATGGTGAGGCCGAGCGCGTCGAGCGTGTATAGCAGGCGCCGCTTCGCGGTTTCGAGGCGGTACCAGTACAGCCGGTTGTTCGGTTCGGCAAGGTTCGGAATGGTGTGCGTGAGGCAGCACGAGCGGCATAGCGTCCCGGGATCGTCCGCGGGCAGCATCCAGTTGCAGACGTTCTCGACGGCATAGTTGTGGCATCGCCGATACAGTTTGCCTTCGGCATCCGGATGCAGGCTGCGCCACCGGCCTTCGCCCGCATCTTCGAACGCGCTGATTTCGCGCAGTTCGGGCACGTAGCCGAGCAGCGCTTCGCAGCGTTCGCACAACACGTTTTCGAAAAACACACGCTGGTCGCATCGGTTGCAATGGAAGGCTTTCATCGCGTCAACCCGGTTGTGTCGTGCCATTAAGGACGGTGCAAAGCGCAGGCGCAAAGCGCTCGCGTTCCCGCAATCTTCATGCCGCTCCGCTATAACGGTCGATGATCGCGCGCACATTGCGAGGGCGGACGGATTCATGCATGCGCCGATTTGGTGCGTGCACTGCGTCGAGCGATGTCGCGAGCCGAGTCCAGCAAGCATGCAGCCCAGACGTGACAACGCGATCGCTCCACACGCAAGATCCGCAGCACGTTTGCGTTCAACGGCATAAAGCTTGCTTTTCGCGGCTGCCCCCTGCGGTTACCCCGTTATCGGCTTTTTCAGTCCAGGAGTCCGGAGTGTCCATACGCGTCGCGCTGAATCATGTCACGCATTACCGGTATGACCGTCTCGTCGGATTGTCGCCGCAGGTCGTGCGGCTGCGCCCGGCGCCGCATTGCCGCACGCCGATCCTTTCGTACTCGATGCGCGTCGAACCGGAGCAGCACTTCATCAACTGGCAGCAGGACGCATTCGCGAACTATCAGGCGCGGCTCGTGTTTCCCGAGCGCACGCCCGAGTTCAAGATCACGGTCGATCTCGTCGCGGAGATGGCCGTCTACAACCCGTTCGATTTCTTTCTCGAACCGTCCGCCGAGCAGTTCCCGTTCGAGTACGCGCCCGAACTCGCCGCCGAGCTTGCGCCATACCGGATCAAGCGCGAGATGACGCCGCGTTTCGCGGAGTTCGTCGCGAGCATCGACCGCTCGCCGCGCGGCACGACCGATTTCCTCGTCGACCTGAACCAGCGCCTGCAACGCGACATCCGCTATCTGATCCGGATGGAGCCGGGCGTGCAGACACCGGAGGAAACGCTCGTCAACGCGTCGGGTTCGTGCCGCGACTCGGGCTGGCTGCTGGTCGAAACGCTGCGCCAGCTGGGGCTCGCGGCGCGCTTCGTATCCGGTTATCTACTGCAGCTGGCGCCCGATACGAAGTCGCTCGATGGCCCGCGCGGCACCGAATACGACTTCACCGACCTGCACGCGTGGTGCGAAGTGTTCCTGCCCGGCGCGGGCTGGATCGGCTTCGATCCGACGTCGGGTTTGCTCGCGGGTGAAGGGCATATTCCCGTCGCGTGCACGCCGGAGCCGGGCAGCGCCGCGCCGATTTCGGGCGCCGTCGACGAATCCGAAGTCGAATTCGCGCACGCGATGTCGATTACCCGGGTGCTCGAATCGCCGCGCGTCACGAAACCCTATACGGAAGCGGCGTGGGACCGCGTGCTGACGATGGGCGCGCACGTCGACAGCCAGCTCGACGCCATGGACGTGCGCCTGACGATGGGCGGCGAGCCCACTTTCGTCTCGGTGCGCGACCGCGATGCCGCCGAATGGAACACCGACGCGCTCGGACCGACCAAGCGCGCCTACGCCGTCGCGCTGATGGACAAGTTGCGCGCGTGCTACGGCGCGAACGGCTTTTTGCATATCGGCCAGGGCAAGTGGTATCCGGGCGAGCAGTTGCCGCGCTGGGCGCTGTCGCTGTACTGGCGTGCGGACGGCGAGCCGTGCTGGCGCGACCCGACGCTGTTCGCGGACGAGCGCAACCCGGGCCACTACACATCCGGCGATGCGCAGCGCTTTCTCAGCGTGCTGGCGGGCAAGCTGTCGGTCGACAGCCAGTATGTGCAGGCAGGCTACGAGGACACGTGGTACTACCTGTGGCGCGAACGGCGCTTGCCCGTCAACGTCGACCCGTTCGATTCGCGCCTCGACGACGAAATGGAGCGCGTGCGCTTGTGCCGCGTGTTCGACGCGGGGCTGTCGGGTGTGACGGGTTACGTGCTGCCGATTGCGCGCTCGGAGAACGGTCCTGGCTGGACGAGCGGCGCGTGGTTCTTCCGCGACGAGCGCATGTATCTGATCCCCGGCGATTCGCCGATGGGCTATCGCTTGCCGCTCGATTCCCTGCCGTGGGTGTCGAAGGCCGACTATCCGTATCAGCATGCGCACGACCCGTTCGCGGAAACGGTGCCGCTGCGTGCGTCGGCTGAGTTGCGGATGCAGTACGACGGCGTGTCGCGAGATGCGCGAAGCGGCGGCACGGATTTCGATGGCACAGGCGCAGGCGCAGGCGCAACGGGCACAGGCAGAGGCACATCGCCGCAAGACCGCGTTCCCGAACGCGGCGAATCGGCGTCGTCGGTGATCCGCACGGCGTTGTGCGTCGAGGCGCGCAATCCGGCGCGCGCAGCAGGCCCGAAAGTCGAAGCGGACGCGATGGGCGACGGCCGCGCGCTGCTGCATGTCTTCATGCCGCCGCTGACCGCGCTCGACGATTATCTCGACCTGCTCGCCGCCGTCGAAGCGACGGCCGCCGGGTTGAACATGCAGGTCGTGATCGAAGGCTATCCGCCGCCGCGCGATCCGCGCCTGCAAATGCTGCAGGTGACGCCCGATCCCGGCGTGATCGAGGTGAACATTCATCCGGCGAAGAACTGGAACCAACTCGTCGATCACACCGAGTTCCTGTACAACGCCGCGCACGAGTCGTATCTGAGCACGGAGAAGTTCATGCTCGACGGCCGCCACGCGGGCACGGGCGGCGGCAATCACTTCGTGCTCGGCGGCGCGACGCCTGCCGACAGTCCGTTCCTGCGCCGCCCCGATCTGCTCGCGAGCCTCGTCGCTTACTGGCACAACCATCCGTCGCTGTCGTATCTGTTTTCCGGGCTCTTCATCGGGCCGACGAGCCAGGCGCCGCGCGTCGACGAAGCGCGCAATGACCAGGTCTACGAACTCGAACTCGCGTTCGACGAGCTTCAACGGCAGATCGACCGGCTCGGCGGCAAGGACTCGGCGCAGCTGCCGCCGTGGATGATCGACCGTGCGCTGCGCAACATCCTGATCGACGTGACGGGCAATACGCACCGCGCCGAATTCTGCATTGACAAGCTCTATTCGCCCGACGGCCCGACAGGACGCCTCGGCCTGCTCGAACTGCGCGGTTTCGAAATGCCGCCGCACGCGCGCATGAGTCTCGTGCAGCAACTGCTGCTGCGCGCGCTGGTCGCGAAGTTCTGGAAGACGCCGTACACGACTCGCCTCACGCGCTGGGGCACGGAGCTGCACGACCGTTTCCTGCTCGGCACCTTCGTGCAGATGGATTTCGACGATGTGCTCGCCGATCTGCGCGATGCAGGCTTTGCGTTCGAGAGCGAATGGTTCGCGCCGCACTTCGCGTTCCGCTTCCCGGCCATCGGCGAGATGCACGCGAACGGTTTGTCGCTGGCGATCAGTGGCGCGCTGGAGCCGTGGCACGTGATGGGCGAGGAGGGGGCGGCGGGCGGCACGGTGCGCTATGTGGATTCGTCGGTGGAGCGGCTCGAAGTGAAGGTGCTGGGGCTCAACGACAACCGTCATCGCGTGAGCGTGAACGGCGTGACCTTGCCGTTGCAGCCGACGGGCCGCGTCAGCGAATTCGTCGCGGGCGTGCGCTTCCGCGCATGGCAGCAGTCGTCGGCGCTGCATCCTACGATTGGTGTGCATGCGCCGCTGACGTTCGATGTCGTCGATATGTGGACGGGGCGCTCGATCGGCGGATGCCAGTATCATGTCGCTCATCCCGGCGGACGCAGCTATCAGACGTTCCCGGTCAATGCGTACGAAGCGGAAAGCCGGCGCCGCGCGCGCTTCTTCACGACGGGGCACACACCGGGCTCGTTGGGTGTGGACGAAGCGCCGCGCAGTCTCGAGTTTCCGTTCACGCTGGATTTGCGGCACTGGTAAGCCGCCGCTGAAACCGCAACACTGATAATCGCCACAACAACAGACTCGCGACGACATCTTGGCCTTTCAATCGACCTTTCCGTTCGAAGCGGCAGCAGGCCATCCGGACGCGCTCGCGTTGCTGCGCACGCTGCCCATGCTGGATGCGCGCGACGGCCACTGGGACGAACTGCGCGATGTGTCGGGCCTGCTGCGCGAGCGGTGGCGGCGCTTCTTCGAACTGCTCGGCGAGGAAGGTGTCGCGGGTCTGGAGCCGGGGCGCGCGTCGATCGCGCAGCAGGTGCGCGACAACGACATCACGTACAACGTCTACGCGGACAAGGGCGAGCCGCGTCCGTGGGCGCTCGACCTGCTGCCCTTCATCATCGACGAAGACGAATGGGCGCATATCGAGCGCGGGGTGAAGCAGCGCGCGAAGCTGCTCAACGCGATCGTCGCCGATGTGTATGGGCCGCAGAAACTGCTGCTGCACAGCAAGCTGCCGCCCGCACTGGTGTTCGGACATCCCGGTTATTTGCGCGCGATAAAAGGCTTCGTGCCGCAAGCCGGCCAGTTTCTGCCGGTGGTCGGCGTGGATCTGGCGCGCGCGCCGGATGGCGCCTGGACGGTCGTCTCACATCGCACGGAAGTGCCGTCGGGACTCGGTTACGCGCTCGAAAACCGCATGATCGTGTCGAACGTCTTCGCCGATGCGTTCCGCGAAATGCGCGTGAGCCGGCTCGCGCCCACGTTCTCCACACTGATCGCGACACTCGCCGAATGGGCGCGCGCGACGATGCGCGACGGCAACGCCGACAGCGCGCCGCATATCGCGCTGCTCACGCCGGGCCCGTTCGCGGAAACCTATTTCGAGCATGCGTTCCTCGCGCGCTATCTGGGCGTGACGCTCGTCGAAGGCAAAGACCTGACGGTGCGCAACGACATGCTGTATCTGAAGACGCTCACCGGTCTGGAGCGCGTGCACGTCGTGCTGCGGCGTCTCGACGATGCATTCTGCGACCCCGTCGAATTGCGCGCCGATTCGACGATCGGCGTGCCCGGTCTGTTGCAGGTGATGCGTGCAGGCAATGTGATCGTGTCGAACGTGCCCGGTTCGGGCTTTCTCGAATCGCCTGCCATGCATGGCTTTTTGCCGGGCATCGCCCAGACGTTGCTCGACGAACCGCTGGTGCTCAACGGCGTGTCGACCTGGTGGTGCGGCGAAGAAGCTGCGCGCGAGCACGCGTTCGCGAACATGGACGAAGCGTTTCTGCAACCGACGTGGCCGGCACGCAAGCCCGATGGGCCGCCCGGCATCGCGCAGGGCGTGCAGCGGCTCGATGCATGGAAGAGCCGCATCGAGCGCGCGCCCGATGCGTTCACGATCCAGCAGCCGCTGCCGTATTCGTGCACGCCGCGCTATGAAGACGGCACGCTCGGCAATCGTCCGGGCGTGCTGCGCGCGATCGCCGTCGCCGATGCGAACGGCGACTGGCATGTGCTGCCCGGCGGCTTCACGCGTCTCGCGGCGGAGCGGCAGTCGTCGGTGTCGATGCAGTTCGGCGGCAGCAGTGTCGATACGTGGGTGCTGTCGAGCCAGCCGAATTCGACTTTCACGCTCTTGCCGTCGCCGCTCGAACCCGCCGATCTCGCGCGCAAGCATCGCACGGTGTCGAGCCGTGCCGCGGAAAACCTGTTCTGGAGCGGACGTTACGGCGAGCGCGCGGAAAACAACGTGCGGCTGTTGCGGCTGATACTCGGCTCGCTGGAAAGCAACGGCGCGGACACGATGTTCGCAACGCTCGCCGAACTCGCGCTGCAATTCGGTCTCGTGCAACCGGGCGACATCGTCGCGGGACAATCGTTGCAGGCGTTCGAGCGCACGCTGGTTGCGAATCTGCACGAAAACACGGGCGCTTACAGCATTGGGCAAAACCTCGCGAGCCAGGCGCGCGCGAGCGGTGAGATACGCGGGCGGCTGTCGAACGATCACTGGCGCATCACGCTCGCGGCGCGCAACGACTTCCGCGACGCATTGCACGAACTGACGCCCGCTGCGGCTGTTTCGTCGAATGCGTCGTCGCGCGGCAAGGCGCGCTATAACCGCGTGTCGCTGATGAACGCGCTCGAACATCTCGCGACGCAGCTGGCTGCCATTAGCGGCGCGCAAGGCGACCGCATGACGCGCGACGAAGCATGGCGTTTGATGTTCGCGGGCCGCCATATCGAGCGCGTGTGGGCGATGACGTCGATCCTGCGCGTCGTCGCGATGCAGCGCCAGCTCGCGACGCCCGCCGCATTCGATCTGCTGCTGCAACTGTTCGACAGCACGCTCACGTATCGCTCGCTGTATCCGGGACGTCTCGAAGTACCCGCGCTGATCGATCTGCTCGTCATCGAGCCGACGAATCCGCGCGGACTGTACGGCGTCTATGCACGCTTGCGCTCGAAGCTCGACGACATTTCGCGGGCGGCGGGCGGCAGGCGGCATCGTCCGTTCAGCGATTTGTTGCCGTCCGCGAGCATGTTGCCGTCGCTCGAACAGCTGTGCACGACGGACGGCGACGGCCTGTACGCGGAGCTGGTTTCGCTATGCGACCGCCTGGCGATGAACGTGACGGCCGCCGCCAACGAAATCAGCGCGCGCTATTTCAGTCACGCGAATACGCTCGCGGCGCAGGTGTCGTCATGAAAGACGCGCAGACGCTGCTGTCCGTGTCGCATCGCACGACCTATCACTATTCGACGCCCGTCGAAACCGCGCAGCATCTCGCGACCATCCGTCCCCTCGCGTGCGCGTGGCAGCGCGTGGTCGCGCATACGGAGCGCATCGAGCCGGCGCCTTCGTATTTGCATAGCCGCATCGATGCATTCGGCAACGATGTGCTGTATTTCGCGCTCGACGCACCGCACGAACGCTTGCAAATGATCAGTGAAACGACCGTGCAATTGACGCCGCGCTGGAGCGACCTCGATCCGGACGCGACGCCCGCATGGGAAGAAGTCGCGGATTCGCTGCGGTTTCGCGCGGGCGGCGCGTGTCATCCGCAGGTCGAGTTCTGTTTTGCGTCGCCGAATATCGCGCTCAAGCCTGCGTTGCGCGACTATGCGTTGCGCAGTTTTCGTCCGGGCAAGCCGATTGTCGCGGGCGCGATCGATCTGATGCACCGCATTCACGCGGATTTCGACTACAAGCCGTCCGCGACGATGTTCGATACACCTGCTGAACGCGCGTTCGATATGAAGAGCGGCGTGTGCCAGGACTTCGCGCAGGTGATGATCGGCTGCCTGCGCGCGCTCGGATTGCCTGCGCGATATGTCAGCGGTTATCTGCGCAACGATCCGCCGCCGGGCCAGCCGCGCCTGATCGGCGCGGACGCGTCGCATGCATGGGTCTCCGTGCATTGCCCGCAGAGCGGCTGGATCGATCTGGATCCGACCAACGACGTACTCGCCGATATGGATCACGTGACGCTCGCTATCGGCCGCGATTACAGCGACGTTTCGCTGCTGCGCGGCATGATTCTTGGCGGCGGCGCGCATCGCGTCGATGTTGCCGTCAGCGTGTTGGCGCATGAGCAACAATGAATTTCAATTAATGTGCTGCGCTGCGGTTTGACAGCGTGCATACGCACATATAGACTTCCTTCCCATGAGCAAGCCCATTTCCCACGACGATTGCAACTGTTTCGCGCTGCGCCAGGCAGCGCGTTATGTGACGCAGATCTACGAGCGCCATCTGGGCGAAGTCGGCCTGACGGCGGCGCAGTTCACCATCGTCGCCAAGCTCGCGCGCAAGCCGGGCCTGACGATGCTGGAACTGGCGGACTCGATGGTGATGGAACGCACCACGCTCGTGCGCGCGCTCAAGCCGTTGCAGCGCGATGGTCTGGTGCTCAGCGAGCCTTCGGAGCACGACGGCCGCACGTATCAGTTCAGCCTGTCGAAAGCCGGCAAGGAAACCTTCGAGCAGGCCGCGCTCGCGTGGCGCGCCGCGCAGGAAGAATTCGAAAGCAAGTTCGGACGCAGCCGTGCGAAGGCATTGCGCGCCGAACTGTTCAACCTGACGTCTTCTTAATCCCGTTGTTTTTTGTGCGTCGCGAGACGCGTCCGACGAAATCGATTCAATGGTGTGCATATGCACGTAGAGTCCGGAACGGAACAAATACAGGTGTCGCCGGAGGATGATTGTTTTGCGATCCGGCAGGCGGCCCGGTATGTGACCCAGCTTTATGACCGTCATCTCGGACAGGTCGGGCTGAAGACCACACAGTTTTCGATCATGATCCACCTGCGTTACCGCAAGTGGATGACGATGAAGGAACTCGCCGATTCGATGGTGATGGAACGGACCACGCTGGTGCGTGCGATCCAGCCGCTGCAGCGCGACGGTCTGGTCTTTACGGAAGCATCGCGCAGCAACCGCCGTGTGTTGACCGTGATGCTGACGACAGCGGGCGAAGAACGGTTGAAAGCAGCGCGCGAGCACTGGCATGCGGCGCAGAACGAATTCGAGCAGCGCTTCGGGTCGCAGCGTGCCGCGAATCTGCGCGAAGAACTGTTCGACATGACCAGGCGATAACGCTCAAGAAGTTCGGCAAGTCAGGCGGCGCTTCCGAGCGCTTTTTTTCAACGTTTTTCAGTGCATACGCACACGCAACTACAGCCATGTCTACCACTCCTTCCATTGCTCCGCCCGCCGTCGCCGGCGCCGCGAAACAGACGCGCAGCATTCCGTGGATGCGTTTGGCGGTGATCTCCGTCATCGCCGTGATTGCGGTCGCCGCATCGTACTGGTTCTTCGTGGGCCGTTTTGTCGAAACCACCGACGACGCGTACGTCGGCGGCGATGTTACTGTGCTGGCGCCGAAAGTGAGCGGCTTCGTCAGCGACGTGCTGGTGCAGGACAACCAGTACGTGAAAGCGGGGCAAGTGCTGATCCGCCTCGATGCGCGCGATTACGATGCGCGTCTTGCGCAGGCCAATGCGGAAGTCGCGAGCGCGGAAGCATCCGTGACCGAACTCGAAGCGAAGAAGTCGCTGCAACTCGCGACGATCAACGAACAGTCCGCCGAAGTGCGTGCGTCGAATGCGGAACTCACGCGCAGCGCGTCGGATTCGGTGCGTTATCGCCAGCTGGTGAAGGACGATGCGGTGTCGAACCAGGTTGTCGAGCGCGCCGATGCCGATCTCGCGAAAGCGCATGCGTCGGTCGATCGAAGCAGCGCTGCATTGACGGCCGCACAGCGTCAGCTCGCCGTGCTCGACGCGCAGATCAACGATGCTCACGCCCGCGTCGCGACGGCGGTGGCCGCACAACGGGTCGCCGCGCTGAACGTCGAGTACACGACGATCCGCGCGCCGATCGACGGCTATGTCGGCAACCGCACGGCGCGTGTCGGCGTGCTCGCGAATATCGGCGTGTCGCTGCTGACGGTCGTGCCCGCGAGCGGCCTGTGGATCGACGCGAACTTCAAGGAAGACCAGCTGAAGAAGATGAAAGTCGGCGATACCGTCGACGTCGATCTGGATGCATCGAGCCGCCGTATCGAAGGCATGGTCGAGAGTCTGGCGCCGGCGACGGGCGCGACCTTCAGCGTGCTGCCCGCCGAGAACGCCACCGGCAACTTCACGAAGATCGTGCAGCGCGTGCCTGTCCGCGTGCGTCTGTCGGTGCCGAAGGATATGCAGGGCGTACTGCGTCCGGGTCTGTCGGCGACCGTGAAAGTGCATCTGCGCGCCGACAGCAATCGCGCAAACCCGGCTTCGTAACCGACGGACGCGGCGAACATCATGAGCAAGACGACTACTCCCATGAATCCGGCCGATCTGCCGACCGCAACCAAAGTCTTCGCGTTCTCGCTGCTGTGCCTCGGCTTCTTCATGGCGACGCTCGATATCCAGATCGTGGCGTCGTCGCTGAAGGACATTGGCGGCGGCTTGTCCGCGAGCCAGGACGAACTCTCCTGGGTGCAGACATCGTATCTGATCGCCGAAATCATGGTGATTCCGATGACGGGCTGGCTCACGCGTGTGTTCTCGACACGCTGGGTATTCGCGTTCTCCGCGTTCGGCTTTACGGTGACGAGCATGTTGTGCGGACTCGCGTGGGACATCAACTCGATGATCCTGTTTCGAGGCCTGCAAGGCGCGCTCGGCGCAGCGATGATTCCCACTGTTTTCACGACGGCGTTCATGCTGTTCCCGGGCAAGCAGCGCATCATCGCCGCGACGACGATCGGCGCGCTCGCATCGCTTGCGCCGACCATCGGCCCCGTGATCGGCGGCTGGATCACCGATCAATGGTCGTGGCACTGGCTGTTCTATCTGAATCTCGTTCCGGGCGTGCTGGTGACGGTGCTCGTGCCGCGCTATGTCGACGTCGATCGCGCGGATATCTCGCTGCTCAAGAGCGGCGACTATCTCGGCATCGTTCTGATGTCCGGCTTTCTCGGCTGCCTCGAATACGTGCTCGAAGAAGGTCCGCGCAAGAACTGGTTCGGCGACGAAGTCATTCTCTTCTGTGCGTGGATTTGCGCGATCTGCGGCTTCCTGTTCCTCGTGCATGCGTTCACCGCGAAAGAGCCGATCGTCGATCTGCGGGCGCTCGCGATCCGCAACTTCGGCATCGGCAGTCTGCTGTCGTTCATTACGGGTATCGGCCTGTTCTGCACGGTGTTTCTGACGCCCGTGTTCCTGTCGCGTGTGCGCGGTTTCGATTCGCTGCAGATCGGCATCGCGCTGCTGTCGGTGGGATGCGCGCAACTGGTCGCGCTGACTGTGTATTCGCGCCTCGCACGTTTCATCGATATGCGTCTGCTGATGGTGTTCGGCCTGATCTGCTTCGGCGTCGGCTGCTATCTGTATGTGCCGCTGACGAACCAGTGGGGCTGGCATGAACTGCTGATTCCGCAGGTACTGCGCGGCGTGGGCCAGCAATTCTGCGTGCCGCCCATCGTGACGATGGCGCTCGGCTCGCTGCCGCCTTCGCGGCTCAAGTCGGCAAGCGGCCTGTTCAATCTGATGCGCAATCTGGGCGGGGCAATCGGCATCGCCGTATGCAGCACGATGCTCAATGACCGCCTGAACCTGCATTACGAACGGCTCGACGAGCACGTGACGGCAGGCCGACCGGTGATCGAAGCGATGCTGCATAACCAGGCCGCGCATTTCGCGGCAGTCGGCGGCGACATGCTCGACGGCGCGTCGGCGGGACTGGCCTCGCTGCACGCATTGCTGATGCGCGAAGCGCTTGTGCTGACTTTCTCCGACACGTTCCTCGCGGTTTCGTTGTGTTTCGCGGTGGGACTTGTCAGCGTGCTGTTTTCGCGGCCTTTCGGCCTCACCGCGCCGCCGCCCGATGCGCACTGACATGCGTGCGAACACATCAACCATTCCGATGACTGGAAGCCTCGACATGAAATCGATCGTAGCCAAAGCGCTCGCCGTTGCCGCTGCCATGACGCTCGCGGCGTGTGCCGTGCAGCCCGAGACGCACGCGGACTTGCCGCAGACGGTGAAGACCGTCGCTCCCGACGCGTGGAGCGTCGATGCGCCGAAAGACAGCGTGGACGCCGACCAGTGGTGGTCGCAATTCGGCGACCCGACGATGCACAAGCTCGTCGACCTCGTGCTCAACGACAACCTCGACGTGAAGGCCGCTGTCGAGCGCGTGAAACAGGCACAGGAAGTCACGAAGCAGCAGCGCGCCGCGCTCGCGCCGCAACTCGACGCAGGCGCGACGGCTGCTTACGAGCGGCAGAACACGCCGCCGCCGCTCGGCTACGTGAAGCAGGCGGGCGTTGGCCTGACGGCTTCGTGGCAGCCGGACGTGTTCGGCGGTGAACGTCTTGCGGTGCTCGCTGCGCAGGCGCAGGTGTCTGGCCGCCAGTCGGCATTGAATGAACTGCGTCTCGCGCTCGCTGCGAACGCGGCCGCCGCGTATATCGACTTGCGCTGGGCGCAGACGCAGCTGCAGATCGTCAACGACAACGAGGAGATCCGCAGCCGCGCGCTGAAGCTCACGCAACAGCGCCTGAAATACGGGCTGTCGACACAGCTCGACGTCGCTCGTGCGCAGAACCAGTTGCAGGACCTGCAGGCGCAGATTCCGAAGATCAACTCGAACATCCAGCACGACATGAGTCTCATCGCGGTGTACTCGGGACGCACGCCGGAGAGTGTCGACAGCCTGCTGCTGAGCGATGCGCGCGCGATTCCCGTACCGTCGCAAAGCGTGCCGCAGACGCTGCCTTCCGAAGCGCTGCTGCGCCGTCCCGACGTGCGCACCGCGTATGCAACGGTCGAACAGCGTGCCGCCGAAGTAGGCGTCGCGCGTGCGGACCGGTATCCGAAGTTCAACCTGAGCCTGAGCGACGGCATTCTCGCGTCGTCGTATCTCGGACTGCCGACGCTGACGGACAACCTGTTCAGCGCCGCGTTGAACGCGACGAGCCCGATCTTCAACGCGGGCCGCATCACGGCGCACATCGAGCAGAACGAGAGCCGCATGCGCGAATCGCAGCTGAACCTGCAGCAGACGATGCTGAACGCGCTGAAGGATATCGAGGACACCCGCAGCGATCTCGTCAACGGCGACGCGCAGGTCGCGAAGCTCGCCGGTGCGCTCGATGCATCGGGACATGCGCTGCGACTGTCGACGGAACTGTACAAGGGCGGCGCGTCGAGCTTCCTCGATGTGCTCGATGCGCAGGAAGCGTATCTGCGCGACTCGGAATCGTTGAATCAGGCGAAGCGCGAGCATGCGCAAGCGGCCGTCGCGCTGTACCGCTCGCTCGGCGGCGGCTGGGATGTGCCTGTCAATAGCGATGTCGCGAAGACGATGCAGTCGACGGACGTTGCCGCGAACTGAACGCGACCGTAGCGGAATGAAAGCGCCTCGCCGGTGCGAGGCGTTCATGTGGTCGTTCAACCAGAGGAATAGCGATGAATGCACGCGATGTTGTGATTGCCCATCCCGTCCGTACGCCGATCGGCGCATTCGGCGGGTCGTTGAAAGATGTGCCTGCCGTGCAGCTTGGCGCAACGGCGGTGCGCGAAACGCTCCGGCGCGGCGGGCTGGATGCGAAGACGTTGTCGTCGGTGGTGATGGGCAACGTCGTGCAGGCGGGCAACAAGATGAATCCGGCGCGGCAGGCGTCGATTGGCGGCGGCGTGCCTGTGTCGGTGCCCGCGTTGACGGTGAACCGGGTGTGCGGATCGGGCGCGCAGGCGATCGTGTCGGCGGCGCAGGAGATCGCGCTCGGACTCGGCGACGTGGCCGTTGCGGGCGGCATGGAGAATATGGACCGCGCGCCGTATCTGCTCGAAAGCGGCCGCTGGGGCAGCCGCATGGGCAACGCGCAGGTGCATGACAGCATGTTGCGCGACGGGCTCGTCGATGCGTTTTCTGATGAGCATTCTGGCTGGCACACGGAAGACCTCGTCAGCAAGGCCGAACTGACGCGCGCGGCGCAGGACGAATGGGCCGCGCGCTCGCAGCAACGCTTCGCCGCCGCACAGGAGCGGGGCGCATTCGATGCGGAACTGGTCGCCGTCGAAATCGCGGGCCGCAAAGGCACCGTGCAATTCGCGCGCGACGAGCAGCCGCGTCCCGACACGACCATCGATACGCTTGCGAAGCTACGGCCCGCGTTCCGTCCTGACGGCACGATCACGGCAGGCAACGCGCCCGGCCTGAACAGCGGCGCTGCGGCGATGATCGTCGCGGGGCGCGACTACGCGGAGGCGCATGGCATCAAAGCGTCCGCGCGTCTCGCAGCGTTCGGCATCGCCGCTGTCGAGCCGGGCATGTTCGGCCTCGGCCCCGTGCCTGCCGTGCAGATTGCGCTTGAACGAGCGGGCTGGAAACTCGGCGATGTCGAGCGCGTCGAAATCAACGAGGCATTCGCAGCCGTGCCGCTTGCCGTCGCCCAAAAGCTCGGACTGGCGCACGACATCATCAATGTCGAGGGCGGCGCGATCGCGCATGGCCATCCCATCGGCGCGACGGGCGCGATTCTCACCACACGCCTGATTCATTCGATGCGCCGCGATGGCCTGAAGCGCGGCATCGTGACGCTGTGCATCGGTGGCGGGCAAGGCATCGCGCTCGCACTCGCACTCGAAATGCTCTGACGCGTCCCTAACCGTATTGACGCTGCCCGCAGCGGGATCTGCATGCCCGCTGCGGGCAGCGTCGATTTGCGACATACTGCGGCGCACGGGCGTGGCGTGCGCCATGCAAACAGATCAAAGGAGAAGCAATGCGTATTCTCGTAGTGGGCGCAGGTGCAACGGGCGGATACTTCGGCGGGCGTCTCGCGCAGGCGGGCCGCGACGTCACGTTTCTGGTGCGCGAGAAGCGCGCTGAAGAACTGCGGCGCGCGGGGCTCGTGATCAAAAGTCCGCGCGGCGACCTGACGTTGCGCGACGTAAAGACGGTGCTCGCGTCGCAGATCGCGCAGCCTTACGATCTCGTGCTGCTAAGTTGCAAGGCCTACAACCTCGACGATGCGATCGAATCGTTTGCGCCCGCTGTCGGCGATACGACGATGATCCTGCCCGTGCTGAACGGCATGCGTCATATCGATGTGCTCAGGCAGCGCTTCGGTGCGTCGAAGGTGCTCGGCGGGCAGTGCGTGATTGCCGCGACGCTCAATCGCGAGCGCGAAATCGTGCATCTGAACGACATGCAGTCGATCGGCTTCGGCGAATTGAATGGCGGTATCAGCGAGCGTGTGCGCAATGTGGCGGCGGCATTCGACGGCGCGGGTTTCGATTCTGCTGCGTCGGACAACATACTCCAGCAGATGTGGGAGAAGTGGGTGTTCCTCGCCACGCTCGCGGCCAGCACATCGCTGCATCGTGCCGCTATCGGCGACATTCTGAAGACGGCCGACGGACGGCGCGTGATCGAAGGGATACTCGGCGAGTGCAAGGCCGTCGCGGCGGCGCACGGTTATGCGATCGGCGATGCGTCGAATGCGCGTGCGCAGACCATTCTGTTCGCCGAGGGCTCGCTGCTGACGGCTTCGATGCTGCGCGATATCGAAGGGCAATCGCGGATCGAGGCGGATCATATCGTCGGCGATCTGATCGCGCGTGGCGGCGAGGCGCAGAAGGAAGGGGCGCTGACGTTGCTGCGCATCGCATACAGCCATCTGAAAGCCTACGAGGCGAGGCTGGCGCGACAGTCTGCGTGAGAGGGGGGCGGGCTGGTCTGCGTGCAGCGAAGCTGAAGTAGAATCGACGGCACTCACTCACGCGAGGTGGACCATGCCCATGCCCCAGGGATCGGTGCCGGCGCTCTGCGCGGCATCCGCGACGATGTTCTCGCTCGGGATCATCTTTCTTGGTTACTGGGGGCTGCAGGAAGGCGGCGAGTGGATGCTTGCCGACAGGTTCGTCGCGGGCTTCGCAATCATCGGCTTTGCGTTTCTCGGGCTCGTGCCGTGGGTGGCGACAAGTCCTGTTGTCGTCGAGGGGAACGACTCGAAGGTGCGGCTCGCACGAAGGATGTTTTTGGTCGGGGTGATCGGGGTGTGGGCGGCGATTGTGGTGTCGGTGGTGTTTTGAGTGTCAGTGGCGGCGTGATCGCCAATACCGGATGGTCAGGACGGAAGCTTCCAGAAGAGCCGCGGTGAATAAGCAGCACACAACGATCAGACATATCAGTCCAAGCGTCTGGATGTCCTCTGGATTATCAAATTCTTCACGACCACTGACACTAATCGAAAAGCGAATGAACCGGTAAAGAAATACCGGTATTTCGAACGCGAATGATGTAACGAAGCATGCAAGCAGCCATCCGCCCACAATAGTGCCCGCGAGAAACACTGCGAGACGTACGAGTCGTTTCATCGAACCCCCAGCGTGCCATAGGCTTTGAATGGTGCGCCCAGCGTCGATAATTCCTGATCGTTCAAAGAGAACACGCAACGTACAGGCATTGCCGATTCACCAGCGGAACCCCACCGGCTTTTCGTGTGCTCAGAACGACTTGCGGAATATGCCTGCCTATGAGGCAGTAACGCATCAGATTGGGACTTGAGCGATCGATCTGATGAACGAACTCGAGATCCGTTATCGATGCCTTGCTTGCTCCTCCGCCCGAGCCAGACATCATGATGGCCTGTTGTTTGATCTGCCATCGCCAGCTCGACACCTCGATTTGGCCACGGTGTGCTGCGTCTTGTGATTCGCCGCTGATACCGTCAATCCTGATGAACATATCTGCCATCGCTGCCTGCCTGAAAGAAGATCAGGCATCGCTTTTAGCACTGCTGGACTGAGCAATAGTCAAGGTTTGTCAAAACGCGTGCGGGGCCACGAAGGCATTGCCCCCGGTACGCGAATACGAACCGGGGTAAGGACCAAAGTACTTCTTAGAACACCTTCACCGGCACATTCACAACCAGCCGGTACTCCATATTGTTGGGATCCGAGTAGTGCGCCGTCGACTTGTGATACATCGCGATGAACGTGATCTTCGTATCCTTGAAGCGGCCGCTTTGCAGCGTATAGCTCGGAATGAAGCCGATCTCGTGGTGCGTGCCGTGCACGTACTCGCCGTTTCGCGTGTACGGGCCGATTGCATTCGACGCGGCGCCCGCCGACGCATCCGCGCCCCAGCCCGTCACGCCCCACAGCATGGCCTTGAAGCCGGGCAGACCTGCATATTTGCCGTCGAACGTATAACGCAGCTGGAACGACTTTTCGTGCGGCGCGTTGTAGTCGACGTCCATCGAGTTCACGAGATAGATGCCGTTGGTCTCGTTGACATAGTCGAAGAACTGGTCGCCGAGAATCTGCTGATAACCGAGCAGCACCTGGTGCGGACCATGTTGCGCCGACAGCGACAGGCTATAGGCATTGTTGTTGATATGCCCTTGCAGCGCGGAACCCGTCTGGTGCGTCGAATAGATGTTGGCGAGGCCCGACCATTTGACGGTGTTCACATCGCCGATCGAATGCGAGATCGCTGCGTAAAATTGATTCCACACGTCTTCAGCCTGGTCGGCGTACAGCGTGACGGTGCCATTCGGCGAATAGTCCCAGTTGCCGCCGAAGTACGACAGGCGCTTGATCGTCACGCCGCCGTAGGACGAGGTGAGGTCGATCAGGTTCGTGTGACCGCGCGGGTCGACTTTCGTGAAGCTGCCTGCCTGCAGCGTGACGTTGTGGATGTCGTTGCTCACGGCCGACACGCCGAGGAACGTCGGCGGCAACGCGCGGTTGTCGTGCGGTTCCATGAACGGATTGTTGTCGACGATCTGCAAGCCGTATTTGACGACCGTTTCTGAAATGCGTCCCTTGATGTCGTACATGCCCGGATACGCCCACGCGAGCTGATCGGAGCCGCCGCCGCCTTTCGCGACGTGCACCATGTTGCCCGCGCCATGGCCGCCGTCGAGCTTGAGCGCCGCGAACAGCGATGCATCGAAGCCGAGGCCGACGAACCCTTGCGTATAACCCGATTCGAAGTTTGCCTGCATGCCCTGCACCCACGCGTGGCGATGCGGACCGCCTTCGTTGTCGAACTGGTCGGCGTAGTTGCGGAACAGCAGGTTCAGATGGCTGTCGGCGATGAGACCTTTGCTTTTCGCCTGGCTCGACAGCTGCTCGGGCGGCGTCGCGACCTGATCGGCTTCGGCGTTCACCAGCGCGTTGTTGGTTTCCGGCTGCACTTCCTCTGTGTTCGGCGTGTGTTTCAGCTTCGGTTTGGCTTGCGTTGCAGGCGTTGCAGGCGTTGCCTGCGCCACCGCTGCGCTGGCGGCCGTGGCGGGTGCGGCTGCATCGTCTGCAAACGCGGCGGTGGCAATCGTCAGCGCGGGCAGACTCACGGCCAGCAACGCGAGTTTCGATGCTCCTGATGTGGATCGTTGGGTTGTCATTGCTATTCCGTTCTTCTAGTTGATGAAACAGCGACGCGGCGGTCGGCCGTGTCACGCTTTCTCGCCCGTTCCCGCTGTCGCGCGAACGAACGCCTCCCTCGGCGCAGCGGCTGGCTGCGTCGTGGAAAAAGGGGGAGTGAAACTAAATGGACGTCAGGTCATGACGGCGCGTATGCAAGCGACCTGCGTATGATGCGAACCTGCCGCCGTGACGACGGGCCGCTCGTTCGCACATGCGTCGATCGCATCCGGGCAGCGCGTGCGAAACGCGCAGCCTGAAGGCGGCTTCAGCGGCGACGGAATCTCGCCGCGCAACAGCACGTGTTCACGTGCACGCTCCGCCACGGGATCGGGCAGCGGCACGGCGGAGAGCAACGCTCGCGTGTACGGATGCTGCGGCTCTCGATACACGTCGCGCTTGTCGCCGAACTCCATCACGCGCCCCAGGTACATCACGAGTACGCGCTGGCTGATCGCCTTCACGACAGCGAGATCGTGCGCGACGAACAGCAGCGACAGCGACAGTTCGCGTTGCAGATCGCGCAGCAGATTGACGATCTGCGCCTGGATCGACACGTCGAGGGCAGAGACGGGCTCGTCGCAGATCACGAGTTGCGGTTCGCCGATCAACGCGCGCGCGATGCCCACGCGCTGACACTGGCCGCCCGAAAACTCGTGCGGATAACGCCGCAAGTGATGATTCGACAGGCCGACGCGCTCGAGCATCGTCCGCACGCGTACGCGCGTTTCTTCCCGGCCGAGTTGCGGCTGATGTGTCTTCAGCGGTTCGGCGACGATCTGCTCGATCGTCATGCGCGGATCGAGCGAGGCGAGCGGATCCTGGAAAATCATCTGCACGTCGCGGCGGAGTTGCGCGGTGTCGCGCTTCGCTTCGCCTTTGACTGTCTCGCGTCCTTTCCACTGCACGCTGCCCGAAGTGACGGGCGCAAGGCCGATGATCGCGCGCGCGAGCGTCGACTTGCCGCACCCCGATTCGCCGACGAGGCCAACCGTTTCGCCGCGGCGCACATCGAACGACACGCCGTCGACGGCGCGCAACGTCGCCTTCTTCGACCACGGATAGCCGCCCTGCGCGATATGGAAATGAACGCTGAGGTTGTCGACCTTGAGTAACGTTTCCTGAGCGCTCATAGCACCTCCGCAATAGCGGGCACGGGACGATGGCACGCACGCAGCGCATGCAGGTCGCCTTCGACGGGTTCGAGGGATGGACGCGCCGTGCGGCACGCTTCCTCGGCGAACGTGCAGCGCGGCGCGAACGCGCAGCCTTGCGATGCGACGCCCGGCAGCGGCGGATTGCCTGGAATGGTCTGCAGCGGCTGATCGTCTTCGTCGGTGAGACGCGGCAGCGCGTTCAGCAGGCCGATCGTGTACGGATGCGTCGGCGCGGCGAACAGTTGTTGCGCCGGCGCCTGTTCGACGGTTTGTCCCGCGTACATCACCATCACGTCGTCGCACAGGCCGGCGACCACGCCCATGTCGTGCGTGATCAGAATGATCGCGGTGCCGCGCTCGCGGTTCAGCTCGCGCAGCAGTTCGATGATCTGCGCCTGAACGGTGACGTCGAGCGCAGTGGTCGGTTCGTCGGCGATCAGGATTTCAGGCCCGGACAGCAACGTCATCGCGATCATCACGCGCTGGCGCATGCCGCCCGAAAACTCATGCGGATACATGCCGATGCGGCGGGCTGCATCGGGAATGCGCACGCGTTCGAGCGCCTCGATCGCGCGCTGCTTCGCCTCGCGGCGCGATACCTTGCGATGCAGCTGCAGCGTTTCCGTCATCTGCCGTTCGATGGTGAGGAACGGATTGAGCGACGTCATCGGATCCTGAAAGATCATGCCGATGCGGTCGCCGCGAATACGGTTGAGGGCAGCGTCGTTCATGGTCAGCAGATTCGCGCCGTTGTAGAGCGCTTCGCCGCTGACGGCGCCGTTCTTCGCGAGCAGGCCGAGCAGCGCCATCACGGTCTGGCTCTTGCCCGAACCGGATTCGCCCACGATGCCGAGCGTCTTGCCTTTTTCAAGCTTGAACGACACGCGCTGAACGGCGTCGACGGGCGCGCTGTCGCGGCGCGAAAAGCGCACGCTGAGATTGTTGACTTCGAGTAGTGCCATGTCAGCGGTCCTTCGGATCGAATGCATCGCGCAGGCCGTCGCCGACGAAGCTCACGCAATAGAGCGTCGCGCACAGCATGAGGGCAGGGCACAGCAGCAGCCAGGGCGTCGATTCGAGCTTCTGCGCGCCGTCCTGGATCAGCACGCCCCAGCTCGTCATTGGTTCCTGCACGCCGAGTCCGAGGAACGACAGCACCGATTCCGTCAGCACGATGTTCGGCACCGTGACGGTCGCGTAGACCACCACCACGCCGATCAGATTCGGCACGATATGACGCGCGATGATCGAGCGCGAACCGACGCCGATCGCTTTCGCCGCGTCGATGAATTCGCGCGAGCGCAGCGACAGCGTCTGACCGCGCACGACGCGCGCCATGTCGAGCCACGAGAATGCGCTGATGGTCAGCACGACGAGATAGAACGCGCGGCCGAACAGCGTCATCATCAGGATCGCGATCAGCATGTAGGGGATCGCGTACATCATATCGACGATGCGCATCATCACGGCATCGACGCGTCCGCCGAGATAACCGGCCGTCGCGCCCCACGCGACGCCGATCACGCCCGCGACGAGCGTGCCGAGCAGGCCGACTTCGAGCGACACGCGTCCGCCGACCAGCGTGCGCACGAGCAGGTCGCGGCCGAGTTCGTCGGTGCCGAACCAGTGCATGCCGGCGAGCGCGGGCGCGAGGCTGATCGCGGACCAGTCGCTGTCGATCGCATTGTTCGGCGACAGCAGCGGGCCGACGAAGCACGCGAGCACGATGAGGACCAGCAACAGCAGCGCGGCGAACGCGGCGCGATTGCGCGCGAAGCGGCGCGCGGCCGTCGCGAGCGGGCTGCGCGGAGGCGGCGCGTCCGTGACGGTCAGGTTGATAATTGGCGTTCCCATCGTTTTCAATAGCGGATGCGCGGATCGAGCCATGCATAGGCAAGGTCGACGAGCAGGTTGAACAGGACGGCGACGACCGTGGTCAGCACGACGAGGCCGAGCACGAGCGTGTAGTCGCGATTGACGGCGCCGTTGACGACGAGCTGCCCAAGGCCGGGCAGCGCGAACACCGATTCGGTGACGACGGCGGCCGTGATCGACGAAATGCACACGGAGCCGAGCAGCGAGACGACGGGCATCAGCGCGGGCTTCATCGCGTGGCGCAGGACGATCGTGCGTGCCGGCAGGCCCTTCGCCCGCGCGGTGCGGATGAAGTTGCCCGACAGCACTTCGATCATGCTGCCGCGCATCACGCGTGCGATCAGCGCGACGTTGATGATCGTCAAGAGCGCGATGGGCAGCACGCGATAACGCCACTCGCCGTCGCCCCAGCTGCCCGCGGGCAGCCAGCCATGGCCGTCCGCGGTCTTCAGCAGAATGGCGAACACCCACACGAGCAACGGACCGAGCACGAACGGAGGCACGACGTTGCCGACATTGCCGAGCACCATCACGGCATGATCGATCACGTTGTCGCGGCGTACGGCCGCGATCGTGCCGAGCGCGACGCCGATCACCACGGCGATCGGCACCGACACGCCGCCGACGCCGAGACTCACGGGCAGCGCCTTGAGCACGAGGTCGGTGACGGACCAGTCGGTATAGCGGAACGACAGGCCCAGATCGCCGTGCAGTAGTCCCCACAGATAGTGCAGATACTGCTTCCACAGCGGCTCGTCGAGGTGATAGCGCGCGTTCAGATTCGCGAGCGTAGCCGCCGACAACTGCTTCTCCGTGTCGAACGGACCGCCCGGCGTGAGATGCAGCAGCAGATAGCATGCGGTGATCACGGCGAGTATCGTCGGGATCGCCCACAGCGTGCGGCGCAACGTGTATGCAAGCATGGGTGCGTTTCCTGTGCCTTCGCTGCCGTTTAGTGCTTGAGCACGTACATGTCTTGCGACGAGCGCATGTCGAGATAGTTGGTCGCTGCGTAACCGCCGACATACGGCTTGACGAGACGCGCCGCCGAGTACTGGAACAGCGGGATCATCGGATAGTCGTTCATCGCGAGCTCATGCGCCTGCGTGAGCAGGGCGGTGCGCTGCTTGTCGTCCGTCTGCTGGTTCGCCTGGTCGATCAGGGCGTCGACCTTCGGGTTGCAGTAGTGCTGGTCGTTCTGCACGCTGCCGCAGCGGATCAGGTCGAAGTACGACATCGCGTCGTTGTAGTCGACGAACCAGCCGTCGCGCGACGCTTGCACCTTGCCGTCATGACGCTGTTTGAGCAGCACCTTGTATTCGACGTTCTCCAGCTTCGCGTTGACGCCGAGCTTCGTGCGCCATTCGGACGTGACGAAGAGAGCGACCTTCTTGTGCAGATCGTTCGTGTTGTACGTGAAGGTGAAGATGAGCGGCTTTGCGTCGGAGTAGCCCGCCTCCTTCAGCAGAGCGCGCGCGGTCTCGATGCGTTTCGCCATCGGCCACGAGGCCCATTCCGGCTTGAAGACGGCCGCGCCTTCCGTGCCCTTCGAAATCAGGCCGTACATCGGCACCTCGCCGCTCGAGGTCAGCTTCGACGTCAGCAGATCGCGGTCGATCACCATCGACAGTGCTTCGCGCACGCGCTTGTCCTTGAAGACGGGCTCGTCGTTATTGAGGCTGTAGTAATACGTTGCGATCTGCAGGCCCTTCTGCAATTGCTGGCCGAACTGCTTGTCGACCTGATTGAAGATGCCCGACGGAATCGTGTACGTGTAGTCGAACTGGCCCGCCTGATACATGCGCATCGCCGTTTCGTCGCTCTCGATAGGCAGATACGTGACCTTCGAGATCGCCACCTTCGGTGCGTTCCAGTAGTTGCCGCTCTTCGTGACGACGAGGCGGTTGTTCGGCTGCCAGTCGGTGAGTGCAAAAGCACCGTTGCCGACGAAGTTCGCCGGGCGCGTCCAGTCGCTGCCGAACTTTGTCACTACGGCCTTGTCGACGGGCGCCATCGTCGCCATCGCGGCCAGTTGCGGGAAGAATGCAGCGGGCACCTCCGTCTTCACTTCGAGCGTGTACGGATCGACGGCGCGCGCGCCGAGGCTCGTCACGGGCACCTTGCCCGCGATGATCGCCTTCGCGTTCTTCACGAATTCGACGAGCACCGTGTACTTCGAACCCGTCTTCGGATCGACGACGCGCTGCCATGCGTACACGAAGTCGGCGGCCGTGACGGGCTGGCCGTTGCTCCACTTTGCGTCGTGACGCAGCTTGAAGACCCACGTATCGGGGGCGGTGCGCGTCCACGACTGCGCGACGCCGGGCACGATTGCGCCCGATGCGTCGATGCGCGTCAGGCCTTCGAACAGGTCGAGGCCGATCGTGTTGCCCGTCCACGATTCGATGTGCGCGGGGTCGAGCGATTCGGTTTCGGCGGGCACCTGGCGCGTCAGTTCCTGGCTCGGGGCGAGCGTCGTGCCGGGCGGAATCGTAACGGCCAAAGCGTTTTGCTGAAGCGTAAGGACGAGCGCGGTCAGCGCCGTCGTATAGACGAACGTTTTATTCATGGTTGGATTCGCAGAGAAAGTCTGGAAAGAAACGCGAGCGGCACGGAGCGCCGCTAACGGTTATCCGCGTGATGGGGACCGGAGTGGTGGCCCTTGTTCGGTATACATGCAGGATTCCTTACAATTATTATTACAGGCATCCTACAGCGGATTTTCTCGCGCTTCCTTGTGTGCGGAAGCGCTTCCAACCAGGATCGAATGCCTGCCTTCTAAAACAGTCTTGGCGTACCCACCCAGACGACGACCGATTCCTTGCGGGCCGTATTGGCCCAGCTATGCGGCACCGTCGATTCGTAATGCGCGCTATCTCCTGCGCGCAGCACGAAGGTCTTGCCTTCCAGCGTCAACGACACTTGCCCTTCGATGACATAGATAAACTCTTCACCGGCATGCGTCGTGACTTCGGAACGCTTTTGCCCGGGTGGCATCCTCACAAGGATGGCTTCCAACTGACGGCCCCCCGACAGATTGGTCATCCGGGCAAACAGATTCGCCGAGTCTGCAAATCCAAAAAACTTCAGCTCGTTTGCTCGACACACCGAGCGCTCTTCGCTTGGCGTATCGACGAAGTACTGCACTTTCACTCCCAACGCATTCGCAATTCCTGCCAGCGATGTGATGGACGGCGACGCGAGACCGCGCTCTACCTGCGACAGAAACGGCTTCGAAATACCTGCTGCCGTTGCTGTTTCATCGAGCGTACGCTTCAGCCTTTGCCTCAGCGCGCGGATCTTGCTCCCCAGTGCAAGTGCCGTGTCTTTCTCAAGTGTCGTGACCATAACAAAACCAAATTAGTCCGTCAAAATTAGTTTGATATAAGCAAATATTGTTTGATGACGTGCTGCTCATGCACGTGAAAGCCTTGCGTAGATTGACAACTCTTCAAGGCTGTTCGCAGTGTTTCAATCCTTTCGAGAAAACACTCTATGTTGCCAGATCGCGGCGGGCACTCCTCGGAATTGCATTGGATGACCCGAAATGCATTAAGACGCGACGTGAGCCGACGGCGGTATGTCAGTGAATTCCCGAAGCGACAAGTCGCGCTTCGATGCGCACAATCGCAATCTCGCGTGGATGGCCCCAGCCGGGTCTGTCTGCCAGCACTCCCGTTTGCAGCGATCCTGCGGCGGCGTTTTGATCGGTACGTCCCGACCGGACTGCCACCGGTGAATGAAGGTGAATACGCATGTCGAATTCCTTCGCAGTCTTCTCTCACTGATCCCGCATACCTTGCCCGTGTACGCCGATGCAGCCGCAGAACGGGGCTGGGCGCGCGATGCTTTGTCATTGAGCCTTCGTCACGCGGCTTTCGCGTTGACGGTCTCCCGCTGAAGTCCTGGTTGTTCCGTTTTCGACGCGGACCGCGCTGTCCGTCGTTCGTATCGCACTGAACCGTCGCCACATGCCGCATCGCGCGGCGGCCACGGCACGTCATCGACGATCTCCAGTTTTTTCCAGCTTCGCCACGCGGCATGGCGTCGGTCGACGCGTGCGCGCGCGGCTGCTTTTGCATGAATACGAGGAACCACATGAAATCACCCGTATCCCAGACCCGGTCGTTTTCGACCGTCTTTCTCATCGAGATGTGGGAACGCTTCGGCTATTACGGCATGGCGGCATTGCTCGTGCTGTTCATGATCGACAAACTCGGCTTCGACGATGGCCGCGCGAACCTGACGTGGGGCGCGTTTGCGGCGCTGGTGTATGCGTCGCCTTCGATCGGCGGCTGGATCGGCGACAAGGTGCTCGGCGCGCGTCGCTCGATGGTCTTCGGCGCGCTGGTGCTCGCGGCCGGTTATCTGATGCTCGCGATGCCGAACGACAGCCTCGATTTCATGTATGCGTCGCTGGGCGTGATCGTGGTCGGCAATGGTCTGTTCAAGTCGAACGCCGCGAATCTTGTGCGCCGGATTTATGAAGGCGACGATGCGCGCATCGACAGCGCGTTCACGATCTACTACATGGCCGTCAATATCGGCTCGACGGTGTCGATGCTCGCGACGCCGTGGATCAAGGATCACTGGGGCTGGCACACGGCATTCGCCGTCTGCTGCAGTGGTTTGCTGATCAGCGTCATCAACTACTTCCTGATGCTGCGCACGCTGTCGCATATCGGTTCGGCGCCCGATGCCGAACCGGTGCGCTGGAAGCGCGTGCTGGCCGTCGCGCTCGGCGGGATTGCGCTCGGCACGGCGACGATGTTCGTGCTGCAGCACAAGTCGATTGCCGTCGCGTGCGTGTACACGGCGGGCGTCGCGATTCTGGCGATCTTCGTGTACATGCTGGTCAAGTGCGAGCGTTCCGAGCGTTCGGGCCTGCTCGCCGCGCTGATTCTGACGTTGCAGGTGATACTGTTTTTCGTGTTCTATCAGCAGATGTCGACGTCGCTGACGCTGTTTGCGCTGCGCAATGTCGATCCGACGTTCTCGCTGTTCGGCACGCATCTGTTTACGTGGAACGCTGCGCAGTTCCAGGCGCTGAATCCGATCTGGATCATGTTGCTGAGCCCGCTGCTCGCGCTGCTGTATACGAAGCTCGCGAAGGACGGCAAGGATGTACCCGTCGCGGCGAAGTATGCGTTTGGATTTGCCGTGGTGGCGGCTGGTTTCTTTGTATATGCGTGGAGCGGCAGCTTTGCGGTGAACGGACGGGTGTCGTCGTGGTGGATGGTCGGCGGTTATGGGTTGTACTCGCTGGGCGAACTGCTGGTGAGCGGTCTCGGTCTCGCGATGATTGCGCGCTACGTTCCGGCGCGGATGAGCGGTTTTATGATGGGCGCTTATTTTGTGGCCACGGGCGTGTCGCAGTATCTGGGTAGTGTTGTTGCCAATCTGGCGAAGATGCCTGCCGGAGATCTTGATCCTTTGACCTCTCTGCCGTTGTATACGAAGCTCTTTGCCGAGCTTGGGTGGCTGGCTGCGGGTGGTGCTGTTGTTGCTATTTTGTTGCTGCCGCTGATGGGGCGCCTTTCGCGGGCGCATCAGGATTTTGCCATGCAGGTGGGGGCTGCTTCTGCTTCCGCTTCCGCTTCTGCTTCCGCGCAGTAAGCTCTTCTTTCGCTGGCATCCGCGTTTTCGTATCTGTACTTCATGCGTTGCCCCTGTGCGGGGCGGCACCTACTTTTCTTTGCAGCGGCAAAGAAAAGTAGGCAAAAGAAAGCCGCTCACACCGCCAGCGCTAGTTGTTGCCTGCGGGCCCCCGACGGGTCCCGCACTCCAGACGGCATCGCGCTATTTCATGTGTGTTGCCAACGCCTCGAACAGGCGCATCCCCCACTCCAGTCACCCATAGCGCAGCCCGCGACAGCGATCCGTCTGCGCCGCCCAGGTGGCAAACGGTGTGTAGCTTGTCGCACCGTATGCGTCGGCGCTCCTACGACACCGATCCGCTTTTCGGTCCGGAGTGGTGCACTTCCATCGCGACAGCCTACACACCGTTTGCCACCTGGGCGGCGGTGGACTTTCTGATAACGCGGTCTGTGACGCGGGAATCTGAAGCGGGTGAGGCGTGAGTTAGTACGCTGGCAACGCGCGTGGGACAGTGTGCTGCCGCGTGAAGCGCGGGACCCGTGGGGGGCCCGCAGGCAACAACTAGCGCTGGCGGTGTTAGCCCGCTTTCTTTGCTTAGGAAGGTCTGAACAACCCGTTTTCTGCCTGGGATCTCTAACTGGCACGCGCGCAGTGGAATTCGCGTCCTCATTCACGCTGTGTTGAACCGATGCCGGTCGCATCTTGCGCATGGACGCTGCGCCTTTGGGGGGCGTCTTCGCCCTTCATTTCGCTTTACCGAGCACCCCGCGAGCCAGCCAGAGATTGATCAGCGCGAACTGCGTTTCGATCTGCGCCGTGTTTTTCGCCAGTCCCCGATACCGCGCCTTCAGATAGCCGAACTGACATTTGAGCACCCGAAACGGGTGCTCAACCTTCGCCCGCACGCCCGCCTTGAGCCGCTCGACTTTCTCGTAGATTCTGTCCAGCCGCTTGCTTTTGTCCAGCTTTCTTCGCTTGCTCGGCCTCATCGCCACGTGCCACTGGACCGCCCCCGTTTCGCCTCGCTTCTCGATGCCCACGTAGCCCGCATCGGCAAACGCAACCTGCTCGTCGCCGTGCAACAGTTCATGCGCCACCGTGACGTCGTGAACATTCGCCGGCGTGCACTTCACGGTATGCACCAGCCCCGACTCCACATCGACTCCGATGTGCGCCTTCATACCGAAGTACCAGCTGCCGCCCTTTTGCGTCTGGCTCATCTCGGGGTCTCGCGTGCCAGCCTTCTTCGTCGAACTGGGTGCCGAAATCAGCGTTGCGTCGACCGCCGAGCCCACCTTGAGCATCAGGCCCTTCGCCTGCAGGATCTCGTTGACCGTCGCCAGCATTCTGGCCGACAGCTCATGGGCCTCAAGCAGGTGCCGGAATCGCAGGATCGTGCTCTCGTCAGGCAGCCGCGTCATACCCGTGCCCAGCAGCGCGAACTCCCGGTACAGCGGGATGTCGTGCAGCGCCTCCTCCATCGCCGGGTCCGAGAGACTGAACCATTGCTGCAGAAAGTGAATGCGAAGCATCGTCTGGATCGGAAACGGCGGGCGGCCAGTCTTGCCTTTCGGATAGTGCGGTTCGATGAGCGCAATCAGCTTCTGCCACGGCACCACGCGCGTCATCTCATCGAGAAACTCGCGCTTACGGGTGCGCTTCGTCGACAGATCCAGACCAAGACCAAGTTGTGTCATCACGCCACTCCATGAATTCTCCTGATCCCAGGATAGTCCAACCTCACGTCAACGCCAGGACTTTTGCAGAGATTCCCTTACTTTCTTTGCGGCGGCAAAGAAAGTAAGTGCCGCCCCGCACAGGGGCAACGCGTGAAGCACCGATACGAAACCGCGGATGCAACCACAAAAAATGCAACCGCGAAAACCGCCACGCCCCGCGAGGACGAAAACCACACTCCGCGATAAGCTACTGAATCCCCAGGCGTAGCCAAAAAAGCCACTCCACCCCAACCCAAACCCATATGGACATCCACATCGCCGTAGAAGGCCGCCACGACCTGGCGGGCCAAATCTACAGGCAACTGCGCGCAGGCATCATCGAAGGCCGTCTGGCAGGCGGCACCCAACTGCCTTCCACCCGTGATCTGGCAACCCAACTCGGCGTGTCGCGCAAAACCACACTCGATGTCTTCGAGCGCCTGCTCGCCGAAGGCTTCCTCCATGCGCGCGCCGGTTCGGGCACCTTCGTGGCGGAAGGATTCCAACGCTTACCCGCGGAACCTCCGGCGCACGCGCGCGCCGCTCACGATGCCCACGCGTCGCCCCATTCCGTCGTCCGCGCGCAGCCCGTCTGGCAGACCGTCCCCGATGTGCTCGGGCCGCAGCCGACACCCGGCACGCCGTACGACTTCATCGGCGGTATCACCGACAAAACGCACTTTCCCTTCGATGCCTGGCGCCGCTGCATCAACCACGCGCTTCGCGTGCAGTCGCGCGGTCGCGGTACCTATCGCGATGCAGCCGGCGAACAGGAGCTGCGCCTCGCGATCTCGCGTTATCTCGCGTTCAATCGCGCCGTCGCGAGCAACTGGGAAGACGTCATCGTGACGCAGGGCGCGCAGCATGCGCTCGATCTGATCGCACGCGTGACGCTGCGCCCCGGCGATGTCGCCGTCATCGAGGATCCGTGCTATCCGCCCGCGCGTGCGTGCCTGACGGCCGTGGGTGCGAAGGTCGCGGCCGTGCCCGTCGATGCCGAAGGTTTGATCGTGAGCAAGCTGCCGAAGAATGCGCGACTCGTCTACGTGACACCGTCGCATCAGTTTCCCCTCGGCATGCCGATGAGTCTCGCGCGGCGCGTCGAACTGCTCGAATGGGCGCAACAGCGCGATGCCGTCATCATCGAAGACGACTACGACTGCGAATACCGCTTCGAAGGGCGGCCGATGGAACCGCTCAAGAGCCTGGACCGCGCAGGCCTCGTCGCGTACGTGGGAACGTTTTCGAAGACCATCTTTCCCGAACTCCGCATCGGATACGTGGTGCCGCCTGCGTCGCTGTTCGACACGCTGCGCAAGGCGAGACAGATCGGCGACTGGCATGGCTGCTCGCTGACGCAGACGGCGCTGTCCCGTTTCATGCTGAACGGTGACTTCGCCAAGCATCTGAAGCGGATGCACAAGCTTTACGCCGCACGCCGTGCGTGTCTGCTCGAACATCTGCAAGGCGATCTTTCCCGATGGTTCGATCCGATCGTTCCGACGGCGGGTATTCACATGGCTGCGCTCCTCAAGACGCCGCTCAGGGAAGCGGACGTGATCGAAGCGGCGCGCGCGGAATCGATTGCATTGCATGGGCTCGCGCCTTTCCATGTGCGCGCAGATCCGCAGCCGGGGCTGGTATTCGGCTATGGCGGCATCGAAGCCGGGCAGATCGACGCTGCGCTGACGAAGCTCGCGAAGCTGCTGCCGCTTGTCGAATCAAGGACTTGAGCGCGTCTTCGCCGGCTGGATATGTCGTCGTGTAGGGCTTTCCCGACGCTCCCGCAGATGAAGTCGCTGCCCGATCCGGTGGCGGCGTAGGTATCGCCGCCCGCGCGATACGGTTGAAGATTTGCGCTGGACAGGTGTGTCGAAATCGCCTGGAGATCGCGTTTACCCCTTAAAAACAGGCTCGAAATGCGCGAGGTAGTCGGCGCCGCGCAACAAACCGTAACCGTTACACACAAAAGATTCGCGCAGAACGCGAAAGCGCTTGTAGAATCCGGCGTTGAAGCGTGTGCATATCGTGTGCGCTTCACGCAATCAATGACCCTTAGAGGTAGGAGAAATATGGCGACTTCCGCAAAAAAGGTAGCAGCCAAGAAGGCTGCTACGGTACCGACCAAGAAGGTTGCTGCAAAGAAAGCTGCTGCTCCCGCAAAGAAAGTCACGGCTAAGAAGGTCGCCGTGAAGGCGTCCGGCGTTCCCTCGCCGATCAAGGACACCTTCACGAAGGCCTCGCTGGCTGCACACGTTGCGGAGCGTGCTGGCGTCGAGCCGAAGTCGGCGAAGGCAGTTCTGGCTGCACTCGAAGACACGATCCTCGGTTCGGTTCACAAGAAGGGCGCAGGCGAGTTCACGCTGTCGGGTCTTCTGAAGATCGTCGTTCAGGCTGTTCCGGCGAAGAAGAAGCGCTTCGGCAAGGACCCGTTCACGGGTCAGGACCGCTGGTTCCCGGCGAAGCCGGCAAGCGTGCGGATCAAGGCACGTGCGCTGAAGAAGCTGAAGGACGCAGCAGCAGCTTAAGGCGCCTGATGGCGGCGCGAGCTGCTGTTTAACAGGTGTTTTTTGCGCGGTCCCCGCATGCGGAAGTGTGCGGGGATTGTTTTTTTGGGTTTTTGTTTGTCTGCGACGCAGTCGCTGTTCCTGGTTTTTTGCTTTTTGCTTTTTGTTTTTTGCTGCGCGGGCATCCGCGTTTTCGTATCGGTGCTTCAAGCGTTGCCCCTGTGCGGGGCGGCACCTATTTTTCTTTGCAGCGGCAAAGAAAAGTAGGCAAAAGAAAGCCGCTCACACCGCCAGCCCCTGTCATTGCCCAGGGGCCCCCGACGTCCCCGTCCTTCGTGCGGTAACACAATCTTTCACGTCCGTTGCCAGCGTGCTAACTGCACGCATCCCCCACTTCACAATCCCGCGTTACGAATGGCGTTACCAGGAAGTCCACGGCAGCCCAGGTGGCAAACTGTGTGTAGGCCGTCCCGACGGAAATGCACCACTCCGGACTGAAAAGCGGGATTGGTGTCGTAGAAGCGCTAATGCAACCGGTGCGACAACCTACACACAGTTTGCCACCTGGGCGGCGCAGACGGATCGCTGCCGAGGGCTGCGCTATGGGTGACTGGAGTGGGGGATGCGCCTGTTCGAGGCGTTGGCAACACACATGAAATAGCGCGATGCCGTCCGGAGTGCGGGACCCGTAGGGGGCCCGCAGGCAATGACTAGCATTGGCGGTGTTAGCCCGCTTTCTTTGCTTACTTTCTTTGCGGCGGCAAAGAAAGTAAGTGCTGCCCCGCACAGGGGCGACGCATGAAGTACCGATACGAAATCGCGGATGCCAGCGCAGCCAGAAGCAAAAAGCAAAAAGCAAAAAGCGAAAAACCAGGAATGGCGACTGCGTCGCAGACAAACCCAAAGCAAAAAACCAAAACCACATGCACCGTGTGCGCCAAAACACGCACTGCGGTGGCGCACGCCGCGCCCCCACGCTACGATGACAAGAGCAAACGAGCGCCATCCTAGTGCGGCAAGACGCACGCGCCCCATCCGCACGGCAAAAAACCAAAAATGGCATAACGCTTGCTTGAACCGTGATTGAAAAACCGAATGCGCAGCGCATTCGCCTTCTATCCGACAAAAAGAGTGGGGCGTGACATGCGATGCTATGACGAGATGCGTCATTTCGATGACGCCGTGCGGCCGCATTATCAGCGGTTCGAACGCTGGCTCGTGCAGCAGGGCAGCGAAGCAATCGCAAGAAAGCGAGCGGAAGCGGATCTCCTGTTTCGCCGCGTCGGCATCACGTTTGCCGTCAACGGCGATCTGTCCGGCACGGAGCGGCTCATCCCGTTCGACCTGATTCCTCGCATCATTCCGCGCAGCGAATGGCAGACGCTCGAAGCCGGCCTCAGGCAGCGCGTCCAGGCGCTCAACCTCTTCATCCACGACGTCTATCACGAACGCAACATCGTGCGCGCCGGCATCGTGCCCGCCGATCAGGTCTACACCAACGCGCAATACCGGCCCGAAATGCAGGGCGTCGACGTGCCGCTCGGCGTCTATGCACATATCGCAGGCGTCGACGTCGTGCGCGCCGGTGAGAACGGTGAGTTCTACGTGCTCGAAGACAACCTGCGCGTGCCGTCGGGCGTCTCGTACATGCTGGAGAACCGCAAGATGATGATGCGGCTCTTCCCCGAACTGTTCGTGCAGAACCGCATCGCGCCCGTCGCGCACTATCCCGATCTGCTCCTCGATACGCTGCGCTCGGTGGCGCCCGAAGGCGTCGACGATCCCGTCGTCGTCGTGCTCACGCCGGGCATGTACAACTCCGCTTACTTCGAGCACACATTCCTCGCGCAGCAGATGGGCGTCGAACTGGTGGAAGGCAAGGATCTCTTCGTCGACGACAACTACGTGTTCATGCGCACAACGCAAGGGCCGCGCCGCGTCGACGTGATCTATCGCCGCGTCGACGACGACTTTCTCGACCCGCTCGCGTTTCGCCCCGATTCGGCGCTCGGCGTGCCGGGTCTGCTGACGGCGTATCGGGCGGGGCGCGTCGCGCTCGCGAACGCGATGGGCACGGGCATCGCCGACGACAAATCGATCTATCCGTACGTGCCCGACATGATCGAGTTCTATCTGGGCGAGAAGCCCATTCTGAACAACGTGCCGACTTATCAGTGCCGCAAGCCCGACGACCTCGCATACACGCTCGCGCATTTGCCCGAACTCGTCGTCAAGGAAGTGCACGGCGCGGGCGGCTACGGGATGCTCGTCGGGCCGGCATCGACATCGGCGGAGATCGAGGCGTTCCGGCAGCGGCTGATCGAGAAACCTGCGGGCTATATCGCGCAGCCGACGCTCGCGCTGTCCGCGTGCCCGACCTTCGTCGAAGCAGGCATTGCGCCGCGTCATATCGATCTGCGTCCGTTCGTGCTGTCAGGCAAGACCGTGACGATGTGCGCAGGCGGCCTCACGCGCGTCGCGCTGCAGGAAGGCTCGCTGGTCGTGAATTCGTCGCAGGGCGGCGGCACGAAGGACACCTGGATGGTCGACTGAGGACGTTCGACCTTTGTTTCAAAGCATCCGCATCGCACGATGCAGAGTCGAAAAACGGGCAACCCGGCGCTTCGCGGCCATTTACGGCCGAAGCGCCCAATCAACACGGAAAGCCGACATGCTGAGCCGCACCGCCGATCATCTGTTCTGGATGGCCCGTTACATGGAGCGTGCCGAGAATACCGCGCGCATGCTCGACATCAACCTGAAGGCGCAATTGCTGCCGCAGACGCCCGAGCAGGAGGAGCGCGCGCAGCGTTCGGTGTTGCGCATCTCCGAGCTCGATCAGGCGTTTTCGCAGCGTTTCGACGACGCCACGCGCGACAACGTGCTCGCTTTCATGATTGCCGATCCGACGAATCCGTCGAGCATTCATTCGTGTCTGCAGGCCGCGCGCGAAAACGCGCGTGCGGTGCGCGGCACGCTTACGACGGAATGGTGGGAAACGATCAACGACACGTGGCTCGAATTCAACGAGCGCACGGCGCACGGCCAGGTCGCGAGCAATCCCGCCGCGCTGTTCGAATGGGTGAAGTTCCGCTCGCATCTGTCGCGCGGCGTGACGATCGGCACTGCGCTGCAGGACGATGCGTTCTTCTTCACGCAGCTCGGCACGTTTCTCGAACGCGCGGACAACACGGCGCGCATTCTCGATGTGCGTTTCGCCGACGCCGAGCCGAATTCGCGCGAGGCCGCACGCCAGCTCGAAGATTTCTATTACTGGACGTCGATTCTCAGCTCGGTGTCGGCGCTGGAAATCTACCGCAAGGTGTATCGCGATGTCGTGACGCCTGCGCGCGTAGTCGAACTGATGATCCTGAACTCGCAGATGCCGCGTTCGCTGCTGGCATCGCTCGACGGCGTCTGCGACAACCTCGCGATGCTGCGCACGCAAGGCTCGAATCAATGCGAGCGCTTTGCGGGCAAGCTGCGCGCCGAGCTGCTTTACTCGGATATCCGGCAGATTTTCGAAGCCGGCCTGCATGCCTGGCTCACGCAGTTTCTCGCGCGCGTTTTCGAACTCGGCAACATGGTCGCGCGCACGTATCTGATGCTGCCTGTTGCCTGACGGAGTGCCCTTCATGTTTCTGACGATCCGCCACGACACGTTCTACCGCTACGAATCGACGGTCCACTATTCGATCCAGCAGTTGCGCCTCACGCCGTCGAGCGGTCCTTCCCAGGTCGTGCGGCGCTGGACGCTCGATGCGCCCGGCAAGCTCGATTCGACCTTCGACGCCTATGGCAACGTGCTGCATACGCTCGTGCTCAACAAGCCGCACGACGAAATCCGCGTGCACGTGTCGGGCGAAATCGACACCTTTGCGCTGATCGACGGCAGGGTCGGCGACGACGCGGGCGCCATTCCGCTCGAACACTTCACTTGCGCGACGCGCCTGACGGATTGCGATCCTGCGATTCGCGAACTGGCCGCGTCGCTGCCGTCGCTCGACAAGCCGGCTGCATTGATCGCCCTGGCGGAGAAGATCGTCGATCGCGTGCAATTCGAAACGGGCGCGACGGCTGTGTCGAGCACGGCGGCGCAAGCCCTCGCGCTAGGCAAGGGCGTCTGCCAGGACCACGCGCATCTGATGCTCGCCTGCTGCCGCGCGCGCGGCGTGCCGGCGCGCTACGTGAGCGGCTATATCGAACCGGGCGACGTCGAGCATGCGGCGAGTCACGCGTGGGTCGATGTCTGGCTCGCGGGCCTCGGCTGGGTGTCCGTCGACGTCACGCATGCGGCGTTCGCGAGCGAGATGTACTGCCGGCTCGCGACGGCGCGCGATTACGAAGCGGCTTCACCCGTGCGCGGACGGCGGATCGGAGGGCTGCAGGAGACACTCGATGTGTCCGTGTCGGTGAAGGCACAGGAGCAGGTGTCGCAGTAGCTGGCAGGAGCTGTCGTGACTTGCTCCATGGGGTAGGCCGCGGAGAGAATCCAGATGGCGCGTTTTACGCTTTCGGGATCGTTGGAGTCTCCATACTTATTCGCGCGATGCTGTCTATGGTTGCCGGCACGCTTGGAGATGCTGCGAGCGCGACCATTCCGGGCAGGCTGGACCAGCTCTGTATCGGTATGCTTGCCGCCGTCCTGTATGCCAGGCGCAGAGGTCTCCTCTCGTCACATGTGCTGGTTCCGCTCGCCGTTGCGATGGTGTTTGCATGGATCGTTTCTCCAACGATCGAAGCCCTGGTTCTAGCTGCGGGGTCGCTGATCTATCTCCAGCAATCGTGACAGCTGCCGGGCCGGATCGAACGGCCAATTTCGTACATAGGCACAATTAGCCTCTCTATCCAGGCGTGGTACGGGTCCATTCTCGTCATCTTCAGAGATCATCCGCAGTTGTTCGCGCCGCCCGTGCCTCGGTTGAAACGCAGCACACAGGATGCAGTACCATTCTCTGAAAGCGTGAACGTCAGCCCGTCGCCATCAGCTTTGGCGACGGGTTTTTTCTGGGCGATTCGGAGATACGGAATATGACTTACTGTGTGGCGATGTGCGTCGACGAAGGCCTCGTCTTCCTGTCGGATACGCGGACCAATGCGGGCGTCGATCACATCAGCACGGCGCGCAAGATGTCGGTGTTCGAAGAGCCGGGCGAGCGCATGCTCGTGCTGCTCGGCGCGGGCAACCTGTCGCTCACGCAGGCCGTGCTGCACGAGCTGTCCGAGCCCACCGTGCCGTCGCGGCGCACGCTCTGGAACGTGTCGACGATGGCCGATGCCGCGCGCGTCGTAGGTCAGGCCGTGCGCGACGTGCACCAGCGCGAGGCGAACGCGTTGCAGGAGTTCGGCGTCGACTTCAATTGCAGCTTCATTCTTGGCGGTCAGATTGGCGACGGCGGCGAGGGTGCCGCGCAGCCGCGTCCGCGCCTTTTCATGATCTACGCGGCGGGCAATCACATCGAGTCGTCGCGCGTGAATCCGTACTTTCAGATCGGCGAATCGAAGTATGGGAAGCCGATCATCGACCGCGTCCTGGTGCCGTCCACACCGCTCGACGAAGCTGCGAAATGCGCGCTGATCTCGATGGACTCGACGCTGCGCTCGAACCTCTCGGTCGGGCTGCCGCTCGATCTGCTCGTCTATGAAAAGGACGCGCTGAAGGTCACGCGCTTCGTGTCGATCGATCAGGACAACGCGTACTACCAGATGATTCATCGCACGTGGGGCGAGCGGCTGCGCCAGGTGTTCAGCGAGATTCCGGAGCCGGACTGGCAGAGCACGGGCGAGGTGCCGCAGAACGGGCATGTCGGCGAGATGGTGCTGTACCGGCCGCCCGGCGCGCTGCATATGGACGCCGATCGCGGCACGCCGGGCGCCGATGTGCGCGCGGCACAGACTCTGGCGCAAGCGGATAAGCCTAAGACTCGCGGCTGACGCGCCATGAGTCGGACGTCTTCTCGCGAGACGTCGCTGTGCTTTGCCGAGCGCCCATGAAAAAAGCCAGCCTTCGGCTTGCGCCTCGGGCTGGCTTCAGGGTACGGCTCGACGTCTCGAGCCGTAGGTCATGTTGTTCTATTAGAACTTGTGACGGATACCCAGGCTGACGATTTCTTGCGTCTTCGAGGCTGCGTCGTAGCCATACGAACCGACGGAAGCGCCTGCTTCCTGGGTGCTCGTCAAGCTGGTGCGTTGCGTGCCGCTCGCGTGCTGGTAAGCGCCGACCAGGTACACGTCGGTGCGCTTCGACAGGTTGTAGTCGCCGCCCAGCGAAACCTGGTGGTAGTTCGCCGACGTGTCGCCAGCGCCGTGCGTGTACGTGTAGCCCAGACCCAGCAGCATGGCCGGCGTGACCTGGTAGCCAGCGTATGCGCCTGCGACGTGATACTTCTCTTGCTCGGTGAATGCCGAGAATGCGTCCGGCTTGTATTGCGCGAAGCTGTAACGGATGTTGAACGTGAACGGGCCCGTCACGTACTGAGCAGCCGTCGACGCGATGCTGACCGACTTGGCCGATGCATAGCCGTTGTTGATCTGCGAATCAAACGTTGCGCCCGACGTCGGAACCGTTGCCGAGTTCCAGCTCGTGCCGCGCGATGCCAGCGTGTTGCCGGCATCCATGCGGATGTAGCCAGCTGCAACGCTGAACGGACCGCCGGACCACGTTGCTGCGCCCGACCACGTCTGGCCGGAACCCGTCGAACCAGCCACGCCGCCAAGTGCGTACATGCCTTCGAACTGGAAGCCGCTCCACACCGGCGACACGTACTTGATTGCGTTGTTCGTACGCGAGCTGTTGTCGTTGTTGTCAACGTCGCCCGGCGTCGTGAACGTGCTGCCGAAGTAGTTGTCGGCCGTCAGCGGCTGAACCAGGTCAACAACCGGGTCGTACTGGCGACCGGCCGTGAACGTACCGTACGCGTCGTGCGTCAAACCGACGTACGCCTGACGACCGAACAGGCGGCCGCCCTGGCCCGACTTGCCGGTATTCGGATCGAAGCCGCTTTCCAACTGGAAGATCGCCTTCAGGCCGCCGCCCAGGTCTTCCGTACCCTTCATGCCCCAGCGGCTGCCTTGCAGGTTGCCCGAGAACATGTTCCAGAGGTTGTTGTTGGACCGGTCGGCATTGTGAACGTACTGGATCGATTCATCGATCAAGCCATAGAGCGTCACGCTGCTTTGTGCATGTGCTGCGCCTGCAGCGCCGAGCAGTGCCAGCGAGAGCGTCGACAGTGCGATTCGTTTCATCCATTTCTCCACGCAGATGATTGGTTTTCGTTGTTGCGAATCGGAGAATAGCGCAGTGTCTCCAGGTGTAAGAACTGAAAAAAATTAAGGTGTATCGAAAATGTGACAGCTCGGTAGAAGCCTTGTATTGCAAGCTTGTCACCGATTGTTTCGGTTTTAGCAATATTGAATGTTTGACTATGCATTATTGTTCTTTTTATGACAGTGATCGATGTGATCGGTATGAGTTACACGCACGATCGAATGCAATTCGTAAGATAGTTGTCTAGTCGAGTGTCGAAATTTCCGCTTCTATATTAAGAAGGCATAAATACGGGAAACCGTTGCCTTGACGCATCGGGTAGACAGTTTCGGCCAGATATGGTCGTCCGGAGGCGCGTTCTGCTGAAGCGGACGCTTAATGCGGGGTGCTGTCGGCGGGTGGCGTTTCGGCGTCATCCGGGCCGTTGCGGCGGCGGGCGAAAGCGGCGACGGCCATTGCCGTGCCCGCCGCGACCAGCATCGCGCTCCACGGATGCCGCCGCACATACTGGTCGGCGGCAACGGCCTTGCGGCGCGCTTCGACGAGCGTGTGCGCGGCGGCTCGCGTTGCCTGCATTTCGGCTTCGAGGATGGTCTTGCCGATGGCGACCGCCTTGACGATGCCCGCGTCGTGCTTGGCTGCAACCCGTGCCGCCATCGAAGGACGAGGCGCTGCAGGCGCGCTCGCCGTATCGCCAACGGCAGGCGCTGCGCTGCGCACCGGGCCCCGCCTTGCGTCAGCCGCGACCGTCGATGCCGCGAGCGCCGAGGCGAGCATCGCGCGGCTGCCGGGCGGGGTCGCGGGCGCGAAGCCCCACGCGCCGCGCGGATCGTGCATGCGTCCGCGCGCGGCGGCGAACTCCGCGCCAAGCAGCAGCACGACGGCCGAGAAGTACAGCCACATCAGCAGCACGGCCAGCGACCCGGCTGCACCAAACGAATTGGCCATGCCGGCATGCGCGAGATACAGCGCGAACAGTTTCTTGCCCGCCGAGAAAAGCGCGGCCGCGACCGTGCCGCCAACGAGCGCATCGCGCCAGCGCACGGGCGCGTCGGGCAGGAACTTGAGCAGCGCCGCGAACGCGACCGCGAGCACCAGCCAGCCGACACCCAGCTGCAGCAGGTCGCCGATCACCACATACGGCGAGTCGCCCCAGATCCAGTTGCCGATGAACGTGATCGCCGTGTCGAGCACCAGCGACACGATCAGCAGAAACGCGACGCCGAGCACGAGCCCGAACGAAATCAGCCGCACGCGCACCAGCGCGATCACGCTGGATGCGCGCGGCGCCACGGCGGGCCACACGATATTGAGCGCGCTGTTCAGCGACGAAAACGTCGCGGAGGCGCCGACGGCCAGCGCGACGAACGAGATGATCGCGGCAATGCCGCCTGCGCCGCCGCTGCGGTGCGCGTTCTGCACGATGGTGGTGACGGCCGCCGCCGCATCGTTGCCGAGCACGGCGTGCACCTGTCTGAAGAGTTCGCCGCGTGCGGCTTCGGCGCCGAAGAACCAGCCGGATATGGCGATCACCATCACGAGCGTCGGCGCGAGCGAGAACGCGGCGTAGAACGCGATGCTCGCCGCCATCGCCGCGCAGCGGTTCTCCGAGAACTGCCTGAGCGCGCCGACAGCCCACGACGCCTGCTTCTTCGCAGCCGACTGCAACTTGTCGGCGGACAGTGAATCGAGTTCCATGACGGTCCTTCATGACGAGGGTATGACACGGCAAACGCGCAATGCATCGCCTCGTGGGTTCATCGCGCATCGACGCGCGCCGGGACATGCAAACCGACAATCGTATTACGCAATCGTCATGCCCATCTATCTATGCGGATACAACAACCTCGAATCAGCGGGCATACGGCATGCGAGCGTCCTGTTCCGCTCTGCTTACGAATTGCAGTAAACGACTTATACTTTTTTCACCTCCTCACAAATAGAACGAGAGGCGATCATGTTGCAAATGTCCCGTCGCCAGTTTCTGAAGGTGACGGCGAGTACGCTAGCCGGATCGAGCCTGGCCCTGATGGGCTTCTCGCCGGAGCCCGCGCTCGCCGAAGTCCGGCAGTACAAACTGGCTCGCACTACCGAAACGCGCAACACGTGTCCTTATTGCTCTGTAGGCTGCGGCATCCTGATGTACGGCCTCGGCGACGGCGCGAAGAACGCGACGGCCAGCATCATTCATATTGAAGGCGACCCCGATCACCCGGTCAATCGCGGCACGCTGTGCCCGAAGGGTGCGAGCCTCATCGACTTCATCCACAGCCCGAGCCGCCTGAAGTATCCCGAGTATCGCGCCGCCGGTTCCGATCAGTGGCAGCGCATCTCGTGGAACGATGCGCTCGACCGCATCGCGAAGCTGATGAAGGAAGATCGCGACGCGAACTTCGTCGAAAGCACGCCCGACGGCAAGAAGGTCAACCGCTGGCTGACCACGGGCATGCTCGCGGCGTCGGCGGGCAGCAACGAGGTCGGCTATCTGACGCACAAGACGGTGCGTTCGATGGGGATGCTCGCGTTCGACAATCAGGCGCGTGTCTGACATGGCCCGACGGTGGCAGGTCTTGCCCCGACGTTTGGCCGTGGAGCGATGACGAACCATTGGGTCGACATCAAGAACGCGGACGTGATTCTCGTGATGGGCGGCAATGCGGCCGAGGCGCACCCGTGTGGTTTCAAATGGGTGACTGAGGCGAAGGCGCACAACAAGGCGAAGCTGATGGTCGTCGATCCGCGCTTCACGCGCACGGCGTCCGTCGCGGACTTCTATGCGCCGATCCGCACGGGCACGGACATCGCGTTCCTGGGCGGCGTGATCAACTATCTGCTGACCAACGACAAGATCCAGCATGAGTACGTGAAGAACTACACGGATTTCGCGTTCATCGTCCGTGAAGACTTTGCGTTCAACGACGGCATCTATTCCGGCTACGACGAAAAGACGCACAAGTACGCGGACAAGACGTCGTGGGACTACGAGCGCGGCGACGACGGCTTCGTGAAGGTCGACATGTCGCTGCAGAATCCGCGCTGCGTGTACAACCTGCTCAAGCAGCACTATTCGCGTTACACGCCGGAGATGGTCGAGAAGACCTGCGGCACGCCGAAGGACAAGTTCCTGCACGTGTGCGAGACGCTCGCGAGCACGTCGACGCCGGGCCGCGCAGGCACGATTCTCTATGCGCTCGGCTGGACGCATCACTCGATCGGCGCACAGATGATCCGCACGGGCGCGATGGTGCAATTGCTGCTCGGCAATATCGGCATCGCGGGCGGCGGCATGAACGCGTTGCGCGGACACTCGAACATCCAGGGGCTGACGGACCTCGGCCTGATGTCGAATCTGCTGACGGGCTACATGACGCTGCCGAACGAACCCGAACAGGACTTCGACGGCTACATCAAGAAGCGCGCGGCGCAGCCGCTGCGGCAGAACCAGTTGAGCTACTGGAAAAACTACCGCGCGTTCTTCGTCAGCATGATGAAGTCGTGGTGGGGCGACGCCGCGACGGCCGACAACAACTGGGGCTACGACTATCTGCCGAAGCTCGACAAGCCGTATGACCTGCTGCAGGCCATCGAGCTGATGAATCAAGGCAAGATGAACGGCTATATCTGCCAGGGCTTCAATCCGCTCGCGGCCGCGCCGAACAAGGGCAAGACGGCCGTGAGCCTCGCCAGGCTCAAGTGGCTCGTGATCATGGATCCGCTCGCCACCGAAACCTCCGAGTTCTGGAAGAACCACGGCGAGTACAACGACGTCGATTCGTCGAAGATCCAGACGGAAGTGTTCCGTCTGCCCACGACCTGCTTCGCCGAAGAGCGCGGCTCGCTCGTCAGTTCGAGCCGTGTGCTGCAATGGCACTGGCAAGGCGTGGAAGGGCCGGGCGAGGCGCGCAGCGATCTCGAGATCATGTCGGGCATCTTCCTGCGCATGCGCAAGGCGTACAAGGAGCAAGGCGGCAAGTATCCCGACCCGATCGTCAATCTGACGTGGCCGTACGCTCGTCCCGACAGCCCGACGCCCGAAGAGATCGCGATGGAGTACAACGGCCGCGCACTCGCCGATCTGCCCGATCCGAAGGATGCATCGAAAGTGCTCGTCAAAAAGGGCGATCAGCTGGGCGGCTTCGCGCAACTGAAGGACGACGGCACGACGGCGAGCGGCTGCTGGATTTTCTGCGGCGCGTGGACCCAGAACGGCAACCAGATGGGACGGCGCGACAACAGCGACCCGACGGGTATCGGTCAGACGCTGAACTGGGCGTGGGCATGGCCTGCGAACCGGCGCGTGCTGTACAACCGCGCGTCGTGCGATGTGAACGGCAAGCCGTTCGATCCGAAACGCAAGCTGATCGCGTGGAACGGCGCAAGCTGGAGCGGGCCGGATATTCCCGACTTCAAGCTCGACGAAGCACCCGAAAACGGCATGGGTCCGTTCATCATGAATCCCGAGGGCGTCGCGCGTTTCTTCGCGCGCGACGGTATGAACGAAGGCCCGTTCCCCGAGCACTATGAGCCGTTCGAAACGCCGCTCGGCTACAACCCGTTCCATCCGAACAATCCGGCGGCGACCAGCAACCCGGCTGCACGCGTGTTCCCCGACGACCGCAAGGCGTTCGGCAAGGCGGCCGATTTCCCGCATACGGCGACCACCTATCGTCTGACGGAACACTTCCACTTCTGGACCAAGCACGCGCGCCTGAACGCGATCATCCAGCCGCAGCAGTTCGTCGAAATCAGCGAGGATCTCGCGAAACAGATCGGCGTGGTGGCGGGCGATCGCGTGAAAGTGTCGAGCAACCGCGGCCACATCATCGCCGTGGCCATGGTCACGAAGCGGATCAAACCGCTGATGATCGACGGCAAGAAGGTGCAGACCGTGGGCGTGCCGCTGCATTGGGGCTTCAAGGGGCTTACCAAGCCAGGCTATATCACCAACACGTTGACGCCTGTCGTGGCCGACGCGAATTCGCAGACACCGGAATTCAAGTCGTTCCTCGTGAAGGTCGAGAAGGCATAGGGGAGGCGTCATGGCACTTCAATCGCTGGACATCAAACGCCTCTCGGCCACCACCGTGCAGCCGACGTCCGTGCGCGAGCCGGTGACGAACACGGTCGCGAAGCTGATCGACGTCACCAAGTGCATCGGCTGCAAGGCCTGCCAGACGGCGTGCATGGAGTGGAACGACCTGCGCGACGAAGTCGGCATCAGCACAGGCGTCCACGACAACCCGCTCGATCTCTCCGAGCATTCGTGGACGGTGATGCGCTTCACGGAGTACGAGAACCCGAAAGGCGATCTCGAATGGCTGATCCGCAAGGATGGCTGCATGCACTGCGAAGATCCCGGCTGCCTGAAAGCGTGTCCTTCGCCGGGCGCGATCGTGCAGTACACGAACGGCATCGTGGATTTCCACGAAGAGAACTGCATCGGCTGCGGTTATTGCATCGCGGGCTGCCCGTTCAACATTCCGCGTCTGTCGAAGACGGATCATCGCGTGTACAAGTGCACGCTGTGCTCGGATCGCGTCGGCGTCGGCCAGGAGCCCGCATGCGTGAAGACGTGTCCGACGGGCGCAATCGTGTTCGGCACCAAGACCGACATGATCCAGCACGCGGAAGAGCGCATCGCCGATCTGAAGGAGCGCGGCTTCGAGAAGGCCGGCCTGTACGACCCGCAAGGGGTGGGCGGCACGCACGTGATGTATGTGCTGCACCATGCGGACAAGCCGTCGCTGTATCACGGCTTGCCCGACGATCCGCACATCAGTCCGTTCGTGAAGCTGTGGAAGGGCGTCGCGAAGCCGCTCGCGGTCGCGGCGATGGCGATCACCGCGCTGGCGGGCTTCTTCCACTACACGCGCGTCGGCCCGAATGAAGTGTCGGAAGAGGACGAGGAAGCCGCGGCCAATGCCGCGCGCGACATCCGCGAACGGCGTGAGAACAAGCCCGAGGAGCCCGTGAAATGAAAAATCATCGGCATGACAACCCGGAACTGATCGAGCGCTACACGCCGAACGAGCGCACGAATCACTGGATCACGGCGATTACGTTCGTTTTGCTCGCGCTGTCGGGCCTCGCGATGTTCCATCCGTCGATGTTCTGGCTCTCGGCGCTATTCGGCGGCGGGCAATGGACGCGCATCCTGCATCCGTTCGTCGGCATCGTGATGTTCGTATCGTTCATGATTCTTGCGCTGCGCTTCTGGCATCACAACTATCTCGACGCCGACGACCGGCAGTGGCTGCGTCAGATGAACGACGTACTGATGAACCGCGAAGACAGGCTGCCCGAAATCGGCAAATACAACGCCGGACAGAAGCTGTTGTTCTTCGTGCTCGTGCTCTGCCTGCTGCTGTTGCTGCTGAGCGGCATCGTCATCTGGCGCGCGTATTTCGCGTTCTATTTTCCGATCGAAGTGGTGCGCATCGCTGCTGTGATTCACTCGATCAGCGCGTTCGTGCTGATCTGCAGCATCATCGTGCATATTTATGCCGCACTGTGGGTGAAAGGCTCCCTCGGCGCGATGGTGCGCGGCACGGTGACGCTGGGCTGGGCGCGCAAGCATCATCCGAAGTGGTTCCGCGAGAGCATCAAGTGACGTTTGGACGGCGCGCGCGTCCGGGTCGGCGCGCGCCGCTCGTGCTTATCTGCTACTGTTGACGCCATCTCCGTTCTGATCGTCAGGAACCTGAATTGGTGCAACGCATTCTGGATCCCGGCCAGATCGAATCGCTCGATCACTCGGCCATTCCGCGCCTGCGCATGCCGGAGCGTGCGACGCATTTTTCGACGCGCGCCGCGCGTCTTCGTCAGCTGGCGGGCGCGAGCCCGATCGGCGGCTATCTCAGGCTGATGGCGGCGCTCGCCGATGCGCAGCAGCAGACGCTCGCGCAGGTCAGCGCGGCGATGCCTTCCGACGAATCGATCGCGCTCGCCCAGCAGCATTCGATGCTGATTATCCCCGCGGTCCCCGCAACCGCGCCCGGGCGCGATCCACTATGGCGCGACGTCTTGCAACGCCTGCTCGATCGCGTCGAAGCGGCGGGACTCGTGACGCCCGTGCTCGCGAGAGTGATCGACGGTCTGCGCGTGAAGAGCGCGCAGGAACTCGACGCGCTCGCCGATGCCATTGTTTCGCTTCGCTTCAACGAAATCGAGCCGTCGTCCGCGCCGTTCGTGATGGCCGCGCTGCAGGTGGTGTGGACGGACCTCGCGAGCCGCATCGATCCGCGCGCCGTTCCGTATCTGGACACGCCGGGTGCATGTCCCGTATGCGGCGCGCCGCCCGTGGCGAGCATCGTGCGCGTCGGCGGACAGTTTCAGGGTTATCGCTACCTGCAATGCGGGTTGTGCTCGACGGAATACCACGTGGTACGCGTGAAATGCTCGAATTGCGATTCGACCAAAGGCATCGCTTATCACGGCATCGACGGCGGCAGCGAAGCGCTCAAGGCCGAATCGTGCGACGAGTGCCATACGTACCGCAAGATCGGCTATCAGGAGAAAGACTACGATTTCGAGCCGCTGGCCGACGATCTCGCGAGTCTGACGCTGGACCTGCTGATGAATGAAGCCGGCTACCGGCGCAGCAGTCCCAATCCGCTGTTGTGGCCGGAAGTGCCGTCGGACGAGTGAATCAACGTCGTGCAACCGCGCGGGGGAACGCAAGCGTGAGCGAAGTGTCGGGCAATCCAACCGGCCATGAGCCGGGCAAAGACATACGTGCAGTGCTCGCGCGCGTGCCGGCCGTCGAACGTGTGCTCTCGTCGTTGGCGGCGCAGCCTCTGATCGGCGAGTACGGCCGCACGCAGGTCGTCGACGCGATACGCATCGCGACGGAAACGCTGCGGCGCGAACTGCTCGCGGGCGCTTCGTTCGATCCGTCATTCGACTTCGAAGCGAGGCTCGTCGATGACGCAATGCGCACGCTCGCTGCGCGTTCGCGGCCTCATCTGCGCGCCGTTTTCAATCTGACGGGCACGGTGCTGCACACGAATCTCGGACGCGCACTGCTGCCTGACGAAGCCGTGCGTGCGGTGATCGATGCGCTCACTCGTCCGATGAATCTCGAGTTCGATCTGGCCACGGGCAACCGTGGCGACCGCGACGATCTGATCGACGATCTGATTGGCGAACTCACGGGCGCCGAGGCGGCGACCGTCGTCAACAACAACGCGGCTGCCGTGCTGCTGACGCTGTCGGCGCTGGCGTCGAAGAAGGAAGTGGTGGTGTCGCGCGGGGAACTGGTCGAGATCGGCGGCGCGTTCCGCATTCCCGACATCATGTCGCGCGCGGGCGCTAAGCTGCGCGAAATCGGCACGACGAACCGCACGCATCTGAAGGATTACGACGAAGCGATTAACGCGCGCACGGCTTTGCTGATGAAGGTGCATTGCAGCAACTATGCAATCGAAGGCTTCACGAAGAGCGTAGCCGTCGATGAAGTCGCGCGCCTCGCGCATGCACGCGGGCTGCCGATGGCCGTCGATCTCGGCAGCGGCACGCTCGTCGATCTCGCGCAATTCGGTTTGCCGACGGAGCCGACCGTGCGCGAGACCGTCGCGGCAGGCGCCGATCTCGTCACGTTCAGCGGCGACAAACTGCTGGGCGGGCCGCAGGCGGGTCTGATCGTCGGGCGAGCGGAGTTGATCCGCAAGGTCAAGAAGCATCCGCTGAAGCGCGCGCTGCGCGTCGGCAAACTGACGCTTGCCGCGCTCGAACCTGTACTGCAGCTGTATCGCGCGCCCGAACTGCTGCGCGAGCGGCTCACCACATTGCGTCTTCTGACGCGTCCATCCACCGATATGCAGGCGCAGGCCGCGCGCGTGCAAGACGTGTTGCAACACGCGCTGGGCGACACGTACAGCGTGACGGCCGAGCCGATGATGAGCCAGATCGGCAGCGGCGCATTGCCCGTCGATCAGTTGCCGAGTTTCGGCGTCGCGATCCGCAACGCCACCGGCAAGCGCGGCGGCCGCGCGCTGATGAAGCTGGAGGAAGCGCTGCGTTCATTGCCGCGTCCCGTGATCGGTCGCATTGCCGACGATGCGCTGCGCCTCGACCTGCGCTGTCTGGAGGCGGCCGACGAAGCTGCATTCGTCGCGCAATGCGCGGAGCTGCACGCATGATCGTCGGCACGGCGGGGCATATCGATCACGGCAAGACAACGCTGGTGCGCGCGTTGACGGGCGTCGATACTGACCGCCTGAAAGAAGAGAAGGCGCGCGGCATTTCGATCGAGCTAGGCTATGCGTACACGCCGCTCGACAACGGCGACGTGCTCGGCATGATCGACGTGCCGGGCCACGAGAAACTCGTGCATACGATGGCGGCGGGCGCATGCGGCATCGACTACGCGCTGCTCGTGATTGCCGCCGACGACGGCATCATGCCGCAGACGCGCGAGCATCTTGCGATCCTGCAATTGCTCGGCGTCACACGCGGCGCGATTGCGCTGACCAAGACGGATCGCGTCGACGTCGCGCGCATCGTACAGGTGCGTGACGAGATTCGCGTGTGGCTTGCGCCCACTCCCTTCATCGACGCAGCCATCTTCGAAACTAACGCGACCTCCTCCGACGACGCCGGCGTGCGCGCGCTGTCGCAGCACTTGCGCGACGCAGCTGTCGCGTGGCGCGGGCGGCGCGACGACGGCCTGTTCCGCCTGGCCGTCGACCGCGTATTCACGCTGGCGGGGCAAGGCACGATCGTGACGGGCACCGTGTTCGCCGGACGCGTTGCAACGGGCGACACGTTGATGCTCGAACCCGCGCAGCAGGCGGTGCGCGTGCGCAGTATTCATGCGCAAAACCGCGCAGCCGATATGGGGCGCGCGGGACAGCGCTGCGCGCTCAATCTTGCGGGCATCGACAAGGAGGCGATTTCGCGCGGCGACTGGATCGTCGATGCGCGGCTCGCCAGGCCGGGCGAACGGCTCGATGTCGAACTGACGCTGCTCGCGGATGCGGACCTCACGCTGCAGCATTGGGCGCCGCTGCATGTGCATATCGGTACGCTGCATCGCGTGGCGCATGTGGCGCTGCTCGAAGGCGACGCGCTCGCTGCGGGACGCACGGCGCGCGTGCAGCTGGTGTTCGATACGCCCGTTTGCGCGATGTCTGGCGACCGCTTTATCGTGCGCAATGCGCAGGCGACGCGCACGGTCGGCGGCGGGCGCGTGCTCGATCCGTTCGGTCCGCCGCGCAAGCGCAGGACAGCGGAGCGGCGTGCCTGGCTCGATGCGTTGCGGGCGTGGCTCGACGAAGGCCAATTGGCGTCCCTGCTCGACGAGGCGCCGCGCGGCGTATCGCGTTCGATGCTGATGCAGCTGACGGGCTTGCCCGCCGACGCGTTGCCGCTGCCCGCCGATGCCGAAACGATTCCACTGCACGGCAAGGATGCGGGCGATGCGATCGTCGTGTTGCGCAAGCATTGGGCGCGTTTGCGGTCGGGCGTGATGGCTGCGCTCGATCAATACCATGCGCGCTCGCCCGATGAGCTGGGACCGGATGCGGCGCGTCTGCGACGGATTGCGGCGCCGCTGGTGCCGGACGCGATGTGGCGGGTGTTGATCGGTTCGCTCGTGGATGAAGGCGCCGTTGCGAGGAGCGGGCCGTGGCTGCATTTGCCGGGACATTCCGTTGCGCTCGATTCGAACGAGCAGCGTGTCGCCGATACGTTGCTGCCGCTGCTTTTGGCAGGACATTTCGATCCGCCGTGGGTGCGCGATCTCGCGAAGACGACGGGGCAGCAGGAAGATCTCGTGCGACAGGTGCTGCGCAAGCTTGCGCGGCAGGGCGATGTGTATCAGGTGGTTCGCGATCTGTTCTATTCGCGCGATGTGGTGCATGAGCTTGCGCGTCTTATTGCCAATATCGCCAACGGACAGGACGGCGCGGTGGGCGCGTCGGCGTTTCGCGATGCGGCGGGTCTGGGACGCAAGCGCGCGATCCAGATTCTCGAGTTCTTCGATCGCATCGGCTATACGCGCTTTCAACGCGATGTGCACTGGCTAAGGCCGGATTCGCATTTGCGGGAAGCGCTGGTGTGCGAGTCGGATATGTGATGTTGAAGCGACGGGTGACGGTGCTGTTTTGTGGCCGCTATAATCGGCTGCGCATGAAGTTGGATGTTGGTGTTGATCTTCAACGGAAGGCATTCGTATCTGGTGGTGCGGCTGGGCTTCAAACCCAGTAGGGGGCGTCAGCCGCTCCCTGGTCGGTTCGACTCCGGCTGCCTTCCGCCACAAGCGTTTTGGCGATTTTGGGCGATTCAGGACCATGCAATCTTTCTCAGAATGCTTGTTTTTCCTGAGCCGTTTTCCCCGATAAGCAAATTAAATGTATCTGCATTGAAGAGATTAACTTCGCTCCAATTCTCGGATAGATACTTCTTGTAAAGCTTTAGTGCTAGTTTGCCACCGGTTATCTGCCCAATCATTGCAATATCTATCTGTTGTGTTGGCTGGGTCCGAATTGCGGGCGTAATGTCGTGGTTGCCTGGAGCTAGAACAAAATCAGACATGCGCAGGAAGATTTGTTGCTTCCATGCGGGCTAATGAAGTTTCTGCGGTCCGACACAACGTCAGACCTGCTCGCTAGGTCGACTCGATTTCCAGCAAGCATATAAACCGTTCTGCATTACCCCCCAACCCGAAATCGATAACGGCATCGGTAATGAAATCTTTAGCGCGAGCAGTCAATCTTGACAAACTGCCTGGCGGGCCTCAAGGCATGATTGCGACGTTAGGTCGAGTGGGGGGCCATCAACGGTAGAGCGTGCCCCTTGTCGCATTCGTGGGTCCGCATGGCGATGCGCTATCGGGTCAAGGGCGGCAGCGAATGGTTGATTGCAACCCAAGCGTATAAATTTCGCGTTGGCATATGGATGAACACAGCGCGAAATAAGGATGCCAATGTGCTATCCGTCGCAACCGATAATCGCGTGGTTTATAGAAGTCCTTGTTGCAAAGCGCACAGCTAAAGGGGCGAATAACACTCAGTGTTATTCGCTGGCCCTACCTTTCCGGAATATCTGGTCACATGTTGAAGCCGTCTGCCAGTTTTGGCCATGGTTCGACTGCATGAAGCGTAACAGTGACTGACGGTGTTTCAAAAACAAGTCTTTAGACGAAGTAACGAGTCGTATTCCTAATGAAATAATGAAATAAAATTGACCAAAGCCGAGGTCGAGCAGGAATTCGAGCAACTGAAGGAGTCTCGGGATTTCGAACGGAATCGTTCGAACCGATGCCAAACAATCTTTAACGTTAGTCCGCCTTGGTAGCCATTCTCCGCCATAACGCAGGTGCCACCGGAAAAAACACAGAGGGTGTAATTTCTGATGACACGCGAACTATACTGTTTTCCACATGAAAGAGTTCTAAAGATATTAAAAGCCGGCTTTGCTGTCAATTGAATTGCTAAGACCAATTTCGAGGGCTACTTCCACGCTTTACACGTGACGCAGCTTGCCAATACGTCCGCCAATATTCCTCCGCCTGCGCTGCGGTTCGTCTCGTATCGCGCTCATGCGACAGGACCATTGACGGCATCGTTCGGCGTAGTTGCTGACACGCTGGTTTGTGCCCTGTGAGCCAATCAGGGCCCGCCCCACGTTTGTTGTTGTTCCACCCGAACAGCAGGGTAGGCATAGACGCCTTCCCAGCTGAGGTGGTTCATTTTACGCGCGCTAGGAAGCTAACCGACGTTGCCCACTGGGGTTCGCCATGAACTATTTACTCTCGGTCATAAAAAAAGCATTTCATGCAACAGGATTCGCCATATTGGTCGCAACGACTCTGACCGCATGTGGCGGAGGTGATTCAGGCGCCACCGGTTCCTCCGCCGACAAATCCGGGTCGGCGATGCAAACAAGCGGTGGATAGGGCGTCGCCTTTGCTCGCCTCGCTGGTCCTACTCGACGTTCTTGTTGGCAATCAAGCAGTAAATACGAATGGAGGCATCAAATGAGTACGTCTTTTCTTTCATCGGTCCATGTCGCCTCGACAAGACGCCGCTTTAGCTGCCGAGGCGCACTGCGCTCAGCACTACTGTTCGCGGTCGTTGCGAGTGGTTCCTGGCTCGTCCCCCAGACGGCCGTTGCCGATGACGTGTTCATCGGTGACGTAGGTGACAATTCAGTGAAAGCGTTCGACGCGACAAGCGGGGCATTCAATGGAATCTTCATTGCGCCAAAAAGTGCTGGCCTCAAAGGTCCGATGGGAATGATATTTACGGAAGGTCAACTTGTGTTGGTCAACCAGAACAGCGCGGGGGGCGGTTCAGGACAACGCGGTGAGATTCTGCGATTTGATGGTGCCACTGGCACTTTCATCGGCAAGCTTGTCGCATCGAGCGACCGCAATGCGCCTTTCGCCCCGCAGGGCCTCGTGCGCGGGGGGCCGGACAATGCCTACTATGTTGCAGACCTCGGTGACCAGTCGAAGAAGTGTACCAACGAGGGGAATGTGAAGGCATATGACAATGCCGGCGCGTTTCTCGGCGACCTGGACCGGCACGCGTTCACTGAAGAATTTCACCCGCGCGGCCTGGTGTACGGCCCGGATGGCCTGCTCTATGTGTCTGCCGTAGGTTGTCTCGACCCAACGGATGCGCTGTACGCGCCACTCACCGGATACGTCTTGCGGTTCAATGCGAGCACCAGGCAATTCGTAGACGTGTTTGCTTCAAATGCCACGGTACCCAGCTTGCATCGCCCTGAAGGACTCGTGTTTGATAGCAAAGGTAACCTGTGGGTGACAAGTTTCCGCGATAACACCAACCCCAACGACACGGACAAAATCCTCAAGCTTGATGGCAAGACGGGTCGACTTGTCGACACGCTTCCGCTCTGGACATCGGGCTCGTCCCGCGCATTTGCGCAGGCTATTCTCTTCGGGCCCGGAGGAAAGCTATTTGTTCCAATTACAGGCAATGCCCTTGACACGGCGGGACAAGTGAAGAGTTGCGACATCGCGACAAAACAATGCGACGTCATCGTTCAGGCCGGCGGTGTGCTGCAGTCGCCGTGGTTCTTGATATTCAGGAGCACCGACCCCGCGACGCTCAGATATACGGGGCAGTAATGGTACGGAGTTGGCGGCGATCCGGGGCCAACGTGCCCGAGCCGAGTGGACTGCCGCGGGTCTCGTCGGGCGCGCCCCACTCAACGGGTGACGCGTCCTCGACGGACGATTCGACCGGACTCGCGTCCTCAGAGGTGGAGGGCGCAGGTCCTTCGGAAGTGCGGGTTTCCATCTCGGGAATGCCGGAGCCAAACCATGCAGCCTTCGTCTGTATGTACTCGACGTGTGCGTTCCAGCCGGAAGGGCTACCGCCAAACAGGTCGTGCTGAACCGTCGACGCGAGCGCCTTGCAGTTGAGTTCCGTCTCAAGCAGTTGCGTTGGCCACAGGGAGTACGCGTTCGCGACGCGTGCACTAAGCGGGCTACGGCCATTTCGGCAGTAGTTACGAGCTGGGCCTATGGGCTCGCTGTTCGCCACGTACTTCGGGCGCACCCACACCGTGAAGGACGCTGCCGTCCATTCTAAATCGGCCGGTCCGCCCCAATTCTGCCGTCGCACCGGGGTCCGCATTGGCCGCTTCGCGTTGACTGGCCGGCCGATGCGCTGCTGCCTGAATGCCGTGCGCGGCGTAGCTTCCTCTAGTCCCCCTCCGTGCCGTTCGCAATCGTTCGCGTGCGGTGCAAGCGAATTCTCAAATGCAGTTTGAGCGCAATGCACGCCGAATGCGCGCTACGATTTTCGGCGAAAAAGAAGACCGCTGAGGGGGCCTCCTGGTCGAGGTTTTTTTAAGGTGTCTGCGCGCAAGGCAATCAACCGAAAAGCCAATATTCCCGCTGTCTTTGCGCCACATGACGGCGCACTTCATGGCCGGGAGCACCAGCTCCGCGAACGTTCTGCATAGCTAACGTTCGAGTGTCAACGAGAGCTTTCCGGCCACGTGGGTGTACGCGTACTCCCGGCCATGAAGGAACGTTCACTGTCGGCGAAGCGGCGTCACCTGAACGGCCGCTTTACTCCCGAACGAGACGTGAAGAATCCCCAGGCATCGCTTCGCCAAAGATGGCTGAGGGCGCTCAATGGAATCCGTCCACATCTGACTCCCGTGTCGGCTTCACCTCATTCCGGAACGGAAGCATCCGGAATCGCGCGTCGCAGGTGTTCTGAGCGCTTATAAACTGCCTGCATGAACAAACTTGCATTCCGCGATGGCGGTGCAAAGCGCGAGTAGACAAAGTGAGCTGTGATGTCGATGCATTCGCGCAGCGGGCGAATGATCAGCGAGCTTCCTGTCGTCGCGAAATTATCGACGATGGTCACGCCTAGTCCACCCTCGACCAGGGCAAGTGCCTGATCGGCGCGCATCACGTCGATCGTCGACTTGAGTTCGACGCCCGCCTGCTGACACGCCTGTGCGATCACCGTCCCGAACGGAATGTCCCGTTTGAAGAGTACGACGGGTTCATCGACCAGATCGGCGAGCGCGACGCTCTTCTTTGCTGCAAGTCTGTGTCCCTTCGGCATCGCGCAGACCATGCTGCCGTACATGAAGGGGACGTTATGCAGGTGCTCGTGAGCAACTGGCATCGCAGAGATGGCGACTTCCGCTTCCTTGCTCAGAAGTTCCATTGGCATGTCGGCCATTAGTGTGGTTTGCCAACTCACCGTCAACGCAGGCAGCTTTTTCTTGAGTTCGACAAGCGCCGGCGCAACCACGCTCGTCGCCAATGACGCACTGCATGTCACGCGCAACAGGCTAGAAGGACCGAGTGCCAGTGCATGGGCGAATTCGTCGACCCGCATCGCCGCCTGATAGACCTGTTCAACTTCTCTGAACAGCGCATGCGCTTCACTAGTCGGGACGAGGCGTCCTTTGGAACGTTCGAAGAGACGCAGACCGAGCGTTGTTTCGATATGCGACACCAGCTTGCTCACGGCAGGCTGCGAGACGAACAACAGCTTGGACGCCGCGTTGATCGATCCCGTCAGCATGATCGCGCGAAACACCTCCATGTACCTGAGTTTGAAGCGCATCGAGTGTCGCCTCCGCCGCCGCTTAACCGAAAGTTATAGGTTATCGGAACTTCGGCATACGACAAAAGAGGCGTTTGTCCTTAGTATCGGCTCAAACGATTTCCAACGCTTTGGAGACAAGGTACATGAACAAGCTGGATTTGCAGGATCGCGTCTGCGTCATCACTGGCGGCTCGGGCGCTATCGGCTACGCGATTGCTGAGCGTTTTATTGCATCGGGTGCGAAGGTCGTGCTGTGGGATATTGACGGCGCGGCTGCCCATGCGGCTGCCGAACAGTTGCGCGCCGTGTCATCGGCTCAGGTCAATGTGACCGATGCAGCCAGCGTCGCAACCGCAGCAAAGGCGGCATACGAGCGCTTCGGCTCGGTTGACGTACTGATCAACGCTGCGGGCATCAACGGCCCTATCGGGCCGGTCGAGACCTATGGGATTGACGCGTGGCGGCAGGTCATCGACATCAACCTCACGGGTGTATTCATTTGCTGTCGGGAGGCGTTGCCCTATCTGCGCCAGGCGCGGCACGGGCGCATCGTCAATCTTTCCTCCGTCGGAGGGAAGGAAGGCAATCCGAATCAGGGCGCGTATGGAGCGTCGAAAGCAGGCGTGATCGCGCTGACGAAATCGTTGAGCAAGGAACTGGCGGACACCGATATTCGCGTCAATTGCGTAACGCCTGCCGCCATCGAATCGGAGATGCTGCGCAACATGACGGCCGACGCCCGGAACTTCGTGCTCGCGAAGATCCCGCTCGGGCGCGCAGGCCGACCGGACGAAGTCGCGTCGATGGTCGCATGGCTCGCGACCGAGGAGTGCTCGTTCACGACAGGCGCTGCCTTCGATCTCACGGGCGGCCGCGCCACATACTGACGCGACGGAGCACGACGCAATGAAACGGCTTTCCCTCTCTCATCTCACCGTGCTCGATGTCGGGCCGCCGCACCTTATTACTCTCGCGGCCGAAGCGGGATTTCGTGCGGTCGGCATCCGGCTGTGCTCTCCGATGCCCGGGGGCGTGGCGTATCCGTTGCGTGCCGGTTCCCCCGCGCTGCGCGACACGCGGCGTCTGATGAATGCGCATGATGTGGTGGTGTCGGACATTGAAGTGGTTCGTATTGCGGCCGATACGCGTATCGATGACTACGCCGACGCGTTTGAGGCAGGTGCCGAACTCGGCGCGCGGCGCGTGTGCATCAACATCGACGATTCCGAACGCGCGAGAGTCATCGACCGACTGGGTGCGCTATGTGATCTTGCCGCGCCGTTCGGCCTTGCGCTAGACGTTGAGTTTATGGTGTGGCGTCCCGTGGCGCGACTCGAAGATGCGGTGAGTGTCGTGAAGGAAGTTCACAAACCGAACGTCTTCGTTCTCATCGACGCACTGCATCTGATGCGCTCTGGCGGGACGGTCGCATCGGTCGAGGCGCTCGACCCTGCGTTGATCGGCAGTGTGCAGCTTTGCGATGCGCCGCTCGCGTCACCGCCACCGTCGGGAATCGTCGACGAGGCGCGCGGCAACCGGCTATTGCCGGGCGAAGGCGAACTGCCTTTGCGCGAACTGCTCGATGCACTTCCGAAGGACGTTCCGATATCCGCCGAAGTACCGCTTGCACGCGAAACGGATTGCATGATGCGGGCGAGCCTCGTTCGACAGGCCACGGAGCGGCTACTTCGAGAAAGAGCCTAGCGGACCCACAGATTTATGCACAAATACACGGAGACAGAGATGACAGCTGATGCAATGCGAACCGACGCGGCCCGTATGGCCGCACCCGCCGCCACTGCGCGGCACGCGCGAAAAGCAGCCATTGCCGGATGGATAGGCAGCGCGCTCGAATACTACGACTTCTTCATATACGGCACGGTCGCAGCGCTGGTATTTCCTCGTATCTTTTTTCCGCCTGGCGACATCGCCGCCGCGACACTCGCATCGATGGCGACCTTCGGGGTTGCCTATGCCGCACGTCCCCTTGGATCATTCCTGATGGGGCACTATGGTGACCGCCTTGGCCGAAAGGTGGTGATGGTCGGCACCTTGCTGTTGATGGGGCTCTCGACGTTTCTCGTCGGCTGCCTGCCGAGCTTTCAGAGCGCAGGACTTCTTGCGCCCGCGCTGCTTGTCGTGCTGCGCATTCTGCAGGGCATTTCGGCGGCGGGTGAACAGGCCGGCGCGAATTCGATGTCGTTCGAACATGCGCCAGCCAACCGTCGCGGATATTACACGAGCTGGACATTGAGCGGGACGCAAGGCGGACAGGTACTTGCGCCAGCCGTCGTACTGCCACTTGCCGCTTTGCTGTCCGAGGATCAGCTGTTGTCGTGGGGCTGGCGGGTGCCATTCTGGCTGAGCGCGGTGGTCGTGATTGTTGGCTTTATCGTACGTGCGCGCCTTGAGGAAACCCCTGCTTTCCAGAGCGAAGCGTCGCACGGCGAAGTTCCCGCAGCACCGCTCAAAACGCTTCTGACCAGCTATCGCAAGGAACTGTTTCAGGTTTTCTTTGCGGCGCTGATTGCGTCGATCGGGACGACCTTCGCGGTGTTTTCTTTGTCCTTCTCACGCACGATGGCGCATCACGTAAGCACGTCAACGATGCTCTGGACCGCCGTCATCGCCAACCTGATCGCCGTTTTCATTATCCCGGTGTATGCCACGCTGTCTGATCGAATCGGGCGACGTCCAGTGTTCATCACAGGCAACATACTGTGCGCAATCGGCGTCGCAATTTTTCTATGGTCGATTACGACGGGCAGCGACATCCTGGTTCTTGCCACGGGCGTGGTTCTCGGCGGCGTTGTCTTTAGCATTACCAATGCTGTTTGGCCAGCTACGTACGCCGAGCGGTTTCCGACACAAGTCCGGCTTTCGGGAATGGCGATCGGTACGCAGTTCGGCTTCGCGGTGGCGGGGTTTGCGCCGCTCATCGAAACGGCGCTGATCGGCAAGTTCGGCACTGCGCCGTGGATGCTGCCGGCAGCGTTTGCGGCGTTCGTCTGCCTGTTGTCGGCGACGTCGATCTACTCGATGCGAGAGACCTACAACGTTCCGCTGGAGCGTCTTGGACTGCGTGACGGGCGGGCGCGCTGAACCCTCGATGATGAGAGAGCGTCGTGATTGGGAATGCATTTGCAAACGCGACCATGACGCTCTCGGGGATGGCGTGGTGCATGCCTGTTCGCTGTCGCGTATCGACGAAGTTCCGGATGCCTTTCGCTCCGCTTCAGGTCCGGGATTCAGCGGATAGATACAATGAGTACTTCAGCGAAGCATCCAGATTCACAGACCGTCTGCAAGCCAACAGCTGATAACAGCGCCCTGTAGCAGCTAGTACTTTGCGTAGATATCGCCAAGTATCATAGCCTCGTCGTCAAACACTTCGAGCGTATCGGAAAGCGCAGTCAGCGGCCCTGCATCGTTGACGAACAGTGCGTACGCGAGCCGCCGGCCGCTTTTCGCATCGATGTACCCCGCCATGTTCATCGCGACCATTTCGTTGTTAGCGTTGATGGTGGCGCCGCTCTTCACGTAGATGTGCTCCTTTCCGACGACATTCTTGCCGACGGCCGCCAACGATCCATCGACACCGAGAATCGAAAGCGCATCGTGATAAACGGGATAAACGGGCAAGCGGCTCATCACAGCGAGTAGCGTCGCCGTCGTGCGAGCGGTCGCCTGACTGTCGGGCGTGCCGCTGCCGTTGGTCGGGAAGCTGAAGCTCGCGCCGTCCAGGCCAAGCGTGCCCGTCAAATATTTGCGCTCTGTGGCGAGAGCATCGTTGACGGTGCGTACTCCTTGCGCGAGTCCCTGATACATCAGGCTCAAGTTTGCGCCGGTGTTCAGGCTGACCTTCAGCACGAGCTTCGCGAATTCCGAGTACGGCATCGATGTATAGCTCGCGACTTGCGTCGAGCCCGCATAGTCCTGGGTCGGCGCAAGCGCGGCCGTCTGGTTCCGCTGCACGGCAGGAGCCGACACGCTGACGCCCGCGCGCGTCAGTGCATCGATGAAGGCCGTGCGTGCGAACGATGGCGGATCTTCGACCCGCAAGATACTCACGTATTCGCCATTGCCGACGAGCGGCGATACGAAGCCCACCGGAATCGTCGCGGGAACCGCGAGACTCGTGGCGCTCGACAACGTGCCCTTGCAGCCAGGCGCGGCGAGACACGAAAGCGGCGCCTCGTTCAGCGCATCGCCCGACACCATGACGTCGGCAGCGCTGTTTGTTGCCGTCGTCACCGACGTGCCTTGCATCGTCATTGCGCTGGTGCGCGGCCGCCAGTCGAGCACGCCCGCCGCGCCAACGGAGGCGCCCGGTACGAGCGTCACGTCGATCACGTTTTCGTTGATGACGATCGGTGAGATCAGCACGTTGCCATTCGGCACGCGGAACGAATCGAACAGACGGTCGTCGACGATCACATCGCCGTTCACCGACGTAATGCCCGATGCTCTCACCTGCTGCGCCAGATCGTTCAACGCGGTCAGCGGGTCTTCAGGCGTAAGCAGCGCGCCGCCGAAGCCGCGTGCGTCGTTGTGGTCGAAATCGGTGAAATCGACGGTGCCGTCGGGCTTTTGCCGTCCGCCGAAGGTGAGATCGCCCGATGCCTTCAGGATGAGATTGCCCGTCAGTGTGCCGGATGCGTCGACCGTGCCCGCGCTATAGACGGGCGTGACGAAGCGGTGACCGGCGCCGACCACGTTGAGCGCAGTCGCCACCGAATAGAGTTTGCGTACCGATGCCGTCAGTACAAGCAGATCGGGATTCAGCGAATCGAGCATCTGCCCCGTGTTCGCATCCATCACGACCATCGACCATTGTGATTTCGCGTTCGTATACCGCGGCTTTTTCATGATCGCCGCGATGGGATCGTCCGAACCGCTGCTGCCGCAACCTGCAACCAACGCGCAGCACGCAATCAGCGCCAGAGCCGCCGCGAGTGGTGCGCGCTTCATTGCAGCTTCCAGATCTGCGCGGCAATCATGCCTTCGTCCTGAAACGCGTTCAGTACGGTCGGGAAGCCTTCGAACGCGACGTTGTTCACCGTCACGAAGAACGCAAGACGATGGCCGCTCTTTGCGTCAATATATCCGGCGAGCGCCTGCCCCTTGAGTTGCGGCACGACCGGCGTTGTCGAACTCAAGCCGACATAGGTGCCCGTCTTCGCGTACACCTTGCCTTTCGCGCCCGCGAGCGTCGGGTCCGCTTCGAAGTCGGTGACGGTCGTCAGCGATCCGTCTACGCCCAGGAAGGGTAGCGAATCGACGTAAGCCGCGTAGTCTGGCATCAGACGCATGCCGCGCAGCAACGCGATGACGGCCTTCGCGTTCGCTGTGGTCTCGCCGCCGCCGCTGCCGTCTTCGAAGTGATACTGGCTGGGTGCTATGTTGAACGTAGACGACAGTTCCTGCTGTTCCGTCGCAAGCGATGCGGCCATCGTCCGTGAGCCGCTTTTCGCGAGCCCGTAAAGCATGAGCGTCACGTCCGCACCGATGTTGTAGCTGACCTTGTTCACGAAGCGGATGTCTTGCGCGTAGGGCGCGGACGTGAGTTGCGCCACTTGCTGCGCGCTCGAATACGAGCCTTGTGCAGGTAGCGTAGCCAGCTCATTCGGCCCGACGGCTGCCGCCGTCACTGTGACGCCGGCCCGCGCGAGCGCTTCAATGAACACCGTGCGTGCGTAGGTCGATGGCGCGCTGACCCGGAACGTACGAACGAGCGGATAGGCGTTTGTCAGCGGAGGCTGTTCGACGGTAGGCACCGTGCCGCTCACCGCGCCGGAACAGTTCGCCGTTCCGAAACACACCGGCACCAGATTCTGCGAGGGATCAGGTGTGAGTTCGACCTTGAAGCCGCTCGTCGTCGAATCCGTCTTGAGCGTCGACTGCACCGAGAAGGCCGCGGAGACCGGTCGATAGTTGAACGGAAGCACAGCACCATCCGCGCTCGAACTGAACGAGATATCGACCACATCGTCGTTGACCAGCATCGGCGTGACGTTGAACCCTTCCTCCTCACGGAACGGGAAGGCGTCGAAAAGGCGGTCGTCGATGACGACATCGCCGCTGACGGTCTTGATGCCCGCTGCCGCCACCTGCGCGGCCAGCGCGTTGAATCCCGCCAACGGGTCTGGCGCCGTCAGGATTGCGTTGCCGAGCCCGTCGGCTTCGTTGTGATCGAATGCGCTGATCGCTATCGTGCCGTCGGGATTCGCTCGGCCGCCCATCGTCAGGTCGCCGCTCGCCACCATGATCAGGTTGCCGGTGAGCACGCCGTTCGCGTCGACGTTGCCCTGCTTGTACACGGGCGTCACATGCGTGGATCTGGCACCGAGCACGTCCAGCGCGTTGCCGGTCGAAAAGAGCTTGCGCACGGAGGCGATATAGACCTGCGAACCCGAATTGAGATCGTAAATCACGCGCCCTGTATCGAGATCGACGACCTGCATTGCCCAGATCGCATTGGCGTAGGCCGGTTTTTGCATGATCTGCGTGATCGCGTCGGGCACCGCCGTGTCCGGATGGTCCGAACCGCCACACGATGCCAGCATCAATGTGAGTGCAATCACGCTCAGGCGTGAGCGTTGACGATCGATTCTCGCGTTCATCCCAGAGGTCTCCCGACTCGATTTACCGAATGCGAATGGCAATGCGGGGTTATGGCTGGTCTTCGTCGATGATTTCAACCGACTTGCCCAGTTCGTTGATCACGATTCGTGCGATCGCGTCGGCGGGCGCCTGACCATCAGGTGTGTCCGCCGTTGTCGCCCATGTGACGACCGTTGTTTTTGTCGTTGGGTCGTACACCATGAACGTGTTAAATCCGTTGATCTGGCCGTTGTGTCCGTAGAACGTGCCGAACTTCGCGATACCGAGGCAATAGCCCGGCGAGTTCGGGTTGGATGGCGTGAGCGGCGTGCAGGTGGAGAGCCGCTTCGCCTGCAATTCGGCATCCAGATAGCCGCCTCCGACCATGCGTTGCGCGAACGCGGCCAGTTCCTTGATGGTCGAGATGCCCGAGCCGGCCGTCCAGCCCCACGATGGGCTCGCGTTCGTCACGTCAGTCGGTTGCAGCGTGCCATTTCGCGCAGCCGCCTGCCGCGCAGGCGAGAGCGCGGGCGTCGTCGCCGTCTCCGCATTTGTGCCCCACAGATAGCTGTGCGGCGACGGCGCAGGGAGCGATGTATCTGTCTGCGCGGGCAGATAGGTTTCGGTGGTGCCAAGCGGCGCGAACAGCCGCGCCTGAATCGCCGCGGCGGCGCTCATGCCCGTGATCTGCTCGATGATCATACCGAGCAGCACCGTGTTCGTGTTCGAATAACCGAACGAGGTGTCTGGCGCGAAATCGACGGGATGATTGAACGCGATCGCCAGCATTTCGGCAGTCGTCCATATCTTGTCTGGCTGCGAATCGAGTGTCTGGTTAAAACCGGGATCTCTCGTGTAGTTGTAGAGACCGCTTCGCATCGCCAGCAATTGCTGGATCGTGATGGCATCGCCGTTGGGGACGTTCGGCACGAACTTGCTGACGGGATCGCTCAGATTCAGCTTGCCTTCCTGGATCAGTTGCAGGATGACGGTGCCCGTCCATGTCTTCGTCACGCTGCCGACGCGGAAGTGCGCGTTGGTCGGAATCGGCATGCTGGTGCCTCGCTGCGCGGTGCCGAACGATTCGAGCCAGTCGCCCTGCGGCGATTGCACGTACACCACGGCACCCGGCGTCAACGTCGTGACGAGCAGCTGATTGATCTGCGCACGGGAAGAGGATATGTACGAAGGCTCGCTCGATGAAGAACCGCCACACGCCGATAACGCGAGCGCGAACAGCAATGCTGAAGTATGGGCGCCAATTGCGAACGCCGGTCGCAATTTCGAAAACAGGCGGAGGAGAGCCATTGTTTTTCCTTAGACCTTACCGCAATGCTTTCTTATCTTCGAAGTGCCTTAAATTCCGATAGATGCGCTTGCAACGTGATGATCCCGTGGACGAGTATAGGATGCGTTCTTCAAATATGCATGCGCCTTACGAAGAAACGATTTGCTGATACAGCGAATCTGCTAGCTCCTGGCGAATTCACACAGTGTTTAGATAAGAGGGTTCGATCGTCGCATTCGTGCGCGCAGGATGTGCAGGCAGTTGCCCGCGCGAAATGCGGGCACGAACCTCGGCTCGCTTTGCGCAGCCGGGGTGTCTTGCCAAATGTTGCGGTTCGCCTTGCCATCGCGCCAGCCGCTTTCTAGTCTGAGCGTATAGCCGAGCAGCGCGGACAAACCTCTACTGGCGCAACACCCAGCTTCTGCCAGGCCCCACTTTCGTGGGGCTGAAGAATGGCACCGCCGTCAATATGCTCACATCCAAAGAGTGCAAGCATTACGAATACGTGGGCGACTGTCATACGCACCCGTACCTCAACAAGATGGGCGCAAAGGCGATGATCGGTCCTTCGTCGAGCGACTATATGGAGTGGTGGCTTTATACCCCGAGCAACTACACCTTCTCGATTCACTTCGTGGTGAGCGGAGATACCGTATTCCTGATACTGACCCGCGACGTCACCAAGATGGGACATAAGCTGCTCAGCGTTGCATTGACCAGTACGACGCCCGACACTGACGTAACAAACGAACCCATGCGCCTCGACTACAAGCTGGCGGATATCTACGGCAACGTAGTAAACACCGACCAGGAGCTCGACTTCTGGGAGTCCCGCTTCCCGGACCATGCGCGCCGCTTCACGGAGGCCAACCTTGCGATGAACGCCGCGCTCGGCGATTTGCTTGGCTTCGAATACTACCAGGGCAAGCTCAAATCTGAAGGCATCATTCTCGAGCGGCAAACCACGCAGGAGGTGTACGGTCCGGCCGTGATCATCGGGAAGACGCTCACGCCGAAAACCACGGCGAAGTGGATTGACGACAGCAAGGCGACTCGCTGCACAAGCTGCAAGCGCGCATTCTCAATGACGTTCCGCAAGCACCATTGCCGCAACTGCGGCCGGATTTTCTGCGAACAATGCTCGAGTTCGCAGGCGCCGGTCAAGAACCGGCTGTCCCGTTGGGGCGGGAATACTGCTGGAGTAAAGGTTGCCCGGGTGTGCGACGAGTGCTATTCGATGTGCCGCTGAAGCAGCCAGAAGAGCCGCAGCTATGAATCCAAGGGGCCCCGCGTGACATCGATGCCTATCTGGTTCTCGCAATTGACATGGCGTGCCCCGCCCATTCCTGTCACGCATTTTGTCGCGAACCTGGTCAAGCGGGATGTCATTCCGCTCGGCGCGGGCATCTATATTTTTTCGACCAATGACCAGCCTCTATCTGCCGGCAATGTCCTCTATGTCGGAAAGGCGGATGGTGCGCGACAAACGCTTCAGCGGCGTCTGGATGTGTATTTTCGTAGATTCGCTCGACCCGGTGGCAAACCCAGCAGGCACGCTGGACTTGAACTGCTAAACAAGATGTATCGGGAAGCGCCCAACGCACTCTATGTGCGTTGGGCGGGCTGCGTGGTTGCGAGAGAGATCGAGGGTGAGCTGATCTGGATCTTCGACCCCGTTTGCAATTCAAAAGACGAGCACCGCAGCGGATACGATGAAGATACTCTGATCCCCGCCGAGTATCTTTACTAGCGGATTTGCGTGTCCACCGCTGGCAAGCATCCGCAGTGTCGAAGATCGGTCCTGCGCTCGCCCCGCGCTTTGCGGCGGCCTATTTCGCATAGGAGTCGTAGAGTCGTCCGGAAATGTTGTGAAATCTGACCTCGCGGGCCCCCTTCACTGCGGGCGGCTTTACGTAGCCGGGATTTCGCTTGTACCTGACTACCTTGTCATCTGCTGTTTTCCCGGGCGTCCACGCCGCGGCGTTTTGCCATTGCTCGGTGTTATGCGTAGCAATTCCGGTCGTCTGTATGTCCGTAACCTTGTTATACATCTCCCCGTCTGTATCGCTGTAGGCCGTCTGCTCGGCTAGCCAGTTACGGTTCTTGTAGCGCCAGTAGAGATAGGTTGAAAGAAAGTGATCAGCAAACGGCCGGCGATCACCCATCAACAGATAGTCCATCAGACACTGGGGTGCACGGAACGATTCCGACTCCAGCGTTTCGCCGTTGTTCAAGGTCTCGGTCGCGAATTTCTTCATGTCGGATGGAAAGCAGTCCACGACCCATTGCCACATCGTGACCGACAGGTCGTCGATGCCTTTGGGTTTGCATCTGAAGTTGACTGTGTTGGCATAGAATTCGGCCGTCTGATCCCCTACCACGCCCGATTCGGCGATCGCAAGCCACTGAAGGCTGTGGCTGTGCTCGCCATGGCGTGAGTCCATGCTGTCCTTAAAGAAAACCTTGTTGCGTACGTGCGTGCCGAGCAGAGGATCGCCGGCGACGAGTACGATGCCGATCGGTGCGTTGTTGCGTGCGCGGTCTGTGTTGACGTGCAACTGGTTCTGGAACGTGAACCCGTGTCTGCGGGCCACTACGCCCATTGCCTTAGTGAACTTGTTGTGTTCATTCTTATCGCAGGAGAGGTACTCGATCCAGAGCGATTGCGAAACCTTTCTCAGACTTGCCGTGAATCGCTCACGGTCGCAAAGGAAAGTCACAATGGCGGCGTAGCCATCGATGTAGTTCGTTTTAGAGAGATCCTCACCATCGCGCACGAATGTCTTTTTTTCCCGATCGAACTTCGCTTTCACGAACTTGTTCTCGATCAGACTGGCCCTGGCTTGTGCTGCTTGCAGAAACACAGTGCTTGGCATTGCATTACCCCCCTGTTGGAAAGAATGTGACTATGGTGTTGCGCTTGTTGCTATTGGATTCATCATGGGTAAGCGCAGGTGGCGCCCACAGGCAGCGAACATGTCGGGCAAAATCATCTCAGGGTCCAATCAAACCTACGCGACCTCAAGGCGTATCGTCGACGCACAAATCGGGATCGCTAACGACGCAATCGGCACTCGGCGCCGCTGCGCCGCCGCCACGCGTTTTCAGCGCCGCATCTCTCGCAGAGATGGGCAGCCCTTTCGGCAATAGCACCCACATCCGTATGCGTTCCTTCGTTCGGCTCGCCTGAGTCTGCGCGCTCTGGCCGAAACCATAGAAATAGTCCGCCCTCACTGCGCCCCGAATCGCACCGCCGGAATCTTGCGCCATCATCAGCCGGTCGATTGCGCCGGGGGCTTGCGGATCGTCGAGCGTCGAGACGAACACGGGCGCGCCGAGCGGCGTGGTGCGCGGATCGACGGCCACGGAGCGGCCCGCCGATAACGGCACGCCCAGCGCGCCGACAGGGCCATTCGGCGAGTCGGGAATCAACCTGAAGAACACATAGCTGGGGTCCGATATGGCGAACACGCGCTTGACGGGCGTGTTGCCGGTCTGCGCGCCTCCCGTCCCCGCACCGGTGTTGGCCGGTTTCGAAGCGACAGATCCATTCGACGTCGCGCCTGCCAGGCTCCCGGTGGAAGCGGGACGCACGGCGGGTGCCGCGGAGTCGCCGCTTGGCGGTGTCGCTGAAGCGAGTTTGAAGCCGCGCAGCAACGGCGACACCGGTTCATCGTCGTCCTGCGAGTGTGCGGACGGGACACCGCCGACGGCATCTCCGGCGTTGCCCGCCGGCGACTCGTCCTGAACGTCGATCTCGACATCGATGCCGCGCACGGTGATCCGCTGCCCACCTCCATTCGCGCGCGCGACGGGCGGCAGGAATGGCCGGCCGTTCTGTTCTGCGTAAGCGAAGCGGCGCACCGTGCCATCACGCATGCGCACCTTGCCTGCGCCTTGCACCTGCATCGAGTACAGCATGACGGGGTCGTCGACATACGCGAGAATGGGCGCCTTGAGCGCGCCGCGCTCGATCTCCGCGCGCGCGTAGTACGGCACGATGCGTTCGTGATCGAGCCGCAGACGGATCTTTTTGTCGCGTATGTCCGGCACGCTGTCGCGCAGGTCGAGAACGTAGACACCTTTCACACTGCCCGGCGTGACGTCGGCGACGGGAACGACCGCTCGGCCTTCGATGCGCGCCGCGCTTGCCGACCCGTGCGCGCTGTCCGGCAAGCGTCGGGCATCGAGATACAACATGTCGTCGGGCGTGCCATAGATGGGATAGAGGAAGGCGCCGCCATATTGCTGGCTTCCGTTGAGCAGCGGCTCGTAATAGCCAGTCAGCGTGCCGTTCCCGCTCTTGTCTGTATTGCGGATCTGGTAGGCGTTGAAGTACGCCTCGAAGAACTGGCGAATAGCGGCGGCATTGCTTGCATCGACCGAGCGCAGCGCCGTGCACGGGTCCGACCAGCCGGCTCGCGAGCCGAGCACCGAGCAGCTGCGCCGGAAGGCGTCCCACGAGCCACTGAGGTCGTCGGTGTTCCAGCCTGGCAGATCGGCGAAGCGCGCTGACGAGTAATACGCGTGACGCGTCGCGAAGGCAACGCTGTTGCTCGCAATTGCAGCGGATGCGGGAGACGCGGCTTCCGTCGCTGACGTGACGCGGGCAGTGTCGATCTGCGCGGATGGCGTTGGCGCGGCAGGCGCGGACATCGGTGGCGTCGCTTGCGCTGCCCGTTGAGATGACGCCAGTGCTGGCAGTCCGCTCGCTGGCCCGAAGGTCGTCGTCGATGCAGGTTGGCTGCCTGCGCAACCGGCGAGCGCCACAACCAGAACGAGCTTCCAGGCTACGTTGTGCATGCCGCCTCCTGGTCGCCGATGCGCGGACAGCGTGTTTGTCCGCTACGTCGACGGACCGACAACGTCGATTGTGAAAGTTGACGCGCCGAACGTTTCCGGACATTGAGGCGCGCTTGCCGCGCAGCGCGGCTTGCCAGCAAACGGCGAAGAGCTGACGGTGCGGTCGATCGCGGCGGCGCGCTGCGCCTCTGCCGGGAAATCTGCGAACACCGACTCGTTGCGGAGCCCGCCGCCTGAAAAGTCGCGCGGCGCTGACGAGACCATGACGAGAAAATGGTTCGGGCCGGCCGGCGCGCCCGCCATCATCGGCCAGTTCGCGCGCGGCAACGACAGCGTCTGGCCTGCGGCGATCGCATTGTTCTTGTCGAGCCCATTCGGAAACAGCATCAGATATTGGCCGGCGGGATCAACCATGAACACGTACACGTATCCCGCACGATTGCTGCCGACACGGAATTGCAGATGATCCTTGCCGATCCGCGCGGTATTGCTGCGGGAGTTCGCCGTCACGCGGATCGACGGATCGGCGAGACCGACGATCCGGTCAAGCTCAAGGTCGGGCGAGTAAGGCGGTAGCGCGGGTGCAACGGATGGCGCGATGTTCGCTACGGGGTTCGCGGCCGCGCTCGCGGGGGCGCTTGCGAGCCCGCTTGCAAGGCCGCTTGCCGATGGCGCCTGCATGGCGGCGCCGGCCGCTTGTGACGCAGGAGGCGCGGTCGGGGACCCGGTCTGCGCGTGCTCCACGCCGGACGCCTGCGGATGGTCTCCGGTCTTGGCCGTGGCCGTGGCGGTGACGGGCGGCGGAGTCGGCGCCGCAGGCCGTAACGCAAACCAGCCACCGAGCGCCGCCAATCCGACGACGATGATCGCGCCAACTCCTATGGCCGTGGCGCGCCCCCGCGTTGCGGGCGCTGCGCTCGCCGGCCCGGAGGATGCCGGGGCACGAGGGACGGACGCGGCCGGGTCGTCGGGTGCTGCCGTGCCGGAACGAGGCACGCTGCCTGTCCCGGACGCAGCCATGTCACCCTGCGCGGCATGCGTGGCCGCACGCAGCGACGCCGATGCGACGGCCTCGTCATTCGCACCATCCTGGCCGCCCAGGGCGAGGCCCAATTCTGCCGCAAGCGACCGCACGTTCTGCGGCCGCTCTTCGGGTTTTACAGCGAGCGCGTGATCGATTGCCTTCAGGAAGGTTGCCGAATAGCGGCCGGCGGCTTGCGTCGCGAGCGGCACGTAGCTGTCGCTCATCATCCGGCTGACTGAGGGCGGCGGAGTCTTGCCGACGATCGCGAAATAAATCACGGCAGCGAGCGCATAGATGTCGGTCCACGGCCCCTGTCTCATCGAATCGATTTCCGCATACTGCTCGACGGGCGCGTAGCCGGGTTTGAGGATCACGGTCAGCGCCTGCGTCATGTCGCCGATCACGCGTCTCGCCGCACCGAAGTCGAGCAGCAAGGGACGCCCGCTGTCTTTCAGCAAAAGTATGTTGTCCGGCGCAATGTCGCGGTGGTAGCACTGTGCGCGGTGCATGACATCGAGTGCGCTGATGAGCGACGTCAGCAGCGTGCGCAGCCAGGCTTCGTCGGGCGGCGCCTGCTTCACGCGCAGCGCATCGCGCAGCGTCACGCCTTCGTAATACGGCATCACCATATAGGCCGTGCGGTTTGCTTCCCAGAAGCGATAGACCTTGACGAGCGAATGATGATCGAACTGCGCAAGCAGCCGCGCTTCATTGACGAAGCTTTTCAGGCCCGCGCGGAAGGTCTCTTCGTGACGCTCGGATCGCACCGTGACTTCGGCGCGGCTGCCGCGCGAGGCCAGCGCGGATGGCATGTATTCCTTGAGCGCGACGTTGCGGCCCAATTGCGTGTCGTACGCGAGATAGACAATGCCGAAGCCGCCTTCGCCGATCAATCCTTTGATTTCGAACTCTGCGACCCGGGTGCCGATCGGCAGCGCGTGGTGCGACTCGGTTCCTGCAGCCGACGTCGGCATGATGGTCGCGTTGTCGCCGTTATCGGCGTTCTCCGCACCGGCCGGGTCGGCCGGGACCGACCGGCTGTCGGGCTCGGTGGACACGATTACCGTCTTGTCGTCGTGGCTGGTCATCAGGACGCGATCCACAGGAAAGTCCAGTCGCGCGGCGCTGCGAACGAGCATGCACCGTCCTCACGCGCACGCGTGTACCTAATAGACGAATCAGCCGATCGTTTTTGAAGCAATCGCCCGCTTGCGGGACCGTGCCGATGCGTCTGGCGCGCACTGACGATTTCAAAATGACGCGTTCACATTCGTTTAACTATGTAGGGTTTCTGGCATTTCCAGCGACGCTCGCGCTGGCGCGCACGTCCTCGCAGTCACAACGGCTCTCCGGTCGCGTCGATTGACCGCCAGCAGGAAGACGATGTGAACGAACGCATAAGATTCCCGATGTCCTGCATTGCACGCGCCGCGGCCCGTAAAGTGCAATGCGGCGCGCCGCGCCCGCATCGCGCGTCGCTCGTCGGCTTGCGCATGGCGGGTATCCTTGCGCTCGTCTTCTGTGCAATGTTCGGCCCAGGCCAGCGCGTATTCGCGGCCACGGCAGCCACACCTCCAAGCGGCGCCGCGCCCGGTCTCGCGCCCGAATCGGCCGGCTTTCGACAGGCGGCCGAGCGCGAACGCGATGCCGAAACGCTGCAGTCATTGACCTCCGAAGGGCGACTACTGCTGTCGCGCGATCGCGTTACGCTGCCTGCCTACGACTATTGCAGCATGGCGGTATCGGCGGCCGAGCGCGGCGACTTCCGCGACAGCGTCCAGGCGGCGGCTCGCGCGCTGGTGATGGCGCAGCGCACCGACAACGCCGATCTGGCCGCGCTGTCGAAACGCGATCTCGCCATCGCGTACAGCTATGCCGGCGATCTCGAAGACGCCGAACGCTATGCCAATGAAGCGCTGGCCTCGACGCCGAAAGCGCCGGAACAGGTGTTTGCGCCCGCCAACAAGGTGCTTGGCGATATCGCGCTGCGCCGCGGCCATCCGCAGGATGCGCTGGATGCCTACAACCGTGCGCTCGAAACGGCCTCGCCGCGCTATCGTCCGCTGGTGCTGCTGTCGGTGACGAACGCACAGGTCGCTGCTGGCGACACGGCCGGCGCGCGCAAGACGTTCGATGCCGCGAGTCCCGCGCCGAGTGCGGACCTCGCGCCGGAGTACCGGCGCATCGAAGGCAATCTCCTGCTGGCCGAAGGCAAGCCCGAGAACGCGCTGCTCGCGTTCACCACGCTGCTGTCGGAGAGCGGCGGCAGCGACGCGAACTACGACCGCTTGTGGGCGCACGAAGGCATTGGGCGCACCGATCTGGCGCTGGGTCAGAGGGCGAGGGCGCGCGAAGCCTATCTGCAAGCCGTGGACGATTCGGAGAAGATCCGCGCACGCTTTCATAGCGAAGAGTTCAAGACGGGCCTCTTCGGCGACACGCAGTCCGTGTTCGAAATGGCGATCACGCTGACGGTCGAAGTAGGCGACTATGCGTCGGCCTGGAGCCTGTCCGAGCGCAGCCGCGCGCGGGCGCTGCTCGATGTCGTGCGCAACCGCGTGGACGCGGGCGTGGACGACCGGCAACTGAACGGCAATGTGCCGGGTCTCGACGTGGTGCGCAACGCACTGAAGCCGAACGAAACACTCGTCGAATATCACAGCCTGGAGAAGTCGATCATCGTATGGGTGATCCGCAACGAAGGGCTGAAGGGCTATACGCTGCCAATCGCCCGTGCGGACATGGATGCGGCCGTCACCGATTTCCGCAACGCGATCGTGCGCCGCCGGCCTGCCGCGATTACCTATGGCGACAAGCTCCATGCGCTGCTGATTGCGCCACTCGGCTTGCGCGCCGACGACCGCCTGATCATCGTTCCGCATGGCGCGCTGCACTATCTGCCGTTCCAGGCGTTGCACGGCCCGGATGGCTTCCTGATCCAGCGCCACGCCATCGCGCTGGAGCCTTCGGCGAGTGTCGCGGTGCAACTGGAATCGCGCGAGCGGCAGGTGGCGAGCAATCTGGTCGCATTCGGCAATCCGACGATCGCGCCCGCGTATGCATTGCCAGGCGCCGAGGCGGAGGTGCGAGGCATTGCGCCGTTATTCGCACGGCAGGAAATTTTTCTGCAATCCAGCGCGACCCGCGTGAGCTTCCGCGAAAATGCGCCCACGGGGCGAGTGCTGCATGTCGCCACGCACGCGGAGGCCGACACGATCGACCCGTTGCATTCGCGCATCCTGCTCGCGCCCGCGACGCAACCGGCCGATGGTCCCGACTCGCTGCTTGCGAAAGATATCTACAACCTGAAGCTGAACGACGTCTCGCTCGTCACGCTGTCGGCGTGCGAGACAGGCCTCGGCCGCATTGCACGCGGCGACGAGATTCTCGGCTTCACGCGCGCGTTCTTCTATGCGGGCGCGACGAGCCTGATCGTGTCGATGTGGCCCGTGGCCGACGAATCGAGCGCGCTGACGATGCGCACGTTTTACGCGCAACTGGCCGATGGCCATCAAGCCATCGATGCGATGCGCACCGCGCAACTCGCTGTGATGCAGAACCCACGCTTCGCCCATCCGTTCTTCTGGGCACCATTCGACTTGATGGGAGGCTGGCGCCTGAGCATCGCGCGCTGAGAAGAACAATGAACCGACTCAGACTCATTGCGGCGGCGCTAGCCTGCAGCGGGACGATCGCGTGGGGCCAGACGCTGCCGAATGCCGGCAGCATCCTTCAGCAAACCGCACCGCGCGATACGCGTCCTGCGCCGCCCGGCGGCGGCCAGTCGCTACCCGCCGTGCCGCAGCCGGGCGCGCCGCCCGTGACGGCACCCGGGCCGACGTTCGTGCTGAAGGGCATCACGTTCAGGGGCAACGACACGATTCCTGCCGATCAACTGCTTGCGCCCGTGCGCGACCAGGTCGGCAAGCAGATCGGATTCGCCGATCTCGAAACGATCGCTGCGAAGGTCACGCAGGTCTATCGCGCGCGCGGCTATCTGCTCGCCCAGGTCGTGATTCCGCAGCAGGACGTGAGCGCGGGCACGGTCGAATTCACCGTGCTCGAAGGACGCGTCGGCCATGTGCGGCTCGATATCGCGGCGGGCACGCCGATCCGCGAAGACGTGCTGCGTGCGCGCGTCGCGCAGATTCCGACAGGCCAGCCGCTGCAGCAGCACGATCTCGAACGCACGATGCTGCTGCTGTCGGACTTGCCGGGCATCGTCGTGACCTCGGCCATCGAAATGGGCGAGGAGCCGGGCACGGTCGATCTGACCATCAGCATCGCGCCTGCCAAACGCTGGACGTTTGCGATCGACTTCGACAATTACGGCGCGCCCGAAAGCGGGACGTGGCGTCTGGGTGCGCTCGCGCGTCTCAATTCGCCGTTCATGATCGGCGACAACCTGGACCTGCGTCTGCTGGCCAGCGAGCGGCTCGATACCGTGTATGGCCGCATCGGCTACGAGGCGCCCGTGAACGCGTACGGCACGCGTGTGGGCGTCGCGCTGTCGCGGCTCAACTATGCGCTCGGCAAGGAATTCGCGCCCCTCGACGCGCAGGGCGAAGCGACCGTCGTCGATCTGACGGTGACGCATCCGCTGCTGCGTACCCGCAACCAGAACCTGCTGGCCCGCGCGAACCTGGAATATCGCGATCTCATCGACAACATCGGCGCGGTGGACCTGCACAATCCGCGCTCGCTGATCGAAGGGAGCGTCGGTCTCAGCTACGAGAGCCGCGACGCGCTGCTGGGCGGCGGCTTCAATAGCGCGGATGTGGAGTTGCTGATTGGCAGCCTGCATTTCAGGAATGCGGCCGCCGAGGAACTGGATACGTCCGCGTTCGGACGCAATACGCAGGGCACCGAGATGCGCGCGACGTTCTTCGCGAACCGCCTGAATGCGGTGACGGAGCGCTTCAGCGTATTCGCGGGCATATCGGGCCAGTGGGCCGCCACGACACTCGACAGCTCGTCGCGCTTTCTGCTGGGCGGCCCGCATGCGGTGCGCGCGTACTCGACGTCGGAAGGACTCGTCGACGAGGGCTTCGTCGCGACGGTCGAAGGGCGTTATGCAATCAATGCGAAGGCGACGGTGTTCGGCTTCTTCGACTTCGGCACCGGCTGGTACAACGCCAACTCGCGGCCGGAGCAGGGGCCGAACATGATCACGCGAAGCGGCGTCGGCTTCGGCGCGTACTGGGTGGGGCCGGGCGGCATCGCGCTTCAGGGCACGGTCGCCTGGCGCACGACGGGATCGGATACGACGGGCGACGACAAGGTGCCGCGCTTTTATGTGCAGTTGACCAAGACGTTCTAGTTGCCCTCGACCTTGCGCGAGCGGGACGACTGAGTGGTCGTTGAGCCGGGCGCTGCCCGGCGCGGAGGTTTGCCATGAACAAACCATGCTGTGTGCCGTGGCGGGTTGCCGGCTTGATGGTCTGTGCGGCGGCGCCGTTGCTTGCCGGTTTCTACATGTCGTCGCTGCTGGCGAATCCGACGGGTGCGCAGGTGGTGTCGGGCACGGTCAGCGTCGATACGCCTGCTGCCGGGCAGATGAACATCACGCAGAAGACGCCCAACGCGATCGTCAACTGGAACACCTTCTCGATCGGTTCGCACGAAGGCGTGACGATTGCGCAGCCGTCGGCCAGCGCGGCGCTGCTCAACCGTGTGACGGGCAACGATCCGAGCGTGATCGCGGGGCGGCTGCAGGCCAATGGCAGAGTGTTTCTCGTCAACCCCGCCGGCGTGCTCTTTACTGCGGGTTCATCGGTGAATGTCGGCTCGCTGATCGCATCGACGCTCAATATTTCGAACGCCGATTTTCTTGCAGGCAACTATCGTTTCGTCGGCACGTCCGTCGCGCCCGTCAGCAACGCCGGCACGCTGACGGCGGGGACAGGAGGCACGATTGCACTGCTCGGCGGCAGCGTGAGCAATGCCGGTACGGTGAGCGCGCGCCTCGGCACGGTCGTGCTGGGTGCGGGCAACGACATCACGCTGGACTTCGCGGGCGACGGGCTGACCACACTGAAGATCAACCAGGGCGCGGCCAATGCGCTGATCGGCAACACGGGCACGCTCGCCGCAGATGGCGGGCTGGTGGTGATGAGCGCGCAGACGGCCGATGCGCTGGCGGGTTCCGTGATCAACCAGCAGGGCATCGTGCGTGCGCAAAGCGTCGCCGAGCGCAACGGGCATATCGTGCTCGACGGTGGCACGAGCGGCATCGCGACAGTCGGCGGCACGCTCGACGCAACGGGCGGCACGGGCCTGACGGGCGGCCGCATCGACGTGACGGGCTACAACCTTGCGCTCGCTGACGGTGCGCGCGTCGATGCCAGCGGTGCGGCGGGCGGCGGCACGGTGCGCTTCGGCGGCGGCGCAGCCGGGCAGGACCCGGCCATTCGCAACGCCAACGCCGTGTGGATGTCGCCGACTGCGAGCATTCAGGCCGACGCGCTGATCGATGGCCCAGGCGGAAATGTGGTCGTATTCAGCGACACGGCGAGCCGGATCTATGGCTCGATCTCGGCCACGGGCGGCGCGCAGGGCGGCAACGGCGGCCTGATCGAAACCTCGGGCCGCTATCTCGACGTTACCCAGGCGCACATCGACGCTTCCGCGCCCAAGGGGAAAGGCGGCACGTGGAAGCTCGATCCAGACAACATCGCGATCGTGGCGGCGGCCTCGGGAACACCCGCGACCGAAACGCCGCCGGGCAATGGCTCGCCTGCCATTTTCACGCCTGCGGGCACGGACAGCGTGGTGGTCAATACCAGGATCACCGACCAGTTGAATCTGGGCGTCTCCGTGATCATTACGACGGTCGGCTCGTCACCCACCCACCTGGCACTGGGCGACATCAACATTCAGGCACCGATCGTCGCAGCGACACCCGCGAACCCGACCAGCGTCCCCGTTCTGACGATGACCGCGCTGGGCTCGATCACCGATAACGGGCAACAGATCACGTCGACGTCGGGGCCACTCGATATCGTGCTCAATGCGAATGTTGCCGGCACGAATCCCTTCAGCCCTGTCTCGATCAGCAATACGAGCGTGACGACCCATGGCGGCAGCCTCACGGTCAACGCGGCCGGGGCCGGGTCGAGCACGGTCGTCATCAACAACTCGACGATCGATACCGCAGGCGGCGCGCTTTCGCTCACCGGCACGACGACGCAGACGGAAGACGTCGGCATCAATATCTTCAACAGTCAGCTCAACAGCGGCGCCGGCGCGATGACGCTGACGGGCATCGCCAGTGGCGGCGGATTCAGCACGGGCGTCATGCTCGACACTTCCAACCTGACGACGGGCAGTGGCACCTTGGCCATCTATGGCAGCGGCACCGGGCCGTTTACCAATGGCGTCGAAATCACCGGTGGCTCGCAGATCGTCTCGAGCAACGGCGGTCTGATCGATATCCGCGGCGCCGTGAGCGGACCCACGGGCGGCACGAGCCCGAATCTGCAGGGCGACATCGGCGTGCTGATCGCCAGCGGCGACGTCAAGGTAACGGGGCAAACGGGGGCGATCCAGATTGCCGGTTCGACCAATACGGCAGATCCCGGTCTCGCGATCGGCGTGCCGCCGTCCTCCAGCGGAGGAACTGCGATGCTTGGCGCGGCGCTGCTGGCCGGCCCGACGGTCTCGACAGCGCAAGCCGGTTCCATTGCGTTGCGCGCGGCGAATGATGGCACGACCACCAGCCTGTTCATCGGCAATTCGACGTTGTCGTCGCCGGGCGGCGTGTTGTCGATCATGCCGGCAACGGTCGATCCGAACACGTTCGCAATCGTGGCGCAGAACGCCACGCCAATTACGCTGTTCGGCGCGGGCGGCGGTCTGAGTATCGATGCCGCAACGTTTTCGACGTTCGCTTCGGTTCCAACCATCGTGCTGGGTTCGACCACGCAGACGGGACTGATCACCGTGAACGGTGTGTGCTCGTCGGCCAGCGAGGTCTGCGTGCTGACACGCCCGGGTCTGTCGAACAACCTCACGCTGTCCAATCCGGGATCGGGCAGTCAGGGCATCGTGCTTCCATTTGGCCTCTCGACGACCGGCCATACGCTCGCACTCGTGTCCGGCGGTCCCGTCACCGACCCTGGCGGCATCCAGGCGGCGAGCCTGCTGCTTTCGGGCCCCGGCACCTTCACGTTGACCGATCCGCAAAACGACGTCGGCGTGCTGGCGATGGTCAATGCGGGCAATGTGAACTTTACGGACTCGCACGGATTCGTCATCGGCCCCGTGATCGGCCAGACATTCAATACCGACACGAGCCAGTTGACCACGCTCGACGGCACTCACTCGACGTTGACGGGCAACCTCATTGCACAAGCCGCAACGGGCAATATCGGGCTGGCTGGTCCGAACGCCAGCCTGAGCGCAGGCGGCTCGATCGATCTGGTGATGGAAAGCGGGCTGTTCAACTCGGCGAGTTCCGGCGCGATCGCTGCCGGCAACGGATGGCGGATCTGGGCGAGCACGTGGGTGGGCGAGACGCGCGGCAACGTGCAGCCGAACACTGCACAGCCGAACTTCTATGGCTGCGCGTTCGGAGCGGGCTGCAGTTGGGGCGGCACGGTGCCCGCCACAGGCAATCACTACGTCTATATCGCAAGGCCGACCGTGACGGTGACCGCCGATGGCAAGACGCGCATTGCAGGCGCACCCGGTCCCGTCTTCACGTTCACCGCCAGCGGACTGATCAACGGCGACACCGCCGCCGGCGCGCTGACGGGCACGCTGACGTCATCCGCCAACCGCAATTCTCCGCCTGGGCAGTACCCGATCGTTCCGGATTTCGCGTCGAACGTCGGCTATATCGTGATCGAAGTGCCGGGCACGCTGACCGTGACACCGTTGATCGACCCTGTTGCCCAAGCCGGCCTGCAACAGTTCTTTAGCAACCAGGAGCAAACCTTCGTCTACGAGAACAACCTGCAAGGCACCAACATCTGTATCGGTTCGAATCAACCGCTCTTCACCACCGCGGCGCCGGGCGACACGCAGGACATCCTTGCTGTCGAATGGAAGCGCGTGCGTTCGCAACCGAATCTGAACAGTTGCATGTTGCTGAACGGTCAACACGGGTGCGGTGACTTCTAGCAACGGGCACGGTTCAGGCATGCAGCGCGCTCAGGAAGGCGCGACTTGCCGCACCGTCGGCTGCGAGTCTTCCGGATCGACGATCCATACCGCCATCGCGCTGAAGTTGTCGTGGCTGGCCGGTGCGGTGACGCGCACGCGCGCAGCGAGTGCGCCAAGCCATGCATCGGGTGTTGCGGCTTCGTCAAGTGCGTCGCGCATACATGTTTCGTCGACGTATTCCCACAGTCCATCGCTGCAAAGCAGGAACGCATCACGATCGAGCAGACCGAACTTGCCGTCGGAGCCATCGATGGCCAGCTCGCCGGGCGTGCCCAGCGCGGCGAGCAGCAGGTTGCGCCGCGGATGCCGGCGCACGTCGCCGGGTTGGATCAGACGCGCGTCGACCATATCCTGAACGAGGCTATGGTCGCGCGTCTGCACGCTGATCTGTCCGTCACGAAAACAGTAGAGTCGCGAATCGCCGCAGTGGGCCCACGCCGCCGTGCGCAGTTCGCAGTCGATCGCGAGCAGCACGACGGTCGAGCGCATGTCTTTCACTGCGTCGTCGCCGCGTGCCTGCTCTTCCAGAATGTTCGCGTTCGCGTGGCGGATTGCACTGACGAGCCGCTCGCCCGTCGGGGGCAACTCGGCGACGGTCAGATAGCGAAGATCCGCGAGGACGCTGTCGACGACGATCGTCGATGCCGTATCGCCGCCGCCGTGTCCGCCCGCGCCGTCGGCGACCACGCAATAGTAAAGACGTTCGCTCGACCAGTATCCGACTGCGTCCTCGTTGCGCTGCCGGCCGCCACGATCGCTCAGGCTTGCTGTGGCAAGTTGCACGGTAAGTCTCCGGCCGGGTCGGGCTCGATCGAAGGCGCTTGCGATTGCTCGGAGAGGATGCCCAGCACGATCAGGATCGCGACACGATTCTCCGCTGCAATATCGATGCCGAGCGTGCGCGTAATCCATTCACCGATGCTCGTCGAAGCGAAATCGGCGGGCAGTGAGCCTTTTTTCAGCGTGACGCCGAGCTTGCGGGCGCGATAGTGATACGACGCAATCTGATAGCGAGCGGCAATCTGCGACAGGCCTCCCTGTTCGTTCGATAGCCAGCCGAGGGTGCCCGCCAGCAGCAGCCAGTCGGATTCGTCGAGACCCGCGATGAAGTGCGCCGCGGACTCACGCACGGTTTGTTCGTCGAGTCCGTACTGGATCAGCACCGAACCCACGGGATCGCTTTGCATGGCCGTTTGCTGCTCGACTTCTGCCAGTACATTTTCATCGTCGAACGAGACATTGCGCTGATGGGCCGCATTGCGCAGGCAGTCGATCAGATAACGTCGGAAATACGCGCATACTGCGTGACCGTTCGACGGCGCGCTATGCAATGGGAACGCTTCCGGATGCGGATGCGTGGCTTCGAAGCGGAAGACCTTGAAGTAGATGAACTGCGAAATGAGTTCTTCCTTGTCTTCGCCTAGTGCCTGCAATTCGAAAGGATGGTATCCCTGCAACGCGCGTCGCACGACCGTGTAGATCAAGGCCATTTCGTCACGATTCAGACATGTGCGCCGTTGCCACAGGTCCGGTAACGCAACGCCGCCGATGTTATCGGCCGTGCGTACGCTTTCAATGTGTGTCACATGTCACCCCGCATGATGAGCACAGCGTCGTGCTGTGCGGATTCGATACCCGATGTGCGATACGTGTAGTTCGTTTGCGGCAGGGGAAACCGGATTGCGGATCCGACTATCGGCACGCCTTTATCTGGCATGACCGGGAAGGAGCAGTTATTCACCGTAACACTGCGAAAAGCAACGCTTTAGGTATCGCACATCAGGCGACAAAACTTATATGAGGGTTTACCTTGCTGCGCGTTTAAATGGTTTTCTTTCAATTTCAACAAGCTGAATCGTTTACTGATTGCAATGCCGTCGATTGATGCAGATTTTGTCAGCAACAGAACAGGCACGATTCTTTGTTGAGAAATGTACTCAAAAAAAAGAACAGACATGCGCGTCTTGCGTTTTTTTCAGGTGCTTAGAAATAGACATTTCTATTGCTTTTTGCGAGTCTCTTCTTTCAATTGCGCCGTCATGAGAGCAAGCCTTTTAATTTGAATATTGCGTGCTATGCTCATATCCGTTCGCTGTGAGAGTGTTTGTAGCGCAACGTCGAGACATCGCGTATTGCTATCAGTATTTCCAGCTTGATTTGTTGAAACCGGTTCGTGAAAGACCAGATTCGGCAGTTTCCGTGGCGTGACTCGTCGCGAGGGACAGGCGCGCTAAAACCATTTCGTTTCAGACTGATGCCGATACAAAAATGGTCACGCTCGATGCCGGGGTGTTGCTCGCCGATCTATCGCCTGAACGTCCGTGCGGGGACGACGTCGAGTACGACCCGATGTTTCTCGAACTCGAACAGGTCGTGCATGGCAAGCCGGAAGTCCAGTACGGCGACACCGTCGTCGCCGCCACACCGCCTGACTGGAAAGCAGCCCAGGCCCTATCACTCGAACTGTTCAACAAGAGCCGTGATCTGCGCGTCGCCGCGCATCTGGCGCGCGCACTCCTGAACCGCCAGGGCTTCACCGGTCTCGCCGAAGGGATGGCGCTGATCGAAGCCCTGCTCGAGCGGCATTGGGATCACGTCTATCCGCAACTCGATCCTGACGACGATAACGACCCTACTGCGCGCATCAATGCGCTCGCGGTGCTGGTCGAACCGTCGGAGATGTTGCTGGATGTGCGCGACACCGCGCTTGCCGCGTCGCGCACGCATGGAATCGTGAGGCTGCGCGACATCGAATATGCGACCGGCGACGTGGCCGTGCCCGACGGTATCGAACCGCCATCGCTTGCATCGATCGACGCGGCGATCGCCGACGTGCGCGACGATGCGGCGGCGGTACACGCCGCATTGCATGCCGCGCGCCAGAGCAATACGCGCATTGAAACGCTGCTGACCGAACGCGTCGGTGCGGCGCAGGCGATCGACTTGTCGCCCCTCTCGCGCCTGTTGCAGCAGGCGGCGGGCTTTCTCGGCGAACGGGTCGGCGACACCGGTCAGCAAGTCGCGGATGAAGCGCTAGCCGGCGACGGCATGGCGGGTTCATCGGCGGCGACGGGCGCGGCATCGCCTGCCGCGCCGAGTGGAGAAGTCAACAGCCGGCAGGACGTGATCCGTTTGCTGGACAAGATCTGCGCCTATTACGAAAAGCACGAGCCGTCGAGTCCGGTGCCGCTATTGCTCGCCCGTGCGCGGCGTCTGGTGGACAAGAGCTTCATCGAGATTCTGGAGGACCTCGCGCCGGAAGGACTCGGGCAGGCCCGGCAGGTTGGCGGTATCGAAAGCGAATAGTCGTCGGGGAGTTCATCAGCTTTGCAACTGATACGTTGCTCCGCCTCTCGACGGTGCGGCGTCAACCAGGGGAACTGTCGTGGCCAAGGAAAGCAGCCAGAAATTCATCGCACGCAATCGCGCGCCGCGCGTGCAGATCGAGTACGACGTCGAAGTTTACGGCTCGGAAAAGAAGGTGCATCTGCCTTTTGTGATGGGCGTGATGGCCGATCTGTCCGGACAGCCTGCGGATCCGCTCGCGCCCGTCGCGGACCGCAAGTTTCTGGAGATCGATGTCGACAACTTCGACGAGCGCCTGAAGTCGATGAAGCCGCGCGTCGCGGTCCAGGTGCCGAACATGTTGACGGGCGAAGGCAATCTCGCGGTCGACATGACCTTCGAGAGCATGGACGACTTCTCTCCTGCGGCCGTCGCGCGCAAGGTCGATGCGCTGTCGAAGCTGCTCGAGGCGCGCGGCCAGTTGCAGAACCTCTTGACGTACATGGATGGCAAGACGGGTGCCGAGGAATTGATCGCAAAGGTGCTGAACGATCCCGCCTTGCTGCAATCGCTCGCTTCTGCGCCGAAGCCACAGGAATAAGCGCGACTAACAGTGGAGTCTGACCATGGCCGAACCCAACCTCGAAGGACAGGCGCAGCAGACAGAGGGCACGCTCGAGATGAGCGACTTCGCCAATCTGCTGCAAAAGGAATTCAAGCCGAAAAGCGACAAGGCAAAGGAAGCCGTCGAAACCGCAGTGCGCACGCTTGCAGAACAGGCGTTGCGCGATACGGCCGTCATTTCGAACGACGTGCTGGCGACCATCGAAAGCCTGATCGCACAGATCGACAAGAAGCTCAGTGAGCAGATCAACCTGATCATTCACTCGGAAGAGTTCCAGAAAGTGGAGAGCGCGTGGCGCGGTCTGCACTATCTTGTGAACAACACCGAGACCGACGAATCGCTGAAGATTCGCGTGATGAACATTTCGAAGGGCGAACTGCACAAGACGCTCAAGAAATACAAAGGCACCGCCTGGGATCAGAGCCCGTTCTTCAAGAAGCTTTATGAAGAAGAGTACGGCCAGTTCGGCGGCGAACCTTATGGTGCGCTGGTTGCCGATTACTACTTCGACAACAGCGGTCCCGATGTTGATCTGCTGACACAGATGGCGAAGATATCCGCGGCTGCCCACGCGCCGTTCATCGCTGCCGCCGACCCGGCCGTGATGCTGATGGATTCGTGGCAGGAACTCGCGAACCCGCGCGACCTGACGAAAATCTTCCAGACACCGGAGCACGCCGCCTGGCGCTCGCTGCGCGAATCGGAAGACTCGCGCTATATCGGGCTCGCAATGCCGCGCTTTCTCGCGCGTGCGCCGTACGGCGCGAAGACCAACCCCGTCGAAGAATTCGATTTTGAAGAAGACACCGCGGGCGCCGACAGCAGCAAATACACGTGGGCGAACGCCGCGTATGCGATGGCGACCAACATCAACCGTTCGTTCAAGATGTATGGCTGGTGCTCGCGGATTCGCGGCATCGAGTCGGGCGGCGCGGTCGAAGGCCTGCCCGTGCATTCGTTCCCGACCGACGACGGCGGCGTCGACATGAAGTGTCCGACTGAAATTGCCATCAGCGACCGGCGCGAGGCGGAGCTGGCAAAGAACGGTTTCATGCCGCTCGTGCACAAGAAGAACTCCGACTTTGCCGCATTCATCGGCGCGCAGTCGTTGCACAAGCCGGCCGAATACGAAGATGTGGATGCGACCGCCAATGCGAATCTGGCTGCACGTCTACCTTATCTGTTCGCATGCAGCCGCTTTGCGCATTACCTGAAGTGCATCGTGCGCGACAAGATCGGCAGCTTCAAGGAAAAGGACGACATGCAGCGCTGGCTGCAGAACTGGATCCTGCAGTACGTCGATGGCGACCCCGCCCATTCCACCGAAGAGTCGAAAGCGCGAAGGCCGCTTGCCGCAGCTGAAGTCGTGATCGAAGAAGTCGAAGGTAATCCCGGTTACTACACCTCGAAGTTTTTCCTGCGTCCGCATTATCAGTTGGAAGGCCTGACCGTGTCGTTGCGGCTGGTCTCAAAGCTTCCGTCCGCCAAGGCAGCATGACGGAATCCCGTTTGCAGTGACGAACCGCTTATGAGTGGAGAAGAACATGGCCGTCGATATGTTCATGAAGCTGGGTGACATCAAGGGTGAGTCTCAGGACAAGACCCATAAGGATGAGATTGATGTACTTGCGTGGAGCTGGGGGTTGAGCCAGAGCGGCACGATGCACCTGGGAACGGGCGGTGGCGCGGGCAAGGTGAATGTGCAGGACATATCGTTTACCAAATACGTCGACAAGGCGACGCCGACGATCATGCTGGCTTGCGCCAAGGGCACGCATATCGATTCGGTGGTGTTGACCGTGCGCAAGGCCGGCGGCGACAACCCGCTCGAATACTACAAGGTCACGCTGACCGCGTGCCTGATCAGTTCGTATTCGACGGGCGGCTCGGGCGGTGAGGATCGCTTTACCGAGAACGTGACCTTGAACTTCGAGCAGTTCCATGTCGAATACCAGCCGCAGAACGCGAAGGGCGCGAAGGAAGGGGGCGTCGTCGAGATGAAGTGGAACATCGTGAAGAACGACGCGACCAACGGCTAGCAGAAGCGTATCGCTTGCCGCCATGCCACGGGCGCGTGGTGCGGCGGCGGCATTGAACCGGCCCGACGGAGCGAATCGACATGACGGCAGAAGAAAGCTTGCGCGAAGGCAATCTGGAAGAGTGCCTGCGTCTGTTGCAGATGCAGGTCCGGAACGATCCGTCGAAGGCTGCGCACCGCGTGTTTCTGTTCCAGTTGCTCGCCGTGCTCGGGTCATGGGACCGCGCGCTGACCCAACTGAACGTGGTGGGCGATCTGGACGCCGCGGCATTGCCGATGGTGCAAACCTATCGCGAGGCGCTGCAATGCGAAGCGTTGCGCGAAGAAGTGTTCAACGGCGCGCGCGCGCCTTTGATTTTCGGCGAGCCGACCGGCTGGCTGGCCCTGCTGGTCGAAGCATTGCGGCTCGATGCTGCGGGCGATCATGCAGCCGCCGTGGCCGCCCGCGAGCAGGCGCTCGGCGATGCGCCCGCCACTTCGGGCAACGTCAACGGCGAACCGTTCGAATGGATCGCCGATGCCGATACGCGGCTCGGGCCGACACTCGAAACGGTGCTCAACGGCCGTTACTACTGGGTGCCGTTTTTCCGCATCAAGCGCATCGAGATCGAAGCGCCGACCGATCTGCGCGACCGTGTGTGGACGCCGGCGATTTTTACGTGGGCCAACGAAGGCCAGGCGGTCGGGCTGATTCCGACGCGCTACGCCGGCACGCTGGCGGAAAAGAAAAGTGCGCTGTCGCTCGCGCATCTGACCGAGTGGATCGGCGGCGATGCGGCCGACGCACGCCCGGTCGGACAACGCATGCTGACGACCAGCGCGAACGACTACGCGTTGCTCGATATCCGCACGATCGAACTGGCAACCGGGGCTGCGCCTGAGAACGAGGGCGGCGCCGATGCCGCACGGGATCATGGCTGAACTGAGCACGCGAGACCGGCTGCAGCCGTCGTTGCTCGACCGGCTGACCGATCACGAGCCCGAGGTCAAGCAGGAGGCCCGCGAACACCGCGTGCTGTCTATCCGCGCATTGCGCCAGAGCGTGCAACGCGATCTCGCGTGGCTGCTGAACGCGACGGGCATTGCGTCGGTGCAGGAAGTGTCGGGCTATCCGTACGTCAGCACGTCGGTGCTGAACTACGGCTTTCCGGATATCGCCGGCAAAACCGCATCGGGCGTCGATCCCGCAAAACTCGAAAAGCACGTGCGCGACGCGATCTGGGCATTCGAGCCGCGCATCCTGCGCGAGACAGTGCGCGTGACGGCGATCCAGGTCGAGGAGACCACGGCGCAACACAACACCGTATCGTTTCTGATCGAAGGAGACCTGTGGGCTCAGCCGTACCCGGAGCGACTCTATTTCAGGACTGAACTGGATCTGGAGGCGGGGGAAATCAGGGTGATCGACCAGAGCGGCGCGCGCTGACAACATGAACCCGGAACTGATCAAGTACTACAGCGCAGAACTCCAGCACCTGCGGGAAATGGGCGGAGAGTTCGCCAAAGAGTATCCGAAGATCGCCGGGCGGCTCGGACTCGAAAGCCTCGAATGCGCGGACCCGTATGTCGAGCGGCTGCTCGAAGGCTTCAGCTTTCTCGCCGCGCGCGTGCAATTCAAGATCGATGCGGAGTTTCCACGCTTCACGCAGCATTTGACCGAGCTGGTCTATCCGCACTATCTGGCGCCGACTCCGTCGATGGCCGTCGTGCAGATCCAACCCGATCTGAGCAACGCGGGCCTCGCGGAAGGGGTGAAGATTTCGCGTGGCAGCGCCTTGCGCAGCCTGCTCGACAAGAACGGTTCGACGCGTTGCGAATATCGCAGCGCGCACGACCTGACGCTGTGGCCGCTCGAGCTCGTCGATGCGAAGTTCTTCACGCATTCGGGTTCGCTGGGCGGCGCGGATATCGCGCTGCCGGCGGGCGTCAAAGCGGGCCTCCGGTTGCGACTGCGTGCGACGGGCGGCCTGAAGATCAATCAGTTGAAGCTCGACAGGCTGGCGCTCTATCTGCGCGGGACCGACTCGATGCCGACGCGTCTTTACGAGCGGCTCGTCGGATCGGCGATGGGCGTCGTCGTGATGCCCGCGTCGCGTCCTGCGACCTGGCATGCGCAATTGCCCGCTGCGTCGGTCGCGCCGATGGGCTTCTCGGAAGAAGAAGCGTTGCTCCCGATCAGCAGGCAATCCTTTCGCGGGTACCGGCTGCTGCAGGAGTATTTCGCGTTCGCGCCGCGCTTCATGTTCGTTGCGATCGATGGCTTGCAGCAGGCGCTGCGCCGCTGTGCGGAGAACGAGGTCGAAGTGATCGTGCTGCTGAAGCGCGGCGACCCGATGCTCGAACAGGCGGTCGACGCATCGAATTTCGCGCTCTATTGCACGCCCGTGATCAACCTGTTTCCGCGCCGCACCGATCGCATCGCGCTGTCCGCCGAGCAGTTCGAATATCACGTAGTGGCCGATCGCACGCGGCCGATGGACTTCGAGGTCTACCGCATCGAGGAAGTCACCGGCTATGGCGCGGGCGCGGCCGCCGAGCAGAAGTTCGAGCCGTTCTATCACGCGCGAGACCTCGGCGCGGGCTATGGCGCAGGCGCGTACTACCAGGTGCGGCGCGACAGGCGCGTGCGCTCGTCGCGTCAGGCCGAGCGCGGACAGCGCACCAGCTACATCGGCAGCGAGACGTTCATCGCACTCGTCGATGTGGCGAACGCGCCGTTTCGCGGCGATTTGCGCCAGCTCGGCCTACAGGTTCTGTGCACCAATCGTGACTTGCCGCTCACCTTGTCGATCGGTGTCGGTGCGAGCGATTTCACACTCGACGTCGAGGCGCCCGTCGAAACGGTGCGCTGCGTGAGCGGCCCGAGCCGGCCGCTGCCGTCGTATGCGCATGGCGACGTTGCCTGGCGGCTCCTGAGTCACCTGTCGCTGAACTATGCATCGCTCGTCGATAGCGACGCGAAAGAGGGCGCCCGCGCGATGCGCGATCTGCTGAGTCTCTATTGCCCTGTCGACGATCCGGCGGCGCAGCGGATGATCGAAGGCTTGCAATCGATCGGATCGCATCCCGTCACGCGCCGTCTGCCGTGCGCCGGACCGATCGTGTTCGGGCGCGGCCTCGCGATCACGCTGACACTCGACGACGCCGCTTTCGAAGGCGCCGGCGCGTTTCTGCTCGGCGCGGTGCTGTCGCATTACTTTGCACAATACGTATCGATCAATTCGTTCGCGGAGACAATAGTCAGAACGCTGTCGCGCGGCGAGATCATGCGCTGGCCAGCGAGGGTCGGACAATGTCGGACCCTCTGACCCTGCTGCGCGAACTCGAAGCGAACGCCTGCCGCTTCGACTTCTACCAGGCCCTGCGGCTCATCGAGAACGCCTGGCGGGACAAGCCGCGCATCGGCGAATCGCTGCGTCCGCGCGACGATGCCGTGCGCTTCTCGCAGGAACCCGAGCTGATCTTCCACCCGACCACGCTCGGTGTGTTGAGGCCGGCGCACGACGGGCACGCGGCGCGGCTCGCGGTCAACTTCTTCGGTCTGATGGGGCCGCACGGCCCGCTGCCCGTGCATCTGACCGAGTACGTGCGCGATCGCGCTCGCAATGCGAACGATCCGACCTTCGCGCGCTTTCTCGACATCTTCCAGCACCGCATGGTGTCGCTGTTCTATCGGGCATGGGCCAATGCACAGCCTGCCGTGAGTCTCGACAGGCAGGAGCGCGACCGCTTTTCGGTCTATGTCGGCAGCACGTTCGGTCTGGCCGAGACAGCGCTGCGTGAGCGCGACGCCGTGCCCGACTTCGCGAAGCTGCATTTCGCGGGCCTGCTGGCGGGCCCGACACGTCCTGCCGCTGGTCTGCAACTGATCCTCGCGCGTTTCTTCAACCTGCCGGTGCGGATCGAGGAGTGGGTCGGCCACTGGATGGAACTGCCGCGCGACACGCTCTCGCGCCTGGGCGCGCGCGACGGTTCGTCGGGACTCGGCGTATCGACGTTGCTCGGCGCGCGCGTCTGGGACTGCCAGCACAAGTTCCGCATCGTCGTGGGGCCGTTGACGCTTGCCGACTACGAACGCTTCCTGCCCGGCGGCGACAGCCTGCGGCGCCTCACCGACTGGGTGCGCAACTACGTGCGCGACGGTCTCGACTGGGACGTGAACCTGTGGCTCAGGCAGGAGCACGTGCCGCGCCTTGCGCTGGGACGCCGCGCGCGGCTCGGCTACACGAGCTGGCTGTTGAGCGGCCCGGTCACGCAGGATCAGCGCCAGCTGCGCTTGCATCCCGCTTCATTGTCCGCACGATCTGGCGAGCCCGCGCAGAGCGACGTGTGCGCGAGCGAGCCGTCATACCAACACATACCGAAGGACTAGCAAAATGGCCGAAATCCGACGTGCAGCGTTGTTCGGCAAGCTGAACAAGCTGGCCTATCGCGCAATCGAAAGCGCAAACGTGTTCTGCAAATTGCGCGGCAATCCGTATATCGAGCTCGTGCACTGGTTCCATCAGATCCTGCAGTTGCAGGACTCGGATCTGCATCGCATCGTCAAGCACTTCGGCATCGAGCCCTCGGCGCTCGCGCGCGATCTGACGGAAGCGCTCGACCGGCTGCCGCGCGGCGCGGGGTCGATGGTCGATATCTCGTCGCAGGTCGAGGAAGCCGTCGAGCGCGGCTGGGTGTTCGGCTCGCTGCTGTTCGGCGAGTATCAGGTGCGCACGGGTCACCTGGTGGTCGGCCTGTTGAAGACGCCGTCGCTGCGCAACGCGCTGTACGGCATCTCGCGCCAGTTCGAGCGGGTCAAGCTCGAGCCCCTCGTCGATGAATTCGACAGCCTGCTCGGCAGCTCGCCCGAAGCGGGGATGACCGCGAGCGACGGCTCCCAGGCCGCGGCTCAGTCGGCCCATACAGGCGATGACGGCGGCACCGTGCCGCCCGCCGCGATGGGCAAGCAGGAAGCGCTCAAGCGTTTCACCACCGATCTGACCGAACAGGCGCGCATCGGCAAGCTCGATCCCATCGTCGGTCGCGACGAGGAAATCCGGCAGGTGGTCGACATTCTGATGCGACGCCGCCAGAACAATCCGATCCTGACGGGCGAAGCCGGGGTCGGCAAGACGGCCGTCGTCGAGGGTTTCGCGCAGCGTATCGTCGCGGGCGACGTGCCGCCGACGCTGCGCGACGTGCAGTTGCGCACGCTCGACGTGGGCCTGTTGCAGGCGGGCGCGAGCATGAAGGGCGAGTTCGAGAACCGGCTGCGCCAGGTGATCGAGGAAGTGCAGGCCTCTGAAAAGCCGATCATCCTGTTCATCGACGAAGCGCATACGCTGGTTGGCGCGGGCGGCGCGGCGGGGACGGGCGACGCGGCCAACCTGCTGAAGCCGGCGCTCGCGCGCGGCACGCTGCGCACCGTCGCAGCGACGACGTGGGCCGAATACAAGAAGCACATCGAAAAAGACCCGGCGCTCACGCGCCGCTTCCAGGTCGTGCAGGTGCCCGAGCCGGACGAGACCAAGGCCATCCTGATGATGCGCGGCATCACGTCGACGATGGAAAAGCATCACAAGGTGCAGGTGCTCGACGAGGCGCTCGAAGCAGCCGTGCGGCTGTCGCACCGCTACATCCCCGCGCGCCAGTTGCCGGACAAGGCGGTGAGCCTGCTCGACACCGCGTGCGCGCGCGTCGCGGTGAGCCAGCACGCGACGCCGCCTTCCGTCGACGATTCGCGAAAGCGCATCGCCGCGCTCGAAACCGAACTGGAGATCATCGGAAGAGAGACGGCAGTCGGCGTCGATACCCGAGAGCGGCTCGCGATTGCGAACGAGCGCGTGACGGCCGAGCGTGCGCGTCTGTCCGAACTCGAAGCGCGCTGGGAGGCGGAAAAGGAGCTGGTGACGCGCATCCTCGAATTGCGCGGCCAATTGCGCAACGAGACGGGCAAGGTCGAAGGCGCAGCGGAAGCGGCCCCGCTGACACCTGCCGATGACGGCGCCCGCGAATCGCGCCTGGCCGAGCTGCGCGAATTGCAGGCGAAGCTCGCCGCGCATCAGGGCGACGATCCGCTGATTCTCCCCACCGTCGACCAGCAGGCTGTTGCCTCGGTGGTGCAGGACTGGACGGGGATTCCCGTGGGCCGGATGGTTCGCAACGAGATCGAGAACGTGCTGAAGCTCGCCGAGAATCTCAACAAGCGGATCATCGGCCAGGGCCACGCAACCGAGATGATCGCGCGGCGCATCCAGACGTCGCGCGCCGGCCTCGACAATCCGAACAAGCCGATCGGCGTGTTCATGCTCGCGGGCACGTCCGGCGTGGGCAAGACCGAGACGGCGCTGGCGCTCGCCGAGGTGCTGTACGGCGGCGAGCAGAACGTCATCACGATCAACATGAGCGAGTATCAGGAAGCGCACACGGTGTCGTCGCTCAAGGGCGCGCCGCCCGGCTATGTCGGCTATGGCGAAGGCGGCGTGCTGACCGAGGCGGTGCGGCGCCGGCCCTATAGCGTGGTGCTGCTCGACGAAGTGGAAAAGGCGCATCCCGATGTGCACGAGATTTTCTTCCAGGTTTTCGATAAAGGCTGGATGGAAGACGGCGAGGGACGTGTCATCGACTTCAAGAACACGCTGATCCTGCTGACCACCAACGCGGGCACCGATCTGATCACGAACCTCTGCAAAGACCCCGAACTGATGCCGGAGCCCGAGGGCATCGCCAAGGCGCTGCGCGAGCCGCTGCTGAAGGTGTTTCCGCCGGCGCTGCTCGGGCGGGTGGTCGTGATTCCGTACTACCCGTTGTCCGACGAGATGCTGGGCGCGATCATCCGCCTGCAACTCGGACGCATCGAGAAGCGCGTGCGCGCGACGCACAAGATTCCGTTCGCGTATGACGACGATGTCGTGAAGCTGATCGCGAGCCGCTGCACCGAACTGGAAAGCGGCGGCCGGATGATCGACGCGATTCTGACGAACACCTTGCTGCCGCACATCAGCAACGAGTTTCTGACGAGGATGATGAACGGCACGACGGTGTCGAAGGTGGAGATCGGTGCGCGCGACGGCGAGTTCGTCTACACGTTCGATTGAAAAGGCGCTGCACGTTTGACGGAGTATCCGTATGCCGCAACAAGTCAGCATGGGTGCGACGCTGCAATGCTCGTTCGGCGCGGCGCCGTCGACACTCGTCGTGCTGCCCGTGAATCGCGTGATGGGCGAGGGGCCGCCTGCTGCCAACATCATGGACCACGTGCCGCTCGTCAATATCATGCCGTTCGGCGTATGCAGTTCGCTCGCGAACCCGACGGTGGCCGCAGCGACGACTGCGGCGCTCGGCGTGCTGACACCGATGCCGTGCGTGCCCGCGACGATGTCGCCGTGGGTGCCGGGTGCGCCGACGGTGCTGCTCGGCAACCAGCCGTCGCTCGACAACGTATCGAAGTGCATGTGCAACTGGGGCGGCGTGGTCACGATCGTGAACCCTGCCACTGTCAAGACGATGATTCCGTGACATGACCAGCCAGGACACTTCCCGACACGTCACCGTCAGTTGCGCGCCTGCCGGCAGCGACCTGTTGTTCCTGCGCCTGACCGGCCGCGAGGAACTGGGCCGCTTGAGCGAGTTTCATCTGGACATGCTCAGCATGAGCAACGACCTGAATCCCGGCGACGTGCTCGGCCAGGATATCTCGATGGCGATCGACTTGCCGTCCGATGGCGAGCGGCAGATCAACGGCATCGTCACCGCATTCCGGCTCGTCGTGCCCGGCGACAGGACACGCAACCGCATGGCGCGCTACGAAGCGATCGTGCGGCCCCGGCTGTGGCTGCTCACGCGCGCGTCCCACTGCCGCTTCTTTCACGAGATGACGGTGCCGGACATCATCGCGAAAGTGCTGCAGGACTACGACGTGGATCTGAGCAACAAATGTTCGGCTACCTATGCGTCGCTCGAGCATTGCGCGCAGTATCGCGAGACCGATTTCGCCTTCGTCAGCCGGCTGATGGAACACGAGGGTATCTACTACTACTTCGAGCACAAAGGCGGCAAGCACACGCTGGTGATGACCGATTCCACCGACGTCCATGCGTCGATCGATCACTACGCGACGATCTCATACGACGGCTGGTATGAACCTGCGCATGAAAAGGAGTGCATCTATCAATGGTCGTCGGGCGCGGAGTTGCAGACGGGCAAGTACGAAGTCAACGAGTATGACTTCGAGAAACCGTCGTCCAGCAACCAGCAGGGTTTGCTGTCGCGCGCGACGAGGCCGAAGGTCTACGACCCGCCCGTGTACACGATGCAGGAACATCTGAGCGGTCACGTCGAGTCGGGCGATGGCGACCGCTACGCGAAAGTCGGCGTGGAAATACGCCAGGCGCGCAACGACAGCATCAGCGGGCGTACCAGTGCGCGTGGCGTGTGGCCTGGCGGGCTGTTCAAGCTGCAAGACCACGTGTGCGATGCGCAGAACCACGACTACCTCGTGATCAGCGCGGAGTACGAGATCAACTCCGATACCTACGTGTCGAGTGCCGGTGATCATCGCGAGTTGCCGTTTTTCGATTGCAGCTTCACCGCATTGCGCAAGGAAAACCAGTTCCGCGCCGAACGCATCACGCCGCGTCCGCTGGTCGCGGGTCCGCAGACCGCGATGGTGGTCGGTCCCGACGGCGACGAGATCCTGACCGACAAATACGGGCGCATCAAGGTGCAGTTTCACTGGGAGCAGTTCGCGCCTCCGTCCGGCGCCAACGAACGGATGAAGCGCTGCTGGGTGCGCGTGTCGCACAGTTGGGCGGGCAAGCGCTGGGGCACGTTCTTCATTCCGCGCATCGGCCAGGAGGTGCTGGTCGATTTCATCGAAGGCGATCCGGACCGGCCGCTCGTCACGGGCTGCGTGTACAACGCGAACACGATGCCGCCGTACGACCTGCCCGCGAACTCCGCGCTGTCGACGCTGAAGAGCAATTCGACCAAAGGCGGCAGCGGCTTCAACGAAATGCGCTTCGACGACACGAAGGGCAGCGAGCAACTATTTTTCCACGCGGAAAAAGACCATGAAGCGTGGATCAAGAACGACACGCTGACGAACGTCGGTAACGACCGTCATCTGAAGGTCACGGGCAACGAGTTCATCGCCGTGACGGGCGCACGGCACGACAGCGTGACGGGTGACCGCAACGTCAAGGTGGACGGCAACGATTCGCTGAACGTCAGCCAGAAGTTGCAGGAAAAAGTCGGCATGGATTACGCGCTCGATGCGGGTATGAACGTGCATATCAAGGCGGGGATGAACGTCGTGATCGAGGCGGGCGTCAGCATTACGCTGAAGGCGGGCGGCGCGTTCGTGGTGGTGGGGCCCGCGAGCGTCGCCGTATCGGGTACGCCGATCCTGCTGAATTCGGGCGGTTCGGCCGGTTCGGGCAGCGGCTCGTCGCCGACCGCGCCGACCGCGCCGAAGGACGCCGACGATGGCACGAAAAAGCTCAAATCATGACGCGATGCTTGGCCGTTTGGGCCGGGGAGACAAGTGAACGATCCGATTCTTTCGTTGCGCGTCGTGCGCTTCAATGACGAGCCAGTCGCCGAACCGATTGCGGTCGAGTTCGGACCGACGGGCGGCACCATCGGCCGCGCGACTGATTGCACGCTGGTGCTGCCTGACCAGCAGCGCGCCATTTCGCGCGTGCATGCGCGCATCGAATTGCGCGGCGGCGAGTATTTGCTGTGCGATCTCGGCAGCAACCCAAGCGTGCTGAACCAGCGCGCACTGGGCGGCACGCGTGAGGCACGACTCGCGAATGGCGACCGGTTGATGATCGGCACCTATCTGCTCGAAGTGACGATTGCGGAACGCACGGCGGGTGCACGCAGCGCGACGGGCCTGGGCCTGGCGGATCCGCTGGCGGCGGTGAAAGTGCTCGGCGGTCCGTCACCCGCCGATGCGCAAGGCGATCCGTTTGGTCTCGGCGCGCTCGATCCCCTCGGACAGCCTGGGTTTGGCAAACGCCCGCCGATTGCGTCGGGGCCGCGCTACGCAGGGTCGGAAAGCGATCATGTCGCGCCGGAATTTCAGGCTTTCGCCGCGCCGGGCCCGGCGTCGCATGCGGCTATGCCACCTGTGGTGCCGGGTGTGGCGAGCCCCTCGCCGGGCGGCATTCCCGCCGACTACGATCCGCTCGCGGATGCGCTCGCCCAATGGGAAACGCCGGTGCAACGGGGCGGCGTGCAGCCGGGAGCGGCGCACGCTTCGCCACCTTTCGCCGCGCCGCCGTCCGATGCATCGTCCGATGTCTTGTCCAATGCGTTTACGTCTGCGCCGGGCATGGCCCCAGCGCCCGCACCCGCGCCGTCGGTCCCCGCGTCGCCAGGCGGTCCGACGGGCTTGTCCCCAGGCCTGCTCGACGGTCCTGTTGGCCATGACGTCGCGACACCGTTCGATGATCTGCTCGCACCGGCCGCCGGGCCGCCGCTGGTCCCGGAGGACCCCACCGAAATCGCGCCCGCCTCTTCGCTGGCTGCGGCGGCGTCCGCTCCCGTCGAGCGTGTGTCTGCTCCTGTATCGGCGGCCGCGCAGCAGCCATCGCCCAGGCAACGCGAGCCGGCAGCGCCCGCCGCTGCGATGGCCGAGCCCGCGCCGAGGGCAACGCCTGCGGCCGCGCCGTCCAGGTCCGAATCCGCGGCCTCGCGCGATATGGCTCCCGATCGCGACGCGTACCCAGCGCTGCTTGAAGGGCTGGGTCTCGACCCTTCGCGCTTGCCGAACCTGCCGCCAGCGGAACTTGCGCGACTCGTCGGCACGATGTTGCGCGAGGCGCTGCGCGGCACGATGGCCGTGCTGCGCGCCCGTTCGATGGCGCGGCGCGAAGCGCGCCTCGACGTCACGCTGATCGTGGCGCGCGACAACAATCCGCTGAAATTTTTCCCCGATGTCGACAGCGCGCTCGCCCAGATGCTCACGGGCCGCGGCGCCGGTTATCTGCCGCCCGCCGAAGCGCTCGAACGTGCGTTCAACGACATCGAATCGCATGAACTCGCGGTGATCGTCGGCATGCGCGCGGCGCTGGCCGACGTGCTCGGCCGTTTCGATCCCGCCAGCATCGAGGCCCAGTTGAAGGAGGGTGGCGTGATCGACAAGGTGCTGTCGAACCGCAAGTCAAAACTGTGGGATCTGTTTGTCGAACGGCAGGCAGATGTCGCACGTGAAGCGCAGGACGATTTTCAGAGACTGTTCGGCAAGGCGTTCAACGATGCGTACGAGGCGCAGATCGACGCGCTCCACACCGCGCGCAAGACCGGCAAGACGGACCCGACCAGCCACCATTGACCGCTTCCCGTCGGGGAACAGGCCACGCTAAAGACACGGGAAGACACGAGAAAAAATGTCCTGGAACAGCAAAGTCATCTGGTCGGAGGGGATGTTCCTGCAGCCGCAGCATCTGCAGCAGCACGACCGTTATCTGCAGACCCAGCTCGAGACGCGGGCCGCGTGTCTTCGTCCTTACAGCTGGGGGCTGACCGCGCTCGAAATCGACGAGCAGCTGCTCAAGCTCGGCAAGGTTGCGCTACTGTCGTGCGCGGGTGTGATGCCCGATGGCACGCCGTTCAATCTGCCCGCCGACGACGATCTGCCCGAACCGCTCGATATTCCGGAGGGCACGCGCAATACGCTCGTCGCGCTGGCGCTGCCGGTGCGCCGTCCGGGCGTTGCCGAAACGGGCAACGAAGACAGCGGAGAAAACTTCGCGCGGCATCGCGTGGCCGAACGCGAAGTCGACGACAGCAACGATCCGAATGCCGAACCGGCGCTGATGCAGATCGGCAAGCTGCGCGTGCGGCTCGCGCTGGAAGCGGACGTCGCGAATGCGTATGCGGTGCTTGGCGTCGTGCGCGTTGTCGAGCGGCTGCCCGACAACCGTGTCGTGCTCGAAAACGACTACAGTCCGCCGTGTCTCGACTACCGGGTCGGGCGGCGTCTTGCCGCGTTCGTCGACGATCTCGTCGGCCTGCTGCACCAGCGTGGCGAGGTGCTCGCCGCGCGCCTTGCGCAGCCTGGCGTGACAGGCGTCGCGGAAGTGTCGGACTTCCTGCTGCTGCAACTGATCAACCGCCACGAGCCGCTCGCAGCGCATCTGTCGACGATGACGGGACTGCATCCGGAAGCGCTGTACCAGATTGCGGTGCAGCTTGCGGGAGAACTCGCGACGTTCAGCCAGTCTGGCAAGCGCCCGCCGACGTATCCCGTGTACCGGCACGACCGCCTGCGGGAAACCTTCGCGCCGGTGATTGACGATTTGCGGGCGTCGCTCAGCATGGTGATGGACCCCCATGCCGTGTCGATTCCGCTCGAAGAGCGCAAGTACGGCCTGCGCGTCGCGCTCGTGCCGGACAAGAATCTGTTCGCTTCGGCGACCTTCGTGCTGGCCGTACGTGCGCAGATGCCGGCCGAGCACATTCTGACGGGCTTCGCGCCGCAGGTGAAGATTGGGCCGATCGAGCGCATTCGCGATCTCGTGAACCTGCAGTTGCCCGGCGTCGGGCTGCGCGCGCTGCCTGTCGCGCCACGCCAGTTGCCGTTTCATGCGGGCTTCACGTACTTCGAGCTCGATCGCGGCAACGAATTGTGGAAGCAGTTCGCAACGTCCGCCGGCATGGCGTTGCACGTCGCGGGCGAATTCCCGGGGCTGGCGATGGAGTTTTGGGCCATTCGCCGCTGATGCATTGATCGAGGACACTCATCGTGACTCCAGACGAACCACGCGGCCCGCTCGATGATCCTGGCGCGACGATCCTGATTCCGACGCCCGGCGGTGCGCGTGCCGCGTTTGTCGCGGCCGCGGCGACGGCGGCGCCGATCCCGGCGCAGACGGGCGGCCTCAATCCATTGTTGCGCGCGGCCAATCCGCTGCTGGAGCTGGCGGTTCCGCTGCGGCAGTTGCCGACCCATCCGAATGTCGAAGAGTTGCGCACACAGCTGATCCAGATGATGCGCACGTTCGAAACGCAAGGGCGTGCGAGCGGCATCGACGACGAGAAGCTCGGCGCATCGCGCTACTGTCTGTGCACCTTCCTCGACGAGGCGATTTCGAGTACGCCGTGGGGCGCGGGGATGTGGGCGAGCCGCAGCCTGCTCGTGACGTTTCACAACGAGGCTTCCGGGGGCGAGCGCTTTTTCCTGATTCTGCAGCGGCTTGCTCAGAACCCCACCGGGAACGTCGACGTACTCGAACTGATCTACGTGATCCTCGGGCTGGGGTTCGAAGGCCGCTACCGGCTGATCGACGGTGGCCGCACGCAGCTGGACACGATCCGCGAGCGGCTCGAAGCGATGATCCGTTCGCAACGCGGCGCCGCCGAACGCGATCTGTCGGTGCACTGGCTGCCCGAAAAGACAGAGCGCAAGCCCCTGCTGCAACTGGTGCCGCTGTGGGTCGCCGCGGCGATCGCCTGCGTGCTGCTCGTCGCCGTGCATCTGGTGCTGAGCCTGCGCCTGAACGACGAGTCCGACCGCGTGTTCGCGGCGTTGCACGGCATACGCGTCGCACCGCCGCCGCTCGCCGCCGCGAAGGCGGCGCCGCCGCCTGCGCTCGCACCGAAGCTGTCGCAGTTTCTTGCACCGGAAATCGCGCAAGGGCTCGTGCATGTCGCCGAACTTCCCGACCGGACCGTCGTCGAGATCAAGGGCGACGGGCTGTTCGCGTCGGGCAGCGCCGAGCTCGAATCGAGTTATATCCCGTTGATCCAGCGCATCGGCGATGCGATCAAGGACGTGCCGGGCCACGTGGTCGTCGCAGGGCATACCGACAACCAGCGGCTGCTGTCGGCGCGTTTTCCGTCGAACTGGCATCTGTCGCAGGCTCGTGCCGATGTCGTGCGGGACATGCTCGCCGCACGCACGGGCACGCCAGGGCGTTTCGAAGCCGAAGGTCGCGGCGACACCGAGCCGATCGCGCCGAACGACTCGCCCGCGAACCGCGCGAAGAACCGCCGCGTCGATATCACCATACTCGCGCCGGGGGCGGCATCGTGAGCCCGCTCGCGCTCCGTGCGCCGCACATGGAAGGTGGATGCCCATGAAACTGCTTGGCTGGCTCAGGCGGCCGATCGTGCTGTCATTCCTCGGCGTACTGGCGCTCGCGCTGATCGTGTGGATCGAAGGGCCGCTGCTCGCGTTCGCGGGCAAGGCGCCGCTCGAATCGGCCGCGCACCGCTGGATCGTGATCGCGGTGCTGTTCGCGCTCTGGGCGCTGTACTGGGGCGTGCGCTGGCTGATGGTGCGGCTCGCGAACGTGAAATTCACGCGTGTGGTTGCCGAAGCGGCGCCGCAACCCGGAAGGAAGGAATCGGAAGCGGATGTCGCCGCGCTGAAGCAGCGCTTCGACGAGGCAATGGCGATACTGCGCAAGGCGCGCGTGAAAGGGCGCTTCGGTAGTCAGTATGTCTACCAGTTGCCGTGGTACATGTTCGTCGGCGCGCCAGGCACGGGCAAGACGACGGCGCTGCTGCATTCGGGCCTCAAGTTTCCGCTTGCCGACCGGCTCGGCAAGCAGGCGGTCGGCGGTGTCGGCGGAACGCGCAATTGCGACTGGTGGTTCACGGACGACGCCGTGCTGCTCGACACAGCCGGCCGTTTCACCACTCAGGACAGCTTTGCCGAAGCCGACCAGGCCGCATGGAGCGGCTTCCTGCAACTGCTGCGCAAATATCGGCCGCGACGCCCGCTGAACGGCGTGATCGTCGCGCTGTCGGTGCAGGATCTGCTGCAACTGTCCGACACGCAGCGCGCGGTGCAGGCGGGCGCAGTGCGCGAACGGCTGAAGGAGTTGTACGCCCGCCTCGGGATGCGCTTTCCCGTCTATGTCGTCGTGACCAAGTGCGATCTGCTTGCAGGCTTCGCGGAATTCTTCGACGACCTCGGCCGCGACGAGCGCGAACAGGTGTGGGGCGTGACGTTTCCGTACGCGGCGCAAGGCGGACCGGACGATGCACTGGCGTCATTTCCCGGCGAATTCGCCGCGCTCGAAAAGCAGTTGCAGTCCCGTGTATTGCGGCGCATGCAGCAGGAGACGGACACGCGCCGCCGTGCGCTCGTGTACGGTTTCCCACAGCAGTTCGCGGGTCTCGAGAGCGTGCTGACTGGGTTTCTGCAGGAAACGTTCAGCACCTCGCGTTTCGATGAGGCGGCGCTGCTGCGCGGCGTCTATTTCACGAGCGGCACGCAGGAAGGCCGGCCGATCGACCGCGTGATGAGCGCGGTTGCTGCAGCGCTCGGCTTGCAGCGTCAGGTCGTATTGCCGGACCCGGCAAGCGGGCGTGCGTACTTCATCACGCGGCTGATGCGCGACGTCGTCTTCCAGGAAGCCGGACTGGCGGGCACCAATCCGACCCTGGAGCGCCGCCGCACGTGGCTGCAGCGCATCGCGCTCGGGCTGATCGGCATTGCGGCGGCGATTGCGCTGGTGCTGTTCTTCATCAGCTATCAGCGCAACCAGGCCTATATCGGCAATGTCGAGCAGCGCGTGACCGAATTGCAGAAGCTCGCGAAGAACATTCGCGCGGGCGACGATCCGCTCGCGCTGCTGCCGTTACTCAATGCGGCACGCGACCTGCCCGGCGGCTATGCCGATCGCGAGAAGCGCGTGCCGTGGCTTTCGCGGCTCGGGCTGTATCAGGGGGACAAGCTCGGCCTCGAAGCGCAGGCCAGCTACCGGCGCTTGTTGAAGCAGACGTTGCTGCCGCTTGTCGTGCGCAGGATGGAGGATGAATTGCGGCGCGGCGATGCGAACAACCCCGACTTTCAGTACGAGGTGCTGCGCGCGTACCTGATGCTCGGCGATCCGGCCCACTTCGACGCCGATTCCGTGCGGCTGTGGGCAGACATCGACTGGCGGCGCGGGCCGTTGCACGATGCGAGCGACGATCAGCGCAACGACATCGACGGCCATCTCGCGGCGCTGTTCCAGCCCGCGCAGTTCGATGCGTCGCTGCCGCTCGACAAGAACCTGATCGCGCAGGCGCGCACGACGCTCGCGAGGATGCCGCTGGCGCAACGCATGTTCAATCGCGTCGCGCGCGATCTCGAACAGGCGAAGTTGCCGCCGTTCAGCGTTGCCGCTTCGGCGGGCCGCAACGCGGCGCTGGTACTGGTCCGAAAGAGCGGGGCGCCGTTGACGCGCGGCGTCTCCGGCGCTTACACGCGGGCCGGCTATCAGAAGTTCGGCCAGTTACGCGACGAGGCCGTCGTCGATGTCGCGAGGGACAACTGGGTGCTCGGACGCGAGGAATCGGTGCTGACGCCGAACGGCATCGACGATCTGAAGTCGGCGATGACGCAGCTTTACTACGACGAGTACATCAGGCAGTGGGACGCGTTGCTGGCAGATGTCGCCGTGGTGCCGTTCGACAGCGTGGAGAAGGGGGCGCGTGTGGCGAACGTGCTGGCCGCGCCCGATTCACCGTTGAAGGCGTTCATGCTCGCGGCCGCCCAGGAGACCACGCTCGGCACGGTGAAGACGGGCGGCTCGCTGGCCGAACAGGGCGTCAGTGCGTTGAACAACAAGCTCGACGCGGTGAAGAAGCGGCTCGAAAGCGCGCTCGGCAACCAGCCCGACGACACGGCGCCGCCGCCTGCTCAGCTCAACGCCGTCGATGCGCACTTCCAGGCGCTGCACGATCTCGCGGGCAAGCCCGGCGCGGCGGGTCCCGTGCAGCTCGATACGCAGCTCGCGGCGCTCAAGGACGCGGCCTCGTATCTCGAAGCGTCCGACGCGGCGCGCAAGCAAGGACTGCCCGCGCCGCCTGGCGACGCGCTGAACAAGCTGAAGCTCGTCGCGCAGGGCGCGCCTGCACCGCTTGCAAATGTAGCCAACGACATCGCGAATGGCGGCTCGATGCTGATGGTCGGTGGCGAACGCGCACGGCTGAACGCGCTGTGGCAGGCCAACGTCGCGCAGTTGTGCCGGCAGGCGCTGGATGGCCGCTACCCGCTGGTGCGCACCTCCACGCGCGATGCGGCGCCCGATGACTTCGGACGGGTGCTGGCGCCAGGCGGTTTGATCGACGATTTCTTCCAGAAGAACCTGGCGACGCTGGTCGATATGTCTGGACCGCAATGGCGCTGGCGCCAGGGCGCCGATTCGCTCGGTATTCCAGCGGACGTGCTCGCGCAGTTTCAGCGGGCCGCGCAGATCAGGGATGCGTTCTTCCGCGCGGGCGGGCGAGACGTGTCGGTTCGATTCACGCTCAAGGTGCTCGACATCGATCCCGCGATCGACCATGCCACTATCGATATCGACGGGCAGCAATTCGTTGCCGCCCACGCGGATCAATCGATGGTGTTCCAGTGGCCGAGCGGCAAAGGCACGGGACAGGCGCGGGTCGACTTCGACCCATCGGGGGATTCGGCGCGGGCGGACGGACCGTGGGCGCTGCTGCACCTGATGGACAACGCGCGCTTGCAGCCGACCGCGCAGGCGGACCGGTTCAAGGCGACCTTCGACTCGGATGGGCACACGCTCGCGCTTCAGCTGGATGCGAGCAGTGTGACGAATCCGTTCCGCAGAGGGGCATTCGAACAGTTCCGTTGTCCTGACCGGTTATGAGCGAGTTCGTCGCACAGGCACCCGGCTTTTTCGGCAAGGTGCGCACGCATGGAGACTTCGTGACGCGGCGTTTGCCGGCGGGATTCGTCACGCCGTGGGATGCGCGTCTGCAGCAGGGCATGCTGTTCGCGCAGCGCTGGTTCGGCGCTCAGTGGCTGCCCGTCTATCTGAATGCGCCGGTCTGGTATTTTGCGCTCGGTGCAGACGTGTGCGGCGAGTCGGCGTGGGCGGGTGTGCTGATGCCGGGTGTCGACCGGGTGGGACGCTATTTTCCGTTCACGCTCGCCGCGCCGCTTGCGCGCGAAGACATCGCGAACTGGCTCGGCGGTGCGCAGGCCTGGTACGACGAAGCCGGACGGCGCGCGCTGTCGACGCTCGACGCGGATTTCGTGCTGGAGCATTTCGATTCGCAGCTCGATGCATGGGGGCCGTTGACAGCCTCCCCAGCACAAACACCTGCGCCCGGGTGGCGGCTTTGTCCGGCGGGACAGCTGCTGTCCGGGCAAGAAGCGAATGAAGCCGAACAGGCGAACTGCGCCTCCGGGCGCTTCTCCGCGTTGCTCGTGCGCTACGCGACGCCGGGATCGGGCGCATGGTGGACGGAAGGATCGGGCGCGATCCCCGCCGTGTTGCTGGGTGGCCCGGGTTTGCCGGACGGCGAGCGTTTCGTCGGCTTGCTCGATCAGGCGCGCAGCGGCTGGCGGTCGGTTGTCGAATTGCGCCTGGCGTAGCGCCTGCAATGGCACATGTCTTTGCGCCCGAAACGGCAATCGTGATTGCGAGTGTGAGAGCCGCTCGAAGGTCGAAAGCGGTGGACAGTGTAGGCATTGATCGGAGGTCGGGGTATGTCTGGCTCAATCGTTTCCCTTCTAACGGGACGTCCTGCGCGCGGCGCGTGGATAGCCGCGCTATGTGCGATCGCGTGCGTGAACGTCGCGCGTGCGCAAGACCCGGTGGTCAAGGAGCAGGACATCGATGAAAACTCGGTGACCAAAGCGCTCGCCCCGGAGGACAACGGCGACAACATCGTCACGCGCGGCTTCGTGCTGTCGAACAAGCCCGGAGCGGCGGCGAAGCCCGCGGCCCCGGCGAAAGCGGCATCGCTGCAAATGCTGATCACGTTCAACACCAACTCGTCGACGCTCACCGACAGCGCTCAAGCGGCGCTGGACAAGGTGGCTCACGCGCTGGAATCGGACCGGCTCGCGGCGTACCGCTTCCGTGTCGAGGGGCACGCAGACCCGCGCGGCGCGGCCGACGCGAACATGAAGCTGTCGGAAGATCGCGCTGCGGCCGTCGTCCAGTATTTGACGCAGAAGGACGGAATCGCGCCCGAGCGTTTGACGTCGGTCGGCAAGGGATCGTCGGAGCCGCTGAACCGGCGAAATCCGACCGCGCCGGAAAACCGCCGCGTGACGATCGTGACCGTGACGAACTAGGCACGAACCGCTGTTTTGGTCGCAATGAAAAATTCCTGCTCGCGCGGCATCGGTCTGACGGCGATTTACGCGCTTTTGTTACTCGGATGCCTCGCGGGTGACGCATGTGCGCAAGCCGGCACGGCGCGGCTCGAAAAACAGAGCGAGCACATCGAGGTGCGGCGCATTCCACTTTCGCAACTCGAGGCATCGCTGCCGGGCGATGCCTCGCTCGCGCTCTTTGCGATTGTCGGCCAGCCGGGCCTGTATGTGATGCATGCGCCGAGTTTGGCCGAGCAGGGCGCGATGTTTTCACGCGTGGTCGCGCTGTTCGAGCGTCGCGATATGCCCCGCGATCGTATCGTCACGATGGCGGCGATCGCGAATCATGCGCGGCGCTTCGGCACGGATCCGGCGGGTCTGACCGCGGGCAACAATTTCAGCGCGATCGAACTGGCGCACTTCTTCGACGCGGCACACCAGCAGCATCTGGAGTTGACGCCGGGCGAACGTACGCTGCAACGCGTGGTCGTGCAGACGGGGTTGATCGTCGAGCTTAATGGCAGATGGCAGCCGCGCAGCACGCACGACTTTCTGATCACGATTCCGGGGCTCGGCAAGACGCCCGGCGGCGAGACGATCGATGCGCCCGTGCGAACGGCGATCCTCAGCCATGAACTGGGTCACTGGCAATACTTCTCGAACGAGGCGTACGCGCACGCATGCCGCTCGTTCTGGTGGCATGAACTCAGCTATGCGGAGCGCGCCGAGTTGACTCGTCAGCTCGAAAACATGGGCTACGACCCGAGCGACAGGATCGTCATCGATGAGGCGCAGGCGTATCTGCTGCATACGCCTGCGCGATATATCCCGTTCACGGACGTGCCCGGTCAGGCCGGGATTGATATCGCGAAGATTCGCGGCAAGTTGCAGCAGAAAGTCGCCGACGCGTACCGATGACACCAATCGGAGCGCCGATACGCCGGGTGCGGACGGGGTAAGAGAAGTTGATTGTGCGTTGTCTTGCGGGTGGTCGCTGTCCGGCTGAGAGTCGTCGGCACGCAACCTAGTGACGAATGGTCAGTGGCCGCCAATCTGTTTGATCCTTCGGTGGAGTCCAATTTTCGTCCGCCGTGTCCGGGACCGGTTGATACGCGCCTTTTGGCGTTCGCTCCAGAAAGCGGCACCAGTTTTCAGGCTTGTCTTTCCAATCAATCTGAAGACAAAAGCGGCCATCATCGCTGACGCTCCATTTGCCGCTAGCGCTTTGTGACTGGAGCAAACCGCCGCCCGCCCAGTAGACAGTCAGTGTGCCATCGGGGACGTCGACCCATTGTCGCAGCGCGCCTGCAGTGTTTTCTCTCAGGATGGTGGCACCGGGCATCAACGCCATCAACTGGTCTCTCGTCAGCCGTGGCGGTCGGCCGCGACCCGAGTGTGGCGCGTCGGCCTGGCCCATTGGGTTAGCCGACGCTGCGTTACCCGGTTGCGCGACCGTGCCCGGTTTCTCCTCCTGCCGCCTTGCGGGTGCTGGCGCGGTCCCCACCGCGGCAGACGAGGCTAAAGCGGATGACGACGGCGCAGGCGGGGCCTCAGATGTCGCGGACGCGGAGCCTCCGGATACCGATGGCCTGGACGCGGGGGACGGCACGCCGGGCGCCGTCCGCGAAGCGGCAGCCGAACTGGCCGCAGGTGCAGAAGAAGCAGCTTTTGCATCTGGCTTTGCGCCAGACGCTGCGGGATGGTGCTGCTCCGCCTTGCGCTTCTTTTTCGCCTCTTCTTCTGTCTGGGCCGCCCGATCGAGAACAAAATCCACATGCTCGAACAGGATACGGGCATCGGGTGGCGTAACGTGGACGTACCTTGACGCTGGTTGCCACGGAGGCGGCCAGGGGACGCGATCCCACGTCCCAATGACCGTCGAATCCGCGCAAAGGAGTGCAAGCAGTCCCGACAGCGCACATGCACGAATTGGGCGGGTCACCAGCATGCGCAGTTGCATTCACCCCTCCTTGTTACCTTGTCAGCGATACACAATGCCACAGCTACCTTGTCGGAAAAGTAACGCAGTAGCGTCGCTTGCGGCTGAGAAGGCCGAATTTGAGAAAACGGACGCTGAACGCCAGCAGAAGCAATGCCCGAGCACACAGTATTCCACTTGGTGTATCAATCTACCGCCCGGTTTCGATAAGTGAGTTCACCTCCGCGGAGAAGATTTCGCGGCGCACGCGCAAAGAGACAGGCCCGACAATTCGGTGGTTCCAAATCGTTAGTCGCGTGCCGCCCGTGCTCTGATTCAAGTCCTCTTGCTGCGCTCGTGCGGCATTGCGCCGATGGACTTCACGAGAAGGGCGAACTCGATTGCCCTGAAGGACGGGCCTCGTCCACGACGTGCAGTTACGTCCGCTAAGGTATTGAGTGGCAGGCTGGAAACGACATCTTTGCACTGTGCCGCTTTTCGTTAACAGAGTCAGGCACTCCGTCGTCAACAATTACTCCGGAAGTCTGGTTTGAATCGGTTAATAAAGCCGAGCGAACAGCCTTTCAAACATCGCCATCAACGGGGCTTTTCCTCGGCGTACAGATAGTTGATTACTTGAAACGTCGTTCCAGGCTCGCCATAGAAGCTGATCGTGCCGAAATCAGTCTCAAACCATTTCCGAAAGGAATATCTATGCTTGAATTCAAGAACTCCTCCGTTCGGATCAAAGAAGCGAACCCTTCCCGGAGAGGCAACGACCGCAACAGCATGCCCATGCTCACTCGGACTCTCTGGGGTCATATTGATGATCGATGCCGATTTATAATCTGTGCCGCTTTTCGCTATGCTTTGAGCAACTTTTTTTCTCAATTTACTCTGATTGCTGCACTCGATTCCAACTTCATTTGGATATCTGGGGTCGCGGATAAAATATGTCAGGTCAGAAATTTGAGTTACAGCTACAGATCCGAAGCCGCCGTATTTTCTCGACGGCAGAAATGGCTCCTTGTTCAGGGTGGGAGATTTTTCCTGAATTCGGACTACAGACGCGCGAATCGCATCAGGTTTCTTGTCGTTGTTGATTGCATCCTTGGAAATTATTTTAATCAACTCAGTCTGATGCGCAGACTTTATCCAACGTAGACAGAGACCGTTGCAGACTCCCTTTTTGCGCTCGACCGCTTTTCCCTCAAACATACTTACCCATTTGTATTCGCCTTGGGCAAAGAACGTATGACACACCTCGGTGTAATTTCTTTGCGTTGCAACCATTACGTCGTATACGTGCGGCATTGTGAATCTCCTTCCGATTGCGAAAAGTGATCGACGAATGCGAGTGAACAGGACGATGTACCGGATCCGGTGCCACGCATCCCGATTTCTATGATGGACGACAGCCAGGCCCAACGCAACAGGATGGTCAGCGGGGATGGCCTGAGCCTCACCCGCGCGGCCATTGGCGGCCAGCTCGAATCGCGTCGGCTTATCGCATCCTTGAGGCAGCCCAGCACGCTTGCATTCTTACTCCTGGCAGCAATGAGTCAGCTACGCCCCGTCGCTTTTGCGTTTTCCTTGCCACCTGCGTCCACGTCAAACCTCTGAATGTGGACATGTCGACAACTTCACTCGAATGACGCGTCCGCAGGCCACATCGAGCGAACTGATCGTGACGTAATAGGGATGATCTCAAGAAACGGATTTTTTCGGTCCTGGAGAAGTCGGCGTGAATGACTGGATCACTCAGTTATCCGCCGTATAACCCCCGATAGCGTGACCGGCGGTAGTGGGTCGCGAGTACGCATTCGCTTGTAGCGAACACTGACGTTCGCCGTACCCGAAGTGCGAACGTCGGCAAAGCGACTCGTTGCCGCCGGTCAATGCGCTTTTTGTTGCGGTGCTGCTCGATATTTTGGGAATATGGGTGACTTCTTTGCCAAACGTCTGGATGCATATGTTCACTCAAGACGCCGAAGTCATCTCTGTTGGAGCCGCGTACTTTCGCATTGTTGGTCCCGCATACGAACGACCGCAATCGCCTCGGAACTTTATTTCGCTGGGCAAGAGGCTGGGCGTGTCGGATGGCAAATGGCAGCTGCAGCGACTCGTCCAGGTTTCGCGGCTGCGGCCTCAGCAGTGGTTATAGTCTGGCACGTTAAATTGGATTTGGCGTTCGCGCTCGTCTCCAGCAGGGCATTCGCAGCGGCCATGGTCAGTCTATGGGGGTTTCGGCGGGTACGCTGGCAATCATCAGGTCACTGAAATAACCGCATTCGACGTATTGTCTATGCAGGACACACGACGTCAAATCGTTTCGCGGTCGGGATAGACGTCCTCGACGACCTGAGCAAGTATCATGAAATCGCGATTCGCAGGGCCATTCGTCCCCTGAGACTTGGGGCGATAGACTGAGTCCCCAACCTCGATTGGTGCTCCGCTCAACACACAAAACGACCTCACGCGCGCGCGGCCCAATCTCCACAACTGGTCGGCGTATCGTCCTGTCCGGGCGTCGCTCCAATAGATGGCGAGCGTTTCGCGAGACAATCTCTCGACGATTTCAAGCCGGGCCGGAGTCTCGACCCGAACCACGGGTCCAGTGATACTGGTTGCGGTTGCGCGGTTGTGAGGGCGAAATTTGCCGAGTCGTTTCGACGGGCCAGTCGAAGTATAGTTTGGAAGCGTGCGCTGCCCGAGCAGAGTCTCCATGATGCAGGCCATCGCGCCTCTTACATCGGGTTGCTCAACCTTCACTTCGGACGAAGTGCACATACTGGACGGAGAGAGTTCGGGAGTCATCTGCCTCTCCGATATATCAAAACACCGATATATCGTGGTGCGGTGCTGGCGGCCGATTCTTTCTCCGTCGTCGGTTTGCCAGGTTATTCATTGCCGCCATGTACGGATGTCGCGGCGCACGAACGATTCGGTTGGAGAAAAATGCCCATTTCCTCCGGGGTGTGCGTCGGATAGCGCAGCCAATGTCATCACGGGCGAGAATGCGTCACCACTTGGGGTTACCCTCTGCAGTGACGCATGATGTCGCCGGACCGTTTTTCGGGTTAGTCGAGCATCTTGACCGCTTCGTCCGTCGGTACGACCGAATGTGCGAGGAACTGATAGTTCACCATCGCTGCCTTATAACCGTCGCCCCACTCTGGATGTCGCGGCCCGGCAGTCGCGTCAGAGATGACAGTGACTTCGAAGCCTTGCTCAATCAGGTCACGAAGATGCGATTCAACGCAGAGGTTCGCAATCATTCCACAAAGAAATACCTTCTGTATGCCCCGCTTTCTCAGTTGCAGAACGAGGTCATTTGTCTGCGGCCCAAATACCTTGTGCGGGCTGACTACGATTGTCTTTCCGTCCTCGATGTAGGGCTTCAGCGGTGCAACCCAGTCAGCGCCCGAACCCTCGAAGCCATCGAGAGTCAATTGGCCTCGCCTGGAAAACGTCCCGGCATCGAACTCGCCCGCTTCGACAGGCCCATTCAGTTTCCAGCCCAAATCGGTCGGGTAAAAGTAGTGTGGTGAGACGAACACTTCAACACCCTTATCTTTCGCCGCCTTGAGTACGCGCTCCAGGTTTGGGACGGTTTTGTTTTCTGTGACGCTAGCTCCTACCGCTGCCCAGACCGTACCCTTCGAACTCAACACGTCGTTTTGCGGGTCAATAATTACGACGGCCACGTTGTCACGATTCAAAGTCATTTCCCAGGTACCTCATTTAGAGCGCGCAGAGTTGGCAAATCAACCCTGATAACGTCGGGTGTATGCGGAAGTGGGAGTGGCGTCTGCGGTCACACGCGGACGACTGCCCAATCAGGAAGCCTGTGCGTCGCGGGCCGCGCGTTGCGGAGCCCGCGCCACCGACGAGGCTAAAACGGTTTGGTTGGGAGGAACTTGCCGTTCAACGTAATAAGGGCACGCTCCCCACCGTCTGGGTCCGGGACCTTCTGTATGTCCATCCGGAAATTGATTGCGCTGATAATGCCGTCGCCAAACATTTCGTGCACAAGCGACTTGAGCGTTGTCCCATAGATTTGAATCATCTCGTAGAAACGATAGACCGTTGGGTCACTGGGTACGCCGCCGGGTATGCTTCCGCGGAGCGGTACCTGCTGCAAAAGCGCGACCGCTTCGTCGTCGAGTTCAAGACGGCGACATACGGTCTCCGCAGCCTCTTTCGAAATCGGGTGCTGGCCAAGAAGCGCAGCTGTCAGGAAAACCAGGCTAAGTCCTGTTCCTTCGGTTAAGTCCTGCCATGACAACCCCTTACTCGCTTTCGACGCGAGAACCTTGTCGGCGAGCTGTTCGCGGGCGGTTGGTGAAACGAGTGTCTGGAGCATGATAATCCTCTGTCACACGAGGTTAAGGAAGGCGGGACGCCGACATGACGGGCGTCGCGCACGCTTCCGGGTATTCGGAGAGCGGCACAAAGCACCGGCTCTCCCAATTCAACGCGACGATTGAGCCGGTTTCGATGTCGTACACCCAGCCGTGGAGGCGGACCGTACCGTTTGAAAGCGCCAATGCAACCGACGGATGAGTCCTGAGATTGGTCAACTGAGCGATGACGTTTTCGCGGACCATCGAGCTGAGCGCTTCGCTGGGTGATGCATGCTGATGGGAATCGTTGATGGCTGCAGCTGCGTCTGCGTGACGCAGCCAGCCTGCAACGGCGGGCAAATGCCTCAGGTCCTTGTGTGTTGCAATCGCCGTCATAGCGCCGCAATCTGAGTGTCCGCAGACTACGATGTCGGCAACTGCCAGGACAGATACGGCGTATTCCACCGTTGCGGAGACACCTCCAGGCTCTCCGCCGTACGCGGGCACGATATTTCCAGCATTGCGTATTACAAATATGTCACCGGGTTCGCGTTGCGTAACCATCTCAGGAACAAACCGGCTATCAGAACACGTGACAAAAAGGGCAGTTGGAGCCTGAGCGCCGGAAAGCTTCTTGAAGAGCTCGGCCCTTTGTGGGAACACTTCCTTCTGAAATCTGAGAAAGCCTTCAATAATCTCTTTCATCACAGCCTCGCGTCGTCTTGAGGTCGCTTTGAGATTAGTTGCTACCAGATCCCGATGTATTTCAGATTTGCACGTAAAGGATTCGCCTTTGCACGGAACTGTTATGTGTCAGTTCAAAAAGCGGTGCGGGTTCGACATAAAGCCTGGTCCGAACTTCGTCGCGTCGTGTCGGACCATGCTACGTGCGGGGATACATACATGTGTGATATCGAATGAGCGTGTGGCGTGACTACGCTAGCTGACGTTGACGTCGCGAGACGACGCGGGTGCGGCGAACGGCGCTCAGTGAATCGGTGAGCGTACGCGTTGAACCTTCAACGAGAATCGAGTGGCACCCGATTCGGACAAATTCCGGACCGAATTCGTGCACATGGAGAAGAAGGAGCCAGGAGTGCAACCTAAACTCGCTAGCGCAGGATGAAGTAGACGCTCAATGCAGATGATTGCGGGCGGGCGGATGCAAGCGGCTAGCCCCTCATCATCGTTGGGCTGCACGTTGGCCAACACAAGGTTCTGGTCGAATGGGTCGACGCCAATGACGAGACGCTTGACGGTGCCATCGTGAATTTTTTTGTCCCGAAGCAGTTTCCAGACCCAAGAAGAAATAGCGGTCGATGAGGGACCGGACTAGCGGTCAAGGCGGAACAACAACGAATTGCGGTCGGGATAGTCGTAATAGATTGGAGCCTCGGACTTCTCGATTTGACGGAAACCCTTCTTGCGGTAAAACGCGTGTGACCGTGTTGCGATTGATGGTGTGTCCAGGATGATTGTCTTGATTTCTTTCAGGCCACAGAACGCGATTAGTCTGTCGAAGAGAGCCTCCGCTACGCCTGCTTGGGCACCGCGATAGCCATCTGCCACGAAGAATTTCTTGAGAACTGACACGGAAACGCCTTCGCGTTGCAGGCCAATAGAACCAACTACCCGCCCATCCTCGTTCACGGCGATCCAAAATCCGCCACCAGCAGTCAAATAGCTTGACTCGATACTCAGCAGGTCGGGTTGCTGCTCCAACGATATCTCGAGACCAGCCTCAACGTTCTGAATGGTCAAAATAAGATCGATGACGCCATCCATGAATTCGGGGCGGTAGTCGACGACCGACCACTTATCGTCTTGCTTGCCAACGTGCACAGTGCAGCTCCGGGAATGTCGGGTAATGGACAGGAACCCATGCCTGAAAAGGTATGGGCGTGCGTCTACGCTTCAGACGTGAACTCAATTTATATGAGTTGCCGCTGATTTGATAGAACGTCCTTGCAAATGTCCGGCTCGACGGCTCGACGCGCCTCCATCGTGTTCCTGAGGTGATAGCTGGCTGGGGGGGGCCGGTGAGTGCACGCGATGACTCAGGCATAGCGGCCAGGCGGCCGGTACAACGAGTGCATCTGTACCGGTAGGTTGCCATGCCGGTTCTGCCTTCGTCGGCAACGCCGGCCGCATCGACAGGAAAACGACCTCCTGCCACGAAACGATGCGATGGTTGGGTGCCGAGGCACCGGTCGCTCAGAGTTCACATTAAGCCCCCAGTAAATCGGATGGCGAGTCTGTTGTGCACCCTCGTCAAACAGTGACGCCGTAGCGTCGCCCTTATGCCTGAATGGTCGTCATCTTTGCATCCGTCTTCTATCAAAGTCTTGGGTTTCATATCGATTTCGCACTGCGTCGATGACTTTGCTCTTTAAGCGTGTGCGCGCACTAACGAAATCGTGCAAATGCAAAACAGCGACTCGCCTTGCCGTTCGCCAACGTAACCGACGACGGTTGGCAGCTGTCACACTTTGGGCGCAAACATCGCAAATGGTGGCGCTCGCTCCGTGGGCGTTTGCTTGCCAAACCTATTGATCTCTGATGTCCACGCAGGAGGTGAATGATGTCGGAAGAGACGCGTCCTCCCTGTCCGCCGTTCACAATCGAAACCGCGGTCCTTAAGGTGCGGCTGGCGGAGGACGGCTGGAACACCCGAGACCCTGAGCGGGTTTCGCTCGCTTACTCTGTGGATTCGCGTTGGCGAAACCGCGCCGAATTTGTGAACGGGAGGAGCGAGATAGTTGAACTGTTGACCCGCAAGTGGCAACGCGAACTGGATTACCGGCTCATCAAAGAGCTGTGGGCGTATACAGACAACCGAATAGCTGTGCGCTACGCATACGAATGCCACGACGATTCAATGAACTGGTTCCGTTCGTATGGCAACGAGAATTGGGAATTCGATGAGCGTGGCTTGATGGTTCGTCGCTTTGCGTGCATCAACGACCTTCCCATCAAGGAAGAGGAACGCCTGTTTCATTGGCCACTTGGTCGGCGTCCCGACGGGCATGCGGGCTTGAGCGACCTGGGTCTTTAAAGCGAGCCGTCGTGCTTCTTGCATCCGTTTCCCTCATTTATCTGGAGAGAGAGCTATGAAGCTCTATTACCATCCGTTGTCAGGACACTCGCACCGCGCGCGCCTGTTTCTGTCCCTGTTGGGTTTGCAGCATGAGCTTGTTGAGGTCGACTTGATGAAAGGGGCGCACAAGGCGCCTGACTTCCTCAAACTTAATCGCTTTGGTCAGGTGCCGGTGCTGGTCGACGACGGCACCGCGGTGTCCGATTCAAATGCCATTCTCGTCTACGTCGCTAAGAAATACGGGAAGGATGACTGGCTCCCTGAGTCTCCGCAGTCTGCTGCTGCTGTCCAGCGCTGGTTGTCCGTCGCTGCGGGCGAGATTGCATACGGACCGGCGGCTGCCCGTTTAATCACCGTGTTTGGAGCGAGGTACGACCCTGAGCAGGTAATTGGACGCGCGCACGGTGTATTAAAGCTCATCGAAGCTGAGTTGGACGGACACGACTTCATTTCGCACGACCATCCGACAATCGCCGACGTGGCGCTCTACAGCTATATTGCGCGGGCGCCGGAGGGCAACGTCGACCTGAAGGACTACCCGAATGTGAATGCGTGGTTGCAAAGAATCGAAGCCTTGCCCGGATTCGTGGAGTTCCAGAAGACGCCGGCCGGGTTGACCGCAAACGCCTGAGAGGCGTCGTGCGAAACTGCGATTCGTGCGTGATAGGGAGGGCAATTATGGCAAGCGCCGTCAAGTCACCGTGGCACAGCGGCGAACTTCAGATGCAAAGAGAGCTTGGGGTCGCGAACAAGATGGATGAACTGGGGCGTCGAGTCATCCGCGACCATCTGCCTGACCAGCATCGTGCGTTCTTTGCCCAACTGCCGTTTGTAGTTGTCGGCGCTGTCGACAGCCAAGGCGACCCCTGGGCCACGCTGCTCGCACAGACGCCGGGCTTCATGCAGGCTTCAACCGACAAGCTGCTCAGGATAGATTCACCGCTCGACCCTCTTGATCCGGCGACTTCAGGCCTGGCCGACGGCGGGTCTGTGGGACTGTTGGGAATGGAGCCCGCGACGCGGCGACGCAACAGGATGAACGGCACCATCAGCGATAACAATGCGAGCGGGTTCAGCGTCAACGTTGTCCAAAGCTTTGGAAATTGTCCGCAATACATTCAGGCTCGCGATTTTCAATTCGTGCGTGACCCTGCAAGCCTGCCGGAGGCGTCCCCACTCCGCATGGAGAGGCTCTCAGACGACGTACGAGAATTGGTCGCCAATGCGGATACGTTTTTTGTGGCGTCGTATGTTGATAACTCCGACGGGCGACGTGAAGTCGACGTGTCGCATCGCGGAGGACGAGCCGGATTCGTACGCATCGAAGAAGATGGGTCCTTGACCGTCCCGGATTTCGCCGGAAACCTGTTCTTCGCGACGCTTGGCAACATCCTGATTAACCCGCGGGCTGGGTTAGCGTTCGTTGACTTCGAGACGGGCGACCTGTTGCAATTGTCGGGACGAGCAAAAATAATTACCGAGTCTCCGGAAATCGCCGCCTTCCAGGGCGCAGAGCGACTGTGGACCTTTGCTCCAGAGCGCATCGTGTACCGGCCGGGTGCCATACCGCTGAGATGGACCTTCCAGGCGAATGGCTGGTCGCCGAATTCGCTCATGACGGGGAGCTGGGAGCAGGCGGCGGAGCGGCTGAAAGCATCGGCTCTGAAAGAAAGATGGCGGAAGTTCAAGGTCGCAAAGATTCTTGACGAGAGTTCGGTGATTCGGTCATTTCACTTCGAGCCGATTGATGGTGCGGGACTTATCCCGCACCTGGCGGGCCAGCATCTGCCAATTCGCGTTACACCTGCTGCGTGCGAGAAGCCGGCGATTCGCACGTATACGTTGTCCTGTGCTCCTGCGGATGGAATCTACCGAATCAGCGTCAAGCGAGAGGGGCTTGTGTCATCGCATCTGCATGACAATCTTCGTGTCGGCGACATCATCGAAGCTCGCGCGCCGGCTGGTCAGTTCACTATCGATGCGTTCGAACGACGTCCCGCAGTCTTGCTCGCAGCAGGCGTCGGCGTTACGCCTATGCTCGCGATGCTGCGACATGTGGTTTACGAAGGGCTTCGTACTCGTCGGGTACGCCCGACCTGGTTCTTTCTATCGGCGCGCTCAATAGGGGAACGCGCTTTCGCGAAAGAGATTGAACGCGTGAGTGCGAGCGCAAATGGCCTGATTCGTTTTGTCCGTGTGCTCAGTAACACGGATGGTGCACGCGAGTGCAAAGACTACGACGAGGCTGGCAGGATAGACGTGGACCTGTTGTGCCGTACGCTGCCGTTCAACGACTACGACTTCTACATGTGCGGCCCTCCAGCGTTCATGCAGTCAGTCTACGATGACCTGCGTGCATTGAATGTTGCCGACGGGCGCATCCATGCCGAGGCGTTCGGACCGGCATCGCTCAAGCGACACGGCGACGTCGTCGAGGACGTAGCGCCGGCCCGGATTCCTTCGGACACGGCGACGCCCGTCATGTTCGTCAAGTCCGGGAAGGAAGCGCGTTGGGTTCCGGACGGCGGGTCGTTGCTGGACCTTGCTGAAGCACGTGGCCTGTCGCCGGAATCTGGATGCCGTGGTGGGACTTGCGGCACCTGTCGGACTCATGTCGTCGAAGGCGCTGTGGCATACGTTACGCCCCCTGACTTCAAAGTTGCCGATGATGAGGCTCTCATCTGCTGTGCGGTGCCAGCAAATCGGGAATCAGGTGGAGGGCCACGGCTTCTGCTCGATATCTGACGACTGTGATTCGCGCAGCCTTCTGGTGCGCGCCGGCAACGGGGCGGCACGGACGCCTTCACGTGTGTCGCGCCAGTTCGCGAGTCGGGCGCACAGGTCGCTGTTATCTTTCAGATGGAGCGTCCCCGTTCGTGGCTGTGTGAGTATCAGATTACCTGGCTCGGTTCATATGACTTGAGATGCAGAATGTCCGCAATGCGCTGCATGCAACTCTCAAGCTCGGCACGTGTTCGGGGTGCACCCAAGCATAGCCTGACACCATCGGGCGCTTCGGAAACGGCAAAGGCTTCGGTACCAGCGACCGATATGCCTGAAAGCTTTAACTGCGTTATGAAAGCGTTGCGCGTCCAGGGCATGGGTAAGGGCAACCACAGATGGAAGCCACGGTTGTGCCGACTATCGAGGTCCGCTCCAAGGTACCGGCGGGCGATAACCTGACGGGCGTCGCTCTCGACGCATATCGCCCGTAGCATATCTTCTGCGATTCCCGATTCAATCCAATACGTCGCGACCGCTGCGCTCAACGGCGCGGCCATTGAAGCCGTCGCACGGATGACAACGGAAGCCCGTTCCGCGGAGCTTTGGTCGGGTACGCTTAGATACGCGATGCGCAGCGCGGGCGAGACGCATTTCGCGAGGCCAGAAATGTAGTAGACGAGTTCGGGTGCCAGCGACGCGAGGCTCGGAAGTTCTTGCAAAGCGTTTGTTGAATCATCGGGCGAATTGACCAAAGGCCAATAGTTGTCATCTTCAATGATTGGAAGCTTGTGACGGCGCGCAACTTCCACCAGGGCAATACGCCGGTTCAATGGCATAGTTATCGTGGTGGGGTTGTGGACGATTGGCGTGCAATAGAATGCTTTCGGCTTTTCGGACTGGCAGAGGGCATCGAGCGATTCCGGTATTGCGCCGTGTTCATCCATTTCGACAGCGGACAGGCGAATACCTAGTTCTTTGGCGAGCAAGATACAGCCAGGATAAGTCAATGCCTCTACGCAGATGGTGTCGCCCGCTCCCGCTAGCATGATTGAGACGGCAAGGAGCGCACCCTGCGCGCCGGGACATACGAGGACACGCTCGGGGCCAAGTCCAGGAACTCGTTGGGCAAGCCAGTTTGCGCCCACCAGACGGTCCCTCATTGCGCCGCTCGGGACCTGATAGCGCATAAGCATATCCATACCGCGTTCCGCCATCATCGCAGGCACGCCTTCCCAGATTCGCTTCTCGAGCGTCGGGTTGTCGAATGGTGGGGGCTGGTTAATCAGCATGTCGATGCCGGACACGCTAGTCGCGGCGGCCGGGGGGCGATGCAAGGCCTTCACATAGGTGCCGCGTCCGACGCGGGCCTCGAGCAGGCCCCGTCGTTGGGCTTCAGCGTAGCCTCTGCTAACCGTTGTGAAGTCGATACCCAAGGTGGCGGCAAGCGTCCGCTGCGGAGGCAACCTGTCGCCGACACGAAGCTCTCCTCTGTTGATGCTATCGGCTACGGCGTCTGCAATCGCCAGATATGTAGGACCACTTGAGTCTTCGAGAAGCGGCGTCCAGCCAGATGTTCGCATCATTTTGCGGCCTCGTGCGGAGCAATCTGTTCCTATTGTATGCAACATTTTTCTGTGTTGCTCCATTTTTGTGCGCGAGTGTATGCATTCGTTCGAACGCTTGATTCCATCAATCGAGGTCGTTGTTTGAAGTGGTGAGATGCATACATCTTCAGTTATTTTTGCCAGCGGATTTATAGGGCCACCGTTGGCGCGCTTGTCACGCGCGGATGGGGCCGTGGCGCGCGCGAAATTTGTATGTGTTTAATGGATGAATTGAATGCAGACAATTGAACTTGTCGAAGAAAGTTGTTTGCATTTCCCGGAGCTTGTTTCTATTGTATGGATATGCGTGATGCAGCAAGGTATCTCTCGATACATCGCGCCTCGGACCGATGGAAGTACGTTGGTGGGGAGCAAATCATGGTTTGCCTCACATACAGGTCAAAGCACATCGTTGCTCAAATCATCGTGGTATTGAGCGCTCTGTGCAGTTGCGAAGCCGGTGCAGAGGACGCATTAGTCGTGAAAATCGGGTTCGCGGCTCCGTTGACTGGCCCGTCGGCGGGCGATGGTAAAGAAATGGAGAATGCCGCGCAGCTAGCAATCGAAGATGCGAATAGCCGTCACCCGACGGTAGCCGGCCGGGTAGTCTCCTTCCAGTTGGTCGCGCTCGATGACCAGGCCGACCCGCGAGTCGCAAGCCAGGTTGCTCAGCGGTTCGCGGACATCTCCGTTGCAGGCGTAGTGGGGCATTTCAACTCTGGCTGCAGCATCGCGGCCTCAACCGTCTACGATACCGTTCCCGTCGCGGAGGTGAGTCCGAGTTCTACAAGCGCGGTCTACACCCTTCGTGGCAAAAAGACATCGTTCAGGATCGTGGGACAAGATGCCGTCGCTGGTGCAGAACTTGGACGGTATATCGTCGAAGACCTTCAGGCAAAGCGCGTGGCGATTATCGACGACAGGACCGACTTCGGTGCAGGTCTTGCAGACCGGGTTAGCGATTCTATTCTCCAGCGCCACGGCAAAATCGTCGCCCGTGAGTACGTCACAGACAAGACAGTCGATTTCAGCGCTGTTCTGACGCGGATACGGGCAGCGAATGCCGACGTGGTTGTATTTGGTGGGTTTGATGCTCAGGCGGCACAGATTAGCAGGCGCATGCGCAGTTTGGGCATACGCGCGACGCTTGCTGGAGAAGGATTTAACAACAACACTTTCATAAGTCTCGCACATGGAGACGGCGATGGCACCATAACAATCCAGCCTGGCTTGCCGATTGAAAAGATGCCAGGGAAGGACTTTGCGTCACGCTACGAGACCCGGTTCAAAGCGAAACTGGAGGGCTTCCAGGGTCCGTACGCTTATGACGCCACATCCGTAATCGCCCATGCCGTGCTGGCTGCTCAGGCCACGACGCCGGGCGACGTACTGCCGGCCGTAAGGCAAACTCGTATGGACGGATTGACGGGGCCGATTGAATTCGACGTAAAGGGCGACCTTGCAGTCTCGCCTTATACCGTGTACCGCTTGAACGGCGACCATTGGGTCGACGTAAAGGTGCTTACGGCGTCTGGTAAATAGCCGACGATCAGTCGATAGGCGGAGCGTTTCATCTCTTTGCAAGCTGCATAGATTTTTTGCAGCTCAGGGTAGCTTGCTCGCAAAGTCGAGAGAGCGGGCCAACGATTGTAGATAGCAGGAAGAGTGCGCGACCGGGCCGGTATTTCAGGTCGCGTGGGGAGCTTCACATGCTGATGCGCGATATCGATTCGACAGTGGGAACGCCACGACACGTTCGAGGCGAGGGTTGGGATAGCAAGCGATTGGTGGTTGCCGCCGACGACGTCGGGTTCTCCCTCCACGACACGACTGTCAAAGAGGGCACCCATATGGAGCTGCAATATCAGCACCATGTCGAAGCTAACTATTGTTTCGGCGGCGAAGGTGAAGTTGTCGACGTCGCGAGTGGCGAAAAATTCGAACTTCGCCCCGGACGAGTGTACGTGCTTGACAGGCATGACCGACATATCGTTCGAGCGACAAAGGGAGACCTCCGACTCGTTTGCGTGTTCACTCCCGCGCTTGCGGGTGGCGAAAAACACACGCCGGACGGTGGATATGCGCCAATAGCAAAGGCCTCCGGCTCTGCTACCACTGACTGAACTGGTAACAATCGCCATACGCTCCCTGGATTAAAGGGGTTCCCGCCGTGAAATCCAAAATGCAACTCGACCATGTCGTCATCGCCGTACGGGACCTTGATGACGCCAGTCGCACGTATCGGAAACTGGGTTTCAACGTGGTGGCCGGAGGAGTCCATGGGCATGCACCAACACGAAACGCGTTGATAGTGTTCAGCGACGGGTCGTTTATGGAGCTCATAGAGTGGACTGCACGCTCGCCGGGAGATGCGTGGCAACGAACACTTGAAGCACACGGTGAAGGACTGGTGGATTTCGCATTGACTACACAAGACCTTAACGATGTGTTTGCCCGCGCGCGAAGTAACGGGATTGAGATGGGTGGCCCCATCGCGGGCTCAAGAACAACTCCAGAAGGCGTCGTTCTGCAATGGCAGACAGGACGGCCAGCGTCAAGGGAACTGCCGTTTGTGTGTCTTGATATAACTGCACGAGCCGAACGGGTACCAACTGGCGATGTGCGAATTCATCCGAACGGCGTGACTGGTGTAATTGCAGTCGTAGTTGCGGTCGTCGACGCTTATACGTCACTTGACCGGTATCTGGGTGCATTCGATATTCATGAAGGAAGCCGCTTCGATTTGACTGAAATGGGCGTCCGTGTGGGTATTGCCGACCTGGCGAGCTGGCAGCTCGTTTTGATTAGCAATACTGCGAGTGCGCCGACAGGTTTAGCCGCTAGCGTGCATAGACGTGCTGCGCGGCGGGGCGTAGGGCCATGTGCATTGGTTCTGCGCTCCCCAGGTACTCAAGAAGCGAGAACAATCAAACCGGCCGATGCTTGTGGAGTACCTCTTCGCTTGTGTGCGGGTAGAGAGCCGCCGAACAGTTACCTTGATTCCTTGTTGCAGGCATAGACGTTTGCAATTGAAAGTGAAGCGAGGTCAATGAAATAAGGCGTACTAATTGAATACGAAAGGTCATTATCATGTATGCAGATTTGTTCGCATGTCAGCCGGGGGCAAGAAATTCCGGGCGATTATTGGATTCACTTGAAGAGGAGTCGAGTTGGAGGAATTGGACAAAAGTCCCGTGCACCGGACATCAGATTGCAATAGCAATATGGCGGGACGCTGCTGAGCACGAACGACAGTTTCGCGCCCCCATACTGGAGGCGCACTACCTTATCGAGGTGCTGCTGCGAAACACTGTGGTCGACTGCTATCGTAACGGTCGGCGAATTACGAAAGGAACGGGTGGATTCGGCGGCACCCAAATTTCAGCACCGGGCGAAGAGATTCGCTGCAGTTTTCGAAGGCCCGTGGAGGCGGTACATATTTTCGTGCCATGCGAGATACTCGTTGCGACGTACGAGGAACTACAGCAGTGTAGTTGTCCGCCAGGATATCAGCTGTCGGACCCAGCATTCGCACCTGATACCGTAATGGGCAAGCTCGGCTGCACACTGCTCGAAGCCACGACGTTAAATAGTCCGTTTTCGCGGCTATATTGCAAAAGCCTTGGTATGGCAATTCTCGCGAGGGCGATGGACTTTCGCGACGAGTCTGCTGACGAAAGTTTGCGTCAGGGGCTGGCCCCCTGGAGACTTAAACGCACCCTGGGGTACATCGAGGACAACCTTGGTGAACCCATCAGTCTGGGCGACATGGCCACGCAGGCGGGGTTAAGTCGAATGCATTTTGCCGCTCAGTTCAAGCTCGCAACGGGGCTAAGCCCGCATGCGTATCTGACTGAGAAGCGAGTTAGTGCCGCAAAATCGTTGCTTGCGGAGGGCAGTCTGCCCATCGCGCAAATTGCCTTCGCCGTCGGCTTCTTGACACAAGCTCACTTTACGACGGTATTTCATAAGGCAACGGGTGTGACCCCAAAGCGATGGAGGGAGCAGGCGTCATTAGCGCAGTAGTCTTGTCGAACCGCCTCCGCCAGCGTCAACCACACCAGAGTGGGCGTTTGACCAGCATATGGGACGCAGCGCAAAAACGTTCTATACCTGGATGGAAGCGTTTTAGAGAATCGGCGGATAGACGGATCGATTGTGTTCCGTCGCGTTCGCCGCGCTCGAGAGTTCATGTGCCGAACTCAGCCGTGCACCGAAGCCGTGCACTAATCTCGCCTTCTGTTCGTTGGGCGCTCCGTTGGTAAATATCTTGGTTGATACAATTGACGACGCTACCGATTTGGGGGCATTTGTTAGATGAATAGAGCGGTTATGGTGTCGCAGCGACCTGAAGATTGATGAACATGGCGGCAACTAATAACCAAAATCCGAGGGAATTCGCGCACTTTAAGCGGGTGTGCGGAGCCTGGACGATTGAAGCCCTACAAGCCAGGTTCGAAGAACATAGATTTGCTGCCCACACGCACGACACATGGTCGATTGGCGCGGTTATCTCGGGCGCGAAGGATATCTCTGCAAAAAGGGGCGGCGGCCAGGTCTTCCAGGAGAATCAGGTCTACTGCTTGCCGCCCGATAGCCCGCATGCTGGTAGGGTGGTCGGCAAAGCGTGTGAGTACGTGATGCTGTACGTTCCTGACGGAGCATGGAGGGAGCAGTGCGAGTCGTTGGGCGTCGACCTGCGGCAGTTTCAGCATCGATTGCCTGCCGATACACGGCAGGCGCGGCGCGCACAGGCGTTTGTAGACAGAATTTTCCGGTCGCCTGAAGCAATAGGTGCGTGGGCCGGAGAGTGGTCGCTCTTTTGCGAGTCGCTATTGGACAAGTACCGCAGCGCGCCGCGACTTACCGAATCGGCATCCTCGATGCGTGCAGACCCGGCTCTTGCGCGCGCATACGAGTATTTGCACGAATTCTGGAACCGCAACGTTTCTTTGAGCGACCTGTCGCGCGAATCTTCGATGACGACATCTGACGTGTGTCGAAGGTTTTCTGCAGCGTATGGCTTGTCCCCGCACCGGTATCAGCTTGTGCTTCGTGTAATGGAGGCGAAGGTGAGGCTGCTGATGGGTGCTGAGATATCAGAAGTCGCAAGCGAGACGGGCTTCGCTGACCAAAGCCACTTTGGCAGACATTTCAAATCGATATTGGGCGTGACGCCTGGCACTGTCGCCAAGGGCGGTAGAAGGCATCGATAGATTCAAAAGCAGGTGTCGGATGACGCTACGACATGCTGGCGTGCCGCTGTCGCTTGTAGACCTGTAGCAGTAAGGCGATGGAACGCTAACGGCCCGGGGACAACTTGTACTATTCCGTCATTGAAAGCTTGCCGCGCAAACCTACAATTTCAAATCGGCTATCAAACTCTGGTGTCGCGGATAGGTGGATTCGCGGTTCGCCGTCAGCCATGGACGGGAAACCAAGGTCACTGCAGGAGGCGTGATGCAAGCTCAGCAAGCGTACGGAGAGGGAATCGCAAGAATCTTTCGTCTCGAGAAGGCGCCCTCAATCGCGACGCATATCCGACCTGGTGCTTTTTTCGCGGCCACACATATGCTTTGTGGCGACGAAGGGCTAGGCAAGACAGAGCCCATTCCTGTACGACCGGCGTACATAGTCTGTGTTCTATTTCAGCCGTTAATTCACGAGCTCTGGCTCGGTGGAAGGCCAATTCCAGTCGGGCCTCTGCCACCCGCAACCATTTCAGTTGTCAACCTCGAGCAGGAGCCAACGGCCTTCTATCCGGGGAAGCTGGATTCCCTCCAACTCTACATCCCCCAGGAGAGTCTCGCGGCGATGGCCGAGGACGGGTACAGTCCGCCGGTCCGAGACCTCGTTATCCCGAACGGGACGCTTGACCCAATTGCATATCAGTTGTGCCTTCTGATGCAGCCAGCAATCAACCATCCGGAACAGGCGAGCTTGCTCTTTCTATCCGGCTTGATGGAAGCGTTGTATGGGCACTTGTCCAGGCATTATGGGAATCTCTCGCCCAGAACCGCCCCCTTCAAAGGTGGCCTCTCACCACGCGACCTGGCGCGGGCGAAGGAACTTATCGACTCCAACCTGTCCGGCGCGGTTAGCCTGGCTTTCCTCGGAAAGGAGTGTGGAATGTCTCCCAATCATTTTGCGAGGGCATTCAAGCAGTCCACCGGTGTGCCGCCGCATCGTTGGTTGCTCCTGCGCAGGGTTGAACTGGCGAAAGCATTGATTGAGGGCGGTGACATGACTGCGTCCGAGATTGCTTCGGCCACCGGCTTTGCGGACCAGAGCCACTTTATCAGGGTGTTGTCGCGAATAGTCGGCGTTACGCCAGCAGCGTGGAAGGGTACGCGGTCGTACATGTGGCCGCCGCAGCGTAAAGAGCAGTGATAAGAACGTTCAACCACGATAAGTTCGTTCTATATGAGGTCAGAACGGCGGGGTAAAAATACTACTCAAACAGCGGTCAATTGTTCGCATATGTTTGATGTGTGGCGGAACTGATAGCGAGGCTGGGCCTAAATGCCGAACCAGCATTGGCGTTACTCACAGGTTCCGTGGTCCTGTCAGAGCAAATCAGGAGGCGAGAAATGAGGCGGCTGTTTAAGGCGAATGGAGAAGCGATAGACCTGAAGGGGCCCTTTTCCCTCCGCGAAGTGCAAAGGATAGTTGGAACTGCATCGTTGCTCTTCATAGAATTGCTCGATGGAGAGCACATGATGGTTCTACGAGAGAGCGTAGGTGATATCGATTGTGCGGTAAATGAGATTGCGACAACCATTTGCAATGTCCCATCCATGTCAAGAGTGCAACGACCTATCCGCGGAGATGTGTTGATTGTTCCGGCCCACGACATTGCGCCGCACGTTGATGTAATCTGACCGGGTAAATCTCCGTTGACCTTGTCGGCTTGTGTTGTACACCTGCCGCTGCTGAACAGCTTTGAGGACAGCCACCACTGCCCGTGGAGTGACCAACGAGCATCGCGTCCTTGACATCGAGCATATCAAGCAGACCGGCGAGGTGGTCCGCGTACGTGTCCATATCGTTCCCATCCCATGTCTGGGTGGAGCGGTCATGGGCAACGACGCGATAGCCTTCTAATGAAACTTACTTTACTAGGCAGGGGGCGGCCTCGCTATCAGGCGAGTGCCTGTTCAAAGCTTCCGCGGTTCCCAGCGATATGCGTGCATTTGTGGGTTAAGGTCATTTCCGGCAAGATTGTTCGCGAAGTTGCATAGAGTCGCGAGGCTGACTCCCAGTACAACGTCGAGCGCGTTTTGATCATTGAAACCGGCTTGCTTGAACGCAGCAAGGGCGCTATCCGACACTGCACCACGAGACGCGATGACTTCTTGCGTCAGTTTCGCCACGGCGTTCAGTCGTTGGTCCTGGATAGTTTGACCATCGCGCGCAGCCTGAACGATGTCATCGGAAAGTTGCGCCTTCTTGAGTGCGACTGCAGTGTGGCCTGCTACACAAAATCCGCAACCGTGGACGGTTGCAGCGACGATTTGAACAACCTCGCGTTCTGCAAGAGATAGCGACCCGGACGCATTGATATCGCCGAGCGTGAAATAGGCGGATATGGCCGACGGCGAGTTTGCCAATGTCGCTACAAGGTTAGGCAGGAAGCCATTGTTCGCTACCGACCGCTCGATGAACGGACGGATTTCCGAGGGGGCTGTCTGGACAGAGTGAAGGTGCATGCGGCTCATGATGCGCTCCGGTAAGGATTTGCGCTATTGTCGGCTTGCCCATTCGCGGATGCACGTTCATCCGGCTCAAGTTCATGCTCAAACGGCTCAAAGCAACGTCGATGCGACTTATGCCGGCATATCGTCTTCACTGCGACCGGGAAGATATGGCGACATGCTGCTGAAGAAACTGACTCAGCATGTTATTGAACCGAACAGGGTCTTCAAGGTATGGCAAATGACCTACCCCGTCGAGCACGTCAACCCGCTCGACTGGAAGTCTCGAGATCAGGTCTTCTGAACAGTACGAAGGCACGAACCCATCGAGCGACCCGCGAATAATCTGGACCGGACAAGATACATTCATCAACTCGTCGTTCTGGTTCCAACTGACCATCTCCCGGAAAATTCGACGGATATGGAGCGGGTCGCTGTGCGCAACAGCACGCCTAAAGCCCCTCGCTATCACCGAATCTTCTTGTATGTGCATTTCGCGGAGTAACGTCTGTGCCCAGCGCTCCCCTTGGTCATGCTCGAGCAGCAGGTCATAGATGGCGACGCGCGCAGTCTGGTCCGGACCCGCGAGATTCACGAAGGTGTTGATTGCGGTCAGACAGGTTACCGCCTCAGGACGCGTGGCGGCCACGGTGAAGGCCACGCGGGCGCCGGTCGAAAGCCCGACAATCGAGTACCGGGGCAGTTGTAGTTCGTCCAGCAGGCCAATAACAATCTCGGGAAATCGTCGGAACGGGAGCTCACGCCCAGATGAGGCGCCGTGACCGGGGAGGTCGGGACAGATAACGCGATACGGGCGCTGGAACCAGCGGCGCTGGTAAGTCCAGTTCGTCGACCGCCCCCCCAGGCCGTGGATGAACACGAGAGGGTGGCCATCACCTTCATCGGAGAAGTAGATATCCGTATTGTCGATTGTCACATGCATGTGGGACCTCTCTTCTGTACGGAATGAAACTTCGTCGCGGGCGCCGATGTGTTCTTGAGTGCATGGTGAGCGAACAGAGTATCCGTTAAAGAGCGCGCCGCCAGGAGAGCAGCTTGTCCCGCTTTCGTTTGATGTCCGTTCTCGTTTCGAGAACAGTCATTTCTCGCTGGCGCAGATTCTCCTTTTTCGCCATGTCGATAGACTGGCTTCAATGAAACCTCAGACGTCGCCAGTGCTGGCCAGCCGTCCTGGAATCAATCGACTTTTCTATCGGATAATCTATGACCATCATCGTGCATCACCTGGAAAACTCACGTTCGCAGCGCGTGCTATGGCTTCTTGAGGAGTTAAAGCTGCCGTATCAGGTCGTTCGCTATCGCCGCGACCCGGTTACCGGCCTCGCTCCCACTTCTGTCGGCAACATACACCCTCTGGGGAAGTTGCCCGTTCTTCAGGACGGCCCTCTGACCCTCGCGGAGTCCGGGGTAATCTTCGAGCATCTGTTGGGGCAATCCGATGTGAAAATTGGACAGCCTGCCGAGCTAGACAACGGTCGTCGATATCAGCACTTCATGCACTATGCAGAAGGGTCTCTCATGCCTCCGCTCTTTGCGCTGCTTGTGTTGGGCCGGATGGGAGACATGGCAGGCCCGGCAGCGGCTGACCTGAGGCGGTCTTTTTCCGGCCACCTCGCCTGGATGGACTCGGAATTATCCACGCGCCCATGGTTTGCAGGCGAGACGTTCACCGCAGTCGACATCATGATGAGCTTTCCATTGGAGGCTGCCCGTCAGCGTGGCGGGCTCGACGAAAGGTACGCTAACCTCAATAAATTTCTACGTCGCATTCATTCCCGGCCCGCGTATCGCGCCGCGGTCGACGCGGGCGGTCCCTACGCGTTGGCCTGATTGCCAGATCGATTGGACGGGCGGTCAAGGTCCGGACAGGACTCGAGGAACACGGGTATGTCTGTCACGGGCGGCTTCGCGGGAATCTCGAAGAACATCTGGCATATCCATCCGCGATGGTAGGAGGCATGATTTACCACGTGCATCAGCATCGCGCCGCGCGACATCGCGAACTCCTGCCCGGATACGTATCTGAAGGGAATGACTTCGGCCAGGGATGACTCGGTTTGTTCCATTGCCCATCCTTCAAACCACTCGTTTTCCAACTGCTGCGCCCGGCGTAAGCTATCCAGTTCGGATTGCAGGATGACATCACGCCGGGTGAATCCGTGGGGTTCTCGCAGCAGATTTGCCTTCCATATCAGATCGACGAGATAGTTGTGGTTCAACGTCCCGATAATCGACTTGAACAGCGTCTGCCGGGTCTTGCTTACCTCGGCAACCGGCAATCGCGCGACGCTGCCATACAGAAGGCCGTCGGCCCATGATTTATACCGTGCGAACATACGCGCGGTTTGGGTATTTATCATCTGCAGGTCCTCGATTCAGTCGCTTGACGGCGATAGCCGAAGCCCGCCTCCCGCATCAGCATAGCGTCGCCGACGACGAATTGTTTCGATTCTGCACGATTCTTTTCACCGGGTATCGGTATTGGTTGTTACAGGTGACGCGGTGATGCCAGTGCTGCTGCAATGTGAAGTCGATGCATCACGATTGGACGTCGCTCTTGCACGATGAGGCCCGCATACCGTATGCGATTCACCCCGTAAACATCGGAAAATGGGGCGCAGTTCTAGCCGGACTTTGAGCGGATATCGCCCAACAACCGGATGCCCGCAATAGTTGACCGGGGGGCGGGAATCTCACTCTTTGAGTCGGGTGCAATACTCCTTTTCCTTGCCGGGAAGACGGGAGAATTTGTCCCGATGGACGCGACCGGTCGCGCTGACGTACTGCAGTGGTTGTTTTGGCAGGCTGCCAATCTCGGTCCGATACTCGGGCAGACCGTGTTCTTTCGTAACTACGCGGACGAGCACGTGCCGCGCGCAATCGACAGGTTCACACGGGAGTCTGGCCGTTTATATCGGGTTCTGGACACTCGCCTGGAGCGCCGCAAAGCTTTCCCAACTTGCGGGCAAGATACACAAGGATCGCGTTCGAGTCGGCAACAACTGTGTCTTCGTCAATCAACACCGGTACCTGCCCAAACGGATTGAGCTCCAGAAGTTGCCATGATTTGTTTGCTGCTGCTGCCAGGTCGACTTCAATGAGTTCGTTGAACCCCGATTAGCGAGAGAAAAAGCCCGGGCGCGATGCGAATGGCCAGACAGCGGATGGTGATATAGCTTCATGAAGACAGGTCCGTAGGAGGGTGGCGTCTGGAGGAATCCAGAATTCCGGGCGCAGTCTACGGGACGCTGAGCACGCGCAGAACACGTCGCGCTGGCAATAGAATCTTCGCGTTTCGAGAACCTTAACGCGAACTTTCGCGCCACCTCATCGGCTGTTAGCACACACTCGTCATAGCTTGACTCCGGACACTCGCACGGTGGATGCAATTCTCGCTGCGGGTCGATGGGCGACGCGATTGCCCGCGTTCGAATCGTTCGCTCGGCAAACTGGCAAGCGAATCGTTACGACGGAAACGTGGCGAGAATGAGGCCCGCAGATGTGCCACCACTTGGGCGACACTTCGAATCGCGTCGTGTTGAGTGTCCGCGGTGCCTTTGGACCATTATTGGCCGAAATAGATTGGCTGCATGCCGTCGTTGTCGAGGTGACGTGCAATCTTGGGAGCACCCGCTGACGACGAACCTGCCGCGACGACGCCGCCATAGCTCGCATCGCCGCGTTGCGCTGCCAGGCGCGCTTCGGCCGCCTGTATCTCGGTGGGGTAGTTGACGTCTTCTCCGCGAGACTGGTCGTAGCCCACAGCGCGTAGCTGCGCGAGTTCGTCGCGGACTTGAGCACGGGTCAATCCGGATGTGTCAGTGCCTGCGAACACGGGGCTAGCGACAGTTGCGGCGATAACGAGTGCGGTAAGGAAGCGGGATTTCATGATTCTCTCCAAGAGAAAAAGTGGCGATGGACGAAGAATGCATCAATCCAGCTATAGGGTCTAAGACCAATATCCTATGTTTTCTATAGGAGGGACCAATAGTGGAGCGCAAAGGACGAAAATGGTAGAGCTCTGCGACAGGCAAAGTATCGCGTCGCTTTGCAAACAAGGTTGACTTGAGGCGCTCGCGCTAGTGGTGTGCGTACAGCGGCAGGAAGGGGTCTTTCGCTCGAGGAGAGCCTTCGCTGGAAGGTCTTGGCTCGCCACTTGCCGCGATGGGTTCGGGGCATTTCGGGATGTCAGTGCGCGGTACGGTAAGACTCAACATTTTCGCGAAGTCGTGCGCAGCGGATACGCGCGCCGTCAGGTTGAGCTTCCCGTTGAGACCAAGCAGCGTGTCTGTCGTTTTCAGAATCGAAGTGTGGTCGTACACCGAATGGTCAATGGTGCCGGCCGGAACGAAAGGGGACACCACGATTGCCGGTACTCGTACCCCCAGCCTGTCAAAGTCGAAGTTGTGTGTCTTCAGACGGGTGTTCTCGGCCGACCCGGGCGGTTCGGCAATCGGGGGTGTCACATGGTCAAAGAATCCGCCGTGCTCATCGAAGACGATTAGCAGCACGCTGTTGGGCCAGATGCTCGAGGTGCTGATAGCGTCGTACACCTGCTTGACCAGTGCTTCTCCGTTCCGGACGTCCCCAGCAGGATGCATCGAATTGCCGTTGCGGAAGTCATTCTTCGCATCGTAGGTGGGTTCGATGAAGATGAATTTCTCGGTCAATGAGTTGTTGGCGAGCCGGGAGATGAGGGTATCCATGCCGACAAACCGCTTAAGGAGGTTTTGCATCCCGTGGATACTGCGCGTTTGCGCAACGTCTCCCTGCACGATAAGCCAGTCGGACGCCTGTATCTCGGAGAAAACTGTGCCGTTCGGAAACGTAAAGAGCGGCGCGTTGAAGAATATGGCTTCCACCACCTGCGCGTCGGTCGGCGAATGGTCGAGGCCTGACGAAGTCCCGGCCACAGCAAAAAATCGATTGGGCCACGTGGGTCCCGGAACTGAGGCAAACCAGTTGTCGCACACCCCGAACTGGCGAGCCAGGAAATTCAACACGGGAAGCTGGTCAGGCGTGAACGCATTGAACGCGTCCGGCACTACGTCCGAATGGTCCTCATATGTCGCGGCAAAACCGGTCGTTGATGTGTCTGTTGCAAACGGGGGATAGCCATTGGCGCCGACCACGAATGAGTCGTTGCGTACGGTATCTCCACTGGCGACCTGTAGCCCGCACAGCTGAACGCAAGCATCGGTGAATTCGTGACCCGGGTCGAAGCCGAGGGCGTATGGCGCACCCTTACCCAGCGTGTACGAAGTCCCGGTTCTTCCGAAGTTGACGATTGGGGTAGAGGGAAGACCGTTGGCGATTGTTGTCTCACCTGCGGGTGTCTTGCCTGTCAGGTTGGACCATCCGAACACGCTGTCGTAAGAACGGTTCTCAAGCATCAGAACGAACACGTGCTGTATCGTCGCCATTGGTAACCTCGGAATGTTATTGCACGAGTTCTTTCACTCCGGCGTCAGCCATCCGGAAAGCACCCGGGTCGTTATTAGCCATTTCTACTTCGTACCGAATTGTTCTTGTACGCAACCAACCGAAGCTCATCCATTTATATGCGGGTTATCCAAAAACGCAAACAGGAATACACCGGTCCGGTTTCATGAGCTCGAGCGCACAACCGAATAGTACCTCGGCATCGCAATGGCTGTTCAGGACGGTGTGTGCGTTATTTAAGCAAATACAAATAATTGCAATCGCCTGAATTGCCTGGTAGATTTTATGCTTGATAAAGAAATATATTCTGACGGAAGCCCTTTGCACGAGTATTTCGTTCAGGAGCAAAACCTCTTTTTATTTCGACGGAATGGCGATGGGCCGTCGGTATTAAACAATAATGTTTGATCGTGCAATATCGCTTCGATCAATCGTGATTGGCGATCAATCAAACGAGTGCATTCTGGCAAGCGCTCCGACGCATGCGACCCGGAGCGCTTGACAATCAGGCGCGCAAAGACCTCAACCCTGTGCGCACTTCATTCGCGAAGATCGCGGGTTCCTCCCACGCCGCGAAGTGTCCACCGGATTCAGGCCTGTTGTAGTAAATCAGGTTGTGATAGGCCTTCTCCGTCCAGCTCTTCGGCGCCTGGTAGTTTTCGCCTGGAAATGCGCTGACGGCGGCGGGCACATTGACGTCGGCGGCGAGGAAGAAGCTCGCGTGCGACTCCCAGTAGAAACGCGACGCCGAAACGCCCGTATTGGTCACCCAGTAAAGCGTGATGTCGTCGAGTATGTCGTCGCGTGTCAATGCGCCTGCGGAATGGCCATTGACAGGATGGCCGAGCACAGCCGCACTCAAGGCAGCAGCGGGCTGGCCGTAGCCGTCACCGTGATCGAGCAGCCACGAAGCCAGCGCGACAGGTGAATCGGCGAGTCCATACAGCGTCTGCGGCCGTGTGCCCATTTCGAACGCGTAGCCCCGCTTCTTCTTGAAGTTGGCGCTCAACTGATCGTACGCGTGCTTCTCGTCGTCGGACAAGCCGGCCGGCATGGGGTCGCCTGCCGCTAGCGCCTTCAGGATCTCAGCCGGAACAGCGGCGGGGAAGTTCACGTGGATGCCTATCAGTTCAGGCGATGCCTGCTTCGCCATGATGTTGGTCACAATGCCGCCGAGATCGCCGCCTTGCGATGCAAAGCGCTCATAGCCGAGGCGTTTCATCAACGTGACCCACGCGCGCGCAGTGCGTTCCGGTCCCCAGCCCGTCTGGGTCGGTCGCGCTGAAAAGCCGTAACCGGGCAACGATGGAATCACGAGATGGAATGCATCGGAAGCGGGCGCGCCGTGTGCAGTCGGATTGACGAGCGGATCGATGATCTTGAACTGTTCGATGATCGAGCCGGGCCAGCCATGCGTCACGATCAGCGGCATCGCGTTTTCATGTTTCGACCGCACATGGAGGAAGTGAATATCGAGTCCGTCGATCTCGGTGATGAACTGCGGATACGAATTCAACCGCGCTTCGCATTTGCGCCAGTCGTAACCGGTTGCCCAATACTGCGCGAGTCCCTGAATGGTGGCGAGTTGAATGCCCTGCGATTCGTCGGGCACGGTCTCGCGATCCGGCCAGCGCGTGGCTTTGATGCGGCGCCGCATGTCGACGAGCTGCGACTCGGGGACGTGAACGCGAAACGGGCGGATCGCCGTCTTGTCGCCGTTCGCGGGTTCCGTGATCTTGCCGGTTGCCGGGTTCGTATCGGCGAAAGCGAGGCGGCTCAGCGAGCCTGCCGCGAGCGCCGCTGCGGCCGTACCGACAAAGTGCCGGCGCGAGGAAGATTGGGGCGTGTCCTTGGACATGGGGTGAGTCTCCTGCCTTGATCAGCGTGTGGTGTTGCGCGTGAAGTCTGCAACGTGCAGTTTCACAAAGTCATACGTGCTCATGGGTTTGCGGCCCGTGAGTTCGAACAGGTGGTTCGTCATGCGGTCGTATCGTCCCTGAGTGTGCAGAAAATGGGCCGGTCAGGGGCAGGTTTCGTTGTCATATCGCGTACCTTCAACTGAAGACTTAACTGTATTTAAGTATGCATATACACATGCTGGAGCGAACATGAGCGCGTGCATACGTCGATTGCTACGACGCTGGTCCTGATTATTGCCTTCGAAGCCAATCCTCCTTCAATGGAGGGTAGTTCGAAGTTTTCGATTTCACTCGGCCTGGACGTGCAGATTTGCAGAACCCTGCTCGTTGACATTCATCGGATGCGAAGCGCGCTCGTGAACATGCGCGGTCGGCGTGCGGTCGATCATCAGGCTCAGCAGTTCAGGGCGGTTGTAGTGACCAGCCGAGTCCATCAGCATCTTGCGGCGATCGATCTGCGTGAAGTCGAGATCGACGATCACGTCGCCTTCACCCGAGCGAAGCGGCTCGGCCATCAGCATGCCGTCCGGCGAGACGATCGCCGTGAAGCAACCGCCCGAAATCGGACCGATTCCGCAGCCGGTGTCTTTCATGATCTGTGCCTGTTGGTCGGCGTCCAGCCAAGCCGTCGCGTTGACGACGAACGCAGCGGATTCGAGCGCGTGCTGGCGGATGTTGATTTCCATCCGTTGTGCAAAGCCTTCGCCAAAGGCCGAGCCGGGATACATCGCCGAGTGTATCTGCTCGCCGTCGGCGATCATTGCGTAGCGGGCAAGCGGGTTGTTGTGCTCGAAGCATGCAAGCTGGCCGATGCGTCCGACTGCGCTGTCGACCGCACGCAGGCCTGAACCGTCTCCCTGGCCCCAGATCATGCGTTCGAAATGCGTCGGCGTGATCTTGCGGCGGCGCTGGATCAGCGTGCCGTCGGCATCGAAGAGCAATTGCGTGTTGTACAGCGTGCCGCCATCGCGCTCATTCACGCCAATCGACACGACCATGCCGGCCTTGCGCGCGGCTTCGCCGATCGCGTCGGTGGCAGCGGACGGCACGGTCACGGCCTGTTCGAGCAGGCGCAGATGTTCGGTGCCCGACAGCAACTCGATGCCTGTCTGAACGGCAGCGAAGTACGGGTAATACGGCACGACCGTTTCGGGGAAGGTGGCGAACTGCACGCCTTTCTGGCCGAGTTCGTGAATCTTTTGCACGACCTTGGCGACGGTTGCTTCACGGCAGTAGAGCACCGGGCTGAACTGCACGGCGGCGGCTTTGACGACGTTCACGACAAACTCCTTGACTAGGGGTACGAGGCAATGGTCGATCTTGTATATGCAACATCGACCGACAAGACTTCAGGCCGCGCGCAGCGGCAATTCGCGTGCGATGTTCATGAGTTCATGGGCGGCGTCTTGACCGGGCAGGCGCGTCGCGTGGCGTTGTGCAGCCGACCACGCGCTCGCGGTGTTCTTGAGCAGCGCCTTGCCTTCTCGGGTGAGCGAGAGCGGGCGGCTGCGGCCATCGCTGGGACAAGCAGCGAGAACTGCGGCGCGACAGAGCCGAAAGGACGCATCGCATCGTCATAGACGGAGGTCGGCACGCGCGAAATTTGCCGGGCGCGTGTCAACAGACAATGGCGCGCGATCTGGCTGCTCAGCGGTTTATTCGCGGTGCGGTGCTGTTCGACGGTTACGTTCGTTTCGTGTTGCATATGCACTACCTCGGTAAGCCGGGTGTTCGCGGTGCGGTGTGTTGCTCGCGATGGGCGTATTTGAGCGCGCGAACGTATCGCGCTCATGTCCGAATGTTGGTCGTGTGTAAGCGTGCGTATCCGTATCTGCCGTTGTAGATACGTTGAGATACAAAAGCGATGACGGGAGAACTTTATTAATTCATTGCAGCGCTGAAGGGGCGGCGCGGTAACGTCTGTGCAAAGCACGCCTTGGTCCGACTTCAGGCTGACGTGGATATGGATGGTGACTGGCCGTTGCCGCGCCCGACCGCGCTTTTCAAGGTGCGTCAACGGCCTGACGCATCATCCGGTACGCTTTGGCTAGCGCCGTATCCTCGCTGTCACGGATCGCAACGCGAAGCGCAGCGCAGCGCAGCGAGGTAACGATAGCCGCTCGCTGCGATCGTGGCCAGCAGTTCGTCGATCCCTGCAAAATGTCGCGACGTGAGCACACGCGGACATCGTTGAGCTAGTCCGGGATACCAGCCGTTGGAAGCACAACAACGCGATCGCCTGCAACGGGTCGCACTGGGCACTTGTTGGCGACAATACGATTCCGTTCAACTGCCCCACCTGTGGAGGCTCGTGATCCACGAATACGACCTTTCGGTAATCTTGCCGCGACTCAGCGGTCCCCTTCGCTAAATACTCGACGCCGAACTCGTTGTCCCGGCCACCCGCTGATGTTTCTGTCTAACAGCAAAAGATCGCGTAATGCCCAGGCGACTACAGCGAAGAACTTAAGATTGTGGATGCCGGAACCGTTGCATTGGATGTGCAACCGGTTGCCGGCGCTCCGTGTGTGAGTGGAACGATCAAGCCTTTCTCAACGCTGAGGCGCTTCACCGTTTCTGGCCGCAGCAACGGCAGGGACGAGAACCGCGAAGACGACGATTGTCACTGCGACGATAAAGAGTCCAACAAACGTCAGATGAACCGATTGATGCAACGCCAGCCGAATGGCGGCAAAGCTGTCCATGCTGCCGGGTGCTGACTCGATCACCTTGCGCAGTTGATCGGAAGTGACGACGCCAAGTGTCTTCGAGTGAGCCAGCCCATAGTTGAGCAAGGCGCCGAAGACGGTCGCGCCGAGTGTGCTTCCAAGGTTGCGTGAGAACAGGTTTGAGGCGGTAGCGCTGCCGCGTTGCGACTTGTCGACCTGCTCCTGGATGAGGACGAGCGACGTGACGCTGAGCGCGCCCATTCCGAAGCCCATCACCAGCGATCCGATCCCGGCCAGTAACGGCGCGCTATGAGGGGTCAACGAGACGAAGATCATCGCGCCAACCGGGATCACCGCGCTTCCACCGATCAGCAGCTTGCGCAGATCGAACCGGTGAAAGGAGCGGGCGGAAAGCGTGGCGCCCAGCGGCCACCCCACCATGACCATCGTTAGCGCAAAGCCTGCAACCATCGGCGTGCGATGCAGCACACCCTGAACATACATCGGCAGGAAGGTTGTCAGCCCCATCAAGGCCATGCCGGAGAAAGCCGTCGCGAGGTTGGTCATCGCGATGGGACGATGCCCCCACAGGCTGAACGAAATCATCGGGTCGGGGCTACGCCGCTCCTGCCAGACAAACAGCGCTGCGCTTGCGATGAACACGCTGCCGCTGAGCATCGCGTGCGTATAGTCCGCTGTACTCAGGCTCGTCAGGCCGATCATGAGCGCGGCGATGGCGACGGTGAAGAGGACTGCACCGCCGATATCGATCGACGGCCGAGCGTCTCTTTCCTTTTCATGCAGGAACAGGACAAAGCCTGCGGCTGAAATCAATCCGACGGGGATGTTGATCCAGAAGATCCACGCCCACGCGAAGTCGCGGACAATAAAGCCGCCGATCATCGGCCCGAGGACCGCCGCCGTCGCCCACACGCTAGCCAGATAGCCCTGCACCTTGCCACGCTCTTTGGCTGGGTAGAGGTCACCGACGATGGTCAGCGTGACCGGTTGTATCGAACCGGCGCCGATGCCCTGAATGAGTCTGAAGACGATCATCGCAGGCATTGACCATGCGAAGCCGGCCAGCACCGATCCGACCAGAAAAATGGCAATGCCGGCCAGCATGATGCGCTTGCGACCAAAGATATCCGCAAGCTTGCCAAAGACCACCGTCATGGCGGTCTGGGTCAGCAAAAACGACGAGAAAACCCAGCTATATAAATGCAGTCCACCGAGTTTCGTCACGATCTGCGGCATCGCGGTCGAGACGATTGTCGCTTCGATGGCGACCATCGCCAGCGAGGCCATCACGGCGGCGATGACAAGTGGCCTGGATGTCTCCGATCTGGAAGACAGGTTGACTGGCATTGTGTTCATGATATCCCTGCTGAAATGGCGACAGCTCAGGACAATGATCCGCGCGTCACCGAAATCGATAGACTCGGCAAGCCGCCTATCCCAAATGAGCGGGAATACCCGGATGGCCTGGGTTCAACTGTAGGGCCGCGCTACCCGTTTTTCACTGCCCGAAAAAGTCGAAAATATGCTCAGGCGGCTCAAACGGATATTTCCCGGCTGAGAAGTGTCGGTGCGCGTGCCGTCATGCCTGTTCCGCAGGCGCTTCCTCGAGGCACTTGCGCAGGCACACCGGTGTGGCCGATTGCAGTTCTTCGGTGAGCATGCCGAACTCGCCGACCCGGTTGTCTCCCCGAAGAAATCCCCGTCGAAACGGTGGACAGGTGCATCCTGGGATCGGCTCAGAAGGCCCCGGACAGGTCTCTCTGACGGCACGGCGTCCAGACTCGGCTCGCCCGCGCCACGCATTTGATCCTCGGCCAATGCCGCTTATGGCTGTCGACGCAAGTCAAATATCGGCTGCATCTGAATCCATTTTTCGCCCGCTGGCGTCCACGGCGTGGCGGCCTGGAATTTCCACATTAATTCCTCCCACGCGCGAATCACCGGGTTCAATTGAGCCGCTCGGGACATCTTGTCGTTGTCGAAGACGACATCGTCTGTGTCCATTACCATGGTCAGCCGCGTTCCGAGTCGGAAAATTTCCATGCCTACTACGCCGTGTTCGCGCAGATGCTGCAGCACTTCAGGCCACACGTGGCGATGATGCTCTTCGTAGCTTTCGATAAGCGCCGGATCGTCTTTCAGGTCCAGTGCAAGGCAAAACCGCATAGCGACTCCGCGTCAGGAACAGGTCAAAAAGTTGGTGCGGCTGAAGATGTGTCCAGTCCGCTGCCCATGCGCAAGGCACGATTGTCACTGGACAATGACGACCACTCGATCTCTCAAGATGCGTCGGCCTTTTGCGTCGATGGTGTCGCTCCGTGCCGTGCGAGTGTATCGCGCAGGCGCGTCTGACGAGGCGGGACGGACAATGAATCAGCCAGCTCGATCAGCGGCAGGATTCGCCGGCGGACTTTCTCAGGATGGTTGTTGGCAATGTCCGCGATGCGATGGCGAAGGTATGGATTGAGAAAGCGTTCGCGCACGCTCGCGGCATACTGCTCCGCGCGAGTGCGCAGCCCCAGCGCATTGAAGACAGGCAATACTTCTTCCTCCCACACGGCTTCGATGCCGTCGCGCATTGCCGCGTCGTTCATCGCTTCGACGACGGTCTCGGTGGAACTTCGTCGCTGCGCGAGCCACTGATCGGCGAGCCAGGTATGTCCGAGGTTCAGAAAAAAAAGCTTCAGTTGCTCATAACTGCGCAGGTTGTCTGTCACGACGATATTCTCATGCGTACAGGGCAGTTCCATGCCCGCCCGTCGCTCGATTGCCCACAGCGCATAAGGTTCCGCGACTGCGCCCACCGGCTCGATCGGTTCGGATACGATCCGGTCGACCAGCGAATTGACCCAGACGCATCGCTGCGACAGATACGTGATGAATGAAGCAGGCTGTCCCCATCGTTCGGCCAGGCCAATGACCAGATCACGCAGCGTGTCCCCGTTGCTAGCGATAAGTTCGCAGGGGAAGACCGATACGCCTGAGTCCGGCCGTTCGCGCCACCGCGCATGAAGGAGGGCGGCCAGCTTCGCGGGATAGCTATGGGGTACACGTGCGTCGGGCGCGAGAAGGGCAGAGGAATCACGAGGATCGAGGCAGTAGCCCGCGTCGCCGGTGTTCGAGACGATGACGCGCACATCGTGAATCACGGCATGCCGGATCTTCGCCCAGTCGCGATCGGCAATCCACGCTGCACGTATGGCGCGGCCGTGAACGACCTTATCCACGATTGTGCCGCGCTCCCGTCCACGAATCTTCACAGGATAGCTGTCCGTCTGGCTCAATGCGGTGACGCGCGTGCGGCTTGAAGGGTTGTTGGTGGTCTGCACTACGCTGATGCCACCGATTGCGTCGCCCCGCTGAAGAGCCTCCGAAATGAACAGAGCGACGTGTGCCAGGAGAAACCGGCTGGTGCCGAATTGAAGAATGGGTTCACTCATCTCGAACGATTCCAGCGGATTCGGTTAGCACTCGACCAGCGCCTTGACGACGGTGCGTCCAGGCTCAAGCAGCTTCGGGAACTCGGTGGGAACATCGGACAGACTCATCCGGTGCGTATTGAGAGCCTTGTCGGGGATGCGGCCGGCTCGCATCGCTTCGAGCACTGTCTCGAAGTCTTCCGCCGTCGCGTTCCGGCTTCCGAGCAGGGTCGCTTCGCGTTTATGGAATTCAGGATCGGAGAACGTGATCTCGCCCGGCACGATCGAGATCAGCACGTACTTGCCGCCGTGTGCGATGAAGGCGAAACCCCGATTCATCGCCTTGATGTTGCCTGTCGCGTCAAATACGACGTCGAAGAACTCGCCGTCGGTGAGCGCCGACAGATCCTCGACGTCATTCGATCCCGCCTGAACCGTGGAAACCGCGAAATGCTCCCGACAGAACGCCAGACGATCGGCGCGCGTGTCCAGGCAGGTCACACTGGCACCACGCAGATTCGCGAACAGCATGGCTGCCATGCCGATCGGCCCCGCCCCGACGACCAGAATCCGTTGCCCGGCTGAAACATCGGCACGCCTTACCGCGTGAGCGCCGATAGCGAGAAATTCGAGCATTGCGGCCTGATCCAGCGTCACGCCTTCGGCCCGATGCACGAACTGCGCGGGTACCGACAGGTATTCGGTCAATGCGCCATCGCTATGCACACCGAGCACCCTGATGTTGACGCAGCAGTTCGTTTTGCCCTGCCTGCAGGCGATGCAGTGTCCGCATGACAGGTAGGGCATCACGTAGACCGTATCGCCGGATGTCACGTGTGCGCCGGGATCGGCCTCGACGACCGTCGCCGACAGCTCGTGCCCCATGACGCGCGGATATTGCAGGTATGGCTGGTTGCCCGAGTAGATGTGCATGTCCGTGCCGCAAATGCCGACACGGCGCACGCGCAACAGAACCTCGCCGTCCGCGCGGACTGGCAGTTCGCGGTCTTCGTGGCGCAGCACGCCGGGCGATTCGCAAATGACGCTAAGCATTATGGCTTCCTCGTTATTGAGCGTGTCGATCGCCGGACGGCTGATCGATTCTATGGAAATGACATGCATTGCCGCCGAAAACACGGGCGTGCGCTTCGGTGCGCTGGAAGTCGTCGCAGCATGGCTGATGGGCTTCGATTCGCAGCGTCACGCGCACACTCCCGGGACGGGCGCCGACGGGTCAATCAGCCCCTCCACCGTCAGCGCCTCCCAGAGTTCCGGCGGAACGGGCGTTTCGAGCCACGCGAGGTTTTTCTGCAACTGCTCGATGCTGCGCGCACCGATTACGCAGGATATAACTGCCGGATGGGCCAGCGGAAACTGGAGTGCGACGGCGCCGAGGGGCACCTCGAAGCGGGCGCATAGGTCGGCGAGGCGGCCAACCTTCCGGGTGACTTCGGATGGCGCATCTGCGTAATTGAACTTTCCGTTTCCGACCAGTACGCCCGAGTTGAAGACACCCCCGGCGACGATCCTCACGTCGTTGCGCATGCACCGATCCAGCAACGGAGAGAGTGCTTCCTGTTCAAGAAGGGTGTACCGGCCAGCCAGCAGGATAAGGTCGAGATCCGCCTCTTGCATCGCGTCGGCAGCAACTTGCCATTCGTTCACACCGAGCCCGATCGCGGAAATGGCGTGCGAGTCGCGCAGTTCGGCGAGTGCCCGGAAGCCGCCTCCGCGTGTCAGCTGTTCCCAGTAGCGGGAATGCCGGTCGCCGTGCGTAGCGACACCAATGTCGTGTACATAGAGAACGTCGATTGCCGGCATTCCGAGACGCTGCTGGCTATCCTCGTACGAGCGCATGATGCCGTCGAACGTATAGTCGAAGCGAGGCCGGAACGGCAGGGGTTGCGCCCACCCGTCGTCGCCCGCCTGAACGGTGTCGTCGGGCCGCATGAGCCGCCCGACCTTGGTGCTGAGTGCGTAACGCGCGCGATCGCGCGTTTGCAGCGCTTGTCCGACTCGCCGTTCAGAGAGGGTATAGCCGTAGAACGGCGCAGTATCGAAATAGCGGATGCCGGCGTCCCACGCCCAGTCCACGAGTGCGTTGGCCTCTTCGGCTGACATCGGCTTGTAGAGTCCGCCCAGTTGCGAGCAGCCCAGGCCGACTGTGGTCACCGTCAATCCGTTTCGTGGTAGCGCGTGCGTCGCAATGGCTTTCATGGAGGCGATATCTGGATGAGAAGGAAAGCGCCTGGCGGACGGCCAAAGGCTGTCCGCCAGCGTTCATCAGTAGAGAACGTTCTTGGCCTCAGACGAGTCGAGGTTCTGCTTTTCGACCATCATGACGCCCGTGTCGACCTGCTTCGACACGGATTTGTGCTCGATCACACTGACGAGCGTCTGAATGCCCTTGTACCCCATCTGGTACGAGCTCTGGACCGCGATGGCCTGGATCGTGCCGTCGCGAACGAAGCCTTGCAGGTCCTGGTTTCCGTCGAAGCCGATCGCGACAACCTTTCCGCCTTTGCCGGATTGCTGGAGGGCGCGTCCCATCCCTACGGCAGTCGGCTCATTGGCGCCAAAAATTCCCTTGAGGTCGGGATTGGCCGACAGGACATCGGTGGTCTGGTTCAGAGCGTTCGCCATCTGCGACTGCGAATAGAACGGTCCGACTACCTGCAACTTCGAATGGGCGGCGATGTACTTGCGAAAGCCACCCACGCGACCGACTTCCGAGCCCGCGCCCGGCACATACGACATGATCGCCACCTTGCCGTTCTGTCCGACACGGTCGATCATCGCTTTTGCACACAGTTCACCGGCTTTCGCGTTGTCGGTCGACAGGAATGACTGATAGTACTGCTTACCTGAATCGGATACCGATGAGTCGATGAGCACCACGGGAATATGGGCTTCCCACGCTTTCTTCATCGCCGGGACGAGGGCATCCGGGTCCGACGGCGCGAGTACGATGCCGGCGACATGCCGGTTCACCGCGTTCTCGACCATGTTGACTTCGTCTGCGATAGCGGACTCGGCCGCGGGCCCCTGGAAGGTCATCGTGTAGCCCTTCGACTCGGCCATGGCGGCCGTCGCGCCTTTCTGGACGTTCTGCCAGTAATTGGAGTTGGCCGTTTTCACGATGACGGCAATTTCACCGCCCGCAGCCTGCGCGTACGCGCTGAACATCGCACACGTCATGGCGGCCGCGGCCAGCATGGATACCTTTTTCATGTCTCGCTCCTCGATTGTGGTCTGGGACTTCGTCTTTCGATTACAACTTCCGGTTTCGGAGTTGATCGATCCATACAGTGCCGAGAATGACGACACCGATGATGATTTGCTGGATGAAGCTGGATACGCCGTTCATATTCAGGCCGTTGCGCAGCACGCCGATCACGAACGCGCCAATCGCCGTGCCGGAGATCGTGCCGACACCACCCATCAGCGACGTGCCACCGATGACGGCGCTGGCAATGGCGTCGAGTTCGTACATCACCCCTTCGTTCGGCTGCGCCGTCACGAGGCGCGACATCAGCACACAGCCGGTGGCGCCCGCAAGCAGTCCGGAAAGAACGTAGGTGAACAGCTTGACGCCCTGTACGTTGACACCGGACAGTCGCGCAGCTTCCGCGTTCGACCCGACTGCGTAGATGTGACGGCCCAGAGATGTTCGCGACAACAGAACAGAGACGGCCACAAACAGGACCACCATGATGACCACTGGATAAGGAATGCCAGGGAAGACCGTGTCAGGGAAACCATCGGCACCCACGTGGGAGATCTTGAAAAGGGCGCCGTTGCCCAGTTCGCCGAACGCGTCGCCTAGCCCCGAGACCGGTCTTGCACCGGTTATCTGCAGGGCGAGTCCGCGCGCGACCAGCATCATGCCGAGGGTTGCGATGAATGGAGGCAAACCCATACGCGTGACGCAGATGCCATTGACCCATCCGCACGCGGCCCCGACGAGCATGCCGCCGAGCATGGCGACGGGAACGGGGACACCTGCCTTGACGAGAAGGGCCGCCGCCACCCCGGCTAGCGCCAGCACGGACCCGACCGACAGGTCGATTCCGCCCGTGATGATGACGCACGTTGCCGCGACGCCGAGATAGGCAATCGAGGTGACCTGGAGTGCGACGGTCATCGCGTTGCTGACGGAGAAGAACGCGGCGCTGGTCAATGAAAACGCGACGACAAGTACAACAAGGCTACCCAATGCGGCGAATTTCTGGATGAGATCGCGGCGCCGCTGTCGGGCTTGCCTTTCGACGGCCTGCGTGGCTCCTGATGAAATTTCAAGCATGACTTCTCCCTGATGCATGGTGCAGGATCTCCTCCTGGCTGGTCTGGCGGGTCTCGAGGACTGCGGTGATACGTCCTTCGTGAAAGACGGCAATGCGATCCGTCATGCCAAGCAACTCGGGCAGTTCGGAACTGATCAGGACGACGCCGACACCGTCTGACGCAAGCCGGTCCATCAGGCCATAAATCGCGTATTTCGCGCCGACATCGATGCCCCGGGTCGGTTCGTCAAAGAACAGGATGCGCGAGCCGCGGTATAACCATTTGCTGATCACGATCTTCTGCTGGTTTCCGCCGGAGAGATTCTTCGCAATCTGCCGGACGGTAGGCGTGCGGATACCAAGCTCCCGCACATAGCGCCCGGCGACCGCCGCTTCCTCGGAGAAACGCAGAAAGCCGCGCGAGGAGATGGCCCCACATTGGCGAGCGTGATGTTTGCCGAAACCGGCATGGAGAGCGCGAGGCCATCCTTCTTGCGGTCTTCGGACAGGTAGGCGATCCCGTGGCGGATCGCTTCGCGTGGGGAGCCGATCGACACAGGTGTGTCGCCTAGCAGGATCGAACCGGAGTCGGGCCGCTCGGCGCCGAAGATCGCGCGCGCGACTTCGGTACGACCTGCGCCCATCAGGCCTGCGAAGCCAAGAATTTCGCCCTTGCGCAGTTCGAACGAAAGAGGGCCGAACGTGCCTGTACGTTGCAGATCGCGCACGCGTAGCAGGATCTCGTCGGTAGGCGTGGACTGGCGCGGCGGATAGGCGTCGTCGAGTGGGCGTCCCACCATGCGAGCCACGATCTCGTTGACGCTTGTCGATGCGAAATGGCTTGTCGCAATGTGTCGTCCATCGCGCAGCACCGTGACGCGGTCCACGATTTCAGCCATCTCGTCCAGTCGGTGCGAGATATAAAGAATCGCCACTCCGTCGGCGCGTAGTTCCCTGATGATCCGGAACAGGTGGACCGTTTCCGATTCGGTCAGCGAGGACGTGGGCTCGTCCATGATCAGCACGCGCGCATCCAGCGAGAGCGCCTTCGCAATCTCTACCATCTGCTGCTGCGCGATCGAGAGTGCGCCGACCAGTGTCCCCGGCGTCACGTTCAGCCCGATGCGTTGCAGACAATGCCGTGCATTGGCGTTAAGCGTGCGGTAGTCAACGAACGGTCCGCGTTTGGGTTCACGCGCAAGGTAGATGTTTTCCGCGACGGACAGATGCGGAACAAGATTCAACTCCTGATGGATGATCGCGATGCCGGCCGCCTGCGCCTCAGACGTCGAAGAAAACTGTACTGGCGTGCCTCGGTAGTACAGGGTGCCTTCATCCGCACGGTACTGACCGCTGATGATCTTCATCAGCGTGGATTTTCCGGCGCCGTTCTCTCCACAGATGGCATGAACTTCCCCCGCGCGTAGATCGAGATCAATGCCGTCGAGCGCAACGACGCCGGGGAAGCGCTTGCCCACACCCCGGAGTCGCAATACTTCTTCCTCCGCAGGCGGGTCGAATGAAACAGGAGTTCCGCAATGCGACGTCTCACCTATCAATCTCGCCTCCAGATCGTTAAGGGCGTCGGCGCTAGCCGATGCCCGCAAGCGGGAAAATTGGCCTGTCCAATTGGTAGCGAATTAAAGCCCGGAAGCGCGTATTTGGTCAAGCCAATATAGTTATTTGCGCACTGTTCTTGCCAATAAGGAATACCCTGGTAAGGCGCGCGGCCCACGCCAGCAAGCCTGAGCAGCCCGCGTGCTAGACTGCTGTCGCGGTCCGCTCATGCGGACGACCGACAGGAACGCGCGTAAAAATGAAGCAAACTGAACCCAAGCGGCTTTACCAATCCGTTGCGATGCAGATTCTTGCGCTGATTCGTCAGGGAGGGATGTCGCCGGGAGCGCGTCTGCCACCGGAGCGGGAACTCGCGAATACGTTGGGCGTATCGCGACCTTCATTGCGGGAGGCGTTGATCGCGCTGGAGATCGGCGGGCAGGTCGAGATACGGATCGGCTCAGGCGTCTATGTGAGCGAGCAGCCGGAGAGCGGCGAGAATGTCGTGCCGCCGCTTGGAGAAAGCCCTTCCGAACTGATGCAAGCCAGGGCGGCGATCGAAGGGACCGTGATTGTGCTGGCCACCGGCAAGTTCTCGGCGGCCGCGCTCGACCGCCTGGCCCGCACCGTGGAGCGCATGAAAAAGTTGGCGGCGGCGGGGAAATCGCCCATCGACGCTGACCGCCAGTTCCACATGCTGATTGCCGAAACCGCCGGCAACTCGGTTCTGAGCCGCTTCGTGGCGGAAATGTTCGACAGCCGGCACGATCCAATTGCCGCGGCGATTCGTGGTCACTCGGAGAGCACGGTGACCTGGTCAGCCGCCGTACGGGAACACGAGGAAATTCTCAAGGCGTTACAGCTGGCCGATCCCATTGCGGCGCAAACGGCGATGCGGGCGCACCTGAAGGCATCGGAGGACCGCTGGATCGCCGGGGCCCTGCAGCAGGGCCCAAATTGATTATCCGATGGCTCGGCCTTTCGCAAAAAAGGCCCGGGCAGGCGGCCGATTCGCTGGTGTGCCCGCAACGTCCAGGAAAGCGAACGGCGCATTGACTGAGTGGAGGACCGGTTGCTCCGCTTCAACGCCGGCCTGCCCGTCCTCAACCGTTCGTCGCAAGCTGCTTACTGACGCGCGGCAACCTGCACGCGCTCGCCTGGGCGGCTTCGCGCCGACGCGATCGACATGCCCAGGCCAAGCAGCGTCAGGCAAACGACGGGCACCAGCATCGGGGCGCTCGCGTTGCCTGCGACCTTTCCGATGTAAGGCATCAGGTTCTGCGCAAAGAAGCCGCCAAGATTGCCGATCGAATTGATCGCCGCGATGCTCGCTGCAGCACGGGCGCCTGTGAAGTATCGCGGGGGCAGCGACCAGAAGCACGGATAGAGCAGCGGAATGCATGCGCCGCCCAGCACGAGCGCGGCAAATTGCAGGGGCAACCCCGGCAGCACGAGACTGAGCGCGAAGCCGATCACGCCGACGCCTGCCACCATCGCCATCGCCTTGAGTACCACGCCCTCGCGTTTCAGCTTCGCGGGCAGCCACAGCAGAAGCAGCGCCGAGAGCATCCACGGAATCATGTTGAGCAGCCCGTTGAGCGACGAATGCGAGACGCCGCCACTTTTCAGCAGCGTCGGCAACCAGTACGTCACGCCGTAGAGCGAGGTGGACATCAGCATGTAGCCGCATGCGAACATCAACACGCGTTTATCGACGAGCGCGCGCCACGGATGCCCGGCGTCCGCTTGTGCCGGCGCCTCGCGCCGCAGCGCCGCGATCATCAGGGTTTTCTCTTCGTTCGACAGGAACGGGGCGCGTTCGACAGACTCAGGCAGAAAGCGCAACGCAACGAGTGCAACGAGGACGGCAGGCATCCCCGTTGCCACGAACACCCATTGCCAGCCGGCGAGACCAAGATTGCCGTCCAGCGACAACAGCAGGCCGCCCGCGAGTGAGCCGAGCATGTTGGCGAGCGCACTGCCGAGGGTGAAGAAGCCGAGCATGCGCGTGCGATGACTCTGCGGAAACCAGAGCGTCAGATAGAAGATCACGCCCGGATAGAAGCCCGCTTCGGCGACACCCAGTGCGAACCGGAACACATAGAAGAGTCCCGTTGAATGCGTGAATGCCATCGCCACGGTAATGGCGCCCCAGGTCGCCATGATGCGCGCGAGCCACAGGCGCGCGCCGAAACGATGGAGCGCAAGCGTGCTCGGTACCTCGAACAGCAGGTAGCCGATAAAAAAGAGCGACGCGCCCAGGCCATATGACGCTTCCGACATCCCCAGCGCATGCACCATCTGCAGCTTGGCAAAGCCGACGTTCTGCCGGTCGATAAAGGCGATCAGGAACATCACGATCAAAAGCGGCATGAGCTGCCAGGCGATCTTCTTCACGACAGCCTGCTCGGCAATCAGGGTTGGGCTCACAATCAATCTCCGTTCAAAAATTCATATATATGTTTAGTTGAATCTGCTTTCGCGGCAATGAGTACAAACCCGTTTGCCCCTAAAAAAAGACAATGTACGGGTTACTACTAATCTGTCATCCGCTTGGATTATGAAATCATATATATGAATTTGATGGAGACTCACATGCCTGCCGATGAGCGGTTGCCCCGTTACCAGCGTCTGCGCGACGAAATGGTCGCCCTGATTGCCGCCCGCCACTGGAAGCCTGGCGAAGCGATTCCCACCGAGCAGGCGCTTGCCAAAAGCTACGACGTGGCGGTCGGGACGGTTCGCAAGGCCGTCGATCTGCTCGTCGCGGAAGGCCTGCTGGAGCGCTTCCAGGGCAGAGGGACGTTCGTGCGCCGCGCGAGCTTCGACAGTTCCCTGTTTCGCTTCTTCCGCTTCCAGACCCGGCAAGGCGAACGGCGCATTCCAGAGAGCCGCATCTTGCGCCGCGAGGTCGTCGACGCGCCGTCGGCAGTTGCCGCGACCCTGCAGATTTCGAGTAGCGCACGCGTGATCCAGATGACGCGGCTGCGGCTGATCGACGGCGTGCCCATGCTCGCTGAAGAAATCTGGCTGCCCTACGTACGTTTTGCCGCGTTCGCGCAGATGGATCTGAATGAAGTCGGCGACCTGCTGTACCCCGTGTACGAGGCGCAGTGCAATCAGGTCGTGGCGTCCGCCACGGAAACACTGACCGTCGAAGCCATTGGCCCACTGCATGCACGGCTGTTACGCATCGAACCGGGTACGCCCGCTGTCGTGATCGAGCGTCTTGCGTACGGCTACGACAGGCAGCCGCTCGAGTGGCGCCGCTCACGCGGGCCCGCCAGCGAATTCATCTATCAGGCCGAGATCCGCTAGCGGTCGCGCGCCCACACAAACAAGTTGTTCCCACGCAGGAACGACGAATAGGAGACAACGATGTTCAAGTGGTTCAGCCAGATCTCAGGCAATGAACGCCGGACGTTCTGGGCGTGCTTCGGCGGTTGGGCGCTTGACTCGCTCGATGTGCAGATGTTCAGCCTCGTGATTCCGGCGATCATCGCCGAATGGTCGATCAGCCGCACGCAAGCGGGGCTCGTGAGCGGTGTCACGCTGGTGGCGTCGGCGCTCGGGGGCTGGATCGCGGGAATGATGTCGGACCGGCTGGGGCGCGTGAAGACGCTGCAATGGACGGTCGCGTTTTTTTCCGTGTTCACGTTCCTGTGCGCGTTCGCGCAGAACTATCCGCAGTTTCTCGTGTTGAAAACGCTGCAGGGCTTTGGCTTCGGCGGAGAATGGGCGGCGGGCGCCGTGCTGATGGCCGAGACGATCCGCAACGAGCATCGCGGCAAGGCGCTGGGCACCGTGCAGAGTGCGTGGGCCGTCGGCTGGGGCGCAGCAGTGCTGCTCTATGCGTTGATGTTCTCGCTGCTGCCTGCGGATACCGCGTGGCGCGTGATGTTCGGGGTTGGCATCGTTCCCGCGCTGCTGATTCTGTACGTTCGACGCGGCGTGCAGGAGCCCGCCGCACCGGCCCACACAACGCGCGATGCGCAGGCGCGACAGCAACAGCAGGCGCCTGGCCTGGTCGTCGGCATCTTTTCTCCGCAAGTGCTGCGCATGACGCTGATCGGCGCACTGCTCGGCGTTGGCGCGCATGGCGGCTACTACGCGCTGATGACCTGGCTGCCGACATTTCTGAAAAGCGAGCGTCATCTGTCGGTCTTAAGTACGGGCGGCTACCTCGCCGTCGTGATCGTCGCGTTCTTTTGCGGATGCCTCGTGAGTGCGCAGCTGCTGGATCGCATCGGACGCCGCAAGACCATACTCACGTTTGCGATCTGCTGCGTGATAACGGTGACCGCCTATCTGTTTCTGCCGCTCGGCAATACCGCGATGCTGTTCTTCGGATTTCCACTGGGCTTCTTTGCGGCGGGCATTCCGGCAAGCATGGGCGCGCTGTTCAATGAGCTGTATCCGCGCGGGATGCGTGGCACGGGTGTCGGGTTTTGCTACAACTTCGGTCGTGTCGTGTCGGCGGGATTTCCGGTGCTCGTCGGGCACATGTCCGCGAATATGTCGCTTGGGACGGCGATCGGCATCGATGCTGGACTCGCCTACGCCATTGTCGTGCTGTCCGTGCTGATGCTGCCGGAGACGCGCGGCCGTGCCCTGGGCGAAGCCACGCTTGAGCCGGAACACACAAGCGCGCTTTCTCATGCGCAGAGGCATTAACGCGCGGGGCACCTGCCGTAACCGTGCAAGACTGGTGATGAAGGAACGTCCATGATGGAGAAGTCGGGGATAGATGCGAGCCACCGGCAGGCTGTGCATCGTCCTGCCCACATTGCATCTGTCGATACCCATGCTCATGTATTCGAGCGCGGCCTGCCGCTCGCGCAAAAGCGCCGCTATGTGCCCGACTACGACGCCACGCTCGATGCCTACCTTGCTCAACTGGATACGCACGGCATATCGCACGGCGTGCTTGTACAGCCCAGCTTTCTCGGCACCGATTGCAGCTATATGCTCGATGCGTTGCGTCGCGCGCCGGAGCGGCTACGCGGTGTCGCGGTGATCGAGCGTAATTGTCCGATCGACACGTTGACGGAGATGGCGAATGCAGGCGTTGCCGGGATTCGGCTGAACCTGATCGGACACGCCGATCAGCCGCTCGACAGATGGGTGAGCGCGCAAACGCTCGCACATGTCCGCGATCTGAAATGGCATGTCGAAGTGCATGCGGAAGCTGCGCGGCTGCAGCGCATCGTCGAGCCGCTTCTGGACGCTGGCATGAATGTCGTCGTCGATCACTTCGGCAGGCCCGATCCCGATATCGGCGTACGCGACGCGGGCTTTCGCCGTCTTCTTGAACTGGCTGACACGCAGCGTGTGTGGGTGAAGGTCTCCGCGGCGTACCGGAACGGGCGGCAGCTTTGCCCGGATGATCATGACGTGCATGAGGCATTTCATCTTCTGAAAGCGGCGTTTGGCGTGCATCGCCTGATGTGGGGCAGCGACTGGCCGCATACGCAGTTCGAAGCGGACGAGGATTTTGCCCACGCGCTCGAACTTCTGTGCGGCTTGCTGCCGGTTGAAGAAGAGCGCAGGGTAGTCCTGGCGGAGTCGGCTGCCAGACTGTATATGTTCGACGTTGCGTGATGCACATCGCGCATTGTGCAAGGGAAAGGCGCACGTTGACGCGAATGTTTCGCGACGTCACAGGCGAGTCCATCGTCGACTATCGATCGCGGCAGCGTGTGCGCCACGCGTCGTTGCTGTTGCAATCACCCGGCATGACGGTCGTCACGGCGGCGGCAGCGGTCGGTCTTGATTCGCCGTCCTGTCTCGCACGCCTGTTCCGGAAATGCGGACGGGCGCTACCGCGATCCTTCAAGGCGTGACCGTCAGAGCGCGACAAGGACACTAACAAGAACGAACGCTGGGCGTAACGCTCGATCGGTTGCGAAGAAGTTCGCGCGACGGGCTGTCAACTATTTAAGTTTCTGCCCGTCAAGGCGACACGAATGGGTTGGACGAAGTGTGCGCATGGCTATTCCGGGGGGATGTCAGAGTCCCCCTGCCGATGCGGTCGCGAGCCACGCGCACATGCTACGAAAGAGCGCTCTACAGAATACTGTCCAACGCCTTGGCGAGCCTGGCGACAGCGCCATCGATGTCATGCAGTTTGTCCAGGCCAAATAATCCGACCCGGAAGGTCTTGAAGTCTTCAGGCTCGTCGCACTGAAGGGGAACGCCGGGCGCGATCTGCAGGCCAGCGTCGGCGAATCTCTTGCCGGATCGTATGCCGTCATCGTCCGTGTAGCTGACCACCACGCCCGGAGCCTGAAAACCTTCGCCCGCCACGCTTTTGAAACCTTTGTCACTCAAGAGTGAGCGAATGCGCTTGCCGAGCTCAAGCTGCTCCGCTCGCACTTTGTCGAAGCCATATGCCTCGGTTTCCTTCATGACGTCGCGCAGCGTCGCGAGGCCGTCCGTGGGCATCGTCGCGTGATACGCAAACCCGCCGTTCTCGTAGGCTTCCATGATCTGCAGCCATTTGCGGAGATCGCAAGCGAAACTGGTGCTGGTCGTTGCATCGATTCTTTCGCGGGCGAGCGGGCTGAGCATGACCAGTGCGCAGCAAGGCGGCGCGCTCCATCCCTTTTGCGGTGCGCTGATCAGGACATCGACGCCGCTGGCCTGCATGTTCACCCAGACCGTGCCGGAGGCGATGCAATCCAGTACAAACATGCCGCCGACAGCATGAACAGCGTCGGACACCTCGCGCAGATAAGCATCAGGCAGCATCATCCCGGATGCGGTTTCGACATGCGGCGCAAAGACCAGATCCGGCTTGTTCTTCCTGATCGCATCGACCACTTCTTCGATGGGAGGCGGTGCATAGGCTGCCTGCCTTCCTTGTTCGACGGGACGCGCCTTCAGCACGATCGATTCAGACGGGATGCCGCCCATGTCGAAAATCTGCGACCAGCGGAAACTGAACCACCCATTGCGGATGACCAGACACTTCTTGTTCGTCGCGAACTGCCGGGCGACGGCTTCCATGCCAAAAGTCCCGCTGCCCGGGACGACAACGGCCGACTTCGCGTTGTAGACCGTTTTCAGGGTGCCGGAAATATCGCGTACGACTCCTTGAAAGAGCTGCGACATATGATTGATTGATCGGTCGGTGTACACGACTGAATATTCGAGGAGTCCCTCGCGGTCGACATGGGGAAGTAGACCTGGCACGTTCGCCTCCGGTAATGGACGGATAAAGGAATCGAAAACAGATTCTAACGAAAGCCAACTGCAACAGCATCGACCGGGTCACGCCGGTTGGGAATGCTTCGACCTCGCCATCCCCAGCGAGTCGCCTCCCTGCCGACCCAACCGCGATTGTTCCCAATACGATCTTTGCCTGCCCGTATCACGGCGGAGACGACAGCCATTGCGGCTGCCAGCAACGCAAGCCGAACTGAGGCGCGACCCCATACGCGTGGTCCAGTATGTCCGACTGCAGGTTTTCGTACTGTTCCCAGTTCGTCTCTCCAACGTAAAGGTAGATCTCTAGCGCGACGACGGGCTGGCTGGACTGCAGTTGCCGGATCACGAGCGGCATGTCGCGGCGCACCATGGGGTGATCGCGGAAATAGGCGATCAGATAGAGACGGTACAGGCCGAGGTTGGTGCGGCGCTGCGTATCGCCAGGTGTGGGGCGCGCAAGCGACAGGTCGACATCGCCATGCAGCTTGGCGAGCAGCGCGTCGTCGGGAAAGCGGACGCTGCCGGCATCGAAATGAATCGCATGCCTGACGCGCCGGCCGCCCGACTCGGTCATGCCACGCCAGTTCTTCACGCTGTTCGTGAGCAGGACGTAGCTCGGCAGCATGACGATCGATTTATCGAAGTTCTGCACCTTGATCGTGTTCAACGCGATGTCAATCACGGTGCCGTCGGCGACGAAGCCGGGCACCTCGATCCAGTCGCCCACTCGCAGCATGTCATAGACGGCAAGCTGAATGCTGGCAACGAATCCGACCAACGAGTCGCGGAAGATGATGATGAGGAGCGCCGTCATTGCGCTGACACCGGTGAGAAAGTAAGCCGGCGAGCGCTCCAGCAGCACCGAGATCAAAGCAATTAGCGCGATCACGTAGAGCACGATGGCGGCGATCTGCAAGAAGCTCTTGATCGGCCGCTGGCTTGCGGACGGAAAGTGACTGTAGCGCTCACCCACGCTACCGAGGAACGCCAGACCGGCGCGCAGCAGCGTGTACACCATGTAGCAGGCTGCGAGGATTCCGAGTGGCCGTCCGAGCGCCGCGATCAGCGGGAAAGTGAGCCCCGCGAGCAGGGGCGTGGCCGCGTAGATGATCGCGGCGGGCACGAGCGGCGCGAGCCGGTGGAACACCTTGTGACGCTCGGCAGCGCGCAGCCACTTGTGCCGTTCGTGGCGCGCGAGACGCCCGACGATCATCAGCATCAGCGAGCGCGTCACGTAGTAGCAGATCGTGCTCGCCAGCAGAATCGCCAGCAGCAGGGCGGCGACGAGCAGGATCGCGACGAGCATGCTGTCCGTATGGACGTTGAAGTGATGCCAGTCCGGCCCGCCCTCGATATGCAGCGTCTTGTCGAACATAGACTCTCCCGGTGCCGGCGAATCCATATCGCCAGCCAAGATCCCGTCTTGCCGTGTGGCCGTCTGGCCAGCGCGCCGCGTCGTCGCTGCGCGCGCGAGGCCGGATCGTGCAGCGAACGCATAGCACGGCGGTCATTGTAGGCGTAGCGAGCGGACTCCGTTGCGCGTGCCCCATTTTTCGCTTTTCCGTGTTCGTCGGAGCGCTACCGGGTGTGCTGCCGACGTGGAACGTGAGTGTCGTGCGTTCGAAGGGCATCCCGTCGCGCCGAATCTGATCGGCGCGACGCCGCGAAGCTGCCGCAGGCGCAGCGCGGACAGCCCGTGGCTCGTGAGGCTGTGTATGGTATGTTGCGGACCTGACATATCCTGACAAGCAAGCCAAACTGCAAAGTAAGCATGGTGAAAGGAGACGACTTTCGAAGGCGACGACGATTCGGTCCGTTCCGGCTGAGCTTGACGGGTCCACACGCGCTTTTCTGTGCAGGTCTGGCGATCGCCCTGGGTATGCTGGCCATCTGCGGCGCTATCCTTTATCAGGCTCGCGTCGACGCGTTGAACCGCGCACGAGAGACCTCTCGCAATCTGGCCTTGCTGGCCGAACGCGACATCGAGCGCAATTTCGAGCTTTACGATCTGTCGATGCAGGCCGTCATCGAGGGCTTGCGCGACCCGGAAGTCCGCGGTTCCTCCCCTCACCTGCAGCGCCTGGCACTGTTCGACCGGGCGGCCACCGCGAGGTATCTCACGGCGATGCTGGTGATCGATGCTTCTGGCAACATCATTCTGGACGCGGGCAGCGACACCCCCCGCTCCGGCAACTTCGCTGACCGCCCGTACTTCACCGTCCATCGGGACGACCCGAGTGTCGGCCTCTATATCAGCGATCCCTATCGATCCCGACTGCGTGACGGCTCGCCGAGCATTGCTCTGAGCCGGCGCATCTCGAATCCGGATGGCTCGTTTGCCGGTATCGTCGTGATTGCCGTCGACCTGAACTATTTTCGGACCCTGCTGGGCGGGCTGTCACTGGGACCGCATGGCGCAATCTCGCTGATTGGCCGCAACGGCGTGATGATCATGCGTCAACCCTACGACGCAAAGATCATCGGCCGCGACATCAGCCAGGCGAGCACGTTCCGGCGTTTTCGCACGGCACCCGAGGGTAGCTTCTCTGAAACTTCGTCGATTGATAGCGTACGGCGTCTTTACGCATACAGGAACTTCCCGGACCTTCCGCTCATCGTCATGGTTGCCGAGGCCGAGAGGGACATCTATGCGGCGTGGCGAGCGCGCGCAATCAGGATCGGCTCGGTCATGGCGGCATTTGGCGCTGCTTTTGTAGTCCTCTCGGTTCTGCTCGGAATGCAGCAGCGCAGCCGGATGCGCGCCGAGTCGGAACTGCGGATGCTCGCACGCACCGACGGGCTGACGGGACTCCATAACCGCCGAACGCTCGGAGAGATTCTTGAACACGAATGGCGCCGCGCCCGCCGCACCCGCCACGCCTTCTCGCTGCTTTTCATCGATATCGACTGTTTCAAGGCTTATAACGATACCTACGGCCACCAGGCGGGGGACGAGACGCTCGCGGCTGTCGCACGCTGCATCAGTGGCACCATCCGCAGGCCCGGAGACAGCGCGGCCCGTTACGGCGGCGAGGAGTTCGTTGTCGTGCTGCCGGATACGGATGAAGCAGGCGCGATGACGATGGCCGAATCGATCCGCCGCCAGATCAGCGAATTGCGGATCGAACATGGCGCGAGCCCGTATGGGCATGTCACGGCGAGTGTCGGCGCCGCAAGCCTGCAGGCTGATCGCGAAAACGACGTCGGCGCGCTCGTGCATGCAGCGGATCGGGCACTCTACAACGCCAAACGTACGGGCAGAAATCGCGTCACGCTGTTCCGTGAAGCGATGCGGGCCGCCGGATAGCAGTTTGAGAGGCTTGCATTTTTGTGGGCGTGGTACGTATCCCACCTTGACCGGTCGATATCTTCGACCTTGAGCGCCGCACGCGATCGCTGGAAATGCGCGAATAGACGCTCATATATGCTCCCGTTTGCGCGTCGCGGTGCAGCAACGCCATCCTGCCGGGCTCGTTCATCCATTCTCGATTCGTACGGCCCGACACGCATTTCCGCGCTGTTTAAGCGTCGTTTAATCCCCCCTGCCTAGATTGACAACACGAAGACGCCGCGAGCACGAAAGGCGATGCCGCGTCATCGAGGCTCTCACCTTCACGATGGAGATCGCCATGAACGCCTTCACGAGGACAGGTCTTCGTGTCATCACGCTCGTGTTCGCGCAGTCCGCGCATGTCGCCTTCGCGTCGACATCGGATCCGCCACCGCTTCGGTATCGAGGTGGGGCCGCCTGTGTGCCGGCTGGCAGGAGCACGACATGAGCGCTATCGCAGGCTCGACTTTCGACGAGGCACGACGCCGATGGCTGATCGCAACAACGGTAGCAGGCGGCATTGCGGGGGTCGCAGTCGTGACGCCGTTCGCCGATTCTCTCAGGCCGCCTGCTTCCGCGCTGGCCGCAGGCGCGCCCGTCACAATCGACATCAGTCATCTTCGGCCCGGCGACATGATGACGGTGGCCTGGCGCGGCAAGCCTGTCTTCATCGTCAACCGCACGGACGCCATGCTCGCTGCTGTGCGCACTGCCGGTCCGCTTGTCGCGGATCCCGATAGCAATCGGCCGTTTTCGATGCCGCTGCCCGAGTACTGCCACAATGAGTACCGTTCGCGCGTGGATCGTAAGAACCTGCTCGTGGTGGTGGGCGTGTGCACGCATTTGGGATGCACGCCGAGCCCGCGATTTCAGCCGGGCCCGCAACCCAATCTGCCTGATGACTGGCCCGGCGGATTTCTCTGTCCGTGTCACGGCTCGACCTATGATCTGGCGGGACGCGTGTTCAAGGACAAGCCCGCGCCGCAAAATCTCGACGTGCCGCGTTACCGCTACGCGAGCGCGGATAACCTTGTGATCGGTGCCGATGAATATGGTGAAGCGTAACAACGGCGCGATCGTACTCGCGGCCTGATCGCCGCGAACGGTGCGGCGCTCGATGCGCGACGGTGCCCATCGGCCCACCGTTGGCGGCGTCATTCACTCTTATCGGCGAATTTGTTCTATCGGAAGAGCGCGCGAGTCCTGTCAAATAGAGGCAAGGTCAAACCGGGAACTGCCCGATCACAGCGTACCCGCCGATCTTGCGAATGATGTGACTACTGGAGGGAGCGTGCACGATGCGGTCCGTAGAATATATTTGCGCGTCCAGCAGCAGGAAACTGGATGGCAGGCTCGAAGAGAGCACAGCCTGGTTCGACTTCAACCAGGTCGCGCATCTCTTTGGAGTGAGTTCTCAACAGGCAGTCAAGTTGCTCCAGCAAGCCGGCGCGACCGGCGACATTGAGCCTGCGAAGGACGTCAGATCATCCGACCGCTGCAAATGCATGTTGAGTCACCGGGCTGTTGTCGCAGTCGGATATCTGATCAACTATGGTCGGGCAACAGCTTTCCGTCACTGGTGCGCCTCCGGCCTGGTCGTCCTGTTCCGCTAAATCTTCGCTAAATCTTCGCTAAATCTCCGCTACATCTCCGTTGAACCCACGGTCCCGTCGAGCACGTCCAGCACCCATGTCATCGGCTTGAGACGGACTGGGCGTGGCGGCATTGCGGTCGCCGTGCTGACGGGCTTATACACGAAGGTTGGCGAGATTATCCTAGCCCCGGTGTTCGCTGCGGCGTCATGATTGGCATCGCAAGCCACTTTGCGGCGCCGATATTGCCCCGCGCGCCAAAGACCGACAAGACGACCGACCCGCACACGGTTCGGCCCGCAACTCACTCAGCACGGACAGCACATGTTTGAATATTCTGCTAGCACTGTATCGAATGTCGACCCGGAACTCTGGCGCGCAATTGAAGAGGAGAACCGTCGTCAGGAAGCTCACATCGAGCTGATCGCATCGGAAAACTACACGAGTCCCGCTGTCATGGCTGCGCAGGGTTCGCAGCTCACGAACAAATACGCCGAAGGTTACCCGGGCAAGCGCTATTACGGCGGCTGCGAGCACGTGGACATCGTCGAGCAACTGGCGATGGACCGCGTGAAGCAACTGTTCGGCGCCGAAGCTGCCAACGTGCAGCCGAACTCCGGCTCGCAGGCCAACCAGGGCGTGTTCTTCGCGATGCTCAAGCCGGGCGATACCATCATGGGCATGAGCCTCGCCGAAGGCGGTCATCTGACTCACGGCTCGCCGGTGAATATGTCGGGCAAATGGTTCAACGTCGTCAGTTATGGCCTGAACGAAAACGAAGATATCGACTATGAGAAGGCTGAAGCGCTTGCCGTTGAGCACAAGCCACGGCTGATCGTGGCTGGCGCGTCGGCGTTCGCGCTGCGCATCGACTTTGAGCGCCTTGCGAAGATCGCAAAGCGTGTCGGCGCGTATCTGATGGTCGACATGGCTCACTACGCAGGGCTCATCGCAGCGGGTCTTTATCCGAACCCGGTGCCGCACGCGGACTTTGTCACCACGACGACACACAAGAGCCTGCGCGGCCCGCGTGGCGGCGTGATCCTGATGAAGGCCGAATACGAAAAGCAGATCAATTCGGCGATTTTCCCGGGCATTCAGGGCGGTCCGCTGATGCATGTCATCGCGGCCAAGGCCGTGGCCTTCAAGGAAGCGTTATCGCCTGAATTCAAGGAGTATCAGCAGCGTGTGGTCGACAATGCGCGCGTGCTGGCAGAAACGCTGGTGAAGCGCGGACTTCGCATCGTTTCGGGACGCACGGAGAGCCACGTGATGCTCGTCGATCTTCGCGCGAAGAAGATCACGGGCAAGGCTGCGGAAGCCGCGCTCGGCGCCGCGCATATCACAGTCAACAAGAATGCGATTCCCAACGATCCGGAAAAGCCGTTCGTGACAAGCGGCGTGCGCCTCGGCTCACCCGCGATGACCACGCGCGGATTCGGAGTAAAAGAAGCAGAACTGGTCGGCAACCTTATCGCCGATGTACTCGAGGGTCCAGAGGACGAAGAGACACGCAATCGTGTGAAGGCCGAAGTGGCGGCGCTGACGAGCCGGTTCCCCGTCTACGGCCGGTGAGCGATACGTGTCCCGGCGATGTCGGGAATGGGGCGCTGGTATGAGTGCTCGTGGTGCCGGGCCGGAGAGCCGGCGCCACGAGCGGAGACGGAGAGAGGCGAATCAGCACGTTCAATGCGCGGCGCCTGTCAGCACTTCCTCCGCTCGAAACGCTCATGTGCTTCGAAGCGGTCGTCCGTCCCGGGAGCTTCACAAGAGCTGCCAATGAACTCTCTATCACACAGAGCGCGGCAAGCAGGTGCGCACGCTCGAAACACTCTTAGGCTGCCTGCTTTTCGAGCGGCACACGCGGGCGCTTAAACCCAGCGAATGTGGGCTTCGTCTTTTCGACGAATTGCGGCCACTGCTTTTCAAACTCCAGCACACGATATCGCGAGTCAAAGACGGAGATGGCAGAGAAGCCATCTCCGTCGTTTGCACTCACGCTGTCGCACACTACTGGCTCCTTCCTCGTTCAGCCGATTTTCCAAGCCAGTATCCAGCGCTTTCGGCACGTCGCCTTGAATGGCGGACACCTGCATCCTGCACTTTCAAATACTTTCATAACCAGAAGTATGTGATCGCCCCAAGGAAATATCGTTGGTGATGGAGAAGTCGTTTCGATAACGTTGCGCTCATGACGTATCGAGAGGGTGAGCAATCTCCCGGTCGACAGAAAACCTGTGGCGCACGAGCTATGGAGACAAGGCCCGGCGTCGAAGAAGCCTAAGAAATAGTAGAAGAGCGCAGCATGTTTCTTGAACGAATGAATGCGATCGAGCCTGGCTCGACCCGAACGGATCGCCGATTCCGCTCGCGCCCGCGAATGAATGCAGTTCTACCGACATGATTCGTATGGCGCGAAACGACGTATGCGCCGTGTGAATCCGACGTTGAATCGTGATCGCCGCAACGCATCGTGTCTCGCGCGGACAGAGACAACCACCAGGAATCGAGAATGCAGAAGGTCACTTCAACTCCCGCCGACGATTCGGCGTGTGGCTGGTATCACCTTAGCGGTCCGCGCCAACCTCGCCCGGCCCACTCGGGCATGAAGAAGGCCCGTTGGACGATTATCGGAGCGGGATATACCGGCCTGGCGGCTGCCCGGCAAATGGCGCTGAATTTCCCTGACGAGGAAATTGTACTTGTGGAGGCGCAGGAGGTCGGCTTCGGCACGGCCGGAAGAAATGCGGGCTTCGCAATCGACCTTCCTCACGACATCGGGGCCGAGGACTACATCGGAGACCTGGAGACGGCACGAAGCACGCTGAAGCTGAACCTGCTCGGGCAATCTGTCCTTCGCGACATCGTGCAGTCAAATCGTATTGACTGCGCGATGCGAGCCTCGGGGAAGTATCAGGCCGCCGTCACCCGTCGAGGTCTTGCTGTGCTCGATGCCTATCGCCGCGGCCTCGACAAGCTTGGCCAGCCTTACGAAATCATTGAAGGCGATAGCCTGCCTGAGCATATCGGTACTGCATTTTACAAGCGCGCACTTTATACGCCGGGAACCATACTCGTACAACCTTCTGCGCTGGTAAAGGGACTCGCCGACAGCTTGCCGGAGAACGTCACGCTGTTTGAACGCACGCCTATTACCGAAGTGGAGTATGGCGAGAAAATCGTGCTGGGTCATGCGAACGGCCGCATTACTACCGACAAGCTCGTGCTGGCCAACAACGCATTCGGGATGCGGTTCGGGTTTCTCGGCAGAACCATGCTGCCCGTCTTCCTGTACGCGAGTTTGACGAGGCCGCTGACTAAAGACGAGCAAGCCGCTTTGGGTGGGAAGTCGTTTTGGGGTGTCATTCCCGCAGATCCTTTCGGAAGCACGGTTCGGCGCACGCATGACAATCGGATCCTGATTCGCAACAGCTTCAGCTTCAATCCCGATGGACGTCCAAAACAGCACAATCTCGGGCGAATGGCGAAGCGGCATCGCGTGTCGTTCGAGCGAAGATTTCCGAAGCTTCCCAATGTCGGTTTCGACTACACGTGGAGCGGCTCGCTGGCGCTTTCGCAGAATCATCAGGGATTCTTCGGGCAACTTGCGCCGGGCGTCTATGGCGCGCTTTGCTGCAACGGTCTCGGTATTACGCGAGGCACGGTAACGGGCACTCTTCTGGCGGACTGGATCGCAGGGAAACGCAGTGACCTGATTGATTTCCTGCTGAGTTCGTCGGGCCCGAACAAGGCTCCGCCGGAACCTTTCCTTTCGCTAGGCGTGAATGCCACCTTGTGGTGGGGGCAACGCAAAGCAGGACTTGAGAGCTGAACCGAATTCGCGAGACCCGCTTACAGGGTCGATATCCGGCTGACAAAGAATACTTTAGACAGGGAGACGATGTGAGGAAGGGCAGCGTATCAATCGAAGATGTTCAACTCAACGGTTTTCACCGGCTGCTCAGTATCCGGGCGGGCGGCGGCTGGATCATGGACGGCTACGTCCTTAGCATCATCGGCGTGGCATCGGTGCAGTTTTCAGCCGCGCTTCATCTGACGAGCTTCTGGGAAGGGATGGTGGCCGCGTCGGCCTTGATAGGCATCTTCTTCGGCGGCTTTTTCGGCGGGTGGCTGACGGATCGAATCGGGCGCAAGCCGCTTTTCCTTTTTACGCCGGTGCTGTTCGTCATCTGCTCGCTGGCTCAGTATTGGGCGCACTCGGGAGAGGCGCTCTTCGTGTACCGGTTTCTGGTCGGGATTGGCGTAGGGATCGAATATCCCGTAGCGGGATCGCTGCTGACGGAGTTCCTGCCGAGAAAGAACCGGGGCCCGCTTCTCGCCGCGCTGACTATCCTGTGGTTTGCCGGGGCCGCGTTGGCCTACATTGCCGGGAACATCATTCTTTCGCATGGAGAAGCCGATTCCTGGCGACTCGTTCTGGCAAGCTCAGCTGTCATTGGCGCATTGCTGTTCGTCATCAGGATCGGTACGCCGGAGTCACCCCGTTGGCTGATGGGTAAAGGGCGTCAAGCAGAGGCGGAGCAGATCATCAAAAAGGTTTATGGGCCGCACTTCGGGTTGCACAATCTCCCTGAAGAGCAGGCCGCAAAGAAGGTTACGTTGAGCAGTCTGCTTCGATTCGGATATGGACAGCGGATGCTTTTCGTCACGGTCTTCTGGACCTGTTCCGTCATTCCTGTGTTTGCCGTCTACTCGTTCGCTCCACGTGTACTGCAGGCGCTTCATCTCGACGGCGAATGGGAGGCTTGGGGTTCGGTTGCCATCACGGTTCTGTTCGTCGTGGGCTGCATGATCGCGACGCAAGTCATTAATCTGATCGGACGACGCTCACTGGTCATTCACAGCTTCTTGTGGTCAGGCGTGGCGCTGCTCGGGCTGGGATATTTTTCGAATGGCGAGGCATTGTTGATCCTTGCATTGTTCGGAGCCTATGCCGTTCTCATCGGAGGCGCGCAGGTGCTTCAACTCGTCTACCCGAACGAAATTTTTCCCACGGACATCCGGGCGTTCGCGGTTGGCATGGGCGCATCGCTTTCGAGAGTGGGCGCGGCTGTGGGCACGTGGCTCGTGCCGATCTCGCTGCACACCATCGGGATTGGAAACACGATGTATGTCGCGGCAGCGGTGTCTGGTGTCGGCTTGCTGATTTCACTCGCGCTTGCGCCTGAAACGAGGTCGATGAGTCTTCAGGAAGCCGCTTCTCTCGGGCATTGAGTCTCCCGAAGCTCGCTTTGCGTCACGCAAAGAATTGATTGTCTTATTACAGTAGCAGAGGCTATACGATGAAATTCGAAGGTATCTATACCCCAGCGATCACGCCCTTGTCATCCGACGGCCAGATCGACAACCAGGCGTTTGCGGAAGTTCTGGAACACCTCGTCGCAGCCGGAGTGCATGGCGTCGTCATCGGCGGCTCTACGGGTGAGTACTATTCCCATACGCCCGCGGAGCGGTTTGCGTTGGCATCGTTCGCCAGGGACGTTATCGGACCGCGTCTGCCGCTGATCATCGGAACGGGCGCCGTGCGAACCGAGGATTCCGTCGAATATGCGAAAGCGGCCAAGGCTATCGGCGCAGACGCCATCCTCGTGAGTTCGCCCCCTTACGCGTTGCCGACCGAGGAAGAGAACGCAGCGCACGCGCTTGCCATCGACAAGGCCGCGGACTTGCCCATCATGCTTTACAACTATCCCGGACGCACCAACGCGCTGATGGGACGGAAGTTCTTCCAGACGGTCGTATCGAACTCCAGCAACTTCGTGGCGATCAAGGAAAGCTCGGGAAGCACAGGGCAACTGCACATGCTCGCGCGCGAGTTTCCGGGCATCGGCCTGTCTTGCGGTTGGGACGATCAGGCGCTCGAATTCTTCGCATGGGGCGCACGAAGCTGGGTATGCGCGGCTTCTAACTTCCTGCCCGCCGAGCACATTGCGCTTTATGAAGCCTGTGTTGTGAACAAGGACTTCGACAAAGGACGTCGAATCATGTCTGCGATGATGCCGCTCATGGATTTCCTCGAAGGCGCAGGCAAGTTCGTGCAATCGATCAAATACGGTTGCGAACTCGCTGGCCTGCGTTCCGGCGGCTTGCGAGCCCCGTTGCAGCCGCTCGGTGAGATGGAAAAGGAAGCATTGAAGCGCGTCGTTTCCGAACTCAAGAAGGAAATCGCGACGGTCATTGCCAGCGATGCACCGTAACGGCGGCGAGCGCGAGCGTTGCCACGTCGATTTGCGGACGGCCTGAACGCCGGACGCATGCAATAGTCGATGCAGGGACACGAGCGTTGAGTGTCCCGCTTTCGAACGGCAGAAGTCCACTTGTGCAGTACTCGCGAGTGCAGAGCCGCTACCTTGCTCCAACCGATGCAAAAGAAACCGTTGTTCGCCGATCGGCTTCTCGCCCAGATGCCGTCGCTACGAGCCTTGAAATGTTTTGTCACGGCTGCCCGATTCGAAAGTTTCACGCAGGCGGCCGAGGTCCTGTGTGTAACCCAGGCTGCCGTAAGCCGGCAGATCAAGGAGCTTGAGGATTCGCTCAAAGTTCCTCTTTTCGAACGAGCGGGACGGCATATTGCGCTGACGGACGCCGGACGCGTCCTGTACAACGCATCGTATCTGTCGATGATGAACATCGCAGAGGCGGCGCACGCCGTGCGGCGCACCGACAAGCACGCGCTCACGGTTTGTGTGTCGCATACTTTTTCAGCGCTGTGGTTGTCGCACCGGTTGCCGTCGTTTCGGGAACAGTTTTCCGACATACGACTGAACGTCGTGGTGACGGACAATTTCATGGAATTCGATGGCTTGATGGAACCGGACATCGTCATCACGAAGAATCCGCCTCGCGATCTCCAGTACGAAACGGAGCCGCTTTTCCACGACGTCGTCTATCCCGTTTGCAGTCCGTCCTTCTTCGCGCATCATTTCCACGGCAGATCATTAAAGCCGATGGATCTTCTTACGCGGGCCACTTTGAATCTCTCTCCGCTGGGTCGCGCGCAGATTTGCGAGCATGTCGACTGGTCGGTATGGCGAAACTGGTTTCAGCGCAGCGATGGCGCGGACGCGACGGTTGCGAACGATTACCTGGAGAGTAACGACTACCGGCTTCTCGTCGCGCAAGCCGAATCAGGCGAGGGTACGCTGTTGGGTTGGCACCATCTGGTACATCGTCAGATCGAACTGGGTACGCTGATTCGTCCGTTGAAGGACTCGCTCGAATTCCACGATCGTCATCATTATGTGACCACACACAAGTCTGCCAGGTTGCGTCCGGAATACACTCAGTTCAGGCAATGGCTTGGAGAAGAGGTGAGTGCAATGATGCGCGGGTGGCAGAAAAAGGAAATCGGCGAGTCTGCCAATGCTGATCGAATGACGCGGCCGCACAGCGAGGCGCTGGTGGAAAACGATTGAGCATCAACCGTGCTTGGTGCGGGAAAGCGGCGTCTCGATGTGGCGGAGCGAGCTCTCAATCACGACGCGACGCACGCTTCGCCGTGACAGACGGCAATTCGCCAAACATGACGCGATAGTCATGCGCGAAACTGCTGAGATGCCAGAATCCCCATTTCGTTGCGGCCGTCGTGACCGACTCGCCGAGCCGCAATTCCCGACGTACGTGGTTCAGTCGCACCGCTCGAAGGTACGCGATCGGATTCAGGTTGAGCGCATCCTGGAAGGCGTATTGCAGCGTTCTTCTGCTCACGCCAAGCTGAACGCAAAGCTCGGCGATCGACAGCGGGCAGCTAGCCGGGTCCTGAAGCTTCTCCTGCACCGAATTCACGAGCGACCAGTATTTCGTCGGGCGGGTATTGGCGGCGGCGCCCGGCGCAACCGGGATGACTTCGGAAATCGCATAGAGAATGGTGCGTTCGAGAAGTTGAACTCGATCGTCGGTGTCGGCCTGTTCACCGGGCGACGATTGCGCGGCGGCGGCAAGCGTCTGCTTGAGAAGATCGCGAAGATTGTTCGCGACTTCGGCTGCCATCGGAATCAACGGTCCAGTAGGCCGGGTAAGCAACGACGTGCCCAGCACGCGCATCGACTCCGCCGATAACGTCTCCGGTTCGATTTCGATGTTCACGAGCACATGGCGATCCGGCGAAAAGAACTCGAATTCGGGAGCGCCGGAGAAAACATGCAGGCTGTCCCGATCGCTCTTTTCTCCGCACATCCTTGCGTGGCCTTCCAGTTCCAGCGGAACGGCAACCGCGAGTCTGTCGGAGGGCACCGAGCCCTGCTGCAAGATGACCTTGTCCAGATGCTCGACGAGCAGCCGGATGCCACCGAGCGAAACCGTCGACGACGATCCGTGGAAAAGGCCGCCTGAGATCTGCGTGTAGTGCAGGCTCCAGCCGTCGAATGCGCGCGCCTGCTCGTCCACATCGGTGAATGAGCAAAACGCGACCGTGTGCGCGAAAAGACGCGCACCAGAAGAAGTTGTCGAAACGGGGGCGGTGCTCATTAACGAAAACCTGCTTGCTGCATTGCCTGAATAGCTCGAATTGCTTCAAGAGCATAACGTGCCAAAAAAGCGGCGAGGCCGATGCCAGCAGAAACCCTGAGTTGCCGAAATCCCTGAGTTGCCGAAATCCGATAGTGAGCCGTTTATTGTCGCCTTAACTTCGAGTTCGACAGGCTCCATTCCTATCGATCCGGAGAACGTGCAATGAGTATAAAGATTGACGGCCGCCTTGCAGGCAAAGTCGCCATTGTCAGCGGCGGCGCGGGCGGGTGCGGCGCTGCCGCGTCAGAGTTGTTCGCGGCACAGGGGGCAAAAGTCGCCATTATCGACCGTAATGGCGATGCCGCCGAGACGCTCGCCAGTGCGCTGCGCGACAAAGGCCTGGAAGCGATCGGCATCGGCGCGGATGTGTCGAATCAGAGCGCGGTGCAAAGCGCCGTTAGCGCAGCGCGAGAGCGGTTCGGTCATGCCGATATCCTGTTCAATCACGCGGGCACGCTCATCGTCAAACCGTTCCTTGAAATCGAAGAGACGGAGTGGGACTGGCTGATGAGCGTCAACGTGAAGAGCATGTTCCTGATGACCAGGGCCGTGTTGCCGCAAATGCTCGAAAAGGGACGCGGAAGCATCGTCTGTACGTCGTCGATTTCCGCTGTCTGCGCGACGCCCGGCGAAGTGCTGTACGACGCAACGAAGGGGGCCTGTCATATGTTCGCGCGTGCGATCGCCGTGGAGTACCGCGACAGAGGGATTCGCTGCAACGCGATCGCGCCCGGCTTCATTCGCACGCCGCATGGCATCCGCGAGCTAAAAGATCTGCAGGCGATGGGCGTCGATGCCACGGAAGAAGCGATCGCCTTGCAGCAAGGGCGTCTGTGCGAGCCGTCCGAAGTTGCGGCGGCGGCGCTGTTTCTGGCATCGGACGAATCGAGCTTCGTAAACGGGACACATCTCTTCGTCGACAACGGCTTCTCCGCGATCTGACGCATCGGCACAACAAATCCAGTCCGAGGGTTTAGCGAAGGTTCTGCAGCGATGCGAACCTTCGCTTTTTTTCATGCTCGGCGCGTCACGTCGTCTGGTCCAAGCGAGCCCTCGCCGGATGCAGTGCGCCAGCTCCGGTGTTTAGACGGTAGTGGGCCAAAAAGCTCAGCACTATCAGATTTCGGCAAAGAGAAAAGCGAGCTACGCGATGAGCGCCAGCATTGCATCAGCGAAGTGCGGATTGCACGTTTCTGATGCATGCCGCGCACGCAAAGGCGGAGAAATGGCCGCGGACTCAGGGATGTCCCGTAGTTGCCGAAATCAGATAGTTTCCGGAAATACGGCCTCCTAGAGTGGCATCAACCCGCGCCGGGATTCGATGCGCGACGAGCAATGCCACCCGACCCTCTTTGGAGACTCACGATGGATGTGGAAAAGCGAAGTATCGAGTTCATCCCGCTTGGCGAGCGATATGGCACGCCGAAACGCCTGTTCACAATCTGGTTCAGCGCCAACATGCAGGTGACGGCGCTCGTCATCGGGACGCTCGGCATCGTCGCGGGACTGGACCTCTTCTGGACCATCGTCGGGCTGGTTCTCGGCAATGTCATCGGCACTATCTTCATGGCCGCGCATTCGGCGCAAGGACCGCATCTCGGCATCCCGCAGATGATCCAGAGCCGGGCGCAGTTCGGCGTGTTCGGTGCGGCGTTGCCGCTCGGCATCGTGGTGCTGGCGTACATCCTGTTCGTTGCGGCGGGCGGGGTCGTGATGCGCGATTCGATCAAGGCGATCTATCCGATGAGCGACAACGCGGCCATCATTCTGTTCGGCGTGTTGACGTTTGTCATCAGCTATATCGGTTATGAACTGATCCACAAGATGGGTGCGTTCATGACGCTGCTTTCATGCGTGATCTTTTTCGCGTCGGCCGTTATCGTGTTTTCGAAGCCCGAACTGATTGCGAACGTTCACCACGCGAAGCATGGCTTCTCGGCTGGCGCGTTCAATCTGGTGGTCGCGCAAGCGGCGTCGTGGACGCTGGGTTTCGGTCCATACGTCGCGGACTATTCGCGCTACCTGCCCGCGAACGTCAAGACAAAGGACACCTTCTGGTACACATACCTTGGCGGGCTGCTAGGCTCGCTGCTTGTGATGATGCTGGGCGCTTTTCTCGCCGCCGCGATTCCGTCGATCACCAATGACCCGGGAACAGGGATCGCGTCGATGTTCGGCACATGGTCACGTCCTGCCCTCGTCATCATCGTGCTCGGCGTGCTCGAATTCAATGTACTCAGCCTCTACAGCGCCTATATGTCGACGGTGACCATCTTCAGTGGATTTCGCAAGATGACGCGTGTCGGCGGGCTCGTGAAGTTTCTTGTTCTGTCGATTACGGCCGCCGTTGCCACCGTCATCGCCATCGGCACGCAGTATCACTTCAACGACTATTTTGCGGACATTCTCAACGCCCAGATCTATGTTCTCGTGCCGTGGAGCTCAATCAACCTGGTTGACTATTACCTCGTTCGCAAGGGCGAGTACTCAGTCACGGAGATGTACGACTCGCGTGGCCGGTATGGCCGATTCAACCTGTCGACGCTGACGATCTACTGTTTGGGTGTTGCGAGTACGCTTCCGTTCATGGACCTGTCGTTCTATCACAGCTACTTTGCAAGGGTGATCGGTGCGGACGTGAGCTGGATTCCGAGTCTCCTCGTGCCTGGCGTTCTCTATTATTTTGCTAACCGCGCCGTGGCGATGCAATCTGAGGCCGTCGCCAACTGAACAGACATGGTCAGCTACGTTGTCAGCTATGCTTTCATCAAATTTGCGAGCACGAACTACGCAAGGCTGACCTTCGGCGGCGCGTACAGTCTGGGCGGCGTCGCGGGCAACGTGACGTCGAACCAGATCTGTTCGCTGGGCGCGGATTACGCGAACGGTCCGTTGTGTTCGCAATCCTGATAGAAATTATTTAAAGCCTATGTGATCGCGGCGGGGAAGGAAAACATCATCGTATTGCTCGAGCCGCGGCATCGGCATGCCCGGCTGCTCGTCGAGCCTGTCGACGAAGTCGCGCCAGCGCGTCAGCGTGTCCGCCCGCTGTGTGTCGGAGCAGTAGGGTATGTGCCAGGCAAAGAACGGCTCGACCACCTGATAGCCGACGTAGCCCAGCGTGCCTTGCAGCAGATGGCGCAGCATGCCGCCTGCCAGTTCGCCATGAATTGCCTGAGGGCCGAACATGTGCTCCCGTCCCCCGAGTGTCACGCCGATCACAGCGCGCTTGCCGGCCATCCCGCCTCGGCCATAGATGCGTTTCCCGCCATACAGGGCACCCGACAGGAAGCATCGATCGATCCAGCCTTTGATCAACGCGGGTACGGAAAACCAGTAGAGCGGAAAGACCAGCATGAGCGTGTCGCTTGCAAGCAGAGCGTCGACTTCTCGCCGAACCTCGGGCGCAAGCGTATTGCGTTCGAGCGCATGACGCTGCTCCAATGCATAAACGAGGTAGTCGCTGTTGGCACGTTCTGCGAATTCGCTGGCGCGAACCACGGGATCGAAGTCGAGTGCGTACAGGTCCGAAAAGCTCACGTCGTCGCCGCGCGACTCCAGCACGCGCCGGGCTTCGTGGGCCATCGCCGTGCAGAAGGAGCGCGGCTCCGGGTGGGCGTGGACGACATGAATTTTAGCCATGAGAGCTCGATGCGCTGACGATTGCGGGGATAAAGGCGTTGAGATAAGAGACCTCTCTCTCGATTGCATCACGGGCCGTTAGCGTGCTGCCATCGAGCAACAGGCGCCGCGTGGCTTGCAAGGCTTCAGGCGGTTTGGCTGCGAGGCGCGCGGCATAATCGTTTGCCGCGGCATGCACGTCCGCGTCCGGTATCACGCACGAAACGAATCCGTGTTGGAATGCCTCGGCTGCCGATATCGGGCGGCCGCTCATCAGCCAGTCCCGTGCAGCCAGATCGCCCACCCTGCGCGCGAGCAAGGCCGTTGCGCCGGCTTCGGGAACGATGCCCAGATCCGCAAATGGAAACCGGAATACGGCACGCTCGCCGGCGGCAACCCAGTCGGCGTGCAGCAGCATCGTGGCGCCGAATCCGATTGCCGAGCCGGTGACCGCGGCCACCAGGGGCTTCCGTTGTTCCGCGAACGCGGCGATGCAGCGCCTGATCGCACCGTCCGCGGCCTGTGGCCACAGCGCGCCGAACGCAGCGATATCGTGACCCGAGCAGAAATGATCTCCGGCACCGCGCAGCACTACGCAATGCACGTGTGGATTGTCTTGCGCGGCACGCAGGGCGTTCGCCAACGCAGCGAACATCTCGCCATCGAGCGCATTCCGCTTGTCGGGGCGGTTGATCTCAATGGACGCGATCCGGTTGTTCAACTCCGAAGCGATTCTGGATTCCGTCATGCCGCTCTCTCCTGATGAAGTCCCTTCGCAAACCATGCTATGTGTTTCATCGCGCGATGTATTGGACGATTTTGCAGCGGGCACAGTGCACAGGCATTTTTGTTCGGCTGCGCCGCGTGACAGGTTGATGTAGTCTTATTGGAATCAAACACATGTCCCCTCGTTTTCGCGCCCTTCGGCATTGAACCGAGGGTGCGACGTTCAGCAAGCCGATCAGGAAAATGCGGGTTATGACCGATCAAGGGAATCGCGATATCCAGGCCGCGCTCAGCGACATGGATGGTGCACGCGAGTGGATGGCTTCCATCTGCGGCCCGCATGGCCTGCGCGTGTCGCGTCCCGAGCGGCTGAGATTTCAGCAGTCGGGCACCGTGCTGCGTTCGATGGCCACGACGATCGGGTATGTCGAGTACGGAACCGACGTGACCGTCGCCGTTCGCGGCGACAGTCCGCTGAATTGCTATAGCGTGAGCCTGCCCGTCGTCGGCCAGCAAGAGATGGCAGCGCAGGGACGGCTCTGGCTGTCGGACCAGGATCGCGGCCTGATTGTCAGTCCGCAGGAATCGCAAGACCTGGACATCGCAGGGAATTGTCGGAAGATTCATCTCGCGATTCCCCGTTCCGCACTACAACAGGTTCTTCAGACGATGCTGCAACAGCCCGTCGAAGCACCCGTCGTTTTCCAGCCGGAGATGGACGCCGTCGCGGGCGACCAGGCGTCGTGGTGGCGAATGGTCAAGTTCCTCATGAGTGAAATGGAGCGCTCAGGTCCGCTGCTGGCGCAATTCTATTTATCGGGTGAGTTCGAACTGACGCTGCTCAAAGGCCTGCTTCTATCGCAGCCGCACAATTACTCGGAGCAACTTGCGAACAGATCGGCGCAGACACCGCCGCACTATCTGACCCGGGCGCGTCAATTCATTCACGACAATGCGCGCGAACAGATCGCGCTCGAAGACATCGAGCGCGCCGCGGGTGTGTCCCGCTTCAAACTGTTCGAAGGATTCAAGCAGTATTTCGGCTGTGCGCCGATGGCTTATGTGCGCAAGTACCGGCTCGAATCCGTGAGGCGCGAGATGCTTGAAGACGGTTCGATACGGAATATCTCGTCGGTGGCGCTGAGTTGGGGACTATCGCACCTCGGACGTTTTTCGACGGAATACAAAGCGCTATTCGGCGAGTCGCCGTCGGATACCCTCAAGCGCGCATCGAGCAGGACAGAGGCTAAACGCTAGACTGCACGACGGCGGGCCGATTCCCGCCGTCGTACAAGAGCCGCTTTCCACTCGCGCCTACCGAGAGTTGCTCTCTCCGAACTTCTCGTAAAACAGGCGATAGTCCTGAATGCGCTGTTCGTCGAGCCAGGTCTTGATGGCCTCGACCATCGGCGGCGGACCGCAAACATACATGTCGAATCCGTTCGACTGCAGAAACGACCGATCGAAATGTTCGGGTATCAGCCCCGTCTTCCCAGTCCATCCGGCAGCAGCATTCATCACGACGGTTTCGAGCGTGAAAGCCTCGATCTTCCCGCGATAGCCGTCGAGGCGCTCAATTTCGCACAGATCGCGCGCATTGGTGACGCCGTAGTACAACTGCACGGGATGGCCGGCGTTGTTCTTTTTCGGCATATCATCGAGCATGCCGAGAAACGCGGACAGGCCGGTGCCGCCCGCGACCATGACGAGCGGACGTTCTATCTGACGCAGATAGAACGTGCCCAACGGCGCCTCGAATTCGATTGCATCCCCGGCTGCGCATCGATCGCGCAGGTAGTTGCTCATTGCGCCATCGGGCAGCAGGCGAATCAGAAATTGCAGCGCGTTGTGATCGTTCGGATGATGGGCGAAAGAGTACGAGCGCCACTCGTCGGTGCCGGGCACTTTCAGGCGCGCATATTGGCCAGGAAGAAAGTCGATTCGTCGATCATGCGCGCTTGCATCGATACGCAGGATCGCGGTCGTTTCGGATACGAGTTCGACTGCCTCGACGCGTGCAGACACGTTGAGCGTGCCACCGCTGTGGCACAGACCTGAATCGAAATCGAAATAGAACGACGCGTCGGACTGAACCCGGGTCTGACACGACAGCATCTTGCGTTGTGCGAGATCGGCCTCGCTCAGGGTTTCCTCATCGACATAGTCTTGCGTATAGGCGCCCGATTCGCAGCGTCCCTGGCAGGTGCCGCATACACCTTCGCGGCAGTCGAGTGGAATGTTCACGCCATTGCGCAGCGCTGCATCGAGCAGCAGCTCGTTGGCGTGAACGTCGAAGAAAGTGGTCTTGCCGTCGGCAAAATTCAACGCGACCTTATGCGTCATGGCCGTGCTCCCGGTTACAGATGATAGAAATCCAACACCGCGTTAATGGTGTCGTTCAGCAACAGCACGTGCTTGCGCGCGATTTTCCAGCTGTCGCCTGAAGGGTGCAGAACATAGTTTGCGCGGCCATAGAAGTAGTCGGTCATGCCGTGGCGCGTATAGAGCGTCGACCAGTTCACCGCGGCTTCGATTTTCGAGTCGGCCTTTTCGGTCAGCCGGACATTGCTGATCTGATGCATGGTGCGAGGCAGCGGCGTCGATGCCGCCGACTTGCCCGTGCGCAGGCGGAACACGCGATCTTCGAGTCCCGCGCGATCCGCGTAATAGATCAGCGACATTTCCCGTGCAGGGTCTTTCGTGTACACATGCTCGGAATCCCATTGCGGCACGTGGAATACGCTTTGCGGATCGAACAGACCGATGTAATCGTCCCACTGCTGCTCGTCGCACAGTTCGGACTTCAGATAAAGAAATTGTTCGACGGAATGCTGAAGCTGGCTCATGCCTGTTCTCCCTGAGTCGCACACTGGGCCGGATCCTGAGTTGCACACTGACTCGCGCCGGATCTCGCCAGCCCCTTGAGAATGGTGTCGCGCCATGTTCCGTGCTGGTTCACATACAGTCCTTCGTGAGTCATCTCCGTGCCCGTCAGGGCCGGTTCGATGCCGAGCAGTTCCGTGCTTGCGGTCTGGCTGCACACCCACTTGTGATGGCCGCGCGAGATATCGCTCCAACGTTCGAGCCGCGCCTGAAAGCCGCGCTGCTGCTCGCGGAATTCGACGAGGTCGTCAGGCGTGCCCATGCCCGACACGTTGAAGAAGTCTTCGAACTGACGGATGCGGCTTTCGCGATCCTTGTCCGACTCGCCTTTCACGCCGATGCACTGGCTGATGATCTCCGTCTTGTTCCATGCAACGGGGCGCACGATGCGCAACTGCGAACTGATCTGATCCATGAAGAAGAGGCTCGGATACACGTTCAGATTGCGCAGGCGATGCATCATCCATTCGGCTTTCGCCTGGCCGTATGCTTCGACGAGGCGCGGCATCACGCTCGCATAGCCGGGACGGACTTCCGGATTCGGCATGTCGCTGAAGAGCAGGCTATGGCCGTTCCTGAATGCAAACCAGCCATCGTCGGTATCGGCATCGCCTGCACCGAGCTTGCTGTAGTCGAGCGTGCCGCCCGCGCCAGCATCGTTCTTGCTGTTCGACTCCTGACGATGCTTGACGGTGGCGACGTAGTTGTAGTGGACCGTGCTGACGTGATAGCCATCCAGGCCGTTTTCGTTCTGGAGTTTCCAGTTGCCGTCGAACGTATAGGCCGATTTGCCCGGCAAGACTTCGAGTTCGCCTGTGGGCGATTGCGCGACCATCATGTCGAAGAAGATGCGCGCGTCGCCGAGATAGTCTTCGAGCGTGTCGGTGCCATTGGCATCGAGGCTGACAAAGACAAAGCCCTTGTAGCTGGCGATACGCGCCTTTTTAAGGCCGCGCGCCGACTTGTCGAAGTCGTCGCAGTATTCGCCTGGCGCCTTGACCTTCACGAGCCGGCCGTCGTTCTTGTAGCACCACGCATGAAACGGACAGGTGAAGGTCGACTGATTGCCCTTGCTCATGCGGGTGAGCGTCGCGCCCCGATGCTGGCACGCGTTGATCATCGCATTCAGGTTGCCGTTGCTGTCGCGCGAAATGATCAGCGGCTGGCGGCCCGCGCGCATCGTCAGATAGTCGTTTTTGTTCGGGATCTCGCTCTCGTGGCAGCCGTAGATCCAGTTCTTCTCGAAGATGAACTCCATCTCCAGAGAAAAGAGTTCGGGTTCGGTGAACATCTCCCGCGCAATCCGGTAGACGCCTTCCGTCGGCCGGAAGTCCAGACAGCCGCTGACGAACTCGCTCCATTCCGATGCGCTGCGTTTCTCGCTCATGATTCGTGCCCCTCCATTCCATCGCTTGAGTGTCGATGAGCACGATTGAATACCGAAAGAGGCAGGCGGACTATCCGGCCAGTTTGCGTTCGTTATCCGATTATTTTGGCGGCGCGTTTTGGCGGCGCGTAGAGGGTCGTCGGCTCAATAGTTAAAGCAAACGGAATTCTGATGGAGAAACTCCGCTAATTATCTCTGCTTCGATATCGATCATGATGCTGCTGTGTTCGGACCCGGACAGGAGATGCCCGATGAGCGCAGCCCGATGCTGGACGCACCGGTACGCCCGTCTGAGGGTGCCGCTGCTCGCGCTGCTTGCCGCGCTGGGCATGGCTTCGTGCGGAGGAAAGCGCGAAACCGATGCCGCACAGAAGATGACCATGAGACCTTCCATTACCTACCTGCACTTGTTGCAGCACACGCCGTTTTTTACCGCGTTGTCGAGGTCCCAGCTGCAATGGGTGATCGACCATTCGCGTGAGTGGGAAGCGGACACGGGCGCCGTGATCGCAAAGTGCAACGGCGCGGCCGACCCGAATGCGCCGTACTGGATTCTGCTCGATGGCGGTTGGCAGATCGAGTATCGCGACAAGCTGTTGCGCAGCGGCAATGCGGAATCCGGCAAGTGGTTCAGCGCAGCCGATGCGAATGCGCAGTCGTGCTCGCTCGTGGTCAATGAACACAGCTACGTGATGCGCATTCAGCGAAGCGACATGCAGCAGATGCTCGATCGCGGATTTGGATTTCATACGCACATCGACAGCGGAGCCTCGTACTACCGCGAGATCTTCTACGGAAGGCAGATGAACTGAAGCAGTGAATGCGTTGGCTTTTTTTAACCACCTGTTGGCCTTGTGTCTGAACCCAGGAGAAATGCAATGGCGCACACCATTCTCGTGACGGGCGCTTCGTCGGGCTTTGGCCTGATGACGGCTCGCGCATTGGCAGGAGCCGGTCATACCGTTTTTGCGTCGATGCGTGAAACGCAAGGGCGCAATGCGCCGCGCGTCGCGGAGATAGCGCAGTGGTCAAAGGATCATTCGGCCGATCTGCGGACGGTCGAACTCGATGTGCAGTCCGAGCCGTCGGTTGCGGCTGCGATCGACCATGTGCTGAAAGATGGGAAGCTGGACGTGATTGTCCATAACGCTGGCCATATGGTATTTGGCCCCGCCGAGGCCTTCACGCCGGAGCAGATGATCCAGCAGTACGACGTGAACGTGCTCGGTACGCAGCGCGTGAACCGTGCCGCGTTGCCATATCTGCGCAAGCAGGGCAAGGGGCTGCTGCTGTGGGTCGGCTCTTCGTCGACGCGCGGCGGAACGCCGCCGTTCCTTGCGCCGTACTTCGCGGCCAAGGCCGCAATGGATGCGCTTGCCGTGTCGTACTCGACGGAACTGGCACGCTTCGGTATCGAGACGACGATCATGGTGCCGGGCGCTTTCACGAAAGGCACGAACCATTTCGCGCATTCGGGCAAGCCGGCGGATGCCGCGGTCGCGGCCGAGTATGAAAGCGGCCCGTATGCCGGTGTGACCGAACAGGCGCTGAAGGGGCTGGCGAGTCTCGAACCCGCGGACGCGGACCCGCAAGAGGTCGCGCGCGAAATCGTGCGCGTGATCGACTTGCCGTTCGGCAAGCGTCCGTTCCGTGTGCATATCGATCCCTCGCAGGACGGCGCAGAAGTCGTCAACGCCGTAGCCGATCGCATGCGCCGCGAGATGTATCACGCGATCGGGCTGCAGGATCTGCTTTCGCCGAAGATCAACGGCTGACGGCCGCGCCTTGGCCGCGTGGCCGGACGCAGGCCTGTCAGCCCATGCCGTCGTCAAGACTCAGGACGTCGTCGAGGCGATGACTCAACGATCATCGCAACCTCGATGCACGGAGAAATCGTTGGAGGTCTTCTGCCTCAAAGCCACATGCCGCCCTGACGTTCGTTCGGCTCTTCCGTCAGGGCGTCGAATCCGTGAATCCAGTCCAGATGATGCAGCAGGCTCTCGCGTGCGCCGAGGCGGGCGTTGCGCGCCTCGGCTGCCGGCCCGTCTGGCAGATGCAGTACGTCCGCCGTGGAGATCGACGCGTACTGCACCTTGCGCGTGCGGCCCTTGCGAAGGCGTTCGTACGCTTCCTGAGCCTCGCGCCAATTGCCAGGACCTGCCTTGCCCAATTGCGCGGCCAGCACCACGGCGTCCTCGATCGACTGGTTGGCGCCCTGGCCATGATGGGGCACGAGTGCATGCGCGGCATCGCCGATCAGCGTCACGCGGCCCTTGCTCCAGCGTCCGAGCGGGGGACGATGGAACAGGCCCCAGCGCTGACTGACCGGCACGGCCGTGACCATCTGCACAACGGCGGGATGCCAGTCCCTGCACAGGCGCAGTTGCTCGCCTTCGCTGGCTGGCATGACCCAGTCGCGCGACGGCCACGGCGATGGATGACGCTCGACCAGGAGGAAGTTCTGGTCCCCTTTGTCGCCAATCGGATAGTGCAGCAGATGACCGCCAGGTCCGACCCAGAATTGAATGGTCTCGGGATCGGGCAACAGATCCATGCGCCCGGCGGGCACCACACCGCGAAAGCCCGAGCAACCCGAATACAACGCGTCGTCATAGCCAAGCATCCAGCGCCGCGTGATCGAGCGCGCGCCGTCTGCGCCGATCACGAGGTCGGCGTCGATCCGCTCACCGTTATCGAAGGTCAGACTGACGCGATCGGGTTGCTGGGCAAGATCGACGAGCCGATGTCCGAGCTTGATGCGTTCGAGGCCGACGGCCGTGGACAGCACCGCTTGCAGATCGGCCCGATGAATACCCCAGTATGAACCGCCGAATTGCTCGCGATAGCCGGGTGCGCCGCGATGATGACCGATCACTGCGCCGCTGCGGCCGTCCCGATAGACGAGGCCGGGCACGTCCGCGCAGACCCCCTCGAAGGCGGGGCGCAGTCCCATGCGCTCGTAGAAGCGCGTTGCGTTGGCCGAGAGCGCGACGGCCGCTCCCACTTCGCGCAATTCGTCGGTCTGCTCGTAGAGCTGCGCATCGATGCCGTGCTCGCGCAGCGCGAGCGCGAGCGTAAGTCCGCCGATGCCGGCGCCGACGATAGCAATCTTCAGATCTGTCTGCCGCATGAATGTGTCTCCGATATCCAGTTCGCGTTGTTCTGGCGCACACCGACGGCGCGTCGAATGCGTAAGCCATGTCGGTATTTTCAGCACTAGACCTTCATTCCTCAATAAGATGGAATGAATGTGCTTCATCACTGATTTCAATGAGCCCCGCTTATGGCAGAGACATGGAACTGAGCGATATCGACCTCAATCTGCTGGTGCTCTTTCAGCGGCTGATGCAGGAACGGCGCGTGGCGACTGTCGCCGAGCAGATGAACATGAGCCAGCCCGGCGTCAGCAATGCGCTCGCCAAGCTCCGCCGCCGGCTGGGCGATCCGCTGTTCGTGCGCGGCCCGGGCGGCGTGGTTCCCACGCCGTTCGCGCTGCGCCTGGCGGAACCCGTTTCGCAGGCGCTCGCCACGCTGCATGCAGCGCTCAATCCGATGTCTGGCTTCGATCCGCTGCACGCCATGCGGACCATGACGATCGGTATGACCGATATCGGCGAAGTTGTGTTTCTGCCTGCACTGCTCGAGCGACTGTCGCGGGAAGCGCCGGGCGTCGCACTCAACACGGTCCGCAATTCGAGCGTCAATCTGAGCAACGAGATGGCCGACGGCCGGGTGGATCTGGCCATCGGCTTGCTGCCGCAGCTCAAAGGTGGCTTCTATCAGCGCCGCCTGTTCGATCAGCGCTATGTCTGTCTGTTCAGGCGCGGCCATCCGCTCGAAGACGCGCCGCTGACGCTCGCTGCGTGGCGCGAGGCCGAGCACCTGGTCGTCGTGTCGTCCGGCACGGGACACGGTCAGGTGGACGAATGGCTGAAACGGCGCGGCGTACGCCGTCAGGTGCGGCTGACGGTGCCGCACTTCATGAGCGTGGGTTTCATCCTGCAGCGTACCGATCTGATCGCTACGGTGCCGGAGCGACTTGCCTTGCAACTCGCCATCCCGTTTTCGCTCAGTTTGCGCGCATTACCGGTGACGCTGCCCGCCGCACCAATCCATCTGCTCTGGCACACGCGGGCCCATCAGGACGAGGCCAATCGCTGGCTGCGCGGTGTGGTCGTCGATCTGTTCACGGACACGGTGACGCCGGCACGCAAAGCAAGGTCCGCCCACAAAAAATCGTAGTTCTGGAAACGGGACCCGCGAACCCGCGCGGCTCCCGTTCGTTCTGGCGCGTGCGATCAGGCCACAACAGCCGCTTCGCTGTAGTGCCGGTCCGGCACGACGACGATATTGCCAACGAAGCGCTTCCCCATGAACTGTGTCTGCGCTTCATGAAACTTCGACAGCGGATACGTTGCGGCGAGCACCGGTTTGATCGTGCACGCGCGAATATAGTCGAGCACGCGTTTGAACGCGCCGCGCGTGCCTTGCGATGAACCGTTCAGCTGCAACTGTTTCAGATACATCGGCAACAACGCGATCGAACTGCTCAAAGGCACGGCCGGCGCCGCGCTGATTCTGCCTGACGAAGTGCTCGACGTCGTGATGTATTCGTGCACGTCGGCGTCCGTGATGATCGGCGACGCGCAGATCGACGCAGCCATTCGTGCGGCAAAACCGCAGGCTCATGTGGTCACGCCGACAGCCGCGGCCGTGACCGCGCTGTGCGCACTCGACGCGCGGCACATCAGCGTGCTGACGCCCTATACGGTCGAAACGAGCGATCCGATGGCCGACTACTTCACGGCGCAGGGCTTCGTGATCGACCGCTTCACATGCCTGGGCTTGAGCGACGACCGCGAGATGGCACGAATCTCGCACGACGATATCGTCGAGTTCGCGCGTGCCGCGATAGCCGACGAGTCCGACGCGCTTTTCATTTCGTGTACGGCCGTGAGGGCGGCCGCCGTCATCGCGCGAATCGGGGCGCTAACGGGCAAGCCCGCAGTGAGCAGCAATCTGGCGACGGCGTGGATGTGTCTGCGCCTTTGCGGCGATAACAAAGCGAAGTCCGAACAGGGACGATTGATGACGCTGCCGTTGCCGTCGCGTGAAATTTGAGCGCACGTGCAACGGCAAGCGACTACGACTATCTGTGATGTCGATGCCGTCGGGGGCGTTGTCGCATCGCTGGAGCTTCAGGAGGGAGGAACGATGGGGTACGCACATTCACATACATGGGACCGCGCGACAGGGCAGCGCCAGTCAACCAGCCTGCTGCGCCGCGCGATCGCGGCATCGGCGCTCGGCAACGCCACGGAGTGGTTCGACTACGGAATCTACGCATACGGTCTGAGCTACATATCGGCGGCGCTGTTCCCTGGCAGCACGGCTCAGGCAACGCTATTCGCGCTCGCCACGTTTGCGATTTCATTTCTGATCCGTCCGCTGGGCGGCTTGTTCTGGGGCCCGCTCGGCGATCGTCTCGGCCGCAAGCAGGTGCTCGCGATGACGATCATCCTGATGTCGCTGGCAACGCTGCTGGTCGGACTCGTGCCGACTTACGCGCACATCGGCTGGTGGGCGCCGACGCTGTTGATCGTCCTGCGCATGATTCAGGGCTTTTCGACGGGCGGAGAATACGGCGGCGCGGCGACTTTCATGGCCGAATATGCGCCTGACCACAAGCGCGGTTTTTGCGGCAGCTTCCTCGAGTTCGCCACGCTCGCGGGCTTTTCGCTTGGCGCGTTGCTGATGCTCGGCTGTTCGGTCGTGCTCGGCAATACCGCGATGCACGAATGGGGATGGCGGCTGCCGTTCCTGATCGCGGCGCCGCTCGGGTTGATCGGCTTCTATCTGCGCTCGAAGCTCGAGGACACGCCCGTCTTCGTCGAACTGGAGCGCACGAGCCAGAACGAGAAGCCAGGCAGCGTCACGCTGACGGCGCTGATTGCCGGGTACTGGCGGCCCCTGGTGTTGCTTGGTGGACTCGTGGTGGCGCTGAACGTAGTGAACTACGTGCTGCTCGCGTACATGCCGACCTTCATGCAGAAGCAACTCGGCATGAGCGACAACATGTCGTTGCTGGTGCCGCTTATCGGCATGCTCACAATGATGGTGTTTCTGCCGTTCGCCGGGACATTTTCCGACCGGGTCGGCCGCAAGAGCGTCTGGTGGTTTTCGCTTGTCGGGCTTTTTGTCGCCGCTATTCCGATGTTCCTGCTGATGAAGCAGGGTCTGGTTGGCGCATTGATCGGCTTCTCGGTGCTGGGGCTTCTGTACGTGCCGCAGCTTGCCAGCATCTCGGCGATGTTCCCCGCGATGTTCCCGACGCACGTGCGATATGCGGGGATGGCGATCGCGTATAACGTGTCGACGTCGATCTTCGGCGGCACGGCCCCGATGATCAACGAGTGGTTCATCGCACGCACCGGCAATGTGCTCGTGCCGGCGTACTACATGATGGGCGCGTGTGTGATCGGTGCGTTGGCGCTGATCTTCGTCACGGAGACGTCGGGCTGTTCGTTGCGCGGGCGCGGCATACCGGGGAAGGCATGAGGCGTCGTTAGAGAGAGGGCGTCCATATCGGACGGATGCCCTTGGCCGCGACTTCGATTTTCTTGCAGGGCTGAATCACCGTCGTCCAAATGGTCGCGACGCGGATACCAGCTCTTGAGGTCAATTTGCCCGCCGTTTGATCGACGACGGCAATGTGAAGTAGAACCACCCGAATGCGACTGCGGTCTCCCGACCGGGTACGGCGTTTGCTCATCTGTCTTTCCCCGGGCTTTCCCCGAGCTCTCCGACTTACAGTCGAGCAGATGATGTCTGACATGAAGTGGCCAGCGAACGCGTTTGGCTGTGCAGGCTGGGAAGGCGACATGGCGCAGCGGATTGCCGCGTTCGACTGGTCGCCGACCGCGCTCGGCCCGCGGGCGGGCTGGTCCAGGAGCCTCAACGCCGCCATCCAGAACATGCTGGCGTGCCCCGTTCCGCTTGTGATGCTGTGGGGCACGCCGGGCATCATGATCTACAACGACGCCTATGCCGGTTTTGCCGGCGGACGTCATCCGTATCTGCTGGGCAGGCCCGTCGAGGAGGGTTGGCCCGAGATTGCCGAGTTCAACCGGAATGTCGTCGATACCTGCCTGTCGGGCGCCACGCTTTCCTACAAGGACAAGCAACTCGCATTGCAACGCAGCGGCCAGCTTGAAGATGTCTGGATGGATCTTCACTACAGTCCTGTCGCGGAAGACGACGGACGTCCGGCCGGCGTGCTGGCAATCGTCTTCGAGACAACCGCCAAGGTACTCGCCGAGCATCAGAAGCAACGCGCCGAAATAGCGGCCCGCGAAGCAAACGAACGGCTGCAGCTCGCGCTCAGTTCCGGGCTGGTGCTCGGAACGTGGGTGTGGGAGATCGTCGGCGACCGGTTCACGGGCGACGAACGGTTCAGCAATACGTTCGGTGTGGATAGCGATCAGGGTGCCGGCGAGGCAGTCGAGCATATCTTGCGCAGCGTTCATCCCGACGACCGCCAACGAGTTCGCGATCAGTTGCATCGCACGTTCGGCAGCGACGGGCAATATCGCGCCGAATACCGTGTCCGCATGGCGGGCGGCGCATATCGCTGGGTGCTCGCCAGCGGTCGATGCGAATACGACGCGACGGGCCGTCCTCGTCGCTTGCCGGGCGTCGTCGTGGACATTCACGAGCGCAAGATCGCCGAAGAAGAACTGCTGAAGCTGACGCAGACATTGGAGCAGCGGGTCACACAGGCGGTCGCGGCTCGCGTCGAGGCCGAGGAGCGCTTGCGGCAGGTGCAAAAGCTGGAGGCGATCGGAGGATTGACGGGCGGTGTTGCACACGACTTCAATAACGTGCTGCAGATTATCTCGGCGAATCTGCAACTGATTTCGATGGCCGTGCACGATCAGCCGGGCCTGGAGCGGCGCATCGATGTCGCCAGCCAGGCGGTGAGCCGGGGCGCGAGGCTCGCGGCGCAGCTGCTGGCATTTGCGCGCAGACAGCCGCTGTCTCCTTCAGTCGTGAACATGGCGACGCTGTTCCGGAGCAACTCGGATCTGCTTCGCAGGGCACTGCCCGAAACGATCGAACTCTCGATCGACGTTTCGGCTCAAGCGTGGAATCTGTTTGCGGACAAGAACCAGCTCGAGAACGCGCTGCTGAATCTCGTGATCAACTCGCGCGATGCAATCACTCGCGGCGGGATCATCCGGCTTCAGGTGTCCAACGTCGATTCGACCCAGGACGAGCGCGCGACCTCGCTGCGCCTGCCGCAAGGCGAATACGTGCGTATCTCTGTCGTGGACAACGGATCGGGGATGACGGAGGACGTGAAGGCGCGGGCGTTCGAACCTTTCTTTTCGACCAAGCGCGAGGGCCACGGGACAGGGCTCGGTCTTAGCATGGTGTTCGGCTTCATGTCGCAGAGCGCAGGCCATATCGATATCCAGACGCGCGAAGGCAAAGGCACGACTGTCTCGCTGTACTTTCCCCGTTGTCATGAAAGCGAGCGCGCCGAAGGGGCAACGCAAAGTGTGCGCGCGTCACGCGGCGGCGAAACCGTGCTTGTTGCCGAAGATGACACCGCAGTGCGGCTGGCTGCCGTCGACATGCTTGCCCAACTCGGCTACAAGGTGCTCTCGGCGCAGGACGGCGATGCCGCACTTTCCATGCTGCGCGGCGGCACGCATATCGACGTCCTGTTCACCGACGTCGTCATGCCGGGCACCATACGCAGCAGCGAACTGGCGCGCATTGCGGCCAGTCCGCCTCACAACGCGAAAGTCGTATTTGCGTCGGGCTACACGCGGGACATCATCGTTCATGAGGGGCGGCTGGACGAAGGTGTCGTGCTGCTCAGAAAGCCGTACAGGATGCACGATCTGGCGCAGACGATCCGGCGGGTTCTCGACGGGAATTGAACGATCGATGCAGCGCACGCCCTATGCCGTGCCTCTTTCTCCGGGATCGGACAGTGCCTGCAACGCCCGCTCGAACGCCGCTGTGCCGCCCGTCGCCGCCTGCGTGATGAGTGCGCCCGGCAACCGAAAAGGGCTGGCGCAGACCGCTTAATTTGCCGCGTGCGGCCGACGCCTGAACGCGGTCGGGTCCATGCCATGCATCGCGTGGAAAGCCTGCGAGAAGTTGCTTCGACTCGAGAACCCGACCATCTTCGCGACCCCTGCCACCGGAAGCGTGGTCGTCGCCAGCAACCCGGCTGCTTTTCGCAGCCGCACGAGCTTAAGCATGCTCATCGGCGGCTGCCCGAACGCCTTCATGAACTGCGCTGCAAAGGCCGAACGGCTCATGCCGGCGATATCGGCCAATCGCTCCACGGTCCATGGCGATGCCGGGCGTTCAAAGATCGCTTCGAGCGCCCCTGCGAGCCGCTTGTCGGCAAAGCCTGCCGCCCATGGAAGTTCGGCGCCTCCCGCATCGATCTGCCGCCGCATCACCATGATCAAACACTGCTTGAGCAATGCCTCCACCAGCGCTCGGGAACCGAGCCCGGGCCGCGCGGATTCCGCCAGCAGCAAGACGAACTGATTCTTCAAGCCCGACGGCCCGTCGAACTGTGCGATCAGCGGCCGCCGCAGCGTGCTGAACGGATCCGTGCCGTGATTCGTATCGAGCTTCAATTCCCCGCATGCCGTGGCGATGCCGGCCGCGCCTTCACCTGCCTGGATTGTCGGCACCGTTTCGCGCGAAGGCCAATCGGTGAGGCGCCCATGGTTCGTTTCGTTGCTGGGCGACGGATGGCCGCTTTCTATCGCGTAGGCGGTGCCAGGCGGCAACAGCACGAAACTGTGCGAGTTCAGCGCGATGCGTTCGCCGCTTTGCATCACGAGTGCGCCGCTGCCTTCCATGCAGTAGTGAAGGCTTGCCGTTGCACAGGCGTCGAAGCGGGCGCTCCAGCCGTCGCGGATATCGCAGAGCGTGAAGTTCGCCACGCCGATGTCCAATGCGGCAAGAAAGCGTTCGAGGACGGGAAGCTCAAAGATAGCGCGACGAGTCATGGACGAATTCGAACCAGATCGAGACCAAATGGAACAGACGGCTCTCTACTATAAGCGTGCAGGCCATTGATTACAGGAGAATCCCATGTTCGATATGAAGCATCTTAGCCGACTCAAGAAGCTGGACGAAAACGCACCGGAAGCAATGAAAAGTTTCTGGGCATTCGACAAGGCGGTGTTCGAAGAAGGCGCGTTGAGCGCGCAACAGAAGCAGCTTATTGCCGTCGCGGTCGCGTTGACCACGCAGTGCCCGTACTGCATTGAACTGCATACGAAAGCCGCGCGCGATGCAGGCGCCAACGAAGCGCAACTGTCGGAAGCTGCGCTCGTGGCGGCGGCCATCCGTGCGGGCGGCGCCATCACGCACGCTTCGCATCTGTTCCGCGGCTAGGCACGCTCGGGAGTCCGGTATGATCGGGCTCTCGAACCGGCATGCCTGAGCGCTGACTCATGGCTGTTGCCGCCGACATGTCGTTTCCAGCGGAAGGTCGGTCCGACCTTCCACACTCTTCCGCCGCTGCGCCCCCGAAACCGACGGGCGCTAACCGCCCGTCATCGACTTCACCCCAATCGCCGATCTGTTCTCAGCCGAACATGCACCTTCGGCGCTTTGCACACGACGCGTAGCCTTGCGCAGCGATCAAGGGTTTTCCCTTATTTTGGCGCTTTATTGGATTGATATATTAAATCCACGGATACAAATATCCAGTCTTACATATAAATTTCAAACGGGTGCGACGATCCAGAACATCATGGAAGACAGCGTTCATTCATTTCGTGCCGGGTTTGCGGCCACTGCGGAAGAAGAGGCCTATGCGCATGTGCTGTATCGCATCCGCATGGGTACCTACCGCGCCGGTGACCGGCTGATTCCCGAAGAGATCGCCGCTGAGATCGACACGAGCCGCATGCCGGTGCGCGAAGCATTCCGCAGACTCGCAAGCGAAGGACTCGTTGTCATCCGGCCGAATCGCGGGGCGATCGTTCGCGGCCTCGATGCCGACGAAATGGAAGAGGTCTTCTGCATGCGCGGCGCGCTTGAAGGGCTCGCGGCGAAGATGGCGCTGCCCCGAATCACGCCGACGCATATCGCCGAACTCGCCCGGCTGCTGGAAGTCATGGAGAGCCACGAGCAGGACGCACACCAATGGGTCAGCGCGCACCGGAATTTCCACGAGTACCTGTGTCAGCTAAGCGGACGCAAACGCCTTGTCGCACAGATTGCCGGCCTTCACACCGTCGTCGAACCGCACATGCGGCTGTGGTTGCAACTCGCGGACAAGCCGATGACTTCGCGCGACGACCATACGACCATCATCGATGCGATCAGTAGCGGCGATCCCGCTGCAGTCGAAACCGCCGTGCGGGAGCACATCGAAGCGACCGTGCCGGCGCTGCGTCAGTGGATGACGTCGAATCGCTAAAAGCAAAAGCCATACAAAGATCCTGGGAGACACGTTTTTTGCATTAGTAGTACGAACATAAAGAGTGCGACGGACACACAAGGTTGCACGTGATGACATCAACCCATTGAGCCTCGACATGAAACGACTCGTAAAGAATCTTCTGGGACTGGCCGTATGCATGCTTGCCTTGACTGCACATGCGAAGGAATGGAAAGACATCCGCATCGGCTATGAAGGCGCTTATCCGCCGTTCTCGTCGATTCAGCCGGACGGCAAACCGGTTGGTTTCGATATCGACGTGATCCATGCGCTGTGTGCGCAAATGCACGCGAACTGCACGCTGGTGCAGATCAACTGGGATGGCCTGATTCCCGCGTTGCAGGCCGAGAAGATCGACGCGATCGTCGCTTCCGTCGCAATCACGGCGGAGCGCAAACAGAAGGTCGACTTCACGGAAAAGTACTACAACTCGCCGCGCAGACTGATTGCATCGAAGACAAGTCCGATCAAGGACGCGACGCCTGCCGAACTGAAGGGCAAGCGCGTCGGCGTGCAGCGCGGCACGCTGGCCGACAAATACGCGAGCGCGTACTGGGCGCAAAGCGGCGTGCAGATCGTGCGCTATGCGACGCAGGACGAGGCGTATATGGACCTTCGCTCCGGCCGTCTCGACGCCGGTTTGCAGGATGCGACAGCTGCCTATAGCGCGTTCCTCACCAAGCCGGAAGGTGCGAACTTCAAGTTCGTCGGGCAGCCGATTCTCGGCGCGACGCCGGAACAGAAGGCATTGCTCGGCGAAGGCTACGGCATTCCCGTGCGCAAGGGCGACGACGATCTGAAGCAGCAATTCAATCACGCCATTGAAGCGATCCGCGCAAACGGCACCTATCAGTCGATCGAGAAGAAGTACTTCGACTTCGACATCTACTGATATCGCCGGCGGGCTGCATCGCGGGTTCCCATCACGCAATCACAGGCGGAATCATGCTCGAACTTCAGCGGTATTTCCCCGCGCTTTTGCAGGGTGCCGGGATTACGCTCATCCTCGCTGTTTCGTCGGTGGTGCTCGCGGTGTGCCTCGGCATGGTCGGTGCGGTGGCGAAGCTCTACGGGTCGCGGGCCGTCGTGTCGATGGCTTCTGCCTACACCACGCTTATCCGCGGCGTACCCGAGTTCGTCATGATGCTGCTCGTGTTTTACGGCGGGCAACTGATCCTCAATCAGATCGCCTCGATAATCGGATTTCATGCACCGGATGTCGACGCCTTCGTCGCAGCCGTGCTGACCATCGGCTTCATATTCGGCGCGTATTACACCGAGACCTTTCGCGGCGCGATTCTGAGCGTGCCGCGCGGGCAGATGGAAGCGGCGCGCGCGTACGGTTTTTCCGGCTGGCTCGCGTTCCGGCGCATTCTTTTTCCGCAGATGATGCGTCTCGCGCTGCCTGCTGCCGTCAACAACTGGCTCGTGCTGCTGAAGGCGACCGCGATCGCCTCGCTGATCGGTCTGCACGATGTGATGTTCATCGCCGATCAGGCGGGCCGCACGACGCAGGCGCCCATGACTTTCTATCTGGCCGCTTGCGCCGTCTATCTCGTGGTCACATCGGGCTCGACGGCCTGTCTGGCGAGAGCACGCACGTATCTTCAAAGAGGCGTTCGCGAAGGGAGCCTGCACCGATGACATACGAACAGTTCGGCCAACTGTTTTCTTCTTATGCGAGCGGACTTTGGGTGACGGTGCAGCTGACGGTTCTCTCCCTGTCGCTAGGATTGTTGATCGCCATTCCGCTGGCAGTACTGCGCGTGTCGCCGAGGCGTGTCGCAAGCGGGCCCGTCGCGCTCTACACATGGTTCATGCGCGGAACGCCGCTGCTCGCGCAACTGATGATCGTCTACTACGGCTTCGGCCAGTTCCAGTGGATGCAGGACGCCTGGCAGCGCGGTAATCCCGTTCTGTCGCTGTTGCGTGATCCGTACTGGTGCGCGCTGATTGCATTGACGGCAAACACCTGCGCCTACACGACGGAGATTCTGGCGGGAGCGCTGCGTGCGACGCCGTATGGCGAGATCGAGGCGGCGCAGGCGTACGGCATGAGCCGGATGATGGCCTGGCGAAGAATCCTGTTGCCCTCGGCGCTGCGCCGGTTCATACCCGCATATAGCAACGAAGTGATCCTGATGCTGCACGGAACGTCGATTGTGAGCGCCATCACGATCGTCGATCTGACGGGTGTCGCGCGCGATTTCTACGCGAACTATTACGCGCCGTTCGAGGCGTTCATCTCGGTCGGAACCGTGTATTTCGGGCTGACGACCATCATCACGTTCCTGGTCCGGCTCACCGAACGCAGGTATCTGGTTTATCTGCGTCCCCAGAACTTTGCGAATCTCGCTAAAGGCTAAAACACGTCATATGAACGCATTGACCGTCGAAAATCTGCACAAACGATACGGCGACAACGAAGTACTCAAGGGCGTTTCGCTGTCGGCGAAAAGAGGCGACGTGATCAGCATGATCGGCTCGTCGGGTTCCGGTAAGAGCACCTTCCTGCGATGCATCAACTTTCTCGAATCGCCGTCGTCGGGGCGGGTGAGCCTGAATGGCAGCGAAGTGCGCACGTCGACGGGCGGAAAAGGCGAAATCCGGATCAGCGATCCCGCGCAGTTGCGGCAGATGCGGACCCGCCTTGCGATGGTCTTCCAGCACTTCAATCTTTGGGCGCACATGACCGTGCTGGAGAACGTCATGGAAGCGCCCCGGCATGTGTTGAAGCTGACCAGAGCGGAAGCCACCGAGCGCGCCCAGCGCTATCTGGAGCAGGTCGGCATGACCCGCTTCGCGAACGCCTATCCATCGCATCTGTCGGGCGGACAGCAGCAGCGCGTCGCCATCGCGCGGGCGCTCGCCATGGAACCGGAAGCGTTGCTGTTCGACGAGCCGACGTCTGCGCTGGACCCCGAACTCGTCGGCGATGTGCTCAAGGTCATGCGCGATCTCGCAGAAGAAGGCCGGACGATGATCGTGGTGACGCACGAAATGGGCTTTGCCCGCGAGGTCTCGAATCATGTGGTCTTTCTTCATCAAGGCGTGGTCGAGGAAGAAGGGCACCCCAAAGAAGTACTGAAAACGCCGAAAAGCGAGCGGCTGCAGCGCTTTCTGTCAGGGGCGATGAAGTAGCGCACGCGGCACGAACGGAACACCGACGTGAAAGAGACGAACAAGGAATGAACTCATGCAAAACCTGAAACAGAACGACATCGATCATTACCTTCACCCGTACACCAATCTGAGCCTTCATCGCGAGGTGGGACCGATGGTGATCGAGCGCGGCGAGGGCGTGTACGTCTACGATTCAGAGGGCAAACGATATCTCGAAGGGCTTGGCGGGCTGTTCTGCGCATCGCTTGGCTTTAGCGAACATCGGCTCGCGGACGCCGCCGACGGGCAGATGAGAAAGCTGCCGTTCTATCACGCGTTTGGACACAAGTCGTCGGAGCCTTCAATCCGGCTGGCAGAGAAGTTGATCTCGATAGCGCCCGTGCCGATGTCGAAAGTGTTCTTCGCGAACTCCGGTTCCGAAGCCAACGACACTGCCGTCAAGCTGATCTGGTATTTCAACAACGCCATCGGCCGGCCGCAGAAGAAGAAAATCATCTCGCGCACGCGTGCCTATCACGGCGTGACGATTGCGTCGGCGAGTCTCACGGGCTTGCCGAACAATCATCGCGACTTCGATCTGCCTATCGACAGAATCCTGCATACCGACTGTCCGCACTTCTATCGTTACGGCTTGCCAGGCGAGAGCGAAGAACAGTTCGCGACGCGCTGCGCCGAATCGCTTGAACGTCTGATTCTTGCTGAGGGCGCGGACACCGTCGCGGCGTTCTTTGCCGAGCCGATCATGGCGTCCGGCGGCGTGATCGTTCCGCCCGCCACCTACATGGAGAAAATCCAGGCGGTGCTGAAGCGGCACGACATCCTGCTCGTCGCCGATGAAGTCATTTGCGGCTTTGGCCGTACGGGAAACATGTTCGGCTCGCAGACCTACGGGATGCAGCCCGACATGATCACGATGGCCAAACAGCTGTCGGCAGGCTATCTGCCCATCTCGGCGGTGATGGTCAACGAGCGGATCTATAAAGGCCTCGTCACCGAAAGCGAGAAGATCGGCACGTTTGGACACGGCTTCACGTATAGCGGTCATCCCGTGTGCGCAGCCGTCGCGCTGGAGACGCTGAAGATCTACGAGGAAGACGGCATTCTCGAACATGTTCGAGCCGTTACGCCGCACTTCCAGGAGCGCGTGGCGGAACTCGGCCGGCATCCTCTCGTCGGCGAGGCGCGCGGCGCCGGTCTGCTGGCGGCTGTCGAGCTGGTCGCGGACAAACAGAGCAAGGAGCCTTTTCCTCCGTCTGAAGCCGTGGCTGCCTATGCGGGCACGCGCGCCTTGTCACACGGTCTGATTACGCGCGCGCTGGGCGATACCGTCAATTTCTGTCCGCCGCTGATCGTGTCTCACGCGCAGATCGACGAAATGTTCGATGCCGCAAAACGCGCGCTCGACGACACGCTCGCATGGCGCAAAGCGCTGCACGACAAATGATGGAACGGGGATACAGCATGAGAGATTTCGAGCAACCGGGCAGGTCGCTGGTGATGTCGAAGGACGGCATGGCGGCGACCTCGCATCCCGCATCGACGCTGGCGGCAGTGAAGATTCTGGAGGCAGGCGGCAACGCGATGGATGCGGCAATTGCCGCGTGTGCCGTGCAATGCGTGGTCGAGCCGGGGTCGACGGGAATCGGCGGCGACTGCTTCGCCCTGTACTCGCGTGGCGGCAGCGAGGACATCGTCGCCTTCAACGGCTCCGGATGGGCGCCGAAGGCGGCCAGCGTATCCATGCTTGCGTCGATGGGCGTGTCGTCGATCGAGCGCCATTCGCCGCATGCCGTGACGGTGCCGGGCGCCGTCGACGCATGGGCGACGCTCGCGCGCGACCACGGCTCGATGCCGTTCAAGTCGCTGTTCGCATCGGCGATCAGGCATGCAAGCGAAGGCTATGCGGTGGCGCCGCGCGCGGCAGCCGATTGGGCGAATCAGGCCGCGTTGCTGCGTCTGGACAAGACGAGCCGCGAGCAAATGTTGAGCGACGGCATGTCGCCCGCTGCGGGTACGCTTCACCGGCAACCGTTGCTCGCGAAGTCGCTGATGGCCATTGCGGAAGCGGGCCCGCGTGTCTTCTACGAAGGCTTTATCGCGGAGGATATGGTCGCCTGTTTGCAGGGCAAGGGCGGCCTGCATACACTCGACGACTTCGCGCAGTATCGCGGCGAATACGTGAAGCCGATCAAGGCGAGCTTCCGCGGCTATGACGTGCATGAATGTCCGCCGAACGGACAGGGCATCATCGCGCTGCTGATACTGAAGATTCTCGAAGGATTCGATGCAACCGACGATCCGCTCGGCGCCGACCGGCTTCACCGGGAAATCGAAGCGACGCGGCTGGCCTATTCGATCCGCGACGCGCTGCTCGGCGACCCGCGCGGGACGCCGATCGATGTCGATGCGTTGCTGTCGGACGAAACCGTTGCGAAGCTGCGCGCGAGAATCTCGCTCGACCATGCGATGACGGACGTATCCACGTATCGTCCCGCCGATCACAAGGACACGGTCTATATCTGCGTCGTCGACAAGGATCGCAATTGCGCGAGCTTCATCAACTCGCTGTTTCATCCGTTCGGCAGCGGGATCATGGCGCCGCATAGCGGCGTGATGCTGCATAACCGTGGCCAGAGTTTTGCCGTCGAGGAAGGACATCCCAATGCGATCGCGCCGCACGCTAGACCCATGCACACCATCATTCCCGGCATGGTCACGAAAGACGGCAAGGTGCAGATGACCTTCGGCGTGATGGGCGGCCACTATCAGGCAATGGGGCACGCTCATTTTCTGTCGAAGGTGCTGGACTATGGACTGGACATGCAGTCGGCGATCTCGTTGCCGCGCGTGTTTCCGCAACCGGGCACGGGTGTCGTCGAAGCGGAATCCACCTTGCCGGCTGCGACGCGCGACGAATTGACGAAACGCGGATTCAGACTGGCGCCCCCGAACTGGGCCATCGGCGGCGCGCAGGCCATCAGGATCGACTGGGACAACGGCACGCTGATCGGCGCGTCGGACCATCGCAAGGACGGCTGCGCATTGGGCATCTGACCGCTTCACAACGATCACGCTCGCGGAACGACATGGACAAACGCGAAGTCATACGCGGCGACGGCGCAATTCGTCGCGAGTCGCCATATGGATCATCGAAGGAAAACACCTATGCCGGTGTCGTGTCCTTCATGAGGCGGCTTTACACGAAGGATCTGACGGGTATCGACCTCGCCGTCACAGGCGTGCCGCTGGACATCGCAACGACGAACCGGCCCGGCGCGCGCCTCGGGCCTCGCGCGATCCGCTCGGCGAGCAGCCAGCTCGGCGTGCTGCTTCCGTACCCGTGGGGCGTCAATCCGTTCGACGACTATGCGGTAATCGATTACGGCGATTGCTGGCTCGACGTGCACAATCCCGCGACGGTGAAGGAGACGATCGTCGCGCACGCGCGCACCATACTCGCATCGGGCGCGAAGATGCTGACGCTAGGCGGCGACCATTACATCAGCTATCCGTTGCTGGTCGCGCATGCGCAGAAGTATGGCAAGGGGTTGTCGGTGGTCCATTTCGATGCGCATTGCGATACATGGCCCGACGATCAGCCCGACAGTCTCAATCGCGGTTCGATGTTTTACAAGGCCGTCAAGGAAGGATTGATCGACCCGCAGCGGTCCGTGCAAATCGGCATCCGCACGTGGAACGACGATTTCATGGGCTTTCATGTTCTGGACGCACCGTGGGTACATGAACATGGCGTGAGAGCGACGATCGAGCGCATCGTCTCGGTCGTCGGGGACCGTCCGGCGTATTTCACGTTCGATGTCGACAGCCTGGACCCCGCGTTTGCGCCGGGCACGGGAACGCCGGTTCCTGGCGGTCTTTCCACAGCTCAGGCGTTTGCGATCATGCGTGGACTCGGCGCGATCGACCTGATCGGCGCGGACGTCGTCGAGGTTGCTCCCGCATATGATCATGCGGATATCACGGCGCTGGCGGCCGCGCACGTGGCGAGCGAACTGGTCTGCCTGTTCCGGCATCGCGCAATGAGCGGAAAGGGAGGCGCGAGGTAAACAGGCGGGCGATCGCGACGAAAGCATCAATCTCCAGCACAATGCGCGTGTGGGGCCCGAGGGCATCTATGGCCGATCGCCGATCGGTACGGCTGGACCCATTCACGACATGGAGCGGAGACGACAATGGATCTGAAACTGCGTGGGAAGGTTGCGGTGTTGACGGGCGCGAGCGTCGGCATTGGACTGGCGGTCGCGGAAGGGTTCGCTGCCGAAGGCGTAAGTCTCGTGCTGGCGGCGCGCCAGCGCGACCGGCTCGAACAGATTTCGGCGGACATTGCCGCGCGCCACGGCGTACGCGTCGTCCCCGTGGCGTGCGACGTGGCGACGAAGGAAGGCGTGGACGCGCTGGTCGACGCGGCGAACCAGCAATTCGACGGCGCGGATATCCTGTTCAACAACGCGGGCACGGGCAGCAACGAGACCATCATGGAAGCGCCCGACGAGAAGTGGCAGTCGTACTGGGACTTGCATGTGATGGCGGCAGTGCGGCTTGCGCGTGGGCTCGTGCCGTCGATGAAGCGGCGAGGCGGAGGAGCGATTCTGCATAACGCGTCGATCTGCGCGGTGCAGCCGCTCGGCTACGAGCCGATCTACAACGTGACCAAAGCCGCGCTGATGATGTTTTCGAAGAATCTCGCCAACGAGGTGATCAAAGACAATATCCGCGTGAACACGATCAATCCCGGCCTCGTTCTCACGCCCGACTGGATCAAGACTGCGAAGGAGCTGACGCAGGACACGGGCGGCGATTGGGAAGGGCATCTGCAACAGGTGGCCGACGAGTTCGCGCCGATCCGCCGCTTCGCGACGCCAACGGAGCTGGCGGACTTCATCGTGTTTCTGTGCTCGGAGCGCGCGAGCTATAGTGTTGGTTCGACCTGTTTCGTCGACGGCGGGATGTTGCGGACGGTTTGAGCGCGAATCGGGTTCGGCTTGCCAGCCGGACGCATTGCCGTCCCCGCTAAGGCTGGCTTTCAGAACGAAGTCCCGACAGCGTGACATTCAACCCAGGCCGACCGGCATGGTTTTTCATCCGCAGCGTCGCGTGATGCCGTTGCGCGACCTTGAGTGCGATCGCCAGTCCAAGACCGCTGCCCTGTTCCTTGGTGCCTGTGCTGCGATAGAAGCGATCGAACACACGCTCGCACTCTTCGTCGGGAAGACCGGGCCCACTATCGGAGACGCCGACACTCACCAGGCCGTCTTCGCGTTTGATCACGACATCGACCTTTCCGCCGTTCGGCGTATAGCGGATTGCGTTATCGATCAGATTGGTGAGCAATATTTCGATTCCGGCGGGCTCCACGTTGACCTTGAATGAGTCGTCCGGTTGTGCGGATGGAGCGCATTCCAGACCGAGATCGATCTGCTTCGCCTCCGCAAGCAGAGAAATATCCGCGACGACCCGCTCACACAGCCGCCGCAAGCTGACCAGCTCGAATCGCGCGTTCGTTTGCGCCTCTTCGCGAGCCAGCGTCAGCAACTGATGCACAAGATGGATGAGCCGGTTGAGACCATCTCGTTATACAGAAGTGTCGTACCCGTCGCGCAGGATCTGGATGGTGATCACCGCATCCATGACACGCTGCATACCAATCCACAGTGTCTTCGCGCCGGGTTCACCATCGCCCTTGCGTCCGAGGAATCCACCCAGTGACGCGATCATCCGTATCATCTGGTTAAGCGTCGGTGGCTTTTTTGGGCGGGGTTTCTTTGAGAGCACGTGTGCGCCGTGTATCTCGTCAGCCTCAAAGAACAGCGAGGCATCCAGGTCCGGGCAGGTCCTGCCCAGTCGCATGAGCCGTGCGATACGCCAGGACACCACCATATACAGCACAAGCGCCTTCTCCACGCGCTCCATCTGCGAGAGCTGCAGCGTTTCAACCCGGCAGGCGTTCTTCAACACATTGAAGAACATCTCGATCTCCCACCTCGCGCGGTACCAGTCAATCAGTTCGGTGAGCGCATGCGCATCGGGCACTTCGCGATTGCTCAGCAGGCGCCAGACGACGGGCTTCACGTCAGTGGGCGCATCCACTTCACATGCCTCAATGCAGCTCAGCTCGACGCCGCCGCGCCCGGGTAACGTCACGCGCTGTGCGCGCAGCTCCTGCTTCACTTCACGCGCCTTCTGGCCACCTCGCCCGGGCAGCACGAAGCTGATATGACCGAGCACCTCGCTCGCGTGTACCGTCTCCCACAGTTTCGCTTCGCCCTTGAGTGCGCGGTTGTGCTGGGAGCGGATCAGCCAGTCAGCCGGTTCGCCCAACTCCTGCGCACGCTGCATGAGCGCGGCGATATCACCCTCGCGATCGGCCATATATACCAGCCGCGTGCCGGGCATGGCTGCCGCCTGCTGCGCCACGATCTCATAACTTTCGATCCATCGAACGCTCTCGCGCACGCCGCCACGCTGGCCGTTTTCGTCGCGCGGCTCGCGTGCCCACATCCAGGCGTTCATGACACCCAGCGCCTCGCGATCCGGTGTGACCGCATAGGTCGCGTGAAGATACATGCCCACCTGCGCTTCGTAACTGAGCGGGCCGGCCCCCTCGATGTCCTGGCCGTTGAAATTCAGCTCCGTCGTGTCAGCCACGCAGAGGACTACCGGTAACTCGCCCATGCGCGCAGTGGTGCGCTCCCAGTGCGGCTGCATCATGTCGCGCCAGTCGATGTGCTCATTGCCCAGAAAGCGATACGCCGCCATGGTCTCGGCCCAGCCCTCACAGGCACCCGGAATACTCGCAGTGGGACGCGTGGCAAACCGCTTCAGCAATTGCTTCGCCCGACGATCCCGCCTTGGGTCACCCAGATCCAGTGTTTCAAATTCCTCGTCCACCCACGCTCCCGGCTCATTGCGAATCTGCATTCGAAAAGTCGAGAGTAAACGCGAAATTCCGGCCGTTAACAACCCCTGTCACGCCGGTGCATCGCTCAATGCGCTTTTGGGCAAACGTCCGCTACTGCGGCCACTTCTGTATAACGAGATGGGTTGAGACGGCCCTCGATACGCTCGAAGGTCTGCTTGCTTCCAACCAGTGACCCATCCCGCTCGGCGGACTGCAACTGAAGCTTCAATGCCGCCAGAGGCGAGCGCAATTCGTGTGCAGCATCGGCGACGAATGTGCGTTGCGTTTGTGATGCAACGTCGAGTCGATGCAGAAGATCGTTCAGCGCGTGGACGAGTGGTTCGATTTCGATCGGTGTGCCTGCACTCAGCCGCAAGGGTTCGAGCGAATCTAAGGAGCGCTTTGTCAATGCACGGGAGATGTCTGCAAGCGGTGCGAGCCCCCGCCCGACGACGACCAGCACGATCGCGATAATGGCGGGGATGAGCAGAGCGAGCGGTGCCAGTGTACGTAACGCGAGCCGCAGCGCGAGATCCTCGCGCACGGATATCGGCTGCGCAATCTGGATGAAGCGGCTGTCCTGTTTGACGCCATACACGCGCCAGTGATATTCGTCGCGTTCAATTGTGCGCAGACCGGGCGAGAAGCGCGGGAGATCCACGCCTCCCAGCGATTTGTATACGCTTCCGCCATCCTGATTCCACACTTCGATAAACAGGCGGTCTTCTGACAGGCCTTCGAAGTCCGGCTTTCTTTGAAGAAGGGTATCGGCCGCACGGATGTTCGCGGGCAGCGACTCGGCCACGGTGCGCAGCTCGTAGTCGAATAGCTCGCTGGCTTCGTCGCGTGCAGTGTGGAATATGCCGTAGCCTGCGGTCAACGCCGACACGCCAAGTCCGGCGATTAACCATCCCAGTAGCCAACGCCGGATTGACGTCATTCGCATCGCCTGGATCGTTGCTGCGTCGCTCAAGCCTTTGCGCTCATTCGATCCATCAACGCCAACAGATCGGCCAGTGTTTTCTTGCACTTTGCTTCGCTTGGCGAACTCTCGCGAAGCGCTTCGAGCGCACCGTCGATCGACTTGTCCAGTTTGTGCCAATCCGCGGCCGCTCGTGGCTTGAGTGCGGGTTCAGCATCGTCCCAGGACGTTTCGAGATCCTTGATCCGTTTCTTCGCGCCTGCGAGATCGTGTGCATCGACCAGCTTCGATGTATCGGCCACAACGACGCGGAATTTCGACAGATCACCAAGCTTCGAAGCTTCTGTCGCCGCATTTGCGTAAGAGACGGGCGAAAGCGCCGTGACCCATTGCGGAGTCTTCGCGCTGTATGACACGCCGGACACGACGGCTACCGTCGTTGCGACAAGAAGTCCCGACCTGACGATGGCGTGTTTCATTCTTGATTCTCCGTTCGAGAGACAGCGATAAATGGACAAATAATGGGGCGCAGAAATGTGGTCATGTGGTGCTGGCGTTGCCGTGTCTGGTCCGCGCTGCGGTGTGCAGGATGACGAGCATGACGATCACCGAAAGAAAGGCGACGCTGGTGACGATCGTGCCCATACCCATGCCGCCATATTCCCTGGATTGCGAGAGAAGATCGCCGAGCGAGGCGCCGAAGGGTCGGGTGAGGATGTATGCGAGCCAGAAGGTCAGCACGCGATTCGCGCCGAGGTAGGCGGCCACACCCATCATGACGAGCAGAAAGCCGAATACGACTACGCCGGGACCGAAGCCGAGTCCCAGCGCTTCAGTTGCCAGGTCGCCGGCCGCCGTCCCCAGTGCGAACGTCACGAGGATAGCCGCCCAGTAAAACAGCTCGCGCTTGCGAGTGACGATGGTATGAATGGAAAGCGTTCGTTCGCTCTGGTACCAGACCTCAAAGATCACGCAGAGCAGGACACCGAATGCGGCGGTGCTGACGTAAAGACTCACGCCGAGAACATCGCTGAGCAAGTCGGTCAACTGCGTGCCGACGATGCTCACCAGCACTACGGTTAGCCAGTAAATCCATGGAACGTAGGCCCGCTTCTTCAACTGCGCGACGAGCGCCGCCGCGAGGAACATGAGCGTGAGCGCTATCGTCACCGCGGTGCCAAGGCCGACGTGAACGGCGAGATAGTCGGCGCCCGTTTCGCCGACAGTGGTGGATAGAACCTTGATTGTCCAGAAGGCGATCGTGACTTCGGGAACCTTGTTCTGCAGCATCGCGTGATGTTCGCGTGACATTCCTTTGCACCCCTTTTCTCACGATGAGTCACTCGTTTTTCAGGTTGCACTATGAGGGCGCGTACCTTATCGAATGCTTAGGGGATGGATTGCGAGCGCTGTTATTTCTCTTGCTGGATCGCGAATCGCGATTGCGTTAGATAACAGGATCGTAATCATGCTGCCAGCATGTCGTTATCGTGACACGCGGACAATCCTTCATCATGTGATCCAGTCGATGGCCCACGACCGAAGAATCGGATATGCGGTTCTGGAAGATAAGGATTCTTTAAGTTGTCGGGACTAGTCTGAACGTGAAGCACCGCCGGTTCGATTCTGAATGCGGATAGTTGCTTGCCAATTTATTGCTCATCAAAGGAGAGCCAGATGAAAATCTCATTCACCATTTCCATGATCGTTGCTGCGCTCGCAATGCCGATGATTTCATACGCAAAAGCCGATTCGAATGGATTGACGCGCGACGAGGTCAAGGCGCAGATCGTGCAAGCGGGGAAGGACGGCACCTTGCACCAGTCGAAGGTGCACTACCCCGAATACGATCAGAATGCTTCTGCTGCAGGACGACAGTCCGCGAGCGGATATGGAACGATGCCGTTGAATTTCTCGCAGTCGGGCTCGCCAGTAAAGAGCGGAAGCAATAGCCAGCTGTTCGAGCACCATTGATGCGTACACGGGCTATCGCGCGATGGCCCAGTCGATTGCCGCATCGAACAGTGGTTGTCCCGATGACGAGAGGTTCGTGAACGAATCGTTGCTCATCGAGCGGCACGGGCAGCGTGCGCCATCCGGGAAGGACGTCCCTGGACGACACCGTCGACGAAATGACGATCAGCCCGGCGTCGCGCGCGAGTTCGGTGCGAGGGTTCTGATCGACGAGTTGCACCGGATAGCCCCGTTCGCGAAGATGCGTGGCAATCCGTTCGTCGACGGCGATGTCAAGGCCGTTCGGTTGCACGACCATGACGATCCTGTTTCGTGCATCGCGGGCTTTGGCGCGGATCGTGCCCGGCATGATCGATGCCGTCATGAGACCGAGCGCGGAAAGGAGTGCGGTTCTACGTTTCATCACAGCTTCCTCGTGCATCAGAACTCGAGTGTGGACAGGAGCGACACTTGCCGCGCATCGCCGACCGCCACGAAATAGCGGTTGGCGCTCGACGGATAGTAGGTCTTGTTGAAGAGGTTCTTGACGTTCAGCTGAAACGAAAACGGGTCGCACGCACTGCATAAAAAACGGGCCCGGCAAAAATGGCCGGGCCCTCATAAAGGCGGCTGGGGAAGGCGACCGAAAGTACTGATGTATCGTCGATACCCTAACTCAACCACCTGCGTGGACGGAGTGCTTCAAGGACAGGAGAAGCATAGCGCCGGATGGCTTAGCAATTTCTTAAGCAGTTGCATCGGGCGCATCTTTTCGATTGCCGTCGTTGACGGCTGCTTGTTTAGAAGCTGTGGCATCGCTTGAAGAAGAATCCATAAGACCGAATGGCGATATCGGCGCGATTGATTTTGAAGACCTTGCGCTGTCAAGGCTGTATTCACGCCTCAGCGCCTGGCGGACGCAATCACGTTGCTATCGACGCTTATCCCGGCGAACCCATCGCCGATTGCTGGTAGTTCTGGATTCCAATCTTGTCGATCAACTCGATCTGAATCTCCAGCCAGTCGATGTGATCTTCCGTGTCGTCGAGGATGTCGGAGAAGATCACTCTCGACGCGTAGTCTTTGACCAATTCGCAGTAAGCGATCGCCTCTTTGCAGTGAGCCTGCGCGGATTGTTCGAGCTTGAGGTCGCATTGCAGCACCTCGAGCGTATCTTCGCCGACGAGGAGCTTCGCGAGATCCTGCAAATTAGGCAGACCGTCGAGCATGAAGATTCGCTCGATCAGCTTGTCGGCATGCTTCATTTCCTCGATCGACTCGTCGTACTCATGCTTGCCGAGCTGTTCGAGACCCCAGTGCTTGTAGAGGCGTGCATGCATAAAGTACTGATTGATCGCCGTCAGTTCGTACTTTAGTTCGGCGTTCAGATATTCAATGACTTTTGGATCGGCTTGCATGGCAACTCCCGTCATTCGGCAAAACTTCCTAGAGGATAGACGGTAGACGCAAGCAGGGTGATAACGAGACCGGGAGTGAAAACGATTCGCTTTCTAGATCTCTGTACGAGCCTCAAGGTCACGCGGGATCGGATCTACCGCGCGCCGCGTTGGACGCTGACTGGCCGCGTCGAATACAACCCATCGTATATGCACCGCCTGACGCTTGCATTCGGTGGCCGTTACGTGAGCGACATGGCTGTCGATGCCGCGAATACGCAATTCGTGCCGGCCTATACAGTGTTCGATCTGAGCGGCAAGTACGAAACGCGCATTGCGGGCAAGGAAGTGACGTTCCGCGCGGGCATCAACAACCTCTTGAATCGCCGGTACTGGACGACTGCATGGGGCTATTACGTCAGCCCGTCGGCTACGCGTACTGCTGTAGCGAGCGCGACGATGCAGTTCTGAGCGCGAATCAAACCAGCCGTCGAGCAAACAGGTGTTGACCACTTATCACGACTGACGCTAGCATCCAGTACATGTCGATCCACAGCACACCCCTCGTCCTGTTCGCACGCGCATGTTGCCATGACATGCCGGAGGGAGGCTGCGTCTAGCGTTCGCTATACGTCGAGTCAATTGCCTTCTGGCCGCCCGTTGAAAAACCGGCGGCCTTTTTGTTTTTGTTCAATGCCGCAGAACGGAGAGTGCCATGCCGCCGCTCATGTTGTACGACACCTGGTCGCGCACGCTGCGCCCGTTTGTATCGATCGATGCGGGCCGTGTCGGCATGTACTGCTGCGGACCGACTGTCTATGACCACGCGCATATCGGCAATCTGAGAACCTATGTGTTCGAGGATATCTTGCGCCGCGCGTTAGTGCGCAATGGCTACGAAGTGCGACATGTCGTGAACATCACCGATGTCGGCCATCTGGTCTCCGATGCCGATGAAGGCGAGGACAAGATGGAGAAGGGCAGCCGACGCACGGGCGAGTCGGCGTGGACAATTGCGAATCGCTATACCGACGCGTTCATGTCGGACTGGCGCGCGCTCAATCTGCTGGCGCCGTCGGTGTGGTGCCGCGCCACCGATCATATCGCTGAGCAAATCGCCTTTATCGTTGAACTCGAACATGCGGGTTATGTGTACAGGACGGACGACGGCCTCTACTTCGATACCAGCAAGCAGGATAGCTACGGCCACATCGCAAGACTCGATCGCGCTGGCTTGCAGGCGGGCAAGCGCGTAGGGCTTGGTGCAAAGAAGAACATTACTGACTTCGCGCTGTGGAAGTTCAGTGCCCTCGATGTGAAGCGGCAAATGGAATGGGACAGTCCTTGGGGGCGCGGCTTTCCAGGGTGGCATATCGAGTGCTCGGCGATGTCCGCGAAGTACCTTGGCACATGGTTCGATATCCATTGCGGTGGCGAAGACCATGTCGCCGTGCATCACAGCAATGAAATCGCACAGACGGAAGCGGCCTACGGTACGCGCCTCGCGAACTTCTGGATGCATGGTCACTTTCTGACGCTAAGCGCCGGGAAGATGTCGAAGTCCGGTGGAGATTTCATTCGTCTGCAAACGCTGAACGACAGGCATATCGATCCGATTGCATATCGGTATCTATGCCTTGCCGCGCACTATCGCAGCAACTTGCATTTCACATGGGCATCGCTGGATGCGGCGCAGACCGCGTTGAACCGGCTTCGTCACGCTTATGCAGGTTGGCCCGAAGGCGGCGCCGTCGATGCTCGATTCGTCGAGCGATTCGACGCGCGAGTGAATGAGGATCTCGACGTCCCCAGTGCGCTCGCCGTGCTTTGGGAACTGGTGAAGAGCGACTCGCCGGCCGCGACGCGGCGCGCGACCGTCGACAGTTTCGATGCAGTGCTGGGGCTCGGATTGCGCGACTGGACGCTTCCCGCGACAGAGATTCCCGACGACATTCAGGGGCTGCTCGACGAACGCATGCGAGTGCGGCTCGAACGCGACTGGGCAAAGGCCGACGAGCTAAGAGCCAGGTTACGGCTTTTGGGCTGGCGAGTTGAAGATGGTCGCGATGGACAACGTGTAGTCCGGATATCTGCCGACAATCCAGATCACATTGCTTCGTGATCGCCACGTAAGTTCGATCCGAGACGCACTTCCGTCAATGATGCATCGTCAAGTTCAATCAGCTTCGCTGAACCCGATGCTTTGCGGCGTCATCGGATTGCGACCTGCCAGCCCTGGCCTCTCACCCAAAAAAAATGGCGCCGCAGACATCGAGCCTGCAGCGCCATCTCACCAGCTACGACGCAAACGACACGCCGTAGCCCGCAAACACACTTACATCTGCACGGTGTCCGCCACTTCCTTGAAGTCTTCGATCTGGTCGAAGTTCATGTACTGATAGATCTTGTCGCCGTTCGCGTTGATGACGCCGATGTCGGCCATGTACTCTTCCTTCGACGGAATCTTGCCCAGACGCGAGCAGATTGCTGCCAGTTCCGCTGAGCCGAGGTACACGTTCGTGTTCTTGCCCAGACGGTTCGGGAAGTTACGCGTCGACGTCGACATGACCGTCGCGCCTTCGCGCACCTGTGCCTGGTTGCCCATGCACAGCGAGCAGCCCGGCATTTCGGTGCGCGCGCCAGCGGTGCCGAAGACGCCGTAGTGGCCTTCTTCCGTCAGCTGCTTCTGGTCCATCTTGGTCGGCGGAGCGACCCACAGCTTGACGGGGATATCGCGCTTGCCTTCCAGCAGCTTCGACGCGGCACGGAAGTGACCGATGTTGGTCATGCACGAGCCGATGAACACTTCGTCGATCTTCGCGCCGGCCACGTCCGACAGCGTCTTCACGTCGTCCGGATCGTTCGGGCACGCCACGATCGGCTCGTGGATGTCGGCCAGATCGATTTCGATGACGGCTGCGTACTCGGCGTCGGCATCCGGCGACAGCAGTTGCGGGTCGGCCAGCCATTGCTGCATCGCCTTGATACGGCGCTGCAGGCTGCGCGGATCCTGATAGCCCTGCGCGATCATCCACTTCAGCAGCGTGATGTTGCTGTTGAGGTACTCGATGATCGGTTCCTTGTTCAGGTGCACCGTGCAACCGGCGGCCGAACGCTCAGCCGACGCGTCCGACAGTTCGAACGCCTGCTCGACCTTCAGGTCCGGCAGACCTTCGATTTCGAGAATGCGGCCCGAGAAAATGTTCTTCTTGCCCTGCTTGGCGACCGTCAGCGTGCCTTGCTTGATCGCGTACAGCGGAATCGCGTTGACGAGGTCGCGCAGCGTCACGCCCGGCTGCATCTTGCCCTTGAAGCGGACCAGCACCGATTCCGGCATGTCCAGCGGCATCGTGCCCGTCGCAGCCGCGAAGGCGACCAGACCCGAACCCGCCGGGAAGCTGATGCCGATCGGGAAGCGCGTGTGCGAGTCGCCGCCCGTGCCGACGGTGTCGGGCAGCAGCATGCGGTTGAGCCACGAGTGGATCACGCCGTCGCCCGGACGCAGCGCGATGCCGCCACGGTTGCTGATGAAGTTCGGCAGCGTCTGGTGCGTCTTTACGTCCACCGGCTTCGGATAAGCGGCCGTGTGGCAGAACGACTGCATGACGAGGTCGGCGGAGAAGCCGAGGCACGCCAGATCCTTCAGTTCGTCGCGGGTCATCGGGCCCGTGGTGTCCTGCGAGCCGACCGAGGTCATCTTCGGTTCGCAGTACGTGCCCGGACGCACGCCCTGGCCTTCCGGCAGACCGCAGGCGCGGCCAACCATCTTCTGCGCGAGCGAGAAGCCCTTGGTGCTGCTGGCCGGCTGCTGCGGCAGGCGGAAGAGTGTGGACGGAGCCAGGCCCAGCGCTTCGCGCGCCTTGGCCGTCAGGCCGCGGCCGATGATCAGCGGAATGCGGCCGCCGGCGCGCACTTCATCGAACAGCACGTCGGACTTGACCTGGAATTCGGCGATGACCGCGCCGTTCTTCAGCGCCTTGCCTTCGTAAGGGCGCAGTTCGACCACGTCGCCCATTTCCATCTGCGACACGTCGAGTTCGATCGGCAGCGCGCCTGCGTCTTCCATCGTGTTGTAGAAGATGGGGGCGATCTTGCTGCCGAGGCACACGCCGCCGAAGCGCTTGTTCGGGATGAAGGGAATGTCTTCGCCCGTGAACCACAGCACCGAGTTGGTCGCCGACTTGCGCGAGGAGCCCGTGCCGACCACGTCACCCACGTACGCGACCAGGTGGCCCTTTTCCTTCAGCGACTCGATGAACTTGACGGGACCGCGCTTGCCGTCTTCTTCCGGCGTGATGCCGGGACGCGCGTTCTTCAGCATCGCCAGCGCGTGCAGCGGGATGTCCGGGCGGGTGGTCGCATCCGGGGCGGGCGACAGGTCGTCGGTGTTCGTTTCGCCCGTCACCTTGAAGACGGTGATGGTCAGGCTTTGCGGCACTTCGGGACGGCTCGTGAACCACTCGGCGTCGGCCCAGCTTTGCATCACGGCGCGGGCGTTGGCGTTGCCCTTGTCGGCGAGTTCCTTGACGTCGTGGAACTGGTCGAACATCAGCAGGGTTTTCTTCAGCGCGTCAGCGGCCACGGCGCCCACTTCGGCATCGGACAGCAGCTCGATCAGCGGGGAGATGTTGTAGCCGCCCAGCATGGTGCCGAGCAGTTCGGTGGCGCGGGCGCGCGAGATCAGCGCGCAGGCTGTCTCACCCTTGGCCACGGCAGCCAGGAAGCCTGCCTTCACGCGGGCGGCTTCGTCCACGCCTGCGGGCACGCGGTTGGTGATCAGGTCGAGCAGCGTCTGCTCTTCGCCGGCGGGCGGATTCGTCAGCAGTTCCACCAGTTCGGCCGTCTGCTGGGCCGACAGCGGCAGGGGAGGAATGCCGAGCGCGGCGCGTGCGGCCACGTGTGCACGAAAGTTTTCAAGCATGGGGAACCTGCTGTTGTTTGTGTTTCAGGGGGAGGCCTGTCAGGCGCTCCAAGGCTGTGCGGGGCACTGCTTTCATCGCGATTTTAATTGCAATTCCGCCACAGCGTCAAATGTCTTATGTCTTATATAAGAGTTGGGAGCGGCACCGACCGGCTTGCCTGTAGCCGAAATGCCGCTGTCGGCTCACATGCGCCTCCTCGAAAACCCTGGATCGGCGGGCATTTTTGATCCGTTGACATATGACGTCTCACCTAATACCTTGTGTTCATGGCGCGGCCGGTAAACAGTTTTTTGCCCCGTGCCTGCCGATGTCGGCCTGCCAGCGCGCAGGGCGGACGCAGTCCATCCATTCGCAAATCGCTGAGGTATCAGATGAAGACCCCGCTTTCGTTCACACGCTTCGCGCTGGCCACGTCACTGGCTGCTGGCGCACTCATGGCCAGTCCCGCGGTGCTTGCGGGCGACGTCACAATCGGCTTCGCGGCGCCTTTGACGGGAGGGTCGGCGCACTACGGCGTCGATCTGAAACGCGGCGTCGAACTGGCGCTCGATGACGCCAACGCGAAGAAACTCGTGATCGGCGGACAGCCGGTGCACTTCGTCCTTGATGCCGAGGACGATCAGGGCGACCCGCGCATGGGTTCGCAGGTCGCGCAGAAAATGGTGGACTCGAAGGTCGTGGGCATCGTCGGGCACTTCAATTCGGGCACGAGCATCCCTGCATCGCGCATCTACAACACGGCAGGCATTCCGATGGTCTCGCCGACGGCGACGAACCCGACGTTAACCTCGCAAGGCTTCGTTAATGTGTTCCGCGTGGTCAACTCCGACGCGCAGATGGGGCAGCTGGCGGGCCACTCGGCCGTCAATGCGCTCAAGGGCAAGAGCATCGCCGTGATCGACGATCGCACGTCGTTCGGGCAAGGCATGGCAGATGAATTCGTCAAAGGCGTTGAGGCCGCGGGCGGCAAGATCGTCGATCGCGAGTTCACGCAGGACAAGGCCGTCGACTTCAAGTCTCAACTCACTCGAATCAAGTCGTTCAATCCCGATGTGGTGTTTTGGGGCGGTCTCGACCAGCAGGCGGGTTTGCTGATGAAACAGATGCGGCAACTGGGCATCCGTGCTGCGATGCTCGGCGGCGGCAGCTTCGAGAACGAGACGTTCCTCAAGGTTGCTGGCGAAAGCGCGGAAGGCGCGATGTCGTGGGACTACGGCATTCCGTTGTCCAGGATGAAGACGGGCCGCGAATTCGACGAGAAGATGAAGGCCAAATACAAGGAGGGCGTGGTGGCGTATGCGCCGTCCGCGTACGACGCCACGTGGGTGCTGATCAACGCGATGCAAAAGGCCAATTCGACGGACCCGAAAGCATACGGGCCGTTCGTGAAGTCGGTTTCGTTCGAAGGCATCTCCGGCAATATCGCCTTCATGCCGAACGGCGACATGAAGGATCCGACGGCGACGTTCTATAAGGTGGTCGGCGGTAAGTGGGTGCCGCAGGCCGTCGCTGTCGGCGACAAGGTCGAGCCGCTCAAGAACTGAAGTCTGGCAGCACCGGCCTGAACTCGCGTGTCGATAGCGGAAGCCTGCAGCCGCTGGGGCTTCCGCGCCGACGCAATTCAACACCCACGCTCGCCACGAAGGGGATCGTTCGCAGATGGATGTCAACAGCGAAGCAGACTGCCTTCTCGACGACGACAACAACCCCGCCGCCCGTCGACACGAAACGGGACATGCACGCCGCAGGCACGGCGCCGATGATCAATTCATGGCTGATACAGACCACCGGCAGCCGCATGATTCCCGCTTGCTACCTGATCGCCGCCGCCGTGGTCGGCGTGATCGCGCTGGCTTGCTGCGTGGACCGCACGGGCGGCCCGATGCGCGGAGATCCGCGTAACGTCGATTGAAGAACCGGTGGTTCAGGCGTTCGCGTAGCACGCCTGGACTTGCACGTCACTCTGCGCGCGTGCTCGACAGATTGTGATAGCGCTCGAGGCTTTCGTTGAGATGGCGCCGCATTGCGCGGCGCGCCGCGCTTTCGTCCTGCTTCTCGATCGCGTCGAGAATGTCACCATGCTCGCGCTGAATACGCCGGATGTAGGTCTTGCGTTCTTTCGGATTTGCCTTCGCGTGCTTCAGCCGCAGATCGATAATGATCTCTTGTCCCAGCGTTCGCAGGATCGACGTGAAGTGCGGATTCTCGGAGCAGGTAGCGACGGCAAGATGGAATTCGAAATCGGCGCGCGCGCATTCGGCATCGTCATCGACGGCGACGATTTCCATGCGTGCATACACTTCTTTTAGCGCGCGCAAATGGGCCGCGGAACGGCGCTGCGCGGCATAGGCGGCGCACTCGGTTTCGACGCCGATGCGCAACTCGAGCACGTGCATCGAGTTGTTGAGCGTGTTGGAGTCGATGAAGCCCATCCCGCTGGGCTGTTCTGTCGCAGTGGCGACAAACACGCCCACGCCGTGACGCGCAATCAGACGGCGCCCGAGTTTGAGCGACGCGACCGCTTCGCGGATCACCGTGCGGCTGACGCCAAATTCGGTGCACAGTTCGGGCTCGGTCGGCAGCTTGGCGCCGGGCGCATATTCGCCCCGGTCGATCTTGTCGTTGAGTGCCTGAATGACCAGTTCGGTCAGGCTGCGACGCTTTCCCGAACTCGCAGCGCTTTTAAGGAGGGTTTCAGCATCCAGAGTCATTCCGTGTGCTCCACACCGGATAAAGAACTCTGCAATTGACGGCTGCAGACGTACCGCGCCGGCGCACATTGTGTGTAATCTGCGCCGTATGACATATTATGACTGTAACACAGCTGCGGCCTCGTCATCGCTCGCCCCCTGGCGCGGAAGGGGCGAGCGGTTGATGCAACTCAAACTGCAACTCAAACGCACTCGAACGTGAATCAGGCGTAGATATAGCCGCCGCTCACGATGACGTTTTCTCCCGTCGCATAGGTGTTGCGCGCGCTCGCCATCATGACGACCCATTGCGCGATTTCCTCGGGTTCCGCTGCACGTCCCAGCGGATTCGCAGCAGCCAGTTCGCCGAGAAAACCTGCCTTCTTCGCCTTGTCCGTTGCAAAGCCTGCCGGTGCAACCGAATTGACGAGAATGCCGTCCTTCGCCACTTCCTGTGCGAACGATTTCGTCAGGCTCACGACGGCCGCCTTGGTCGCGGCATAGTGTGCGTTCTGAGGATGAGCCTTGAATGCATCGACCGACGTGATGTTCACGATACGTCCCGCGACATGCGCCTCGACCTTCGGACGGCTGCGCATGTGTTCGATCGCGGCGACCATCATGTGATAAGTGCCCTTGATATTGACGGCGTTCTCGAGATCCCACTCGTCGTCGGAAATCTCGAGGATCGGGCGGCGCGGATAGATCGCCGCGCTGTTGATCAGGCAGTCGACACGGCCGAGCGCTTCCAGCGCCTTGCGAAAAACTTCCTGCGCGGATTCCTTGCGCGTGATGTCGCCGACCGCGCCGAACACCTGGTGACCTTGCGCCTTCAGCGCGCCGACGGTTTCGTCGAGCAGTGGCCCGTTCTTGTCGATCAGCGCGACGCTTTCCGCGCCATCCGCGAGCATCAGCTTTGCGACGGTCAACCCAAGCCCGGAAGCGCCGCCGACGATAACGACTCGTTGATTCTTCATGATTCGAATGTGTCCTGTTTGACGATGCGTTGATTACTCGACCGTGACGATCTGCGAGCCACCCGCAGCCTGGTCGGTCGGAAAAACTTCCATGCGCGAGACGTCGACTGCTTCGGGCAACGAGAGCGCCGTGGCAATCAGTTCTGCAATGTTTTCGGGCTGGATCGAGCGATAGGCGTCGTAGAGCTTTTCGTTCGCGCCTTGCGTGCCGAGCGCGGTGCGATACAGGCTCGTTTGCACGCGGCCCGGCGCGATCTCCGTGACGCGGACTTTGGTGCCGAGCAGATCGCAACGCAGCGAATCGCAGAACATGCTGATTGCGGCCTTGGTCGCGCCATAGACGGCCGTATTCGGATGCGGAAAACGACCCGCGCTCGAACCGACAAAAAACAGATGGCCGCGCTTGCGCCTTGTCATGCCGTCGAGCGCCATGTGCGCGAGACGCAGCGGCGCGCGCAGATTGATATCGATCATGCGGTCGATATCCGCCGGATCGCTTTCGCCGAATTTCGCAATGGCGGGCAGCAGTCCCGCGTTATTCACGACGACGTCGATGTCGACACGCCCGAACAGATCGCGTAAGGGCGCCGTGTCCTGCAGATCCAGCGCGATGGGCGTCACGTTGCACTCGCTCGCGAGCGCATCGAGCGCCTTGGCGTCGCGGCCGAGCGCATAGACCTGCAGCCCGTCGTTGACGAGCCGCTGCGCGATCGCGCGTCCGATGCCGCTGGACGCGCCCGTGACCAGTGCGGTCCGGTAGGAATGGGCAATCATGTAGTCAACCTCTGTTTATTGATGACGCGTTCAGATCACGCCTTCTTCGAGGAAGGGCTTGTTCTCGACCACACGCTCATAACCGAGCGGCGCGAGATCGAGCGAGCGGTATCCGCCGTAGACGATCAGTTCGCTCAAGCCTCGCCCGATGGCGGGCGACTGCTGCAAGCCATGTCCGCTGAATCCGTTGGCGAACAGGAAGTTCGTGACTTCCGGATGCGGGCCGACGATCGCGTTATGGTCCAGCACGCAGAAGTCGTAATGGCCCGCCCACGCATTCACGACCTTGATGGCTTCGAATGCGGGAACGCGTTCGGCAAGCGCCGGCCAGATGATCTCGTCGAACTCGGAATGGATCACGTCGAAGTCGTCGACGTCCGCGAGCGGATCGGGCTCCGGATAGCAGCCCGTCAGGTAGTACTGTCCTTCGGGCCGGAAGAAGATACCCGTCGTATCGATCGTGAGGGGAACAGTGCCTTGCAGCGGCGTGCGGCAGTCGAAGACGAACAGGCAGCGCTTTCGCGGCTCCACGGGAATGTCGAGGCCGGCCAGACGCGCAATTGCCGGGCCGCGCGTGCCCGCGGCGTTCACCAGCAGGCCGCAACCGATGCTCTCGCCGCTCTTCAGCCTGACGCCCGTGATGCTCGCGCCTTCACGGATCACATCGACCACTTCGTTTTCGATGTATTCGATGCCGAGCGAGCGCGCCTTCTTTCGCATGCCCTGAAGCAGTCCGTAGCTGTCGAACCAGCCTTCGCCGCTTTGTCCGTAGACGCCGTTCACGAGCCCTTCCGTATTCAGCCACGGAAAGCGGGCTTTCAGCTGCGCCTGATCGAGTAGCGCGACGTCGGCGCCGTTTTCGCGTTGCGTCGCGTAGTTGCGCTCGAACATCGGCGCGCCTTGCGCGTCGCCGAGGTACAGATAGCCATTTTCCTTGAAGCCGAGTTCGGGCGCGTCGCCGTCGACGGCAACCCGTTCATGGAAATTGCGGATGAACTCGGTGCCGAACTGCGAAATGCGGATGTTCAGCGGATTCGAGAACTGATGACGGATCGACGCGCTCGACAGCGCCGTCGCGGACTTCGCATAGGTCCAGTCTCGCTCGACGACGAGCACCGAGCCTTTGAAGTCCGGATTCGTCGCCAGAAAATATGCGGTCGCGCTGCCGACGACCGCGCCGCCCACGATCACCACGTCGTAGTGCTGCTTTGATGCTTGCTGTGCCATCTCAATGCTTCCAGAAAGTCGATCGGGTTAGCGGCGCTTACCGGTTCTTCGGATCATCTTCGAAGTGGCCGTCGGCGGCGAACTGACCGCCCTGAAAACGCACGGCAGGATGCTTCGGATCGCCGATGGGCGTGTTCGCATAGACCTCGGCGCGATATGCGTCGGCGCAATCTTGCGGGCGATACCCGAGGTAGCCCGCCTGCGTGTTGTCCCAGAAGTTCGCGCTGTTGTTCGAGTTGCCGTAGACGATCATATGGCCGACGCTTGGCGTCATCAGCGCCTGGATGCACAGATGCGAGAAGTCGTCGTAGGAAAGCCAGGTGGCCAGCATGCGGCGGTCGACGGGCTTCGGAAAGCACGAGCCGATGCGCACGCACACCGACTCGAGGCCGAACTTGTCGAAGTAGTAGCGCGACAGGTTTTCGACGAATGCCTTGCTTACGCCATAGAGGCTGTCCGGGCGCTGCGGCACGTTCGCGTCGATGGTCTCTACGCATTCGTAGAAGCCGATCGCGTGAACGGAACTCGCGTAGATCACGCGCTTCACGCCTTCCTGGCGCGCCGCTTCGTAGATGTGATAGCTGCCTGCGATGTTCGAATCGAGAATGACCTGAAACGTATTCTCGCGGGGCGCGCCGCCCAGATGTATGACCATGTCGACGCCCTTCATCATGTCGAACACGGCGTTGCGGTCGGCCAGGTCGCAGACGAAGTGACGCTCGTTCGCGCGGACTTCGCCGAGCGATGCGCGATCGCTGAGCGTCAGCTGTTCGGCATACGGCCGCAGCGATTCGCGCAGCACGGAGCCGAGCGCGCCCGCGGCGCCCGTGATCAGGATGTTCTTGAACGGAGGCTTGCTGATGTCGGTCATGTCGGTTCCTTACCTTTCTACCGATGCTTTCAGTGCATCGAGCGTGAGACCGTAGTCGTCGCGCAGTTGCGCTTCGGAGATGTACTCGTTGCGGATGTCGCGCAGCAAGGCTTCGCGGTCGCGCTGTTCCGGGGAACCGACGCCGCCGCCGCCCGGCAGAGACAGCGTGACGCGTTCATGCTCGGCGACGGCCTGCGTGCCTTTGCCCTTCATCTTCGTGCCGTCCGACAGCGTGACCTGACCGGGTGCGCCGGACTGGCCGCCCGACTGTCCGCGCGCGGGATGATCGATGCGATCGAACATCGCATTGAAGCGGAAGTGATAGCCCGCGCGCGGCCCGATTTCGACGATCTGGCCAAGGCCGCCGCGCAGCTTGCCGGCGCCGCCCGAGCCCGAGCGCATTTCCTTGCGCCACACGACGATGGGTCCGACCTGTTCGGTGGCTTCGACGGACATCGCGTGCACGCCGCTCGGAAACGCCGTCGCGGACAGACCATCGAGTTCCGCGCGCGCGCCCGTGCCGCCGCTGTTGAACATCAGGATTTCGCTGCCCTTGAGGCCCGAACCTTCCTGTACGGGACGCGCGCTCACATGCAGATTCCACAACGCGCCGGAGCCTTCCGCCGGCACGCGATCCGGCAGGATCTTGTGCAACGCGCCGAGCACGAGGTCCGGCACGAAGTGGCCGAGCACATGGCGAACCGCGACGGGACTCGGGCGTTGCGCGTTGAGAATGCAGCCCGCGGGCGCCTGCACGCGGAACGGTTCGAGCGATGCCGCGTTGTTCGGCACCTCGGGCGCGATGATGCATTTCAGCCCATAGCACGCGTACGCTTTCGCGTAGAGCAGCGGCACGTTGATGCCGAACGGGCTGGCGGGCGACGAACCCGCGAAGTCCGCCAGCAGATGATCGCTGTCGACTGTAAGTGTGACGTTGAGCTTGACGGGCGTGTCGTAGCCGTCGAGCGTCATGTCGTTGGTCTGCGTGCCCTTCGGCAGCGCGGCGATGCGTTCGAGCGTCGCTTCGCGGCTGCGCGCAAGAATGAATTCGCCGATACCTTCGACGTCTTTCAGGTCGAACTCCCTGAGCATTTCCAGCAGGCGCTTGTGGCCCGTTTCATTGCACGCCGCCAGCGCGTAGAGATCGCCGACCACCTTGTCGGGCTCGCGCACGTTGTTGCGCAGAATGTTGATCAGATCGCGATTGACTTCGCCGCGCTCGATCAGCTTCATGATCGGCACGAACAGGCCTTCTTCGTAGATCTCGCGCGAGTCCGGCCCGAAGCCGCGGCCGCCGATATCGACCACGTGCGCCGTGCTCGCGAAGTAGCCGATCAGTTCGCCGTTGTGAAACGAAGGCGACACGACCGTGAAGTCGTGCAAATGCCCCGTGCCTTTCCACGGATCGTTGGTCAGATAGACATCGCCTTCGTACATCCTGTCGATGCCGATGTCGTTCATGAAGTTCTCGACGGCTTCCGCCATCGTGTTCACGTGTCCGGGCGTGCCCGTCACGGCTTGCGCGAGCATGCGGCCGCGCTTGTCGAAGATGCCCGCCGAGAGGTCGCCCGCTTCGCGTACGCTGGTGCTGAACGCGGTGCGGATCAAGGCCATCGCCTGTTCTTCCACGACGGAAATCAGGCGGTTCCACATGACCTGCATGTGGATCGTGTCGAGATTGCTGAGAGACATGTCCGGCTCCTGATTAGCGGCTGGTGTTCAGTTCTTTGGCGACGACGAGCAGGCACCCGTCGGGCTGCACCATTGCATCGAAAGACGATGTGACGAGCGTCGAGGTTTCCGGCTCGACGATGATGGCCGGACCCGTCACGCATTCGCCCACTTTCAGCGAGCCGCGTTCGACGATGGCCGCTTCGACGAAACGATGCAAGGCAGCGTCGAAAATCTTGCGGGTCTTCGCAGCGGATACGGCATCGCGCGACGTCACGAGTTGCAGGCGCTCGACGGGCGGCATCGGCGAACTGGCCTTCACGGCCCAGCTGACGATTTCGATGTCGAGGCCGTCGATCGGGCGGCCGAAGAATTGCGTGTAGGCCTTCGTGAATGCATCCGCGAAGGTGTTGCGGTCGTCGGCGGTGAAGCGGCGGTGCGGAATCATCACGGGAATTTCCCAGCCCTGGCCGACATAGCGCATGAACGCCTTGATCTCGACGAGCGGTTCGGCATCGCCCGAACCCTGGCGCGCGAAGTGCACGGCCTCCTCGCTCAACTGGCCGACGATCTCGTTCAGTGCGTCAGCATCGAAGTCGTTGAAGCGCATGCTCGCGCTGCGGACGCTCTCGTAACCGAACGGCGCGCGCAGAAAGCCGATCGCAGAGCCGACGCCCGCGCCCGGCGGCACGATGAATTTGCGGATGCCGCTCTTCTCGCACAGACGCGCGGCGTGCAACGGACCCGCGCCGCCGAACGTGATCATCGTGTAGTCGCCGATGTCCTTGCCGCTTTCGACGGCATGCACGCGGGCCGCATTGCTCATGTTCTCGTCGACGACTTCGGCGACGCCGTAGGCGGTCTCTTCCGCGTTGAGACTGATCGTGCCGCCCACTTCCGCGACCATCGCAGTGGCGGCGTTGTCGGCGGAGAGCTGGATCGTGCCGCCCGCGAAATTGGCGGGGTCGAGGCGCCCGAGCAGCAGGTCGGCGTCGGTCACGGTCGGCTGCGTGCCGCCGCGCTGATAGCACGCGGGGCCGGGCTCCGATGCCGCGCTGTGCGGGCCCACGCGAATCTGGCGCATCACGTCGAGCGAAGCGATCGAACCGCCGCCCGCGCCGATTTCGACCATCTCCACGACGGGAATCGAAATGGGCATGCCGCTGCCTTTCTTGAAGCGATAGGTGCGCGCCACTTCGAACGTGTTGGCCGTTTTCGGCGTGAGGTCGTCGATCAGGCAGATCTTGGCGGTGGTGCCGCCCATATCGAACGACAGCACGCTGTTCAGGTCATAGCGCGCCGCGATGTGCGCGGCGAAGATCGCGCCGCCCGCCGGGCCCGATTCGACGAGGCGAACGGGAAACGCCGAGGCGCTTTCGATCGAGACGATGCCGCCGCCCGAGTGAATGATGAAGAGCGGGCAGACGGCGCCCGCTTCGCGGACCTTGCCAAGCAGTCGATCCAGATAGGACTTCATGATGGGGCGCACATACGCGTTTGCGCACACCGTGTTGAAGCGCTCGAACTCGCGGATTTGCGGCGACACTTCGCTGGAGATCGACACGGAGACATTGGGCAGACGTTTTTCGATCGCATCGCGCATCATGCGTTCATGCACGCCGTTCACGTACGCGTGAATGAAACCGATCGCGACGCTCTCATAGCCGCCTTGCTCGATACGGTCGACGATCGATGCGATCTGCGCTTCCGTCGGCGCGAGCAGAATGCCGCCCTGCGCGTCGATCCGCTCGCCGAGCGTGAAGCGGTCGCAGCGGTCGATCAGCGGGGGAGGGAGCTTGATATTCAGATCGTATTGCTCGAAGCGGTTCTCCGTGCGCATTTCGATCGTGTCGCGAAAGCCTTGCGTCGTGACGAAAGCCGTCTTCGCGCCGCGCCGCTCAATCAGCGCGTTGGTCGCGAGCGTGGTGCCGTGGATGATGACGCCGATATCCTTCAGCGCGATCCCGGCCTTGTCCGCAACGATGCCGATGCCTTTGATGATGGCGCGTTCGGGCGCCGTGTAATCCGTCAGCACCTTGGTGGAAAAGAGCGCTCCACCGAGTTCGAGCGCAACGTCGGTGAAGGTTCCACCGATATCGACACCTACTCGTGCCTTGTCGTGACTGGCCACCATGACTCTCCTGTGTAAACCATGACATGCGCCGGGCGACTGCCGCCCGGCGAAAAATCCCGTTGGCGAACTCCGGAAGGCGCATGCAGCGGGATGCTTTGCCTACCGGTGTGGTCCTCGTCGCCCGTCTCGTGAAGCGCCGGAAACCACTTGTTTTTTGTTCGTTGACATATGATGAGTGACGTCTTACAGTGCTGTCAACACGGACAAAATGAATTTCGTCTTTCCGGTCACTCACGGTCTCGTGAATGTCTTTGTACAGCATTGTTTTATAAGGCGTTATAGGGATTTCTCCAGGCAGGTTGCGAGCGTGTGGCGAGGGTCGCTGAAACCGGATGGTGACGGTGCTGGTTTATGCGGAACTGCGGATTTTTTGTGATTTTGGGTCACTCTGAGGACGTAACGGCAAAGGAACGATGATGAAGGTTTTGGTGCCAGTGAAACGTGTCGTCGATTACAACGTGAAGGTCCGCGTGAAGTCGGATCAATCGGGTGTCGACATTGCCAACGTGAAGATGTCGATGAATCCGTTCGACGAAATCGCCGTTGAAGAAGCGGTGCGGTTGAAGGAAGCGGGCGTGGCGACGGAAGTGATCGCTGTGTCGTGCGGGGTTTCGCAATGTCAGGAGACGTTGCGCACGGCGCTGGCGATCGGCGCGGACCGCGCTGTGCTGATCGAATCCGATATGGATTTGCAGCCGCTGGCTGTGGCGAAGCTGCTCAAGGCGCTGGTCGACAAGGAGCAGCCGTCTCTCGTGATTTTCGGCAAGCAGGCCATCGACGACGACTCCAATCAGACGGGCCAGATGCTCGCCGCGCTGGCTGGCTTGCCGCAAGCGACGTTTGCTTCGAAGGTTGTGGTTGCCGATGGCAAGGCCACTGTCTCGCGCGAAGTGGATGGCGGCGCCGAAACGCTGTCGCTGAATCTGCCCGCAGTCGTGACAACCGATCTGCGCCTGAACGAGCCGCGCTATGTGACGCTGCCGAACATCATGAAGGCGAAGAAGAAGCCGCTCGAAACCGTGAAGCCGGAAGATCTGGGCGTCGATGTCACGCCGCGTCTGAAGACGCTGAAGGTCAGCGAGCCGCCCAAGCGTTCGGCTGGCGTGAAGGTGGCCGACGTGAAGACGCTGGTCGAGAAGCTCAAGACAGAAGCCAAGGTCTTGTGAAGCGAGGGAGTGAACATGACGATTCTGGTAATTGCCGAACACGACAACGCGGCGCTGAAGGCAGCGACGCTGAACACAGTGGCTGCCGCGCAGAAGATTGGTGGCGACATTCATGTGCTTATCGCGGGTCATCGCGCGCAAGGCGCGGCTGACGCTGCTGCGAAAGTCGCAGGCGTCGCGAAAGTACTGCTGGCCGACGCGCCGCAACTGGCCGAAGGTCTCGCCGAAAACGTCGAGGGGACGGTGCTGAACATCGCGAAGGATTATTCGCACATCGTCGCGCCCGCGACGGCCTATGGCAAGAACATCGCGCCGCGCATCGCCGCGAAGCTCGACGTCGCGCAGATCAGTGAGATCACGGCGGTGGTCGATGCAGACACGTTCGAGCGCCCGATTTATGCGGGCAATGCAATCGCCACGGTTCAATCGCGAGACGCAACTAAGGTCATCACGGTTCGCGCGACGGGCTTCGATCCCGTTGCAGCGGAGGGCGGCAGCGCGTCGGTCGAGAAAATGGAAGCAGCAGCCGACGCAGGCATCTCGCAGTTCGTGAGCCGCGAAGTGACGAAGCTCGATCGCCCGGAACTGACGTCAGCGAACATCATCGTGTCGGGTGGCCGTGGACTGGGCAGCGGCGAGAACTACATGAAGGTGCTCGAACCTCTGGCCGACAAACTCGGCGCAGCGATGGGCGCATCGCGCGCAGCCGTCGATGCCGGCTATGTGCCAAACGACTATCAGGTCGGTCAGACAGGCAAGATCGTCGCGCCGCAGCTCTACATCGCAATCGGCATTTCAGGCGCGATCCAGCATCTCGCGGGCATGAAGGACTCGAAGGTGATCGTCGCGATCAACAAGGACGAAGAGGCGCCGATCTTCAGCGTCGCGGATTACGGTCTGGTCGGCGATCTGTTCGACACGGTTCCCTCGATGGCCGCCGAAATTTAGCCCTTATCTCCATCACTTTTTATCCGGCCGACGTGCCGTTCGGGCACATCGACACTATTGAATTCGGAGAGCATTCAGCATGATTTCCACCACCGATCCGCACATCAACCGCAAACCCCGCAATATTTCGCAAGCCGAGTGGGACACGCGTGTCCAGCTCGCCGCGGCATACAGACTGGCGGCGAAATTCGAACTGACCGATCTGATCTATACGCATATTTCGGCGCGTGTGCCCGGCACGACCGACCAGTTTCTGATCAACCCGCACGGCTGGTTCTTCGATGAAATCACTGCGTCGTCGCTCGTGAAGATCGACGTGAATGGCAGCCCGATCGGCGACGAACGCTTCGAAGTCAATGCGGCCGGGTTCACGATTCATAGCGCGTTGCATCAGGCGCGTCACGATGTCGAGTGCGTGGTGCACCTTCACACAACGTACGGAATGGCCGTCGCGGCGATGGAGTGCGGCCTGCTGCCGCTGAACCAGATCAGCATGCAGTTTTACAACCGGGTCGCGTATCACGAGTACGAAGGCATTTCGCTGGAACTCGACGAACGCGAACGCATCGTGAAGTCGATCGGCAAGCGCGATTACCTGATTCTGCGCAATCACGGCCTGCTCACGACGGGCCGCTCGGTGGCCGAGGCGTTCACGCGCATGTTCTATCTGAACAAGGCTTGCGAGATCCAGGTCGCCACGCTATCGGCGGGACAGAAGGTCGTCATTCCTTCGCCCGAAGTCTGCGAGCACGCCGCGAAGCAGCACGACGACTATGCGTATCTCGACACGGTTCATCTCGACCGCGAATGGACTGCGCTGCTGCGGCTGCTGGACCGCGATGGCGGCGACTACCAGGTCTGATCGTTGGACGGGCTCGCGGCGTCTCGCGTGCAATGTCGGGCTGATGTGCTCGCATATCGGTTCGTCGCGACGCGGGGCGTCGAACTAAGAGGGCTTCGTTTCCCCTTCGCGCTTCGTTGGCACACGGGGCGCGGCATTCATCAGCTTTCGAAAACCCATAGCGGACAGCGTTATCGTCCGGGCGGCGAAGTGCGCATCCGCCTGGAAGAAATGTTCGACGTTCACATGCTGCCCGACGAGACAGGCGCAGTGACGGGACGGCTGGAAATCGAACTGATAACGGGAGACGGACCGTCTGAGCCCGACTGGCATCGGCTCGCACTGATTTATTCGCCGCATGGGCGCGGCTTCGGGCTTGCGCTCACGCAATCGATGTTCGGGCTGCCGTGGTATCCGTGGACGCTCGAATCCGTTGCCGGGCGTCTGTGCGCGACGCCACGCTCGATACAGATGGCACTTTTCCGCGAGTCATACAGCTTCGACGCCGCGCTTAGACGATGCCGGCATTTGCACACGCTGCTACGCGTTGGACTTGCCCACTGCCGATTCGAAGCAGTCGATGGCAAGGATGTGGTGAACGAATAGCACGACGAAGATCGGTGCAACGCTCACTCACGCAATCCACATGGCAAGCCTCGATGCTTGCTGTCATGCACATGGATATTCAGGAGGACACATGCACGATACCCCGCAGGCGAACCGGCGAGGCGAGACAGTAGTTGGCGTTCGGACAATGGACATCGGGTCGTACGGCATGGGCGACGGATCGCGCCGCGAAACCCGTGTCGAGCCCGCGAGAAAGGAAACGCTCGCCCACAGCCTGAAGCAGCGGCATGTCGTGATGCTCTCGATCGGCGGCAGCATCGGGGCGGGTCTTTTCGTCGGGTCAGGACATGCGATAGCGGAGGCGGGACCGGCGGCGATCGTCGCGTACGTGCTGGCCAGTCTGCTCGTTGTGCTCGTGATGCGGATGCTGGGCGAAATGGCTTGCGCCATGCCGGACTCGGGATCGTTCTCGACCTACGCCGGCAAGGCAATCGGACCGTGGGCCGGCTTCATGATCGGCTGGATGTACTGGTGGTTCTGGGTGCTGGTTCTGCCGATCGAGGCCACGGCCGCGGCGAACATCCTGAATAGCTGGTTTCCGCAGATCGAAATGTGGAAGTTCTGTCTGGCCGTCACGTTCCTGCTGACCGTTGCGAACCTGGCCAGCGTCAAACACTATGGCGAACTCGAATTCTGGTTTTCCGTGGTGAAGGTGACGGCCATCGTGATCTTTATCGCGTGCGGCGCGGCGGCTCTCGTCGGGTTGATTCCGCATGTGCACGTGAATGCACCGGCGAACCTGTTCGGTCACGGCGGCTTCGCACCGAATGGCTGGGCGCCCATCGCGGGCGCCATGCTGACGACGATGTTCACGTTTCTCGGCACCGAAGTGGTGACTATTGCGGCCGCTGAATCGAAGGATCCTGCACGGGAAATATCGCGCGCCATTACCTCCGTTGTCTGGCGCATCTCGTTGTTCTACATCGGCTCGATTGGCGTGATCATTTCGATTTTGCCCTGGAACGATCCTGCGTTGACGCGGATCGGCTCCTATCAGGCTGTGTTGCAGGCGCTGCATGTGCCCTACGCGAAGCTGATGATCGATTCGCTGATTCTCGTCGCCGTATGCAGCTGCCTCAATTCGGGCTTGTACACGGCATCGCGGATGATCTTCTCGCTCGGCGCGCGCGGCCAGGCGCCCTCGGTCCTGACGTACACGAACCGGGCCGGCGTGCCCGTGTTTGCCGTGCTGGCGTCGACGCTGGCAGCTTTCGCCGGCGTGGCTGCGAACTATCTGGCGCCGAGTTATGTATTCGAGGTGCTACTGTCGACGACGGGTTCGATTGCGTTACTCGTGTATATGGTGATCGCCGTGAGTCAGCTGCGCATGCGCGCGCGTTTTCTCGCGCAGGAGAAACTGAAAGTGCGCATGTGGCTGCATCCGTTCCTCGGACTCTTCGTGGTGTTGCTGATCATCGGTGCGTTGGCCGTGATGGTCAGCGGTCGTACGCACCGCGGGGAAGTCGTCGCGACCCTGGGGCTCAGTGCGCTTCTCGCGTGCATCGGCGCACTGCAGCGAAAGCGTCGAGCCGGCGTCAGCCTCAAATAAGTTGCGCGACAGGCGAAACCCCGTTGAGGCGCTACCTATAATGAACAGCGACTCGTCCTGTTCCCCGCATAGTCCGCGAAAAGCGGTATTGGGAGGTCATGCTTCATGGAGACGCCAGCCTGCAACGCCGGCGTGCGGCCGAGCGCGGCGCAGACCTTCGCCCGCTTCTGCACCCGTCTCGACTATGAAGCGCTGCCGCCACTTGTCGTCGAGCGCGCGAAGCATTTCTTCATCGACTACATCGCGATCGCGATGCACGGATCCATTCTGGATTCCAGCCGGCCCGTCCGCATGCTGGCTGCCGCTCGTCCGATTCCGGGCGGGGCCACGCTGCTCGGCCGCCCCGACCCGGTGCATGCTTCGTGGGCCGCACTGGCAAACGGCATGTCCGCGCACAGCATGGAACTGGACGACACGTTCCTGCCCGGTTCGATACATAACGAGTCGTTCGTCTTTTCGCCGGCACTCGCGCTGGCGGAAGAACGGGGCGCCAGCGGAAAACGCTTCATTGCAGCGGTTGTCGCCGGATTCGAAGTTGCCTGCCGTGTCGCCGCCGCGCTCAAGCCGGCAGTGACCAACGCGCGCGGCTTTCATCCGACGGGCACCACGGGCGCGTTGGGCGCGGCGGCTACGGCTGCCACACTTCTCGAACTGGACGAGCGGCAGACTACCCATGCGCTCGGGGTTGCATGCAGCCAGGCGGCGGGTTTGCTCGAATTCGTCACCGACGGCGCCTGGACGAAGCGCTTTCACGGCGGCTGGGCTTCGCATGCGGGCCTGATCGCGGCGGAACTGGCGCAGCACGGCATCACGGCGCCGCCGACTGCCATCGAAGGCAAGTTCGGTTACCTGCATGCTTATTCGGGCGACCCGTTGCCTCAGGCGTTGCCGGTGGGCGAAGGCGAGACGCTCGCCATCGCGCAGACCGCGCTGAAGTACTATCCCTGCAACTACTACATCCAGTCGATCAACGATTCCGTGCTGCAGCTTGCCGCGTGCGCGGACCTTCCTCTCGAGGCAATCGAAAGCATCGCCGTTTATACGGTGCAGGCCGCGATGGCGCTGGTATGCGAGCCGATTGAACAGAAGCGGCGTCCGAAGCTGATGATCGACGCGCAGTTCAGCGTGCCGTTCAATGTCGCGCTCGGCTTCGTCAAGCGACGCGTTTCTTTCGTCGATTTCACACCGGCGCAGTTCGCCAGCCCGGAGATCGAACGCCTGATGGACAAGGTGACCTGCCACGTCGATCCGGCGCTGGACGCGCAATACCCGCAAGCATGGCCTGCACGTGTCGATGTCACGCTCGCCGACGGTCGCAAACTCTCAGCGGCCACTCAGTATGCGAAGGGCGATCCGCGAAATCCGTTGAGCCAGGACGAGGTGATCGCCAAGCATCGCAGTATCGTCGCGGGCGTGGTGGGCGAAAGCACCGACGATGCGATCCTCGATTTCATTCTGCGGCTCGAGACCAAAGCGGATTTCAGCGAACTGACCCGCATCCTGAAGGGGTTTGTGGTGCGGGGTTACGAGGTATCGGCGGCGTGGCGGACGAGCCGCGATGGTGTCGGCCGGAGCCTGTTGCCCGAGCGGGCGCGCGTCGAGGTGGGGAATGGTCGATTCTATTCGATTCGCCATGAACGGCAACCCCTCCGTTGTTTCGAACCCAACACTTGCTTACTTGCCCGGCAGGTTCGCGCCGGATGTGCAACGATAGTCGTGCAACTCGCACCTGTCTGAACACTCTGGACAACCCAACGGGGAGGGTAGATGAGAGAGAACGCCAAGACGCTGTTCGTCGCATCCGAGGACATCGCAACAGCGATGAACCTGCTGGAGAGCATCGAGGTCGAGATCGGTTTCGACAGCGACGACCCGGAGAGCATCGAGAAGGCCATTCTCGCCGTCGAAGAGGCAATCAATACGCGGCTGAGCGGCCATCGCGGCGATGCGCGTATCGAATCGGCCATCCTTCGCGTCAAGTCGGACTTCCGCTGCGCGATCCTCGATCAGGCTTCGTCCGACGAGGACGATGAGGAGTTCGGCATCGCCCACACCGTGCATTGATATTGTCGCGTCCATCCACCCGATCGCCCGTTGGGATCGGGTGAGCACTGAACTTCAAACCGTGACGGCGAGTTGCGCCTGCATCGTCCCGCAGATTGGGACGGCTCGCCGCCTCTTCACTCTGCTGGCAAAGCTCTTTCGGCCAGCGCATCGCGCACCGCTTCAACAACGCCGCTCCAGTCGCCTAGCGTCGCTTGCCGGAACAGTTTCGCACCCGGATACCATGGACTGTCCGTGCGATCGAGCAGCCATCGCCAGCACGTATCGAGGCGATTCATGATCCACACTTCCTTACCCAGCGCGCCTGCCAGATGGGCGACAGCGGTATCGACGGTAATGACGAGATCGAGGTTATCGACGAAAGCAGCCGTGTCGGCGAAATCGTCGAACTCGTCCGTGTGATCGACCACGCGGCTCGCCAACTCGGGCCGCTCGCGCAACCGCAATGCGGCAGGGCCTTTTTGCAGGCTGTAGAAGCGCACAGTCGGCACGTCCAGAATCGGCTTCAGCGTGTCGAGCGCCATCGAACGCCGCGAATCGGTCTTTCTCAACTCCGCGACATGCGGACGATTCCCGCCCGCCCACACGATACCCACTTTCAGCGCGGCGCTTCCTTCGGAGGCGAGCCGTTCCGCCCAACTTTTCGCGGCGATATGGTCCGCGAAAAGATAGGGCGTCGTGGATGGAATGCTCGTCAGATCGGTGCCGAATGCGAGCGGCAGACTCAGCAGCGGCGCCTGACAATCGAACGCCGGCACAGGCTGGCCCTGCTCGACGAGTTCGGTGACGCCATCGAGCGTCGCGAGCAGCCGCATCAGTTCCTTCGGCACTTCGAGTATGACTCTCGCGCCTCTGGCTGCGACGAGGGGCGCATAACGGCAGAACTGCAGCGTGTCGCCGAGGCCCTGTTCCGCATGCAACAGGATCGTTCTGCCCTCAAGCGGGAAATCGCCCAGCCATAGCGGTTGCGTAAAGCCGCGCTGCGAGGCCGCGATGCGGTGGCGTTGCCATCGCCATTCGTATTCTCGCCAGCCCTGTTCGAGCTGGCCCGTTTGCAGCAGGCACAACGCGTAGTTCCAGTGTGCTTCGGCAGAATCGGGAGCCAGCGATAGCGCTCGTTCGTAGGAACGCAGCGCTTCGTCATGCTGTTTCGAGTCGACGAACGCGAGGCCGAGATTGTTCCAGGCATCGGCGAAATGCGGCGCGAGTTCGAGTGCACGCTGATAACTCGCCTGCGCGTCGAGCGGACGATTCATATCGCTCAGCGCATTGGCGCGATTGCTCCACGCTTCGGCATAGCTGGACTGCAAGGCGATGGCCTGATTGCAATTCGTCATCGCCTCTGCGGGGCGGTCGAGGTCGCGCAATACACACGCACGGTTGTTCCAAGCCTGTGCGAGTTCGGGCTGCAACGCGAGCGCCTTGTCGAAACTCTCCAGTGCTTCTGCCGGGCGGTCGAGACCGGCCAATGCGTTGCCGCGATTGTTCAGGGCGTCGGCGAAAGCGGGTTGCAGCGCCAGCGCGCGATTCGCACTTGCCAGACCTTCCCCGAAGCGGCGCTGCGCGTTGTAGGAATAGGCGAGATTCGAGTGAAGCGGTGCGTGCCTGCTGTTGATCGAGATGGCCTTCTTCAGCAGTTCGATGCCCTCGCCGATGCGTCCCGTCTGCAGCGCCAGCGCGCCGAGCAACTGGAGTGCATCGAGGTGCATGGGGCGCTCAGCCAGGATCTCGCGATAGATCTCTTCTGCTTCGGCATGCGCTCCGTTCTGCTGCATGGCGACGGCCTGATGCAGCAATGCATCCAGACGGCGCTGTTGTGCGTTTGGCTTGCTCATAAAAGGTGAAGGGTGCGGCGGCGCTTCGAGGTTTCGACAATCGAGGCGCCGGGTTGGTCCAGGGGCGAAAGAATACGGCAATTATCGCCAAAGAGCGCGGCTCCGCCGCCACGTCGCGTTCGCGGCGGCAGAATGCCCAGTCACGGCGACTGGATCTGTATGGGAGCGCCAGGCTTGCCCGACGTTTGCGGGGCGACCACGAGATAGCGGCGCTTGTCGTCGGCATTGACCATACCCGGGGTGATGAGCTGGCGGATCTGCCCGAGCGCATTGACGATCGCCGAGCCCGCCGGATTGGACATGAAATTCGCGAGCACCTGCAGGTCGCCTGTGCCATCGCGGTTATCGGCGAGAGCCAGGACGTAGGGCTGCTTCGGTTGCAGGCCGGTGACGGCGGCCTGGAGAACCTGCACGAGGCCCTGGTCGAACAGCGCGACGGTCGTAGGCGCACGGGAGGCATCCGCCGTCTTGCCCGTTCCCACCGGCACCAGCACGATGTGCACGCTCTGGCCGGCGAGGCCGAGCGTCTGCAGGTTCTGCGTCGCATCGCCTTCTCCTACTGCGTTCGGCACGTAGGTGACGGCCTGCGGCGCCTGGCCAATCGGCACGGTTGCGATGACCGTGTTGGTCAGCGTGTCGATCGCGGTCATCGCGTCGGCGTTCTCGAGCCCGACATAGATGCGGCTGCCGTCGCCCGACGGCCATAAGCCGTGCGGCAGGCTGCCGACAGGTATCGTCGCGACCTGCGAGAAGTCGTCGGTTCGAAATACCTTGACCACATTCAGGCCTCCGACACTGACGTACGCAAACGTGCCCTTCGCGTTATGCACGATGTTCACGTGATTCGTGATCGGGCCGGTGTCGAGCGTCCTGATCGGCGCGAACGGCGGCCTTGCATCGAACACCTGGACCTTGCCGGTGTCCTTGAGCGTGAACCAGACCTGCGTGCCGTCGGGCGTTGCCGCCAGGTCGGGACAGAAGGGGCTCGCCTGCGCGACCGTGCCGACGATCTTGTGGTCGGCCACGGACACCACCTCGATCTCCGGGTTGAAGGACGAACAGACATAACCGTACTTCCCGTCCGGCGAGAATATCTGCATGCCGGGGCCGGGCGGGACGGTAATGCGTGTTTTCTCTTCGTATGTTTTTCCGTCGAGCACCGCGACGTAGTTTTCGCCTCGCACGGTCACCCAGACTTCTTTTCCGTCGGGCGTGAAGAACGCCTCGTGCGGAGAGCGGCCGACGTAGGTGACATGCTTGACGGCGTTCGTCTGCGTGTCGATGAACGAAACCGAGTTCGATCCGATCGAGACAACCGCGATCGTGTGATGGTCGGGCGAGAAACCCATGCCGTGCACGAGCAATTGACCTTTGTACAACGGACTGAAATTGCCCGGCGACGGATCGCCGAGACGGATCAGGCCGAGGAGCTTGTTGTCGGCAGGATCGATCACCGACACCGTGTTCGAGAACTGCTCGGCGGCGTACACGCGATCGTGGTGGCTGACGGGAATGTCGGGATCGGACTGCGAGCCGGGCGCCTGGCCCGCCCACGCGAACTGCACCGTCACGAGCGCGGCGGCAGACAACGCGAGGGTGACGATCGAATGGCGATTCATTGTTGTTCCCCTTGCATCGGGTTCGGCATGTTCATCTGCATGCCGTGGCCGGGCGTCGCGTGACGAGGAGCGGCGGGCATCGAAGCGGGCTTTTGCTGGTCCCGAGCGGGGGCAGGGGCCGGCAACGGTAGCCCGAGCGCAACGTGCATGGCGACGATTTCCTGCTGCTGCTCGACGACGATCTCCTGCGCGATGCGGCGTAGCTGTTCGTTGCGTCCGTAGCGCAGTTCGGCCTGCGCCATGTCGATGGCGCCTTGATGGTGAGGCACCATCGTGGCGACAAAATCGCGATCGACGTCGCCCGTCGGTTTCGTGGACATGCCGTCCATCATTCTTGTCATGGCGGCATCGTTTTCCGCGAGGAAGGGCGCTTCGTCGGACGTTGCAGAGGGCTGGGGTCCGGCAGCGAATGCAGGCGAATTGCAAGGCGCTGAGATTGCGAGAGCAACGATGGCGTTCAGAAGCGCCGGCACCGCACGAAGACTTGAAGTACGCACGATGGTTCTCCCGTTGTGACGAACCGGTATCTCACTGGTTTAGCGCGCGGATGACGGTTGCAGCGCGAATGGGCAGTTGCGGCATCGCCTGTCGAGTGCCGTCAACGGCTCACGGGTGAACTATCGCGCAGGTCATCGGATCGTGCAGGGATGGTGATTCCCTCCACGCGTTTCAAGCAGACCCTCGAGCCTTCTTTCGCGACGCGGCGCGCTTCGCCTCGGCGGGTGCCTGAACCTTGCGATCGCCTGACGTGCGGCTCTTCACGTGATCGATGAACGCGCGCAACTTCGGCATGATCTGGCGGCGGCCCGGATAGCAGAGAAATACGCCCGGCCTCACGGGCGCGTACGCCTCCAGCACGTGTATGAGTTTTCCCGCTTTCAACCCGGCAATTGCGAGCGGCTCGGGTAGCTGGGCAAGGCCCAGGCCTTCTGTCGCTGCACCCAGCATGGTGGAGAAGTCATTGGCGATGAGCGGGCCGGATACAGCGATCTCGACGGCCTGGCCATTGTCGTCGAACGACCATAGCGCAAGCGCGCCGTTGGATCGACGCCACCGCAAGCATGCGTGCGTGCGCAGATCGTCGGTGTGTTCCGGCCGGCCGTGCTCCGCGAAGTAGGCAGGACTACCGACGACGATCAGACGGAACGGCGGCGTCAACGGCACGGCGACCATATCGGGCGCGACGAGATGCCCCAGCCGGACGGCGGCATCGAATCCTTCAGCCGCCAGATCGATCACTTCCTTGCTCGCGGCCAGCTCTACCTCGACCTCTGGATAGGCCCGGCAGAAGGATACGATCAGCGGCTCCAGCAGAATGGGGATGACCGCGCGCGGCACCGAGAGACGCAGCAATCCGGACGGCCGCTGGCCGAGCCCGCGCGCAATTTCACTGGCCGCGACCAGTTCCTCGAAGGCGGGCTTGGCGCGCGCGAGAAACCGTTCGCCGGCTTCCGTCAAACCGACGCTGCGCGTGGTGCGGATGAAGAGCACGGCGCCAAGGCGCGCTTCGAGTACACGCACCGTCTGGCTGATCGCCGACGGCGTCACGCCAAGTTCCGCGGCTGCCTTGCGGAAACTGCGATGCTGGGCAACGCTGAGGAACACCTCCACGCCGTCGAGTGCGCCCTGCCTGACTGTGAAGTTCTGCTTCATAGCCTGTCAACATTGTGATGAATAGTCGCTCGCCAAAGTCGATGGTACCTTGGCCGCAGCATTTCGTGAGTGAGGAGTTCTGTCATGACCGACGTACTGGATGGCGTGCGCGATCACTATCGCGCGACTGGCCTGACCGAGCGGCTGAAGATCGCGCTCGAGGTGTTCGGGCGGGAGGATCAGCCGCTTACGCTGAAGCAACTGGGCGTCCTCGATCACTTCCACACGCGCGGGCTTGCCGCCACGGCCGATCTTGCGCAACTGGCGGGAATCTCGGCGGGCATGTCGGTGCTGGACGTCGGTTCGGGCGTCGGCGGGCCCGCCCGTTTTCTCGCGGCAACGTATGGCTGCCGGGTGACGGGTGTCGATCTCAGCGAGCCGTTCGTCGATGCCGCGCGCTATCTGACGCAGCGCACCGGGCAGAGCGAACGGGTGTCGTTCCAGGCGGGCAGCGCGCTGGATCTTCCCTTCGACGGCAACGCTTTCGACGCCGCATTGCTGCAGCACGTGGCGATGAATATCGCCGCGCGTGCGCAGCTATACAGCGAGATCCGGCGCGTGCTGAAACCGGGCGGCCGATTCGCCACGTACGACGTCGTCGCGAACGGCGGCGAGCCGTACTATCCCGTTCCGTGGGCGCGAACGCCGGCAACGAGCTTTCTGATGACAGCCGATGCAACCCGCGAGGCAATCGAACAAGCCGGTTTCCGCACGCTGACATGGCAGAACGACAGCGAGGCGGCAAAGGCGTGGTTCGCCGAACTGCGTGCGTCGGGGCCACCGCCCTCGCCGAATCTCGGCGTCGTGATGGGACCGGACTTCGCGGAGTTGACCGCCAACCTGGGGCGCAATCTCATGGAAGGCAGGCTCGGCATTCTCACTGCCGTGTTCGAGGCGGCTTGATGAAGCGCCTTGTTCTCAATCTGGCCACTGCCTCCGTGTTGCTCGCTTTCGCTGGAGTGTCCATGGCGCAAACCTCTTCGATGCCGACCACGCCCGCCACGAAGATGCTGGCGATCGGCACCTTTGCGCCGGGCACGGACATGCAACGCGTCCAACGCATTCTTCCGATGGAAGTTCGCGAGACGGCGCAGCTTTATCTGGAGGGCAAGATCGACCAGTGGTATTCGCTGGAGGATCGGGCCGGGGTGGTGTTCATCCTGAACGTGACGGATGCGGGTCAGGCGCATGACATGCTCGAAGCGCTTCCGTTGGGGAAGGCGCACCTGATGACATTCTCGCTTCTGCCGATTGGCCCGCTGAATCCGCTGCGTCAGCTTTTGAATCCGCCTTCTGCCCAATAGAAAACGGCTGACCCTCGTGTGCCACTCGCCCTTGTCGTGCTCAGGAGATCACTCTGTCGTCGATTGCACGCTGTGCGGCGCTGCATCCTGCCGCCAACGCGTCGTCTGCCGTACCGAACACGCGATTGTCTTCGGCGACGAGGCGAATCGGCAGGCCTATCGGCCTTCTTGGCTCCGCCGTGCAGACGCTTACCACGGCGACGTAGCCGACGGGAGGCCCATAGGTGAATTCGCTCGACACAGCCCGCACGGAATCGAGCTGCACGGTGACCTCAAAGCCTTTGTACGAGAAGATCTTTTCCATTGATTCGCTCCGAGCCTGGCAGAGCGCGAGCCGGTCAACCGATACCGGCTTGCTGACAGCGTCGCCGTGTGCCGCGTGAACCGGACGCCAGCAACAAACTTAAAGATGCTGGTCTGAAAAATCAAATAGATTCGGTGAGGAAGCCGTCGGCCGGGCGGATCGAACCGCTTCGGCCTGACGTCGACACGTTCAAACGAGCGAGGTTTCCTTGCTCGTTTTTCCTTTGATCAGTCCGCGCAGGCGAGGGCGCGCGTCTTGCGAATCCTGCGGGGCGCGGTCGCGCAGCAGCACGGGCATCAAACGCCGGCTGGCCGTCTGCGCCGCCCATTCGCAATACGCGGCGCTGCCGAGCACCCAGCCCTTGAGCGCCGATTGCATCAGGTCGTCGACTGCGCCTTCGTCAACAGGCTGTGCGCCCAGATTGCGGTAAGCCTGCTGGCGCTCGATCGCCGTATCGCCCAGCGCCCGGTAGAGCGGATGGTCCTTGATGAAGCTGTCGACGCGCAGCCCGACATGGTGCGTGTAGCTCGACCACGGGTAGTTTCCCGGTTCGGCCACGAGGCGGTTGCGCACGGGCGCCTGATCGATGATCTGGCTCGCGAGCAGGAAATAGCGGTCGGGCTCGATCACCGTTGCCCGGTATCCGCCACGCCATACCGTGCCGCGGCGGCCATGGCGGCGGTTGAACGTCTCGACATAGCGACGCCCGACGGCCTGCATCGCCATGGCGATGCTCGATTCGTATGAAGGTGTGACGAGGAACTGCACCGCGTCGGGCATGAGCACCCACGCGTGAACTGCCAGATCGGCGACGCGCGCTGCGTCCGCGAGGCAGGCGAGGAAGTACAGGTAGTCTCCTTCGTCGAGGAATGCGGGCCCCGTGAGCCCCTGCAAGATAACGTGCTGCGGTTGTTCTGGGACGTAGTGCCGTGCAAGCCGTGTCATGCTGAATTAACCGGAAATCCGATGTGAGAAAGCGATCCGACAGGTATCGGTCGCGTGACGATGCGTAACGCGGGTATTGAACGAAATACTAGCGGTCACGTGCGCGCGTTTACATCGCGAATAGGCCTTTTTTCTGGCCTCTTTTCGTCGATTTGACGGTCGCGGCGCGAGTTGTTTTTATGTCGCCGCTGAATAGGAACGCCCCGTTGTACGGGTACTTTTTTTGCGCATCATCAGGCACCAATAATTCTGTCGGCGCGGCCGTGCCGGAGCGGTCGGAAGTGTCCCTGATTTTTTATCTGAATCCGCCTGAACAGGTCGAAGAGTCGGGCGTCATGCCGTTCGAAAATGTAATCAATAGTCATCCGAACGAGAGGATCGATCCCGTGCTGCTTCAGCAGAGTGCGAAGACGCCGGTCATCGATGCCCCTTCGGAACGGGGATGTGCGTCGGGTCAGCCAGCCGGGATGAAACGGAGTGTACCCGCCCGACGCGCAGGCCCGCCCGTGTCGTTCGGATGATGGATGCCATCCATGACAGGCACCTCGGCGAAATCGAAAGGGCTGACTCCGTCCAGGCAAGCGACGTTCACACCGAACAGATTCGGGTTGGAGCGCCGCTGAAGATGGGTGCTTATTCCGCAGCGTGAGCAGAAGAAGTGCTGCGCCGATCCCGTGTTGAAGCGGTAACGGGTGAGCGCATCTTCGCCTTGCATAAATCTGATTCCACCCGTCTCGACCGCGACGACAACGGCGCCTCGCATCCGGCAATAAGAACAGTTGCAGCGGCGGATCGAATGGAAGCCGTCGCTGAGCGTCACTTCGAATCGCACCGCACCGCAATGGCACTGACCAGTCCGATTGTTCATTGTTTCCTTTCCTGAAGATGCGGCCGCGCTCTCGCCCCGCCCACGCGTCGATCTCAAAGCCCGAGGCAAACCGCTCCAGCGGCGACGACCATGCACGCGAGCCAGCGCGGTCCGCTGACCGCTTCCCGCAGAAATGTCCGGCCGATCAGCACCGCGAACACCACGCTGGTCTCGCGCAGCGCCGATACGGCGCCCATTGCGCCCGACTGCAGCGCCCAGATCACGATGCCATACGCCGCAATCGACACCAGCCCGCCGACGAGCGACGTGCCGACCGACAGCGGCTCGGCGCGCAGCGGCTTCCATAGCGGCGCGAGGCCTCGCTTCGCGACGAACAGCACGGGCATCAGCCAGTAGAAGAGGAACATCCAGGCGGTGTAGCTGAGTGCCTCGCCGTTGGACAACCTCACGCCGATGCCGTCGATCACCGTATAGAGCGCGATCGTCGCGCCCGTCGTCAGTGCGCCTAGCGCACCCGCGCGCGACACGTGCCGCCCCTGCAGTGCAATCGCGATGACGCCGCCCGAGATCATCGCGATCCCGAGCGCGTGCACGGGGCCGATCGCCTCATGCGCGAAAAGCGCGGCGCCGAGCGTGACGAGCAGCGGCGACGAGCCGCGCGCGATCGGATACGCCAGCGCCAGGTCGCTGCGGCGATACGACCGCACGAGGCTCACGTTGTAGACGATATGCACGAGCCCCGAGGCGATGATGTAGGGCCACGAGGCGTTTGCCGGCGACGGATTGAACACGACGACGAGCGTGGAGATCGCCGCGATGGCGATGCTCATCCAAGTCATGGACGAGAACCGGTCGCGATTGCCGTGCAGCATTGCGTTCCAGCTCGCGTGGAGGATGGCGGCAAAGAGCACGATGCCGCCGGTGTAGCTGAGCATGCGGGCGTTGAGTCGAAAAGTGAGCGAAAGCGTCCAAGGGTACTGCGTGAAGAAGGATATCTATCTTGTGGCTCGCCAACAAACGAGATAAATTGCCAGTTCGCGTTAGATAAACTATTTCGAATGAAGCGAACGCTGCCCCCGCTCAATGCACTCCGGGCTTTCGAGGCTGCGGGCCGGCTTGGCAGTTTCAAGGAAGCCGCCGCAGAACTGCACGTGACGCACGGTGCGGTGAGCCAGCAGGTGCGTCTGCTCGAAGAGTGGCTGGGCGCATCGTTGTTCGAGCGGCATAACCGGCGCGTGGCGCTGACTCCCGCGGCGAAGGCATATCTCGGGGAAATCGGCCCCTTGTTCGAGCGGCTCTCGCAGGCGACGGAGAGATATGGGGTGCCCGAAACGGTCGCGCGGACGCTATCAGTGAATGCACCCGCGACATTCACGTTGCGCTGGCTGGTGCCGAGACTGGCGACATTCCGTGCTGGACATCCCGACGTCGAGGTCAGGGTGGAGACATCGAACGGGCCGCTGGAGAGTTTGAAAGAGGAATACGACATCGTCATCCGCGGTGGTCCGGATACGTTCTACGGCTATGCGATGCGGCCTTTCCTGTCCGAGGAGCGGCTCCCCGTTTGCAGTCCCGCGCTCTTGCAGCGCATACCGCTTCGAGTGCCGGGCGACTTGCGGCAGCACACGTTGCTGCACACGTCGAGTCTTCCCAGGCTTTGGCCTGACTGGCTGGCGAGCGCACGGGTTCCTGCGTTGAGGCCGGCTGCCGCTTTGACGTTCGACCACTTCTATCTGACCTTGCAGGCAGCGATCGACGGAATCGGCATCGCGATGGGGCCGACTGCGCTGGTCGCCGACGATCTCGCCGCTGGCCGGCTTGTCGCACCGTTTGCCCGTCCTCGTCTGCCGTCGCGCAGCTATTGCACTTACGTTCCGGATGGGAAGGCCGGCGATGAACTGGTCGCGCTGTTCCGTTCATGGCTGGAGCAAGAAGGTCCGATGAAACGGTGACGCCATTTATCAATTTCGCCCTTAGTCCCCTGGAAGGCGCTTTCGTGGTCGCATCGTTGATCGCGCTTGCACGTGCGATCTTCATTTCGATACCCGCAGTGTCGCGGCAGACCGACAGGAACGCTGGCCGGTTGCTCGCGCAGGCGCGCGTTGTCGCGTCGTCTGGCAATTCAATGGTGCGTATGGGCGCAGCCTCCTATCGCTTTACCGCTTACGAGAAACGCCTTGTCGTATGCCTTCTGGCTTCACGAGCCTGTCCGTACAAAAGCGTTCGCGTCTTGCAGGATCGAAGTGTACGAAGCGGCAATCTGACAATTGCATTGGATGGCGTGCGTGTTGAACTTTGGGGCAATGCGGAGAGCCTTGCCCGTTTAGCGAAAATGTTATCTCTGCAAGGGTGTGCCCGCACCTGAATGCAAAGTGGCTTGGCGTGTTCGAGCACTCAAGTTAATGCTCGCGAAGCCGAAATAGCGCTTATCGGTTGTTGTCATTGATGTTGTCATTGATGTTGTCATTGATCGTCGATCGGACAGCCGGCAACACACTAACCACTTATCAATCGCAGGGTTCTCAATGTTCAAGAGCGCGTGGGCGGGAAATGAGCCGCTTTGGAAGGTCTGGTGGGGGCTCGGGATTCCCTCGTGCGCAATCGTGATTCTGATCAACGCCTACGTCCTGTACGTGCTGCCGCTGCCGACGCCGCGCGTCATCTGGATATCGGCGATAGTCGTACAGATCGTACTGATCGCCGCATGGAGCCGAACGGCCTGGCTCTGCGCGCCGAACGTCAAGCATCGTGTCTGGATGTACCTTGCGCGAGGCTGGATCGTTCTCTGGCTTCTTTCTCAAGTCCAACGAACGCTGCAGCATGGTTAAGCCGCGTGCCTCGTAACGTCAACCCGCTTCGCATCCTTCTTGCTTCACTTCACTGCAGCCTTTGTCGACTAACGACAAGCAAGCCGTCGGAGCGCCCCGCTCCATGGCGCAGGGAGGTTTCCGATGCCAGCCATAGCTAAAAGAGTCGGCATTGCAATTTTCGCCGTATGGATTGCATTGCTTGCGGCGTGCGGCGGTAGCAGTGGAAATAGCAACAGTAATGGCAGCACCCAGGCGAATCCACCGGGCGGCATCAGTCTGCAAACCGTTTCGTTTGGAGACAGCCTGTCGGACGTCGGAACCTTTGCGCCGATCGCCGGCGCGGTGGGCGGCGGCCGGTTCACGACCAATCCCGGGCAGGTGTGGACCCAACTCGTCGCGCAACACTATGGCGACACGCTGCGCGCCGCCTTCACGATCGGCTTCGATCATCAACTGAGTCCGCAAGGCGGCTTCGGCTATGCCGAGGGCGGATCGACGGTCGCGACGCCCGCCAATCTGAACAATTTCCTTGTCGACGTGATCGGCGACATCGAAATGCCCGTCACCCAGCAGGTGTCGAGTTACCTTTCGGCTCACGGCAGTTTCAACAGCGCTCAGCTCGTGCTCGTGTGGGCGGGGGCGAACGACGTGCTTCGTGCGGGCACGCTTCCGGCCGCGGCGCCGACCGTACAGACGGCAGCGAACACGCTGGCTCAGACGGTCGGGCAGATCGTCCAGAACGGCGCCGCACACGTCGTGGTCGTCAACCTGCCGAACATCGGTCTGTCACCCAAAGGACGTGCGTCGGCCGACGGCGGGGCGAATCTCACGCAGCTGTCGCAACTGTTCAACGACACCCTGAACGCGGCGCTGCAAAGCAACGGGTTACAGGGCAAGGTCATCCAGATCGATTCATACGGCTGGATCAACCAGATCTTCGCGAACTTCCAGAGTAACGGCTTCACGGTGTCCAACACGGCACAGGCCTGCGATCCATCGAAAACGCCGCACGACACGTCATTGCTTTGCTCGCCGGCTACCTACTCCGCACCCAATGCGGACCAGACCTACATGTTCGCCGACGACCTTCATCCGACCACGCGCGTGCATGCGCTGTTCGCGCAGTTCGTCGAACAGCAGCTTGCAAGCAGTGGTCTTGGTCACTGAGCGTCGGGGATCTCAGCGATCCGCGGGCATCACTTGCCATAGCGGCTCCGGCGTCAGCGCGATTTCTCCCGTGAACGGCCGATCGTGCGAAAGAATGAGCAGCATGGTTGTCGCGAGCCCCGCGGAAAACAGGCCGATTGCCACGGCGGATGTCAGGCGGTCGCTGCAATGGACGAACGCGATCGCGAACAGCAGGCAGATTGCAAGAAAACTCAGGCATGCCCATTTGACACCGCTGACTTCCGAGCGGCTGATCAGAATCCGCTGGCGGCGCGCTTCGAGCGCGCGTTCCAGCGAGGCCGCCACTTCGCGCTGCGCCGTCTGCTGTCCGGGTGTGCTGACGGCGAGCGCGAGCGTGAACTGGAGCGCCGCGTTCAACGTAGGCGGGCTGATGTTCAGCGTCACGCTTCCTTGCCCCATGAGCGGCCATTCGGTCGTTGCCGTGTACTGGATGTAGTCCCGAATCAGCTTTCGCAACGCGACCTGGGCATCGGCGGGCAGCACGGCGGACAGGACGACAGCCGAACGCAGCGCGCTGGCTTCCGCATCGACGGCGGCATCGGCGCGCGCCGTGTCGTTCCAGACCTGCGCCGCCGTGAACGCAATGAACAAGCCGAAGATAACGCCGACAGGAGATAGCAGACCGGGCGAAATCGCCTTGTACGATCGCCCGTTCGGGCCATTGGCAAGCCATCCGCTGACGAGATGCGTCATGGCGCCCGCGAAAAACGTCGCAACAAAAGTAACGAGCGCCATCAACCATAACGGCAGTTCATGCAGCCATGTACTCATCATTGCGGCTCGTGCGATGCGCAGCGTGAAGGCGATATCCGGGAAGCGCGGGCGAACTCAAAATCAAAACGCACACGAAACCATGCGGTTGCGACATCCGTCTGTGCGATCGGCAACGTTTCGGGAGATGTCCCGCTTGACCAGCCCGCTAGGTGCAGAAGTCTTGACGGAGATACCCCGCGACCGGGGGTGTCATCGCCATGCTGCGTAATGCCTCCGGCGATACCAGATGCGCATCGATAATCTCGCGATTATCGAGCCGCAGTTCAGGCATCCGATCGAGGTGCAGCTCGAAGAAGTGCACTCTGTCCTTACGCCCGTCCCACTCGCCGCAGACGCAGCCCACGGCGCGCAATGCATGCGACGAGAGATCGACTGGCGAAAGTCCGATCTCTTCCTCCATTTCCCGCAGCGCCGCTGCCTCGGGCGTCTCGCCGGCGTGGATACTGCCGCCGGGAAAACTCCACTCGGCCCGGTACGACGACTTCAGCAGCAACAGCGACTGCCCGACGTAGATCGCGACCAGCGCGCCCTGATGATGAGGCCGTCGAACGTGCCACCAGGCGCGAGCGAGCGGAAATGCGAGGCGAAGCGCCATGCGCCAGACAGCGTCGACAAGCATGGCCGTCCGGCCTCGCTCAAGCCTCGGCATGAGGAATCTCCTTTTCGTTCATCGTCGGAAGTTTTTCACACTACTGTATGCGACGAACCCGTCGCGGTTCTCCAGCCTTTCTTGCGATCCATTGAAGAGTGTGTTGCAGCCCTTGCCCGTAACGCGCGCAAGCACAACTGCTATCCTTCAAAGACCGAAGTGAAAGGGCGCGTCGCCCGCTCAAACGGCATCTGACGCGCAAAGATATGAACCTTCTGAAACCTCTCGTCCTGATCTCCGCGCTGCTATGCGGAGCCGCCCATGCCGGCACGATACTGCCGGCTGGTGACACGTCGAATCATTCGGCGAATGATCGCGCGCTGCTGTGCGATTCCGTGTCGTTCGCAACGGGAAGCGCGCAGAATCGCGCGGCATGCCGCCGGGTCTTTGCGCGCGAGGCGCGTCCGACGGTGCAGACCGCGCCGCTCACGGCATCCGATTACGCGTCCTGATCCGGCTCGGCGCTCTGCGTACTCGCACGCACCACGAGTTCGAATCCCACATCGACGATGCGCGGTTCGGGCTCGTCGCCCGGCCGTGCTGCGCGCTCCATCAGTTCCTGCGCGATGCGCAGGCCGATCTGCGTGGCGCGCGGCTGAATCGTGGTCAGCGGCGGCACGCATTCCTCGCTGAACGGCAGATCGCCGAAACCGGCCACCCGCAAACGCTGCGGCACCGCCAACCCGCGACGCTGCGCTTCGAACAGCACGCCTAGTGCGATCACGTCGTTCGAGCAAGCGATTGCGTCGACCTCCGGCATGCGTTGCAGAATGTCGGCCAACGCGTGGGCGCCAGCTTTCGGCGACGCATCGCCCGGCACATCCTCGACGTGCACGTCGATTCCCGCCTTCAGCATTGCCCGGCTGAAACCCTCGCAGCGCTGGCGGGCCCGCACGTCGCTGGTCATGCGCGCGCCGATGAACGCCGCGCGCTTGGCGCCGATATCCAGCATGTGCCGCGCAATGGCTTCGCCTGCCTCGTAGTGCGAGAAGCCGACCTGCAGATCGAACGGCTGCTCGCCGAGTTCCCACATCTCCGCCACGGGCGCGCGCGCGGTTCGCAGCAGCGCGCGCGTTTCGTCGTCGTGGCGGCAACCGGTGACGACCAGCGCCGTCGGCGACCAAGACAGAAAGGTACGCACGAGATCCGCCTCGCGGCCCGGCTCGTATTCGGTCGCGCCGAGCAGCAGCTGATAGCCATGCCGGTCGAACTCTTTCTGCATCGCAGCGACCGTCGCCGAAAAGAACGCGTTGCCGAGCGACGGCACGACGACGCCGATGGCGCGCGTGCGCGCAGCGGCCAGACTGCCTGCAAGCAGATTGGGCACGTAGCCGAGCACCTCGATGGCCTGCTTGATGCGCGGCGCGATGCGCGGCGAGACGGCCTCGGGGTTGCGCAGGAACAGCGAGACGGAACTGGCGGACACGCGTGCACGGGCGGCGACGTCATCCATCGTGACGCGGTTGGTGCTGCGCCGGGAGCGCGGTGCCTTGGCTGTCTGGGACATGGGCTGCAAGCGGTCGAAAGGGCAGGCGCCGCACGCGGCGCGAAGCCTGTATTGTAATTGCCGCAGCGCAACGAGTCATCTCCTCCGCACTAACCCTGGTATCGCTCGAAGAAATCGTAGCGCTATTATTTCGCAGCGCTGCGATTTTAGCTGCGCGACCTGAACAGTCTGAGCCAACATGCCTTCTTCCGATCTCCGCTGCGTCCTCGACGCCCGTGCGCAACTCGGCGAATGTCCTCGCTGGGACGAGCGCGAGCGCGTGCTGTACTGGGTCGATATCCTCGAACCGGCGCTGCATCGCTTCGATCCGGCGACGGGCATCGACGGGACGTTGGCGCTGCCGGAACACATCGGCTGCTTTTCGCTGGTTGAAGGAGGCGGCTTTATCGCGGGTCTGCGCTCGGGCATCTGGCTGCTCGACGAGATGGCGCGTCCCGTCCGGCAACTCGCCGCAAATCCCGAAGACGTGCGCACGAGCCGCTTCAACGATGGCCGTTGCGACGCGTCCGGGCGTTTTTTCGCGGGCACGATCGACGAACCGAAGGCGGGCGGCAACGCGCACCTCTACCGCGTCGCTGACGGCGACCTGCAAGCATTGAGCTCGGGCCTCCTGACCTCGAACGGGCTCGCCTTCAGCCCGGACAGCCGCTGGCTGTATCACTCCGACACGCCCAACTTCACGATCTACCGCCGCGAATACGACCTCGCGACAGGTGCATGCGGCGAAGCCGAAGTGTGGGCGCGCATCCAGCCGACAGCGGACGATCGCGGCCGCCCGGACGGCGCGGCCATCGACGCCGAAGGCTACTACTGGAGCGCGTTCTACGAAGGCGGGCGCGTGGTCCGCTTCGCGCCGGACGGCACGGTCGACGCCGCCCACCCCGTGCCCGTGCGCTGCCCGACGATGTGCGCGTTCGGCGGCGACGATCTGCGCACGCTCTACATCACGTCGGCGCGTGCGGGCCGCGGCGCCGAAGAACTCGAACGCGAGCCGCTGGCGGGCGGCCTGTTTGCGATGCGCACGGACGTGCCGGGCCTGCCCGAGCCGCGCTGGCGCGAATCGGCGTCCACATTCGCATGAATCCACTCTCGACGGACCCTGACATGCCTGACCTGAAAGACTCCACTCTGCTGCGCACGCAATGCCTGATCGGCGGTGAATGGCGCGCGGCGCGCGACGGCCGCACCTTCGACGTCACCGATCCCGCCACGGGCGCGCTGATCGCGAGCGTGCCGTCGATGACGGCCGTCGAAACGCGCGAGGCCATCGCTGCCGCAGAAGCCGCGCTGCCTGCGTGGCGCGCGCTGACGGCCAGGGCGCGTGCCGCGTTGCTGCGCAAGTGGCACGACCTGATGCTCGAACATCTCGACGACCTCGCGTTGCTGATGACGGCCGAACAGGGCAAGCCGCTTGCCGAAGCGAAGGGCGAGATCGCGTTTGCCGCCAGCTTCATCGAATGGTTCGCGGAAGAGGCGCGTCGCGTCGACGGCGATGTGATCGCGACGCCTGCGAATGACCGGCGGCTGGTCACGATCCGTCAGCCCGTCGGCGTATGCGCGGCGATCACGCCGTGGAATTTCCCGGCCGCGATGATCACGCGCAAGGCAGGTCCGGCGCTCGCGGCGGGTTGCACCATGGTGCTCAAGCCCGCATCGCAAACGCCGTTTTCCGCGCTGGCGCTCGCCGCGCTGGCCGAGCGCGCCGGCATTCCTGCGGGCGTGCTCAACGTCGTGACGGGCGATCCGCAGCCGATCGCCGAAGAACTCACGGGCAATCCCGTGGTGCGCAAGCTGTCGTTCACGGGTTCGACGGGCATCGGCGCGCGGCTGATGGAGCAGGGCGCGCGGCATATCCAGAAGCTGTCGCTGGAACTGGGCGGCAATGCGCCGTTCATCGTGTTCGACGATGCCGACCTCGACGCCGCCATCGAAGGCGCGCTGATCTCGAAGTACCGCAACGCCGGTCAAACGTGCGTGTGCGCGAACCGTTTTTACGTGCAGGCAGGCGTCTACGAAGCCTTCGTCGACAGACTGGCGACGCGCGTGCAGGCGCTGCGCTGCGGCGACGGGCGCGAGCCGTCGACGCAGATCGGTCCGCTGATCGACGCACGCGCGCTGGCGAAGGTGAACGAACTGGTAACGGACGCCCGCGCGCAAGGCGCGAACGTGCTGTGCGGCGGCGAACCGCTCGCGCTGAATGGCGACGGCGCGCCGCGCCACTACGCGCCGACCGTGCTGACGAACGTCACGCCGTCGATGCGCGTCGCGCGCGAAGAAATCTTCGGCCCAGTTGCGCCCGTCATGCGCTTCACCGACGAACAGGACGTGATCGCGCTCGCCAACGACACCGAGTTCGGTCTGGCCAGCTATTTCTACACGCGCGACATGGCACGCGTCTGGCGTGTCGCCGAAGCATTGGAGTTCGGCATGGTCGGCATCAACACGGGGCTGATCTCGACCGCGGAAGCGCCGTTCGGCGGCGTCAAGCAGTCGGGCCTCGGACGCGAGGGTTCAAAATACGGCATCGACGAATACCTGGAAATGAAGTACCTGTGCATGCAAGTGGCGTAAGCGCCCGGCGAATTCCGTCAGGCACCGGATGCGCTTTAACGCTCGCACAGAAATCGCAGCGCTGCGAAAATAGCGTCCGGTTGCCGGGTTCATCGCCCACACGAAGCCCGAAAACAACCTCAAAGGGATGAGGAGACAATGATTTTCACCATACTGAGTTTTGCGTTTTTCACCGCGCTGGTCGGCTTCGTGTCGTACCTGTTCACGCGCCGTGCGAAGGATCACGGCGCGCGCGGCTACTTCATGGCGAGCGGCGGACTCACGGGCTGGTTTATCGCCGGTTCGATGATGCTGACCAACCTTTCCGCCGAGCAGATGGTGGGTCTGAACGGCGACGCCTACGCGCACAACCTGTCGGCGATGGCGTGGGAGTGCACGGCGGCCGTGGCGACGGTGGCGCTCGCGATGTTCTTCCTGCCGCGCTACCTGCGCGGCGGCTTTTCGACCTTGCCGCAATTCCTCGAAGAACGCTTCGACGCGACGACGCGTCGCGTGGTCAGCGCGTTCTTCGTGATCGGCTACATGCTGGTGGCGAATCCGTCGGGCCTGTATCTCGGCGCGATCACGTTCAACCAGGTGTTCGGCGTGCAGGCGCTGCTCGGCACGTCCTACGCGAGCACGATCACGATTCTCGTGTGGATGTCGGGCATCATCGGCGCGCTCTATGCGATTTTCGGCGGGCTGCGCGCGGTGGCCGTGTCGGACACGATCAACGGCATCGGCCTGCTGGTCGCCGGTCTGATGGTGCCCTTGCTCGGACTGTTCGCGCTGGGTCACGGCGATTTCTTTGCGGGCGTGCACACCATCGCAACGCAGGCGCCGGAGAAACTCTCCGCGATCGGCGGCCCGCACGATTCCGTGCCGTTCGGCACGCTGTTCACGGGGATGATCTTCGCGAACCTGTTCTACTGGTGCACGAATCAGGCGATCGTGCAGCGCACGTTCGCGGCGAAGAGCCTCGCGGAAGGGCAGAAGGGCGTGCTGCTGTCGGGCCTGATGAAACTGCTCGTGCCGCTGATCATGATGTTGCCTGGCGTGGTCGCGTTTCATCTTTACGCGCAGCATCCGCTCGGCCGTCCGGATCTCGCGTATCCGCAGCTCGTCACCGACGTGCTGCCGTGGTGGGCGAAAGGCTTCTTTATCGCGGTGCTGTTCGGCACGGTGATGAGCCACTTCAACGCCGTGATCAACAGTACGGCGACGCTGATCGCGTTCGACTTCTATCGTGTGTGGAAACCCGAAGCGAGCGACGAAAAACTGATCCGCGTCGGCAAGACCGCGAGCGTGGTGATCGCCGTCGTGTCGCTGCTCGTCGCGCCGCTGCTGATGTATGCGCCGGACGGCATCTACACCGTGATGCGCCGCTTCACCGGCTTCTACAACATCCCCATCATCGCCGTCGTGCTGGTGGGTTTCTTCAGCAAGAAGATCGGCGCGTTCCCGGCCAAGATGGTGTTGCTGCTGCATGTGATCGTCTACACGCTCGGCATTCTCGTGTTCCAGGTCGACAAGCTGCTCGGCATCAACTTCATTCACATCATGGGCATTCTGTTCGTGTGCGAAGTCACGCTGATGCTGGTGCTCGGCGCGCGCCATCAACGTGCGAAAGCCTACGAGCCGCAACTGCGGCAAACGGGCGACCTCACGCCGTGGCGTCATGCCAGCACGATGAGCGTGTTCCTGATCGCGATGCTCGTGAGCATCTACCTGACGCTGTCGCCGATCGGCGTCGCGCGGCACGGCGGCGTGACGACGCAATACGAAGTCCTGATCGTGGCGACGTGGTGCGTGGCGATCGGACTGATCGCGCTGTTCCGGCGCCGCGCATCGGCGGGCGGACGCGCGCTGGTGTGGAACCAGTCGCCGAGCGAATCGAACGGACACTGAACGAAACGTATCAACCCAACGCATTAAACCCAACGCAATAGCAAGGTAAAGCTGATGAACTGGCAGACAGAAGCGGGCGGCAAACTCGTGTTGCGCGTGGCAGGCCGCACGCTCTTCGAACATGCGCCGGATGCACCCGCTGTGTTCGTGGGACACGGCGTCGAGACGATCGACATGTATCGCGGCAATTTCGACATCAGCGACTACGTCGAAGAGCGCGTCGCACTGCGCGATGCACGGCTCACGCTGCAGGCAGACGGCAGCGCGCGCATCGAACTGGCGCGCGACGCGCAAGCCGCTGCCGAACTCACGATCGTCGCCAGCGAATCGGCGCATGGCGCGCAGCTTGCGTTGTCTGCGTCCGGCGCCGAAATCAACCGTGTGTGGTGGCGTGTGCCCGCGCAGCGCGACGAACACGTGTGGGGCTGCGGCGAGCAGATGTCGTATTTCGATCTGCGCGGCCGCAATTTTCCGCTGTGGACGTCGGAGCCGGGCGTGGGCCGCGACAAGAGCACCCATCTGACGTGGCAGGCCGATACGACGTCGAAGTCGGGCGGCGACTACTACAACACGAACTATCCGCAGCCGACGTTCGTGTCGTCGCAGAAGTACTGTCTGCATGCCGAAACGACGGCCTACGCGGATTTCGATTTCCGTCACGACGAGCGGCACGAACTGCAATTCTGGGCCGTTCCCGAGCGGATCGAATTGATCGTCGCCGACGATTTCATCACGCTCGTCGAGCGCATTTCGCAACGCTTCGGCCGTCAGCCCGCGCTGCCCGCATGGGTGATGGACGGCGCGATTCTCGGCTTGAAGAACGGTCGCGATCACGCGCAGACGATCATGGAGCAAAGCCGCGCAGCGGGCCTGAAAGTGAGCGGCCTGTGGTGCGAAGACTGGGTCGGCATCCGGCAGACTTCGTTCGGCAAGCGTCTCTTCTGGGACTGGCGCTGGAACGAAACGCGCTATCCGGGCCACGCCGAATGGGTCAAGCAGCTAAACGCAGACGGCGTGCGTTTTCTCGGCTACGTGAACCCGTATCTGTGCAATGACGGCACGCTGTACGTGGAAGCGAAGCAGGCCGGTTATCTGGCGACGCGCGCCGATGGCAGCGACTATCTCGTCGATTTCGGCGAGTTCGATTGCGGTGTGGTGGACTTCACGAATCCCGCGGCGGCGCGCTGGTTCGAAGAGCGCGTGATCCGCGACGAGATGCTGAACAAAGGTCTCGACGGCTGGATGGCGGACTTCGGCGAATATCTGCCGACGGACGTCACGCTCGCCAACGGCATCGACGCGAAGCTGATGCACAACGCGTGGCCGACGCTATGGGCGCAGGTCAATGCGCGCGCGATCGAAGGCGCGGGCCGCACGGGCGACGCCGTGTTCTTCATGCGCGCGGGCTATACGGGCGTGCAGGCGCATTGTCCGCTGCTGTGGGCGGGCGACCAGTCCGTCGACTTCACGCGTCACGACGGTTTGCAGACGGTGATTTGCGGCGCGTTGTCGTCGGGCCTGCTCGGCAACGCGTATCACCATAGCGATATCGGCGGATACACGAGCCTGTTCGGCAACACGCGCACGCCCGAGCTGTTTCAGCGCTGGGCCGAAATGGCCGCCTTCACGCCGATGATGCGCACGCACGAAGGCAATCGTCCCGACTCGAATTTCCAGTTCTGGCAGGACGCCGGCGTGCTCGCGCACTTCGCGCGGATGACGCGTGTGTTCGTTGCGCTCAAGCCGTATGTGCAAGGACTCGTCGACGAAGCGGCGGCGCGCGGTCTGCCGTTGCAGCGTCCGTTGTTCCTGCATTACGAGCACGACCGGGCGACCTACGCGATCCAGGATCATTACCTGTATGGCCGCGATCTGCTCGTCGCGCCCGTGCATGCGGCGGGTGCAATGCAATGGCGCGTGTATCTGCCGCAAGGCGATGCGTGGACGCATCTGTGGAGCGGCACGCGCTACGAAGGCGGCCAGCATGTCGACGTCGCCGCGCCGCCCGGCGAGCCGCCCGTGTTCGTGCGTCATGGCGCGGCGCGCGAGGCGCAGCTGCTCAAACTCGCGCAGGACGCAGCGTGAGCGTCAGTCCGTTCCTGCACCATCTGCTGTTCGCGGCGTGTGTCGCGACGGCGACGTTCACGCAAAGCCTGACGGGCTTCGCGTTCGGCCTCGTGCTGCTCGGTCTCGTCGCGGTGTTTCATCTCGCGCCGCTGCCCGTCGCGGCCAACGTGGTGACGGTGATGGTGCTCGCCAATGCGGCCTTGCTCGTACGCGGCGTGCCTGACTTGCCGCGCCGCCTGCTCGCGCCGTCGTATGGCAGCAGTCTCGTCGGCGTCGCGATCGGCGCATGCCTGCTCGCGTGGCTGTCCGATAACGCGATCGGCGTCGTGCGCTTTGCGTTGGGACTCGCGATTCTTGCATGCAGCCTGTTGCTCGTCGTGCAGACGAAGCCGCGTGCGCAACTCGCATCGCCGGGTACGTTCGCGTTTTACGGCTGCGTCTCCGGCGTGATGGGCGGCGTGTTCGCGAGCGCCGGTCCGCCGATGGTGTTCCACCTTTATCGCCAGCCGCTCGACCGCGTCGTCGTGCGCGACACACTGGTGCTGCTGTTTGCCGTCAATGCCGTGCTGCGGCTCGTGATCGTGCTCGCACAAGGGCGTTTCGATGCGGCGTCGCTGGCGCTCAGCGCAGAAGCTTTGCCCGTCGTGCTGACCGTTACGTGGCTCGCGCGCCGCTATCCGCCCAACTGGTCGCCGACTGCCGTGCGGCGCGTCGTCTTCGTGCTGCTGGCGATTGCGGGCGCGAGTCTCGTGGCGCCCGCCGTCACCGGCGCGACGGCACAGGCGCACGCGAAGGTCAGCGCGGTATCCCATCAACTTCGTATTTTCACGGCGTGACTATCGTGCAACAAAAGCTCAAACAACTCAGCGAACTGCGCAGCCAGCGGTGGCTTGCACCCGACGACATGCGCTCGTTCGCGCATCGTCAGCGTTTGCAGCAAATGGGTTTGCGCCGCGAAGAATTCATGTCGCGGCCGGTGATCGGCATCATCAACACGTGGAGCGACCTGTCGCCGTGCCACGCGCATCTGCGCGAGCGCGCCGAAGCCGTGAAGCGCGGCATCCTGCAGGCAGGCGGCATGCCGTTCGAGCTGCCCGCGATGTCGCTCGGCGAAGTGATGGTCAAGCCGACCACGATGATCTACCGCAACTTCCTCGCGATGGAAACGGAAGAGCTGCTGCGCTCGCTGCCTATCGACGGCGCAGTGCTGATGGGAGGCTGCGACAAGACCACGCCGGGCCTGCTGATGGGCGCGCTGTCGGCGGATCTGCCGTGCATCTTCGTGCCTGCGGGCCCGATGCTCAATGACCGTCATCGCGGCCAGGCCGTCGGCGCGGGCACACATACGAAGAAGTTCTGGGACGAATACGTGGCGGGCAACATCGAGCAGCCCGAGTGGATCTCGCTCGAAGCGCGCATGACGCGCGCGCCCGGCACCTGCAACACGATGGGCACCGCAAGCACGATGACGTCGATCGTCGAGGCGATGGGCTTCACGCTGCCCGGCGCGACCAGCATTCCCGCAATGGATGCGTCGCATACGCGCATGTGTTCGTCGAGCGGCGAGCGCATCGTCGGCATGGTGTGGGAAGACCTGAAACCGAGCCGTTTTTTCAATCGCAAGTCGGTCGAAAACGGCATCGTCACGTATATGGCGCTCGGCGGTTCGACCAACGCCGCGATTCACACGATTGCCATTGCAGGTCGCGGCAACGTGCCGCTGACGCTCGACGACATCGCGCGCGTCGGCAAGAACATTCCCGTGCTCGCCGACGTGTTTCCGTCCGGCAAGCGTCTGATGGAAGACTTCTATTACGCGGGCGGACTGCCGGCACTGCTGAGCGGCGTGAAGGACTATCTGTCGCTCGACTGCATGACGGTGACGGGCACGACGCTCGGCGAAAACATCGCGCGCTTCGAGTCGGGCCAGCGTCCGCAGGGCGAGGACGCGATCCGTCCGCTGAGCGATCCCGTCAGCGAGCGCGGCGCGCTCGGCGTGCTGCGCGGCAATCTCGCGCCCAACGGCGCCGTCATCAAGCCGAGCGCGGCAAGTCCGCATCTGATGAAGCATCGCGGACGCGCACTCGTGTTCGATTCGATCGCCGAAATGAACGCGAAGATTCACTCGCCCGAACTCGGCGTCGATGCCGACACCGTGCTCGTGCTGCGCGGCGGCGGTCCGATCGGCGCGCCGGGCATGCCGGAGTGGGGCAATCTGCCGATTCCCAAAAAGCTGCTTGCGGCGGGCGTGCGCGACATGGTCCGCATCTCCGATGCGCGCATGAGCGGCACGCATTACGGCACCTGCGTGCTGCACGTGTCGCCCGAAGCAGCGGCAGGCGGACCGCTCGCGCTGATCCGTACGGGCGACATGATCGAACTCGACGTGGAAGCAGGACGTCTCGACGTGATGCTGTCAGACGCGGAACTCGCGCGCCGCCGCGAAGACTGGCGCGCGCCGCCGAGCCCGCGCAAGCGCGGCTATATCCGCCTCTATGTCGAACAGGTTTCGCAAGCCGACAAGGGTTGCGACTTCGACTTCCTGACGGGCTTCGAAGAACCCGTCGAACCGTCGATCTTCTGAACACAGGATTGATAGAAATGGCCAACAGAATCAAGCAGGACCCCACGCGCAATGCCTTTAGCGACGCGCTGAAGCACAAGGACAACAGCGCGATGCGCGCGAAGCCGCTCGGCACCTGGCTGATGTCGGGCTCGCCCGCGACGGCGGAAGCCTTCGGCCATGCGGGCTTCGACTGGTTGCTGATCGACATGGAGCACGCGCCGCTCGAATTCACGGACGTGCTGCACATGCTGCAGGCCGTCGAGTGCGGCGGCGCGGCGCCCATCGTGCGCCTCGCGCGCAACGACGCGACGCTCGCCAAGCGCGCGCTCGACATGGGCGCGCCGACGCTGATGTTCCCGTATGTGCAGAGCGCGGAAGAGGCGCGTGCCGCCGTCGCGTCGATCAAGTTCCCGCCGCTCGGCACGCGCGGTTTCGCGGCGATGCATCGCGCGAGCCGCTACGGCACGTGGAGCGAATTCGGCACGCGTGCAAACGAAGCCACCGCCTGCATCGTGCAGCTGGAAACGCCCGAAGCCGTGGCGCAACTCGAAGCGATTGCGGCCGTGCCGGGCGTCGATGCACTGTTTGTCGGGCCGGGCGATCTGTCGGCGGCGATGGGCAAGATCGGCAATCTCGCCGACGCCGAAGTGCGCGCCGTGCTCGCCGATTGCGCGCGCCGCGCGAACGCAGTCGGCATGCCCATCGGCATCGTCGGGCCGACGCCTGCGATGGTGCGCGAGTTCGCTGAAATGGGCTACGACTACGTCGCGATTGCATCGGACATGGGCATGGCGATGCGTCAGGCCAATGCGTTCATTGCCGAACTCGACCAGGTGAAGGCCAGCGCGAACGCGGGCGGCCCGTACTGATCATGTCGAACGCCCCCGAACTGTTCGCGCTGGAGAACGACGCCTGGCAGGTGCGCATCGCGCCGTCGCTGGGCGGCGCGATCGTCGACGCGCGCTGGCATGGACGCGACGTGTTGCGGCCGACGCCCGCCGCCGAACTGGAAGCGCGCAACGTGCGCAAGACCGCGTGCTATCCGCTGGTGCCGTTTTCGAATCGCATCGCGTTCGGCAGTTTCAGGTTTGGTGATTCGCGCTACGCGCTCGTGAAGAATCTGGCGGGAATGGCGCACGCGATTCACGGCGTCGGTTTTCAGCGGGCGTGGTCCGTGCATGCGAGCGACGCAAATAGCATCGACATGCTGCTATCGCACAAGCCCGACGAGCACTGGCCGTTCGCATTCGAAGCGCAGCAGCGCATCGCGATCGAAGGCGATGCGTTGACGCTCGGCATGCGCATCACGAATACGGATGCGCGTGCAACGCCATGCGGCGCAGGCTGGCATCCGTTCTTTCCGCTCGATACGGCGGCGGGCGAGACGCGTCTGCATACCGCGTGGAACTCGATGCTGGTCGGCGACGCGAACGATCTGCCCTGCGCCAGCACGCAGCCGCCGCAGTTCGGCGCACTGGACGAGACCATCGTCGACAACTGCTTTACTGGCTGGAGCGGCAACGCGCGTATCGATACGCCGCATCATCGCATCGTGATCGAAGCGAGCGACGCGTTGCGTTGTGCGGTGCTGTTCAGGCCTGCGGGCCAGCCGTTTTTCGCATTCGAGCCGGTGAGCCACGCGAACAATGCGCTCAATGGCAACGAGCCGCCGATGCATGTGCTAGCGCCGCGCGAGACGCTCGAAGCGCGCATGACGGTGGCAATGGAATCACTCAGGAGACAGGCATGAATTCAACCCGTCCGTTGTATCCGGCGCTCGCCGGGCAGGTGGCGTTCGTATCGGGCGGCGCATCGGGCATTGGCGAAGCGCTTGTCGAAGCGTTCTGGGAACAGGGCGCGCAAGTCGCGTTTTGCGATCTGGACGAGCAGGCGGGCAACGCGTTGTGCGAGCGGCTGAGCGCCGCGCGTGACGGCGCGTGGCCCGTCGGGCGTCTGCGGCCGTGGTTCGCGCGCTGCGACGTGCGCGATATCGACGCCTATCGCAATGTGCTCGATGAAGCCGCACGTGCGCTCGGACCCATCCGCACGCTCGTGAACAACGCGGGCCGCGATACGCGTCACGCGCTCGACGATCTTTCCGTCGAGATGTGGAACGAGATGCTCGCCGTCAATCTCACGCATCACGTGTTCGCGACGCAGCGCGTCGCGCCGGGCATGCGCGCGGCGGGCGGCGGCTCGATCATCAACCTCGGCTCGATTTCGTGGCTGCGCGGGCGGCCGAACCTGATCGGCTACACGGCTTCGAAGGCGGCGATCTCCGGCATCACACGCACGCTCGCGCGCGAACTCGGCGACGGCGGCATTCGCGTGAACGCGGTGTTGCCGGGTGCCGTCGTCACGGCACGTCAGACGGCGCTGTGGCGCGATCCCGCCGCCGACCAGCAGTTTCTCGATCTGCAGTGCCTGAAGTTCCGCGTCGAGCCCGCGCATATCGCGGACTCGGTGCTGTTTCTCGCGAGTCCTCAGGCGGCGGCGATCACGGGCCAGAACCTGATCGTCGATGCCGGGCTCGCGCAGGTGTCCGTCGTCGGATAGGCGGGCGGCGGCCGCTCACGCGTATCACTACCGCGCATCACCACAAGAACCACTAAAACCAAAGGATTCTGGAGACTTTCTGATGCTTCACACGAAAAAGTGCCTGAAACAGGGCGCGTGGGCGCGCTCGCGCCTGCGAAACGGCCTGGCTGCCGCGGCGCTCGCGACAGCGGGACATCCGGCTGCGTGGGCGCAATCGACGCTCACGCTGTACGGCATCGTCGATTCAGCCGTGCAGTACGGCAAGTTCAACGACACCGTCGGACCGACGGCGATGGCCGCGAGCGGCAACCTGCAGGCGTCGCGTTTCGGCTTTCGCGGCAGCGAGGATCTGGGCGGCGGATATCGCGCGAACTTCCAGCTCGAAACGGGCTTCAACACCTATACGGGCGTGGGCGGCGGCGCGACGATGTTCAATCGCGGCGCGTCGGTCGGGCTGTCGAGCGCGAAGTACGGCAGCGTCGATGCAGGCTTCATGTATCTGCCGATCTACTGGGTGTTCCTGGCATCGGACGTCGCGACCTATGGCCTGTCGAATCCCGCCGCGATCATGTCGCTCGAACATACTGTGACGCTCGGCAAGTCGGGAACAGGCGGCTTCTATCCGAACGCGGTGCGCTATCGCACGCCGAACTTCAATGGCCTGACAAGCGAAATCGGCTATTCGTTCGGCGCGCAGAACGCGTCGGGTCAAACGGCGGACGGACGCAATATCGGTGTGAACGTGATGTACCAGCGTTTCGGCGCGATGCTCGGCTATGGCTTCAACCGCTACCAGTACTACTCGAACACGAGCACGCTGACGGCTTCGTCGCAACTGACACACGTGTTTGCCGCAACCTATGGCTATAGCGGCAATTTCATCGGCGCGAACTACATCTATTCGAAACGCACGGACGCAACCAACTGGTTTGCATCGGCGTTTCTGGTCAACGCAAAGATTCCAGCAGGGCCTGGCGATATCGAGCTGGGCGTCGCGCGCCGCATCGAGAATGCCGAAGCGCGCGCGATGGCCTACAACGCGGGCTACGTGTACTTCCTGTCGAAGCGCACGCAGCTGTACGGCTACGCGTCGATGATCACGAACAACAGCCATTCGAAACAGGGCTTCGCGCTGCTCAATTCCACTTTCTCGACGGTCACGCCGGGCTTCGATCCGTGGGCGGTGACGGTGGGCTTGCGCACGTCGTTCTGATGTTTGTGTGCGCGTGTTCACACAGGGACTCGCACACTCTTTTCAACTGAAGGAGATTCCATGACTGAGCCTTTGAGATACGGCGTAATCGGTGCCGGGATGATGGGACAGGAGCATCTTCGCAATATCGCGCTGCTGCCGAACGCAGTCGTCACCGCGCTGGCGGACCCGCATGGCGAGTCGATCGCGTCGGCAACGAAGACGGTGGGACGCGACGTGCAGATATTCGCGGACTATCGCGACCTGCTGCGCAGCAAGGCTTGCGACGTGCTCGTGGTAGCGACGCCCAACGACACGCACCGCGCCGTGCTCGAAGATATCCTCAGTGCGCCGACCGCGTTTCCGACGCTGATCGAGAAGCCGCTCTGCACGACGATCGAGGATTGCAGGCAGCTGGCGGAAGCGGCGCAAGGGCATCGCGCGCCGCTATGGGTCGGCATGGAATACAGGTACATGCCGCCCCTCACGGCAATGATCGACGAGATCGATGCCGGCAAGATCGGCGAGCTGAAAATGTTCTCGATCCGCGAGCATCGTCATCCGTTCCTCACGAAGGTGGGCAACTGGAATCGCTTTGCTGCGCGTACGGGTGGCACGCTGGTCGAAAAGTGCTGCCACTTCTTCGATCTGATGCGTCTGATCACGAACGACGAAGCCGTGCGCGTGTTCGCGTCGGGTGCCGCCGATGTCAACCATCGCGACGAAAGCTACGACGGCAAGACGCCCGACATGATCGACAACGCGTATGTCGTCGTCGAATTCAGAAGCGGACGGCGCGCCAGTCTCGACCTCTGCATGTTCGCGGATGGCGCGTACTGGCAGGAAGAGTTCTCGGCGGTCGGGGACAAGGGCAAGGTCGAGTGCTTCGTGCCTGGCGCAGGCAAGCACTGGCCGGGACGGGGCGAACGGCAGGCGGAAGTGGTCGTGAGTCCGCGCGATCCGAAAGGGCCGGTGCGGCGCACGGTCGAAGTCGATGAAAAGCTGCTGAGCCTCGGCGCGCATCACGGGTCGACGTATTTCGAGCATCTCGGCTTCCAGCAATCGGTGCTCGCGGGCGTGCCCGTGAAGGTGACCGTCGAAGACGGGTTGAAGGCCGTCGTGATCGGTCTTGCGGCGGAACAGTCGATCAGGGAGAAGCGGGTGGTGGAAATCGACGGGCTGAAGCTGATGTGAGCAGGCGCCTGAGAGCTTGAAAGCGACAATGCCCGGTTAGCCGGGCATTGTCATATCTCGCGTCGCGCTTGCAAGGAAAAACGCGCTCAGTACCCATCCGTCGAACGCGTGACCGTCTCCCAGGCGTCGATCTCGTCCTTGAGCGCGGACAGCTTGTCGCGCACCAGGCCAAGCGCGTCACTGCCTAACAGCAGGTGCGTCGGCGGGTTGTCCATGCCGATGAGCGATAACATCGCGCGAGCTGCCTTGACGGGATCGCCTAGCTGCTTGCCGCTTTTTTCTTCGCGTGCTTTTCTGATCGGGTCGAATAGCGGATCGTAATCCGGGATCGAGCGCGGCGAGCGGATCATCGACCGGCCTGCCCAATCCGTCCGGAACGATCCCGGCGCGACTGCCGTGACGAAGATGCCGAACGGCCTGACTTCCTTGGCGAGCGCTTCGGAAATGCCTTCGAGAGCGAACTTGCTGCCGCAGTAATACGTGATGCCGGGCATCGTGATGAAGCCGCCCATCGACGTGATGTTGAGAATGTGCCCGCGCCGCCGGACGCGCATCGCGGGCAGCACGGCTTTCATCATCGCCACGGCGCCGAATACGTTCACGTCGAACTGCCGGCGCATCTCGGCGAGCGGCGATTCCTCCATGACCCCTTCGTGACCGTACCCGGCGTTGTTGACGAGGGCATCCACGGGCCCGACGGTCGCTTCGATGTCGGCGACGACGCGATCGATCGACTCGAAGTCCGTCACGTCGAGCACGCGAGCCACGGCCCGACCCGGCGACAGTGCTTCGAATGCCGTGCCTGCCTGTTCGCTCCGTACCGTACCGACCACGCGATGACCCGCGTCGAGCGCCTGCTCGGCGAGCGCGCGTCCGAACCCGCTGCTGACGCCGGTGATGAGCAAGGTGTTGACAGCTGACATGTGTACCTCGAAAGATAGAAGAGAGACTGCATAATAGGCGCGTCGGCGCATGCCAATCAGACCTGTTGATCTTTTTTCATTGCCTATTCCTATGACCCTGGAAAAGCCCCGGAGCAGGAAGAACCCGAGCCGGGCCGCATCGGGCGACCAGAAGCAACGCATGGTGTCGCTGTTGAAAGCGTTGGCGCCCGACGAGGGGTATAACCTGACGTCGTTGCCGGACGTGCGCATCCTGCGCTCGAACCGCGCGCTGACGCGAACACCTGTTCTTTACGATCCGGGGATCGTCATCGTTTGCCAGGGAAGCAAGCGGGGCTATTTCGGCAACCGGATCTACGCGTACGACGAGCAGCACTATCTCGCCGTCGCGGTGCCCGTACCTTTCACGATGGAAGCCAGTGCCACGCCACAACGTCCGCTGCTGGCCATCTACATGCATCTGGACTTCTCGGTCGCCGCGGAACTCATGTTGCAGATCGACCGTCATGATGCGTCGGCGCATGAGCCTGATGCGCCGCAAAGCATGATGTCGAGCCCGATGGACTCCGCGCTGCAGATGTCCGTGCTGCGCTTTCTCGAAGCGATGAACGAGCCGCGCGACGCTGCGATTCTCGGGCCCGCCCTCGTGCGCGAGTTGTATTTCCGCGTCCTGACGGGCGCGCAGGGCAACGCGATGCGTGCGGCCCTGGCGATGCAAGGGCCGTTCGGCAAGATCGGCAAGGCGCTGCGCCGCATTCACGCGGCCTATGACCAGCCGCTCGATGTCGCTCGACTTGCGAGCGACGCGGGCATGAGCGTGCCGACGTTTCATAGTCATTTCAAAACGATTACCAATACATCGCCGATGCAGTATGTGAAATCGACGCGCCTGCATCAGGCGAGGCTTTTGATGCTGCGTGAAGGCATGACGGCGGAGTCGGCGTGTCACGCGGTGGGTTATGCCAGCGCCTCGCAGTTCAATCGCGAGTTCAAGCGTCTCTTCGGCTTGACGCCGGCGGCCGAAACGAAGCGCATGCGCGAAAGCTTCGCCATCCCGCCTGCCTTCGCCGAAACCGATTACGTGTCGTCGCACTGACGGCCTCGAGGCAAAAGGTGTATGTTCGGTCTTCCGCATTAACCTTCGGGTGCAAACTGATGAATCGTTCCGACTACACGCGCGAGGATACGGGCAATCTCGTGCTGCTCGAACACGTCAATCTCACGATACCGGACCAGCGTCTTGCCACGGCGTTCTATGTCAGCGCGCTCGGGCTCACGCGCGATCCCTATCTGATGACGGGCGTGACCAACATGTGGATCAACCTCGGCCGCTCGCAGATTCACCTGCCGCACGGCGATGCGCAGCGCCTGCGCGGACATGTCGGACTGATCGTGGGCAAGCGCGCGTCGCTGATCGAACGGCTGCGCGCGGTGCGTCCGCTACTCGAACAGACGCGCTTCGGATGGACCGAGCGGGAAGATCGCGTGGAAGTGATCTGTCCGTGGGGAAACCGTTATGACTGTCTCGATCCCGATGCCTATGCCGTCGATCTCGGCATCGCGTATGTGCAGCTCGATGTGCCCGTCGGTAGCGCGGTTTCCATTGCCGCGTTCTACCGCGAGATGTTCGATGCGTCCGCCGAGGTCCGCGAGCGTAACGGTTCGCGGCAGGCAGTGATTGCAATCGGCGGACACCAGCAGCTCGTCTATGCGGAAACGCCGACGGCGATCGCGGAATACGATGGGCATCACATCCAGATCTATGTAGCCAGTTTCTCCGGGCCTTATGAGCGGCTCGCCGCGCGAGGGCTGACTAATGGCGAGGAGACGCATCAGTACCGTTTCGCCGAACTCGTCGATCTCGAGAGCGGCGCGCCTTGCTTCACGCTAGAACATGAAGTGCGCAGTTTGCGTCATCCGCTCTATGCGAGACCGCTGGTGAACCGGAACCCTGATCTGAGCAACCGGAACTACCGGCTGGGCGGCGAGGCGTTTGGCGGCGTGTATTGATGCAATGTAGCGCCTCGCGCGAAGTCACGCTGCCTTAACGGCACACCGGCGCGGGCAGCGCCGGGCAAGTCTTGCGATAAGGCTCGCCGAGCATGAACTGGCGCCACTCGGTGCAATCCAGATTACGGTTTGCGATCTCGCACGTGTTTTTCAGCATCGAGTCGGCATCCCAGTTGCGCAAGGTTACCGTATGGTCAGTGTGCAGCACCGCGACGCGTCGCTGGCCGGGACTGATATCGACGCTGGACACGATGCCACCCGTGGCGCGCAGTCTCGCCAGTTCGGTTCCTTTACGAAGATCCCACACGTAGCGCTCTCCCTTCGCTTCGCCGCTGACGAGCGCGTCGCCGTTGCCGATGAACACCAGACGGCCAACCTGCACGTCACTCGGGCCGAGCCTGGCATCTGTTTGTCCGCTTTCGGCGTTGCGCACGATGACCATGCGATCGGCCCCTCCCGATACGAGCCGTTTCCCGTCCGGGCTGAATGCCAGCTGCATGACTGTGCCCTTGTGGGGGTCCGGCAGTTCGGTCATGGCCTGTTGCGAACCGAAGCGATACAGCCGCACGACGCCGTCGTCTCCCGCCACTGCGAGTGCGCGGCCGTTTCGGCTGAAGGCAACGACTTCCGATCCTCGATGCCCGGACAGCACGGTTTCGTGCCCACCCTGGATCTCGTACACGTGAATCGAATCGTCGGACATCGCGACCGCGAGCCGCCGGTTATCCCAACTGATCGCAAAGCGCTCCACATCTGCCTTCGGCGGCTTGGGAAGGTGCAAAAGAGCGCGACCATTGTCGTCCGTATTCCGGACGTCGACCGTGCCGTCCCGATTCAGGATTGCAACCAGCAGGCCGTCCGGACTGAACTCGGTGCGGCTGAACCCATGCACCGTATTCAATGGAACGCCTCTGATTGCATCCCAGAAGTCGGCTGTGTCGGGCGCGAGAGCGTTGGTTGCCAGCACGCTGCCCGTCCGGTTGAACTCGACTTCGTCGGCCTGATACGGGCCCTCGCGAGAGCGCAGCACCGCCTCTTGCGTGAGCGACCAGATGGTGAAGCGGGTTCCCTGCTGATCGATCCCGGACTCGACGAAATCGCCATTCGGTGAGAACTGGAACGTTGCTTTCTGCGCAGACCTCGTTTTGACGGGCGCCGGGCCGCCGTCGACGGGCAGCACATTCACCTCGCCGCCCGGCTGCACTGTCTGCACCCAGCGGCCGTCCGGGCTCAATGCAACCGGTTTCGCCGGACCGAAGTCGAGACGGGCCTCATCGACTTTTCGCAGCGGCTGGGTCGCCCAGACGATGGTCGTTCCATTGTTTCGAACCGCCACGAAGCGGCCGCCGGGCTCGAACACGATCTGAGGGTCGCTGCCTTCGATGCCGTCCAATGTTCCGATCACGGTATCGGTCGATTCGTCGCGAAGCTCGATGACGCGCTTGTCGTCGGGGTTCTTGCGGAGCACCGCGATGATGCGGCAGTCGGGCGTGAACGCGAGCACAGAGCCTGTCGTCCGGGGCGCCGTTGCACCGTTCGCTTCAGCGAGCGGCGCGGCGACGATGCCTTCGCGGGTACCGTAGAGCAGCGTGGTGTCCTCTGGGTCGAAGCCGAGGCAGCTTCCATTGCCCGCTCCAACATGCCGCAGCGGCGCGGCGTCCGTCTGCCCCGGCATTGTCCACACATCGACGGACGCATTGCCCGCAATCGCGACGAACTGACCGTGATGGCTCATGGCCATCTTCCTGACCTGAGTATTGGCCAGCGAGACGCGCCCGATTTCCTTCGAATCGCGCAATTGCCAGGCGATGACGGTGTGCCCGTCGTCGGCTGACACGAGACGCGTGGCGTCTGCGTCGTACGTCAGCGCCACCACGCGGCCTTTATGCCCCTTCAGACGATGCAGCACGGTCCAGGTGCTCAGGTCGAGATCGAGGACGTCGCCGCTGTCGGTGCCCATCGCCATGCGCTTGCCATTCGGGCTTGTCGTCGATACGGTCACCGTGTCGCCGATCCGGAGCATCTTGCGTACGCCCTCTTCGGAGATCAGCCGCGCCAGTTGAGCGAGCTGCGCATCCAGACGCTCCGGGGCTGCGTGACTGGCTTCGGCACCCAGCAGCAGCGCGCGATCGGGATGTTCAGCTTGCTCGGCGCCGGCGTTGGCGATCACGTTGGAAATGACTGCGTCGCGGGTCAACTGTCGAGCGCGAGCGGTGGCTTCGTCTGCCTGCTTCTGTGCAATCGCCGCCGACTCGGCAGCTTTCACGGATTCGTCCCGCATGGCCATCAACGCATTGACCGACTTTGCGTTATCGGCCTCCGCCTGGTCGATTCTCAACTTTGCCTGTTCGCTTTCCGTCCTCGCGTTGATCAACGCATCCGTTGCTTTCATCGCATCGCGACCCACGTCACGCGCGTGGTTCTGCGCATCATGCGCTTTCTGGGTTTGCGTGATCGCAAGGTAAATTGCTATCCCTGCCGCCGCCAGCAACGCGATCGCGACGAATATGGCGGCTATGACCAGCTTGGCGTTACGACGGTTACGCCGCTGTACTTCCAGCGCTTCGCGCTCGCGCTCAGCCGCGGCGGCGGCAGCTGCATCGGCGGCAGCGGCCGCCTCGCGCACCCGCCGTGCGTCGCGGCTGTCCTTGACCACACGCGTCAGCACGTCATGAGTGAGTTCGAGCCTGCGCACCCCGAAGCGGTCATCGACGCGCAACAGCCGCCCGGCGACGAGCCGGTCGACCTCGTCTCGCGTGATGCCGGGCAGCGCCAGCGCGTCCTCGAGCGCATGGCTGTCGCGATGACCGGCCTCGGTGATCAGCTCGTTTTCGATAAACACACGCATACGCGGATCGACACCCTGTAACGAACGCTCATAGAAATCGACCAGGATCTCGCGCTCGGCGCTGGCGAGAAGACTGGCGCCGATCTGATCGCTATGCTGTGCGATCCGGCGCAGATTCAGTTCGCTGCAGATCACGCTCAGCAGCGCGGGATCGACTTCCATCCTTTCGTAGTCGTCGGGCGCGGGGGCCTCGGCGCGGTTGCGCCACGCGAGGCCGATGATCCGTTCGGCCACGCCGGGCGCCACCAGCTCGCTGCCGCTGTCGACCACCTCTCGAGCCTGATGGCCGTCCATCGGCAGCAGACGGTAGCGGTTGCGCATCAGCGACGGCATGGAACCGCGCAAGCCTTCGATCTCCGCCAGGAAGTCCTCGCGAAAACTCAACACCACCTTGCAGCCGCGACGGCCGAAGTCGATATGGTCGGCAAGCGCCGCGTCGGCATCGAGCGCATGACGCAGTGACTCCGGCGGGCGATTTTCAATCAGGTCCGACAGTTCGCTAACGAAGCCGGCGGCGCGGCGGCGCGTCTCGTCGTCGCTCTGGCCGAGCGTGAACATTTCTTCGAACTGGTCGAAGACCAGCACGGGTGTCAACGCGCGGTTGCGTGCATTCCAGAATCCGGCTCCCGCGCGATGAAAGTGCTCCCACATCGATGCTCCCGGCAACGGCGCCGTGGCGTCGACGTCGGCGTCTCTGCATGCTGCGGCGAGTGCCTGCCAGACCTGCTCGCGCAGCGGCAGCTCGGCGCCGTGCGCGAGCCGGATCATGACGGGCAGGTGCAGATCTTCGCGCAAGCGCGGAAAGAGTCCCGCGTTCAGCAGAGACGTTTTCCCGAGGCCCGAGCGGCCGAACAGGACGGTCAGCATTTCGCGGCGCACCAGCCGGGCCAGTTCATCGGACTCGCTCGCGCGGCCACGGAAGAAGTATTGGTCTGCCTCGGCGAAAGAGGCGAGGCCCGGCCACGGACGCGAAGGCGTCAGGTCTTCGCCTGACAGATCGTCGTGCAACGCGGCGGATTCAGCGGCTGCGGTGGCCATGTCAGCTCCGGCATGAGCGGCTGGAGATTTGCCGGTAGAGACCGCGCACGTGCGAGATGAACGCGTCGGTTGTCTGTGCGCCAGGCAGCGTCATCCATTGCGCGCGGCGAAAGCGATCGGGGACGGTGCCGCCGTAGGCCGGCGTATCGTCGATCACCACGGGCACCAGAAAGGGCTCGTCGGGCGCCATGCCCGCAGCGCGGTCGTCGGCGGCCATCCATTCGCGCCAGAAGAAATCCCGCCTCCGCGCAGGGTCTTGCGTCGCGCGGGAAATCACGGGAATGAACAGGCTGCTGGCTTCGAGGCCGCGGCGGATCTGACGCTCCCAGTCGTCGCCGCCCTGCAGTTGACTGCGGTCGAACCAGACATCGATACCGGCCGCATCGAGCGCTTGCGCGATGCCATGCACGGCGGCGGCGTCCTGACTGGAGTAGCTGATGAACACCGCGCCGTCGACGGCGCGCTGCACGGCGGGCGCTGAGGCTGCGCTGGCAACGCCTGCGGGGTGGCGCTGTTCCCAGCGGCTGCGCAACTCCGCGCAGAAAACCGTCGGGTCGAGCGCGACCACGCGGGTGGCCGGGCTGAAGTCGGCGAGAAAGGCTTTCAGGCCGGGATCGCGATCGGCCTGCGGATCGACCAGGTATTCGACGGTTTCGCGCCGCGCCGAGAGCCGCTCGTTCTTTGCCGCTCGCAGAAAGAAGCGCGCGAGCCAATCCGGCAGACGGCAGCCCAGCAACAGCAGATGATCGTCGCGTAACGCATCGAACAACAGCTTCGGCCGACGCGCGTCGTCCTGCAAGGCGTGGAGGAATTCGAGGCGGTCTTCATCGCAGATGACCCACTCCGGCGCCGACGATTGGCGGCCGAGCAGGTGGAACACGGTTGGCGCGTTCAGACGATCGCGCGGGCCGGGCAGATCGTCCGCGCGGTTCGGCGAGAACGTCACGACGGAAGTGCGCGCTTCGCCGCCGTGCCGGATGACGTCGATGGCGCGCGTCAGCAAGCCATCGAACGAAAGGGTGACGAACAGGTCGAGCCGGCGCACCGCGGCGAGGTCCAGCAGCGCTTGCGGCGGCTCGATCGCGAGGTCTCTGACGACCTGCGAGGTGCGAACGTAGAGGTCTTCCTTGCGCGCACGCGGCTGAAGCAGGTAGCGGCTGACGACATCGTCCAGCCGCGGCGGACCGTCGATCTCACTCAAGCCGATACGCAGCCGTTCAGCGAGGCGAGTGGCGACAAGCGCATCGAATCCGAAGATCTGCCCGTCCTGACTGACGGGCAGCAACCCGTTGTCGGTGACTGCGACGACCCGCCCTTCGTCGATATAGTCGAGAAGGTCGCTCCAGAAGAATTCGTCGAGCTCTTCCATGAGATTCCCTCCGGGGAAGTGCAACCGCCAAGCGCCGCTCTCTGGACTGTTTGAAAAACGATTGAAGAAGGCCTTTTGTAAAAAGCCAGAAGACTTCGGACTCGCGAGGTCATGCTTCGGAATACGCGCCGGGGTTGTTCCTTTTCGGGTCGAACGTAGGAGGCGAAGCATATGCTTCGCGCAAACCTCGAATCACAATGGTTTGGCGGCGGCCAGTTTATCCGTGGTGCGACCAGGTTGAAGATCGTTCATTGCGGTCATGATTCATCGATGACGCCGCTTGACACATTGTTGAGGGCCTATGACGACATGCCTAACGTTGTGAAGCAAACGACGTAACCTGGGTCCGACTTAAAAAAGACGATCTTGTAGTCGGGAGATGGTGAGCGGGAATGGCCGCCTGGTGCGATTTCCGACGAGCAGAGGAAGTTACCGATACGAGGCGCCTGGAATGATACGTTGCTAGTCCAGCGTATCGAGGAAGGATGGTTGCCGGAAAGGGATCATCCGCGTTGAGCGGCGTGACGCTACATATATCCCTCCTTCGAAAGCAATTCGACAGCTTCATCCCGTCAGCCGTCTGAAGAACACCTTCCCACTCATCGGCCAGAGTCAATCTCACGTCTTTTACGGCCAGGCGCGCCACGCGCAGAAAGCCGGGCCCCTAAGATGTGGTACTGATTGCGCTGAAAGGCTGTTCTCAGCGTAAGCACGCTGTCACCGACACTGACGGGGTGCCGCTTACCACAACAGATCAGAACAGAACAAAAACCTGCCGCCCAAGGTCATTGCCTCCCTGTTCTCATCGGCTATTGGACGGACCATGTATGCGAGTTGACGTCGAACGTATCGCCAGAGCTTCAGTAAAAAGGCTGGCGAGCTATAAATTTCATCTGGGCCACGCGATTCAGGCCGGACAGATTCTAAGAACGATCGAGAAGCGGCGGGGCAAGCTCGCGCCTCATGTGTGCCGTCAGATCGAGTCGTACGCGCGCGATATCTTCGGCGACGTGGTGTACGCGCCATGGCTTCGTGTGTATGCCGCATTGAACGGTGCGTTCAAGGAAGGCTGGATTCCCGACAACTACTACGGTGCTGTCGTCGTGCCGCGGACAAAGGGCTCTTACGGGAAGATTTCATCATTGAAGTCCGCTTCCTGGCTGATCTTCGGCGACGAGTCTTTTCCGGACATCGGATACTTTGCCAATGGTCTGTTTTATACGACCGACAACACGGTGATATCCGGTCAGGAGCTTCAGCGAACGCTATTCGGCGATACCGACAGAGTCGCTTTCAAACGCGACGCGTCCGCGCAGGGCAAAGGCGTATTCATCCTCGACCGGCAGTCATTCGATCCGAAGTTCATTCAGTCGATGGGCAATGGGGTATTTCAGACTTTCGTGAGGCAACACGAAGTATTCGACCGCTTTACGCCGGATTCCGTCGCGACCCTGCGCTTTACAACCGTCGTCGAGCCGTCTGGTGCGATATCGCTTCGGGCCTGTTTTCTACGGCTAGGACGAGCGGGTGAAACCCACATCCAGTCGGGCAGTGAAGTCTGTATTGCGGTGAATACATCGACGGGTGAACTCGATCCCGTCGGTTATCTGAATGACTGGACGGATGTGAATGAGCATCCGGATTCAAAAGCGAAGTTTTCAGGCGTCACGGTTCCCGTGTTCGAAAGTTGCGTCAGGAAGGTGCTGCAGCTGCATGGGAAAGTGCCGTTCATCGGCTGCATCGGATGGGACGTGACAGTCGACCTGAATGAGGGTGTGAAAGTACTGGAGTGGAACGCCGAACATAACGACGTAAAGTTCGGCGAGGCCACTCAGGGACCGTGCTTTGCCGACCTCGGCTGGGAGCGTCTTCGATCGGGACGGGTTTCGATGACGAAAGCGCGTGCGGCATGATGTTTTCCTGATGCACGCTCCGGCGGATGCGACCTTCTAAAGACGCGATCCCGCATGTGTCTTATCCTCAGTACCTGCAAAGACTGAGACACGACGCAGCGCATCGAGCTTCAGTGTAAGCAACGAATTCTTCGCCGCAGCGAACCAGGCAATGCGGAGGCATCGTCATGAACGAGTCGTCTGATTTTCGCAGCAAAACGCTCGTGCTGAATCACGGAGGCGGCCGCATTCCCGTACTCGGATTCGGCACGCTGATTCCGGATGCCGCGACGGCCGTCAGTGCGACGAGGGCCGCGCTGGAAGCGGGATACCGTCTTATCGATTGCGCCGAGAGATATCGTAATGAGCGTGAGGTCGGCGAGGCGTTGCGAACGGGGCTTGCCGCGGAAGGACTAACGCGCGAAGACATCTTCGTGACCACCAAGATCTGGAATAACAACCACCGGCCCGAACGTGTTGAGCCTGCTCTCGAAGCAAGTATCGGCAGGCTTGGACTCGACTACCTCGATCTCTATCTGGTCCACACGCCATTTGCCTTTCAGCCGGGCGACGAACAGGATCCACGCGACGCGAACGGTGACGTCATTTACGACAAGAGCGTGAACTTGTCCGATACGTGGCGCGCGATGGAAGATCTCGTGGGCCATGGCCGATGCCGCGCTATCGGACTGTCGGACATCCTGCTGAGCGAACTGCGGACATTGTGCGAGTCGGCGCGTATCAAACCAGCCGTCGTGCAGGTCGAAGTCCATCCGTATCTTCCTGAAACGGAGTTGCTTGAATTTTGCAAGGAAAACGGCATCGTGATGCAAGCCTTTGCCCCGTTGGGCCACGGAATCAGGCCCGGTCCGCTCGAAGATCCCGTTGTCGTCGAGATCGCCGGGCGTACGGGCAGGACGCCCGCCCAGGTACTGCTTGCATGGGCCGCGCAGCGTGGCGGGTCCGTGCTGACCACACCCAAGACAACGGCTCGCGCTCGGGAGAACTTCGACATCGTCGCGCTCCCGCCCGATGCATTCGATGAGATCAACGGGATTCAAACCCGGCAAAGATTCAACGAGGTCGTCAAGACGGGCAGCGGGGGCTTTCTTCCGCAACGTCAGTGACAGTGAAGCGTGGATGGTGAAGGGAGGCAGCCATGCAGGAAGAAGCAATCCGTGAAGCCCTGAACGCGCACTGGCATGCGTCCGCAGCAGGCGACCTCGAAGCGGAGCACGACATCTACGAAGACGACGCCATCTGCGACTATCCGCAATCAGGCGAGCGGATCCTCGGTCGGCGCAACTTGCAGGCACTGCGAAGTCATCATCCGGACAAGCCATCCGGATTCGATGTCAGGCGAATTCACGGAGAAGGTCATCTCTGGGTCACCGAATACACCATCGCCTATCAGGGGCGCGCAACATGCGTGGTGAGCATCATGGAGTTCCGCGACGTCAAGGTCGTTCACGAGACCCAGTATTTTTCCGATCCATTTGAAGCGCCAGGTTGGCGCAGTCAATGGGTTCAGCAGATCAAAGGCTCCCCAAGCCGACCATGACGCTAGACAGCCGCGCTAGACAGCCACGCTAGACAGCCGCATCGAAGCGGCTGCCTTCGCCGCACGTTCAACTCAGACTTGCGCCTGTCCGCCGTCGACGAACAATTCGGCGCCATTTACGAAGCTCGCATCGTCCGATGCCAGGAACAGCGCCGCGCCCGCGATTTCTTCCGGCTCGCCCACGCGGCCCATCGGAATGCGCGAGGCGAGATAGTCGAGCAGGCCTTGCTGCTGCGCGCTGTCCGGGCCCGCGAGTTCCACGAGGCCGGGCGTCCTCGTCGCGCCGGGGCTGATCGTGTTGACGCGAATGCCGCGGTCCTTGAGGTCGAGAATCCAGCTGCGGGCCAGGTTGCGGATCGCAGCCTTCGAGGCCGAATACACGCTGAACGCAGCTGTGCCTTCGATCGTCGTCGTCGAGCCCGCAAGAATCACCGATGCGCCTTTCGACAGCAGCGGCAGCGCCTTTTGCACGGTGAACAGCGTGCCCTTCACATTGCGGTCGAACGTGTCGTGATAGTGCGCCTCGGTGATCTCGCCGAGCGGCACCATCGACCCGCCGCCCGCATTGGCGAACAGCACATCGAGTCGGCCCTTCTCGCCGCGAATCTGCTCATACAGCATGTCCAGTTGCTCGGGCTTCGACGAATCGACGCGCGCGCCGGTAGCGTTGCCCACCGTGTTGATCGCGGCGACGGCTGCATCGAGTTCGGCCTGACGGCGGCCTGTGATGTACACGTGCGCGCCTTCGGCTGCAAAGCGCTTTGCCGTAGCGAGTCCAATGCCGCTGGTCGCGCCCGTCACCAGTGCGATCTTGCCTTCGAGTCTGCGTGCCATGATGTTTCTCCTTTGATGGATCGATTCGGTTCTGTTAAGTGGTGAAGCGATGTGAGAAGAATATCGACGCAACCGTCTTTTCGAAATAGAAGCGTTTGCAAACCATCATTGCAAAAATGAAATGACGAGACTCGCCGATTTCGAAAGGCTGGGGATATTCGCGAAGGTGGCGTAGGAAGGATCGTTTGCAGCCGCGGCGCGGGCGATGGGCGTGTCCGTCGCCACCGTACCGCGGGGCGTGGCGCGGATCGAGGAACGGCTCGGCGCGAGGCTGTTCAACCGCACGTCGCGGCAGTTGCGGTGCGCAGCTTGCCGCCACAGGACCATGCATTGCTGGCATAGGCTGGAGTTCGACACAGGAAATCGCCCGGTACACTGAAAGCATCGTCGCGATTGCGTGCGCGAGGTATCGATGTCAAATGCGTTTTACACGATCGGCCATTCGACTCACCCACTGGGCGAGTTCATCCGTCTGTTGACGGGTGCCGGGATCGACACAGTGGTCGACGTGCGGAGCATTCCCCGCTCCCGCACGAATCCGCAATTCAATCGAGAAGCGTTGCCGGACGCGCTGCGCCCGGCACATGTGGGCTATGTTCACCTGGCGGGCCTCGGCGGCAGGCGCAGCAAAGCCAGGGGCGGCGCGCCGTCGCCGAATGGCTACTGGACGCATCCCGCCTTTCGCAACTATGCCGACTACGCGATGAGCCCCGCGTTTCAGGCAGGGTTGGCGCAACTGCTCGATCTGGGGCATCGGCAGACGTGCGTGATCATGTGCTCCGAAGCCGTCTGGTGGCGATGCCATCGCCGCATCATCGCGGACTATCTGCTGGCGCGCGGCGAGACTGTGCTGCATGTGATGACCGCGGGCCGCATCGAACCCGCGACGATGACCCCCGGCGCGCAACCACAGCCTGATGGAGCGCTGCGCTATCCGCCCGGGTGATGCTAGCATCGCCGATCCTCCACTGACTCGCCCCTGGAAAAGCACCGTGCCCGAAGACTTCCCACGCATCAATCCCGTTCGCCTGCTCGACGACCTCAAGACCTTGCGCAGCTTCGGCGCCACGGGGCCCGGCGTGGTGCGTCTGTCGCTGTCGCCCGTCGATATCGAGGCGCGCCGCTGGCTCGCGGGGCGCATGACGGATGCAGGGCTGGATGCGGCTATCGATGGCGTTGGCACCGTATTCGGCCGCTCGCGCAAGCGCGGCCCCGCGCTCGTGATCGGCTCGCACACCGACACGCAGCCGACGGGAGGGTGGCTCGACGGCGCGCTCGGCGTGATCTATGGACTCGAAATCGCACGTGCCTTCGGCGAATGCGAGGCGACGCGAGAGTTCGCCGTGGACGTCGCGTCATGGATCGACGAAGAGGGCACGTTCTCGAGCTTTCTTGGCAGCCGGAGCTTCACTGGCGAAGCGATCGATGCCTCGTTGCACGGTGCGCGCAATCACGAAGGCCTGTTGCTCGGCGATGCGCTCGCTCAGGCGGGCCTCGCGAACGCGCCGCGTGTGACGCTGGATCGCATGAGGCAACGCGCGTATCTCGAACCGCATATCGAGCAGGGCGGCCGGCTGGAAGCATCGGCGAAATCGATTGGCGTGGTGACGACGATCGTCGGCATTCGCGAGTTTCAGGTGCGCTTCACGGGGCAGCGCAATCACGCGGGCACGACGCCGATGGCCATCCGGCGCGATGCGGGTGCGGCACTCGTCGCGTTCATCGCGCGTATCGACGACGCATTCGACCGGCTGGCGGACGCGGATACGGTGTGGACGGTTGGGCGCATCGATCTCGATCCCGGTTCGTTCAGCGTGGTGCCGGGCAAGGCCACGCTGAATCTGCAGTTCCGCGACGGAAATGCCGGGCGGCTGCATGCAATGGACAATGCGCTTGCGGGCCTGGTCGATGAATGGAACGCGCAGCACGCTGTAAAAGCAGAGCTGATCGCGTGCGACGGTGCCGAAGAACCCGTCACGATGGATGCCGGTTTGCAACGGCATCTCGCACAAGCTGCCGAAGCGCTCGCGCCCGGACAGTGGACGCACATGCCGAGCGGCGCGTCGCACGATGCGCAGGTGATCGGGCATCACATTCCCGCCTGCATGCTGTTCGTGCCGAGCATCGGCGGCGTCAGTCACGATTTCATCGAGGACACGGCCGAGCAGCACATCGTGCTCGGTTGCGAGGTGGCCGCGCAGGCGGCCGCGCGAATCGCGGAGGCGTTGAGCCACGATTGAGCCACGAGCCGTGATGCCCGGCGCGCGACGTGCCCGCCAAGGCCGCATTCGATGCGGCCCGTGTGGCATTGCAGGACGTCGGCAAAGGCTGATCGCGCATTCTGCGCCGCGCCTGTCCGTAAGTTCCCGGTTACGGACCCATGCAGCCTGATTTAAATCGTTCCGCAACGCGCTAAGATCCGTATCGCTGGTCGCGTGGAGAACGGGCGATGGATCTGGAGCAGCAGTTGGGCAATTTGCGTCTCGCCGACGAGCACATTGCGAGAGGGCGCCGCCTCATCGAGCATCAGCTGCAGACGGTGCACAAGCTCAAGCTGAAAGGCGACGACGCGGACTCGGCCATCACGTTGCTGCAGGAGATGCGCGTGTCGCTCGAAGCGATGATGGAACACCGCGCGGTGATCGAGGAAACCATCGCGATGATTCGAATCGGCAAGCGCTAGCTGCGCTATTGCGCGCGATTCTTCCGGCATATGACCGCACCGGGTTGTCGCGGCGCAGCGCCTTCGGGCATTCACAACTTGCGTCGTGCATCTGCCGTTCCGTTCACAACGCCGCGCGGGTCGAAGCGCCGGCCGTTCTACACGTCGTCGTGACGGTTCGCTGCCCACAGCGCACCCAGTGCGAAGCCCGCTGCGACCGCGCCTGCCAGCACGGCAAGCGGGCTCGACGAGATGGCGTCGCGCGCGATGTCCGTCGCGTCCGCGCAGAGCTGTTGAGCCTTGCCGCGCAATTCGTCCGCCTTGCCCTCGATCTGCATCCCGACGTCGCCCGCGAGAGAGCCGATCGTCTCTTTTACATTGCCAGCCGCTTCACGAACCACACCTTCCGTTTTCGTCGTTTCCATGTGCCGCCCCTCGATTGAGTCGTCGTTATCCATCACGAGCCGTCGCATGTCCGTCTCGTGCGCCATGCGCCTCTGCGCGCAGGTGTGCACGAGCAATCGACGGACCCGCGAGCGCATGCTTTCGCATGCCGCTGCAACCGACGGAATAGCGATTGCTCGGGATGACTTGCCTGCAGGCCTGGAGCACGCAAGCGCATCCGGCATCTGCGGCTTTCTCACATCTTTTAAGGAGTCAATGATGAACGGGCATTCCGGCGCAGACGCGATTGCTTTACTGAAGGCCGACCATCGCACGGTAGAAAAACTGTTCGACGCTTTTGAAAAAGCCGGCGACGACGATCTCGAAGCGAAGGGTACACTGGCACGGCGGACGTGCGAAGAACTGACGGTGCATGCGATCATCGAAGAAGAGCTTCTGTACCCCGTCGCGCACAAGCAACTGGAGAAGCAGAATGAAATCGACGTGGACGAGGCGTATGTGGAGCACTTCCTGGTCAAGACGCTGATCGAGAAGTTCGACACCTTGAAGCCCGGCGATCACGGCTTCGACGCCACGTTCAAGGTGATGTCGGAGCTTGTCAAACACCACGTCGAGGAAGAGGAATCCGCGCTTTTTCCGGAACTGCGCGAGAGCGGCGTCGACCTCGTTGCGCTGGGCGAGAAGTTGCGTGCGCGCAAGGCCGAACTGATGAAGAAGCTCGATCAGGCGGGTAGCAAGCTGGTCGGCGACAGGTCGCTGTCGTTTGCACGCGCTTTGTGAGCGCTGCGTTTTCAGTCGTCGGCCCGCGGCCGTGGTGCGGCCGCGTGGTGCTGGCTACCTGTGTTGAGTGAGGCGCAAAGACATGACACGTGCGGAATTCGAAGAAAAGATCGGCGCAGTCCTGCGCGATCATGGCGCCGACACGACGGCGGATCTTACTGACGAACTCGTGGCCTACTGGAATGGGCACGCGGTTGCGTACGTGCTGGTGCACGAGACGGCCTCGGGCGCGAGCTACGAAGATTTCGTCATGGACGACGCGCAGTGGAAGAACTGGCAATCGTGGCTAGACGCATGGATGGACAGCCCGATGTTCAGCGTCAGGCCGGAAGTGCGCAACTGGTTGTCCGAGGAGCCGCCTGCGGAAGCGGGTAGCTGAAATGGGCGGCTGTCGTGCGATGCGATGCGCACGCCGGGCGCATCGCACCTGCCCGGCTATGCATTGACGCCCGCTCGCCCCGGAAGCCGCATGACGGCAAGCATCTTGAGCGCGTGAAGCCCGGCAAGCAGCGCGAACGCAAACGCCCATGCATTCGTGCTCACGCGTTCGACTTGCGAGTCCAGAATCCGGGCGAGGCCGGTATTCAGGGAAAGACCGCACGCACTACGGTTTGCTCCAGACCTGCTTCCAGCACATCAGAAACGTGCCGTGAACGTCCTTCGATACCGCGCCTTCGACGCTGCACGCGCCGCCCGTCGGGGCAGGGCCGAACTGTGCGACTTCTTTGTCTGCGTCGGCGAGTGCGGTGGCGGGCACCCGGCCCCAGATCGAAATGCTGCCGAGGACGCCGGCACAGCCGACCAGGATCACGAGGGTGCGTTTCAGGTGCGCCGGGCGGCGGGCGATAAATTCAAATGGCATCGGGAAGCCTCTACGTGCAGGGACTCATGAGCGGTGTTATCGGCAGCGGGCTTCGAAACCATAGAGCGATGTTCAAATTTTTTTTCGCCGCGCGCTCACTGTCCGGGCTGGCGCGCGGAAGACTTACCCCAGACGACGGATTCCGGATGCTGCTGAAGGTAATCGGCGAGCGAATTCAGCGAAGCAAGCGTCCGGCGCAGTTCGGTCAGGGCGCCGTGCAGATCGGATTGGAGCGGAGAGTCGTGCGCGAGCGTCGCGTTCGCTCCCTCGAACGATTGCTGCGCTGCAGCCAGCGTCGCACGGGCTTCGGGCACCAGTTCGGTGTCGACGCGCTGGAACAGCGACGCAGCCGTCTGCAGCGTGCTGTCGAGGCTGCGCCCGATCTGCCCGAACGGCACGCGGTCCAGTTTGTCGACGATGCCTGCAAGCTGGTCCTGCAGTTCTTCGAGCGTGTTCGGCACGGTCGGCAGTTCGACGGGCGTTCGTTGCGTATCGAACGGGATTCTGGGCGCGCGGGGAAAGAAATCGAGTGCCACATATCGCTGGCCGGTCAGCACGCTGCCCATGCGAAGCTGTCCGCGCAGGCCGTTGTCGATCAGCCGATGCAGCAGATCCCTGCCCGCGACGCTATCGCCGTTTCCGAGTGCCTGGCGGTAGCGGTGTCCCAGTCTCGCCGGATACAGATCGAGCGTGGCGATCATGTCGATCCGGCCCGTTGCGGGATCGAAGTCCACATCGATTGCCGCGACCCGGCCCAGTTCGACACCATGAAAATCCACGGGCGCGCCGATCGACAGTCCGCGCAGCGATTGTTCGAAGCGCATCTGGACGCGTGCGGCGCGTCCGTCCTCCGCGCGCTGCGACGCTTGCGTGCGATCGGCGGCCAGCACGAAGGATGCACCATCCGCGGCCTCGTGCGATGCGGGCACCTGTTTCGCCGTATCGAATGCGATGCCACCCGAGAGCAGCGAGGCCACCGACTGCGTATCGAATCTGAAACCGTCTGAGCCGAAGCGCAGATCGATTCCGCTTGCCTGCCACCAGACGGTGCCGGATGTCACGTACCCGTCGTAGGGCGCGTTGACGAACACGTCGACGAGCACCTCCACGCCATCCGCGGAAAGCGCGTAACCGAGCACCTGACCCGCCTGCACGCGGCGGAACAGAACGGGTGAGCCTGCCGTCAGCGAGCCGAGAGAGTCTGCGTGCAGCACGAAGCGTTTTCCCTTCTGGTCGCTCGTGACCCATGGCGGCGCTTCCGGTCCGTTGAACGCGTTGCATGAGCGGGATGTCGGTGCGGATGCCGGCCCGGCGTCGGCGGCGATGAAGGCGCCGGAAAGGGCTGTCGACAGACCCGAGACGCCCGTCATGCTGACGCGCGGACGCACCACCCAATATCGCGTGCCGCATGCCGCGAACCGTTTCGCGGCATCGTCGAGTTGCACTTCGGCGAGAACGCGTGTGCGGTCGGCCGACAGATGCAGGTCTTTCAGCCTGCCAATTTCGACGTCCCGGTAGCGCACCCGCGTTTTTCCGGCCTCGAGGCTTTCGGCTGACAGGAAGCTGATCGCGACGCGCGGCCCGCGCTGCATGCCGGTACGAACCAGAAGCGCGCCCGAAATGAGCAATGCCGCAACGGGAATCAACCAGACGGCCGACGACGCGCCGCTCATGACAGATCGCCCGTCACGACGTCGCGCAGACGTCTGCCCATCCTGCACAGGCCGGCGATACAGGCGCTGAACAGGCGGCTGAGCCGACGCGTCGAGTACCCGAACGGCGCACGCGTCACGGCCGCTCGCTCATTGCAGTTGCGCCACGAGAGCGTCCGCACCCTTGTCGAGGCCGGTTCGCGCTGCGCTGAGCGATCCGAATGCAGCGGGCAGATTCATCGCGTTCGGATATTGCTTCGATACGTAGGCCTTCAGAAGGCGGCCGCTGGAACTGTCGTAGACCTCGACCGCATACGACACGGAGCCGCTGAACGCGCCCTTGCCGCCGCGGATCGCCTGAACGCCGTTGTACAGATTGCCCGCGATATCGAAGTGCATGACCTGCCCGACGAGCGCCGTGGTCGTCTCCGCACCCGTCAGCGTGAGGCGGATGCGCAGCGTGGCGGGCGAAGGCTGCGTGCCGGGTTCGAAACGCTTCGTGAGTTTCGACGCGAACGTCTTGCTCATGTAGTCGGCGAGCGCGGTCTTGTCGTCCTCCGTCATATCGCCGAACTGGTTGTCTGCGCCGCGATACACGACGACGGGATCGACCATCACTTGCGTGTAGCGCGACCAGACGACGGGCGCCGCATACCGGTAAGGCACTTTGGCCGCGTCGTCGCCTCTGTTCTGCTTCAGTTGCTGCGCTGACGAAATGCCCGAATAGGCAACGGGCTGCACGCTCGAGCACGCCGTGGCGGCGAGCGCGAAAGCGCAGACGAGAAAGAGCGGGGCGAGTCTGGTCGTGGACATGGGTCGGTCCTTGCGGATGAATGTCGGGAGTCGGCGAGAGTGCCGGTTCGTGCTGAACCGACGTGGCCGAAATGTAGCATCGCCTTTTTCGGATGTAAACCGTCTATCCGGTTTGTTTTTGGAAAAAATGCGGGCGTACAATCTGGGGCTCCCGGTTCAGGCCACGTTCTGCCTGCAGGTTGCGGCGCGTCGTGTGTTCGGCAAACGAGGCAGCCGACGGGCTCGAATGACGTCACCTTTATGATCAATGGATAACCAGACTCGCTCGGAAAATACCCGCAAAAAGGCTATCGAGGCCGCACTGTCGATTCTCACGCGAGAAGGCGTGGGCGGGCTCACATTCGATTCGCTGTCGCGCGAAAGCGGCATCAGCAAGGGCGGATTGCTGCATCAGTTCCGTACCAAGGACGGCGTGCTCAAGGCATTGCTGGATCATCAGCGGCAGCAGTTCGAGCAGATCGCGCACGCGTATATAGCGAAGGCGGGGGCAACGAAGACAGAGCCGTGTCTGTCGTCGCAGATCGCCATATACCGGGAATCCGCCAGGCAACCGCATTCGGTCGCACGTGCCGTGCTGGCGGCACTGGTCGAGAACCCCGAGCTGCTGGCGGACTTCAAGGCGACGGACGTCGAGAGGATGAAGAAGATGCGGGAAGAGTCGAGCGACCTCGAACTCTCGCTGTTGCGCTACTTTGCGGCCAGCGGTCTCGCGTTCAATTCGCTGCTCGGGCTCTCGCCTTTGCCGGAATCGATGCTGAACCGTCTGTTCGATCGCCTGCTCGACGAAGCGGCGTGGGTGAGTCAAAAACCGCCCGCGAAAACACGCAGGAAGGCAGTGTCCTGACGCCCGGATCGCGCTGATCCGGGCGCGCGCGAACGCGAATATCCGCGACGCCGGCGGCAGCTCTGCCGGCGTCGCGGACGGGAGAAGCGCTTACACGCCGCCGATGCACATGTACTTGATCACGACATACTCGTCGATCCCGTAGTGCGATCCTTCGCGGCCGAGGCCCGACTGCTTGACGCCGCCGAACGGCGCGACTTCATTCGAAATGGCGCCCGTGTTGATCCCGACCATGCCGAACTCGAGCGCTTCGGCGACACGCCAGATGCGGCCGATATCGCGGCTATAGAAATACGACGCCAGACCGTATTCGGTGCTGTTCGCCATCCCGATCACTTCTTCGTCCGACGAGAAGCGGAATAGTGGCGCAAGCGGACCAAAGGTCTCGTCGCGCGCGACCTTCATGTCGGGCGTGACGTCGGCGAGTACGGTCGGTTCGAAGAAGCCGTGACCGAGCGCGTGACGCTTGCCACCCGTGACGATGCGTGCGCCTTTGCCGAGCGCATCTTCGATATGCGATTCGACCTTCAGCACGGCCGCTTCATTGATCAGCGGACCTTGCTGCACGCCTTGCTCGGTGCCGAAACCGACCTTGAGCTTTGTGACGGCGGCGGCCAGCTTGCCGGCGAATGCATCGTAGACGCGGTCGTGCACATAGAAGCGGTTCGTGCACACGCAGGTCTGTCCGCTGTTGCGGTACTTCGATGCAATGGCGCCTTCGACGGCGGCATCGAGATCGGCGTCGTCGAACACGATGAACGGCGCATTGCCGCCCAGTTCCAGCGATACCTTCTTGACGGTAGGCGCGCACTGCGCCATCAGCAGACGTCCCACGCCCGTGGATCCCGTGAACGACAGCTTGCGCACGAGCGGGTTGCCCGTCATTTCGCCGCCGATGGGTTTCGGGTCGCCGGTGACGATGTTGAAGATGCCGGCGGGCACGCCTGCGCGCTCGGCGAGCACGGCGAGCGCGAGTGCCGAGAGCGGCGTCGCTTCGGCGGGTTTGACGATGATCGGGCATCCTGCCGCGAGCGCCGGGCCGACCTTGCGGGTAATCATCGCAGCGGGGAAATTCCACGGCGTGATGGCGGCGCAGACACCGACGGGTTCCTTCGTCACGACGATGCGCTTGTCGTTGGCGACGGTGGGGATCGTATCGCCGTAGACGCGCTTGGCTTCTTCGCCGAACCATTCGAGGAACGAGGCTGCGTAGCCGATTTCGCCTTTTGCTTCCGCGATCGGTTTGCCTTGTTCTGTCGTGAGAATCAACGCCAGGTCGTCGGCGTTCGCCAGCATCAGGTCGTTCCATTTGCGCAGAATTTCTGCGCGTTGTTTGCCGGTTTTTGCCTTCCAGGCGGGCCATGATCTGTTTGCCGCTTCGATCGCGCGGCGGGTTTCGGTTGTGCCCATTCTTGGCACTTCAGCGATCAGTTCGCCTGTTGCCGGGTTCAGTACTCCAAACGTTTCCTTGTTGTCGGCGTCTTGCCATTCGCCATTGATGTATGCCTTTGCTTGCAGCAGGGAAGGGTCTTTCAGTTTGCTACGCAGGTCAGTCATTTGGGTTTGTCCTTTCAGGTTTATGTCTGCGACGCTGGTTTTGGTTTTGGTTTTGGTTTTGGTTTTGGTTTTTGCCGTTGCCGTTGCCGTTGCTTTCGCTGGCATCCGCGAATTCGCATCTGTGCTTCACGCGTCGCCCCTGTGCGGGGCAGCACCTACTTTTCTTTGCAGCGGCAAAGAAAAGTAGGCAAAAGAAAGCCGCTCACACCGCCAATCCTTGTGTTTGCCTGCGGGCCCCCACGGGTCCCGCACTCCACACGGCATCACGCTATTTCATGTGCGTTGCCAGCGCCTTTAACACGCGCATCACCCACTCCAATCACCCGTAGTGCAGCCAACGGCAGCGATCCGTCCGCGCCGCCCAGGTGGCAAACGGTGTGTAGGTTGTCGCACCTTACGCGTTGGCGCTCCTACGACACCGATCCCGCTTGTCAGTCCGGAGTGGTGCACGTCGATCGCGACGGCCTACACACCGTTTGCCACCTGGGCGGCCGGGGACTTACTGGTAACGCAATTCGTGACGCGGGAAGGTGAAGCGGGTGAGGCGTGAGTTAGTACGCTGGCAACGGGCGTGAGACAGTGCGATGCCGTGAGGAGTGCGGGACCGGTGGGGGGCCCGCAGGCAAACACAAGGATTGGCGGTGTTAGCCCGCTTTCTTTGCTTACTTTCTTTGCGGCGGCAAAGAAAGTAAGTGCCGCCCCGCACAGGGGCAACGCGTGCAGCACCGCTACGAAAACGCGGATGCCAGCGCCAGGGCAAAAAACACCCACCCCAGCGCCCGCAGGCAAAAAATCAAGCTACAACGCCAACAGTCTCTTTAAGCACATCTTCGAGAATAGAAACAGCCTCATCGAAGACAGCATCCTGAATCGTCAACGGGAACAGGAACCGAACAACGTTCGAATAGACACCGCATACCAGCAACAGCAAACCACGCTCGAGCGCACGCGTCTGCACGCGCTTGGTGAAATCGGCATCCGCTTCGGAAGTGCCCGGCTTGCAAAACTCAACGGCCACCATGCCGCCCGGCCCGCGCACATCCGCGATCTGCGGCACTTCCGATTGCAGCGCGGTCAACTTCGCCTTCAACTTGTCGCCCAGCACAACAGCGCGCTCGCAAAGGTTCTCTTCGTCGATGATATCGAGCACGGCATGCGCCGACGCCACGGCCAGCGGATTGCCCGCATACGTGCCGCCCAGTCCGCCCGGCGCAGCTGCATCCATCACATCCGCACGCCCGACGACGCCCGACAGCGGCATGCCGCCTGCAAGGCTCTTCGCCATCGTCATCAGGTCAGGCACCACGTCGTAGTGGTTCATCGCGAACAGCTTGCCCGTGCGCGCAAAACCCGTTTGCACTTCATCGGCGATCAGCAGAATGCCGTGCTCGTTGCACAGCTTGCGCAGCGCACGCACGAACTCGGCGGGCGCCGGGTAGAAGCCGCCTTCGCCTTGCACCGGCTCGAAAATGATCGCCGCGACGCGCTTCGGATCGATATCGGCCTTGAACAGGAATTCGATCGCCTTCAGCGAGTCCGCCGTCGTCACGCCATGCAGCGGATTCGGGAACGGTGCGTGGAAGACATCGGCCGGGAACGGGCCGAAGCTCAGCTTGTACGGCGCAACCTTGCCCGTCAGCGCCATGCCCATCATCGTGCGGCCATGGAAGCCGCCCGTGAAGGCGATCACGCCTGGACGGCCCGTGTAGGCGCGCGCGATCTTGATCGCGTTTTCGACGGCTTCGGCGCCCGTCGTGAAGAACGCCGTCTTCTTCGGATAGTCGCCAGGCGCGCGCTCGTTGATCTTCTCGGCCAGCTCGACATACGACGCGTACGGCACGATCTGATAGGCCGTATGCGTGAAATGGTCCAGTTGAGCTCGCACGGCCGCGACGATCTTCGGATGACGGTGCCCCGTGTTGCACACCGCAATGCCCGCCGCGAAGTCGATGAAGCGGCGGCCCTCGACGTCCCACAGCTCCGCATTCTCGGCGCGCGCAGCGTAGAAATCGCACATCACGCCCACGCCGCGCGGGGTGGCGGCGTCCTTGCGGCTCTTCAGTTCAGCATTCTTCACGGAGATCTCCTGTTGGGGTTCGTTCGGGCGCTCGCGCTCATCGCGGCACATGCAGCGACTATAATCAGATTTGGCTCCAAAATTCAGAGCCATTTCAGTAAAAAATCAGGAGCCAATTTCATGCGCGCGAGTGTGTTGTCCGACTGGCTGGCCCAGCGCCTGGACCGCGGCAACGGTCAGCCGATCTACCGGCAGCTGCATCGGCTGCTGCAGCAGGCGATCCTCACGCGCGAACTCCCCGCGGGCAGCAAGGTGCCGTCGTCGCGGTTGCTGGCCAATGAGCTGGGCATCGCGCGCAATACGGTCACGCAGGTCTATGAGCAGCTTGCGCTGGAGGGCTATGTGTTGTCCACGACGGGGCGCGGCACGTTCGTCGCCGATACGTCGCCGGATGAAATCGTCGGCTCGACGGAAGCGCAAGGCCTATCGGCAACGGATGCCTCGCCTGTGCAGCAGTTGCAGCGGGCGTCGGCGCCGCAGCCGTCGAAGCCGCTGCTGCAGACACAGCAGCCCGCCGCGCGCGCGCTGTCGCAACGCGGCTTCCGGCTCGTCGCGGGCGCGGGTGTGTCGAAGCGTCAGTGGGGCGCGTTCATGCCGGGCGTGCCCGACGTCACGCGTTTTCCGGCGCGCGTCTGGAGCCGGCTGCACAACAAGTACTGGCGGCGTCTGCGGCCCGATCTGCTGACGTATGCGCCCGGCGGCGGCCTGTCGCTGCTGCGTCACGCGCTGGCTGACTACCTGCGCACGTCGCGCTCGGTGCGTTGCACGCCGGAGCAGATCATCGTCACGACGGGCATTCACCAGTCCGTCGATCTCGCCGTGCGTCTGCTGTCCGATCCCGGCGACGTGATCTGGACGGAAGACCCGTGCTATTGGGGCGTTCGCAGCGTGATGCATGTGTCGGGGCTGAAGTCGCGCCCCATCGCCGTCGACGACGAGGGCATCAACCCGTCGCCCGACGATCTCGCGCATCCGCCGAAGCTGATGCTCGTCACGCCGTCGCATCAATATCCGCTCGGCATGGTGATGAGTCTTGCGCGCCGCCGCATGCTGCTCGAATACGCGCGGCAGAACCAGTGCTGGATCATCGAGGACGATTACGACAGCGAATACCGTTACGGCAGCCGCCCGCTTGCGTCGCTGCAAGGGCTCGATACGGCGGGGCAGGTGATTTATGTCGGCAGCTTCGGCAAGACGCTGTTTCCGGGGCTGCGCATCGGTTATCTCGTCGTGCCCGAGGCGCTCGCCGAGAGCTTTGCGACGGCCAGCGCCGAGCTGTATCGCGAAGGGCAGTTGCTGCAGCAGGCGATGCTCGCGGAGTTCATCGCGGAAGGGCATTTCACGTCGCACATCCGCAAGATGCGCACGTTGTACGGACAGCGTCGTTCCACCTTGCTCGACGCGGCCGCGCGGCGTTATGGCGACGCGTTGCCCGCCGTGGGCGGCGACGCGGGGCTGCATCTGGTGATGCAATTGCCCGAAGGCACGGACGACCGCGCGGTTGCGGCGGCGGCGCTCGAACGCAATATCGTCGTGCGCCCTTTGTCCGGGTATTACGCGGAGCCCTCGCGCGCGCAGTCGGGGCTGCTGATCGGCTATGCGTGTGTGCCTGACGAAGAGATCGCGCCCGCGTTCGACACGCTCGCCGACGCGATCGATACGACCTTGCCGCTGTTCGCGTGAGCGGCGGCCGGGGTCTTTAAAGACGGATCAGAACCGCGCCGAGCGACACCAGCGTGCATGCGAACACGCGGCGCGCCGTGAGCCGTTCGTGCATGAACGAGAAGCCGATCAGCACGGCGAAGATCGAGCTGAGTTCGCGCAGCGCGGAGACCATTGCGATGGGCAGAAACCGGTAGGCCTCGATGATGAGGCAATACGCGCTCAACGCGATCACGCCGGAGAGCATGCCTTTGAACATCGTTTCGCGCGACGTGAAGAGTCCTTTCGCGCCGCCGCGCCAGTGCCACACGAGCAGAAACTGCGGCACATTCCACAGCAGATAGACCCACATGATGTAGCTGAGGCCGTTGCCCGCGACGCGCGCGCCGATGCCGTCGACGACGGAATATGCGGAGATGAACAGGCCCGTCAGCAGCGCATAGGGCACGCTTTCGCCGGAAAAGCGCATATCGCGGCGGAACGCGAGCGATACGATGCCGATCGACACGAGCGCGACGCCGGTCGCGGCGAGCGGCTTTAGCGATTCGTGCGCGAACACGAGCGCGCCGGCGAAGACGAGTAGCGGCGAGAGACCTCGCGCGATGGGGTAGATCTGGCCGAAGTCGCCGCTGCGATAGGCGCGGATCAGTGCGAGGCAATAGCCGAACTCGAGTACGACGGATGCCGCGATGTAGGGCCAGGCGGCGGGCGCTGGCAGTGGCAGCAGCGTGACGCCGATTGCGCTGACGGCGATGTACGGAATGGACATCATGCCGAGCAGCCAGATGCGGTCTTCCGCAAGCCGCAGGAAGGCGTTCCAGCTTGCGTGGAGCATGGCGGACAGCAGGACCAGAAGGACGACGGAGGATTCCATTTGAAGCGCCGCGGGCGCGCGCAAAGACTGTGATTATTACGGAGTTTCGTGGTTTTGTGTGGAATTTTGTGGTGTTTGGTTTTTGTCTGCGACGCAGTCGCCAGTATTGGGGGCCTGGTTTTGCTGACGCTGGTTTTGGCTGGTTTTCGCTGGCATCCGCGATATCGTGTCGGTGCTTCAGTCGGAACTCGTGAAGCACTACGAAGGCGTCGCAACGCGTATGAAGAACGATTGCACGCCGATGTCTTGATTGCATGAAGCTCGCGCGAAGGCCGGTTCGGGTCCAGCCCGAGCGTAGCGGCGATATCACTGCCGCCGACGCCAGCCTTGCGCGCGGCAACAAACGCTTCGCGATCCATTGCGTTTTCTCCCAGACGCCTGTGGTTATGTGCCTGGAGCGCTCGCTACGCGTTGTCGATCGGAAGCGCCTCATCCATCGCGGCGAGCGCTTCCTGAATCTGGGGGACAATCGTCAAGAAGCGCGCCAGGGAACTGACGAGTCCGGGCGCTATCGCAAGCACGCTGGCGCGCGAGGACATCCCCGCAGAAGATCGCGAGCCACTCGTCTATGGTCTCGAACAACTGTCGCATCGCTTCGCGATGGACGCGACGATGGAACTGGATGAACTTCAATTCGTTCGCGATTCGGCGCGTGAAGAACAGGACGTTGAGACGGCATCGATGCCGCTCGGCTTCGCGGGGCTTGCAACCCGTCATTAGCGTCAGGTCAGGGCCGGTCCCGCGCTCGAGCCGTGACAGTGGCGTTTACGCCAGAACGCCACTCCAGCATGTCACGAGGTTTCCCCAACCTGCAAGGACCGGCACAATCATCCTGCACAGTCGGGCGTGCCCCGCCTAACGGACCGCGCGAAATTCAAAGCCTGTTATCGGCCGGACGTTCTACAGTCCGGCTTTCTGTTCTTCCTGGGCAAGGAAGTTGGCCGCAATCCGGTTATAGCCTTGCGACATCGCATCGCGCGTGTCACCAGCGTTATACAGCCAGCCGTTATGGATCGTCCCGTTGTACTCGACGTAGACGCTTTGGGTGCCGCTCTGCATGAGGTAGCGATAGCCGCCTAATGTCTGGATCGTACCGCCCAACCCCGTTTGCAACTGCTCGAGTGATGTCGCGTTTCGGGTCACGGCTGTCGCGTTGAACGCAACATGCTGGACGAGTAGGTGCGCGACCTGGGTGTACGTCTGCGCACCAGCGGGCATGGGTGTCGTGTCTGTCCGAAGCAAGGCGGGCAGACCGTTGCCGACCGATTCTTCGCGGCGGGAAACCTCGTTCGCGGGCATACCCGACACATCCTGCACGGTCAGCGTGATTTCGTAGAGCGGCGTCGACATGCCGCCGATCCCCAACTGATAGCCCTGTGCAAGCCGCGCGAAGATGTGCGAATTGCTGCCGATGTCACTCGGAAAGGGATTGTTCGACAGAAACAGTCCTTCCTGCGTCAGATAGCCCATGTCGACATTGGGCGCGAACGTGCCAAGGAGGCCCGTCGACGACATACTGAAATTCGGATCGGTGTCGCCTGTCACGAAGAAGCGCGTCATGCCGGTTGAAGTGGGCCGCATGGTTGCTGAACCAGACGGGATGAATCCCTCGAACTCGTAATAGCCCGCGCCGCTGCCATCGAGAAAGACGCTGTCAAAAAAGCTCGCATTCGTCGACGGGTTCGATGTCCCGTTGCCCGCATTGTTCTGGTTCGCCGATGGGTTGGTCGATGCGCCGGTACTGCTTCCGCCCCCGCACGCCGCGAGTCCGGCAATCATGAAAACGGCCGCAACACATGCGCACCATGTCAGTTCTCAGGTTCTTTATCTTCGACATCTTCGCTCCCTGTTGATGTGAACCGCGCCGAGGCGGTTCCCTGTATCCGCGCGTCAGAACTGCGCGGTCGCCTGCACACCGACCGTTACGCGCGCGGTCGGAAAGCCCGAAGGCTTGTAGATCGGCGTCCCCGCGAACAGGTCGTAGGAGAAGCCCGCATATTTCGACGGCACGCTGCCACGAATGCCGATTACTGCGCCCGCGAGTTGTGTCCCGGCGAGCGCGGCCGTATTCGGGCCGTACACACGCCCGTAGTCGATTCCCGCATATAGCGCCTGGCCTGTCTGCCCAATCGGCCATTGCAGTTCGTTGCGCCAGTAAAAGCCTTTCTCTGCCGCGAGCATCGTTTCGCCATCGAAGCCGCGCACCGTGTAGCGGCTGCCGATGGTCAGGTCGTCGATGTAGAACAGCGTGTCGTTCGTGAACTGGCCGTGAACGGTCGTCACGTAGCGGAAGGTTTGCGAGGCGACCGCGAACGGCACTGACAGGTTCGCGTCGAGAACGGCCATGTCATAGCGATAGGTCGGTCCCGTGGGATAGGGGTCCGGCGTCGCGCCGAGTCCGCCCATGCCATGACGCCAGGCGAGCGAGCCGTCGAACTGCGCCGCGCCGAAGTAATGCCTGTCCGTCAGACCCATTTCGAGGAACGTGTTGTTGCGCGCCTGGGTCGGTATATCCGCGCCGTCGATGAAACTCTCGCCGAAGCGTTTCGATAACTGCACGTATGCGCCTGCAACATCGGTCTGATTGCGTGACAGCACGCGCGCGAGACGCAGCGCGGCCGTCTGCGAATTACCGCTGGAGACAAACGTCTGGTTCACGCCTGCGATGTTCTGATAGTAGGTGTTCGTGTTGCCCGATAGCGTTGCCGTCCAGTAGCCACACGGTATGGAGTACGAACCGTTGAAGCCGTGCGAACCAAGCGCCTTGTTGCCAAACGACAGATCCTGATTCGCGCCGAGCGCGAGCACGTCGTTCAGGCCGAGCGGATTGTCCAGGCCTACACTGACGTTGCCTTGCCATTTGCCCGTTGCCTTCGTGCCTGAGTTGTCGACCGATGCGACGAAACTCCAGGGCTTGGCGCGCTTGACCGTAATCACGACATCGCTTTCGCCTGGAGCTTCGGTCGGCTCGATCTTCATGTCAACGTCCTGGCTCGCGACGCGCTTCATCTGCTCCAGGCCCTGTTCGAGGTCGCGCAGGTTCAGCAGGTCGCCGTCGCGCGACGGGAACGCGGATTTCCAGGTGCCGCGCGTGTCGGGGGCGGCGAAGCGCAGATGCCGCACGACACCCGGCACGAGCGCGACTTTCAGCGTGCCCGTCGACAGGTCCTGTTCCGGTAGCAGGGCGCGGGTTGTCACATAGCCGCGCGACAGAACCGTCTGCTGCAATCCCTTCGTGAGTATGTCGAGTCCGGTCTTGCCGATGCATTCGCCCTTGTAGTGATCGAGCCATTCGCGCGCGAACCAGAACGGGTCGAGCGGCAAATTGGACGCGCCGTGTTTGCGTGCGATATCGGGTAGTGTCGCCGGTACATCGAGCGCGAACGTGTCAACACGAAAGCACGGCGATTCGACCGGCAGCACCGGGAAGCCTTCGACCTTCGGAGCCGTCGAGCGCACGGCGGGTGCGTTGACCTGTTGGGCGCGCTGATGTGCGTCGCGCTGCTGCTGTAGTTGCTGGTTCTGCTCAGCGTTCGCGCGTGCGGCGGCCGCCGTGTCGGCGGGCGTTTGCTGTGCGTTGGACGCGAGCGATACCAGGGCTGTGAGCGGCAAAGCCGCCAGCCTACTTCTTTTCTTCATGTAACTTTGGTCCGTGACTCTGCTATTTGTTGGCTACGAGATTTACAACTATTCCAACGGCGAAGGCCAAGGTGCCTGCAAGTAGGTTGGCGTTCGCAAAAGCCGACCAACCCGGTTCGAGAGGGCCGATTGTTCCGTACTTGGTTTGACAGGGCCGTCGCAGCAGGCGTGTTCGAAGCGTCCCAACAAACACGATTCCGCCGAGCGAAGGGAGAAGTAGGAACGTAGTCCGTTCGGCGCTGATTCCGCGCGGCACGCCGAACGCGTAAACGATCAAGGACAACACTGCCGCGACCACAAGCAAAACGCAGAAAAGAACGTGCAACGCTGTTGCGACGGTCGCGACAACCCTATCAATCGAGTGGTTCATTTGTGTCTTTCAGAAAGGCCCGATATCAAGGATGCGAATTTGATTGCCGAAACGAGCCTTCTGGATCGCGACGTCGATATCATCTCCTTCACTAACGCGCTGATATTTCCATGGGGCCGGAGAGTATTGACAAGGACTATTTTCAACATCTATTTCGAGTACGTCCTTGTCGGGAACAGTGACATAGGCTTTACCTTGCCATTCGCGATGCTTCGGAATAACAAACTTCCGCTTGACTCGCCCCTTAACTCTCAATTTTTCTGTTCCAGCGAACATTGCGATGCGTCGCCCGGCCAGGATCACCACAAGCAATATCAGAAGCTCCACAGCCAAAAGAAGGAATCCAGACGCGACGCCTGAGCCTCCGTGGCTAATCATTTCGAACGGGAGTGACGTGATGGATTCGAACGCCCCCATATCAGCCTCTACGTCTGATGTAGGCCACCGTCGCAAATATCCAAAATACTGCTGCGGCGAGGGTTCCTTGCTTCAATACGAACCATAGGTCATTCATGCCCCATGGCCAACGCCCACCATAAATCAACGTTACAAATAGAATCACGAACACTCTGATAAGGGCGACGCCCGCTATTGCAATCACAAATATGCGCGCAAATAGCCTTAGCAACTTGATATGGGTTATTTCCCGAGCCTGCTTCTTGCGTTGTTTATCGCTGCGGCGCTCGTTTCCGAGCCGATAGCGCCGCCGATTGCCGACCCGATGACGGGCACGTAGTTGGGAGCAAAGAGATTTGTGCCAAATTGCTTGCCAATTGCAGATTGCGCCCCCAAACCAATGCGATATCCGAGTCCCGCTGCAACGGCGTTGACAGCCGCACCCGTTGCGACATTATCGTGGTTGCCCGAAATTGCGTTGTTAGTAGCCGTATCGAGCGCGCCTGTCATCGCGTTGATGACGACATTTCCAATGAGTTTGTATTGAGCACCCGCAGCACCAGCCAGTACCGCATACCCAACATCCACTGGATTGATCGTTCCAGTTTGTATGTATTGCGAAGCCGCGTTCACCGCGCCCGAGATCGCGCCGATTCCGGGGGTTGAGGCCCAAGCCCCTGAGCCGAGCGCTCCGTCTATGCCAAAGATTGGTGCACCCGGTATTGCTGCCAGCGCGGGCAGGATAACAGGCGCCGCTAGTGCTCCAGCTATCGCTAGTCCGACCTTTGGGGTTGCGACGGACCCGGGCAAGGCGCGTTGTTCAGGCGTCAGCGAGCCATCCTTGTTGCCGCCAAGAAGGGGATTGTTGTATTCAGCAGTCGTAGCCGTGAACAGGTTGCCCGCGTTCTGGCTGATGTATGCGACCGCCACAGCGTTACCGCCAGGACCCTTGCTCGCCGCTGCATCGACCAGTCGGTAGCCGTTTGCCAGCAGTATGTTTTGCGCTTGGTCCGGCGTGATGTCCTGTCCGGTCTTGTCCTTGTAGAACTGCGCAAAGTTCTTCGCGTTGTCCTTGGCCCACTGACGTTCGTCAGGATGCAACTGCCGGTTAAAGCGGTCGACGTTGTAGGCGGACGAGCCGCCCGCATCGCCGCCAACCGCTACGCCTGCGGCCGTTGCCAGTCCATTCGCGACGATGTTGCCAAGCGCCTTGTCCATATCCGCATTGCCGGTCGGACCCGATGCCGCAATCGAACCGCTCAGTTCGTTAAGCTTGCCCGCAGCAATCGATGCCAGGCCCCCACCGGCCGCGCCTGCAATCACATTTCCGCCGCCGAGACCCGTTACGAGCGCAGCGCCCGCCGCCTGCATTTCCGCGCGCGCCGTGCCGCCTTCCTTCCATGCGTCAACGCCTGCCTGGTCATGATTGTCCTGTGCTTCCTTCTTTTTCATGTCAGCATAGTCACCAATGCGCCGCGAGACCGCTTCACCCGCTGCACTCGCTGCCGCCATCATGTCGGCCTGGTTGTTCAGCAGGTTGTTCACGTCTGGCACTTTCGCGACCGTGCCATTGGCGTTCGTCACAGCACGATTCAGGCTCGCCACGTCCTGCGCTTGGTGCTCGCTGTCCGTGACGTTGATCGTGCCCGCGCTGATGCCGCTTTTCGTGGTCGCGCTGCTGCTGCCGCTATCGTTCTGGCCGAGCATGGGCGCAACCCCGCCCGCGTTCGTGCCCGACGTAGGTCCGTGCGTCGTGTAGTTCGAACCGCCATCGCCCGTCGTAAAGCCCCCGCCGATGCCGCTCGAATGTGCGTCATAGCTTGAATGGTTCTGCACGTCGCTAAACGTCAGCGTGCCCGTCGTCAGCGTATTCTTCGACGCGTCCGCATCGCTTGCAATCGTCGCGCCCTTGAGATCCGTATTGCCCTTGACGTTGATGTCGAACCCGCCCGAACCGGCGTGAATCCCGGCCTGTTCGTTCACGCCCGCATAGTCTCCGCCCGCGCTGCCGCTCGTATGGCTAAAGCTCGCGCTGCCGCCTCCCTGACTGACGCTGAATCCGCCGCCCGTGCTGGTCTGGTGCGCGCTGCTCGTCATCGTGTCCTGCACGCTCGCCACGTTCAGATTGCCGCCGATATCGGCCGACACCTGTTGGCCGTTCACATTCGCGCCAATGATGTTCGTATCGCCGCCCGACACAATGCTGACGCTGTTCGCGCCGTTGACGTGCGTGTTGTTTTGCATCGCCGCGTCGCTGTTCGCGTCGCCGTGTGCCTTCGCCATCGATGCCGACACGCCGAAGCCCTGCGTACCGTACGACACGCCCACGCTCGCGCTGCTCGACTGGTTCGTGCTGCGCGTCGTGTCCGTGTCGGTCGTGTTAACGAGATTGATCTGATTCTTCGCTGCGAGCATCACGTCGTTGGCGTTCACGTTCGACCCGGCAATCGTGAGATTGCCGCTCCCTGGCGTGCCGCTCCCGGTTGCGACAAACGCTGCCGTACCGCCCGCCGTCACGCTCGATCCCTTGTTCGTCGTGCTGTCCTCGTTGAACGTGTTCTTGCTGTGGCTGCTGCCATAACTCAGTTCGATCTTCGCGGACATCGGCTGACCGCTGGCGAGTTCTTTCGCTGCGCCGCCCGCCGCGCCAATGGCGTCAACCGCGCCACTCGCTGCCGCGATGCCATGCAGCGCCGCCGCGCGGTCGTCCTGGCTGTGGCTCGCGGCGCGCGCCTGGTCAATCGTGTTCGTGATCGCATCGAGAACAGGGGCTTTCACCGCGAGCGTAAAGCCGCTCTTGCTGACTTCCTGTGTCTCGTCGTGGTGAGCAGTGTTGACTGCGGAGTCGATGATGACGTTCGCGCCCGTGCCCGTCACGTTCTGCGCCGCGATGATGTCGCTGCCCGTGACGTGAAGGTCCACGCCCGCAGCCAGATACACACTGCCGTCCGTGCTGCCGATCAGACTTCCGTTGTTCGTCACCGACCTGTCGTGCGTGGTGTCCTTCGTGTCGACCGTGCCGTAGGAAATCCCGATGCCGCCCGAACTGCCGAGGCCACTCTTGACGGTCTGGTGGAAGTGGCTCGAATCGCTCGTATCCTGCGACGTGTTGACGCTCAGGTTGTTCGCTGCCGCAAGCGTGACATCGTTCGTCGCCGCCACCGTCGAGCCGGTAATCGTCATGTCGTGACCAGCGGCGCCCGTAACGGTATCGCCGGAAACGGTCGAGCCGTTCGCGATGACCTGGTGCGAACTCGTCGAGTCCGTGTCCTTCTGTTTCGACAGGAAGCCAGAATGCTCGTCGTGCGACCAGCTTTGCGAGTCGTGCGTTTCACTCACGCTTCCAATCGTCACGTCGCCCGTCGAGACGAGTCTGACGCCGCCACCGCCTGTATCGGTTGAAACATTCGAGCCGAGCACCGCGAGATTGCCGTTGCCATTCTGACCGGCCGCGAGCGTCACATTGCCGCCCGCGCTCACGCTCGATCCTTGTACCGCCTCGTCATACGACGAAGCGGTGTGCTGGCTTTTGCTGTTGCTAAACGACTGTTCGGCGTGCGTGTGCGTGTCCTTTGCCGCCGTGACGGTCAGGTTACCGCCCGCGATCATCGACGCATCGCCGCCCGCGCGCACCGTCGCATCCGTGAGCGTCGTATCGCGTCCCGAGACGGTCGCAAGCGTTCCGCCCGCGACGATCGCGCTGCCAAGGTTCTGCGTCTGTGTGTCGTGCATGGCGTCGAGACCGCCTTTGCCGCTCGAATCTTTCGACGAGGTGAGCGCGGTCGTACCGACGTTCAGATCACGGCCCGCCACAACGGCAGCATCGCCGGCCGTCTGAATGAGCGCGCCATTGAGGTTCACGTCGCGGCCCGCGATCACCGCCGCGTTGTTCGTCGCCGAAATCGTACCGACTGCAACAACGCTTGTGCCGCTCGTGGTGCCGCTATACGAGTGGTCATTGAACGATGTCGACACGCCGTAGGTCTGCGTCTCGTTGATGACATCGCGACCGGCCTGCACGACAACATCGCCGCCGCCAATGCGACCGCTCGAATTGCGAACGTCCTGAATGGCGGCAACCGTCGTCGTGCCCGCGCTGCCGATGATGCCGCTGTTCGTGATGTTGTTGCCTATGACGGTCGTCGCGAGGTTGCTGGAGACGTGTCCGCTGTTCGCGATGTCGCCGCTTGCGTTCAGGTTCACGTTGTTACCCGCGACGAGCGCGCCGCTATGCGTCAGGTCGACCGTGCTCGATTGCGCGAGATACACCTGTGGCACGAGCACCGTCTGATGCGAACCATCGGGCAGTGTCACGTCCTGCGACACGAGCCACACCATGTCGGTTGTCAGTTGCGCCATCTGCTGCGGCGTCAGGGCAATGCCCGGTTCGAGGCTGAATTCCTTCGCGTAGGTGACGCCGTTGTTCATCAGCGCCGTGTACTCATCCAGGTTATCGGTGAAGCCGGCGAGAAAAGTGCGGCCCGTCAGTTGCGTGACCTGGTTTCGGATCAGCGTTTCCTCATACAGTCCGTCGCCCAGGCGCTTCTCGATCTTCGACGGGTCGAGGCCCAACTGTCCGAGCATGTAGTCGCTCGAAATGAACTTCGTGTACTGCGTGAAACGAGGATCGGTCGCAATCAGGTATGTTGCACCGGGCGCGGTGTTGTACGTGTACAAGCCGTTCACCGGCAGTTTCAGGTTCGGAATGCCGCCCGTTGCGCCGCCGACCGTCTGCGGCCGGTTCGACTGTCCGCTCATCGTGCCCGTCTGCGTGCCGTCTGCGCTGCCGCCCGTCACGCCGGAACCGGCAACCGTCTGACCCTGGCGGTTGACGGAATTGATGCTGATGCTCTGCGCATCGGTCTGCACGTTCTGGTTCGACGTGGCAATCGCAGGCAGTGCATCGACGGTCGTCGTGTACTGGCTGATGCCGTCGAACGCGCCGTCTTTGAGCGGCTCCGTCGTGTCAGTGCTGCCGCCTGTTTTCTGATGCCAGTAGTAGACAGACGACGTAACCTGCTCGACGCTCTGCTGGAGCACGACACCCGTATCCGTGACGCTGCCGCCGTTCGCGCGACGCACGAGGTCGCCGCCCGCCGCCATCGTCGACGAATCATTGTCAATGCTGCCGTTGTCCGCATTGATGCGGATTGCGCCCTGTGCCTGAATCGTCGCGCCATTGCCCGCGCTCACGAACTGGTCGGTTGTCGTCGTGGTCTGTGTGGTGCGCGACTTCTCGACATAGTCGTGGTTGCCAATGTCCCACCGGACCTGCTTCGCGTCAGGGCGCATGTTCTTGTTCGGATCGAAGTCCGGCCAGAACGTGATCGACACCGTGCCGTCGCCGTTTTCGGTCAGGCTGTTGTACCACTGCGTCGCGTTGGTCGTGACATCGCGCGCGACCACGGTCGCGCCGGACTGGTAGTGATCGTAAATGGGCTGCGTCAGTGAGAGCGTCTGCGCGGTCGTGTCCAGGTTCGTGACCTGCGACGCCGGAAGCGTCACAGTGATCGGCTGCGCGAGTGCCTTGATCGTCTGGTCCGAGATCGCGCCCGCGCTCCAGTTCCATTGCGGGAAGTCGAGGCTGTGATAGTTGCCGAACACGCCCGCCGACAGATCGTTGCCGAAGCCAGCCGTCCACAGCGTCAGGGTCGTCGAACCCACATCCTGCGGCGTGCCTGCCTGCGTGACGACGCCCGTACGGACATTGCTGACCGTGTGGGCCGCGATGTCGATATCGCCATCTGCTTCGATAGATGCCGCGCTGTTGGTGAGCGTGTTCGTCTGGTTCGCGAGCATGCCCGAACTGTCGCGCGCGCCGTCCTTCGCGATTGCCAGATTGCCCGCGCTGTAGATGAGCGCGCCGTCTGTGTTCGTCACGGAGTTCTGTGCGTAGACATGCACGCTGTTCGCGCCCGCGATGACGGCTGCCGCGCCCGTGTTCTGCACGTCGTTCGCGTTGAGCGTTACGTCGTTGCCGATGATCGCGCCCGTGTTGTTCATCGTCGGGGCGTTCGTCGTGACCGTGTTGCCTTCAATACGGCCGTCGTTCTGCAAGGTGCCCGTGGCGTTGACGGTCGTGCTCGACGAATTGATGTCGCCCGTTGCTGTGTTCACGACATTCGCGCCTGTCGCCGTGAGCGCGCCATTGGCTGCAAGCGTGCCCGTGTTGGTGAGCGTGCCGGTCACGCTCACGGTCATGTCGCCGTCAGCGTGCAGGTTGTTGGCGGTATCGTTGGTGTAGTCGCCATTCACGGCAAGCGACAGGTTGCGGCCTGCGACCATGTCGCCATCGCCCGATACCGCGCCGCTGACCGTCGCGTCTCGATTCGCGCGGATCGCGCCGCCCGCGTTCGACAGCGACGCGACATTGACCGACGCATCGACGCCGCTCAGGATCGAGCCGCCATCATTGATGACAGCGGCGTTAGCCTGATTGAGATTGAGCGCCTTGCCGCCGAACAGCGTGCCGCCCGTGTTATTTGCGCTTTGCGAGACGTTCAGGTTCGCCGCGCCGCCCGCGACGAGGTTCGCCCCTGCATCGTTGCTCAATGTCTGCGCGTTGACGGTCACATCGCCATTGCCGCCGAGCGTGCCGCCCGTGTTGACGACGTTAGCGGCGGTTACGGTCGTCGCGCCGTCGCCTGCGTTGGTCAGCTTGCCGCCCGTGTTGTCTATGGTTGTCGCCGTGACGTTGGCCGCGCCATGCGCGCCATTGGCGGCAATTGTGCTCTGCGCGTTGAACAGCGCACCGCCCGCCGACAGTGACAGGTCGCCGCCTGACTGCGCCGAGCCGCCCGTGTTGTCGATGTCGCCCTGCGTGACGAGCGTCAGGCCGTCGACGCCGTATTGCGAACCGCCGCGATTGACGATGCCCGACGCGGCGTAAATCTGCGCCGCTTTCCGTGCCGTCAGCGTGCCGCCGCTGTTATCAAAACTTGCGGCCGTCGCAATCAGCGCGCCGTTGGTCTGCACCTTGCCGCCGACGTTCGACAGCGCGCCCGAAGCTTTAACGTCAAGCGTGCCAGCGCCTGCGTGCTGGAACGTGCCGCTATCGTTCTTGACGGACTGCGCGGAGACGGTCAGGCTGTTCGCGTTCGACGCGATCTCGCCACCCGTATTGTCGAGCGCGCCGCCAGCCGTGATGGTCTGGTCCGCCGCGCCGTACTGCGTAATCTTGCCGCCGCGATTCGTGAGCGTGCCCGAAGCCGAAAGCGCGAGCGAATCGCCGTCGATGCTGCCGTTGGTATTGTCGACGGACGAAGCAGCAACGGTCGTCGCCGAGCCTGAAAGCGTGCCGCCCGCGTTGCTGAGTGCGCCGACAGAAGAAGCGTTGAGCGCGCCGCCCGCCGTGATGCTGCCCGCGTGATTGTCGATGGTCTGCGCGTGAATCCTCGCGCTGCCCGCTGCCGACGTTTGCCCCTGGTTTGCAATGCTCGCCGCCGTGACATTCAGCGCGCCGTTCGTGCCGATGACGCCATTCGGCCCGTTGAGCAGTGCGTTCGTGATTGCGAGCGTCATACCATCGCTGTTTAGCGACACGATGCGGCCCGCTGCATTGTTCAGCGAACCGGCATGGAAGGTCGCGCCACCCGCCGACTGGATGACGCCGTTCGCGTTGCCGAGTGCGCCCGTCGTGTTAAGAGCGAGCGTCGAGCCTGAAACCATCTGGCCGTTCGCGTTCGAGACGTTCGCGCCGGACGCCTGCAGCGCGCCGCCGCTGGACAGCGTACCGCCGTCGTTCGCGAGCGTACCGGTCGCGTTTGCGTTGAGCGCGCCGCCCGCCGTCGTCGCCGCGCCGGACAGGTTCAGGTCGCCGCTATTTGCCGCGAGTGTGAGCGCGCCATTCGCCGACGTGTTGCTGCCCGCCAGATTGACCGACGTGCCCTGAATCGTGGTGTTACCGCCGCCTTCGTTGCGGCCCGTGGCCGTCACCGCGCCCGACGCGCTCACGTTCAGGTCGCCCGAGTTCGCAATGGTGCCGTCGCCGTTGACGCCTGCGCCGAGCGTGCCCGTTGATGCGACGCTGCCTGCGCTCACGCTCGTGTTCTGCTGCGCGGCAAGCACGCCACTATTGTTCAGCGCACCCGATGTGTTCGCGCTGACGTTCTGCTGCGCGTAGGTCGTACCGCTGTTGTCGATGCGGTCGCGTGCGGACACGCTGATGTTGCCGCTCGCGTTCGTCTGTCCGGCCAGGACCAGCTTGCCCTGAGTCGTCAGGGTAAGGTCGCCTGACTGCGCCGCAAGCACGCCATTGTTCGACACGCCTACGCCGTTCTCGGTGCCGACGAGCACGATACGGTTCGCGTACATGCCGCCAAGATTCGAGACGTCGATGGACACGCCAGGCGCGGGACTGCTGCCTGCGATGGGCGTTGCATTGAGCGTATCGTGATCGACCGAGTTCGCACCCGTGATGACGTTCAGGTTCTTCGCATAGATCGCAGCGTTCGCCTGCACCGCGCGCGCCAGCAGATCCGCCTGGTCGGCATCGGACGCGTTGAAGCCTGCGCCCGTCACCGTGATGTTGCCGCCCGTCACGTTGAAACCCGCAAGCGAACCATCGGCGGCGAAATTCGGCGTGCCCGTTGTCAGGATCGCGCGCGACGTGTTGATGAAGCCGCCGCCGTTCACGCTGATCCCCGAGCCGTTCGCAATCACGACTTCCGCGCGTGACCCTGCGACCTCCACATAACCGTTGATCTGGCTCGCGCTGCTGGAGTTGACCTGATTGACGATGATCTTCGCGGCATCGTTCGGTCCGAAGTTCGGATTGCCGTTGATGTAGCCTGCCTGCTGCGTGTTCGTGATGCGATTCGCGTTGTTGAGGATCGCGCCGCTCTTCTGAACATCAAACTGGTTGTAGGTGTTCATCGACACGCCCGCGCCAGACGGACGGTTGATATTGACCTGCGGAATACCGTTCTGCGTATTGATGATGCCAGGCGCATGCGCGCCGCCCGGAACGATCTGCGGGAAGGCGAGCGTGGGCGTGACGGCAAGCAACAGCGCACCGAAGCTGCTCAATGAGCAGTATGGGTTCTTCGATACACATCGCACAGCGCGTGTTTCGCCAGCGGATTTTCCAGAACCCGTCGCGTTTTCCTCGACCGCGACGAGCATGCCGTGCAAACGGCTAAAGACCAATCGATAGTTCTTTTGATTCACTGTTTATTTGTTGTACGAACTAACAAGAATCTGTAAACGTATCGGAATCGTTCAAACGCTTCTGTCAAGAACTGCAAAGATGCACGACAAAGCAACAGACGGGGCTAAATAGGTCTTTTCTGATTGCCGGTGGTCTAAATCCGCAAGCCGGATGGCGAAAAAAAGCCCGCATGCAGCGGGCGAAAAATGGCCGACATTGAGGCATGACCGGCTTTGCCCCACTAGGGACTGAAAAGCGGGACCGGTGTCGTAGGAGCGCCAACGCGTAAGGTGCGAGAACCTACACACCGTTTGCCACCTGGGCGGCGCGGACAATTCGCTGCCGCCGGCTGCGTTACGGGTGACTGGAGAGGGTGATGCGTCTGTTTAGCGCGCTGGCAACGAGCAACGAATAGCGTGATGCCGTGTGGAGTGCGGGACCCGTAGGGGGCCCGCAGGCAAACACAAGGATTGGCGGGGTGAGCGGCTTTCTTTTGCCTACTTTTCTTTGCCGCTGCAAAGAAAAGTAGGTGCCGCCCCGCACAGGGGCAACGCGTGAAGTACCGATACGAATTCGCGGATGCCAGCAAAACCAGCGTCAGCAAAACCAAAAACCCAATACTGACGACTGCGTCGCAGACAAAAAACCGCGTTAAATAACCCGCTCGCGCAGTCGAGCAGACAAAACATCAATAACAGTAACGACAACAATGACCATCAACATAACAGCCGCGGTCTGCGAATAATTGAACGAGCGAATGGACTCATAGAGCACAACCCCGATGCCCCCGGCGCCGACCATCCCGACGACCATCGCCGACCGCACATTCGATTCAAAGCGATAAAGCGCATAAGAAATCCATAAAGGCATGACCTGCGGCAGCACGCCGTAGACAATCTCATCGAGACTCGTTGCACCCGTCGCCCGCACACCTTCCACGGGACGCGGATCGATCGCTTCGACGGCTTCGGCGAACAGCTTGGCCAGCACGCCCGTCGTATGCACCCACAACGCCAGCACGCCTGCAAACGGCCCGAGCCCGACCGCGACGATGAACAGCATCGCGAACACCATCTCGTTGATCGCGCGGCACGCGTCCATCAGCCGGCGCACGGGCTGCACGACCCAGGCGGGCGCCATGTTGCTCGCCGACAGCAGCCCGAACGGAATCGAGCACACGATGGACAGCGCCGTGCCCCACACCGCGACCGCAAGCGTCACGCCCATCTCGTGCACGTACGTGCGCCATTCGGTGAAGTCCGGCGGAAAGAAGTCCTTCGCAAACTGCCCCATGTTGCCCGAGTCGGACAGCAGGTCGAGCGGGCGCATGTCGGCGGCCCGCCACGACAGGCCGAGCACCGCGATCAACGCGATCCAGCCGAGCAGCGACATCCAGCTGCGCTTGCCGGCCGCCGCAGCCGTCACCCGCTGCGAGGGCTGCGGCAGGGCGGTCGAAGGCGTCGAGCGATCGGCGCTCAGGTCGGCTGCGTTCATTGCTTTTGCGCGTTCAGTGCGGACAGCTTCGCGTCGATGGCGGCCATCTGTGTCTTGCGGTCGGCGTCCGACAGCGACGCATCGGCTTCGATCTTCTGCTTCTGCTCGAACAGCTTGATCTGGCGGATCGGCTGCAACTGCGCATCCGTCGACGGCGAGAAACCGCTATAGCTGAAGATGTTCACCATCACAGCCTTTTCGCGCGCGTCCGTCTTCGCATAGTTGTAGAAGAACTTGCGCAGCTTTTCCTTCGTCGCGTCGGGCAGATCCTTGCGCCACACGAGCGGGTCCGACGGAATCAGCGGCGATTGCCACAGCACGCGCACCTGCGCGAAACGGTCGGGATGCTGCTTCTTCAGCGTGTCGAGCATTTCGGTGTTGTTCGTCGCGATGTCGACCTTGTTGTTCACGACGGCCAGCAGATTCGCTTCGTGGCTCGACGGCAGCACCGTCTTGAACGACGTGCGCACAGGCGCGTTGCGCTGCGCAAACAGGTAATAGCCGGGGACCAGCGAGCCCGAGGTCGAGTTCGGATCGCCGAAACCGAGCGTGATATCATTCGTATTCCTGAACACGTCGTCGAGCGTCTTGAAGCGGCTGTTCGTGTTCGTGATCAGCACCGAGTAGTAGCCGGCATCGCCGTTCGAATACGTCGTCTTCGCGAATACTTCGCCATTCGAACGATCGACGGCTTCGATCGCCGACGCATTGCCGAGATACGCAACCTGCACCTTGTTGAAGCGCATGCCTTCGATAATGCCCGCGTAGTCGGTCGCGAAGAACGCCTTGACGTTCAGACCCGTCTGCGTGTTCAGGTCGTCGATGAGGGGCTGCCAGCGCTGCTTGAGCACGGCCGACGAATCGGTCGAGATAATGCCGAGATTCAGATCTTCGGCATGAGCGGCCATGCTGGCGAAAGCCGACACGGCCGCAACGCCGACGAGCAGAGAGCGCAGGAATTTCATGTGTTCTGTTCCAGGTGAGTGAGTCGGTGACAGCGTTTCTTTCGAAGAGGGAATCAGGCCGGGCGCGCCGTGTTCAAAGGCAGCATCTGCGCGCGCGACGCAGCGCTGCCGGACTGCGGATCGGACTGCGGAGTGTCTTCGAACAGCTCGCGCGCATCGTCGCCATAGAGCTTTTGCAGGAGTACGGGCGTGAGCGCGGAAGAGGGACCGTCGTAGACGATCTTGCCGCGTCGCATCGCGACCGTGCGCTGGCAGTACTGCATCGCGATGTCGACCTGATGCAGCGACACCAGCACCGTCAGCCGATGCTCGATGTTCAGCGTGCGCAGCATGTCCATCACGCGGCGCGACGATTCGGGGTCGAGGGAAGCGATCGGCTCGTCGGCGAGAATGATCTGCGCCTGCTGAACGAGCGCGCGTGCGAGCGCTGCGCGCTGCTGCTGTCCGCCCGAGAGATTCGACGCACGCTCGCGCGCATGTTCGCCGATGCCGACCTCGTTCAATGCCGACATCGACAGTTCGCGTTCGCCGCGCGGAAAGCAGCCGGTGAGACGGCGCCAGAGCGGCAGACGCGCGAGCGCGCCGATCAGCACGTTCGCTTCGACCGTCAGCCGGTTCACGAGATTGAACTGCTGGAAAACGAAGCCGATGTCGCGGCGAATGCTGCGCACTTCACGTACGATGCGGCCGTTCTGCTGGATCGGACGGCCAAGAATCGAAATCTGCGAAGGCTGCGCATCCGACACCGTGAAGCCCGCAATATGACGCAACAGTGTCGACTTGCCCGAGCCCGATGCACCGATCAGCGCGACCATTTCGCCTTGCCCGACGCGCAGGTCGATCTCGTCGAGCGCCTTGCGGCCGTTGCCGAACGTCTTGCTCAGACGTTCGATGCGGATTGCTTCCATGAGTGTCCTGTCGATGACTCCGTGCATGCCGGAAGTTGTGGGACATTCTAGAAAGCGTCTGTGACGGTTGAGTGAAGGCGTCGCAACATCTAGACGACTATATCTTTTGGTTCTTCTCCCCTGACTCATGGATTCGTCGCGCAACATTCGATCGCGCAGTGTGTCATGGCGATGACATGCGAAACGACGTGCCGTTGTTCACGCGCAAGGCGAGTTATCGTCGTGTAGCAGCCTGAGCGCGTAGCTCGTCTGACGATACGCGGCTCGGCGCAGGAGCAGACGGTTCGTCCAGCGCTCGGGACTCGATCCGTTCCGCTGCCACAGCGAGTACGCGAAGTCGTCACGTACCTCGCGCCTGATTACGCGTCGCAGCGAACAGAGCCCGAGGAGACTCTGCTGCATGTTCTGCAAGAGGATGCAGGCATCGGAAGCATCCGCATTGACGCTTCGCAACTGCCGCACGCGCTCGGCCTGATCGAGCAGCCGGTCGGCTGCACGTACGAGCGCCTGATTGGCGCGCGCCAATTCCTGCATCTGCCCGGTTTCGATCTTCATGCTCGAGCTCCCGTTGCTGCTTTCGTTCGCCGGAGCCGCAAGGACGCCGTCCGGTTCGGACGTGATTGCGGCCCGCCCGTCCGGCGAATCGCGACGAATGCGTGGCACAAAAGCTGCGTTGGTTGGGCGACGCACAGCCGGCGCGGATTGCCGATAGGCGTCCGTCATGCAAAGCGGCTATATTGGCGGCGGCAGGCGGCGCTATCCCCGATGTAGCCGCCCATAACGAAACTACAACCATGCGCGCTTTCAGCTTGTTGCCTGACAGCTTCGCCGAATACGACGACCTGAAGGCGCTGCTCGACGAGGGCGCGCGGTCGTTCGACATCAAAAGCGTGGCTGGCGTCGAAGTGGCGGGTCGCACATTCGAAGTGTATGTCGCGTCGATCGGAACGAACGATCCTAAAGCTCCTGCCGTGGGTTTCTTCGGCGGCATCCACGGACTCGAACGCATCGGCTCCCGGCTCGTGCTGGAGTACATGCGGTCGCTGCTGTCCCGGCTCGTGTGGGATGAGCTGCTGCTCGAACAGCTCGATTCCATTCGTATTTACATCGTACCCATCGTCAATCCAGGCGGTATGTGGGCCGCGACGCGCGCGAATCCGAATGGCGTGGACCTGATGCGCAACGCGCCGCAGGACGCCGAGGAACGCGTGCCCTTGCTGGCAGGCGGCCAGCGTGTCGGTTCGTGGCTGCCGTGGTATCGCGGGCGGCGCGGCGCACCGATGGAAGGGGAGGCGGCGGCGCTGCTGCGCGTCGTCGCGGAAGAACTCGCGGCGCGGCCGCTGTCGTTCGCGCTGGATTGCCACTCCGGCTACGGCTGGAGCGACAGCATCTGGTTTCCCTATGCGAAGACGCGCCGCGCGATGGCGCATCTGCCCGAAATGTACGCGCTGAAAACGATGTTCGAGCGCGCGCATCCGCATCACGGCTACATGTTCGAGCCGCAGAGCCACCAGTATCTGCTGCACGGCGATCTGTGGGACTGGGCCTACGACCGCACGCCGCCGCCCAACATCTTTCTGCCGATGACGCTCGAACTCGGCTCGTGGCTGTGGATCAAGAAGAACCCGCGACAGATCTTCTCGCGGCAAGGCATGTTCAATCCCGTGAAGGCGCATCGCACCGCGCGCGTGTTGCGGCGTCACGCGAACCTGCTCGATTTCCTGACGCGCGCGGCGTATGCGTCGGAGCGTTGGTTGCCGCACGGCGTCCGCCGCGATCAGCTGCTCAGTAGCGCGACCGAACTCTGGTACAGGCCCGGGCGAAGATGAGCACGTGGATTCTGTTGCGCGGCCTGACCCGCGAGGCGCGTCACTGGGGCGCGTTACCCGACGCATTGCGGGCGGCGCTGAATGGCGTCAGGCCAGGCGCGTCGCCCGCACGCGTGCTGACGATCGACTTGCCAGGCAACGGCGAGTACGCGAACCTGCGCGCGCCGCTGCAGGTTGCCGGAATGGTCGACTTCGTGCGCGCGGCGGCACGCGCGCGGGGCGCGCCGGGGCCGTACTGCGTGCTGGCGATGTCGCTGGGTGGCATGGTCGCGACGTGCTGGGCGCAGCGTCATCCCGCCGACATCGACCGGCTCGTGTTGATCAACACGAGCATGCGGCCGTTCAGCCGCTTCGACGAACGGCTGCGTCCTCAAGCGTGGGCGGGGCTTGCGCGCGTCGCGTGGCATTGGAACGAGGCGAGCACGGCGGAGGCCGAAATCCATCGCCTGACCTGCGCCAACCGCGACACACGCGACGCCGACGTCAAGGCGTGGACGGCCATCCGCGAAAGCGCGCCCGTCAGCCGGGCGAACGCTCTGCGGCAACTGTTCGCGGCGGCTAGCTTCAGCGCGAAACGGCAACGGCCCGCGTGCTCGACGCTCGTGCTGTCGACGCGCGAGGACGGACTCGTCGATCCCGTCTGCTCCGCGGCGCTCGCGGCGGCGTGGCGCGCTCCGCACTGGCGTCACGCGTGGGCGGGCCACGATCTTCCTCACGACGACCCGGCGTGGACCGTCGAACGCATTTGCGCGTGGCTCGATCAGCCGGATGGGAACTCGGGCTTTGAAAATGCAGAGTCGGATCTGACGGACGAATAATCGATAATTAAACAAATCATTCAATATGGGTTATTCAGTATCAATGGCGCGCCGGTAAAACGTTTACTGATGCGTCGCATTAATGTGCCGCAATAAAGCGGTGAGTCCTTTCTGTATTGGAGTCGAGTATTTTGTTTTGATGGGCAAGCCGCAGGATTAATGGTAAATTGATGCCCCGCGCAATAGAGTGTGACTATTTGCCGGAGTTTTGCATATTTAGGTGAATGCTGAAATTGTAAAATAATGGCTGCCGCCGTCCGGTGAAGCGGAAAAACTTGCGGATAAAGGCTGCCTGCGGCTTTCAGCGTCGCAAACGATACGTTTTTTTACGCCAGGAATCCGCCGTGCGTCGCCACTGCCCATTGCGCGTAACCCCTTGGTGCACAAGGCGACTAAGCGTCATTGTCGAAAAATGAAGGGGGTTGGGAGGCCGATTACCCTGCGACTCAAGAATCAGGCCCGACAAAAAAGAAACGTTTTTAAATGCTGCGCTTTTGTCTTAGTAATGTTATCCAGTCGTTTGAATCGAAAGCAATTCCAAAGCCCCTCATATTCGCGAGCCGGCGCAATGCCGGTTTAGCCGTTTCAAACGCGAAACATTAAACGTAGGTATTTACCCGTGCCTTTGCATCCCGCATAACGGGAAATGTGAAATTTCTTTAAATTTCAGGGCCTTACGCGCGTGGCATTGCCTATGCGACACGGCGTCCCGGATTGGTGCAGTTGGCCAAGCCGCCCCCCATCTCCTCCAGGAGGATTCCATGCGCAAAACTCTATTGGCGTCCGCAGCAGTCGTCGCATTGGGCTGCAGCGGTTACGCAATGGCAAACCCATGCAGTGACAGTGATTCATCCTGCAACCAGAAGGCCTACCACGGGAACAACACAGCAACGAACGAGGCGACCTCCACCCAGACCAGCACCACGGGCAATAACGCTAACGAAATCACGACCGGCTCCAAGGTCGCGCAGGATTCGTTCAACACCACCAAGATCGTCGCGGCAAGCCGTCTGTCCGGCTCGGTGTCGGGCGTGAGCGTCTGGGGCATCGGCAACCATGCCTATAACGACGGCAACGCGAACGGCGGACGTGGCGGAAACGGTGCGAAGGGCATCGGCGCGAAGGGCGGCAGCGCATTGGCGATCGGCGGCAGCGGCGGCTACGGCGGCGATGGCGGCAAGGCCATTGCTGGCGACGGCGGCAACTCCAGGGCATCGGGTGGCGACGGCGGCAACGCACGGTCCTATGCCGGCGACGGCGGCAACTCCAGGGCATCGGGCGGCAAGGGCGTTGGCGTAGGCGGCGACTCGTACGCCAAGGGCGGCAGCGCGGGAGCCGGCTCGGCAGCGGCGGGCGGCAACGCACGTGCGGCAGGCGGCGGCGCAGCCCTGGCATTGGGCGCTGGCGCAGGCCTCGCGAGCAGCGGCGACGTGCACTCGCATTCGGGCGGCAGCGGTGACGCAAACTCGTCGAGCGGCGCAGCCACGGCGTCCGGCAACACCGGGTCGGGGACGGCTACCGCTTCGGGCGCGGGCACGGCGACGGGCGGCGCAGCAACGGCAGGCACGGCGACGGCTTCGGGCGGCGCCGGCACGTCGACGGGCGGCACGGGCACGGGCACGGGCGGCGCAGGCACGTCGACAGCGGGCAACGGCGGCGCAGCCACGGCAACGGCCGGCAACGGCGGCACGGCAGGCTCGACGGCGGGCAACGGCGGTAACGCCACAGGCGGTGCAGGCGGCGCAGGCGGTGCAGGTGCGGCCGCGACGGCGACGGCGGCAGCAGGCGGCAACGGCACGGGCGGCGCAGGCGCAGCAGGTGGCGCAGGCGGCGCGATCGGCGTCGGCACGGGTGACTTCAGCATGGCCAACACCATGACGAGCGTCGCCCAGTCGGCAGCGGGCATCCTGGTGGCCAACCAGAACAGCGGTATGGCTTCGCTGGTGCAACAAGCCGTCACGGTCCAGGCGAATCTGACCGTCGGCCGCTAATCCTCAGGAGGCTTTCATGCGTAAGACTCTCTTGGCATCGGCCGCCGTCATCGCGCTGGGCTTCAGCGGCTATGCGATGGCCAACCCCTGCTCCAGCGGCGACTGGTCATGCGACCAGAAGGCGAGTGGCGGCAACAACAACCTGTCGAACACGGCTTCGTCTTCGCAGACGAGCGGCAGGGGCGATAACGCGAACGAAGTGACCGGCAATTCGAGGGTCACCCAGGATTCGTGGAACAGCACCAAGGCTGTCGCCGTCAGCAAGCTTGACGGCAGCGTGTCCCATGTCCGCGTCACCGGCATCGGCAATGTCGCGACGAACTACGGCAACGTCAATGGCGGTAAGGGCGGAGACGGCGCCAAAGGCATCGGCGGCAAAGGCGGCAGCGCCGGCGCGGCGGGTGGCTACGGCGGCGACGGCGGCTATGGCGGCCGGGCCATCGCTGGCGATGGCGGCAACTCGAAGGCATCGGGTGGCGATGGCGGCTACGCGAAGGCGTCGGGCGGCGACGGCGGCTGGTCGAAGGCGTCGGGCGGCAAAGCCTACGCCGGCGGCGGTGATTCGGGCGCGAAGGGCGGCAGCGCGGGAGCAGGCACGCTCGCTGCCGGCGGCGACGGCAGTGGCAAGGCAGGTGCACTTGCTGCAGGCGCTGGCCTCGGCATTGGCGCTGCGGACAGCGGCGATCTGTCGGCGCGCTCGCATCACGGCTCGGCTACAGCCAACTCCGGCGCGGCGTCGGGCACGGGCAGCGGCACGGGCAGTGGCTCGGCTATCGCGACGGCCTCGGGCACGGGCGGCGTAGGCACGGCAGGCGCGGCCACCGCAACGGGCGGCGCGGCGACCTCCACGGCTGGCAACGCCACCGGCAACGGCGGCGCGGGCACGTCGACGGGCGGCAACGGCGGCGCGGCGACCAGCGCGGCAGGCAACGGCGGTGCAGCGACGTCGACAGCCGGCAACGGCGGTGCGGCGACGGGCGGCGCGGGCGCGGCAGGCGGCGCAGGCGGCGCAGCCACGGCGACGGCGGCAGCCGGCGGCAATGGCACGGGCGGCGCTGGCGGTGCAGGCGGAGCGGGCGGTCGCATTGCGATGACGACGGGCTCGTTCGACATGTCCAACAGCATGGCGAGCGCGGCGCAGTCGGCAGCCGGCGTGATGGTGCTGAACCAGAACAGCGGCATGGCGTCGTTCGTGCAGCAGGCTGTCACCGTGCAGGCGAACCTGACTGTCGGCCGCTAACTGACCTGAAACACAGTTAGCGTCGATAAGTCGTTGTGTGATGTGCCGTGGGGCGTTCGCGCTCCACGGCTTCTGTTCCATCGCCGGGGCGCACGGGGTAGCCGCGCCGGGCGACGGTCGCACAAGTCTTACTTCGCCGCACGCTGCTGCGCGTGCCGCATGGCCGTTGCAGCGCACCCGGCGGAGCACCAGGAGACAACCATGCAGGCGTTCAAACGCATTGCGATGCTGTTACTGCCTGTCGTCATCGGATTGCCTGGCCTCGCGGCCCATGTCATGGCCGGCGAACTGCGTTCACCCGTGCAGGCGGATACGTCGATCGCTCCCGCTGTCGTTGCATCCGGCACTGCACAGAAGACTCAAACGGCTACCGCATCGCCTGCACCGGCGAGTGTCGCCGACGCGACCTTCGGTGTCGCGATGACGGCCGAGCAGCTCGATGCGCATCGCGGCGGCGAACAGGTCTTCAACGACATGAACCTGCGCGGCACCGTCGCGAACAACACCGCGCGCGGCGTCGACACCGGGTCGAACATGATCACGGGCGGCTCGTTCTCGAGTTCGAGCGGTTTGCCCACGGTGATCCAGAACACGGGCGCGAACGTGCTGATCCAGAACGCGACGATCGTCAATGTGCGCTTTGGGGAGTGAGCGATGAAACTCCAGAGAGGGGTGTGGCTTCTGGCGTGCGCGCTGACTGCGGCAGGCGCGGCGCGCGCCGATCCCATCACGATCTACGAACCGTCGGGCGCCGGTTACGCGATGCACGTGACGAGCCTGAAAGAGGCTCGCTTCAAGCGGACCATCAAGCAGCAGTTCGACTTCAGCTGCGGGTCCGCGGCCGTGGCGACGCTGCTCACGTATCAGTACAACTATCCCGTGAACGAGCAGACGGCCTTCCAGGAGATGTACGAGAGCGGCGATCAGGCGAAGATCCGCACCGAGGGCTTTTCGCTGCTGGATATCAAGCGCTTTCTGGAGCGTCGCGGCTTCATCGCGGACGGTTATGAGCTGCCGCTGCAAAAACTCGTCGAAACGAATACGCCCGCCATCGTGCTGATCAGCGAAAGCGGCTATCACCATTTCGTCGTGGTGAAAGGCCTGAAGAACGACCGTGTGCTGATCGGCGATCCCGCGACGGGCACGCGGCCCGTGCCGTTGAAGAGCTTCGAGGCGAAATGGGAGGACCAGGTTCTCTTTGTCATCCATAACAAACCCGGCGTCGGGGTCTTCAACGATCCCGTCGACTGGCGAGTCGCGCCACCCGCGCCGCTCTATACGGGCGTCAATCGCGATGGTCTGTTCTTCACCGTGATGCCCAAGCACGGCGCGAGTGATTTCTGAGGGCCATCATGAGAACGGAGACCCGAAAAATCGCCGGTATCGCCACGATGCTATGTGGGTCGATGGTGACGTTCGGTGCGCATGCATTCGAGCAGAGCGTGCCGCCCGCGGAAGCCGCTGTCGCTCCCGATCTCGCCGGAGGGGCAGTCGAGCCGCTGGCGATGCGCGCCGCGGCGCCTGCGAACGAAGCGCCCGATGCCATCACACAGGCTGTCGTCGATGCGCTGTCGACGCACAAGCCGCGCGCATTCGCCGACGATACCGACGGCCTGCATCCCGTTTCCTATGCAAGGCCGATAGTCGTGCCTTCGAAGGGCGACGTGAAGCCGGTGGTAGCGGGTGCGGCAGATGAAACGGCACGACCTGCGCCGATAAAAGAAGCACGGGCGTCCGTTGCACAGACGCAAGGCAAAGCGCCCGTCTCGTATGCCGCACCCATTGCGGTACCCATTGCCGCGCCTCCGGCTGCTCAGGCTGCGCGCAACGACACGCACCCTGGCGCTCGCCACGAAGCCAAAGCGCAAGTGGATACCGAAGATCCGAACTGGTCGTCGAAAACGACAGTCGCGATCAGCGAAGAAAAACTCGACACGATGCGCGGTGGTTTCGATGTCGCGAACGGCCTGAAGGTTTCGTTCGGCATTTCGAGGATGGCTGTCGTGAACGGCAATCTCGTCACGCAGACGAGCTTCAACATTCCGGACCTGAGCAACATGACGACGCAGCAGGCGCAAGCGCTGGCGGCGGCGAACATGGGGTCGCTGCTGCAGAACGGCGTGGGCAACGTCGCGCAGCAAGGTTCCGTGCAGGGATTGTCGGGCGCGGTGATCCAGAACACGTTGAGCAACCAGAACATTCAGACACTGACGACCATCAACGCAGCCGTCAATTCGCTGGGCCTCTTCAAGAACATGAATCTGGGTTCGACGTTGAACAACGCTTTGCTGAATTCGGTCAGGCCGCGATAAAAGCTTCATTGAAAAAGGCTCGCGACGCGTGACGCGTCGCGAGCCTCTCTATATGCGTCAGAAGCAGGCCGTTCAGAATTGGATCGGCATGCGGAACGTCAGCGTCAGATCCGGCGTGTCGCGCGTGAGGCCGGCGCCGAGCGAGAAATTCAGCGTCGTCTTCGGCGTGATCCGGTACGAGTAGCCGACCAGCAGCGTGCCCAGTATCACGCGCACCGAGCCCGGCACGCTCTGGCCGTTCTGCTTGGTCGGCAGCACGATGCTCTGGTCGTAGCCGATGCTGAACGAAGCCTTTTCGTTCAGCGCGAGACCCATGCCGATGTTGAAGCCGTAGATATCGCCGGGCTGGATGTGGCCGACGGGATCCGTTTCGCCATTGAGGATGTGCAGGCTCAGATCGCTGCGGCCAAAGCTGTGCAGATAGCTGAAGTTTCCGAAGAACACGACAGGGTCGCTCGGGAACAGCCACGTGAGGCCTGGCTGGATCGCGTAGAAGCCCGTGCCCGTCGGCTGTTCGAGCGGCAGGCCGGTGCCCGTCGTGTTGCCGATACAGCGCGTCACGCAATCGGTAACCACGTCGAACGGACTCTTGCCCGTCGCCGTCTTGAAGCGCAGCCAGCCGATGTAGTAGAACTTGTCCGGACCGCCTTCGTTCAACTGGTAACGCAGCGTCATTTCGACGTCGCCGATGCCGTGGCCGCTGCTGTTGAAGACGTTGTCCTGCGCGGAGCCCGTGAAGATCTCGCGGCTCACGGTGTCGTTGGTCGAATAGACGTACGGCACGCGCACTTCGACTTCCATCCGGTTCGTGATGCCGTAACGCGCGGCGACACCGCCCGTGAGCACGTTCGACTTGATCTCGCGCACGTCGATCAAACCGATCAGCAATGCAGGAATGATCGTGTAGCCGACCAGTGCGACGCGATCCGACGACGAATAGCCGAACTGGAACGACGGTTCCAGCACGAACTTGTTGCGCGGCGTGAGCACGCCGGGCTGATCGAAGATCGGTGCGACCGCGGGCGGCGCGGTATCGGGGATGGGCGCCTGACCGACCGGCTGCGAAGGCTGGCCCTGCTGATCACCGCCGTTCTGCGCGGTGCTGATCGCGGGTGCGGGTGCGGTGCCCGCTGCGGTTCCCGCTGTCGCGCCGGCTGTTGCGGCTGCGCCGGCATCGGGTGCTGCGCCCGCTCTCTCGCCCGCACCGGCGTTCTGTGCGATACCCGCAGCGGGCGCCGCGCCCGCGCCGGGCTGACCCGCTCCGCGAGTCGCGTCGAGCATGCGTGAATCGAGTGCTTTGCTTAATTGCTGGAATTGCGCTTCTTCTTCGGCGAGTTTGCGTTTGAGTGAGTCGAGTTCCTTGATCCGGTTGTTCAGTTCCTGGCGAAGGGTTGCGATATTTTCCTGTGCGGTTTGATCCTGGAGCGATTGCGCATGGGCTTCAGCGTAAAAAAGAAGCACCGTTGCGTAACTGATCATCCGCACATGTCGAAATGGCTCGCGCTTCATGGGTCTGTTCTCCATGTCAGGCTTGCAGGTTCTACCCCGGTACACCTAGACAACAGGCCAGCGGCATCGACACGTTCAGTCGTTGTGCTGGGCATGAAGCATTCCCTCGTTTGACGGCTTTGCGGGACTCAGGAACGTATTCATGCGCGCGAATTGAATCGCTATTGAAGCCGTGATTCGCTATTGGTATCTATTTCGAAATTGTCTTCATGCATCCGCAATAAGGCCTTTAAAGATGATTGTCTCTTGCCTTGAATGCGAACCATAAAAGCCTAACGCATCGGGGGTGTATACGCTAATAAGAAGAACCCTGGCCTGTGATGGTTAGCCAACAGAACGAAGCGTTTTCCGGCGGCTCTTTAGAGCCGTTTCTCCGTTATCCGGCATGCCGTTCGACACGCATCTGTCACAGGCGCGCGCAAGCATGTTCGATGTGCGTGTGCACAATCCGTTTCGGCTCAACGGGTGCATAATGCGCTCAGTCGATGCAGCCGATTGTCGCCCGACGCGGAGGACGTCATGCAAGCGAAGAACGAAGAAGCCGTTGCCCACCTGCTCAACGATGTCGTCGAATTCGCGCGAGGACGATTGCCCGAGCCCGCATTCGCAGCCGTCGAACCTTTCCTGCGCCATTACTACGACTTCGCCGACGCGGACGACCTGCAAAGCCGCGGCATCGCCGACCTCTACGGCGCCGCAATGGCCCACTGGCAAACGGCGCAACGCTTCGTGCCGGGCAGCGAACGTTTGCGTGTCTATAACCCGATTCTCGAACAGCACGGCTGGCATTCCGACCACACCGTCATCGAGATCGTCAACGATGACATGCCTTTTCTGGTGGACTCGGTGTCGATGGCCGTGAACCGCCAGGGGCTCGCGCTGCATTCCGTGCTGCATCCCGTGTTTCGCATCTGGCGCAGCAAGGACGGCGGCATCGAGCGCATCGCGCCGGGCGGTGCATCGAGCGACGATGGCCAGTCGCAGCTCGCGTCGTTCATCCATTTCGAGGTGGACCGCTGCGGCGACGCGGCTAAGCTCGATGCATTGCGCAACGAGATCGCCAAGGTGCTCGGCGATGTGCGCGCGGCCGTCGAAGACTGGCCGAAGATCGTCGATATCGCCCGCACGACCATCCGCGACATGGCCGCACGCGAGACGAGTCCGGAAGGCGTCGAAGCCCGCGCGTTCCTCGAATGGATGGTTGCGGACCACTTCACCTTCCTCGGCCAGCGCGACTACGAACTCGTGTCGTATGACGGCCAGTACGGCTTTCGCGGCGTCGCGGGCTCGGGCCTGGGCCTGTTGCGCGAGTCGCTGAGGCCGCAGGGCGCGTCGGAGGTGACACCGTTGCCGCCTGCCGCCGCCGACATCATCGCGGGCGCCGCGCCCATCTTTCTGACCAAGGCCAATTCGCGCGCGACCGTCCATCGCCCCGGCTATCTCGACTATGTCGGCGTGAAGCTGGTTGGGCCGGATGGCAAGATCAGCGGCGAGCGCCGTTTTATCGGGCTGTATACGTCGACGGCCTATACCGCTTCGGCTTCGGAGATTCCCATCGTGCGGCGCAAGTGCGCGAACATCGTGCGACGCGCGGGTTTTCTGCCTAAAGGGCATCTCGGCAAATCGCTCGTGACGGTGCTGGAAATGTATCCCCGCGACGAGCTGTTCCAGGCCGACGAGAACGAACTCTACGACACGGCCATCGGCGTGCTGCGCTTGCAGGAGCATCAGCGCACGCGCATGTTTTTGCGGCGCGACCGCTTCGACCGTTTCGTATCGTGCCTCGTGTTCGTGCCGCGCGAAAAGTACAACACCGACTTGCGCCGGCGCATCGCGAAGCTGCTGATCAGTGCGTTCAACGGCACGAATGTGGAATTCACGCCGCTGCTTTCCGAGTCGACGCTGGCGCGCATTCACTTCGTCGTGCATGCCGAGCCGGGCGCGATGCCCGACGTCGACACGCGCGAGCTCGAAACGCGGCTCATTCAGGTGTCGCGCCGCTGGCAGGACGATCTTGCCGATGCCTTGCTCGACGCATTCGGCGAAGAGCAGGGCAACCGCCTGTTGCAGCACTACGCGGACTCGTTTCCAGCGGGCTATCGCGACGACTATCCGGCGCGCACGGCGGTGCGCGATATCGAACTGATCGAACGCGTGCAGGGCACCGCGCACATCGCGATGAATCTGTACCGGCCGATCGAAGCCGGTCCGCGCGCGTTCCGCTTCAAGGTGTATCGCGCGGGCGATCCGATTGCGCTGTCGCGCAGCCTGCCGATGCTCGAACACCTGGGCGTACGCGTCGACGAGGAGCGACCTTATCTGATCGAGGCACCGGGCGCGACAGCAGCGTGGATCCACGATTTCGGGCTGGAACTGGCCGACGATGCCGAGTTCGACATCGAGCGCGTGAAGGACCTGTTCGAAGACGCATTCGACCGTGTATGGACGGGCGATATCGAAGACGACAACTTCAATCGTCTCGTGCTGCGCGCGCAACTGAGCGCGCGCGAAGTGACGATATTGCGGGCATATGCGAAGTATCTGCGCCAGGTCGGATCGACTTTCAGCGACGCGTATATCGAACGCGCATTGACTGGCAATCCTGCGATTGCGCGCATGCTGGTCGAGCTGTTCGTCGCGCGCTCCGATCCCGCGCCCGCCACGTCGCGCGAGGCGCGCGTCGAGCGGCTGCTGAAGACGATCGAAAGCGCGCTCGACGAAGTGCCCAATCTCGACGAGGACCGCATCCTGCGCCAGTTCCTCGGCGTGATCAACGCGACGCAGCGCACGAACTACTACCGGCGCGAGGCAGACGGCAAGCCAAGACCTTATCTGTCGTTCAAGTTCGATCCCGCGAAAGTGCCGGGCTTGCCCGAGCCGAAGCCGATGTTCGAAATCTGGGTGTATTCGCCGCGTGTCGAAGGCGTGCATCTGCGCGGCGGACGCGTCGCGCGCGGCGGCTTGCGCTGGTCCGACCGCCGCGAGGATTTCCGCACGGAAGTGCTCGGGCTGATGAAGGCGCAGATGGTAAAGAACGTCGTGATCGTGCCGGTGGGATCGAAGGGCGGTTTCGTCGTGAAGAACCCGCCGCCGCCCACTGACCGCGAAGTCTGGATGCGCGAAGGCATTGCGTGCTACCAGACGTTCTTGCGCGGGCTGCTCGATCTCACCGACAACCGCGTCGGCGGACAGATCGTGCCGCCGCCCGATGTGGTGCGCCACGATCCCGACGATCCGTATCTGGTCGTCGCCGCCGACAAGGGCACGGCCACGTTCTCCGACTACGCGAACGCGATCTCGCAGGAATACGGCTTCTGGCTCGACGACGCGTTCGCATCGGGCGGGTCGGTCGGCTACGACCACAAGAAAATGGGTATCACCGCGCGCGGCGCGTGGGAATCCGTGAAGCGCCACTTCCGTGAAATGGGCGTCGATACGCAAACGATGGACTTCACGGTGGTTGGCGTCGGCGACATGTCGGGCGACGTGTTCGGCAACGGCATGCTGCTGTCGCAGCACATTCGCCTCATCGCCGCGTTCGATCACCGACACGTGTTTCTCGACCCGACCCCCGATCCCGCGACGAGTTTCGCCGAACGTCAAAGGCTCTTCAATCTGGACCGTTCGAGCTGGGCCGACTACGATCCCGCGCTGATCTCGGCGGGCGGCGGCGTGTTCGCGCGCACGGCCAAGACGATTCCGCTTTCGCAGGCGGTGCAGTCGATGCTCGGCATCAATGCGGCGGCTTTGCCGCCCGCCGAACTCGTGCGCGCGATTCTTCAGGCGCCCGTCGACCTGCTGTACAACGGCGGCATCGGCACCTATGTGAAAGCGAGCCACGAGACGCATGCACAGGTCGGCGACAAGACCAACGACGCTGTGCGCGTGAACGGTCGCGATCTGCGCTGCAAGGTGGTCGCGGAAGGCGGCAATCTCGGCTTCACGCAACACGGGCGCATCGAGTTCGCGCAGCACGGCGGCCGCATGAACACCGACGCAATCGACAATTCAGCGGGTGTCGACTGCTCGGACCACGAAGTGAACATCAAGATCCTGCTCGGCCTCGTGGTCGCGGATGGCGAGATGACGGAGAAGCAGCGCAATGCGTTGCTCGCCGAAATGACGGAGGAAGTGGGTCTGCTCGTGCTGCAGGACAACTACTATCAGACGCAGGCTTTGTCGATTGCGGGACGCTACGCAGCCGAACTGTTCGATGCGGAAATGCGCATGATGCGTTATCTCGAACGCGCGGGCCGATTGAATCGCGTGATCGAATTCCTGCCTTCCGAAGACGAAATCAACGAACGTCTCGCCGCGAAACAGGGTTTGACGTCGCCCGAACGCGCGGTGCTGCTCGCGTACAGCAAGATGTGGCTGTACGACGCGCTGCTCGATTCCGACGTGCCGGAAGACGGGCTGGTCGCGGGCATGCTCACCGAGTACTTCCCGAAGCCGCTGCGTCAGCGCTTCAATGAGCCGATGCATCGCCATCCGCTGCGCCGTGAAATTCTGGCGACGCATCTGACGAACGCGCTCGTGAATCGTGTCGGCTGTGCGTTCGTGCACCGGATGATGGAGGAGACGGACGCGAAGCCGGGCGACATCGTGCGCGCATGCATCATCGCGCGCGACGTGTTCGATCTGAACGACGTGTGGCGCAATATCGACGCGCTCGATAATCGCGTCGCCGACGACGTGCAGGCGCGCATGTTCGTCGAAATCACGAAGCTGATGGAGCGCGCAGCATTGTGGTTCCTGCGTCATCTGCAGTCGGGCGAAGTGATGAAAATTGGCGTGACGGCATTGATCGCGCGTTGCCGCGATGCCGCGCAACGGCTTGCGCCGCAATTGCCGATGCTGTTGCCCGCCGCGGAACTCGAGGCGCTGTCGGAGCGGCAGCGTGTGCTCGTCGATGCGGGGGTCGACAGCGAGCTTGCGGTGCGCGTGGCGAGCGGCGGCATACCCGCCGCGCTGCTCGATATCGCGGAAGTGTCGGCGACGACGGACCGCAGTCTCGAACTCGTCGCAGGCGTGTACTTCGCGTTGAGCACGCAGCTGAACTACGGATGGATCGGCGAACGTGCGGAATCGTTGCCGACCTCGACGCATTGGGACGTGATGGCGCGTGCCGCCGCGCTCGCGGAACTCGCGCGCCTCAAACGCGTGCTGACGACCAGCGCGCTCACGGAAGCACCCGAGGCGACGACGGCAGAAGGTGTCGTCGAAGCATGGCGCGCGAAACGCGAAGACGCGCTCGCGCGTTACGCGCAACTCCTGACGGATTTGCGGGCGGCGGGCGGAGCGAGCCTGTCGATGCTGCTCGTCATCGTACGGGAGATGGCGACCCTCGAACGCCGTCTGATGGCCGCGAACTAGCCTGTGTGCGGTCCGCATCGCAACGCGCCGTCGTCGTGAAGACGATGGCGCGTTTTTCATGGCTCGGCCCCATTCGACAGCGGCGCCGCGGATTGCCGGATAATAGACGCTATCGACCCTCCGTCACTTCAACACCATGAACGAATCCGCTGTCAGTTCCAACGTTCCGCGTCTCACGAGCCTGTCGCATGGCGGCGGCTGCGGCTGCAAGATCGCGCCCGGCGTGCTGTCCGATCTGCTGAAACGCAACATGCCGATGCCGTCGTTTCCCGACCTGCTGGTCGGCACGGAGACCTCGGACGATGCCGCCGTGTATCGCCTGAACGACGAGCAGGCGATCATCGCGACGACCGACTTCTTCATGCCGATCGTCGACGATCCGTACGACTTCGGCCGTATCGCGGCGACGAACGCGCTGTCCGATGTCTACGCGATGGGCGGCAAGCCGATCCTCGCGCTCGCACTGGTCGGCATGCCGATCAACGTGCTGCCGCACGATGTGATCGCGGCCGTGCTGCGCGGCGGCGAAGACGTATGCGCGCAAGCGGGCATTCCCGTCGCGGGCGGCCATTCGATCGATTCCGTCGAGCCGATCTACGGTCTCGCCGCGCTCGGTGTCGTGCATCCGAAGCGCGTGAAGCGCAATGCATCGGCGCAAGCGGGCGACGTGCTCGTGCTCGGCAAGCCGCTCGGCGTCGGTGTGCTGTCGGCGGCGCTCAAGAAGAATCAGCTCGACGAAGCGGGCTATGCAGCGATGATCGCCGCAACGACCAAACTCAATCGTCCGGGCACGGAACTGGCGGCGCTCGACGGCGTGCATGCGATGACGGACGTGACGGGCTTCGGTTTGCTCGGCCACACGCTGGAACTCGCGCGCGGCGCGCAACTGACGGCGCGTGTGCGTTACGCGGATCTGCCGTGGATTGCGGGCGTCGATGCGTTCGCGGCAGCGGGCGTGTTCACAGGCGCGTCGGGGCGCAACTGGGCCTCATACGGCGCAGACGTTCGACTTGCCGATGCGCTGCCCGACACCGCACGCACCTTGCTGACGGACCCGCAGACATCGGGCGGCCTGCTCGTATCCTGCGCACCCGATGCCGTCGACGATGTGCTCGCAATCTTCCGCGCCGACGGTTTCGATCGCGCAGCGGTGATCGGCGAACTGCACAATGGCGCGCCGCATGTCGAAGTGGTGTGACCGTTCATTAACGCATTCGTATCAATACAACTCGAAGAGCCAATGAAAGAAGAATCACCGAAGGCCATTTTTTACGCGCTGGCGGCGAACCTGGGCATTGCCGTCTGCAAGTTCGCGGCGGCGGCGTTCACGGGTTCCGGCTCGATGTTTGCCGAAGCGATTCACTCGACAGCCGATTGCGGCAATCAGGTTCTGCTGCTGTTCGGACTAAAACAGGCGCGCCGGCCCGCGAGCCCGCTGCATCCGCTCGGCGCGGGGCGCGCAATCTATTTCTATTCGCTGATCGTCGCGCTGCTGCTGTTCTTCGTCGGCGGCGTATTTTCGGTGTATGAGGGCATTCATCGTCTGATGGCGCACGAGCCCTTGTCGCACGCGTATCTCGCACTCGGCGTGCTGGGCGTGTCTGTCGTGCTCGAAACGTTCTCGCTGATGGGCGCGATCCGCGAAATACGCAAGACCAATCCCGACAAGTCGATGTGGCGCTGGTTTCGCGAAACGCGCGAATCGGAATTGCTCGTCGTGGCGGGCGAAGACGTGGCTGCGCTGCTGGGTCTTGCGATGGCTTTCGTCGCGGTGCTCATGACGATGATCACAGGCAACCCGATGTACGACGCGTTCGGTTCGATCGGCGTCGGTGTGCTGCTGATGGTGATCGCGTATCTGGTGGCGCGCGAAGTGAAGTCGATGATCATCGGCGAATCGGCAAGCCCGGAGGTGCGGCGCGAGATCGAAGCGTATCTGCGCACGCGCAAGGAGATCCGCAGCATCATCAATCTGATCACGCTGCAATGGGGGCGTCATGTCGTCGTCGCGGTCCAGGCGGAGATGATCGACTACGAAAGCGGCCGCGCGATGGTCGATGCGATCAATATCGTCGAAGCCGATTTGCAGGAGACGTTTCCGCAAGTGCGCTGGGTGTTTTTCGAGCCGGACGTGCCGAGAGTGAGAACAGAAGCATCGCTGGATTGATCTTTTATGCGCGCTTCATGGGCCCGCGAATGGTGCATATGATGCATCGCTCGCGGGCCTTTTGTTTTTATGCCGACCTTTTCGCATTGCCGTTTCGTTTCCGGTTTATGCGAATCGGCTATTCAGGCGGACAAGTGGAATTAGCCAATGGAAAACAATTCGATGCCACCTATACTAGGCTCCGCCCTGTTACGCGAGGGCATGCGTTCCATTTCCAATCTTTTAGCGAACTTAAAGAAAGGGCTTGTCATGGTAACTCGCACGGTAGGCGCTTTGACGGCTTTGGCATTGGCCGCATGCACGGCCATATCGCCGCTGGCCAATGCGCAGGACGACGGTTTCGCGCAAGGCAACGGCGAATCGCACGGCCGCGAGGTCAAGGTGATGATCATCTCGATGTTCGGACCCGAAGGGCAGACGTGGCTCGACAAACTCGGGCCATGGCAGGACATTCCCGTGGCCGGTCTGTCGCCCGATTACCCAAACGTTCATTGCAATAAACAGGACGTCTGCGTGATGACGACGGGCATGGGGCACAGCAACGCGGCCGCGTCGACGATGGCGCTCGCGTTCTCGCCGCGCTTCGATTTGCGGCACACGTACTTCATGGTGGCGGGCATCGCGGGCATCGATCCGATGCAAGGGACGGTCGGCTCGGCGGCGTGGGCCAAATATCTCGTCGACTTCGGTATTCAATGGGAAATCGACGGACGCGAAATTCCCGCGGGCTGGAGCACCGGCTATCTCGGCATCAATACGAAAAGCCCCACGGAAAAGCCGCCGCTCGATTACCGCACGGAAGTGTTCCAGCTGAATACACGCCTCGCCGATACAGCGTTCGCGCTATCGCGCAACGTGGTGCTGTCGGACAATGCGCAAGCGCAAGCGGCGCGCGCCAAATACAGCTATGCGCCTGCGAATCGTGCGCCCGCTGTCATTCAATGCGACACGCTCGCGGGCGACACATGGTGGTCGGGGACGAAGCTCGGCGAACGCGCTCGTGACTGGACGAAGATTCTGACGGACGGGAAGGGTGTCTATTGCACGACGCAACAGGAAGACAATTCGACCTATGAAGCGTTGAAGCGCGCTGCGAGCGTGCATCGCGTCGATCTGAATCGCGTTGCCGTGTTGCGTGCGGGTTCGGATTTCGATCGTCCGTATGATGGACAGACGAGCGCCGACAATCTGCTCAACTATGCCGCACAAGGCGGCTTCACTATCGCGCTCGAGAACCTGTACCGCGCGGGCAATCCGCTGGTGCAGGACATCGTCACGCACTGGGGCGAATGGCGTAACGGCGTGCCGCAGCGTTAAGGTCGAATCGCTACTAATACAAAGTGCTAATACAAAGCGCTCAATCGCACGATGCGATTGAGCGCTTTGCCAGAGCGGCTTGTTGCGTAATGCCTGGTGCGAACTTAATGTGAACGATAAGGCGTCCAGACGGGAATGTCCGATGCCCAGTCATCGAGTTCCGAGGGGCTCATGTTCGACTCCTTCGATAAAGATGAAATGACGCTTACTGGCCGCGAGCGACGCGCACGTTGCCGTCGCTTTGCGCATCGAGGCGCTCGGCTTGCGTGCGGCCAATCAGGCCTTGTTCCGGATACGAAGTCTTGTTCAGCGAAGGCAGCGTGCCGTCGCGATAAGCATCGGCTTCTTCGGCACGCACTTCTGCGCGCGTTTTCTGCGCCGATGCGCTAGCCGGGTGTTGCCACCATTGATCGTTATACGATCCCGCGCGGCCAATGCCGCCGCCTCCGGCAAACGCCGGCGCGCTGACGAGCAGCGAGAGAACGAGACCTGCCAGCAGATTGCGCTTCATGATTCACTCCTGTCGATTCGAATTCATTTGCAGCGTCGTAATGCTCCGGCGCTGCGACAGGGTGAAATGTAGGCTTTGACGTGCGGGCGATAAACCCGACTTTCATGAAATGAATTGTCGCAATTTCAGAACAATCGCGGCACGGTGCCGCGATCGTCCTTTTGCCTAAAAGCCTTTGAAGCAATATGGCATTAAGCAACCCATTCCGCCATAACAGGCGTATTGAGTTCGGGCGCCGACTCTTTCTGCTCGAACGTGCGTTGCGTGCAGGTCTTTTCGAGGCTTGCGCGACCGCTCAACAGCGGGCAGCGGTCGAAGATCTCCGCAATCCAGTCGACGAATACGCGCACTTTCGACGACAGATGCCGGCTATGCGGATACACCGCGGAAATTGGCATGGGCAGCGGCTTCAGGTCGGGCAGCACTTCGACGAGCTGGCCCGAACGCAGATGCGGCAGCACCATGAAGAGCGGCGGCTGGATCAGGCCGAAGCCTTCCAGGCCGCACGTCACGTACGCGTCCGCGTCGTTGACGGATACCACGCCCTTCATCTTCACTTCGACTTCCTTGCCGTCGACGAGAAACGACCAGTCCATGATGCGGCCCGTGCGGCTGGAAAAATAATTAACCGCCTTGTGCTGCTCGAGATCTTCGATTGTCTGCGGAATGCCCGCGCGTTCGATATACGCGGGCGCCGCGCACGACACGCCTTCGAATAACCCTATTCTGCGTGCGACCAATGACGAATCCTGCAGCGCGCCCACCCGCACCACGCAATCGACGCCTTCCTGCAGCAAGTCGACAGGGCGATCCGACAGCCCGAGTTGCAGGTCGATATCCGGATACTTCGTGTGGAATTCGCACAATGCGGGAATCACGAGCAGACGTCCGATAGATCCCGGCATATCGACGCGCAGCTTCCCACTCGGCTTCTTGTTGCCGCTCTGGAAACTCGCTTCCGTTTCTTCGACGTCCGCGAGAATACGCACGCAGCGCTCGTAATACGCAGCGCCGTCGGGCGTCAGCGACAGGCGGCGCGTCGTGCGGTGCAAGAGACGCGTGCCGAGAAACGCTTCGAGATTCTGGATGATCGTCGTGACGGATGCGCGGGGAAGATCGAGCGTTTCCGCAGCCCGGGTGAAGCTGTTCGTGTCGACGACCCGGGTGAACACTTGCATGGCCTGGAGCCGGTCCATTGCAAACCTCCGAAAGAGCCGGAGCACTGTGAAGCATCCGCTTTAGCCCGCTAAGCCCGGCTGGAGGCGGCGAATAAAGTCATTCGATTGTTCAGGTGCACCGAATTGTGTTGCCGGATTATAGGCATTTATTTGGAAGTCTGCTGGACCCACAATTCGCACCATTCGATAGCTTCGCGCATTGCGCTGTTCGACATGGATGCATTCAACCCGCGCCACACCTTTGTCCCGCCCGGCACGAGCCTCGGCGAAAACGCCGCATCGCTCGACGTCACCGACGTCCGGATCGAAGGCTATGCGCAGGACATCACATTGCGCCTTTACCGGCGGGCCGCCGCGAAGAGCGGTCTGCCGATCCTGCTCTATTTTCATGGCGGGGGGTTCGTGCGCGGCTCGATCGACGAAGCCGATTACGCCGCGCGCTATTTCGCGCAGCACACGCCGGCGCTCGTCGTGTCGGTCGGCTATTCGCTCGCGCCGCAGTTTCCGTTTCCCGCGGCACCTGAGGACGCACATCGCGCGGCGCTGTGGGTGCAGACCCGCGCGCGGGCGTTCGGCGGCAACACAAAAAAGATCGGCGTAGCGGGCCACGATGCAGGTGGCTCGCTCGCGAATTGTCTTGCGTTCATCGGCCGCGATCGCGGGGATGTGCGGATCGAAGCGCAAGCATTGTTCGGACCGATGCTCGATCCGAGCCTCACGCGGCTCGGCGACGAGAAGCGTTTGAGCTCGGACATCACGGCAAGCGAATGCGCGGCGTGTTATCGCGCGTATCTGCCGCAGGCTTCGCAACGGATGCATCCGTATGCGGCGCCGCTCGAATCGGTGCGGCTCAAGGGCCTGCCCGCAACGTTGATTGCCACCGCGCAAAACGACGTGCTGCACGTCGAAGCGGAGAAGTACGCGAGCAATCTGATCGACGCGGGTGTGCAGACACAGGTGGTCCGATATCCGAGCGTGTCGCACGCGGCGCTGGCCAATCATCCGGCCGCGTTGCTCGAGGCGGTTCGATTTTTCCAGTGGCGCTTCGACGAGCGCGCACTCCGATAACCAAACTTCTATTAACTAAATTCCGGAGTCTGTCATGTCTGTTTTTCCTCTCTCGCGTTCGAAGCTGGCGGTCGCCGCGCTAGCCGTGCTGGTCATTGCGGGTCTCGGCACGTTCGGCGCGATCCGCGTCGATGCGCGCTCGCCCGCGCAATCCGCGCCGACCATCGTGCCGGAAGTCGACGTCGCCACTGTCGTGCAGAAAACCATTACCGATTGGCAAAGCTATTCGGGCCGTCTTCAGGCCGTCGAAAAGGTCGATGTTCGACCGCTCGTGTCGGGCACTATCGTGTCCGTGAACTTCCAGGACGGCGCGCTCGTGAAGAAGGGCGACGTGCTGTTCGTGATCGATCCGCGTCCGTATCAGGCGGAAGTCGATCGCGCCGCTGCCCAGCTGGCCGCCGCGCAATCGCGTTCGGGCTACACGCAAAGCGACTGGGAGCGCGCGCAACGGCTGATCGGCGATAACGCCATCGCCAGGCGCGACTACGACGAGAAGCAGAACGCGGCGCGCGAAGCAAATGCGAACGTGAAGGCCGCGCAAGCCGCGCTCGAAGCCGCACAGATCAATCTCGGCTACACGAAGATCGTCGCGCCCGTGTCGGGCCGCGTATCGCGCGCCGAGATCACGCTTGGCAACGTCGTGAACGCGGGGGCGAGCGCTGCGCCGCTGACGACGCTCGTGTCCGTCTCGCCGATCTACGCCGAGTTCGACGCCGACGAGCAGACGTATCTGCAGTACATCAGCCAGGTGAAGAGCGACGGCAAGGTGCCTGTCGAACTCGGTCTCGCGAACGAAACGGGTTATTCGCGCAAGGGCACGATCCAGTCGGTCGACAACCGGCTCGATACGTCGTCGGGCACGATCCGTGTGCGCGCGCGTTTCGACAACGCCGACGGCGCGCTCGTCCCGGGTCTCTATGCACGCGTGAAAGTGGGCGGCAGCGAGCCGCATTCCGCGCTGCTGATCGACGATGCGGCAATCGGCACGGATCAGGACAAGAAGTTCGTGTTCGTCGTCGACAAGGACGATCACGTCGCGTATCGCGAGATCCAGCTGGGCGATCTGCAGGGCAGTCTGCGCGTCGTGAAGGGCGGTCTGCACGCGGGCGATCGCATCGTCGTGAACGGCACGCAGCGCGTGCGTCCGGGCGCGCAGGTTCGCGCGCACATGGTGCCGATGGGCGAGGGCGACGCGAATAGCGCACCCGTTGCCGACGACGCAAAAGCGGAAAAACAGGCACAGCTCGACGGATCGAAGAAGCACACAGAACCGCAAACGCAGGCACAGGCGCAGCCGCGCGCGAAGACGCGCAAGGATTCGTGATCGCCCGGCGAACCCACGTAATCCTTCGATGCATGCGCACAAGACGTAAGCGCTCCAACATCAAGAGCTTCACATGAACATATCCAAATTCTTCATCGACCGGCCGATTTTTGCTGGCGTGCTATCGGTCCTGATTCTGCTCGGCGGCCTGATTGCCGTGTTTCAGTTGCCGATCTCCGAGTATCCGGAAGTGGTGCCGCCTTCCGTGGTGGTGCATGCGCAGTATCCGGGCGCAAACCCGAAGGTGATCGCCGAAGCGGTGGCGTCGCCGCTCGAAGAGCAGATCAACGGCGTCGAGAACATGCTGTACATGCAGTCGCAGGCGAATAGCGACGGCAATCTCACGCTGACGGTCACGTTCAAGCTCGGCACCAACCCCGACCTCGCGACGCAGCTCGTGCAGAACCGCGTGAACCAGGCGCTGCCGCGTCTGCCCGAAGACGTGCAGCGGCTCGGCGTGACGACGATCAAGAGCTCGCCGACGCTGACGATGGTCGTGCACCTGATCTCGCCGAACGACCGCTATGACATGACGTATCTGCGCAACTACGCTCTGCTCAACGTGAAGGACCGCCTGGAGCGGATCAAGGGCGTCGGGCAGGTGCAGCTGTGGGGCGCGGGCGATTACTCGATGCGCGTGTGGCTCGATCCGCAGAAGGTCGCGCAACGCAATCTGACTGCGATGGAAGTCGTCAGCGCGATTCGCGAGCAGAACATTCAGGTCGCGGCGGGCGTGATCGGCGCATCGCCTTCCGTGCCGGGCACGGCGTTGCAGTTGTCCGTGAATGCGCGCGGCCGTCTGAAGACGGAAAGCGAATTCGGCGACATCGTCGTGAAGACGGCCCCCGATGGTGCCGTCACGTATCTGCGCGATATCGCGCGCATCGAACTCGCGGCTTCGGAATACGGCCTGCGCTCGCTGCTCGACAACAAGCCGGCCGTTGCAATGGCGATCAACCAGTCGCCGGGTGCAAACTCGCTGCAGATCTCCGACGAAGTCCGCGCGACGATGAAGGAACTGAGCGCGGATTTCCCGGCGGGTGTCGAGTACCGGATCGTCTATGACCCGACGCAGTTCGTGCGTTCGTCTATCGAGGCCGTCGTGCACACGTTGCTCGAGGCGATTGCGCTCGTCGTGATCGTGGTGATCGTGTTCCTGCAAACGTGGCGCGCGTCGATCATTCCGCTGATTGCCGTGCCCGTGTCGATTGTCGGTACGTTCTCGCTGCTGCTTGCGTTCGGTTTCTCGATCAATGCGCTGTCGCTGTTCGGGATGGTGCTTGCGATCGGTATCGTGGTCGACGACGCGATCGTGGTGGTGGAAAACGTCGAACGGAACATCGAAAGCGGCTTGAGCGCGAGAGATGCGACCTACAAGGCGATGCAGGAAGTGAGCGGGCCGATCATTGCGATTGCGCTCACGCTCGTTGCCGTGTTCGTGCCGCTTGCGTTCATGTCGGGTCTGACGGGCCAGTTCTACAAGCAGTTCGCGATGACCATCGCGATCTCGACGGTGATCTCGGCGTTCAACTCGCTGACGCTGTCGCCCGCCTTGTCGGCGATGCTGCTGCGCGGTCACGGTGCGAAGGAAGACTGGCTGACGCGTCTGATGAACCGCGTGCTGGGCCGCTTCTTCGCGGGGTTCAACAAGGTCTTCCATCGTGGCTCGGATAGCTACGGACGCGGCGTGAACGGCGTGCTCAAACGCAAGGGCGCGATGCTGGTCGTGTATGCGGTGCTGCTGGGCCTCACGGTGCTCGTGTCGCGTGTCGTGCCGGGCGGTTTCGTGCCGGCGCAGGACAAGGAGTATCTGATTGCGTTCGCGCAGTTGCCCAACGGCGCATCGCTTGACCGCACCGAGAAGGTGATTCGCGAGATGAGCGCGATCGCGCTGAAGCAGCCGGGCGTGGAAAACGCAGTGGCGTTCCCGGGTCTGTCGGTGAACGGCTTCACGAACAGTTCGAGCGCGGGCATCGTGTTCGTCGCGCTCAAGCCGTTCCACGACCGCAAGGGGAAGGCGCTGTCGGCGGGTGCGATCGCGGGCGCGCTGAACCAGAAGTACGGCGCGATCAAGGACTCGTTCGTCGCCGTGTTCCCGCCGCCGCCCGTGCTCGGTCTCGGTACGCTGGGCGGCTTCAAGATGCAGCTGGAGGACCACGGCTCGCTCGGTTACGCGGAACTCAACAAGGCGACGGAAGCGTTCATCAAGAAGGCTGCAACGACGCCCGAACTGGGCCCGACGTTCTCGAGCTATCAGATCAACGTGCCGCAGCTGAACGTCGATCTCGATCGCGTGAAGGCAAAGCAGCTGGGCGTGCCCGTGACGGACGTGTTCAACACGATGCAGGTGTATCTCGGCTCGCTGTACGTGAACGACTTCAACCGGTTCGGCCGCGTGTACCAGGTGCGCGTGCAGGCGGATGCGCCGTTCCGTCAACAGGCCGACGACATCCTGCAACTGAAGACGCGCAACGTGAATGGCGACATGGTGCCGTTGTCGTCGCTGGTGACGGTGACGCCGACTTATGGCCCGGAAATGGTGGTGCGCTACAACGGCTTCACGGCAGCCGACATCAACGGCGGTCCGGCGCCCGGTTTCTCGTCGGGTGAAGCGCAGAACGCAGCCGAGCGCATCGCGGCCGAAGTGTTGCCGAAGGGCGTGAAGTTCGAATGGACCGACCTCACGTACCAGCAGATTCTCGCGGGCAACGCGGGGCTGTGGGTGTTCCCGATCAGCGTGCTGCTCGTGTTCCTGGTGCTCGCTGCGCTGTACGAGAGCCTGACGCTGCCGCTCGCGGTCATCCTGATCGTGCCCATGAGCGTGCTGTCGGCGCTGACAGGCGTGTGGCTCACACAGGGCGACAACAACATCTTCACGCAGATCGGCCTGATGGTGCTGGTGGGGCTGGCGTCGAAGAATGCGATTCTGATCGTCGAGTTTGCGCGTGAACTGGAGCACGACGGACGCACGCCGTTGCAGGCCGCCATCGAGGCGAGCCGGATGCGCCTGCGGCCGATTCTGATGACGTCGATCGCGTTCATCATGGGCGTGGTGCCGCTGGTGACGTCGAGCGGGGCGGGCTCGGAAATGCGCCACGCGATGGGTGTCGCCGTGTTCTTCGGTATGTTGGGCGTGACGCTGTTCGGCCTGATGCTGACGCCGGTGTTCTACGTGGTGCTGCGCACGCTGGCGGGCGGCAAGATTCACGTCGCGCAGAAGGACTCGCCGCATCTCGTCGCGCATACGACGGATGCATGATGGAGAAGAAAAAAATGACGAAGTTTGAGAACATGGGGCGTGCAGCGGCGAGCGGCTTGCTGATGCTGCTGCTCGCGGCGTGCTCGGTCGAGCCGACGTACAACCGTCCCGATGCGCCGACGCCCGCTGCCTTCAAGGAAGCGCCCGTGACGGCCACGACGGACGCAGCGGCCGCGCCTCTGCCCGCGAGCGAAGCGGGCACGTGGAAGACGGCCGAACCCGCCGAGGACGCGCATCGCGGCGAATGGTGGACTGTATTCAACGATACGACGCTGAATGACCTGGAAAAGCAGGCCGCCGATGCGAATCAGGATCTGAAGGCCGCCGCCGCGCGCGTGCAGCAGTCGCGGGCGCTGACACAAGCGGCGCGTGCCGACTGGTTCCCGTCGATCGACGCAGGCTTCGGTCCGACGCGTGAGCGCCTGTCGCCCGCTTCGCAGAACCTGCCCAACAACGCGCACGTGCCGACGCAGACGCTCTGGCGCGCGCAGGCAACTGCCGCTTATGAGGTGGATCTGTTCGGCCGCGTGAGTTCGAACGTGAACGCCGCGCGTGCCGACCAGGCGCAGAGCGAAGCGTTGTTCCGCTCGGTGCAGCTTGCGTTGCAGGCGGACGTTGCACAGAACTACTTCCAGTTGCGCGAGTTCGATACGCAATTGAGCCTGTATCGTCAGACGGTGACGTTGCGTGAAGATGCGTTGAAGCTCGTCGAGCGCCGCTTCAATGAAGGCGATATCAACGAACTGGATGTTTCGCGCGCCCGCAACGAACTGGCGACGGCGCGCGCCGATGCCGTCGGTGTTGCGCGTCAGCGTGCGGCGTCCGAGCACAGCCTCGCGATCCTGCTTGGCAAGCCGCCCGCGGACTTCGCGTTCCCCGAGACGCCGCTCGCGCCGGTGACGGTGCGTGTGCCGGCTGGCTTGCCGTCTGCGCTGCTGGAACGACGTCCGGATATCGCCGCGGCGGAGCGCGGGATGGCGGCGGCGAATGCGCGTGTCGGTCTGGCGAAATCGGCGTTCTTTCCGAAGCTCGATATCACGGGCGCGTTCGGGTTCGAATCGGCGACGCTCGGCGATCTGTTCCAGTGGTCGAGCCGCGCGTTCCTGCTCGGGCCGTTCGCGGGCACGGCGCTGACGGTGCCGATCTTCGACGGCGGGCGGCGCAAGGCCAACCTCGCGAATGCGCGTGCGAAGTATGACGAGGACGTTGCACAGTATCGTCAGCAGGTGCTCGTTGCGTTCCGCGATGTCGAGGACAACCTGTCGGATCTGCGACTGCTCACCGATCAGACGCGCGAGCAGAGCGATGCCGTCAACGCGTCGCAGCGCGCCGAGCATCTGTCGCAGACGCAGTATCAGGAAGGTCAGGTCGCCTATCTCGACGTGATCGATGCGCAGCGTCAGGTGCTGCAATCGCAGCTGCAATTGAGCCATCTCGCGGGCACGCAGGCCGTGGCGACCGTCAACCTGATTCGGGCGCTCGGCGGCGGATGGGGCGATCCGAAGACGGATGTCGGCAACGCGGACGCGCAGGCGCAGCAGCAGGTGGCGAAGCGTTGAGTGCGGTTTGATTGCGCGCTGGAAGAAGCGGACCCTTGCGGTCCGCTTTTTATTTGCGTCGTGCCGGCCACACGCGCAAGCGTCGCGGTCACGCTGCACGAACCGCTCGACTATCGCGTGCGCGACGTCGGGCGCTACGCCCTTACGGGACGGTGCCGGAAGTTTCTTTGTACACTTGAGGGCGTTTTCGCGGCACGGCCTTCGGCGCGTGCCGCGAGTTCATTCACCTCGAGGTTACCGGCTTTGCAGTTCAAACTTCCTACTACAGCAACCGCGCCGTTCTGCCCATCCGAGGTGCAGGGCTCCGTCACCGTCTCGCAGTCCGCGCCATTCTGGAAAAAAATCCTTCAGTTCGCAGGTCCCGGCCTGCTGGTGTCGATCGGTTATATGGACCCGGGCAACTGGGCCACCGATATCGAAGCGGGTTCGCGCTACGGCTATAACCTGCTGTTCGTCGTCGTGCTGTCGAGCCTCGCGGCGATGGTGCTGCAGTGTCTGAGCATGCGTCTTGGCATCGTCACGGGCCGCAATCTCGCGGAGCTGTCGCGCACGCGTTATTCGCCGGGCGTCGCGCGGATTCAGTGGCTGCTGGCCGAACTGTCGATCGTCGCCTGCGATCTCGCCGAAGTGCTGGGCGGCGCGCTCGCGTTTCATCTGCTCTTCAAATGCTCGCTGACAGTTGGCGTGCTCCTGACCGCCTTCGATACGCTGATCGTGCTCGGCCTGAAGGGCAAGAACTTCCGCGATCTCGAAGCGATCATGCTCGGCCTGATCGCGACCATCGGCATCGGCTACGTAATCCAGCTGGCGCTCGTGCATCCGCACTGGCCGTCCGTCGCGGCGGGGCTCGTGCCGTCGTGGCAGGCCATCAGCGAACGCGAGCCGTTGTATCTGGCGATCGGCATTCTCGGTGCGACGGTGATGCCGCATAACCTCTATCTGCATTCGTCCGTCGTGCAGACGCGCGCCGTCAAGCGCGATCATCAGGGCATTGCGGGGGCGATCTCGCTGTCGCGCATCGATACCGTCGTCGCGCTGTTTCTCGCGCTGCTGATCAACGCGGCGATCCTGATTCTCGCGGCGGCTGCGTTCCATTCGACGGGCCACACCGAAGTCACCGAAATCGAGGATGCCTACCGGCTGCTTGCGCCCATCGTCGGCACGGGTTTCGCGGCCGTGCTGTTCGCGATCACGCTGCTTGCGTCGGGGCAAAGCTCGACGTTCACGGGCACGGTCGCCGGGCAGGTCATCATGGAAGGCTTTCTGCAGCTGAAGATTCCGTGCTACCAGCGGCGCTTCATCACGCGCGCCCTTGCACTGATTCCCGCGCTCGTCGGCGTGCAGATGCTCGGCAACGGCGCCGTCGGCAAACTGCTCGTCGCGAGCCAGGTGGTGCTGAGCCTGCAATTGCCGTTCGCGCTCTATCCGCTGATTCGCATGACGGGGGACCGCGCGCTGATGGGCGAATTCGCGAACCGGCTGCCGACGCGCATCCTCGCGTGGGCGCTCTTCGTCCTGATCAGCGCGGCGAACATCTGGCTCGTCGTGCAGACGTGCGGGCTCGCCGGCTGAAGCCGAAAGCCGCCACAAAAAACGGGGACGAAAAAAAGCCGGTCTCGCGAGACCGGCTTCATAAGTAATTCTTTGCTTCGGATGGACCAAGCAGTGTGCGGCGCTAGGCCGCCAGCGCAGTTTCCTCGATCAGTTCTTCGAGCACCTCGACTTCTTCCGCGACGTGCGGCAGCGGTGCGATTTCCTTCTGCGCCTCGCGCTTCGCTGCGGCGGCCTTCTTCGTCTTGCCGGCGCGCGACGGCGGCTGGCAGGCGCCGCACACGACGTTGTGCTGCAGATCGTGCTTGTGCGCGACGAACTTGCCGCTGCAACGGCAGCAGGGCGTCAGTTGCAGGATGTCGGCATCGAAGAACCGCACGAGCGTCCATGCACGCGTCAGATCGAGCACCGGCTCGGTCTCGCTATGACGGCAATGTTCCAGATACAGACGATAACCCTTGGTCAGCGCGTCGAGATGCGAGCAGCGCGCTTCGTTCTTCAGGAACAGGTACGTGTTGTAGAACAGCGAAGCGTGGATGTTCGCCAGCCACGTCATATACCAGTCCGCCGAGAACGGCAGCATGCCCTTGGGCGGCGATACGCCCTTGACCTCGCGGTACAGGCGGATCATACGGTCGCGCGACAGCGTCAGCTCGCTTTCGAGCACCTGCATGCGCGCGCCCAGTTCAATCAGCGCGATCGCGCGAAACACTTCCTGCGCGTCTTCGGTAAGGCTCTTTTTCAGCATGGCAGTCCTCTGAGGTTTAAGCGAACTGCTCTGCAGGCTGTCCAGCCAGCAGGATCGCGGCGTGCGTCGATGCCACTTCTGTGTGCCGGGACGTGTGCGTCAACGCCGACAGCATCGTGTGGTCGTTGAAGCGGAAAAAACACAAAAGCTGATCGGAGCTGGCCAGCTTGACGATCTGCGCGAGCGACAGCCCGGCAAGAAGATCAGCCAGCTCCGACGACAAGCCCAGACGGAACATGCCGACTGCCTTGTCCTCGCGCAACATGCGTTGTGCGAGCATGATGTAAGACAAATTGATCTCGCGGATAGAATCCAGCGTCTCGCTGCTACGGTCCATTTTCTCTGTTTCCGAAGCCCCGAATTACTTATGTCGGCATTTTCTGCCGTTTTGGTCTTATGCCCCGCCGGACACTGAGGATTTCCGGCGTCAAGTTGGTGCACAGATACATCCGGCTAACCTTTGATACAAGACGTTACATTTCGTAACAGCTTGGGCGGAATTGTATGAACAGGATTTCCAGAAATCAATACCTTTCTCAAAAAAAAGATACGCGAAAACAACACAGTTTTCGGTAACTCTTTCATGTCATCGTCATAATGCATTGCCAAGCGGAAAACGTTTGCAACGGGGTTCGGGCAAACCCTTGTCGTATAAGGATCAAAGCAATAGTTTCCGATTTTCGGAGCGGCCGCCGCTTATGCGAAAATCATATGAGTTCAGAAAGCCGGGAGAAAGAAAAACAAAAACCGGCAGGTAAAAAATACGCCGCCGGTTGGATGGTCAGGGATAACCCGAGATGTAACGAAACGTAGTTACAAACCCGGAAGATTTTGTAACTGGTTCCGGCCGAAGTTGTTACAGACTCGGGCCAGGTTTGTAACCATTCGGCACCCAGGTTGGCGGATTCGCTCTGCTTCGAGTCCGAATAGTGGACGCAGCCGGGGGCTGATCACGTTGCCGCAGACGCGGCGACGAGCCGCAGCTATCCATGCAGGCTGCCTGACACGATGCCGCTGAAATACGCACTGATGTTACAACCGTAGGCCAGCCGGGCGCCGTAGCCGAGCATCAGGCCGCCCGTGACGGCTGCGGCGAGGGGAGCGTATGGGCACACACGCCAGACAGGCGCGTAGCGGCCCGCCAGAGCGGCCGCAGCCATCGTGCGGCGCACGATTCCCGCATCCATTACGCTCGTTACATCGCGTGTAACCGACGCGGTGAGGGCTGTCGCTTCCGTGTGAGAACTCCGGTAAGGCCAGCTATCGGCAGCGATGCCTGCCAGCTGGAACAGCTTCGCGCCGCACGGCGAGAACGCCGACGTCATGCCCCACGGATGGCCAGCCAGCGCGAGCGTCGCGAAGTTGGGCAGCGCGAGCGCGCCCGCGCCCGCGAGCTATCGATATCTGACGATAGCAATGTCGGCACGCTCGACGGTCGACACGTAGATGTGTCGATTCGTATTGGTCGACTCCCGGTACGTGTGCGTGTTGTAGACGATAGCGGCGTCGCCACTCGCCTGCCGAACCGCATCGACGATGCGCGACGCCGTGCCATGCATGCCGGGTAGCGGGAGCCAGTTGGTGACCGTCGTTCGCATGACGATGTCATACGGACGGGTGGGCACGCCATGCATCCAGACATCAATACCGTCGACGACTTCCGGTCCCTGATCGAATGCGGAGCCCGCAGAGAGCCCGCTGAACAAGCTGTCCATAGGTTGCGGCAATGAGCAACCGGCGATGCAGAGCACGAAGCAGCACGAGGCAGCCCAGCGTGAAGACAAGGGAAAGTGCATGTGAGAGGTTCATATCGGGGCGCACACAGAAACAGGTGCCAAAGTGACCCATCGCGTTTCGGCAGCGCGTAGAGAAGCCTCAGACTCGCGATGGCGGGCAAGGCGGAATTGCGATGCCCATGTTCATTCTGGACGCCCGGAACCGGGGCTGAAAGCGTGACATGGTCGCAATACCGGACACGTTGACGTGCTGGACGGCCACGCATCGGCAGGGCGGATCGCGGTGGCCGGAACGAGTGCCGTTTTGACCGTCGGCCTCATGTCGAGCCATTCATAATTTCTCTGACCGTTGACGCCTCGTCACACAGCGAGCGGTCATCTGGAAACGGCTGAAAATTGAAAGGAGTTTTGAATGGCATTGATTGAACTGCATTCGGATACGCTTGAATCGATCATCGCACCGGACAGGATCGTGATCGTCGATTTCTGGGCGCCCTGGTGCGGACCATGCCGGCATTTTGCACGTGTGTTCGAGACAGCCGCCGCAGCGTATCCGGACATCGACTTCGTGAAAGTCAACACGGAGGAACGTTGGGATCTCGCCGCGGAGGCCGGCATACGGTCTGTACCGACGCTGATGATCCTTCGCGAGCGCGTGCTCGTCTATCGGCAGACGGGTGCGCATTCCGAGTCGCAGTTGACTTCAGTCATCTCGACGACGAGGTCATTGAACATGAGCGAAGTCCGTGCGCATGTCGCGCATTCGTTTAGCCAGGACGAATAGCAATCGGGAGACGGCATATGCCGTCCCCCGTGTGCCTCGTTCTGCCCGTAGCCGGAGTGCGGTGTCTTAACTGGCGGCAATAGCCTGCCGCACCGTCTCCAGCAGCGACGAACCCTCGCCGCGAAAGCGCTGGCGATATTCGATCGGTGTCACGCCGAGACGCCGGATGAACGCGCGGCGCAAGCTGTTCTGGTCACTGAACCCGCATACGTATGCCACTTTCTTGAGAGGCGTGTCGCTTTCCTCGAGCATTCGTCTGGCAGCCTGCACGCGTGCGATTTCGACGAAATCGCCGGGCGTCGTGCCCGTCTCGCGTTTGAACATCCGCGCAAAGTTTCTGACGCTCATTCCCGCCCGACCGGCTAGCACTTCTACGGAAAGGTCCGCCGACAGATCGTTGAGAACCGATTCCTGAATGTCCCGCAACGGGCTGCGCTCGGTGACCTGCGCCGCCAGATGCAGGCTGTATTGCGATTGACCTCCAGGGCGTTTGACGAACATCACGAGTTCACGAGCAACGCGCAATGCCACGCCCCGGCCGTGATCTTCTTCGACCAGGGCGAGCGCGAGATCCATTCCAGCCGTTACGCCCGCAGACGTGTACACAGGACCATCCTTGACGAAGATATGGTCAGGTTCGACACGCACGTTCGGATAGCTCTGTGCGAGCCGTGCCGCGGAATTCCAGTGCGTGGTCGCGCGCCTTCCCGTGAGCAGGCCCGCGCGGGCGAGCAGGAACGCGCCCGAACAGACGGAGCCTAGCCGGCGCACGTAGCGCGACTGTCCGACGAGCCACGCAATCAATTCCCCGTTCTCTTCATACTCGTTAATGCGCGGGCTTCCGGCTACGAGCAGGGTGTCGATGTCGCAGAGCGCGTCGGCGATCGACGCATCGGGAAGAAACCGCATGCCATTCGACGCGGAGAGGGTTTCCAGGCTAGGGGCGACGGTCAGCAGTGCGTAGGCGTTCGGATCGCCGAGCTGACAGTTCGCTTCGGTAAACACGTCCATTGGCCCGGCAAGGTCGAGCATCTGAACGCCGGGAAACACCAAGAGAGCGATTCGCATCATGACTCCGGACGCTGATCGGTTGAAGCTATCTGCATTGTATGCGCCAGAACGTCCTCACCAGAACCGATGGCAGGAAATGCGCCGAGTGTGGCTGTTATTTCGCATCACGCCTCATTCGTGACCCGATGCGGTTCCCGGTGGGGGCGTGTCCTGACCTTATCGCAAGTTGACCGTTACTGACGGCTCACCAGACCTTACCTCGATGCCATTCGTTGGCAGAATGGGACGGCCATGATCTGGCAATCAGGTGTTCTTTTTTTATGAGGAGGTGCAACAGGTGGCTTGGTTTTGTGTGTTCCTGGCAGGCGTTTTCGAGATTCTCTTCGCCACTGGGCTGAAGTATTGCGCAGGATTCACACGCTTTTGGCCAACGCTCGGCACCGCGCTGTCGCTGCTGGCCAGCATGACGCTTCTCGCAGCTTCTGTGCGGACTTTACCCATCGGCAGCGCTTATGCGGTGTGGACGGGCATTGGCGCGGCGGGTACCGCCATTCTTGGCGTCTATCTGTTCGGCGATTCCGCGTCGCCGGCCCGGATGGCTTTTCTCGGGTGCATCGTCGTCGGCGTGATCGGTCTGAAAATCGCTTCGTAGCCCGGCCTCGCGTTCTGGCGTTGTCATCCGCCACGGCGGTTCAGTCTTACTTTTTGCAGGTTCTTACATGCTAGACAAGGTTCTGGGCGCAAAGCTCCAGGTCTGGATGGAGCGCGTTCGAAACGAGCTCGATCTTCCTGTGCGTTTGACTCTATGGAACGGTATCAGTCACGACCTCGGGGTGTTCGATACACCTCTCGTGTCGGTGCGCATCAATGACATTGGCGCTATCGGCGCATTTCTCGACCCGAGCCTCGATACGCTTGGCGAGGCCTATGTGAGGGAGTCAATGGATATCGACGGCAAGGTGGCCGATATCGTCGATGTGGCTTACAAGCTGGCCGCGTTGTCTGCGCCCCCAAGAGGCGGCGCGAGCCTGGCGGGCAAGCTGATGCGCAAGTTCGCGCATACGAAGAGCGACGACAAGGCGGCAATCCAGTATCACTACGACGTGTCCAACGACTTCTACCGCTTCTGGCTCGACGGGAAGATGGTCTATTCGTGCGGCTACTTCGAATACGGTCTCGAAACGCTCGACGAAGCGCAAGAAAAGAAGATCGACCTGATTCTGTCGAAAATAAGGCTCAGGCGCGGGCACACACTGCTCGATATCGGGTGCGGCTGGGGTGCGCTGGTCATCAGGGCGGCGCAGCGCTTCGGAACGCATTGCGTCGGCATTACGCTCTCCGAACGACAATACGATCTCGCGCTCGAACGGGTTCGCGAAGCGCAGGTCGCCGATCTCGTCGAGATACGGCTTCAGGACTACCGGGACGTGACCGGAAAATTCGACAGGATCACGAGCGTCGGCATGTTCGAGCATGTCGGGCGAGACAATCTCGACGAATACTTCTCGCGTGTTCAGTCGTAATTGACCGACAACGGTATTGCGTTGAATCACGGCATTACGTCGACCGATGCTGAGAGCGGCGATTCTCCGCACGGCGGCGGTAGCTTCATCGACCGATATGTATTCCCTGCGGGAGAACTGCCGCACATTTCGCTGGCGCTGAAGACGATGCAGTCGGGCGGATTGGAGCCCCTTGACGTCGAGAACCTCCGCCGGCACTACGTCCGTACGCTGGAGCATTGGACCGAACGTTTCGAAGCGCGGGCGCAGGCCATCCGCGCAATGGTGGGCGAAACTAAATACCGGATCTGGCGCGTGTATCTGGCGGGTTGCGCGCACGCATTCGCGGTGGACAACGTGTCGATCTTCCAGATCGTATGCCAGAAATCGCGGCAGCCGGCGGCCGTGATTCCCTGGTCGCGTCGCTACATGTACCGCTGATCCGTTTCACGATGCGTGGCGTCCGCACGCGCGCCACGCGTTTTGTGAGCTGCCGCCGCATCCATCGTTTCATTCAGGGAGAGGCGACTTGTCATCCACGTTCATCCCGCTCCTGATGCATTCGGGAAGGTCGACTGAATGCATCATCCACTTCCGCTTACCCATGTCTACCTGTGACGCGCAATTCATCACTGCAGCGGTGGAACTGGTTGCCGACTGTTTCGAGGTCGAACTCGCGTGGTCCCGCATTGAAGAACGCCGCGCGATGTGCGTCGTGCCGTGTGAAGTCGGTGAAGCGTTCCTGAACGCGCTGCACGATGCGCTGATCTTCGCTTCCGGGCAAGGGCAGCAGCAAGTTCACTTTTGCACGGACGAAACGAAACCTCCACACCCGCGATGATCGCGGAGCGTGGAGGTTGATGTGACGCGAGACCTGCTGCGGCATGACATTCATGCCGCAGCGCGCTTGCTTACGCGGCGAGAAGGCGGCCGTTGAACAGGAAGTGCAGCGTCCGGACGAACAGCACGGCGATCGCAATGGTCAGAAGCGCGAGCAGAGCGATGGCGATGACCGTGACGGGCCAGGCTTGCACGAACATCGAGTACTTCAGCGACGCGCTCGTCAACGCGGCCATCGGAAAGCTGATCGCCCACCAGCCAGCCGCAAACGGGATGCCCTTACGGAACACCTTGAACGCCAGCGTGACGAACACGAACAGACCGAAGTAGAAAAGCAGACCCGCAAACATATCGACGTGCTGCGTGAAGTTCGTGTACGCAAGGAAGCCGACTTCGAACGGCGCGATCAGAATCACCATCGAAGGCACCATCCCGACGGGCAGCGGCTCGTGATGGATCAGGCGCGACATGATCATCGTGAAGAACAGCAGCGCGATCATCGCGCCAACGGCGAGCCCGAACAGGTTGACTTCATGCGCCCATGGCATCGGCATCGTGCCGCCGGCCACGGCAATATCGAGTGTCGCCACGCCCGGGATCAGCCACGCCGGAACCGCGTGGCCCGCGTCGATCTTGCCCTGCAGCAAACGGCTCGCGATCACGAACGAGAGCGCCACCGTGCTGATGGTGCCGATGGTCCAGACCACTTCGGAAAGCAACAGGCTGACGGGCGCGATGACGGACGACAGCAGCAGGATCGCAATCGTGATCGTGCCGAAAAAGTTGCCTGCAATCGGGTGACGGAACTCGCCGGCCACTGCGCCGGGATGTTTGAACCATTTAACGAGGTATCCGCCGCCGAGTAGCAGGAAAACGGCGACGGCGAGCGTGCCGATTGCGCCAGAGATATAAGGGCTCACGCCGAATTCGTGGCTCGTGATCCGCCACGCGAGGGAGAGGCCGGCAATACCCATGACAGAGCCAAACAGGTTCACTGGCAGATTCTTGATGGAAGCGCTATTTCGGACAACTTGTGAGTTAGGGGAAGAGAGCGTGGACATGATGAACCTCCTGAATATTTTCAATCGCGACCGGGCGAGGACCCGATGTCTTGAGACAGATTCTGGTTCATCAACCGCGTGGCCGAAAGTGGCGCAGCGATCAAATTTCGGCCATCGAAGGACATGGAACGGCCAGTCGGCCAGAAGACGCTCTGTCGTTCGCCCGGACCCGCCACGCTCAGCGGTCGAGCGGCGTTGTGCCGAGAACAGCCGTCATGTTTCGCCTGAGTGTCTGCGCTCCGCTGAAGCCGCACAACTGGGCGATTTGCGCAATGGAGTGAGTGGATTGGACGAGCAATCGCATCGCGCGCATGACGCGCTGCGTACGCACGAATTCGAGCGGCGTGGCGCCCGTTTCGCGGACGAACACGCGTGCGAAATGGCGCTCGCTCATCCCGGCGCGAGCGGCGAGGCGGGACACACAAAGATTCGCCGACAGGTGCGACAGGATGTAGTGCTGAAGTTCGCGGATGCAGGCGCGTTGGCCCATCCGAAGACAGGGTCGTGCAGCCCGTTTCACTGGAGTTCGGCAGCACGTGTCGAGACGTTGAGCAAGTTGCGACGCAGTGAACTGTCCGAAGTCGTCTCTGACGAGTTCAAGCGCAAGCTCGACGCCGGATTCCGCGCCGAACGCCGTCAAGAGCTTGCCGTCGCGTACGAAGGATTGATCGGACCTCGCGAAGACGGCCGGCCATCGTTTCGAGAACCGCCGAAGCGCGGCGGGGTGGAGTGCGACCGTGCATCCGTCGAGCAGGCCCGCGCTCGCAAGCAACGATACCGCCTCGCCGACTGCGCCGATGCGGCGCGCCCTTTTCCCCGCAGCGCCGATCCATTCGACGAGCGCGGAAGCGGTCGGCGACGGGTCCGATTCGCCGCCCGCGACCAGCAGCGTGTCGAAATCGGGCGCGGTGTTTGCAATGGTCGAATCGGCCATCACGGCGAGACCGCCTTTCCCCGTCACATGCGGGACGTCCAGCCCGATCAACTGAAACCGGTAGTGGTCGCGGCTGATAGCGTTCTCGTCGAGCAGGCTAAGCGTGTCCATTGCCGCAACAAGGTCCGACGCCCTGTGACGCGGCAGGACGAGGATTCCGATATGCATCGTTGCCCCTGATTCGTTGAATGCAATCGAGTGTATGGCCGTGATGCGATGCCGATCGCGGCATGGCGCTTTGTTGACGCGTTGTGTCCGTAAATGACGCCGCGTGCGCAGCGCATCGGATAGGGTATCGGCATGCGTGTGCCGGGATGGCCGTTCGATGTCCATCTTTGGCTCGCGTTCGAATCTCGCGTGCATGGACTCCATCGCGCTGCCGGCCGAGAATGCTTGTCAGTTTGCAGTGCGCCGTAAGCACGCAGATATCCGGACTATATTGATGGAGAAGGAAGTGACGCCCATAACGCTATATCACGATGGCTGCTCGATCTGCGTCGCAGTGGTCGAGAGCATCGATACGTTGATCGACAAGGCCCGCTTTGCGCTGCGCGTCGTCAATCTGTCGGAGCGGCGAGATGCGGTAGCAGAAGCCGAAGCGCTACACGTATCGCGTTTGCCGTCGCTCGTGTTCGGCGGCCAGGTGATCGAGATCGACCCGCATGCACCGATTTCAGAGTTCAGGGAGCCTCAGCTGCACGTCGGTCCCTCGCCGGAAAGCCTTTGACCCGTGGGGTCCTACTTTCGCGGGGTCGCGATCGAATCGCTGTCAACGTCCCGCCACTTCCTGAAAGAGTGCTGAAGCCATGCCAATATTGCACGTCAACGATGTCGACCTCAGCGTCGCGATAGAAGGGAAGGGGCCGCCGCTGCTGTTTCTTCACGGGCTCGGCGCGAGCGGGCGAGTGTGGTCGAAGGAGGTCGAGTCGTTCAAGCCGTATTTCACGACGATCGCAATCGACGCGCGAGGTCATGGCGAATCGGCGCGTCCCGCGCACTATACGCTCGACGACCATATCGACGACGCCGCAGGCGTTCTCGATGTGCTCGGATTGACGGACGCTCGCGTCATTGGGTCATCGATGGGCAGTTACGTCGCGCAGGGTCTCGCTGCGAGATACCCTGCGCGCATTCACAGCCTGGTGCTCATCGTGCCGAAGTGTCATGGCGAGACATCGTCATCGGCGCGGCTGATCGCGGAACATGCCGACGAGTTCAAGGGCATGACACATGACGAGCAGCAGGAATATCTTCTGAAGCTGTCCTTTGGCCCTTACGCGAGCGAGCCAATGCAGGCGGCGTGGATCAGTGAAGAGCGCCGCTTTCCATTGACGCCCCCGGAATGGGACTCGGCCGCAACGGCATTGGCGGGTTTCGATCTGAGGCCGATGCTGCCGCGCATCAACGCTAATACGCTGGTCATTTCAGGGCGCTACGACCGGCTCAACACCGTGCAGGACGGTCAGGAATGCGCGAGCCTGATTTCCGATGTGGAATTCGTCGAGATGAAGCGTTCGGGGCATTTTCCCAACGTCGAAGAGCCGAAGCTCTACATCACGTTGCTGCATGAGTTTCTCGCAGGCTGGTGATGAGGTGTCTATCGAAACGAGAGATGTTGAAGTTCAAAACATGCGCCCCCGGCGCACCAGGCTGCTCATGAACGAACGCTCGTCAACCTGGCGAAGCAGTGCGGTTCGAACACTCAAACTTCCGATATATATTTTTTCTTAAGCTGTTCTTCAGTAAATCCTCGAGTGATTTTCGCGCAATCACGAGTCGATACCTTTCATTCGGAAAGGCGACATTGAACATTAATGGAAATCCCGCATAAGAATCGCAATGCAGCGAAAGCGGCGAGAAGGGTAACGCCTCATAAAATCGCGCCATAGAGAAGAAAAGGGCGGCAGAGAAACTCCGCCGCGAGTCCACGTTTGCGGCCGCCCGCATCAACTCAAAATGGGAGGTCAGTGTGGCGTTAAGTCTGCGCGCCCGATTGCTTTTATGGTTGATGGTGCCGCTTGCCGCGTTTGTCGTCGTGACGGCGCTCGTGTCATATGACGCGGTACGCCATACCGCCGATCTCGCGCAGGATGCCGCGTTGCTGTCGTCCGCGCGGACCATAGGCGAAGATATCGATTGGGACGACGGCAGGCTCACTGCGAACATTCCTCCGGCCGCACTCGAAATATTCGAGTCGCCGTATCAGGATCAGGTGTTCTACAAGGTGGTGGTCGCGGGCAAGGAACTGCTGGGTGGCAATCCGGAACTCGAAGGACCGTCGCGCGAATCATCGCAGCCCGTGTTTTACGATTCGACACTGGACGGCCGGCAAATTCGCGTCGTTGCTTACGTTCGACAACTATACGACTCCGGCAAGGTCGAGCCGGTGATGGTTATCGTCGGCAAGACACAGGCGTCGCGTCACGCCATGCTCGAACAACTGTGGCGACCACAGTTCCTGCGCGAATGCCTGATGCTCGCGCTCGTGGCTGCACTCGTGCCGCTCGGGTTGACTGTCGAACTGCGTCCGTTGATGAAACTCAAGGACGACCTGACCGACCGTTTGCCGATGCAGATCGAACCGATGCGTGCTGAAGGATTGCCATGGGAGTTGCGGCCCATCGTCGATGCCATCAATCAATGTATTGCGCAGCTCAAGGTTCATACCGCGACGCAGCGCCAGTTCATTGCCGATGCCGCGCATCAGTTGCGTACGCCGTTGACCCTGCTCGACACGCAGATCCAGTATGCGACCCGGCGCGAACATGACGGCCTTGTGCTCGCCGATGTGCTCGAGGGCATGCGCCGCAGCACGCGCAAGATGACCGATATGACCAACCAGCTTCTCCTTCTCGCGCGGGCCGAGTCGTCGCCGAGTTGCGTGCATGACAAGGTGGATATGTCGGCAGTCGTGGCGTCTGTGCTCGAAGACCTGATCGTCGCCGCTCAACGGCGCGCGATCGATCTGGGCGCCGATGTTGCCGATGGAGACGCCGATAAGGTGTACGTGGAAGGCAGCGCAAATCTTCTGCATGCACTTGTCGCGAATCTCGTCGACAACGCAATCCGTTACACGCAGGAGGGTGGACAGGTCACCGCGCTATGCAAGCGTGACGGCGAGCATGTCGTGTTTCAGGTTGTCGATAACGGACCGGGCATTCCGGCTGAAGCGCGAGCTCATGTGTTCGAGCGCTTCTATCGTGGTACGGCGCCCGTCGAAGGAACAGGGCTGGGTCTGTCCATCGTGCGTGAAATCGCGCACCTGCACCATGGAACCGTTGCTCTCGGTCAGGGAGCCGACAGCACGGGTCTGGTTGTCAGCGTGCAATTGCCTGCGTGGCGTAATTGAGGAAGACGCGGTGAAACTTCTGCTTGTCGAAGATAACGCTGAACTGGCTCATTGGATCGTCAATCTGCTGCGGGCGGAGAATTTCGTGGTGGATAGCGTCCCCGATGCCGAACACGCCGACGCTATTCTCGGTAATCAAAGTTATGACGTCGTGCTGCTCGATATGCGTCTGCCGAGCATGAGCGGAAAAGATCTGCTGAGCCGATTGCGGCGGCGCGGCGACAACGTGCCGATCCTGATGCTGACCGCGCACGGATCAATCGACGACAAGGTCGATTGCTTCAGCGCCGGGGCAGATGACTACGTCGTCAAACCCTTCGATGCACGCGAGCTCGTTGCGCGAATCAAGGCGATCGTGCGACGCCAGTCGTCCGAAAAGGCCGTGTCACTGGTCTGCGGCGACTTGCATTATCAGTTCAACACGCGTGAGTTTAGTCAAAAGGATGCGCCGCTTCCGCTGCGTCGCCGCGAGCATGCGATCCTCGAAACGCTGATGCTGCGACGAGGCAAAACCGTGTCCAAAGCGACGTTAGTGGAATGCATATTCAGTCTCGATGACGAACCGAGCGTCGATGCGATCGATATCTATATCCATCGACTACGAAAGCATCTTTCGACGTCGACTGCCCAGATCATGACGTTGCGCGGACTCGGTTATATCTTGCGCACGCGAGACGCATGAACATGCTGATGGAGGGACGTTCACACATCCGTAAATCTACTTAGACATGCCAGGTGGTCGCGATAGCGTCGTGAAGGATTGGGCTCGCTAGCATTGAGACATGCCTCGATCGGATTCTAAGAAACCGGGGCACAAGAAACGAACAGAATCTCAACGCAGCAACTAGAGGAGACAATCTTGAATAAGCGGCACTTGACCCTGGTTCTTGTTTCAGGCGCGCTTGCAGCGACCAGCGCGCATGCGCAGTCGAGCGTTCAGCTGTATGGCCTGCTCGATTTGAGCGTGCCGACCTATGTCACTCACGCCGACGCAAAGGGCAATCATGTCGTAGGTATGGGTGTCGATGGCGAGCCCTGGTTCAGTGGCAGCCGATGGGGGGTAAAGGGTGCAGAAGATATTGGCGGCGGTTCGAAGATCATCTTCCGGCTCGAGAGCGAGTATCGGGTGAGCGACGGCGCGATGGAAGACCCGGGTCAGATCTTCGACCGCGATGCATGGGTCGGCCTGCTGGATGACCGGCTCGGCAAGATCACGTTCGGCTTCCAGAACACGATCGCACGGGATGCATCTGCCATTTACGGCGACCCGTACGGTTCGGCGAGCCTGAGTACGGAAGAGGGCGGGTGGACCAACGCCAACAATTTCAAGCAGATGATTTTCTATGCGGCTAGCGCGACGGGGACGCGTTACACCAACGGTGTCGCGTGGAAGAAGCTCTTCGATAACGGCCTGTTCCTGTCTGCAGGCTACGCGTTTGGTAATACGACGAGCTTTCCGACGGGCTCGAACTACCAGGCAGCAGTTGGCTATAACGGCGGACCATTCAATGTATCCGCGTTCTACAGCCATGCAAACAACCAGGGGAACACGAACCAGTCGTACTCGGTTGGCGGAAACTATATCTTCAGTATCATTCGGCTGAACGCTGGCTATTTCCACTATCTTGGCGATCAGGGCGCACTGGGACAGCGTCATGACGATGCATGGACTGTGTCGATGAAGGTCGCTCCGAAAGGACCGTTCGATTACGAACTGGGCTATCAGCAGATGCGCGTGAAGAATGCCGCATACAACGCGGACGGCGATATTCCGAATGCCAACATCGGCACGTTCGATCCTGCTTCGGGCCTGCACAATGGCTACAAGGAAACGCTGTACTGGTCGGCGTTCTATCATCTGTCGAAGCGTACGGAGGTGTACGTCGCAGGTGACTATATGCGCCTGCACGGCGGTTATACGGTCGCGAGCACGTTCGGCGCAACGAATCAGCTTGAGCTGACGACGGGTATCCGTACGCGCTTCTGACTTTAGACGCGTTCGCTCTTTTAGCCGAAGAGCGTTTTCAAGCTATCAGACAATGGAGACGTGATGAGAACGAATGCTTTTCTGGGCGCATCGATCATGCTGGCCGTGATGGTTGCAGGCGTAAGTGCAGCAAACGCTCAAGGCGGCAGCGATGCAACGGGTACGTCGGCAGCATCCGCCTCGAGCGCGAACCACAAGAAGGCGAAGAAGCCCAAACGTGTGCCGAATGCGAAGGCGGCGGCAGACTCGATTTCACCAGGCGGTGCCAGCGATACGGGCAAGGGCGGTCAGTGACAATCGAAGTGTCGCGTTAGCAAACGCGGTAGTTTGGGCGTAAGTATGAAGCCCGCGCTGAATGGAGCGCGGGCCTTCTACTTCAGCATCGAACGCTCGATAAGCGTATCAATTCAACCGGCAGTACGGCAGCGAACGATGGGCGCGGTATACGGCGTGGGATAGTCAGAGCGGGGGCCCGCCAGCAGTCGCAAGCGCTGCGTCGCCAGCACATCTGCTTCTGTCTGTTCGCGAGTGCTCAATGCCATTGCCGGGGCGTCTGCAGGTAGTGGTTCGTTTACCGCGCACTGAAGCGCTCTGCCGTCACTGAGACGCACGTTCGTCGTATACGCGTAGTCGTGCTGTGCGGCGATACCGCCAGAGTTCCAGATGGCCGCCAGCGCCGGCAGCGCCAGGATCAGGGTTCGGGTTTGCATACGCGACTCCTTGCGTTGCTTTTCCTCCGTTAGACGCGATCAGCGAGCAGAGGTGTCCGTCGGATCTTTCCGATCATCGGTTACAGCGGACGGGCACTGTAAACTGGACGACAGCGCCTCGGGGCTGGTTCGGACTCGCCCATAAGCGGCCACCATGCGCGTCGATGATCGAACGGGAAATCGACAATCCCATACCCAGGCCCGTGGACTTAGAGGTATAGAAGGGCGCGAAAGCCTGCTCGGTGTTCTCTATAGCAAAGCCAGGTCCTGAGTCGCGCACGCTCACGAGCACGCAGTCAGCATCGGCGCGCTGTGTCTCGATCTGCAAGTGCCGTATTTCGTCGCGGGCGAAGCTCATCGCCTCCAGCGCGTTGATGATCAGGTTGAGGAGTACCTGTTGCAGTTGGACACGGTCCCCTCCGATCAATGGCAAACCGCCCGATAGTTGCGTCTGCACGGAAGCGCCGCGCTTGGCCGCTTCCCCGCGCGTCAGCTCGATCACCTCGCGAATCGCTTCGTTGATATCCACCGGTTCTTCGCGTGGTGGCGCCTTTTTCACCATTTGACGAATTCGCCCAAGCACGTCAGCGGCTCGGGTCGAGTCCTTGACGATGCGACTGAGTACCTGGTCGACCTCGCCGATGTCAGGCGGCTGGGCGCGCAGCCAGCGAAGCGCGGCCTGCGCGCTGGTCACGGTCGCCGCAATGGGCTGATTGACTTCATGCGCAATGGAGGCCGTGAGCTGCCCCATGGTCGCAACGCGGTTTGCATGCTCAAGTTCCGTTTGCACTTCGCGATAGCGATGCTCACTTTCGCGGGCTTTCTTCTCCGCTTCCTTTCGCTCGGTCAGATCGAGCACGAACGCAACACCTTCCTTCCGGCTCGCTTCGAAACTCGCCAGGCCGACGATGACGGGAACGCGGCGGCCGTCCTTCCTGATGTACTCCTTTTCGTACGGTTGGGCGCGTCCGGTGCGGATGGACTCCACGAGAGCATGCTCGCTGCCCTCCCGCGATTCGGGAGGCGTGAGATCGCGCCAACGTACGCGGCCCGAAACGAGATCCTCGCGTTCGTATCCCACCATGCGAAGAAATGCATCGTTCGCCTCAAGAATGTCGCCACGGGCATTCCAGACGATGATCCCAATGATGTTCGCTTCGACGAGGCGCCGGATCTTCACTTCGCGTTCGGTCACGTCGCGGTACAAACGGGCGTTTTCAAGCGAAATGGCTGCCTGCGAGGCCACCAGTTTCAGCACGGCAATACGCGCGGGACTGAACGCGCGGGCAGTCAGATTGTTTTCGAGGTAGAGCGCGCCGATCAGCTTCGTCTGATTCATCAGCGGCATGCAGAGGATAGAGCGTGCGTGATGCGCGCGGATATACGGATCGGTGGAAAACGAGGAGTCGCTCGCGGCGTCGTCGAGAAAAATGCTTTCGCGGGTGCGTAGCGCATGGTAGAGGATCGACTCCGGCAACATCGCCGCATTGACGGGCACGTCGCACAGTTGCAACTGTGTCGCTTCGCCGCCTGCCGTCACCTCCGCCGCGACTCGCTGTTCACTGCCATCCGACAGGATCAACAGGCCTCGCTCTCCGCCCGCCTGCTCGATGGCGGTCCGCATGACCATCTCGATCAGCTTGTCGAGCACGATGTCGCCCGAGGCGGCCTGCGACACCTTGATCACGGTCGCGAGATCGAGCTGCTCGACAGAGGCTGCGATCGTGGTCGTCGGGCCGGGAGCGGGCGCTTCCGTTCTGAGGAAAGGATGGTGTTCTTCGAGCTGCCGCACTTTCCCATCGGCGCCCCAGCGCAGATACCCGTAGCGCGCGTCATGCAGATACACACGGGAAATCTTTTTGAAACCACGCGTTGCGTAAAAGCGCGAGGCAAGTTCATTGGCGAGCGCCTCGATATGGATAAAGCCGCTCTCTTGCGCGGAGTGTATTGCGCGCTCATAAAGCATTTCCGCATCGACCACCCGGCCTTCCAGGCGTGCGATCTCCGCACCGATGAGCGTGGCGCGGCTTTCAAAGTTCTCAGGGCAGTTTTTCGCCCAGATTTGAAACTGGCTGTAGTGTTCGTTCATAGCGCGCAAGCGCTGCGGCCACTCGCCGACAGGACTCGAATCGCATACGGCAGCCTGGACCAGCGCGCTGTAGAAGTGGTATTCGGCTTCCTCGAAGAACGAGGACGAGGTCCAAAGCAGGGGCTGAGCTTTCGCGGCGGCATCCATTGCCGCCGGAAAGTCCTCGGCAAGATATCGCGCCTGCAGTTTTCTGGTCCAGTACCAACACTCGGCGAGCGCCAGATCCCGACTGGCGGACAGATGACTTTCGGTGCGGAGTTCGTTGAACTGTGCGTCATCGAAGCAGCCGAACGTCGGCGTTAAGCCGCGAAGCATCCGGACAAGCGCAAGTTGCGTGGCGATGAAGTCGACGACCAGACCGAATCGGACCTTCCCGGCGTACACAAGGCCACGTTCAGCTTCGACTTGTATCTCGGACAGCGTCTCGCCGGCAAAGAGCAGATCCGAATTGAGGCTGTTGCCCGCGTAAGCGCCATACGGAAGGTCGCCGATGCGGTTCGCCGCGTCGAATGCGCGACGCAGCAGATCACGGCAATCCCGTACGGGCTTCAGCCAGCGTACGACAAAAATCGAGAAGCACAGATACGTTTTTGCTTCGAAGCGTTTGAGTCCACGTCGATCGACGAGTTCGCAGCCGAGCTGTCCGAATCGATACCCCGCCTGATAGTCGCCGAAACGTCTTCCCGCGACCCTTCCGACATTGGCATAGAGCACGCACGAAGCATCGCAGTTGCCTCTCTCGAGACTCAGATTCACCGCCTTGCAGATCGTCAGGCATGCAAGATTTGCATCCGTCTGCAAGGCTGGCGCGAAGAGCTTGCTAAGAGCCTCGACGGTCCCGAGGGAGGCCGCATCCTCCATGAGCGGCAAGTCGATGAGTTCCTCGATGGCGCGGTCTCCAAGCTGGGACCAGATGTGCTCGTATTCGCGCCGCACGGTATCGTCGCTTGGGTGAGGAGACCAATCGATGCCGACGTGCCGGAGATAGGCGAGACAGACCTCGACTGCGCGGTCGCTTCGATCAAGTACCAGATAGACATCCAGCTGCAGGCAAGCGATGAGCGCATGTTCGACCGTTGTTTCGGCGCGAGCAGACAACGCGTTCAGGCGCTCGTCTGCAAGCGATGGCTGCCCTGTCAGGAATTCACACTCGGCACGGTTCAGTTCCAATGCAAACGTGAGATCGTGCTGGCGCTCCCAGCAATCGGTGCCCAATAGTTCTGCACCGGCGACAAGATAGCTGAGCGCCGAGGCATAGGCCGACGACGCCTTGGCGCGCCGGCCGGCGAGCAGATTGAATCGGGCTAGTTGCTCACGGGCGTCCTGTGCAGCGATCAGCGTAGCACCGCGATTGAGCTGGCCTACTATTTCGAAGATCGCTTCCTCTCGCCGTTCTGGCGGCGTCTGTGCCGCGAGCAGCCACCCGATCCGCAGGTGAGCCTCGGTGCGGGAGTCTTTAGGGATCGTTGAGTAGGCCGCTTCATGAATGCGGTCGTGAACGAACGCATAGGCGTTTTCCAGCCGCGCGACGAGTTCCTGACGGATCGCCTCCCACAAGGCTGCGTGGACCTGCGCTTCCTGCATACCAAGAACGGTCGACAACGTCACAGTCCCAGCGGCGTTTCCCAGACACGCGAGATGCTGCATCACTTGCAGCGTGTCGGCTGGCAGGCGCGTCAGCTTGCCGACCATCAGATCGACCACGTTGTCCGTATAACCCTTGGCGTCGATCCGGCCCAGATCCCAACACCATTGCCCCGCATCGTGATCGAAGACGAGCAGTTCCGCGTCGATGAGTGCGTGCAGGAACTGGATCACGAAGAATGGATTGCCGGCAGTTTTATCCAGCACGAGTCGAGCCAGTGGGTCCACCCGCTCCGGCTGGCAGTGAAGCGCGTCTCCGATTAACTGTCTGATGTGCGTACCGGCCAGCGGCGCCAGCGTGATTTCACCGATCCGGACATCCGCCTTTCCGATGGCCTTGAGTTTGAGCGTGAGTGGATGCGTCGCGTCCACCTCGTTATCGCGGTAGGCGCCGATCAGCAGCAGATATTGCAGATCGGAGCGGGTCAGGAGATCTTCAAGCAGGTCGAGCGTTGCGGCGTCGAGCCATTGCAGATCGTCGAGAAACAGTGCAAGCGGATGTTGGGCGCGCGCAAATACGCCGATGAAGCGTCGGAACACGAGCATGAAGCGGCTTTGGGCCTGCTGTGGCTCGAGTTCCGGGACGGGCGGTTGTTCACCGATGATCAGCTTCAGTTCAGGAATCAGGTCAGTCATGAGCCGCGCGTTGGGTTCCAGCGCGCCGAGCAAGGCTTCGCGCCAACTCGCCAGTTCGATGTCACGTCTTCCAAGTAGCGGACCCACCAGACCTTGAAACGCCTGCACCAGCGTCGAATAAGGGATGTTCCGCTTGTATTGATCGAACTTGCCCGATGCGAAGAGTCCGCGCGGCGGCACGAGCACCCTGTGCAGTTCGTTGACGGCCGAAGACTTGCCTATACCGGAGTAGCCGGAAACCAGAATCAGCTCTGGCGTGCCGCTAGCAACGACGCGCTCGAACGCTGCAATCAGGGTTTGCACGTCGCGCTCGCGTCCATAGAGCTTCTCCGGGAGAAGCAGCCGGTCCGGTATATCGCGCTGGCCAAGCACGAACGGGTCGATACGGTGTTGGCGCCGCCATTCATCGAGGCAATGCTCAAGATCCCGCTCGACGCCGGCTGCCGTCTGATAGCGCTCCTCGGGCGTTTTCGCGAGCAGCTTCATCACCAGTTCCGAGATGGCTGGTGGCACGGTGCTGACGCGAGCACTGGGGGGCACCGGCATTCTGGCGATATGGCAGTGCACCCATTCCATGGCGTCCATGGCCGTGAACGGAAGTGCGTTGACCAACATCTGATAGAGCGTGACGCCGAACGCGTAAAGATCACTGCGCGAATCGATCGACCGATTCATTCGCCCCGTCTGCTCCGGCGCCATATAGGCAAGTGTGCCGGCGATGGATTCGGGCGGCTCGGGCGGTTGCCGCTCGCGAGGAAGCCGCGAAGCGATGCCGAAGCCAGTGAGCCTCACCTGGCCATCAGCGCAGTTCACCATAATATGCGCGGGCTTGAGGTCTTTATGAACGAGGTCACGCTGATGGAGTTTGCCCAACGCCGCAGCGGTGCCGACAGCGATCTCCAGGAACTCTTCGATTTCCATAGGCGCGCCGAGTCGTCCTTCGAGCGGCTCCCCGCCGGGATCATCGAGCACCAGCACAGGCCGGCGGGCTTCGCGCACCAGTTCCAACGGGCGCACCGCCCACGCACCCTCGAGTTCGTCCTTCAGGCCGAACTCGTGGGCGAGAAGATCGAGGGTGGCGGGTAACGGGTTTTCGGCGGCAGGCTGTAGCAGGAGGAAGCTGTCGCTGCTGTCTGCCTTCGGGTGCGGCCCCCGGGAGAGGATGCGCTCGCCATCGTCCCACAGGGTCTGGAAGCTTTTACCCATAGGCGCCGAAACCGTCTGAAGGTCTGCATCTGCCGTCGCCGGCATAGGGCTGCTGACCGTCGTACCGCGTACGTTATATGTGTCGACATGGCAGCAGGGAACGCCTCAGCATACACCTGCACGAATATTTGATCGCGACAGGCCTCCGGGGCCCGACGGTCTCGTCTGATGGTTGGGTGCTTCGCCCGTATCATGCGTTGCCTCCTTGCGCGACGGGCGCGCGTTGGCGAGCCGCCGTGTCACCCTGCGTTTTCGGCGCGGCGCCCTTCGCCTCGGATTTCGCGGCAGCGGCGCGCGAGGCCATCTCGTTCTGCGCGAGAAGCTTCTCAATTTCGATGTCGGCCTGTGATCCATACTCTGCGAAGACGTCAGTGCGATAACTCGTGTTGCTGGCCGCGCCCAGTTGCGTCCCGGAGTCGTCGCGCGTATCGACCTTGACCTGCATCGACAAGCCGATTCGCAGGGGATGTGCGGCAAGTTCGCGCTGATCCAGTTGAATGCGCACGGGCAAACGCTGAACGATCTTGATCCAGTTGCCCGTCGCGTTCTGTGCCGGCAGCGTCGCGAATGCGCTGCCCGTACCGGCCGAAAAGCCCTCGATCCGTCCGTGATACGTCATGCCGGATCCGTACACGTCGGCGATCAGCACGACAGGCTGACCGATGCGCATGCGCTTTAACTGCACTTCCTTGAAATTCGCGTCAACCCAGACGCCGTCGAGCGGCACGATCGCCATCAACGGCGTGCCGGGAGACACGCGCTGTCCCACCTGAACCGAGCGTTTCGCGACATAGCCCGTCACGGGAGCGGGCAATGTGTTGCGCGCATAGGCAAGCCAGGCGTCCCGCACTTTCGACCCGGCGGCCTGCACATCGGGATGCTGCGCCACGGTCGTACGGTCGGTGAGCGCGTGATTGGCTTCGTCCTGCTGACGCGCCGCATCGAGCGCGGCCTGTGCGGCATTCACGGCATCGCGAGCGTGCGCGATATCTTCGGCGGAGACGGCACCCGAGTCCGCGACAGCCGCGCGCCGGCGCAGATCGTTCGTGGCACGGGCGAGCTCCGAACGGCGCTGCGCAACGTTAGCGGCGTAGAAGTCGTTGTTCACGTACAGGCTGCTGACGCGACGCACGGTTTGCCCGAATTCGGCCTCGGCCTTCATCAGAGCGTTCCGCGCATCCGCGGGGTCTAGCGCGACGACAGCGTCGCCCGCTTTCACGATCTGCGTGTCGTCGGCGTTGACGGCGGTGACAGTGCCCGTGACCTGAGGAGTGAGCTCGACGAGATTGCCGCTGACATAAGCGTCGTCGGTGGCCTCGTGATATCGGCCCCACTTGAAGTAATAGGTGCCGTAGGCCGCGCCGGCTGCGACCACAGCGGCGGCCAGAAGCGCGAGCAGGCGCTTGCGTTGATTCCGGGCGGGCGTCTCCGTGCTTTTGCTGACGGCGGCACGCGCGACTTCACTGCCGGATCTGAAGGTATCTCCCATCTCAACTCTCCCAAAGCGGTTGCAAACACGGTCTCGAACGTCAGTCAATGTGCGACGGCATCGGTGCTGCCCGCCGCCTCGGCCCGGTCGTCGACATAGCCGCCGCCGAGCGCCGAAGCGAGCGCGATTTGCTGGTCGCGCCGGTTCATCTTCAGATCGGCAACGGCCTGCTCGGTGTCGAGAGCCGTGACGTCGGCATTGAGCACCGTCAACTGGTTCGTGAGACCGGCCTTGTACTGCCGGATCGCAAGCTGATCGGCGCCGTCTGCCGCTTGCTGCGCGAGTTGGGCATCGATGAGTTGCGCATCGCTCGAACGAATTCCGGCAAGCTGCGTGGCAACTTCGGTGAGCGCGGTAACGAGCGTGAGGTTGTATGTCGCGACGGCATAGTCGAATTCCGCGTAGCGCCCTTTGAGCTGTGCACGCAACTCGCCGGCGTCGAAAATCGGCAGATGGATGGCGGGTCCGACGGAAGCGGTCCGGCTCGCGGCCGTCAGAAAGCGGCCGAAACCGAACGCGTCGAGGCCGATGGCCGCGCTCAGATTGATGTCCGGATAGAACTCTGCCTTCGCTTCCTTCACTTCATGCATGAGCGCATCGACGCGCCAGCGGGCTGCGACGATTTCGGGGCGACGGCTGACCAGATCCGCGGGCAGGTTGTCGGGCAGGCGCACCTCGTCGCCGATCCCGAGCGCTGGCCGGTCGATCCGCAGACCGCGATCCGGGCCCGCACCCATCAATGCCGCCAGCTGATAGCGCGTGGTCAGGATATTGCCGTCGAGCGCCGTGACATTCGCGCGGCTCGTCGCGAGATTGGCTTGCGCGGTCTTGCGTTCGACCTGCGTATCGAGACCCGTCGCAATGCGGCTCGCCGTGATGCGATCGATTTCCTCGCGGCGCGCGACCTCCTGCTGCGCAATGTCGCGCAGCGCGTAGAGGCGTGCGAGCTGGTTGTAGGTGCGCGCGATCGCGGTATCGAGCGTGAGCCGGACGGCTTCCTCGTCGGCCTTGCTCGCTGCCAGTTGCGACACGGCCGCCTTGAGTGCTTCGCGATTCTTGCCCCACAGATCGAGGTCGTACGAAGCCGTCAAAAGCCCTTTGTTCTCCGTCTGCCAGGAGCCGGCAACGGGAGGAGGGATAAGCGCGGTGCTGCTGTACTGCTGACGCGTCAGCGAGTAGTTGGCGTCGACTCGAGGCAGAGTGCTGGCCTTCGCGGTTTCGCTGTAGGCTTGAGCCGCGCGCACCCGCGACCGCGCTTGCTCGAGCGTCGGGCTATCTTTGCGTGCTTCTGCAACTAGCGTCATGAGCTGCGCATCGCCGAACTGTTTGACCCAGTCGGCAGCAGGCCAGTGACCGTGTCCGGCGGGCAGGCTCGCGCCCGTTTCGAACGCATTCGGCGAGGCAAGCTGCGCATTGCCGTGGATGCCCGCATAGTTCACGCATGCGCAGAGCGATGCCGCAAAGGTGGCGGACAAACCGACCTTCAACACGCGTTCGACGACGCCCGATCCAGAAGTCAGCGAGTTCATTTCGAGTGGATCCTGTGAGAACGTGGAATGGATGCGCGCGCGATGCTTCAATGGCCGCCCGCGCCTGGCGCGCTCGCACCTCGAGTCGGCCTCGTCAACCAGATCAATGGAACGATGACGATGAAGATCACAGCGGAGACCCAGAAGACGTCGTTGAGCCCAAGCATGGACGCTTGTGCGTCGAGTGAGGACTCGAAGAGCGCCGTGGCTTTGGCAGTGCTGAATTCGAGCGTCGTCTGGAGATTGGCGATGGTGCCGATGAAGTTCGGATTGTTGACGCTCGTCTGATCGACGAGCCGCGCGTGATGGAAGATCGTCCGGTCCGACCACTTCGTGCTCAGCAGTGATGTGCCCACCGCGCCAGCGAAAATCCGCACGAAGTTCGACAGGCCCGCCGCCGCGGGAATCTTCCCGGGAGGCAGCCCCGAGAGGATGATCGCGGTGAGCGGCGTGAAAAACAGGGCAGTGGGTATGCCTTGCAGCAAGGTAGGCAGCACGAGCGTGAAGGCATCGACATCCGTTGTGTAGCGGGACCGCATGAAGAAGACCCCGGCAAAGCCGACAAATGCCAGCGTGGCGAGCACGCGGCTGTCGGAGCGTGGCATGATTTTTCCCAACAGCGGCGCGAGCATCACGGAGAAGATGCCGAGCGGTGCCGTCACGAGCCCCGCGTCGACGGCGCGGTAGCCGAGATATCCCTGGATCCACTGCGGCAGGATCACGAGGTTCGCGAAAAACAGCGCATAAGCGACGGAAATCGCCACAGTGCCGCCCAGAAAATTTCGTCCGGCAAAGAGACGCAGGTCGATCACGGGCTTTTCTTCGGTGAACTCCCAGATCAGAAAGAACAGAAAGCTGATCGCGGCGACGATGGTCAGTACCCAGATCACGGGCGAATTGAACCAGTCGAGATCTTTGCCCTTGTCGAGCATGATCTGCAGCGACGCCACCCAGGCGATCAGCGAGAGCAAGCCGATGACATCGATGGGCAGCTTGCGTGCGGGCGTTTCGCGATCGCGGTACACCATCCAGATCACGCCCGCAGCAAACAGACCGACAGGCACGTTGATATAGAAGATCCACGACCAGTTGTAGCTATCGGTAATCCAGCCGCCTAGCGCCGGGCCGGCGATGGGTCCGACCGTCGCGGTCATCGCCCACAACGACAGTGCGTTCGAGCTTTTGTCCTCGGGAAACGATGCGAGCAGCAACGCTTGCGACAGCGGCACCAGCGGCCCCGCGACCAGGCCTTGCACGACGCGTGCGGCGAGCAGAACCAGCAGATTCGGCGCAAGCCCGCACGCCGCGGAGGACAGCACGAACAGCAAGATCGCCCAGACGAACAGCCTGACCTGGCCGACTCGCTGAGTGAGCCAGCCGGTCAGCGGAATCGACACCGCGTTTGCCGCTGCGAACAGTGTGATGACCCATGTCCCTTCATCGACCGATACGCCCAGATTGCCGGACAGAGTAGGAATCGCGACATTCGCGATGGAGGAATCGAGCACGTTCATGAACGTCGCCAGCGCGACCGCGAATGTGCCGAGTACGAATCTGATGCCCGTCAACGGTGCTTTGGCGATATGGTCGGGTTGGGTGTTCATCGTCTATCCGTTAGATATCCAAAATAATAAGGATGAAGGTTGCATGAATTGACGGTTGCTTATTAGATGGGTCTCACGCTGGCTGTTGCGAGAGACAACGTGCGCGTATCCCGGCGAAGCCTTCCAGAGTCACGCGAAGCAAGAATCGTCGCTCTTGCAATCGCCAGCAAGGTCTCGATGCCTTTCCACGGATTCATCAGGCATCGGCGCACCTGCTCGCTGCGCGCGACGCCCCGTACGCACCATGTGGTGAAGTGTTCGCAGTTGTTCGTGAGAAGCCGATATCTGTCTTCACCGAGGCGGGATTTCGCACGCCTTACCGCGTCGATGCCGGTGTAGACAACCCCGGATTCGTTCGCGACCGTGATGTCTCTTCCCGCAGCGAAGTCATTGAGCGACGCATATTCGACCGGGCGCGGCGTCATCGAGCGATCAAAGCCGCCATAGTGAATGACGCGTTCGTTTCCCGCGTAAATGCCGTGGTGCGCGTATCCTTCGCGTTCAGTGATGAGGTGGGCGCCGATATCGAAAGTGGCTGCTGTGCCAGTCGATTTCCGAGAAGCCGCCGACCATTCCGTAAGTTGCGTTTCCATGGCGAGTCGATCACGTTCGTGTGTCAGCATGGTAGGCGGCGACCCTGCGCCCCGGTAGATATGCGGCTGAACACGCACCGTTGCCGGGTGCGCACCAATAGGTGGGGGCGGCGCGATCTCGCGGCCGCGTTCGGGCAGATGGATGATGTGAGGCGCAGCGCAGTCGCCCATCGATTCCGCTGAATACCTCGATCGCCTGAGGTTGGGTGGTGCGCAAGTCGGGCGACACACGCTGTTTTCGATTGGTGTCGAATAGACAACACTGTGCGTCGCATCGCGTATCTGCCGCGATGCGCGGCGGCTATCTATGATGAGTGCATGCGGAATCTGCCGCTAAGGATATGGAGAACGCGTCATGAAGATTGTCGTCATCGGCGGTACTGGCCTGATTGGCTCCAGGACCGTTGCGATTCTGGCCGGGCACGGGCATGAACTGATCGCGGCGTCGCCCAGCAACGGTGTCAACAGCATCACGGGCGAAGGACTCGCGGCGGCCATGACTGGGGCGCATGTGGTGATCGATCTATCCAATTCGCCCTCGTTCGAAGACAACGCGGTGCTGGAATTCTTCAAGACCTCGACGAGCAACCTTCTCGCAGCCGAGGCGGCTGCGGGCGTCGGGCACCATGTCGCGTTGTCTATCGTCGGGATCGAGCGGACACCGGAGAATGGCTACTTTCGCGCGAAGGTCGCACAGGAGAAGCTGATTGAGGCGTCGGGTATCCCATACACGGTCGTTCGCGCGACGCAGTTCCTCGAGTTTCTGGGAGGCATTGCCGATTCTTGTGCCGTCGGCGACGAGATCCGGGTATCGCCCGGTCTGTTTCAGCCGATCGCGGCTGACGACGTCGCTGCCAGTGTTGCCGAAGCCGCGCTCGCGGCGCCGCGTAATGGCATTATCGAAATTGCCGGGCCGCAGCGCGCGCCGTTCAACGAGATCATCGCCCGCTATCTGAAAAGCGTCGGCGACCCGCGGGAGGTCGTGCGCGATCCTGACGCGCGCTACTTCGGCGGTCTCGTCGCGGAACAGTCGCTGGTGCCGATGGGCGAGGCGCGGCTTGGCCGCGTGGGTCTGGACGAATGGCTCCGCCGAACAAAGGAAAACGTCTGACCCACGTTGCCACGCGGCGCGCAAGCGAGATGCTTGCATTTCCGGCATCCCACGTCCTCTGCTTTGCTCCGCGCAGGGCAAGTGTGTAGCATGTTCGAGGCGGGTTCACCGCGCAAATGCGGTTCCTGCCTTTCTTATGACGAAAGCGAGAGCGCAAACTTCGCGTGCAGGAAGTCAACGCCCGTTGCCTTCATCGATAGAAGGAAATCATCGTGGAAGCGGCCAGCAGCATCGCTCGTTGGCAAGGAAAGCAAATGAGTGCGGAGTCTCATCCTCCTTCGACACAAGGCATGCATGCCCGGAAAGAGCCGATCGTGTACGTGATCGACGACGACGAAGCAATGAGGCTCGCTGTTCGCGATCTGCTCCGCTCGGTCGGCTTGCGCGTCGAGGTTTTCGAGTCGTCGGTGGACTTCCTTGCCTTTCCCAAACTGGATACACCGAGTTGTCTCATCCTGGATATCCGGTTGCGCGGTGAAAGTGGACTGACCTTCCAGGAGCAGATTGCAAAAAGCGACTTGCGCATGCCGATTGTGTTCATGACAGGGCATGGCGACATTGCAATGACGGTCAAGGCGATGAAAGCCGGCGCCGTCGATTTTCTCGCCAAGCCTTTCCGCGACCAGGACATGCTCGATGCCGTTGCGAATGCTTTGGCGCGCGACGGCGAACGTATCGCCTCTGAGCAATCCAATGCGACACTGCGCGCCGCTTACCTCTCACTGACGCCGCGAGAACGGGAAGTCATGGCTTTCGTCGTCGCGGGAATGATGAACAAGCAGATCGCTTCGGAGATGAGCGTCAGTGAGATCACCGTCAAGATCCACCGCGGACAGGTGATGCGGAAAATGTCCGCGCGGTCGATTGCGGAACTCGTGAAGATGTCCGAGTCGTTGCGCGCCGGCAACTAGCCGTTGAGAAACGACCGTGCCTAACCCGCTACGGGCGGTTGGCGTGGCGAGTCCAGCACGAGGGCGAGCCAATGCGAGATCACGTCGGGATCGACGGGCTTGCTGAGCACCGCCAGCGCGCCGTTTGTCATGGCCTGGGCCGTCAAATGGCGCGCCGGAAACGACGTCACGAAGAGCATCGGCGTCGTGTAGCCCAGTTCAAGCATTTTTTCGTGCATCGCGATTCCCGACATGCCGTCCATCATGATGTCCGAGAGCACGCATGCGGTGTCGGCAATGTGGCCCGACGCGAGAAATTCCTCAGCGGAAGAAAACAGCAGCGTTTCCCTACCGAACGAGCGCACGAGCGTATCCATTGCGAAGCGTAGTGCGTCGTCGTCTTCCACAATCGATACCAACCGGGCGTTACACAAGATGCCGCCTTACTGGAAGAAGCTGCTTGCATGAATTGCATCATTACCGGGCTCGCAAGGTGTTCTCGAACGACGGTATATGCGACAGCACTAGATGTGCATGGGTGAAGCATATTTCCCGGAGTGTCTAAACGAAAATCATACAAACGTAGTCGCGCGCCTCATACTTTGATATAGGGTGCGCCGTCGCCAGCGTCAGGTTGCGGAATTTTTTCGCGTCTACATTCGTCGACACGCATGCCGATTTCTCGCGCAAGCACACTTCATACCGTCGAATCTTTCACCGACTCGTTGTCCTTTTTCATCGAATGGTGCAGGTGTGTCCTAAACCTTTGTATAGGTATCCAAAGCTTATGTATTGTGCGGCGTCCGCCATCCGTAGAATGGTTCGATGAACGTCTCGCGTCTATCCTTCTTCCATGGTCGTTGAGATCAGACAGTGCACCGCAGAGATTGGCAGCGGCGTACTGCGTAACTGGAATGTTCGTTGTGATAGCGGGAGATTCTAATGGACCAACCGGAAACATCGCGCCGCGCTTTTCGTGTTGGCGTGTCGAACAACGCGGACGGACTGTCCGGCTGCCTGTCTACGAGCTACGCAGGAATCATCGCATTCATGGCTGTCGCCACTGAGGGCAGCTTTGCCGCAGCTGGAGATCGGCTCGGCGTCGGGCGCTCGTCGGTATGCAGAAGCGTTCAGAAACTCGAGATGCAACTGGGTACGCGTCTGTTTCAGCGGACCACCCGGTCGACGCGACTGACGCTGGAAGGTGAGCGGTTCTTCCAGAACTGCAATCAGGGCGTGACGCAGATTGTCGAGGCGATGAGCGATCTGCGCGATCTACGACAGGGGCCGCCGCGCGGCTTGCTCAGAATCGCATCGACCGTTGGATTTGGCCGTAAGGTCGTCGCTCCGTTACTCGCACGCTTCTCGGAAAGCTACCCTGACATCGCACTGGATCTGCTGCTGGATGACAAGCCTGCGGACTTTGCCGGGCAACAGATCGACGTCGCGTTTCGTGAAGGATTCATCCAGGACTCCAGTATCATCGCGAAGCAACTGGTGCCGATGCAACTGATACTGTGTGCGTCCCGCGTGTATGCGAGCAAACATGGCTTGCCCCAGACGCTGGACGAAATCGCTGAGCACAATTGCATCAATCTGCGTGCGTCGAACCGGCGGGTTGCAGAGTGGGAATTCAAGGTCGACGGCCACCCGGAGAAGTATCTGCCGGAGGCTTGCCTGACCTTCAGCGACCCCGAACTGGTGTTGAATGCAGTCATGGATGGCACCGGAATCGCGCAACTTCCTGCATACCTGGTCAAGGCGCACGCGTCGAGCCGCGCACTCGTTGCCGCTTTGAGGCAATATGAGCCGGACGACCGGGGCCATTACATCAGCTATCTCTGCCGTCAGCATTTGCCGTCGCGAATTCGCGTATTCGTCGATTTCATGACGGACAGCATTCGCGCACTCGACCTGAACGATCTGACGGGACTTGACGAACGCGCAATGCCGGCGCGAATCGAACGACTGGCTGCATGACCTGTACGGTTCAACTGGCTGTTTCCGCGGGTGCCGTGCCGGCCCGCCTCCAGAATGGAATCTGTCTGGCGGGCAGACATGTCTGCAAGAGGACAACGCGAGGCGCATCGGCCGCTGAGCGGAGCCCTTCGCGGCGATCGCGAAGGGCTGTGTCAGCGTCGCTTAACGGCCGGCGCTCTGGCCGCCATCGACGTGCATGATCTCGCCCGTTACGAACGGTGCGGATTCCAGATACAGGATCGCATTGACGATATCGCTCGTCTCGCCCATAAAGCCGAGCGGGTGAAAGGCACCAAGTGCCTCATGGGTTTCCGGCGCATGCATCGGGGTCTTGATGATCCCCGGCGCGACGGCGTTGACGCGAATGCCCTTTTTCGCGTACTCGATCGCGAGCGACTTCGTCGCGGCGTTCAGCCCGCCCTTGGTCAATGCAGCGAGTACCGAATGTACGCCACTGATTGCCTGGTCGACGACACTCGCTGTCACGCTTACGACGTGACCGCCCGAATGCTTTTCCATTTCGGCTATCGCGAGTTGCGTAACGTAATAGAAGCCTGCGAGATTGACATTCGTCACGGCGGCAAAGTCCTCTGCCGTGTGCTCGGTGAATGGCTTGCCGATGTAGATGCCGGCGTTGTTGACCAGCGTGTCGATCCGGCCAAAACGTTTTACGCCTTCCCGGATGATGCGCTGCGCAGTGGCGGGATCACCGATATCGCCGGCAATGGTCAGAATGTTCGGGTCGTCAGAAGGCTTGATCGAACGCGAGGTCGCAACCACACGGTAATCGAGTTTTCTGAATGCCTGTACGACGGCAGCACCGATGCCTTGCGAGGCACCCGTAACGACAGCAACCTTTTGTGATGTGCTCATGTTTCGCTCCAAAGAAATCAGCGGGGCCCATGGTAACGAGGTGAGTTGTCTGCAACAATTGCTCAACGCGGCAAATCTTTAATGCTGAATCAGCATTTTTGGATTCGTTCGTTACGCCTCTTGGGAACGACCCGCCCCGCAGCCAGAACGCAGCCATGAATCTTCAAGCTCTTCGCTATTTCCTGATGGTTTCGACGACGGGCAGTTTCCTCGCTACTGCGCGGCACTTCGAGGTCCCGGCGTCATCAGTGTCCCGATTCATTGCGTCTCTGGAAAAGGAACTGGGACAGCAACTGTTTTATCGGAGCACACGTGCCGTGAGGCTCACGGAACAGGGCCAGCGCTACTATTCACAGGTGCGCGAGGCCATTGATCTTCTTGATGGCGCGGCAGAGCAACTGGCGCATCGCGACGCGAGTATTCGCGGACTCGTCAGAATCAATGCACCGGAAGCACTGGGAAGGCTCCATATTGCGCAACTCATCAACCAGCTCCAGGCCCGATACCCCGAGCTGTCGATCGAACTCACTCTGACTGACGCGCTCATCGATCCCGTGCAGGAAGGCGCCGATATCGCGATCCGGGTCGGCCCGCTCGTCGATTCGGGCTTGATAGGCAAGGTGCTCAGTGTGCAGCGATATCGGCTCGTTGCTAGCCCGGAATACCTGGCGCTGCACGGCACGCCGCAAACTCCGGACGAACTTCGCAAGCACGCTTGCCTGTTGTACAAGGGACAGCAGGGCGCTCAGCGCTGGTACTTCCGGCCGTCATCCAAAGAAAGCTTTGAACCAGTCGATGTGAGCGGACCACTGCGAAGCAATAATGCCGAGGTACTTGTTGCGGCTGCCATGGCGGGACGCGGAATCGTGCTGCTGCCAAGCTGGATGTTCAATCAGGAGAGCTTCAAGGAAGGCAAACTGTCGAGTGTGCTGACAGACTGGGACAGGTCCGCTTCGCCCGACGACCGGTGGATCCAGATTCTGTCGCCCGAGAACAGGTTGCGCTCGCAAAAGGTCCGCGAAGTGTCGGCTTTTCTGGTCGATGCGATCGGATCGCCGCCGTACTGGGATCGTTGTGACGAGCATGACGTTATGACCGTATTCGCGACGGAGACGGGCGAGCGATGAGCGGGTACGTTTGAAGGTCCAGTATTTGACGAATCGGTATCTGATATTGCAGATGTAAATTAGTCCGGATACACATTCAAGCGAATAAAAACGCGAAATCGACACGGACGCCGCACAGTTGTAAGACCTATCGCGCGTCGTGAAAGATCACGCCGATCGTATGCCGATGCCCCGAGCGCAGCCGGCTCACGCCGTGCCGCATGTTGACGCGGTAGGCGCCGCGCGTGCCCTGCACGGGCCGGTGATGCACGGCGAACAGCACGGCATCGCCCTTGCGCAGCGGCACGACTTCCGCGCGCGATTGCATGCGCGGACGCTGTTCCGTGAGTACGAACTCGCCGCCTGTGAAGTCCCTGCCGGGCTCTGACAGCAGGATCGCGAGCTGGATGGGAAAGACGTGTTCGCCGTACAGATCCTGATGCAGGCAGTTGTAGTCGCCCGTCGCGTACTGAAGGATCAGCGGCGTCGGGCGCAGTTGCCCTGCCTGATGGCAGCGGCGCAGGAAGGCGGCGTGGCTCGGCGGGAAGCGCACGTCGATGCGCATCGCTTCGTTCCACGCGTTCGCCACGGGCACGAGATGCGGATAGACGGCCGTCCGCAATGCGCCGATCATGTCGGGCAGCGGATAGTCGAAGTACTTGTACTCGCCGCGTCCGAAGCCGTGCCGCGCCATCACGACGCGGCTGCGGTACAGGTCGTCGCGCGGACAGAGTGCGCTGAGCGCGTCGCATTCGTCGGTGTTCAGCAGGCCTTCCAGCATTGCGCAGCCGTGTGCATCGAGTTCGCCGGCGGCGCGCGGCCAGTCGATGGCTCCGACGCGCTGTTCGACGGATTGCGGCGTGGCGATTGCGGGCAGCGGCTCGCGCCGGTTCTTGCGCGGCGCTTCGCCGCCGTCGAATAGCGTGGTTTGGGTGTCGAATGCGAAATCCTGCATGAGCGGCTCCGTCGAGGTTCTTGCGTTTTCGATGCCACCCAGTCTACGCAGCCCGTCGCGCTCGCACACTCCGCGTCTTGCTCTCTCATTCGCCGCCAGCGAGCGGGCGTGCCTTCACATGAAGCGCACCATCAGATCGGCGTCGTGAAAAACGCCGCCGATGCACAGTGCATCGGGCTCCGTTCCGTACACGCGAAAACCGAGCGATTCGTACAGCGCGCGGGCTGAGCCGTTCGCGCTCGTCACGAGCAGCCCGACCTGCCGCAAGCCGTCGGCCTGCGCGGCGCGCGCGAGCAGTTCCGTCAGCAGCGCGCGGCCGACGCCGCGTCCCGCCGCTTCGTCCGCGACGTACATGCCGATCACATGGCCCTTGTGCCGTTCCTTGTGCCGCGTTTCGCGCAGCAGTCCGACCGTGCCGACGAGCGTGCTGTCCGGCGTCGAAAAAGCGCCCAGCAGGAAGCTGCCGACGGCGGCGTGCGTGCCGCTCAGTATCGAATCGTGTTGCGACGGGCCGCGTTCGATGGCTTCGTCATAGCTTTGCCCGAACGCGGCGGGATGCGTTTTCAGGCCGCGAAGACGCAGCGCGAAGAACGCGTCGCGATCGGCGGGGCCGAGCGGGCGGATCGAGATGCCGTTTGCCATGTGCGACCTCAGACACTTGCCGCAGCGCCCGCCGCGCGCGTGTCCGCGAACCGGCGCAGCGCGTCGGCCGTTTGCGGATCGGCGGGGAAGAAGGCTTCGATCGCCAGTTCGGACAGCGTGACGTCGACGGGCGTGCCGAACACGGTGGTCGTGCTGAAGAACGACAGCACGCCGAGTTCGGTGCGCAGGCGCAGCGGCACGGCGATCTGTTCGAGCGGCGACGCATGGCTGTCGTCAGCGGGCTCGGCGTCCGGCGGCGTCGGGTAGGCGGCGAGTTCGTCGTAGAGCGCGGCAAGCGTCGCGTCGGCGCTCACCTCGACCTGACGCTGCAGGCGCGACAGCAAATGCGCGCGCCACGCGTGCCAGTTGGCGATCTGCGACGCGATGCCGTCCGGATGCATCGACAGCCGCAGCGCATTGACGGGCGCCTCCAGCAGCGCGGGCTTCGCGGACGTCAGCAGCGGCGCGAGCGCGTTGTTCGCGGCGACGATCGTCCAGTGCCGGTCGACGGCGACAGCGGGATACGGCTCATGGCCTTTGAGCACGAGATCGATCGCCTCGCGCGCCGCGCCGAGTTGCGGATCGCCCAGCTGACGCTCGCGATACAGCGGCGCATAGCCCGCCGCGACGAGCAGCGCATTGCGCGCCCGCAGCGGCACCTCGAGGCGTTCGGCGAGATGCATGACCATTTCGCGGCTCGGCAGCGCGCGGCCCGATTCGACGAAGCTCAGATGGCGCGTGGAGATATCGGCTTCGGAGGCGAGCAGCAGCTGGCTCATCCGGCGCCGCTGCCGCCATTCGCGCAGCATGTCGCCGACGGTGCGGCTCAACGAGGGAGCGCCTGCGGGCGCGGACGAGGTGGCAGTGAGCGTGTTCATGCCGACGATGATAGCCAAACCGCGCCGCGATGCCATTACCTGCGAGGTAAAGTCCGGCCGCACAGCGTGCGGACGGAGTATCGCGAAGGCCGTCAAACGCGCTCATACTGAAGACCCTTACGACCGCTCCGGAGGCGAACATGTGGGACAAGATCGAGCACAACGGCCAGGAAGTCTGGGTGCTTCCCGTCACGGCCTACGGGCCGCCCGTGCCGCAAACCTTGTGGCACTACATCGGCTATGTGTGCCGGCATGGCGCGGACGCGCACATCGAAGGACAGAGCCGCCGCTTCCAGGAACTCGTCGCGACGTTCCGCAGCGAAGAAGAAGCGCGCGAAGCGGGCTATGACGAAGGCCGCCGGCTCGCCGATCAGGTCAGCGTCGCGAAGGCCTGAAGGCCATCTTTTTGCTGCGATACCGCATGTCGTTCTCTCCGGCACCTGCGCGCTTCGAAGGCGCGGGTGCTGCCGGATCATTACCTCCCGGGTAATCGACGCACGCACGCTCATCGACCAATCTTCAGTCCGAGGCCGCCGCCATCGTGAAGCACGCGGCGGATGTCTCGACCATTCACCGACTGAAGGAGTCACTGATGAACGCGCATACCGCACTGATCGACCGTTACTTCGACGCCTGGAACGAAACCGACGCCGGCCGCCGCCGTGAACTGATTTCGGCGAGCTGGGCCGGCGACGCCGCCTATGTCGATCCGCTGCTGTCCGGCAACGGACACGACGGCATCGACGCGATGATCCGCGCCGTCCATGAGCGCTTTCCGCAGCACACGTTTCGCCGCACGACGGAAGTGGATGGCTTCGCGAACCGCCTGCGCTTTTCGTGGGAACTGCTGACGCCGTCGGGCATGCCGATCGTGAAGGGTTCGGACTTCGGTGTCGTCGATACACACGGCCGGCTGCAGTCCGTGACGGGCTTTCTCGACGAAGCGCCGGGCGTCGCCTGATCGCTGGCTATCCCACATACCGAGACCGGAGAGGAATCATGCATGAGCCCGCCGTCACCTTGAACGCCGCTGCTTGTGAACGCGCGCAAGGCGCAATCGATACGGCATCGGGTGCCGTCGCCGGCTTTGCGCTGCTCGCAAGCGCACGCGCGTTCACGTTCGTCGCGCTGGTCGCCTGGCGCGAGCCGGTGCTCGGCGGCGCGGGGCTCATGCTGCTCGCGCTGATCGGCTGGATACGGTGGGCGTTGATGTCGGAATGTGTCACGGGAGAACCGTTGACGCGCGCGTTCGTCCTGACTAAAGTGCTGCGCAAAGCGGTACGCGAAGGTCGATTCGAATATCAACAAGACTCCGGGGAACGCAAGACCATGCAAACGACGAACAACATCGGCACGATGGGCACAGGCAGCACGAACAGCGCCACGTCCGGCGCATCGGGCACGCAGGCGGGCACGCAGGCGGACAACAAGCCGGGCTTCAAGGAACTGCTCGATCAGTTGACGGATTACACGAAGGGCTCGGCGGGCGAGCGTCTGCAGAAGATGATTCTGGCGAAGCTCGGCGTCACGGAAGAAGACCTGAAGAACATGTCGCCCGAAGAGCGCGAAAAGGTCATGCAGAAAGTGCGCGAGATGATCAGGAAAGAGGTCGAAGCGCAAAAGCAGCTTGAGGAAATGCAGAAGAACAACAAGATCCGCGTGTCGGTTTGATGACTTGACGGCAGCGGCCTGCGGGTAACGCAGGCACGAAGCAGCGGTGAAGCGCGGGGCGTCGCGTACAATTGACCCCTCCGTCCTCGGGCGCGACGCGGCGTTGCGCCGAACCGCTGCATCATGAATCACGATATCGCCCAAAGCCTTGCCGACGCGCAGCAGAAGTTCACAGCCGGTCAATACGACGAAGCGGCGGCGCTGCTGAACGGCATTCTGTCCGTCGATCCCGACCACAAAGAAGCACTCGAAGCGCTCGGCTACGTCGCCGCAAAGCAGGGCGACTATGCGCGCGCGGCCGACTACGCGCTGCGCGCGGCGCAGCCCGCTTCGACGAATCCGCAGCAGCTTCATTTCGCCGCGCACATCTGTCAGCTTGCACGGCGTCATGCCGACGCGCTTGCGCTATTCGAGCGGGTTCTCGCCGCGTTTCCCGACCACGCCGAATCGCTGCATGGCGCCGCGATGTCGCTTGTCGCAACAGGCGAGCACGCGCGTGCGCTACAGCGTCTCGCACGGCTCGCGCAACGCTATCCGCAATCGGCCGAAGTGCAGTACAACCGCGGCACGCTGCTCGGCCAGATGGAGCGCTACGACGAAGAACTCGCGGCCTATCGCCAGGCGATCGCGATCAAGCCGAACTTCGTGCGGGCGTATGTGAATCTCGGTGTTGCGTTGCGCGATCTGCATCGCTTCGACGAAGCGTTGCAGCAGTTCAAAAAAGCCGTATCGATCGATACGAACGATGCCGGTGCTCGCACCAACCGCGCACAGACCAATCTGCTGCTAGGCGAGTTCGAACATGGCTGGCGCGAGTACGAATGGCGCTGGCTCGACGGCACGATGAGTCACGGCTTGCCTGACGCGACGCTGTGGACGGGCAAGCAGGCGCTCGACGGCAAGACGTTGCTGGTGCATGCCGAGCAGGGTTTCGGCGACACGTTGCAGTTCATCCGTTTTGTTGGCCGTCTGAACGCGATGGGCGCACGCGTGATCGTGCGCGTGCAGGACGCGCTGTTGCCGCTGTTGCGCGGCTATTCCGGCACGGTTGATGTCGTCGGCGAAACGGCATCGCTGCCCCCGTTCGACTATCACATTCCGATGCTCAGTCTTGCGTTCGCGCTGAAAGTCGGCGAGGCCGATCTGCGCATGGAAAGCCCATACGTTCACGCGGATTCCAGTCTGGCCGCTCAATTCGCCGATGTATTCGCAACGGGCGATGCGCGGCCTCGCGTGGGCATCGTCTGGTCCGGCAGCCGCACGCACCTGAACGATCACAATCGCTCGATTCCGCTCGCGCAATGCATGCCGCTGTTCGATGCGCACGCGCAATTCGTGTCGCTCGTGAAGGATGTGCGTGAAGGCGATCGTGCGGGCGTCGATGAACTCGTTGCGCGTGGCGTGTTGCGTGATGTATCGGCGCGTTTGACGTCGTTTGCAGAGACAGCCGCGCTCGTCGCGCAACTCGATTTCGTGATCACCGTCGATACCGCTGTCGCGCATCTTGCAGGCGCGCTCGGCAAGCCGGTATGGATCGCGTTGCCTTTCACGCCCGACTGGCGCTGGCAACTGAAGCGCGCAGACAGTCCGTGGTATTCGCACATGCGCCTGTTCCGTCAGGCGAAGCGCAACGACTGGAGCGACGTCATTCAACAGCTGCGATCCGCGCTGGATATGCGTACGTAGCGCGATATAACGGCAGACAAAAAACGGAGCACGCGGGTGCTCCGTTTTCACATCGGCAGAACGCTTAGCCTGCGTTGACTTCGATTCGTCGCGGCTGCGCCTGTTCGCGGCGCGGAATGACGAGCTTCAGCACGCCGTCCTTGAGGTTCGCTTCGATCTTCGACGTATCGAAGTCGTCGCTGATCGTGAAGCGCCGCGCGAAGAAGAGCGCGCGCACTTCCGCATGCGAAAGCCGCACATTCGACGCTGCAGGCACAGCGGACTCGCCTTCGATCGTCAGACTGCCGTCGTGCACGCGAATGTCGAGCCTGTCTTTCGACACGCCTGGCAGATCCGCCCATAGCGTGACGGCCTTGCTGTCTTCGACGATATCGACGGGCGGCGTCACGGCCACGCGCCGTTCCTGTTCGCGCGCTGCGTTGCCATTTTCTGCAGTGCTCACTGCGCTCTCGTCGCGTTGGGTCACTTGAGTGTTGTCGCTCATGATTTCACCTCGAAATTATTGAACCGTGATCGCGCGCGGCTTCGACGCTTCGCGCCTGCCTACCCTGATCACCAGCAGGCCGTCGGTATAGCGCGCCTGCACGTTGTCGGGATCGGCCTGTTGCGGCAATTCGACGACGCGGCGGAACGTGCCGTTGAAGCGTTCCTGTGCATAGGCGCGCGTGCCTTCTTCCGCCGGCCGTGCCGCCGGGCGCTCGCCCGCGATGGTGAGCAGCCCCTTGTCGATCGACAGATCGAGCTTCGACAGGTCGATGCCGGGCGCGAATGCGACGATCTCGATGGCGTCCTCGGTCGTCGCGATGTTCAGCCGCGGAAACGCGCCGGCACGGCTCGAACGGATGCTGGCAGGAAAGCCGCCGCCGAATACGCCGGACACGTGCCGCTGCAAACGGTCGAGTTCGTTGAACAGATCGGTGCCGAAATAGAAGTCACTCATGATCGCTCTCTCCTCTGAGCGGCGAGGCGTGCCGGCTTGAGTGCGCCGGCGTGCCTGTCGTGCCGCGACATACGAAGTGGATATATGCAGCGCCGCCATGTCGATGCAGCAGCCGCCCCTGATAACTCGATAGATAGGAAGCCTGCGCAAGCTTTTCAAGTGCGATTTCCGCAAAAATCGGGCCCTTGAAAAGTGCGTGCGGCGGCCTTAAATGAATGCGTTTTGGCCCGGCGTCAAAACGCCGGACGTCGCTTCATACCCGACATGCCGCGAGCAGCGCGAGCCGTTGACATCGAAGGTCTTCGGCGCGCGATGCAAATTCGGGTTCGCGCCTGCCGCGCCAATGTCTTCGGATAGACATGCACGCGCTCCACCGTCGGCGGGCACATGCTCGCGGATGAGCCGCACAACAACACCGACCCCCCAAGCCCCATGTGACACCCTGGTGAAAACACCAATGCCGGCTGTCCATCCACCTCAAAGCCAAGCCAGTCAAGACCTTGCTCCGAATTCGGGGCGTCGCTGAAGGCTCGATGCGCTGGAAACAATCATAACGACGCTTGTTAGAATCCTCTCAAGCGATGTACGATGCATGCGAATAAACCATCAGCTGTTGCTGTGCATTGCACAAACCTGTGGACGTCTCATGCCTGAAGCTCCTACGCAGTCTTCGTCGGTGGTCGCGCTGCGGCGCGCGGCCCATCTTCATCCTGTACGCAATCCCGGCGTGCCTTTCGATCTCGCGTGGCTCGATGGGCTGCGCGTCAACCAGTCGGCTGTCGAGCGGCGCACGTCGACGCTCGGCACGCGCCGCACCGTCAAGAAGGACGCGCAGGCCGCATGGCTGCTGAAGGCCGTCACCTGCATCGATCTGACCACGCTCAACGGCGACGACACGGAAGGCCGCGTGCGGCGTCTGTGCGCGAAGGCGCGGCAGCCGGTGCGTGCCGATATCCTCGCCGCGCTCGACGTGCCCTCGCACAGCATCACGACGGGCGCCGTGTGCGTCTATCACCGCTACGTCGCGGCTGCCGTCGATGCGCTGCGCGGCAGCGGCATTCCCGTTGCCGCCGTGTCGACGGGCTTTCCCGCCGGTCTCATTCCGCATCCGCTGAAGCTGAAAGAGATTGAAGCGTCAGTGGCCGACGGCGCACAGGAAATCGACATCGTCGTCACGCGCGAGCATGTGCTCACGGGCAACTGGCAGGCGCTGTACGACGAAGTGCGCGAGTTCCGCGCCGCATGCGGCGAAGCGCATCTGAAAGCGATTCTCGCGACGGGCGATATCCAGACGCTGTCGAACGTCGCGCGTGCGTCGATGATCTGCATGATGGCGGGCGCCGATTTCATCAAGACGTCGACGGGCAAGGAAGGCGTCAACGCGACGCTCGACGTGTCGCTCGTGATGGCCCGCATGATTCGCGAGTACCACGCGCGCACGGGCATCCTGATCGGCTTCAAGCCGGCAGGCGGCGTGTCGAATGCAAAGACAGCGCTGGCGTACCAGATCCTGATGAAAGAAGAACTGGGCCGTGCCTGGCTCGAACCCGAATTGTTCCGCTTCGGCGCGTCCAGTCTTCTCGCCGATATCGAACGCCAGCTCGAGCATCACGCGACTGGCCGCTATTCCGCCTTCAACCGTCACCCCGTTGCCTGAGCAGACCGATCCCATGAGCGTAGCCGAGTATTTTTCATCGATGGAGTACGGTCCCGCACCGGAGGACGATCAACCCGCGCGCGCGTGGCTCGCGCAGCATGACGCGACGTTCGGTCATTTCGTCGACGGTGAATGGCGCGCGCCCGCAGCGGGCGAACGCTTCGCGTCGCATGAACCGGCGACGGGCGAATTTCTCGCGCAGGTCGCGCAGGGCGATGCAGCGGATATCGACGCCGCTGTCGCCGCCGCCCGCGCGGCCCAGCCCGCGTGGTTCGCGCTGGGCGGCGCGGGCCGCGCGCGGCATCTGTATGCGCTGTCGCGGATGGTGCAGCGTCACAGCCGTCTGTTCGCCGTGCTCGAAGCACTCGACAACGGAAAGCCGATCCGCGAGACGCGCGACATCGATATCCCCCTTGTTTCAAGGCACTTTCTGCATCACGCAGGCTGGGCGCAACTGCAGGACAGCGAGTTCAGGGACTTCGCGCCGCTCGGCGTGATCGGCCAGATCGTGCCGTGGAATTTCCCGCTGCTGATGCTCGCATGGAAGATCGCGCCCGCTATCGCGACGGGCAACTGCGTGGTGCTGAAGCCCGCCGAATACACGCCGCTGACGGCGTTGCTGTTCGCCGAACTCGCGCAGCGCGCGGGCTTGCCGAAGGGCGTGCTGAACGTGGTGACGGGCGACGGACGCACGGGCGCCGCGCTCGTCGAGCATCCCGGCGTCGACAAGATCGCGTTCACGGGGTCGACGGAAGTGGGACGCCTGATTCGCGCGGCAACGGCGGGCACGGGCAAGTCGCTGACGCTGGAACTGGGCGGCAAGTCGCCATTCATCGTGTTCGACGATGCGGATCTCGACGGCGCAGTGGAAGGTGTCGTCGACGCAATCTGGTTCAATCAGGGACAAGTGTGCTGCGCGGGCTCGCGTCTGCTCGTGCAGGAAGGCGTGGCCGCGCGTTTCATCGACAAGCTCAAGCGCCGCATGGCGACTTTGCGGGTCGGTCCGTCGCTCGACAAGAGCATCGACATCGGCGCGATCGTCGACAAGGTGCAGCTGGAGCGGATCGCGACGCTCGTCGAAGCGGGCCGCCGCGAAGGCTGCGAGATCTATCAGTCGACGGAAGCGAACGTACCGGCAGACGGCTGCTTCTATCCGCCGACGCTCGTCACGGGTGTCGCGCCTGCATCGACGTTGGCGCAGGAAGAAATCTTCGGCCCCGTCATCGTGACGATGACTTTCCGCACGCCCGACGAAGCTGTCGCGCTCGCCAACAACACGCGCTACGGCCTCGCGGCGAGCATCTGGAGCGAGACCATCGGCCGCGCGCTCGATATCGCGCCGCGCCTCGCGTGCGGCGTCGTGTGGGTCAACGCGACGAATCTGTTCGATGCCGCCGTCGGCTTCGGCGGCTATCGCGAGTCGGGTTATGGCCGTGAAGGCGGCCGCGAAGGGCTCTACGAATATGTGAAGCCGAAAGCGTGGCTTGCGCGTGACGAGCGTCGCCCCGTGCATCGCGTCACGTCGTCGTCGGCAATGCATGAAGCGCAGCCGGGCGCCGACGTGTTCGCAATCGACCGCACCGCGAAGCTCTTCATCGGCGGCAAGCAGGCGCGGCCCGACAGCGGCTATACGCTGCCCGTGTACGGCGCCGATGGTGAGATGGTCGGCGAAGTGGGCGACGGCAACCGCAAGGACATCCGCAATGCCGTGGCAGCGGCGCGCGGCGCGCAGAAGTGGTCGCAGGCCACCGCGCACAACCGCGCGCAGGTGATCTACTACCTGGCGGAAAATCTTGCCGTGCGCGCGCAGGAATTCGCGCAGCAACTGGTCAAACGTACGGGTGTCAGCGAAGCCGAAGCGCGTCGCGAAGTGGATGCGTCGGTGACGCGGCTCTTCACGTATGCTGCATGGGCCGACAAGTTCGACGGCGCGGTGCATGCGCCGCCGCTGCGTGGCGTCGCGCTCGCGATGAACGAGCCGCTCGGCGTGATCGGCGTGGCGTGTCCGGACGAAGCGCCGCTGCTGTCGTTCGTGTCGCTGGTTGCGCCCGCGCTCGCGATGGGCAATCGCGTCGTTGTGTTGCCGAGTTCGTCGAGTCCGCTTACAGTGACCGACTTCTATCAGGTTGTCGAGACGTCGGATGTGCCTGCTGGCGTGCTCAACATCGTGACGGGCGAACGCGGCGCGCTGCTCTCCGCGCTCGCGAAGCACGACGATGTGGATGCGCTGTGGTGCTTCGGCTCCGCGAAAGATTCGGCGCTGGCCGAACGTGAGTCGGTCGGCAACCTGAAGCGCACGTTCGTCGATCACGGCCACGCATTCGACTGGTTCGACACAGCGAGCGAAGGCCCGGCGTTTCTGCGCCATGCAACACAAGTCAAGAACATCTGGATACCGTATGGCGACTGATCGTGTTCTGATCGCCTGACAGGATCCGACAGGTTCCGAACGAACCATAAGCGCGCCAACCGAATAACGGAGGAGACAACGTGCTGAAGAATCTGGACCCGCTGTTGAACGCCGATGTGCTGCACGCGCTGCGCGCGATGGGCCACGGCGACGAACTGGTGATTTGCGACGCGAACTTTCCGGGCGATTCGGTCGCGCGGGAGTCCGTCACGGGCAAGCTGCTGCGGCTCGATGGGGTCGATGCGCCGCGCGCGATTCGCGCGGTGCTGTCGGTGTTGCCGCTCGATACGTTCGTCGACGACCCCGCGCTGCGCATGGAAGTGGTCGGCGAGCCGAACACCATTCCCGCCGTGCAGCGCGAAGCGCAGGATGAAGTGAACAAGGCCGAAGGGCGCGAAGTGCCGTTCGTCGGCGTCGAGCGCTTTGCGTTCTATGCGCGCGCCAGGAAGGCGTACTGCGTGATCGCGACGGGCGAACAGCGCGGCTACGGCTGCTTCGTGTTCAAGAAGGGCGTGCTGCTCGCGCCGGACGCTCCGGCTTCGAAGGGATGAGCACGATGGCCATGCAACAGAAAGAAGGCCGCGTCGTCATTCTCGGCATCTATGTGACCGACCTCACGTTCCGCGCGGACCGCATGCCGCTGATGGGCGAAACGGTCGCGGGCAACGCGTTCAAGATGGGGCCGGGCGGCAAGGGCTCGAATCAGGCCGTCGCGGCGGCGCGTGCGGGCGCGGATGTGGTGTTCGTCACGCGCATCGGCAACGACGCCTTCGGCGCGATTGCACGCTCCACGTGGGACGCCGAAGGCATCACGGCGCGGGCGTCGGTGATCGACGGCGCATCGACGGGCGCGGCTCATATTTTCGTCGACGACATCACGGGCAAGAACGCGATTATCGTCGCATCGGGCGCGGCGGGCATGATGAACGCGGGCGACGTCGATGCGATCGAAGCCGATATCGCCTCGGCGCGCGTGTTCGTCACACAGCTCGAGCAACCCGTTTCGGCTGCGCGGCGCGGACTCGAAGTCGCGCGCAAGCATGGCGTGACGACGGTGTTCAATCCCGCGCCCGCCTTGCCGCTCGACGACAGCATCTTTCCGCTGTGCGACTACATCACGCCGAACGAAACAGAGACGGCTGCGCTGACGGGCATCGAAGTCCGCAACGTCGACGATGCGCGCCGTGCCGCCGACGTGCTGCTCAAAAAAGGCGTGCGCAACGTGATCGTCACGCTCGGCGAAGCGGGCGCATTGCTGCACTCGGCCGGGCAATCGGTGTTCGTGCCCGCGTTCCAGTGCGGACGTGTGGTTGAAACGGCGGGTGCAGGCGATGGCTTCACGGGAGGTTTCGCGGCGGCGCTCGCGCGCGGCGCGGATGCCGTCGAAGCGATGCGCTTCGGATGCGCGCTGGCGGGCATTTCGGTGACGCGGCCCGGCACGGCGCCGTCGATGCCGATGCTCGCGGAAGTCAACGAAGTGCTGTCGCGGGCCGGTCATCCGCTTTCAACGCATTGAGCGCGTGCGCCGCACGATGCGGCGCGCAGCATGAAGGAGTTCGTTCCGACATGAAGTCCTCGCTTTTCGCCCGTGTCTTTCACGACCGGCAACTGAATTTTCTGCTGGCCGTCAACGTGCTCGTCGTGCTTCTCGCGACGTGGATTTCACACGGCCAGTTCGTTTCGATCGACAACCTTCAGTCGATGGGCGGCCAGTTGCCCGAACTCGGGCTGCTGGCGCTCGGCATCATGTTGTCGATGGTGTCGGGCAACGGCGGTATCGATCTGTCGGGCGTCGGGCTCGCGAACCTGTCGGGCATGGTCGCCGCGCTGATCGTGCCGAAGTTCATCAGTGGCGACGATTCGCCGATGCTCTATACGAGCGTGTTCTGTGCGATCGTCGTCTGCATGGGCGCGATTGGCGGCTTGATTAACGGCGTCGTGATCGCGCGTCTGCGTCTGACGCCGATTCTCTGCACGCTCGGCACGCAGTTGCTGTTCACGGGCTGCGCGGTCGTGCTGAGCAACGGCGCATCGGTGCATGTCGATTATGTCGAGCCGCTCTCGGATATCGGCAATGGCACGTGGTTCCAGGTGCCCATTGCATTCGTGATCTTCATCGCGGCCGTGGTCGTGCTCGGCTGGCTGCTGCGGCGCAGTCCGTTCGGCTTGCGGCTTTATCTGATGGGCACGAATCCGAAGGCGGCGTTTTACACGGGCATCCCGCGCGCGCGCATGCTGATCCTCACGTACGCGATGTGCGGCATCCTCGCGTCGCTCGCGGGGCTCATTAGCGTCACGCATACGTCGAGCGCGAAGTGGGACTACGGCAATTCGTATCTGCTCATCGCGATTCTGATTGCCGTGATGGGCGGCGTGAATCCGGCGGGCGGTTATGGCCGCATCGTCTGCGTGTTTTTCGCCGCGACGGTGCTGCAGTTTCTGTCGAGCTTCTTCAATCTGCTCGGCGTTTCGCAGTTTTTCGGCGATTGCGCGTGGGGTTTCCTGCTGCTGGCGTCGCTCGCGTTTGCGGGCGGCGAGCGGGTGCGCGCGATCTTCGGTTTCGCGCAGCCGAACCAGAGGCGCTAGCGCGGCATCAACGGTTTCAGCGGACATCGGGGCCCTGGATTTCCGCCGACATGCCATGAAGGGGCGACACCAAACGACGAAAGGCAAAGGAGACGAACACATGAAACTGACCCGACTGAGCGCCGCTCTCGCAACGGGCGCACTCGCGCTTGGCGTGATCGCCGCTGCGCAGGCCGCCACCAACGAAACGATCGTCACGGTCGTCAAGGTGACGGGCATCAACTGGTTCAACCGGATGGACGAAGGCGTCAAGGAGTTCGCGAAGGACAACCCCGGCGTGCAGGCGTACCAGACGGGCCCGGGCCGTGCCGACGCCGCGCAGCAGCTGAAGATCATCGAAGACCTGATCGCGAAGAAAGTCACGGCCATCGCCGTGGTTCCGTACGATCCGCCGACGCTCGAACCCGCGCTGAAGAAAGCGATGGATCGCGGCATCAAGGTCGTCACGCATGAAGCGGACAACGCGAAGAACACGATGGTCGACATCGAGGCATTCGACAATTCCGCCTACGGCGCGGGCCTGAACGAGCGCCTTGCATCGTGCATGAAGCAGGACGGCAAATGGGCTGTGCTGGTTGGCTCGCTCGGCAGCCGCTCGCAGGTGCAATGGGCCGATGGCGGCATCAACAACGCCAAGGCGAAGTACTCGAAGATGAATCTCGTCGAGCCGAAGCTCGAAACGAACAACGACGGCGAGAAGGCGTATGAAGTCGCGAAGGAAGTGCTGCGCAAGCATCCCGACCTCAAGGGCTTCCAGGGCTCGTCGTCGCTGGATGTGATCGGCATTGGCCGCGCCGTCGAGGAGGCCGGTCTGCAAGGCAAGATCTGCGTGTACGGCACGGGTCTGCCGACGGAAGCGGGCAAGTTCCTCGAAAGCGGCGCTGTGAACGGCATTGCGTTCTGGGATCCGAAGCTCGCCGGTCTCGCGATGAACAAGGTTGCGCAGATGCTGGTCGATGGCAAGACCGTGCAGAACGGCGCGGACCTCGGCATTCCGGGCTATACGAAGGTGACGGTCGAGAAGGGTCCGGGCAAGGGCATCATCGTGCGCGGCCAGGGCTGGGTCAACGTCGACAAGTCGAACTACAAGCAATACAACTTCTGATCGTCGCATGATGGCGTGCGGGCTTTGCAGGTGATGGTCCGCACGCTTCGATTTCATCTGGAGCACGGCTTTTCAGCATGAATCAACACGTATCCTCCACGCCGTTCCTGCAGGTGGCCGGCGTACACAAGCGGTTCACGGGCGTGCATGCGTTGCGCGGCGTGAGTCTGTCGTTCGAGCGCGGCCAGATCTATCATCTGCTGGGCGAAAACGGCTGCGGCAAGAGCACGCTGATCAAGATCATCTCCGGTGCGCAGCCGCCCGATGAAGGCGAGCTGATCATCGAGGGCGTGAGCCATGCGCGTCTCTCGGCGCTCGAATCGCTCGCGGCGGGCATCGAAACGGTCTATCAGGATCTGTCGCTGCTGCCGAACATGAGCGTCGCGGAGAACGTCGCGCTGACGTCGGAGCTTGCGGAGCACAACGGACGCCTCACGCGCACGTTTGACCGCAAGGCGCTCGCGCGCACGGCGGCGAAAGCGCTCGAAGCCGTCGGCCTGCCAGGCGATGCCGAATTTCAGGCGACGCTGATCGAACAGTTGCCGCTCGCGACGCGGCAACTCGTGGCGATTGCGCGCGCGATCGCGAGCGAAGCGAAGTTCGTCATCATGGACGAGCCGACCACGTCGCTCACGCAGAAAGAAGTGGACAACCTGATCGCGGTGCTCGGCAATCTGCGCGCGCAGGGCGTGACGGTGCTGTTCGTGAGCCACAAGCTCGACGAATGCTATGCGATCGGCGGCGAAGTGATCGTGCTGCGCGACGGCCAGAAGATGGCGCAAGGCCCGATCACCGATTACACGAAAGCGCAGATCAGCGAACTGATGACGGGCCGTCATCTGTCGAGCGAGCGCTATCGCGAAGGCGAAGTCGGCAAGGAAGTCGTGCTCGACGTGAAGGGCTATACGCGCGGCACGCAGTTTCGCGATGTCTCGTTCGCGTTGCATCGCGGCGAGATTCTCGGCGTGACGGGTCTGCTCGATTCGGGCCGCAACGAACTTGCGCGCTCGCTCGCGGGTGTTGCGCCGGCGGAGAGCGGCACGGTGACGCTCGAAGGCAGGTCGATCGTGCTGCGCACGCCGTCGGATGCGAAGAATCACCGGATCGGCTATGTGCCAGAAGACCGCCTGAACGAAGGGCTATTCCTCGACAAGCCGATTCGCGACAACGTGATCACCGCGATGATTTCGAGCCTGCGCGACCGCTTCGGGCAGATCGACCGCACGCGCGCACAGGAACTTGCCGAGCAGACGGTGAAGGACTTGCAGATCGCGACGCCGGGTGTCGACAAGCCGGTGCAGTCGCTGTCGGGCGGCAACCAGCAGCGCGTGCTGATCGGGCGCTGGCTCGCGATCGATCCGCGCGTGCTGATTCTGCATGGGCCGACGGTGGGCGTGGATGTCGGTTCGAAGGACATCATTTATCGGATCATGCAGAAGCTGTCGCAGCGCGGCATCGGCATCATTCTGATCAGCGATGACCTGCCCGAATTGCTGCAGAACTGCGATCGCATTCTGATGATGAAGAAGGGCCGCGTGGCGAGCCAGTATCGCGCGGACCAGTTGAACGAAGCCGAGCTGTATCACGCTCTGCTCTCAGAGGCTGCATGAGATGTCGTCTATCATGAACCGGACCATGACTACCCCCAACGTCGTCGAAATCGCGCCTGAAGTAAAGCCGCCCACGTGGCGCGCGAAGCTTTCGCGCAACCCGGAGTGGTTCACCGCGGCGCTGATCGTCGTGATGTGTGTGATCGTCGGCGCGATCAATCCGCGCTTCTTCCAGTTCGCAACGCTGTTCGATCTGCTGCACTCGGCGACGACGATGTCGCTGTTCGCGCTCGGCACGCTTGTCGTGCTGGCGTCGGGCGGCATCGACGTGTCGTTCACGGCGATCGGCGCGCTGACGATGTATGCGATTACGAAGGCTGTGTTTGCCTGGTGGCCTGATGCACCGTTCGCGTTGATTCTCGTTGTCGGCGCGTTGGGCGGGATCGTGCTGGGCGTGATCAACGGTGTGCTCGTGCATCGGCTGAAGGCGCCTTCGCTGATCGTGACGATCGGCACGCAATATTTATATCGCGGTGTGCTGTTGACGTTCGTCGGCACGACGTTCTTCATGAACATTCCGCATAGCATGGATCACTTCGGGCGTATTCCGCTGTTCTTCTATCACACGGCGGATGGGTTGCGGGCGGTGCTGCCTGCTTCCGTTATTGCGCTGGTTCTTGCTGCTGTCGTGACGTGGTGGCTGCTGAATCGCACGATGATGGGGCGTGGTGTTTATGCCATGGGCGGTAGTCTCGCAATTGCCGAGCGGCTTGGATATAACCTTCGCGCGATTCATCTGTTTGTGTTTGGTTACACCGGGATGCTGGCTGGGATTGCCGGGATTTTGCATGTGTCGAATAATCGGCTGGCTAATCCTTTCGATCTTGTTGGAACTGAGCTTGATGTTATTGCCGCTGTGATTTTAGGTGGTGCTCGTATTACGGGTGGCACGGGTACGGTCGTTGGGACGCTGCTCGGTGTCGTGCTCGTTACGCTCATTAATAGCGTGCTTATTCTCGTCGGGGTGCCTAGCACCTGGCAGAAGGTTATTATCGGCGCGTTTATTCTTGTCGCTGGGACGTTGTTTGCTTTGCAGCGCAAGGCGTAAGGGTTTTTTTGTTGTCTGCGACGCGTAGTTGCTAATTTTTGCTGCGCTGGCGGTTTGGCTTTTTGCTTCGCTGGCATCCGCGGTTTCGTAGCGGTGTTGCTAGCGTTGCCCCTGTGCGGGGCGGCACCTACTTTTCTTTGCAGCGGCAAAGAAAAGTAGGCAAAAGAAAGCCGCTCACACCGCCAGTTCTTGTGTTTGCCTGCGGGCCCTCTACGGGTCCCGCACTCCAGACGGCAGTCCTCTGTCTTACGCCCGTTGCCAGCGTGCTAACTCACGCATCCCCCACTTCACATTCCCGCGTCACGGACTGCGTTACCAAACGTCCACCGCCGCCCAGGTGGCAAACTGTGTGTAGGCAGTCGCGAGGGAACCGCACCACTCCGGACTGAAAAGCGGGATCGGTGTCGTAGGAGCGCAAACGTGTGCGGTGCGACAACCTACACACAGTTTGCCACCTGGGCGGCGCAGACGGATCGGTGCCGCTGGCTGCACTACGGGTGAATGGAGTGGGTGATGCGCCTGTTAGAGGCGTTGGCAACGCTCATGAAAAAGTGCGTTGCCGTGTGGAGTGCGGGACCTGTAGGGGGCCCGCAGGCAAACACAAGAACTGGCGGTGTTAGCCCGCTTTCTTTGCTTACTTTCTTTGCGGCGGCAAAGAAAGTGAGTGCCGCCCCGCACAGGGGCAACGCAAGAAGCACCGCTACGAAACCGCGGATGCCAGCAAAAAGCCAAGCCACGGATGCCAGCGCAGCAAAAAAAACGATGACCGCGTCGCAGACAAGAAAACTCACTTCTTAGGGCACACTTGTCCCTTCTCAGTGATGATAGAAGTGAAGTCCTCGACCTTGGAAAAGCGCACAGCCTTAACAACCCCAAACTTACTGCTATCGACAACGAGATGGCTTTCAACAGCACTAGCCATAGCAGCCTGCTTCAACGCGACTTCATGAAAATTCCAGCAAGTGACGCCTCGCGCGTCATCCACTCCGCCTGCGGAAATAAAGGCCTTATTGATCCCCATGCGTCGCAAAACCTCGATGCTCTCTTCGCCTGAAAACGAATCTGAAGAAGGCACATACACGCCGCCCAGCAGGATCATCCGCACATTCGGTTTGCGCCGCAAAATCTCCGCGACATTCAGCGAGTAGCACACAACGGTCACATGCAGATCGTTAGATATCAAACGAGCGAGCGTAGTGAGCGTCGTACCGCAATCGATGAACAGCGTCTCGTTGTTGCCGATCAGCTTCGCCGCAACCGCCGATGCCTCCGCCTTGGCCTGAGCGAAATGATCCTTCTCCTCCTCCAGCGAATAACCGGCCGTGTTCGGCACGTCCGTCGCGCTGACGATGTACCCGCCCAGATACGTGAAATGCCCCGGGCTCGCGGCAATGTCGCGGCGCACCGTCATCTCCGATACGCCTAGCAGCGTCGCCGCATCGCGCAGGCGCATCACGTTCTGTTTGGCGAGCGCATCGGCAAGCACGCGCAGACGTTCAGTTTTAAGCATGGAGATGGTCTCTTTAACGCGAGATTGAGCGAGGACGTGGCGCGTTATATTTTGTTCGATTTCCTGAGAGGATTATAACAAGTCCGTGCATGAGCTTGCCGATGAATTTGCTCAATCACCAGGCGATCTGCGTTGTCGTTTCGACATCGGTGTCTGTGTTTTCGCGGATCGAATTCGGGGCGTGTCAGATTCAGCTTATGTCGATCGCCTTGGAAAAGCAGGGTATTCCACTTATTCTGACTGCAGCGCCCGGGAACTGATGACGTGCGGCCCGGTCTTCTGCTTAATTCAAATCAGGAGCCACATCCATGACGCGTCCCGTCGATTCCGGCGTAATCCTTCTTGCCCGTCTTGCGCTTGCCGTGCTTTTTCTGTGGGGCGGCGTGATGAAACTAATCGGCTATGCGGGCTTCGTCGGATATTTGCAATCGAAGGGCGTGCCGTTCGTGCAAATTGCCGCGCCGATTGCGACGGCCGTCGAGCTGCTGGGCGGCATCTTTCTGGTGGTTGGCTTCAGAATTCGCGCGCTCGGGCTGTTCATGGCCGCGTACACGATCGCAACGGCCGTGCTCGGACACGACTTCTGGAATATCACCGATGCCGCCGTCCAGCGCGACATGATCATCCATTTCTGGAAAAACGTCGGTATCGCCGGCGGCTTCCTGCTGCTATTCGTGACGGGCGCGGGGCGCTTCAGCATCGACGGTGCGCGCGCGCCGCGCAGCGGACTTGGCAGCAGCCTGTGATCGTTGCGCGTGCAGCGGCGTGCGATTCGAAAAGCGCGAAGCGTCTGCGTCTGCAGGCCGGCGCAAGAGCGGGCATCATTCGTGCACCATTCCACACGCAGCATCTGGGCAAGCCAATTCGATTAAAAGGAGCACGCGATGATTCAAGCTTTTGACCAGACGATCAACGGCACGGTCATGCAGTTTTGCGCGAGCATCGGCGAAGGGCCGGTGCTGCATCGCGTGATCATCAGCCGGGCCGATTCGGCCGAAACGCTGGTGATCCTCGACGCAGCCGGATTGATCAGCTCGATCAAGGCGGAAATCGAAGAGCCGGAAAAGCTCGTCGCCGATGCAATTCGCAAGGTGCAGAGCGATGGGCTTATCGAAAAGGCGCTCGATACGGGCGTCATTCAGGAGGCGTCGCTGTAATACCTGCCGCCGTTTTTGCACACCGTTTTTCACATAATTACACCCACGATGGCGCGCGCCTCGTGGGTGTTGTGTTTTCAGGGCTTCATGTGCGCGAGGCGTACGTCAGTTGCGGGCGCTTGCGGGCCGCGCGCGGCCGTCGCGAGCGCGCTGGTTCGACGCGTCGGGCGCATGCGCCTCCCGATGCACGAGACACGCCAGTCCGAGCGCGCACAGCAGGATGCACGACGAAATCAAGGTCGACGACTTGAGCCCCGCCACCACGTGCGCCGGGCCTGCCGCATCCGCCGCGCTCGCGAGCGCACCGAACGCCGCCACGCCGACCGCGCCGCCTGCCTGCCGCGCCGTATTGAGGACGGCCGACGCCGTGCCTGCGCGTTGTTTGTCGACGGATGCGAGCACGGCTGTCGTCATCGCCGGGACGGCGAGCCCCATGCCCGACGGAATCAGCAGAAACGGCACGAGCAGCCACCATAGCGGCGACGTGGCGTCGGCGAAGTGCAGCAGCCCGTAGCCGAGCGCCGCGGTGATCGCGCCCGCGATCATCGGGACGCGCGCGCCGTAGTGCCCGACCACCCAGCCGCTCGCGACATTCGAGACCAGAAACCCGCCCGTCAGCGGCAGAAACGCGAGTCCGGCCTGCAGCGCCGTTTCGCCGCGCGCGTGCTGCAGATACAGGCTCAGCACGAAGACGACGCCGTAGTAGGTGAGGTTCACGCAGATGCCGAACAGCACAGCCGAGCTGAACGTACGGTTGCTGAAAAACGCGAGCGGCAGCATCGGCGCAGGTGCACGCCGCTCCGTGACGATGAACGCGGCCGTCGCGATCAGTGCGAGCACGAAGCTGCCGCCGACGAGCGGATGCATGAGTCCGAGCGGGCGCCATTCGATCACGGCGCCCGTGAAGGCCGTCAGCGCGACGATCGCGAGCAGCTGGCCGGCAGGATCGAGGCCGCGTGTGGCTTTTCCACCGATCTGCGAGCCCAGCGCAGGGACAGACGATGCCGGCACCCACACAAAGGTCGCGGCGAGTCCCAACGCGCAGATGGGCAGATTGACGAGAAAGATCGCGCGCCAGCCGAACGCGGCGATCAGCAGTCCGCCCATCACGGGCCCCGCCGCAATCGCGATCGCGCCCGCCGCCGTCCACAGGCCGACGGCGCGAGCGCGCAGCTTCGGACCGTGGCCGCACGCCTCGTTGAGCAGCGCGAGAGAATTCGGCAGCATCGCCGCCGCGCCCATGCCTTGCACGGCGCGCGCGGCAACCAGTGTCGCGGCGTCGGACGAGAGTCCGCACGCGAGCGAGGCCGCCGCGAACAGCGCGATGCCGCACGCGAACATCCGGCGCGCGCCGAAGCGGTCGCCGAGCACGCCCGCCGACAGCATCAGCACGGCGAACGCCAGCGTGTAGGCGTCGACGATCCATTGCAGGCCCGTGACGTTCGCGTGCAGATCCGCGCCGATTTTCGCGAGCGCGATGTTGACGATGGTCACGTCGAGTTGCGTGACGATAAAGCCGACGCTGACCGTCGCGACGATCCGCGCGAGCGCCGGCGTGAACCGGGGTGCAGGAGAAGTATTCATGCGTCGATGATAGGACGGGCCTGCCATGCGACGTTTCGGACCGTTTTGAAACGTCGATGCGACGTGCGGTCCAGAGGAGAACGCAAGCGGCGTGCCGCGCACGCCGCTTGCGGGGTGTTACCGGGCGGCCTTGTTCTTCACGCAGCACGCCGTCACGGCGCCGATCACGCACAGCGCGCCGACATAGAGCGCGGGCGCCATCGGGTTCGACTTCAGCATCAGCGAGACGACGATCGGCGTGAGGCCGCCGAACACCGCGTACGCGACGTTGTACGAGAACGAAATGCCCGAGAAACGCACGACAGGCGGGAACGCGTTGACCATCACGAACGGAATCGCGCCGATCACGCCGACGAACAGGCCCGCGACAGCGTAGAGCGGCACGAGCACCGTGCTATCGACGGCCAGTTGCTGGAACAGCGCGTAATACGCGATGCCGAGCCCGACGCAGCCCGCGAAAATCGTGCGGCCCGCGCCGAAGCGGCCCGCGAGCGAACCCGCCAGTACGCAGCCGATCGTCAGGAACAGCGTCGCGATGCTGTTGGCGAACAACGCCGTTGCGGGCGCGATGTGAAACTGCTTTTGCAGCAGCGTCGGCGTCATCAGGATCACGACCACGATCGCGGCCGACAGCATCCACGTGAGCAGCATCGAGACGATCACGGCACGGCCATGATCGCGCAGCACGGCCTTCAGCGGGATCTCCGCGGCCAGCGACTTGCGCTGCTTCAGTTCGGCGAACACAGGCGTCTCGTGCAGCCAGCGGCGCAGGTACACCGAGAACAGGCCGAACACGCCGCCCAGCAGGAACGGAATGCGCCACGCGAAACCGGCGATATCGGCGGGCGCGAAATGGCGGTTCACGGCCGACGCGACCAGCGAACCCAGCAGGATGCCCGCCGTGAGGCCCGCCGTCAGCGTTCCGCACGCATAGCCGACGTGACGCTGCGGCACGTGCTCGGAGACGAACACCCACGCGCCCGGCACTTCGCCGCCGACGGCCGCGCCCTGCATCACGCGGAACAGAAGCAGCAGGACGGGCGCCATGATGCCGATGCTCGCGTAGGTGGGCAGCACGCCCATCAGCAGCGTGGGCAGCGACATCAGCAGCACGCTGAGCGTGAACATGCGCTTGCGGCCGAGCAGGTCGCCGAAGTGCGCCATGATGATGCCGCCCAGCGGCCGCGCGAGATAACCGGCGGCGAAGATGCCGAACGTCTGCAGCTGGCGCAGCCAGTCGGGAATCGACTGCGGGAAAAACAGCTGTCCGATCGCGGGCGCGAAGAACACGAAGATGATGAAGTCGTAGAACTCGAGCGCGCCGCCGAGCGCGGCGAGGCTGAGCGTCTTGTAATCGTTGAAGGTCAGGGGGCGCGCGTGCGCGATCTCCCCGGCGTGTGGTCTACCCAGTTCTGTTGCTTGCATTGCCTGTCGTTATATGAATAGAAGAGCCGCGCGTCGCGCGCGGAGTACGGCTTCGTCAGGCGGGAGGTGCGGCAGTGCAGGGTAGAGCACGGGACACGGCACACCGGTCCGGGTAGGGCGGCGTGCTGACGATTTCTGGCCAGCCCGCGATTTTACTAGATCGAAAGTGTCGCAGAATCTTTGCGAATTCAGACAAGTCTTATGGGCTTGGCGAGACAGCCTGAAGAGAATCGCGATCCTGGACCAATTGTCGGGGACTCATTATGCGTATCGCTATTCTTCAACGTGACCCTGTGCAGGGTAAGCTGCTGGAAAAAATCGTCGTTCAGGCTGGTCACAGTTGCGTTCTCTACGACGACGGCCTGACGCTCTCCAAGGTGCTCGCCCGGTCGACGGTCGATCTGCTCGTACTCGACTGGCACGCGCTGCGTCTGTCGGGCACGGATGTGCTCAAGGCCGTGCGTTCCGTCGGCGGCGAGCGGATGCCGGTGATTTTCGCGTCGGCGGATGGCTCGGAAGAGAGCGTCGTGCGAGCGTTCGTACTGGGCGCCGACGATTACGTCACGCTGCCCGCGCGCCATGCCGAATTCCGCGAACGGCTCTGTGCGCTGCTGCGGCGTGCGTATCCGGAGCGTTACGGCAAGGACAGCTTCGACGTCGGACCGTATCACTTCGATACCCGCCGCCAGCTCGTCACGCTGCGCGGCGCACCCGTTCAGCTGTCGGGCACGCAGTACCGGCTGGCGTCGCTGTTCTTTTCGAACATCGGACGCGTGCTGTCGCGCGATCACATCTTCGCGATGGTATGGGGCCGCGAGTTCCGCGAAGTGACGCGTACGATCGACAGCCATGTGTCGCGCCTGCGTCTGCTGCTGCAGATCGAGCCGCATAACGACTTCCGCCTGCAGCCCGTGTACAAGAGCGGATATCGGCTGCTGCATCTGCGCTCGAATGAAGACGTCGTCGTGCAGCATGCCGAGGCGGCCTGAGCGCAGCCGTTTTGACGCTCACGCAAGGTGAGCGGTTTTTCGCGGCGGCCTCGGCCGCCGCTTTCTTTTCGGTTTCCCGTCTCAGCCAGTCAAAGCTTCGGCAGTTCCGGCCTCGTCTCGATCGAGCGGCGAATCAACGTCTCGACTGCCTTGCGTTCGTCGCCCGCGAGCGGCAGGCGCGGCGGACGCACCGGCTCCGTTCCCAGTCCGACAATCGCTTCCGCCAGCTTGATGTTCTGCACGAGCTTCGCCGACACGTCGAGCGCGAGCAGCGGCGCAAACCAGCGATAGATCGCGCGCGCTTCTTCAAGTCGCCCCGCCTTCAGCAGCTTGTAGATCGCGACCGTCTCGTGCGGGAATGCGCAGACGAGTCCCGCGACCCAGCCGTGCGCGCCCATCAATATCGCTTCCATCGCCAGATTGTCGACGCCACACAGAATTGCGTAGCGGTCGCCGACTTCGTTGATCAGATCCGTCACGCGCCGCACGTCGCCACACGACTCCTTGATCGCGACGATCTTCTTTTCGTCGGCGATCTCGGCGAACATCCCGGGCGTCATGTCGACGCCGTAGGCGAGCGGATTGTTGTAGATCATCAGCGGCAGCGGGCTCGCGTCGGCAACCATGCGGAAATGATTGAGCGTCTCGCGGCGGTCCGACAGATAACGCAGACCCGGCAGCACCATATAGCCCGCCGCGCCGTGCGTCGCGCCTGCTTCGGCCTGACGGCAGCCGTCGAGCGTGCTGTTCTCGGCGATCGTCAGCAGCACGGGAACGCGGCCGCGCGATGCTTCGACGGCCACGTCGAGCACCTGCAGCTTTTCATCGAGCGACAGCGTGGACGCTTCGCCTAGCGATCCGCACACGATGATTCCGTCGACGCCCGCTTCGATCTGCGCGTCGATATTCTTGGCGGTCGCCGCACGGTCTATGCTGAAATCCGCGTTGAACTTGGTGGTGACTGCAGGCAATACGCCTTCCCAGATATGCGCCACGACTGCTCTCCTGAAAGTGATGAGTCGAGTGCAGTGTAAGCAGGGAATATTCGGGTGTCTTGCGCGAATCGCGCGCTCCGCGTGACGATTTCGGCATAGCAGCTGTGCGAGGGGAATCCATGATTTAAAGTGTTTTCGGCGTCTTCCGCAGATTTCGCACAGCGTATGAGGCAACAGGGTGGCGCAACGGGTGCCGCCCTGGCATCCGACGCGATACGCTTCGCGGGCGAACCGGACTGCACGCTGCCGACCAGCGGATCCGCGCGAACGGACTTCGCATGATTATGCCGAAATCGTCACAATCCACGCGCAGCCGCTTCAAGACTGTGCGACGCCGCGTTCCTACCATGAGCAGCATGAAAACCTTGAACGTGATCGATTCGCACACAGGCGGTGAACCCACCCGCCTCGTGGTGTCCGGCGGCCCCGAGCTCGGTGGCGGCACGCTTGCGCAACGGCTCGACGTGTTTCGCACGCGTTTCGACGACTGGCGCGCGGGCATCGTCACCGAGCCGCGCGGCTCCGATGTGGTCGTCGGTGCGCTGCTGTGCGAGCCGGATCGCAAGGAATGCGCCGCGGGCGTGATCTTTTTCAACAACGTCGGCTATCTGGGCATGTGCGGACACGGGACGATCGGTCTCGTCGTGTCGCTCGCGCATATGGGACGCATCGGCCCGGGCCGCCATCTGATCGATACGCCCGTCGGCATCGTCGAGGCGACGCTCAACGACGACCACAGCGTATCCGTGCGCAACGTGCCCGCCTACCGGCATCGCAAGGACGTGACGGTCGACGTGCCGGGGTACGGTTCGCTGACGGGCGACATCGCGTGGGGCGGCAACTGGTTCTTCCTCGTGGCCGGGCATGGCCGCTCGCTGGAAGCGTCGAACATCGCCGAACTCACGCAGTTCAGTTCGGCGATCCGCGATGCACTGATTGCTTCCGGCATCACAGGCGCGAACGGCGCGCTGATCGACCACATCGAACTATTCGGTCCCGGCTCACGGGCGGGGCTCGACAGCCGCAGCTTCGTGCTGTGTCCCGGCAACGCATACGACCGCTCGCCGTGCGGCACGGGCACGAGCGCGAAGGTCGCGTGCCTCGCCGCCGACGGCAAGCTCGCGGCGGGCAACGTGTGGCGTCAGGAGAGCATCATCGGCAGCGTGTTCGAGGCGAGCTACGCCGAAGGCGGCACGCAAGAGGGCGTGCCCACCGTCATTCCGACCATCACGGGGCACGCGCACATCATGGCCGAGAGCCGCCTGTGCTTCGACGAGCGCGATCCGTTCGCGTGGGGCATCAGAACGGTATGACGGCGGGAATGACGGCCGATGTCGTAATCGTCGGCGCGGGCATCGTCGGCGCGGCCTGTGCGGCGGAACTCGCGGCGCGCGGGCTGAGCGTGACGGTACTCGACGCGCGCGGCATCGGCGGCGGCGCGACGGCGGCGGGCATGGGACATATCGTCGTGATGAACGACACGCCCGCCGAATTCGCGTTGAGCCGTTATTCGCGCGACTTGTGGCTCGAGTTGGCGCCGCAATTGCGCACGCGCGACGCCTTCTCGTGCTGCGGCACGCTCTGGGTGGCCGCCGACGCCGAAGAACTCGACGCCGCCCGCGCGATGCAGGCGGCGTTCGCCGCTCAGGATGTCGCAGCGCAATTGCTGGACGACCGCGCGCTGTACGACTGCGAGCCGTCGCTCGCGCCGGGCATGGCGGGCGGCCTGCTCATCGAGCATGACAGCATCGTGTATGCGCCGTCCGTTGCACAATGGCTGCTTGCGCAGTCGCCGGGCGCTGCGCGCATCGACGTGCGACTCGACGCGCGTGCCGTTTCCGTCGATGCACATCAGGTGACGCTATCCAGTGGCGAGCAGATCGGCGGCGCGCACATCGTCGTAGCGAACGGATTGCAGGCGCGCGAACTCATACCGGGCTTGCCCTTGCAGCCCAAAAAAGGCCACTTGCTGATCACCGACCGTTACCCCGGCTTCGTTCGTCATCAGCTGCTCGAACTCGGTTATATCAAGAGCGCGCATCACGCGACGGGCACGTCCGTGGCCTTCAACGCGCAGCCGCGGCCCACGGGGCAACTGCTGATCGGCTCGTCGCGCCAGTTCGAGACGACGGACGCCGCCGTCGACATGCCCGTGCTCGCCCGCATGCTGCAACGCGCCGCGCGCTATCTGCCCGAGTTGCCGACACTCAACGGTATCCGCGCATGGACGGGTTTTCGCGCGGCCTCGCCCGATGGCATGCCGCTGATCGGCCCTGCAGGCGACGCGGCGCCGGGCGTGTGGCTCGCGGTCGGACATGAGGGGCTGGGCGTGACCACATCGCTCGGCACCGCAAAGCTGCTCGCCGCGCAGATCACGCAGACGGCGGCCGCCATTCCCGCCGATCCGTTTCTGCCCGCGCGTTTCGAATTCGGAGCGTGCCATGTCTGATGCGCTTCTCTCACGCGTCCGTCTGACGATCGACGGCGAATCCGTCGAGGTCGAAAAAGGCGCGACGATTGCCGCCGCGCTCGCGATCCGCGACGCGAGACCATCGGGCACGCGTACTTCTGTGAGCGGCGAGCCGCGCGCGCCGTTGTGCGGCATGGGCGTATGCCAGGAGTGCCGCGTCACCGTCGACGGACGTGCGCATGTGCTCGCCTGTCAGACCTTGTGCTGCGACGGCCAGCGTGTGCAGACGGCGGGGCCGGGATGAACGATCAGCACTTCGATATCGTCGTGGTGGGCGCGGGGCCGGCGGGTCTCGCTGCCGCTTGCGAAGCCGCTCGGACGGGCGCGCGTGTCGCCGTGCTCGACGACAACCCGCGCGCGGGCGGCCAGGTGTGGCGCAATGGCCCGGCGCATCCGCAGCCCGATGAGTTGACCTCACAGCTGCATGGCATCGCCGCTAAGGGCAACGTGACGCTGACTTGCGCCGCGCGCATCGTCGCGCCGCTCGACGGACGGCGGCTGCTGATTGAATCGACCGGGTATGGCGGCGCGTGCATCGGCTATGACCGTCTGATTCTCGCGACGGGCGCGCGCGAGCGCCTGCTGCCGTTCGCCGGATGGACGCTGCCCGGCGTGACGGGCGCGGGCGGCCTGCAGGCGCTGATCAAGGGCGGCGTGCCCGTGCGCGGCGAACGCATCGTGATCGCGGGCAGCGGTCCGTTGCTGTTCGCCACGCTGGCGACCGCACGTGCCGCGGGCGCGCGAGTCGTGGCCGTCGTCGAGCAGGCGACGTTTGCGTCGGTGCTGCGTTTCGGCATCTCGCTCGCCGCGACGCCGGCGAAGCTCGCGCAAGCAGCGCAACTGACGCGTGGCTTGACGGGCTTTCGCTATCTGACATCGAGCGTGGTGCGCGAAGCGCGAGGCAGTGGGCGTGTCGAACGCGTGATCGTCGAACGCGACGGAGGACGCATCGAGACCATCGATTGCGAGCGCATTGCATGCGGTTACGGCCTCGTGCCGAACACGACGCTTGCTCGCGCGCTGGGTTGCGCGACGCGCGACGACGGCGCGATTACCGTCGACGACGCGCAGCGCACGTCCGTCGCGAACGTTTACGCGGCGGGCGAGTGCACGGGCGTGGGCGGAATGGAGCGTGCGCGGGTGGAAGGGCGGATCGCGGGCCTCGGCGCGATCGGCGTCGAACCCGGCGCGGCGCTGAAGCGCGAACGTGCGCGCTGGCAACGCTTCGCGGCGCGCGTCGACGCGGCATTCGCGTTGCGTGAGCCCGCCCGGCAACTGCCCGCCGACGATACCGTGCTGTGTCGCTGCGAGGACGTTTCGATCGGCGAGGCTCGCGCGCAGCGCAACTGGCGCGATGCGAAGCTGCACACGCGCTGCGGCATGGGCGCGTGTCAGGGACGTATCTGCGGCGGCGCGGCACAGACGTTGTTCGGCTGGGACGTAGCGCAGGTCCGGCCGCCCATTCATCCTGCGCAGGTCGGCACACTGATGCTCGCTGCGCAGACAGACGACACCTGTTGACGGGTGCATCGAATCCAGGCGCTCACGACGATTTTCTTCCCCCACACCGCGCCGCCCTATAATCGATCAGCGCTGCGATTGCCCGCCGCGGCCACCTTCACGTCCCCGCAGTCCATGCATGGAACCCGCACGATGAACACGTTCGCTTCCGCGCTCAATGCGCCAGATGGGCTCGATACGGGCGAGGCCGCGCTGGCCGGCATGCTCTCGCATTTCGCGCTGCTCGAGCCCGTCTTCGACGCGATGCCCGACATCGTGTTCTTCGTGAAGGACGCGCACGCGCGTTATGCGCTCGTCAATCGCACGCTCGTATCGCGCTGCGGATTCAAGGAGAAGGAAAAACTGCTGGGCAAGACGGCCGAGGATGTGTTCCCGAGCCGCTTTGGCCGCATCTACACCGCGCAGGACAAGGCCGTGATCCACGTCGGCAGCCAGATGGTCGACCAGCTCGAGCTGCATCTGTATCCGGGCCGCCAGCCGGGCTGGTGCCTGACCTGCAAGCAGCCGTTGCGCGATGCGGCGGGGCGCGTCGTCGGGCTGGCGGGCATTTCGCGCGACCTGCGTGCCGACGAAAGCAGCCACCCGGCGTATAGCCGGCTCGCGACGGTTGTCCAGTATCTGCAAGAGAACTACGTACAGCCGCTCAACCTCAAGCAGCTTGCCGCGATGGCCGATATGTCGGTGGCGCAGCTCGAACGCTACTTCCACAAGGTGTTTCATCTGACGCCCCGCCAGGTGCTGCTGAAGACGCGTCTCGATGCGGCGACGGCCTTGCTCGTGTCGCACGACAAGGTCACGGATGTGGCCGCGCTGTGCGGCTACACGGATCACAGCGCGTTCACGCGGCAGTTCAAGGCGACCGTCGGCGTGACGCCGACCGAATACCGGATGCTGCTGCACGGCACGTCGCGCGGCTGACGGGCTCTTCAATCCGGGAACGATGCCTGCGCGCCGTGAAAAGCTTCGCTACTACGTGTATGTGGTCGCGCTCGACGATACCGTCTGGAACGAAGCGCGCTTCCGGCGCGCGAATCCCGATTACCGGTTCGAACGGCCGTGCGTGTATGTGGGGATGACGGGACTGGACCCGGATCTGCGTTTCGACCGGCACAAGGCGGGCATCCAGTCGAATCGCTATGTGCGCGAGTTTGGTCTGCGGCTAATGCCGGAACTGTACGACGTGTTCAATCCGATGCCCTACGAGGGCGCGCGCGACATGGAGGTCGAACTGGCGATCGGGTTGCGCGAAGCGGGCTATGCCGTCTGGCAGGCGTAAGGGCAGGCGTAACAGCGGGGTAAGACAGCGCAGGGAACGGCGGCTTATTTGACGCCGAGTCCGCGCAGAATAGCGTTGCCTTCGGGCGTCAGACGTATGTGCGATTCGCCGGCGTCCGTGGCGACGGTTTCGACGAGTCCGGCTTCCTGGAGCGTCGGGATTTCTGGTTTGGCGAACGCGGCCATCGGCGCATGCAGCAGGAGCAGCAGCGTCGCGAGTTCGTGCGGGCTCAGGAGCCGGCGCAAAATGTTCGTCTTCTTCGGCGCCGCCTTCGTGGCGGCGGCCTGCGCGGATGCGGCCGGTGAGCCGGCTGCGAGGCGCTTTGTCAGGTCGTTGCGGTCTTTGTAGTAATCCATCCTTGGCACCTTGAGCAGAACGCGGGTCAGTGTCAAAGACGAATCGTGACGGGCAAGACTTAAACGATTCTTAAACCTTCCGAGCGGGCGGCCTGCCGCGCGCGCAAAAGTTGTTACATGCGGTTACGCCGCCGTTAAGCCGACACGCCTGGACCGGCGCGAGCCGCGTCAGGGCGCGCATTCCTTGCTGGCGCCTTCGATCCACAGATTCGACGTATTGCGTTTGCCCGCGTAGTAGCGGAACGTCGTGCCGCCGTTGTCGGCGCGGACCTTGACGATGTTGGACTCGCCGAAGTCGAGCATCTGGCCCTGGGGGATCGGCGTGGTTTTGACGGGCGTGTCGTGCCTGGCCGCGGCCTGCGTCATGCACTGGATGACGTCGTTGACGGGGCGACTGGTCATGTTGTCCTTCATCGGATCGCCGGCATCCGGGTTGTGCGACGCCTGATATTGCGCACAGGCGGCGAGAAACAGCGGGATGGACAGGGTAACGGCTAGCTTCCTCATACGTCTCCTTCTCGTTGGCGGTTGATGCGTCGATGGGTCGACGCGTGCGAGTCGACGCATGCGAGTCGACGCATGCAGTCGACGCATGCAGTCGACGCTCGCGCGGTGCGGAACCGCAAATGAAACGGAAATTATATCGGTGCAAGCGTTGTGCCTAGTTTTTTGCGGTGCAGGTTGGGGTTGGGTTTATGGTTTTTCGCTGGCATCCGCGATGCCGTATCGGTTCGCTAGCGTTGCCCCTGTGCGGGGCGGCACCTACTTTTCTTTGCAGCGGCAAAGAAAAGTAGGCAAAAGAAAGCCGCTCACCCCGCCAATCCTTGTAGTTGCCTGCGGGCCCTCCACGGGTCCCGCACTCCAGACGGCAGTCCACTGTCTTACGCCCGTTGCCAGCGTGCTAACTCACGCCTCACCCGCTTCACCTTCCCGCGTCACAAATTGCGTTACCAGAAAGTCCCCGGCCGCCCAGGTGGCAAACGGTGTGTAGGGTGTCGCACCTTGCGCGTTGGCGCACCTACGACACCGATCCCGCTTTTCAGTCCGGAGTGGTGCATTTCCGCCGCGACAGCCTACACACCGTTTGCCACCTGGGCGGCGCAGACGATTCGCTGCCGCTGGCTGCGCTACGGGTGATTGAAGTGGGTGATGCGCCTGTTAGAGGCGCTGGCAACGCACATGAAATAGCGCGTTGCCGTGTGGAGTGCGGGACCCGAAGGGGGCCCGCAGGCAAAAACCAGAACTGGCGGTGTGAGCGGCTTTCTTTTGCCTACTTTTCTTTGCCGCTGCAAAGAAAAGTAGGTGCCGCCCCGCACAGGGGCAACGCTAGCGAACCGATACGGCATCGCGGATGCCAGCGCAGAAGCGCAGAAGCGCAGAAGCGCAGAAGCGCAGAACCACAACACAATCAACTACGACGCCTTAGTCGTCACCTCCCGCTTACCCCGCACAATTTCATCCCCAGCATCAGCCGCCAACCGTCTGGTAACAGAAATCGAAGCAACCGAACACAACCCGACGACCACAAAGGCGGGCCAGAAATCCGACCACTGCAAAGCGGCATGCCCATGCAACGCTCGCGTGATGGACAGCACAATACCTGCAACGGTCACGCCAAGCCCAAGTGAAATCTGCTGCACGACACTGCCGAGACTCGTTGCGCGGCCGACATCGCGGCTTTCGATCTCCGCATAAGTCATCGAGTTGAGACTCGTGAATTGCAAGGCAGGAAAGAACCCGCCCAGCAACACGATGACCCAGATCAGCCACGTGGGCGTGCCCGGAAAAAACGCGCCGCACGCGGCGATCGCAATCCCCGAATACGCGGCGTTGTACATCAGCACAGTGCGAAAGCCCCAGCGCCGCAACACGCTCGCCGCGAGCGTCCGCATGAACATGCCGCCGAACGCCGATGCGCACGTAATCAGCCCCGATTCGAAAGCACTCATGCCCAGTCCCTCCTGCAGCACGAGCGGCAACAAAAACGGCACGGCGCCCAAGCCGATTCGAAACAGCGATCCGCCCAGCACGCTCGCCTGAAACGTCGGCACGCGGAAGAACCGCAAGTCGAGCAGCGGACGCTCGACACGCCGGGCATACAGCACGTAAATGCCGAGCATCACGGCACCGACCAGCGTCATTACGGTCGCTGTCGTGACGGTCACCAGTTCGCCGTCGGTGAGCGACAGCCCCAGCAGAAACAGCGACGCGCCGCCCGCCGACAGAATGAAGCCCGCCCAGTCGAGCGGACCGGGATGCGGCTCGCGCGTGTTCTTGATGTACTTGTTCGTGAGCCAGATGCCGAGAATGCCGACGGGAATGTTGATGAAGAAAATCAGCCGCCAGTGCAGATACGTCGTGATGAAGCCGCCGAGCAGCGGTCCCGCCGCAGGCCCGAGCATCGCGGGCACGCTCAGGTAGTTCATCGCGCGCACGTACTCCGAGCGCTCCACCACGCGGAAAATAATGATGCGCCCGACGGGCACCATCATCGCGCCGCCCACACCCTGAATGAAACGCGCGACGGTAAAGGTGGCGAGCGACGTCGACGCCGCGCACAGCAGCGAGCCGACCACGAAAATGCCGATCGCCGTGCGGAACACCGAACGCGCGCCAAAGCGGTCGGCGAGCCACCCGCACACAGGAATGAACACACCCAGTCCCAGCACATAACTGGTGACGGCGATTTTCAGTGTGACGGGGTCCCGGCCGAAGGCGCGCGCCATTTCAGGCAGCGCAGTGACGATGACGTTCGCATCGACGCTCTCCATGAACATCGCACAGGCGACGATGACGGGAGCGATAAAAGCCTTGATGGCAAGCAGCACGGGCGGCGAGCGATGTAAGTGAACGTTGATTATTGCATAGCCCGTGCGCTAAACGCCATGACGTTGTGGTGACAACTACGGCAGCGTGCAGCGCTTACAGCACGGCAAGCCAGCCGCCGTCGACGTAAATGATTTGCCCGTTCACGTAGCTCGATGCCGCCGACGCAAGATACACGGCCGTGCCTACCAACTCTTCCGGCTTGCCCCAGCGCCGCGCGGGGTTGCTGTTCTTCACCCACGTATCGAACGATTCGTCGGCGACGAGCGGCGCGTTCATGTCGGTGAGGATGTAGCCGGGACCGATCGCATTCGCCTGAATGTCGTGCGCGGCCCACTCCGCGCTCATCGCGCGCGTCAGCATCTTGATGCCCCCTTTCGCCGCCGTGTACGCGCCGACCGTCGCGCGTGCCGCTTCGCTCGTCAGCGAGCCGATGTTGATGATCTTGCCGCCCGCGCCGCGCGCGATCATTCGCCGTGCCGCCTCGCGCCCGACGATGAATGCCGCCGTGAGGTTCGTATCGATCACGCGCCGCCAGTCCGCGAGCTGCAGATCGACGAGCGGCTGCCGGAACTGGATGCCCGCGTTGTTGACGAGGATGTCGACATGTATCCCTTCGCGGTCCCACCCGGCGAAAGCGGCGCTGACGGCGGCTTCGTCGGTGACGTCGAACGCGCGGCCGCTCGCAGGTTGCAGGTCGGGCAGTCGCGCGTTGAGTGCCGCGACGGCCTGCTCGACGGCTTCGGCGCGCGTGCCGTTCAGGATCACGCGCGCGCCTGCCTGCGCGAGTCCTTCCGCGAGCGCGAGACCGATGCCGCGCGTCGATCCCGTGACGAGCGCCGTGCGGCCATTCAGATCGAATAGTGTCGACATGGGGTTCCTCGTCCTCGACATGAACGCGCAGGATAAGCGATAGCGGCCAGCCGTGCCGCGAACCGCGCGGACCTTCGTGTCAGGCTAGCTGGAGTGGCGCTTGAAAAGACCGTGGTGCTTCGGCGGGCTCACGGCTGCATCGTCGCCGATCCAGCCGAACTCGACGGGCACGCGCGTAAAGAACACATGCACGTTGGCCGCGCGCACGATGTCGAGCAGCCGGTCCGCTTCGTCGTCCGTGGTGGCGAGAATGATCTGCTGCGGCTGGTCGCTGAGTGAGAGCGCATGCGCCGCGTGGTGCGCACCCGCATGGCCGACGCCCTGCGCGCAACTGACGACCGTCGCGCCCCGTATGCCGAGCGCGCGTGCCTCCTGCAGCAGCCATTCGCATACGGTCTGATGACCGTGTTTGCGGCTGCGCTCAGTGAAGAAGGTCAATTGACAGCCGTTCATCGCGAGGCTCATCGACGTGCGTGCGAAGCCGACGTAGCGGAAACCGACGACGCCTTGCCGCCCGCATGACTCACATGATGCCGCGCATACTCGACCGCTTCGATCAGTATCGAAGTGATCTCGCCGACGCGTTCGCGCGGTATCCGTATCTCGACCCATTCGCGCATCGCGGAGCGGCCATAGGGCTGAAAGGCGAACGCGCGGCCTGCGTCCACCAGCATCGCTGCGCGTTCAGCGGGCAGCTTGATGCCGATTCCGCTGCCGTAGACGCAAAACGCGAGCTGCGAGCCGACAAAGGCCGCCGGACAGCCGAACATCGCGCCCGCGTGCACGGACGGATCCTTGTCCTGAATGCAAGAAAACACCGTATCGAACAGTCCGACATCATGCAAGAGTCGTGGCTCTGTTTTCATCGCGTTTCTCCTGTCGCCCGGATTCGCGTTGCGCCGCAGCGAGTGCGCGTGTCGTGCAAGTGACGTCAAGCACGTGCCTTAGACCTCAAGCAGATTACGCGCATTCAGGGAACGCCGCTGCCGAGCACCTCGTATTCGACTGCGCAGCGCGTGTAGAAAAGCGGCACCTCACCTTGCCGCAGACGGTCGAGCAGCGCATCGACGCGCGCGCTTTCTCCCGCAAGCGTGATGGCGACGGGCTGATCGGCGAGCTCGACGAAGCGCGCCGCGTGATATTTGCCGTGCACGTCGACGCATTCGCTGACCTCGACCACCGTCGCGCCCTGAATGCCCGCCTGGCGTGCTTCTTCGAGTATCCAGCCGACGGTCGTCTGATGGTGCTTGCGCGGACGGGTGGTGGCCGCGAACACGGTGAGCTGGCAGCCTTGCATCGCCGACCTCCATCCGCGCTCAATGCGCAGACCTGTGCATACGATTATCGCGCTGTCATCGCGCGTGCGACAGTCTTGCAAGAGAAATGCCCGTTTTTTCGCACGATGCGGCGCTGCGTCATGTGTTCCGGCGTCTGCAAATCCGGGTTGGACTTGTGGCGCATGCATAAACGGATCGTTCACAATGAGGGGCTTCGACACATCAGAGCGCCGCCATGACCCACGATACGCCCCACGTTCATCACGCCGCGTCCGAAGGCTATACGAAGGGCGCCGACACCTATGTGAAAGGCCGCCCGGACTATCCGCCGGAACTGGCAGGCTGGCTGAAAGGCGATCTGGCGCTCGGGCCCGGCAAGATCGCTGTCGATCTCGGCGCCGGCACGGGCAAGTTCACGCCGCGCATCGTCGAAACAGGCGCGCAAGTGATCGCCGTCGAACCCGTTGCAACGATGCGCGAGAAGCTGGCCGCCGCGCTCCCGCAAGTCGATGTGCGCGATGGCACGGCGCAGCGTTTGCCGCTGGACGACGCGTCCGTCGATGCCGTGCTTTGCGCGCAGTCGTTTCACTGGTTCGCCTCGCGCGAAGCGCTTGCCGAGATTCACCGCGTGCTGAAACCCGGCGGGCATCTCGGGCTCGTGTGGAACGTGCGCGATGCGCGCGTGCCGTGGGTCGCGCAACTCGATGCCATCGTCAATGCGTGCGAAGGCGATGCGCCGCGCTACCACACGGGCGAATGGCGCAATGCGTTTCCGGCCGTTGGTTTCAGTGAACTGGAAGAGCGGCACATGCCGCACGGGCACACAGGTCCCGCTGAAGACGTGATCGTGACGCGTGTCCACTCGACCAGCTTCATTCTTGCGATGCCGCCCGGGCAATGGGCGGAAGTCGAGCGCGACGTGCGCGCGCTGATTGCGTCGGAACCGGCGTTAGCCTCGCGCGATGTCGTGACGGTACCCTATGTCACGTATGCGTTTTGCGCGACACGTATCGATTGAATCGGCTATCAAGGGCGTAGCGCCGCGCCCGTCAGTGCTTGCGCACCAGCGCATCGACGAGCGCAAACGCCGTCTGCTTCAACTTCTTCGGATCGCCGTACACGCGCTCCATCACGGCGATGCCGCGCGTCGTCGTGACGATCAGATTCGCGGCCTGCTGCGGCGGCACCGTCAGTTGCGCGCGCGCTTCCTTTGTGTCGAGCACCGCGAGCACTGCCGCTTCGAGCGCATCGAGCATGGTCTGCAATGCCTCGCGCAGACGTGGTGATTCAGGATCGATTTCGACAGCCGTCTTCGTCGACAGACAACCGCGTGTCGGCGTGCCTTGCGTAATCGAACGGATCGCGAACGTGAAGAACGACGTCAGCGCGTCATGCAGATCGGGTTTGTCGAGCGCCTTGCGTGCGTCGGCGATGAAGCGCTGCGCATAGCGGTCGAACACGCGCACGAAGATTTCTTCCTTGTCGCCATATGCGTTATAGAGCGAGCCGCGCTGCACGCCCGTCGCCTCGGCGAGATCCAACATCGATGTGGCGCGAAAGCCCTTGCGCCAGAACACGTCGAGCGCGTGCGCGAAGGCGTCCTCTTCATTGAACTGACGAACTCCAGCCATGTGTTTGCCTCGGTCGGGAAATGCCCAAACGCGTATTTTGACATCGTTGCCTGGAATGCACAAAGAAGGCGACGTCAGCGGGCGCGTTCGTCGATAAAACCCTTGAGCGTGACTAGCGTGTCGGCGTCGTCGATATGCTTGTCGGTGCGCCAGCGCAGCATGCGCGGAAAGCGCACGGCCACACCCGACTTGTGGCGCGGGCTCGCCTGAATGCCTTCGAAGCCGATCTCGAACACGAGCGTCGGCGTGACGCTGCGCACGGGGCCGAACTTTTCGACGGTCGTCTTGCGGACGATTGCATCGACCTCGCGGATCTCCTCGTCCGTCAGGCCCGAATAGGCCTTCGCGAAGGGCACGAGCGTGCGCACGCCATCCGCTTCGTCCCACACGGCGAACGTGAAGTCCGTGTAGAGGCTCGCGCGGCGGCCGTGGCCGCGTTGCGCGTAGATCAGCACGGCATCGATCGCATACGGATCGATCTTCCATTTCCACCACGTGCCCGCCGCCTTGGTGCGACCGACGCCATACATCGACGCGCGCTCCTTCAGCATCAATCCTTCGACACCGCGTGCGCGGCTTTCGTCGCGTATTGCGGCGAGCGCGTTCCAGCCGGTTGCATCGACGAGCGGCGACACGCGCAGCAGGTCTTTCGCGAGCGTACCGGTGAGTTGCGCGCCGAGCATGTCGAGCCGCGTGCGCCTTGCGTGCAACGGCTGCATCCGCAGATCGTCGTCATCCGCTTCGAGCAGATCGTAAGCGAGAAAGGTAGCGGGCGATTCGGCGAGCACGCGCTTCGTCAGCGACTTGCGCGTGATTCGCGGTTGCAGCCGCGCGAATGGCAATGGCGCGAGCGCGTCGGGTTCCCACGCGAGAATCTCGCCGTCGAGCACATGGCCGTCGGGCAGCGCTTCGCCCAACGCGACGACTTCGGGAAAGCGGTCGGTGATCAGGTCTTCGCCGCGCGACCACACCCACACGCGGCCATCGCGCTTCACCACCTGCGCGCGTATGCCGTCCCACTTCCATTCGGCGAACCACGACGACGGGTCGCCGAGCGTCGCGGGATCGGTTTGCAGCGGATGCGCGAGAAAGAATGGATAGGGCAGGCCGAGTTCGCTCTCGTGACGCACGCGTGCGGCTTCGGCATCATTGCCGCTATCTTCCGAAGGCGCGGGCGCGATGAGTCGCAGATAGCGCGCGGCGTCGGGCGGCTGACTCGAATCCGTCCATCCGACCATTCGCTGCGCGATCAGCTTGTGATCGACGCCCGCGACATCGGCGAGCGCGCGCACGACGAGCTGCCGCGCGACACCCACGCGAAAGCCGCCGCCGATCAGCTTCGTGAACAGAAAGCGGCCGCTCCAGTCGAGTTCGTCCCAGTACGCGACGAGACGCTCGCGCAGCGTGTCAGGCGCCGCGCCGCGCAGCGTCAGAATGCGTTCTTCGATCCACTGCGTGAGCCCCAGCTCGGACGTGCGCGCGGCGGGCGGCAGCACATGCGCGATGGTCTCCGCGAGATCGCCGACGGCCTGATACGACTCTTCGAACAGCCACTCGGGCAGGCCTGCACGCGTGCGCGCGATCTCGGTGAGCAAACGCGTCGGCACCGACTGGCGGGGTTTGCCGCCCGCCAGAAAATACGACGCCCACGCCGCGTCTTCAGGCGGCGCGGCACGGAAGTAGGTGATCAGTGCGTCGAGCTTGTCGCGCGTCGACGTGGTCGCGTCGAGCGCCGTGTAGAGCGTGGCGAAGCGCTTCATGATGCTTCGGGCGCCGCTGCGTCGGCGCTCGGAGCGGGCTCGCCTTCGCTGGCCGCCGCTGCATCCGCTTCGATCGCATCGTCGCCGTATTCCGTGGCGAACGCGCCTGCTTCGAGGCCCTGTTCGCGCAGCCAGCGCACCATCGGCTCGACCTGTCCGTGCGTGACGATCACGCGCTGCGCGCCCGTCGCGGCGATGGCCGTTTGCAGGCCTGGCCAGTCCGCATGATCGGACAGCACGAAGCCGCGATCGACGCCGCGTCGGCGGCGCGTGCCGCGCAAGCGCATCCAGCCCGACGCAAACGCGTCGCTGTATTCGCCGAAGCGTCGCATCCATGCGCTGCCTTGTGCGGACGGCGGGGCGATCACGAGCGCCTGTCTGAAGATCTCTTTGTTTTTCGCGGGAATCTCGCTGACGAGGCGCACGGACGGCAGCGCGACACCCGCAGCACGATACGCGCGATTCAGCGGCTCGACGGCGCCGTGACAGAAGATGGGGCCGATGCCTGCATCGACGCCCGCGAGAATGTGCTGGGCCTTGCCGAACGAATAGCAGAACAGCACGGACGCGCGGTTCGCCGCTGCGTTATGACGCCACCAGCTGTCGATGCCGTCGAACACCGTTTGCGGCGCATCCCAGCGGTAGATGGGCAGACCGAAGGTCGATTCGGTGATGAACGTATGGCAGCGCACGGCTTCGAACGGCGTGCAGGTAGGATCGGGGTCGAGCTTGTAGTCGCCCGAGGCGACCCATATTTCGCCGCGAAATTCGACGCGCACTTGCGCCGAACCCAGCACATGCCCCGCCGGGTGAAGCGACACGCCGACGCCGTTGATCGAAATACGCTCGCCATACGGGAGCGTCTGCAACTCGATGCCCGGCAGCCGCGATTGCAGCACGAGCGCGCCGGGTTCCGCAGCCAGATAACGGCGATGCCCGAAGCGGGCATGATCGGCGTGCGCGTGCGTGATAACGGCTCGCTCGACGGGTTGCCAGGGATCGATATGGAAGTCGCCTTGCGGGCAGTACAGGCCTTCGGGACGCGCGACGATCAGGTCCGGCTGTTGAGTCAAGGTGGTCTCCGTTGTCTCTGCGTGAACCAGGCTGCGTTGGCATGGCATCCGCCTGTGCATCGATGGACTCGCGCGACGGGGCGGAAGTTCATCGCGTGCGTTGACGCGTTATTGACCAGGATTGCGATCGACAATAACTGACTGCATACGTTTGCAGAAAATGCGACAAACGCAAAACGCCCCGGCGTTCGTCGAACGCCGGGGCGTCTCCGGACGTCTGTCAAGCGGCTGGCTTGTACAACGGGACCAACCTCTCAGGCAAGATCACTGGCCGCCCTGGTTGGCTCCCGGCTGCATCGTGCCGTTCTGCTGCATGGTGCCCCGTTGCGGCATCGTACTGTTGTTGTACGAGCGGCTCGTGCCCGCGCTGTTCGGCGTCGCGCCCGTACCCGTGCCCGCGCCGCCGCCCGTGCCAGTGGTGCCGGGCGTGCCGTAGCCGCTATCGTTCGTGCTGCCGCGCTGCATGCGGTTCATGTTGGCGCCAGGCGTCGCTACGCCGCCCGCGCCGCCCGTGTTGCCGCCGCCCGCGCCGACCCCGTTGCCGGACGAGCCGCCGCCCGCGCCGTTACCGCCGCCTGCACCGGCACCCTGAGCGTAGACACCGCCGGATAGAGCCATTACGAGGGCAGTGGCAAGTGCCTTCTTCGTCATGCTTTTCATGGTCGAACCTCCAGGAGATGGTTTGATCTTCACGAGTCGGTGCTGTCGACCCGCCCGTGTCTCCGTTAGCGCAAACCCTGTGCCGCGCAATCCCCGGTTTCATGCGCTGTCTTGCGCGAGCGCCAGGAACACTGCTTGCGCCAGTTGCTCGACGATGCAGGCGCAGACGCACATGCGTCTGCGCTCCTATCTCAGGCAAAGGTCAAGCAAAGGAGTCCCATCGATGGCAAGCAAGCAGCGCAATCCGTCGTCTTCCGCTTCGGCGGAAGATCTCAAGTCGAAGGATCTCGAACGTTCGCGCGCGCGGCCGCAAAACGAGGCACTGCGCACGAATCAGGGCGTGAAAATCGCGGACAACCAGAACACGTTGCGTGCAGGTCCGCGCGGGCCCTCGTTGCTCGAAGATTTCATCATGCGTGAAAAGATCACGCACTTCGACCATGAGCGCATTCCCGAGCGCATCGTGCATGCGCGCGGCTCGGCGGCGCATGGCGTGTTTCAGGTCTACGAGTCGATGGCCGGGTACACGAAAGCGGCCTTTTTGCAGGACCCTTCCGTGCAAACGCCTGTGTACGTGCGCTTTTCGACTGTGCAAGGCCCGCGCGGTTCGGCCGACACTGTGCGCGACGTGCGTGGCTTCGCCACCAGGTTCTACACGTCCGAAGGCAATTACGACCTGGTCGGCAACAACATGCCTGTGTTCTTCATTCAGGATGCGATCAAGTTCCCGGACTTCGTGCATGCCGTGAAGCCCGAAGCGCCGAATGAAATGCCGACGGGCGGCTCGGCGCACGACACGTTCTGGGACTTCGTCTCGCTCGTGCCCGAGTCCGCGCACATGGTGCTGTGGACCATGTCCGACCGCGCGATTCCGCGCAGCCTGCGGACGATGGAAGGCTTCGGCGTGCACACGTTCCGCTTCATCAACGCGAAGGGCGTGATGCGTCTCGTGAAGTTTCACTGGCGGCCCGTGCTCGGCTCGTATTCGGTGCTGTGGGACGAAGCGCAGAAGCTCGCGGGCAAGGATCCCGATTTTCATCGCCGCGACCTGTGGGAATCGATCGAGCGCGGCGACTATCCCGAGTTCGAACTCGGCGTGCAGATCATCGAAGAGAAGGATCAGGATTCGTTCGGCTTCGATCTGCTCGATCCGACCAAGCTCGTGCCCGAGGAAGTTGTGCCCGTGAAGGTCATTGGCAAGATGACGTTGAACCGCAATCCCGATAACTTCTTCGCCGAAACCGAGCAGGTGGCGTTTCACCCCGGGCACGTCGTGCCGGGCATCGATTTCACGAATGACCCGCTATTGCAGGGGCGTTTGTTCTCTTACACCGATACGCAGATCAGCCGGCTCGGCGGCCCGAACTTTCATGAGATTCCGATCAATCGTCCCGTAAGCCCGAACGTGAACAACCAGCGCGACGGCATGCACAGGCAGACGATCAACGTCGGCCAGGCTTCCTATGAGCCGAATTCGCTGAACGGCGCATGGCCCAGGGAGACGGACCCCGCAGCGACGGACGGCGGCTTCGAGAGCTATGCGGAGCCGATGGAAGGCACGAAGATCCGCGTGCGCAGCGACTCGTTCGCCGATCACTTCTCGCAGGCCGCGCTCTTCTATCAGAGCATGAGCGATGTGGAGAAGGAGCATATCGCGCTCGCATATCAGTTCGAACTCGGCAAGGTGACGAAGCCCGAGATTCGTGCGCGCGTCGTCAATGAGATTCTTGCGAACTTCGACGCGGATCTTGCCGCGACGGTTGCGCAAGGTCTCGGCTTGCCGAAGCCCGGCAAGGGCGCGCGTGCGGTGGGCAAGCAGAAGCCGTCGCCGGCGCTGAGTCTGCTGAATCGCGTCGTCAAGGGCATCAAGACGCGCAAGATCGCCGTGATGGCCGCGCCCGGCAGCGACGGTGCCGCGATCAGGAGCGTGCAGTCGGCGCTGAAGGCGGAAGGCGCGACGCCGTTACTCGTTGCACCGACGCTCGCGCCCATCGACGGCATGCATCCCGATGCGACGATTTCCGGCATGCCGTCGATCATGTTCGACGGCGTCGTGATCGTGGGCGGCGAGCAGGGTGCGAAGGCGCTCGCGCAAACGGGCGATGCGCGTCACTTCGTGCTCGAAGCGTTCCGGCATCTGAAGGCGATTGCCGCGATCGGCGCGGGCAAGGATCTGCTGGCGGCGACGCATCTGCCGGAGAAGGCCGACGGCGTGTCGATCGGCGACGACGGCAAGGTGGACGCCGTGTTGAAGCCGTTCATCGAAGCGGTGGGCCAGCACCGCGTGTGGTCGCGCCGGCAGGCAGCGGAGTCCGTGCCTGCTTGAAACCGCCCGTGCATGAACGGCGCCGTTGCTGTCGTACGCAGCAACGGCGCTTTTTTTGCTTGAAGGAGGACGCGATTAGCGGCGCAATCAGCGTCGCGTCGGGGGCGGCGCATCGCGCGAGCTTTCGCGCTCGACGGCCTGCAGTCTCCAGTAACCCGCGACCGCGTCGGGCCGTGAGTGCGAGATCCACGTCGCCTGGCCCTGCGCCGATGTCACGTTGCCGTGCCGGTCGACGCGCACGCCGTACAGCGTGACGAGCGGCTGTTCGCTGCCGCGCGCGCACAGCGACATGATGTGCCCGTCCTCGCGCATGTCGCCCGACGACGGCAACTCGACGCCGCGCCGATCTTGCGACGTCCATGCGTGACGGATCGTGTCGAGCCATAACACGGCGTAGTCGTGATTGACGGTCGGGTCGGATGTATTGATCAGGATCGACAGACGCATGAAGCCTCCATGTCCGCAGGATCGGCCGCGCGGACGTCGCGGCATGATGTAGAACAGCCTCGCCTGAATGCACGGCGGCGGGCAATGGCTTTCGCCGGATCAAGCAACGCCCGTTCCAACTTGTGGGAGACGGCGCGGTCGCGGTGCAGCAAGGCGCGGCGGCGCGGACCGCGTGTTGCGCCGCACCTTGCCCTGTACAAAATGCAGGACGGCGTTGGCGTTTTTACGCGACGGCGCGCATTGACAGCGACGGGGACGCATCGCCGCATCCGACGATTCCGCATGCATACCCGACGCCCGGGCGGCACCAGGGGCAGAGTGGCGGCGCGGCCGGGCGCTATCTGCTATCGTTCGCGTCTATGCCACCCATCATCTCGGTTTCGAATCTGTCGAAGACGTACGCATCGGGTTTCCAGGCCCTCAAGCGTATTGATCTCTCCATTCGCCAAGGCGAAATCTTTGCATTGCTCGGGCCGAACGGCGCGGGCAAGACCACGCTCATCAGCATCATCTGCGGGATCGTCAACGCGACGGAAGGCACAGTGACGGTCGACGGCCACGATATCCGCAACGACTATCGGGCCGCGCGCACGCTCATCGGGCTCGTGCCGCAGGAACTGACCACGGATGCCTTCGAGACCGTCTGGGCGACCGTCTCGTTCAGCCGTGGCCTGTTCGGCAAGCCGAAGAACCCGGCGCACATCGAAAAGGTCCTGCGCGAGCTGTCGCTGTGGGACAAGCGCAATAGCCGCATTATCCAGCTGTCGGGCGGCATGAAGCGCCGCGTGCTGATCGCCAAGGCGCTGTCGCACGAACCGCGCGTGCTGTTTCTCGACGAGCCGACGGCAGGCGTCGATGTCGAATTGCGCCGCGACATGTGGAAGCTGGTGCGCTCGCTGTCCGCGAACGGCGTGACGATCATTCTCACCACGCATTACATCAAAGAAGCGGAAGAGATGGCCGACCGCATCGGTGTGATCAACGACGGCGAACTGAAGCTCGTCGAAGAGAAAGCGGAACTGATGCGCAAGCTCGGCAAGAAGCAGTTGACGCTGCAACTCGAAGCGCCGCTCGCAGGCATTCCGGCATCGCTCGCGCACTATGAACTGGAACTCGCGAACGAGAACGGCGAACTGATCTATACATACGACGCCGAACGTGAGAAGAGCAGCAGCATCGTTGCGCTGCTCAACGACCTCAGCGAAGCAGGCATCCGCTTCAAGGATCTGCATACGACGCAAAGCTCGCTCGAAGATATCTTCGTGAGTCTGGTGCACCAAAAACAACAAGAGGAAAGCGTGCGATGAACATTCATGCAATCCGCGCGATCTACCGCTTCGAAATGGCGCGCACGGGACGCACGCTGATGCAGAGCATCATCGCGCCCGTCATTTCGACGTCGCTGTATTTCATCGTGTTCGGCTCGGCGATCGGCTCGCGTATCCGCGAGGTGGAAGGCATCAGCTACGGGTCGTTCATCGTGCCGGGGCTCATCATGCTGTCGCTGCTGTCGCAGAGCATTTCGAACGCGTCGTTCGGCATCTACTTTCCGCGCTTCACGGGCACGATATACGAACTGCTGTCCGCGCCCGTGTCGTACCTCGAGATCGTGATCAGCTATGTCGGCGCGGCGGCGACCAAGTCGATCATTCTCGGTCTCATCATTCTCGCCACGGCGGGCCTGTTCGTGCCATTGCAGATACAGCACCCGTTCTGGATGGTGGGGTTTCTCGTGTTGACGGCCATTACGTTCAGTCTGCTCGGCTTCATCATCGGCATATGGGCCGATAACTTCGAGAAACTGCAACTCGTGCCGCTGCTCATCATCACGCCGCTGACGTTTCTCGGCGGCAGCTTCTATTCGGTCGCGATGCTGCCGCCCGCATGGAAAGTCATCACGCTGTTCAATCCCATCGTCTATCTGATCAGCGGCTTTCGCTGGAGCTTCTTCGGACTCGCGGATGTCAGCGTCGGCATCAGTCTCGGCATGACGGCGCTGTTCCTTTGCATCTTCCTTGCGGTGATCGCGTGGATCTTCAAAACGGGCTATCGGCTCAAGTCGTAGTAGGATGATCGTCGTTGGCGTGCAGCCGACATGGGAGAAGGCTGCGGCCGAATGTGGCGCCGCAGCCGTTTGACATCGCAGCACGACGCTTTTAGCGGGGCGCGAGCGACACTATGGCCACGACGCAATCACGACCGCTCGGTGCATTTGCCGGGTATATCCGCAAGCACGAGGTCGAATTCACCGAACGCTGGCTGAAATCGGTGTTCAGCGACGTCGAGCTGACGGAATCCGACCGCCTGACCAACGAGCAATTGTCGGATCATGTACCCGACATACTCGATTCCATCTGCAGCGCGCTCGAGCAGCAGGATCTCGAAGAAGTCGAACCCGAGATCGAACGCAAGGCGCGGCTGCACGGCAAAATGCGCTGGAAACAGGGCTATCGCATCGACGAACTCGTGCGCGAGCTCGATCTGTTCCGCCAGACGCTGATGGGCGCGGTCGTGCAGTACGCGGAAGCGCATCCCGGTTTCTCGCGGCGTTACGAAGAACGCGCGCGCTATTTCATCGACGAGTCCGTGAGTTTCGTCACGCTGACGTCGGTGCGTGAAGTCGTGACGGAGCGCGACCGCAAGATCGACGAATACACGGGGCGGCTCGAACGCGCGAATCACGAGCTGTTACTCAAGCAGAAGCTGGTCGGCGAACTGTACGAATCGCGCATGCAGATCACGCGCAGCGTCGTGCATGACTTGCGAAATTTTCTCAACGTGTTTTCGATGGCGCTGCAACTCGTCGCGCGCGCGCCGGCAAAAACGGAAGCCGCGCTCGCGCTGGCGACCCGGCAGGCCGCCGACATGAAAGTGCTCGTCGACGAACTGGTCGAGTATTCGGTCGTGCTCGGCGACACGAATCAGCCCGCCATCGAATCCGTCGATCTGCATGCGCTGTTCGACGAACTGGTCGCCTCGTGCGGTCCGACCATCCGCGAAAAAGGGCTCGAGCTGAATGCATCGTTCGACGAACAGCTCGCGTCGGTGCAGTCGAATCGTCTGAAGCTCAAGCAGATCGCGATCAATCTGCTCACGAATGCCGTCAAGTACACGAAGGCGGGCGAGGTCACGCTCGACATGCGAGCGAGCGGCAACGACGCATGGTGTCTGCGGGTCTCGGATACGGGAGTGGGTATCGGCGCTGGCGACCGCGATCGCGTGTTCAGGGAATTCGAGCGCGCGAACGACGACGACGTGCCCGGCGCGGGTCTGGGCCTCGCGATCGTCAAGGAGTTGTGCCGCATGCTGGACGGCGAACTGCGCTTCGATTCGCAGCGCGGCGTCGGCACGACGTTCGAGATCACGTTCCCGCTGCAACTGCAGCCCGCGCGAGCGCCGGAATTCTAGCCGTCAAAAAAAAGACCGGGCAGCGATGCCCGGTCTTTCTTCAATCGATGCTGATGCTGAAGCGGCTTAGCCGAACAGCTTCATCGCCTGCAGCAGCGTGTTGACCACGCCCCACGTCAGCGGAATCAGCACATACAGCCAGAACACGACCATGAGGCCCTTGTTCGTCGGATGAGCGTTTTGCGTCGACATTGTCTTTCTCCTGTGTCGGGCCTTATTTGGCGGATGCGAGTTGCGCGTCCGTCATGTGATGCTTTTCGTTCACGTGCTTCACGAGCAGGTTGCAGATGAAGCCGATGACGAGCAGCACGGTCATGATGTGCACGGTCATCGTGTAGGCGTCTGCCTTGGCGACGCCATGTGCGACCTGATAGGCGCGGATGTAGTTGACGAGCACGGGGCCGGCGACGCCCGCGGCCGCCCACGCCGTCAGCAGACGGCCGTGAATGCCGCCGACGAACGCGGTGCCGAACATGTCGGCGAGGTACGCGGGCACGGTCGAGAAGCCGCCGCCGTACATCGACAGAATCACGCAGTAGCACAGCACGAAGAGGGCGATGTTGCCCGATGCCGCGAAGCTCGGCACGAGCCAGTACAGCACGGCGCCCAGCGCGAAGAAGATGAAGTACGTGTTCTTGCGGCCCACGTAATCCGACGCCGAGGCCCACACGAAGCGGCCGCCCATGTTGAAGAGCGACAGCAGGCCGACGAAGCCCGCGGCTGCCGCGGCGCTGACCGTGTTCTTGAAGCTCTCCTGGATCATCACCGACGCCTGGCCGAGAATGCCGATGCCCGCCGTCACGTTCAGGAACAGCACCAGCCAGATCAGATAGAACTGGGGCGTCTTCAGCGCCTGATCGATATGCACGTGGTTGCGCGTGATCATCTTCGTCGCCGTGGTCGCGGGCGGCGTCCAGCCGGCCGGCTTCCAGTCTGCGGGCGGAACGCGGATCGCGAGCGAACCGATCGTCATCGAGATGAAGTACGCAATGCCGAGCACGATGAACGTTTCAGCCACGCCGATGCTCGTCGCGCTCTTGAAGTGGTTCATCAGTGCGACGGACAGCGGTGCGGCGATCATCGCGCCGCCGCCGAAGCCCATGATCGCCATGCCCGTCGCCATGCCGCGGCGGTCCGGGAACCAGCGGATCAGCGTCGACACGGGCGACACGTAGCCGAGCCCAAGCCCGATTCCGCCGAGCACGCCATAGCCGAGATACAGCAGCGCAATCTGGTGAATCCACACGCCGATCGCCGAGACGATGAAGCCGCCGCCGAAGCAGCAGGCCGCCGTGAACATCGTGCGGCGCGGGCCGACTTTTTCGAGCCACTTGCCGGCAAATGCCGCCGACAGGCCGAGAAACACGATGGCCAGCGAGAAGATCCAGCCGAGTGCGGTCAGCGACCAGTCGTCCGGTGCGGACTGCGTGATGCCGATGACTTTGGTGAGCGGCCCGTTGAACACGGAGAACGCATAGGCCTGACCGATACACAGATGTACGGCGAGGGCGGCAGGCGGCACCATCCAGCGGGAAAAGCCAGGTTGGGCGATCGTTGCCTGTTTGGCAAAGAATGATGGCGAGCGGGCGTCGCCGCCGGGCTCAGTAATGCTGCTCATGGTCGGTCTCCGATCGGGCTAAACGTCTGGTTATCGGTTGCAATTGCCGAAACTTGAGCTAACGCAAGTTTCATCGCATATGCTGGGCTGCAACATATTAAAACTGTGCTAGCGGGTGGCCAGATTCGGCAATGGCGAGACGATAGGTGCACCCGACCCGCTTTGCAATATGAGAATTAAATGCATATGGAAGCGCCCGGAAGGGTTGTGCGAAGCGGGATGCAGCGATTTCAAGCGACATCGGGCCGCAGGTGACGGCGTGACGCAGCATGCGCAGGCATTGAGTTTGTCGGCGAATCGATTCGGGCGTGCGTATTGCTGCGTAAGCACATGGAAAGGCTTTTCGGCCGTTTCCTGGGATTCGGGTTCACCCTCTATTTTTCCGTCGACGAGCCCGCCCAAAAGTACAGTTCGCGCCACAGGAAAAAAGTACAGTTTCCCGCCCGACGTCCAGCCGTCGCGGTTCCGCGCCCGGCGTGCTAACTTCAGACTGTTGTCGCCGCTGAACAACAGTATTTGATATATCACATACAAGATACTTGATTTTTGTCGCGACGCAGCATATGATTGAGTCATCCAATCACTTAATGACGGGAGCATCAAATGGATTTCGTGTCGCTCGCATTCTTCGCCGTAGCTGTCGTGGGCCTGGGTTCGGCCGCAACCGTGCTGCTGACCCGCTGGATTCCGCAGGATGTCGCCGAACTGGCCTCGAAGCACGGCCGTTATGTCGGTCTGCAAGCCGCCACGGTGCGTGAAGCCACGCCGTACCGCGCACGTGTCGAAGCCGCGATGGGCGCGGTCGGCTCGTCGAACTAAGGTCGAACCCAGCAGTGGCCACACCCGCACTGAACCTGCCTCTGGCGCTGCAGCCCATCGGCAACAGCGCCAGCCTCCGCGATCAGGCTTACGCGTTGTTGCGTCAAGCCATCGCGGATGCCGATATTTACGCGTCGAACGAAGAAATTCGCCTCGACGAGCGCGCGCTGAGCGAATCGCTGGGCGTGAGCCGCACGCCCGTGCGCGAGGCGATGACGTTACTCGAGCAGGAAGGTTTTCTCCGCATGGTGCCGAGGCGCGGCATTTATATTGTGCGCAAGAGCAAGCGCGAGATCGTCGAGATGATCCAGATGTGGGCCGCGCTCGAAAGCATGGCCGCGCGTCTCGCCACCTTGCACGCGTCGGACGAAGAGATCGCGAAGCTGCGTCACATGTTCGACCAGTTCCGCGATTCGACGCCGGCAGAACACATCGCCGAATATTCGAATGCGAACATCGCGTTCCATCAGGCGATCGTCGAGCTGTCGAAGTCGCAGATCATTCTCGACACCATCAAGAACATCTTCATCCACGTGCGCGCGATTCGCCGCATGACGATTTCGCAGAGCGACCGCGCGTCGCGCTCGATCGTCGACCACCTGCGCATCATCGAAGCACTGGAAAAGCGCGATACGGAACTCGCCGAGCGTCTCGTGCGCGAGCACTCGCTGGGGCTGGCCGCGTTTGTCGAAGCGAATTGCGATTTTCTCGACTGAGCGCGCGCTGCAGGAAGGTTCAGTTCAAAAAACCAGCGGACCGAAAAGTCCGCTGGTTTTTTACATCCTCACATCGTTACTGAAAGGCCTTGAGCATCGTCTCGCCGAGCGCCGCCGGCGACTGCGCGACGTGAATACCCGCCGCGCGCATCGCGTCGATCTTCGCGCCCGCCGTGCCTTTGCCGCCCGAAATGATCGCGCCCGCATGTCCCATCCGCCGTCCGGGCGGCGCGCTCGTGCCGGCGATGAAACCGACCACGGGCTTGTTCGTGCGCGAGTCCTTGATGAACTGAGCCGCGTCTTCTTCCGCGGAGCCGCCGATTTCGCCGATCATGATGATGCCTTCCGTGTCGTCGTCGGCGAGGAACATCTCCAGGCAGTCGATGAAGTTCGTGCCGTTGACGGGATCGCCGCCAATGCCGATGCACGTCGTCTGTCCGAGGCCCGCCGCGGTGGTTTGCGCGACGGCTTCGTAGGTCAGCGTGCCCGAGCGCGATACCACACCGATCTTGCCCGGCCGGTGAATGTGCCCCGGCATGATGCCGATCTTGCACTGGCCCGGCGTGATGACGCCCGGGCAGTTCGGCCCGATCAGACGCGTCGCCGAACCGGCCAGCGCGCGCTTGACGCGAACCATGTCGATCACGGGAATGCCTTCCGTGATGCAGACGACGAGCGGGATTTCGGCATCGACGGCTTCGAGAATCGCGTCGGCGGCCATCGGCGGCGGCACGTAGATCACGGACGCATTCGCGCCCGTTGCGCCGACGGCATCGGCGACGGTATCGAACACGGGCAGACCCAGATGCGACGTGCCGCCCTTGCCGGGCGTGACGCCGCCGACCATCTGCGTGCCGTATGCGACGGCCTGCTCGGAGTGAAACGTGCCCTGCGAGCCGGTGAAGCCCTGGCAGATCACCTTGGTATTGCGATCGATCAGTACGGCCATGTCAGTTTGCCTCCGTCGCGGCTGCCGCGTGGTTCTTGTCCTTGACTGCGGCGACCACTTTGCTCGCCGCGTCGGCGAGGTGATCGGCTGAGAGAATGGGCAGGCCCGAGTCGCGCAGAATCTGTTTGCCGAGTTCGACGTTCGTGCCTTCCAGCCGCACCACGAGCGGCACGCGCAGATCCACTTCGCGCGCGGCGCTCACCACGCCTTCCGCGATCACGTCGCAGCGCATGATGCCGCCGAAGATGTTGACCAGAATTCCTTCGACTTTCGGATCGCGCAGAATCAGACGGAACGCGGTTGCGACGCGCTCCCTGGTCGCGCCGCCGCCGACATCGAGAAAGTTCGCCGGCTCGCCGCCATAGAGCTTGATGATGTCCATCGTCGCCATCGCGAGGCCCGCGCCGTTCACCATGCAGCCGATGTTGCCGTCGAGCGTCACGTAGTTGAGGCCGTGCTTCGCGGCTTCGAGTTCGGCGGCGTCTTCTTCGGCTTCGTCGCGCAGCGCTTCGATGAGCGGATGACGGAAGAGGGCGTTGTCGTCGAAATTGATCTTCGCGTCGAGTGCGATCACGTCGCCTTGCTGCGTGACGACGAGCGGATTGATCTCGACGATCGACGCGTCCAGTTCGACGAACGCGCGGTACGCGTTGGCGATGAACTGCGTCGCCGACTTCACCTGCTTGCCCGTCAGTCCGAGACCGAAGGCGAGCTGGCGCGCGTGGAACGGCTGCAGGCCCGTCGCCGGGTCGATTGCGACCTTGAGGATTTTCTCGGGCGTGTGCGCGGCGACTTCCTCGATCTCCATGCCGCCTTCCGTCGACGCCATCACCGTGATGCGCGACGTGCTGCGGTCGATCAGCATGCCGAGATACAGCTCGCGTTCGATCGCGCAGCCTTCCTCGACATATACGCGTTTCACTTCGCGGCCCGCCGGTCCCGTCTGCTTCGTGACGAGCACGTGCGACAGCATCTGCGCGGCATTCGAACCGACGTCGCTGACCGTTTCCACGACGCGCACGCCGCCTTTGCCGTTCGGATCGTCGGTGAAGCGGCCTGCGCCGCGCCCGCCCGCATGAATCTGCGACTTGACGACCCACACCGCGCCGCCCAGCGCGAGCGCCGCGTCTTCGGCTTCCTGCGGCGTGAACGCGACGCGACCGTTCGGCACGGCGACGCCATAGCCTTTCAGCAGTTCCTTCGCCTGATATTCGTGGATATTCACCTGTCTCCTCGCTGGTTGAATTCGACGCCTGACGGCGTAAAAGAGTGGGCGGTCGGCTCAGGGTAGAAATATGGTATGTGATATATCAGAGTTACTCAAGCGGAGAAACGGATCGGGGTTTTCCCTTTGTGAAATTGCCGCTTAATTTCCGTTTCGGTCGCGATGCCTTGTCAGTAAAGGCTTCAGACGTTTTTACGGGATTCTGCTTACGGAAGTGAAAGCGCTTGCAGCGATTAGATATATCACATACCGTATTGAACAAGGACGATCGAAATAAGAGCGTCAAGTGCTCGGAAGGGAGACAACATGGGCAAAGCACTCGACGGTGTGCGCATTCTCGATTTCACGCACGTGCAATCGGGGCCGACCTGCACGCAGCTGCTCGCATGGTTCGGCGCGGACGTGATCAAGGTGGAGCGCGCAGGCGCAGGCGACATCACGCGCGAACAGCTGCGCGATGTGCCGGACGCCGACAGCCTGTACTTCACGATGCTCAACCACAACAAGCGTTCGGTGACCATCGACACGAAGAACCCCGAAGGCAAGCTCGTGCTCGAGGCGCTGATCCAGAAGTGCGACGTGCTGGTGGAGAACTTCGCGCCGGGCGCGCTCGATCGCATGGGTTTCACGTGGGAGCGCATCCAGGAACTCAATCCGAAGATGATCGTGGCGTCCGTGAAGGGCTTCGGTCCCGGTCCGTACGAAGATTGCAAGGTCTACGAGAACGTCGCGCAGTGCGTGGGCGGCGCGGCGTCGACGACGGGCTTCGACGATGGTCCGCCCGTCGTGACGGGTGCGCAGATCGGCGACAGCGGCACGGGTCTGCATCTGGCGCTTGGCATCGTCACGGCGCTCTACCAGCGCACGATGACGGGCCGCGGCCAGAAGGTGCTCGCGGCGATGCAGGACGGCGTGCTGAACCTGTGCCGCGTGAAGCTGCGCGACCAGCAGCGTCTGGAGCGCACGGGCGTGATGAAGGAGTACCCGCAATATCCGAACGGCACGTTTGGCGAAGCCGTGCCGCGTGCGGGCAATGCATCGGGCGGCGGACAGCCGGGCTGGATTCTCAAGTGCAAGGGCTGGGAGCACGATCCGAACGCGTACATCTACTTCATTACGCAAGCCCCTGTGTGGGTGAAGATCTGCAACGTGATCGGCAAGGAAGAGTGGGCGACGGATCCTGAGTACGCGACGCCGAATGCACGCCTGCCGCGCCTGAAGGAAATCTTCGCGGAAGTCGAGCGCTGGACGATGACGAAGACGAAGTTCGAGGCGATGGAAATCCTCAACAAGTACGACATTCCGTGCGGCCCGATTCTGTCGATGAAGGAAATCGCAGACGACGAATCGCTGCGTAAGACAGGCACGATCGTCGAAGTCGATCACCCGGTGCGCGGCAAGTATCTGACGGTGGGCAATCCGATCAAGCTGTCGGACAGCCCGACGGAAGTGACGCGTTCGCCGCTGCTCGGCGAACACACCGACGAAGTGATGGCCGAACTCGGCTATTCGCCGGCACAGATCGAAGCGCTCAGGACAGCAGGCGCGATCTGAGCAAAAGATCTGAGAAAAGACCTGAGAAAAGATCGGGTCAACTAGCAGAGCAAAAGAATCGAACTGGCGCAAATGCGCAACGCAAGGAGATGAGATGCCGGATGGTGCGGACTTCATCGCGTGGTCGGGACTCGAGCGCCTCGAGTTGTATGTGTTCGTCTTTTCGGGCGCCTTGATGTTCGCGATCGCGTCGATCGTGTTCGTCAAACGGCTCACGCATGGCAGGCGAAGCGCGCGGCAAGCGGCTGCGGGCGACAAGATCGTCGATCTGCTCGCATTGGGATTGTGTATCTGGCTTGGTTACGCTTTTGTCAACGAACCCGCACAACTGCCGGGCGTCGCGGCGCTGTTCGCGGTCAGTCTGCTCGCTGCGGCGCTCGGGGCACACGTGATGCTGACGACACATGAACACAATATGCGCGCGCCGGCGCATTGCGGCATGTTGGCGCGGCGCAGCGCGTCGCTGCGTGTAGCGTGGGACGGCGACGCAGCGCGCATGCAACCTTCCGACGATTTCACGCAACGCTGGACGTATACGAGCAATCCGCTCCGTACGCAGGCACGTTGTCTGTCATCGGCGAGAAACGCGCATCTGGCGCATGCGGCGCTGCGGGTGCGAAGCCGTCAACGCCATCAGCTGAAACGCCATTGAGACTTCACTTGGGAAATGCATGACGTCCGCGCTGCGCGATCCTTTGGATGCACACTGCGCGGACGCCGGAGAGAACCATCGATGAACTGCAACCCTGCGTCATTGAGCCGTGGACGCGCGATAGAACTGATTCTTCCTGTCGAAGATCAGCTGCGCGAGAAAGTCGGCGTCATAGGCGTTCAGCAGATGCGCATGAAAGCGCTCGATGTACGCCGTGATGCGCGCCACTTCATTGCTGACGTCGTCGAAGAAATCGAGCGTGGCCTGGCTCCAGCGAAAGCGCAGGCCCAGATCGCTGAACGCGGCGTTGTAGGCGCTCAGCAGCGCTTCATTGTGCAGATCGGCAGACTGGTTCATTGCAATGCTCCTAAGTCGGGGGACGACGTTCGACAGAAGCATAGAAGCCGCAACGAATCTGCAATAGTTAAAGTTTTATTGGCAATCCATAGCGTGTCATTTATGGACGGCCAGTTGATTCACGCGCGTAATCTGCTCGATCAGATTCGCGCCTTCTTCCATCAGAAAACGCTTGAAGGCCTCGGCGACGGGCGGCAGCCGCTTGTTCTTGCGATGCACGACGTACCAGTTGAGCATCACGGGAAAACCCTCGACATCGAGCACGACGAGATGTCCGACCTGCAGCTCGAGACTGATCGTATGCGCCGACAGAAACGCGATGCCCATGCCCGCGATCACGGCCTGCTTGATCGTCTCCGTGCTCTTGATCTCCATCGCGATCTTGAGGTTCGTCAGCCGGCCCGCAAAGCCCTCTTCCATCGAATTCCATGTGTCGGAACCGCGCTCGCGCACAACGAACGCTTCGCTCGCCAGCTGGCTGAGCTTGATGTTGCGCTTGCTCGCAAGCGGATGAGTGGGCGCCGCGACGATCACATAGGGATGCGGCGCGAACGCTTCGTTGATCGCGTCCATTTCCTGCGGCGGACGCACCATCACCGCGAGATCGGTCTGGTTGGTCGACAACTGATGCAGCAGCTCTTCGCGATTGTGCACGGCAAGATTCAGTTCGACGCCCGCATAGCGGCGCGTGAATTCTGCGAGCAAACGCGGAAAGAAGTAGTCGCCCGCACTGATCACCGCGACATTCAGCTTGCCGCCCGATACGCCCTTGAGCTGGCCCATCGCTTCATCGACTTCATGAAATTGCTGAATGATCGCGCGGCTGTAGTGAAGCATCTCCGTGCCTGCCGGCGTCAGGTAGATTTTCTTGCCGAGCTGCTCGAAAAGCGGCAGGCCCGCATGCTCTTCAAGCTGCCGGACCTGGGTGGAGACAGCGGGCTGCGTGAGGTGCAGTTCCTCCGCCGCGCGCGAAAAGCTCAGATGTCGCGCCACTGTTTCGAAGACCTTCAGCTGACGCAGGGTCGCGTTACGCATTGTCATGGCAGATGTATAAGCGAAGATGAATCTTCATGGTAACAAACTTTAATTATCAGTAATTCAGCATTGACCCTAGCATGGATTCTGTAATGGACGATTCGCAGCGCAAGCATCGGGTTAACGCCTAAAACAAGGCTCCGATGCGGCGATAACGAGAACAGATGACCGGCACTTTTTTATCGATCGGATAAAGGAACCGCTAAATCGGCTTAAAGGTTTTTAAAAAAGAAGAAGTGGAATTGGTATTGCGAATATCCCCGAAGCACTCTGGTCGGGGCACAACTATAAGGTGGCATGCATACAGACCGGCGCTTTGGCCGGCTGCCCTAAATAGATAGCGGAGACAGGCACATGAACAGCATTTCACAGCAAGCTCCGGTTGCGTTCTGGCGCAGCCGTTGGTGGCAATTGGCATTCGGCATTCTATGCATGGGGCTCGTCGCGAACCTGCAGTACGCATGGACGCTGTTCGTTGCACCGATGAGTGCAAAGCATCATTGGGGGCAGGCTGAAGTTCAGCTCGCGTTCTCGATCTTCATTCTGACCGAGACGTGGCTGGTGCCCATCGAAGGATGGCTGGTCGACCGCTTCGGTCCGCGTCCCGTCGTCGCGGGCGGCGCGATCTGCGCAGGCCTTGCGTGGGTGATGAATTCGTTTGCGACCACGCTGCCGGAGCTGTATGTCGCGTCTGTCATCGCCGGTATCGGCGCGGGCGGCGTGTACGGCACGTGCGTCGGCAATGCGCTGAAGTGGTTCCCGGACAAGCGCGGTCTCGCGGCCGGTCTGACGGCTGCGGGCTTCGGCGCAGGCGCCGCTGTGACGGTGATTCCCATTGCGAACATGATCACAGCCAAGGGCTACGAGCACACGTTCCTGTTCTTCGGCATCCTGCAGGGCGTCGCGATCTTCGTGCTGGCGCTGCTGCTGAGAAAGCCGGAGGGCGTGAAGGTCGCCGCCGTCAAGCGCAAGTTCGCGGTGACAAAGCAGGACTACACGCCGGGCCAGATGATCAAGGCGCCCGTGTTCTGGGTGATCTATGCATCGTTCGTCGCGGTCGCGGCAGGCGGTCTGATGGCGACGGCGCAGATTGGTCCGATCGCGAAAGACTGGGGCCTTGCCAAACTGCCGATGACGCTGTTCGGCGCCACGCTGCCGCTGCTGACGATGACGCTGTCGATCGACAACATCTGCAATGGCTTCACGCGTCCGCTGTGCGGCTTCATCTCGGACAAGATCGGCCGTGAAAACACGATGTTCGCGATCTTCATCGGCGAAGGTCTCGCGCTGCTGGGCCTGATGCAGTACGGCCAGAACCCGTATGCGTTCATGACGTTCGCGGCATTGATCTTCCTGTTCTGGGGCGAGATCTTCTCGATCTTCCCGGCGATCTGCGCGGACACGTTCGGCAGCAAGTACGCGGCGGCGAATGCGGGCACGCTTTATACGGCAAAGGGCACGGCCTCGCTGATCGTGCCGATCGCGTCGGTGCTCGCGGCGACGGGCGGCTGGAACCTCGTGTTCATCGTCTCGGCCGTGATCACGATCGCAGCGGGCGTGTCGGCCAAGTTCGTGCTCGCACCGATGCGCGCCCGCTGGATCGCTTCATCGAACGAAAGGTCTCACGAACTCGAGCCGGAACTCGCGGCCAATGGACCGGGCCTGCGGCACTGGCCGGAACAGACGGGCGAATAAACCCGTATCACTTCAACATGGCGACGTGAACACATGAACGTATCGTTGCAGCAATTGAAGGTGTTCGTCGCCGTCGCGCGTCAGCGGAGCTTCACCCGTGCGGCGCGCGAGTTCGACCTGACACAGTCGGCCGTGAGCCGGTGCGTGCGCGAACTCGAAGAGTCGATCGCCTTGCGCCTCTTCGACCGCACGACGCGTCAGGTCGAACTGACGACAGCGGGCTCGCGGCTCGAGCGGCGCATTGGGCGCCTGATCGAGGAAATCGAGCTGACCTTGCGCGAGGAGCGCGCCGCACACGAAGAGCACACCGGGCTCGTCGTGGTCGCGTGCGATCCCGTGACGTCGTCGGGCTGGCTGCCCGAGCGGCTTGCGCGCAGCGCCGCGCATTTCCCCGACCTGATCGTCACTGCGAAAGAACAGCCTCAACACGCCGTGCTCGCAGCCATCGAGCAGGGCGAAGTCGATTTCGGCGTGCTCTGCGACGCGAACGTCGCGGGCGCCGATGCCTTCCACATGCAGCCGCTCGTGTCGACGCCGTTGTGCGCGGTGTTGCCGCATGCGCATCCGCTCGCATCCGGCGCCGCCGTGCACTGGGAAGCGCTGCGCAACAGCCGCAGCGTGACGCAGCTCGTCACGCTCAATGCGGAGGCGGGCACGCGCAACGTGACGGAGCGCGCGCTGAACACGCATCGTATCGATGCCGCCCGCGCCAACGAGTGCGGACATCTCGCCGCGGCGTTGCGTATGATCGAACTGGGTCTCGGGATCGGCGTACTGCCCGTCGATCCGCATGGCGCCGCGTTGCCGGCTTCGCTCGTCGCGCGTCCGCTCGTGCCTGAAGTGTCCGTGACGACGATGCTCGTGCGGCGCCGCAACCGCTCGTTGCGTCCGAATGCGGAAGCCGTGTGGTCGCTGTTTTCCGGCAAGGAATTGCCCGCCCATGCCGGCGCGTCCGCGAACACTGGCACAGCAACTGCACACTCAACATTAAAAGGAGCCACACACGAACCGATGCCGTGCGTACCCGATGACGAGGCGCTGATGCGGGCCTCATAGCGCGGGTGCGGGCGGTTCAGTCGACGGTTCGCGAATACGCAATATCGCCAATCGCAAGGAGCACGAGATGGACACTGAAACCGACCTCAGACGCCATGATCTTCTCATCGACGGTAAGCGGCTGCCGCCCGGCACGGGCGAATATTCAGTCAATATCAACCCCGCGACGGAAGAGCCGATAGCGCTCGTCGCACAAGGCAGCGCGCAGGATGTCGACACGGCCGTCAAGGCCGCGCGCGCCGCCCTCAAGGTCTGGAACGGCATGCGCGCGGCCGAGCGCGGCCGCATCCTGATGCGCTTCTCCGAACTGCTGCGCGAGCACCAGGACGAAATCGCCGCGCTCGAAAGCCTCGACGCGGGCAAGCCGCTGGCGGCCGTCAAACGGCAGGACGTGCCCGCCGCCATCGACACGCTTGCGTACTACGCGGGCTGGTGCGACAAGATCAACGGCCAGGTCGTGCCCGTTCGTCCCGACGCGCTCACCTACACGATCCGAGAGCCCGTCGGCGTGGTCGGAGCGATCGTGCCGTGGAATTTCCCGCTGATGATCGGCATGTGGAAGATCGCGCCCGCGCTCGCGTGCGGCTGCACGATGGTCGTCAAGCCCGCCGAGATCACGCCGCTGTCCGCGCTGCGTGTTGGCGAACTCGCGCTGGAGGCGGGCGTGCCGCCCGGCGTGCTGAACATCGTGACGGGCAAGGGGCGGGTGGTCGGCGATGCGATCGTCGCGCATCCGGACATCGACAAGGTGACGTTCACGGGCTCGCCGTCGGTGGGGCGCGGCATTCTGCAAGGCGCCGCGGGCAACTTCAAGCGCGTGACGCTGGAGCTGGGCGGCAAGTCGGCGAATGTGATTTTCGCCGACGCGAACATCGACAACGCCGTGCGCGCGGCGGCTTCCGGCATTTTCTTCAACACAGGGCAGGTGTGTTCGGCGGGCTCGCGCATTCTTGCGCATCGCGACGTCTACGATGAAGTGGTCGAACGGCTCGCGGCGCGCGCACAAGGAATCAAGGTCGGCGATCCCAACGAGCGCGAAACGACGATGGGCCCGCTCGTGTCCGCCGCGCAGATGAAGACCGTGCTCGATTACGTGGAGATCGGCCGCAAAGAGGGCGCGTCGATCGTGACGGGCGGCGCGCGGATCGGTCAAAAGGGCTTCTTTGTCGAGCCGACAGTGTTCGCGAACGTCGAGCACGAGATGCGCATCTCGCAGGAGGAAATCTTCGGGCCGGTGGCGAGCGTCGTGCGCTTCGACGACGAAGAGGATGCCGTGCGCATCGCGAACGGCACGGCGTACAGCCTTGCGGCGGGTGTGTGGAGCGCGGATATCGGCCGCGTGCATCGGGTCGCGCATGCGCTCAAGGCGGGCACCGTGTGGATCAACACATATGGCTATACCGACGTGCGCCTGCCGTGGGGCGGTTCGGGCGATTCGGGCTTCGGCCGCGAACACGGCGATGTCGCGATCGAGAACTTCACGGAACCGAAAGCGATCTGGCTGGCCATCGAGCATTGACGCCAACGTCGCCATCAAAAAAGCGGATCGAACGATCCGCTTTTTTTGTATGACGATGCGTGTGAAGCGGGCGTTCAGGTGGTGCGCCGCACCAGCAGAAAACTCACGCCGATCGCGCCGAGAAACGCGCCGCAGCATCGGTTGAACCAGCGGCGCACGGTGGCGCGCGTCAGCCACTTGCCGAGATGCATGCCCGCCCACGAATACAGCGCGATCGCGAACCATTCGAGTACGAGGAAGCTCGCGCCGAGCACGGCGAACTGCGGCAGCATCGGCTTCGAGATATCGACGAATTGCGGCAGGAACGCGGTGAACACCAGAATCGCCTTCGGATTGCCCGCCGCCACGAAGCATTCCTGACGCGCGATGCGCCACAGCGACGCGTCGTCCTGTTTCATCGCGTCCATCGGTCCCGCGTCGCTGCGCCACAGCTGGATGGCGAGCCAGATCAGATAAGCGGCGCCCGTCAGCTTGATCGCGAGGAAAAACAGCTCGGACGCGTGCAGCACGACGGCGAGGCCCGTCGCCGCCAGCACGAGCATGCCCGCGAACGCGACCAGCCGCCCGCTTCCTGCGACGAACGCCGTCATGAAGCCGTGCCGCGCCGCGACGTTGATCGACAGCAGGTTGTTGGGGCCCGGCGCCATGTTGATCGCGAAGCACGCAGGGAGAAAGAACAGCCAGGCGGTGAGGGACATGACGGCTCGCTCGGATGACCGCTGCGGGCAGGCGCGTTTCGATGGCGCGTCGCGCGGCGGCGGATTCGGATGGGAAGTCTGGATTGTAGCGAAAAGCCGGCTGCGTCTGGGTCGCAGCGGTAGGCGGTGCGCCGCGAAGGCGCGTTACTGCACGGGCTGAAGCGCCCGATGGAACGACGGATCTCTGACGATCGTATCGATGCTGAGCTTGACGACGTCGTCGAGTGCGAACACGGCGTTGGAGAATTTCTGCCGGTACAGATGGACGGTATTGCTCTTCACGTAGACGGTTTCCTTCGTCGATGCATTGGTGACGAAGTAGCAGATCGTCATCGACCACGTGGCGGGCGAGCGTGCGTCGTCGACCGACAGCACTTCGATGCGGCCGCTCAGCACCAGCTTGTCGTGCGTGGTCACGGTGATGCCCGATTTGCGCCACGCGGACACGACGGCATCGCGCACGGCCGCTTCGACGCTCTTCTTCAGCAGGATCGACGTCGTCGCCGTGTTGGCGATCCGGTCGTAGGTGATGTGGCCTTCGCGCGCGGGCATGTACGCGAATTCGCGGGCGGAAGCGATGACGAGCGCGTTGTCCGCGGGTGTCTCGCTCGACGACGCAGAGCGCGGGACGAAAAAAGAGCAGGCGGAAGTCAGAAACGCGAAGCAGGCGATGCTGGATCGTTTGAGCAGGAGCGGATTCACGGGGAAGGCGCAGCAGGCGTGACGCTGCGTGATGAATGTCGAAGGCGTAAGAGTTTGTCGCGCGGATGTGCCGGCGAATATGAGACGCGTCCTAAAAAGAGCGCGGCTTCGTCGGAACGCGATGGAAGGCCGGCGAGGAGATGATCGCGCGCAAACCTGTCGAAGGCGTGCTGACGGACGTCTCGAAAAGCGCCGCTTATCGCATTAAGACTGGTCCTACAGTCATTTTTTGGATAGTCAGCGATACTGATCGACGTCCATTTTTTGCCTCGATCGAGATCACATCCATGCTCCCCACGTCCGCACTCCAATCGATGAAGCCGCTGTTCATGACGCCATGCTACGGCGGCAATCTCGCGGCGAATTTCACGAACAGTCTGCTCGCGCTCAACAACGCGCTGTGGACGACGGGCATGCAGGGTTCGGTGCGGATCCGGTCTGGCGAGAGCCTGATTACGCGTGCGCGCAACGAAGCCGTCGCCGAGTTTCTGCTCGATCCCGGCTATACGCATCTGTTCTGGATCGACGCGGACATCGGCTTTTCCGTCGATCAGGTGTTCCGCCTGCTGCTGGCCGATCGCGATGTCGTCGCCGGTGTCTATCCGCTCAAACGCTTCGACTGGCCCGGTGTGCTGCCCGCCGGCATCACGCAGGAGACGTTCGCGGCGCGTTACCTGCGCTATCCCGTGAACGCGCACGACGGCGTGTCTTCCGCGATCGACGGCGATGGTTTTCTCGAAGTCAGCGAAGCGCCGACGGGCTTCATGTGCATCCGGCGCAGCGTGATCGAAACGATGATCGCCCGTCTGCCCGAACTGAAATACGTGCCCGACGGTCCGCCCGACTCGCCGCTCTACGACTACTGCTATCGCTTTTTCGACGTGATGGTCGAGCCCGCGACGAACCGCTACCTGTCCGAAGACTATGCGTTCTGCCGACGCTGGCGCGAGATCGGCGGCCGCGTGTTCGCCGATACGCAATCGAAGCTGTCGCATCAGGGCATTTACACGTGGCGCGGTGATTTCGGCGCGTCGCTCGCGGCGAGCCCGCAGACGGCGATCGGCGGCGAGTACTGAAGCATGGAAGCGAACGAATTGAGCGTGCGGGCGCGCGGCGGCACGGAGTTGATGCTGCAGGCGCTTCACGCGCGGCTCGACCCGCAACTGGCGCGACAGTTTCAGATCATTCCATCGCGCGTGCGCTGGCTCGATCCCGATCGTAAGCGGATTCTCTGGCTGCATGACAAGCCGAGCCGGGAGGAAGCCAGCTTCCTGGAGCATGCGGAGAATCGTGCGGCGTTTGCAGGCATTGTGTGCGTGTCGCACTATCAGGCGGCGCTGTATCAGATGATTCCAAACGTGCCGTATGCGGAAATGACCGTGCTGCAGAACGCAATCGAGCCGTTCGGCGCCTATCGTCCGCGACGCAGCGAGCGCATCCGTCTGATCTACCACACGACACCGAACCGCGGCCTCGAAATCCTCGTGCCCGTGTTCGAGTATCTCGCGGCGCGCCACGCCGACATCGAACTCGACGTGTTCTCGAGCTTCAGCATCTACGACTGGACGGAGCGCGACGCGCCGTATCGGCCGCTATTCGAGCGATGCCGGGCGCATCCGCGCATCCGCTATCACGGCGCGCAGCCGAACGCGGTCGTGCGCGACATGCTCGGCGAGTCTGACATTTTCGCGTACCCGAACATCGAACGGGAGACGAGCTGCATCGCGGCCATCGAGGCGATGTCGGCGGGCTGTCTCACGGTGTGCGCGGCGTACGGCGGTTTGCCGGAGACCTGCGCGAACTACGCGCAGCTCTATCCGTTCACGGAAAACATCCAGGTTCATGCGCAGCGTTTCGCGGCGGCGCTGGATTCCGCCATCGTCTCGGTCCGGCGGCGCAGCGCCGACGACGAGCGCCTGCGCGCGCAGCAGGTTGAATACTTCACGCGCTTCTATTCGTGGGACAGGCGCATCGGCGAATGGGACGCGTATCTGCGCGGCTTGCTGTGACGCCGAACCGGTATCCGATAACTTTCAGATCATCTTGAGAGAAATTAAGAATCAGGCGATTCAACCGGATTTGTCTGCTCCTTAAACTTCAAAGATCACTTGCCGGGCTGCGCGGCGCGATGCAGCGACCACAGAGTCGCGGGATCGCTTGATCCACCTTCGCTACGCGCCGCTGCCGTGTCTTCCGGACGCGGCCGCTCATGCCCGCAGCCCTTTGTTTCCAACGCGAGATCCGACGTGAATTACCTGCGATCATTCCTCGCGCGCGGGCAGGGCATCTCCGTGGCTGCGGTTCGTCCGCTGCCTCTCAAACGCAAGACGCTTTCCAGCGTGGCCGCCTGTTCGGCATTGTGGATCGGGGCCTCGATGGTGCCCGGCGCATCCACCGCGCTCGCTGCACCGAAGGCGCACAAACATGGTCCCGCTCACAAGCGGCGGCACCATCTTGCTGTTGCACGGAAGATGCCTTTGCCCGGCGCGCAACCCGCTCCTTCGCCCGATGCCGTATGGCCTCCGCCGCACGACGCCGGTGGCGCACGTGCCGGGTCCGCCGCGGGCCAGTCCGGCGCTGGCGCGTCCGTGCCGACGGCCGCTCGCAGCGACGCCGCCACGCATGCGCCGGGCTATTCGATGGCGTCGCTCAGCTTGCGCATGCCGTCGAACGAACTGGTGCTCGGCACGGTCTGCGCGGCCACACCGACGATGTGCGTGCCCGTCGCCCACGATCCCGCGGACGACACCCACGAATGGTCCGGGCGCGTCAGGCAGCAGGGCGCGCCCGACGACACCGTGCAGGCGACAACGGCGTTCGGCGACGCCACGGGCTTCAGCCTGCAGGGCGACGAAGCGCGTTCGAGCGCCGGCGCGATCGACGGGACACTGCGTGCGACGCTCGAGCAGGCGGGCTTGGCCGCGAGCGTCGTCGATCAGATCGGCGCGATCTTCGCGGGCCGCGTCGATGTCGACGCGCAGGCGCAAGCAGGCGACGAATACCGGCTGGTGATGGCACCAGCCGATGAATCGGCTGAACCGCGTATTGCATCGCTCGAAGTCCGTCTGAACGGACGGGCATACGATGCGCTCTGGTTCACGGCGCCGGGCGCGGCGCAGGGCGCGTACTACACGCCCGACGGCGCGTTGATCGCGAGCGAGCCGTTCGCGATGCCGCTGAACTACGGTCGCGTGAGTTCGCCGTTCGGCATGCGCCGGCATCCCGTCTACGGCGAGCGCCGCTTCCACACGGGCGTCGATCTGACCGCGCCCGCCGGCACGCCGATCTACGCGGCGGCGGCGGGTATCGTCGAGATGGCCGTCGATGGACGCGGCTACGGCAAGCACGTCGTCCTGCGTCACGACGACGGCTATTCGACGTACTACGCGCATCTGTCGTTGTTCGCGGACGATCTGAAGCTCGGGCAACGCATCGAGCAGGGGCAGGTGATCGGCTATGTCGGCCGCACGGGGACGGCGACGGGACCGCACCTGCACTACGAAGTGCGCAAGGACGACTATCCCGTCGATCCGATGTCGCTCACGGCTCATTGTTTCGTCGCACCGTTGTCGGGCGCCGCGCGCGTCGCGTTCGACGTGCGCGCCGAGGCCGCGCGCACGACACTTGCGGCGCTGCAGCCGCGCAGTGTGCGCATCGCCTTGATCCTCCAGCCGCCGCGCTTCTTCTGATGCGGCCACGCGATGGCGCGCCGCGCGCCATCGCTGCTTCCTCTTCCCGTTCTGACTTTCCGGTGCAGCTGCGCACAGACTTGCGCGCCCGTTCGCCGTGAAATGTAATACAGTCCATCCGATGGACGTGCGTGCCGGCTTCACTGTGCAACGCAGCACGAACCCGACAAACCTTTCCCGCCAGCCCGCAGCCGTCGAGCATCTGACGCCTCTTCGCGGCACGCGGTTGCAGCGCTCCCGATGCAAGCCGATTCACAAGAACGGAGAAAAGCATGAAGGCCAGCACCATCGCGGAACGGGAAGCCAGCGGGCGCGCGGCCCGCGAACACGCAAGGCGCTCCAGTCACCGCACGCTCGGTCCCATGCATCGCAATCCCGTCGATCTGCTCAGGCAGAGCAGCGAAGGGCGCGTCGAGCGTCTCGTGCCGCTGCGCTATGGCCGCATGACGGTGTCGCCGTTCACGTTCTTTCGCGGCAGCGCGATCCTGCAGGCGCACGATCTCAGCCTGACGCCGCACACGACGCTCACGCTGCCCATCTGCGGTGATGCGCATCTGTTGAACTTCGGCGGCTTCGCGACGCCCGAGCGCCAGCTGATCTTCGATCTGAACGATTTCGACGAAGTCTCGACGGCGCCGTTCGAATGGGATCTGAAGCGCCTCGCCGCGAGCTTCGTCGTCGCCGCGCGGCACATGCGCTTCAGCCGCGGCGCCGCGCACGACCTCGTGATGACAGCCGTCAACCAGTATCGCGACCGCATCGCGCAGTACGCGGGATGCGGCGCGCTCGAACTGTGGTACGAGCGGATCACGTTCGATCGCATGGTCGACACGGCCGTGAACGCCGAGAACCGCCGGCTGATCCGGCGTGCGATGGAGAAGGCGGGCGCCCGCACGCACGAAAGCATGCTCGAGAAGCTGGCCGAGCGCGACGGCGACCGTTACGTCATGCGCGATATGCCGCCCGGCCTGTTCCACGTGCACGGATCGAATACCCTGTTCGATGCCGAAGACGACTGGTTCAAGATCGGCGAGTGGAACAAGCTGATCCACGAGACCTTCCAGGACTACCTGAAAACGCTCAACGAAGACCGTCGCGAGTTGCTTGGCCAGTTCACGCTGCACGATCTCGTGTTCAAGGTGGCTGGCGTCGGCAGTGTGGGCACGCGCTGTCTCGTGTTGCTCATGGCCGATCCGCATGGCAAGCCGCTCTTTCTGCAGGTCAAGGAAGCGCGCCGCTCGGTGATCGCGCAGCATTTCAAGGCGGGGCCGCGCAAAGCCGAGCCGAAGCACGAGGGCGAGCGCGTCGTGCTCGGCCAGCGCATGCTGCAGGCGGCGAGCGACATATTTCTGGGCTGGTCGACGGGGCCGTCGGGCCGGCATTTCTACGTGCGGCAGTTGCGCGATATGAAGCTGGCGCCGAGCATCGACCTGTTCGACGTCGATCAGCTGAACGGCTATGCGCGGCTGTGCGGCTGGGCGCTGGCGCGCGCGCATGCGAAGGCGGGCGGCAAGGCGATCGAAATCAGCGCGTATATTGGACGTAGCGACCAGTTCGCGCAGGCGCTGGCCGAGTATGCATCGGCGTATGCGGATCAGGTCGAGCGCGATTATGACGCGTTCATGAAAGCGTGCCGCAGCGGGGAGCTCGAGGCGCGTACCGACGAAGACATGGCCGCCGATTTCCGTATCTGATTCGCGCGCCCGCCGCAACGATGCAGTCGCGTCAGGCAGCAAGGCGGACCGTCGAACCGGCAGTCCGTCCGCAGGCAGTAGCAGGGCAACGTGGTGCTAACTCTGATCGGAGGTTCGCATGCTTTCCCTCATTGGCACGATAGTCGTCGGTCTCGTCGTGGGTCTGATTGCGCGCGCGCTCAAGCCGGGCGACGACAGCATGGGTCTCATCATGACGATCGTCCTCGGCATTGCGGGCTCGCTGGTGGCGGGCTATGTCGGGCGGGCGCTCGGCTGGTATCAGCCGGGACAGGCGGCGGGCTGGATCGCGTCGATCATCGGCGCGATCATCCTGCTCGTCATCTATCACCTGATCCGGCGGCGCACCTAGCGTTTCGCCCCGTCGCGCGGGCGCGCGTCAGGCGCCTGCCGCCTCGCGCAGCGTCACGAAGCGCAGTCCGCTTGCGCGCACGGTTTCGATCAGGCGCGGCAGCACGTCGAGCACGACGGGCTCGCCGGACGCATCCTTTGCCGCGCTCGCATCGTGCAGCAGCAGGATGTCGCGTGCCGCGAGGCCATCGACGAGCCTTTCCAGCACGCGCTGCGGATTGCGTTCGCGGGTGTCGAAGCCGCGCCGCGTCCACGCGGCGAGCCGCAGGTCGAGCTTCTGCAGCACCGGTTCGAGAAACAGGTTGCGCAGGCCGGCCGGTGCGCGGAAAAACATCGGGCGCTCGCCCGTCAGCGCCTCGAGCGTGTGCTGCGCGGCGCCGATTTCACGCATGAGCCCGCGCGGCAGTGTGACCGAGAACGTGTGCACATGCACCTGCGAGTGATTTTCGACGTCGTGACCGCGCGCGACGATCTCGCGCATCAGCGCCGGATGTTGCTGCGCCCGCGCGCCGATGCAGAAGAAGGTCGCGCGCACGCCATGCGCGTCGAGCAGGTCGAGCACCTTCGGCGTGACGACGGGATCGGGGCCGTCGTCGATCGTCAGCGCGACGGCGTCGGCGTTGCGCGGCGTGTCGGGCAGCCGGGTCCAGTTCGGCCCGAGCAGCGACGAGCGCGGCCACAAGCCGATCGACACGACCACGACATGGCTCGCGAGGATGCCCGCGAGCCACCACGGCCACGCGTGGGGCGCGAGCGCCCAGGCCGCCAGCATCGCGACATGCCATGCGATGGCGGCGTTGAACATCGGCGGATTGCCCGTGGCGGGCCAGCGGCGAGCGGGCGCTGCATGCGCGGCGGCGCGAGGCAGCGGCGGATTCGGTTGATTCATGATGCGTTGGCTCTGCCGGATTTCGCTTCAGGGAAAACCGTCAGACTGTCTTGATGCACGTCAAATGCGAACGATACCATTTGGGCGCGGCGCGTCCCGAAATTGGGAGGGTTGGAAAGAGAAGGCGCCCGCCGAAACCCAGTATCCTTGAGCCTTTTCCACTGCTCCATCGCTCCGCCGCCCGCGGATTCGCGTCATGCGCCTGCGCCACATCGAAGTCTTCCACGCCATCATGCGCACCGGCTCGCTGTCGAAAGCGGCCGAGCTGCTGTGCGTTTCGCAACCCGCCGTCAGCAAGGTGCTCGCCCATGCAGAGCGTAGCGCGGGCCTTACGCTCTTCAACCGCGTGCACGGCCGTCTTCAGCCGACGCGCGAAGCCGAACTGCTGTTCTCCGAAACGCAGAAGCTTCAGGCGAACCTCGACAGCATCCGCGATCTCGCGCGCAATCTGGCGCTGCAGCCGGAAGGGCATTTGCGCATCGGCTGTCTGCCGAGTCTCGGTCTGAGCCTGATTCCGCCCGCCGTCGAGGCGTTTCGCGCCGCGTATCCGCGCGTGTCGCTGCGCATCCAGACGCGCCACACGGAGGAGCTGCTCAACGCGTTGCTCACGCGCGATCTCGATCTGGCCGTCGCGCTGAATCCGCCCGCGCGGCCGGGCATCGCCTCCGTGGAACTGGGGCGCACGCCCGTCGTGTGCGTCGGTCCGCGCGACGAAGACACGGACGACCAGCCGGTCTCGCTGCAAGCGTTCGTCGAAGGCGACTGGATCGGCATCGGCAATGCCGATCCGCTGGGCGAGATGATCGGCAACGCGTTGGAGGCACTGGGACTCGACGGTCACGCGCCCGCTGTCGAGGCGCACACCTGGCATGTCGCCCGCGCACTCGCCGCGCGCGGCATCGGCCACGCGCTGCTCGACGAGCTGACTGCGAAGAGCGGCGCGGAAGCCGTGAGCGTGCGGCGTATCGAGCCGCCGCTGTCCGTCGGGGTGTTCGCGCTGTGGCGCGACGGCGGGCTGACGTCGCAGGCGGGCAACGCATTCGTCGACGTGCTGCGCGCGCGCTTTGCGCGATGAGCGTCTCGACGACGTGGCACGACTTAACCTGAGGTTATGCAGCCTCGCATCTCGTCAATTGATGCGCCGTTTTCGGCGCGCGACACTTGCCTGCAATGCAATCGCAAGGTTTGAGCATTCATGCATGTGTGTGTCCTCGGAGCGGGCGTCGTCGGACTGACGACGGCCTGGAGTCTGGCCCGCGACGGCCATGACGTGACGATCGTCGAAGCGCGCGGCGGCGCGGCGCTAGAAGCGAGCTTCGCCAACGGCGGGCAGTTGAGCTACAGCTACGTCGCGCCGCTCGCCGATCCCGCCGTGCTGCCGAAGCTGCCCGCGTGGCTGTTGCAGCGCGACTCCGCGCTGCGCTTCGTGCCGCGGTTCGATACACAGCAGTGGCGCTGGTGCGCGGCGTTCCTGCTCGCGTGCCGCAGCCATCGCGCGCGGCAGACGGCGCTCGAACTGCTGAGCCTCGGCGCGCTCAGCAAGGCGGCGTTGCACGAGATCGTCAAGCATGAGTCGATTGCGTTCGACTACGTGCGCAACGGCAAGCTCGTCGTGTATCGCGATCCGCACGAGTTCGGACGCGCGCGGCACAAGATGGAGCGGCTCGTCGCGGCGGGTTCGGATCAGCGCGCGCTGGACGGCAGCGAATGCGCCGTGCTCGAACCCGCGCTCGCGCATGCGCGACCGTTGATCGCGGGCGGCATTCACACGCCGTCGGAAGAAGCGGGCGACTGTCAGCGCTTCAGCGTCGCGCTCGCGGATGCGCTGGAGCGGCGGCATCGCGTGATGATCCGTTACGACACCCCTGTACGCGGACTCGTCACGGAAGGGCCGCGCATCGTCGCGGCGCGCACGGCATCGGGCGATATCGAAGCGGATGCGTTCGTCGTCGCGCTGGGGCTCGGCAGCGTGCCGCTGCTCGACGCGCTCGGCGTGCGTCTGCCCATTTATCCGCTGACGGGCTACAGCCTCACGATTCACGCCGCCGATCGCCGGCACGCGCCGCGCGTCAGCGTGACGGACCTGCATCGCAAGGTGGTCTACGCGCCGCTCGGCGAGAGGTTGAGGATCGCGGGCATGGTCGAGATCGCGGGCCTGCGCGACGCGCAGCGCGCGGATCGCGTCGAATTGTTGAAGCGCCACGCGCAGGAGATCTTTCCCGCCGCGGGCGATTACGCGAGCGCGCAGACCTGGTGCGGACACCGGCCCGCCACGCCCGACTCGAAGCCGCTGCTCGGCGGGACGCCGTACGGCAACCTCTGGCTGAATACGGGGCATGGCGCGCTGGGCTTCACGCTCGCTTGCGGCAGTGCGCGCGTGATTGCCGATATGATCGCGGGCCGTGCGCCATCCGTCGATACGGCGGCTTACGCATACGATCGCTGAATTCGTTGCACCCACATCCACACAACAGGAGACACGGCATGAAAACGACAATGACAACGTGTGCAGCGCTGCTCGCCTTCGCCATCGCCAGCGGCAACGCATGTGCGCAGGACCCGGGCGCGACGCTGAAGAAAATCCGCGAGACGGGTGCGATTGCGCTGGGCGTGCGCGAATCGTCGGTGCCGTTTTCGTACTATGACGACCAGCAGCATGTGATCGGCTATTCGCAGGCGATCGCGCTGAAGATCGTCGACGAGGTCAAGAAAGAACTGAACATGCCCGATCTCAAGGTGCGCGAGATTCCCATCACGTCGCAGAACCGCATTCCGCTCGTGCAGAACGGCACGATCGATATCGAATGCGGCTCGACCACGCATACGAAAGAGCGCGACAACCAGGTCGCGTTCTCGAACAGCTTCTTCCAGTACGGCGTGCGCATGATCGTGAAGAAGGATGCGGGCGTGAAGGACTTCGGCGATCTGGCGAACAAGACGGTCGTGACGACGGCGGGCACGTCCGAAGAGCGTCTGCTGCGGCAGATGAACAACGAGAAGTCGATGAACATGCGCCTCATCAGCGCGAAGGATCACGCCGAGTCGTTTCTCAACGTGAAGACGGGGCGCGCCGTTGCATTCGTGATGGACGATCCGCTGCTGTACGGCGCGAAGGCCAGGGAAGCGAACGCGGACGACTACCTCATCACGGGCACGTCGCCGATGTCGGAAGTGTATGGCTGCATGTTCCGCAAGGACGATCCCGGCTTCAAGAAACTCGCGGACGGCGTGATCGCGCGCTTGCAAACTTCGGGCGAAGCGGCGAATCTTTATCAGAAGTGGTTCACGCAACCCATTCCGCCGAAGGGCATCAACCTGAACTACCCGTTGTCGGCGGAGATGAAACAGCTGTTCGCGAAGCCGAACGACCGGGCGCTCGACTGACTTGTCCGCGTCGTGCCGTGTCGCGCGCAGCACGACCTGGAGACAAGGTGTGACGCAGACATCGGCAGCGACGAATAGAGGCAAGGTGGCGCTCGTGACGGGCGCGGGCAGCGGCATCGGCCGCGCAACGGCGGGCAAGCTGCTGGACAGCGGCTATAGCGTCGTGCTGACGGGGCGCAGGCAGGCCCCGCTCGATGCGCTCGCAACGCAAGCGCAACAGCAGGGCAAGGACGCGTTCGCCGTCGCCTGCGACGTGACGGATGCCGCGAGCGTCGCCGCGCTCTTCGACGCGATCCGGCTGCGCTATGGCCGGCTCGACGTGCTGTTCAACAACGCGGGCCGCAATGCGCCGCCCGTCGAAATCGACCAGATCGAACTCGACGACTGGCGCTCGGTTGTCGATACGAACCTGACGGGCGTGTTCCTGTGCACGCGCGCGGCCTTCGCGATGATGAAGGCGCAGACGCCGCGCGGCGGCCGCATCATCAACAACGGCTCGATCTCCGCGCATGCGCCGCGTCCGTTGAGCATCGCCTACACAGCGACCAAGCACGCGATCACGGGACTCACCAAATCGGTGTCGCTCGACGGCAGGCCGTACGACATCGTGTGCGGCCAGATCGACATCGGCAATGCGGCGACGGAAATGGCCGAGCGGATGGCGCGCGGCGTGCCGCAAGCCAACGGCACGATCGCCGCCGAACCGCTGATGGACGTCGAGTACGTCGCGGATGCCGTGCTGCATATGGCTAACCTGCCGCTGTCGGCGAACGTGCAGTTCATGACGATCATGGCAAGCAAGATGCCGTTCGTCGGGCGCGGATGAAGCACGCGTGACTCAGCGTGACTCAGCTTGACTCATACGTGACACGACGCGGCCGCTTCGTCCGACTTATACTGGACGCTTCCCGAACCACTGGAAGTGGATGTGACTGCTGACGAGGCGCCGCACCCGAGCGCGTCCGCCGCCGCCGATCCTCGCCCCACGCCGCCCGTGCGGCCCGATCCCGACGATTGCTGTCATAGCGGCTGCGATCCGTGCGTGTTCGATCTGTACGACGAAGAGGTCACGCGATATCGCGCGGCGCTGGCGGCATGGGAGGCACGGCATGCCGAGCCGCTTCAGCCTGGAAAGCGCGAAGGCAGGCCGCGCAGGAAGCGTTGAGCGCCGATCCGCATCCATTCGTTCCACCGACCCCATGTCCACGCTGATCGAACCTCACGCACTCGCCGCGCTCCAAGATTTCGTCGAACGCTATCCGCGGCTCTTCGTGCTGACGGGCGCGGGCATCAGCACCGATTCCGGCATTCCCGGTTATCGCGACGAAAACGGCGAGTGGAAACGCTCGCCGCCCATCACGCTGCAGGAGTTTCTCGGCTCGATTGCGTCGCGCCAGCGCTACTGGGCGCGTAGCACGGTCGGCTGGCCCGTCGTCGCGAAGGCCGAGCCGAACGCGGCGCACCGCGCGCTCGCACGGCTCGAAGCGGCCGGGCGCGTGCGCACGCTGGTCACGCAGAACGTCGATGGCCTGCATCAGCGTGCAGGCAGCAGCGACGTGATCGAACTGCACGGCAGCATCGGCGAAGTGACATGCCTCGATTGCGGCACGCATCACCGTCGCGCGTCGATCCAGCAGATGCTGATCAACGAGAATCCCGCGTTGCTCGACGTGATCGCCGAGCCTGCCGCCGATGGCGACGCGCATCTCGAATGGCACGATCTCGGCTCGTTTCGCGTGCCCGCGTGCCCGCACTGCGGCGGACTGCTGAAACCGGCTGTCGTGTTCTTCGGCGAAAACGTGCCGAAGCCGCGCGTCGAGGCGGCGTCGAACGCGCTCGATGCCGCCGATGCGATGCTGGTCGTCGGTTCGTCGTTGATGGTGTATTCGGGCTATCGCTTCTGCGCGTGGGCGCAGAAACTGGGCAAGCCGATCGCCGCGATCAATCTCGGGCGCACGCGCGCCGACGCATTGCTGTCGCTGAAAGTCGAAGCGCCGTGCGGCGATGCGCTGGCCGCGCTCGCGGCGAGTCTGGCGGTGCGCTGACCCGAATGCCTGGCTACCTGCCAATTCAACAAGGAACGCCGATGCTCACGACGATCGAAGAACTGGAAGCGCTGTACGGGCAGCCGCACGATCGCTCGGTGCGCAAGGAGATTCCGTATGTCAACGACTGCTATCGCGCGTTCATCGAGCATTCGCCGTTCATCGTGCTGGCGACGGCGGGCCCCGAAGGTCTAGACTGCTCGCCGCGCGGCGATGCGCCAGGCTTTGTGCGGCTGATCGACGAACGCACGCTGGCGATTCCCGACCGCGTCGGCAATAACCGCATCGACAGCCTGCGCAACGTGATCGTCAATCCGCATGTGGGGCTGCTGTTCGTCGTGCCGGGTGTCGGCGAAACACTTCGTGTGAATGGGCGCGGGCGCGTTTCGGCCGATCCGGCGCTGCTCGACAGCTTCCCGGTCGACGGCAAGAAGCCGCGTTCCGTGCTGATCGTCGATATCGACGCCGTGTACTTTCATTGCTCGAAAGCGCTCGTGCGCTCGAAGCTGTGGGATCCCGCGCGCCACGTCGAGCGTTCGCAGCTGCCGAGCGCGGGCGACATGCACAAGCGGATCTTCGGTGAGACTTTCGATTCTCTAGCGTATGATCGCGACCTCGCTGAACGTATCCGAACCAGCCTGTACTGAATCGCCATGACGACGCCCGACCCGAACCTGCGCCAGCACGCGCCCGCCGCCGAACGCAACCGCGAGCCGATTCTCGCCGTGCTCGAACGCGTGCTGCCCGCGACGGGCACCGTGCTCGAGATCGCGAGCGGAACGGGGCAGCACGCCATCCATTTCGCGGCGGCGCTGCCGCAACTGACCTGGCAGCCGAGCGATCCGGGCGAAGACGCGCGTGCGTCGATTGCCGCATGGACGGCGCATAGCGGGCTCGCCAACGTGCGTGCGCCGCTCGCGCTCGACGTGCGCGACGCGTCGTGGGGCCTCGATGCCGCCGACGCCATCGTCTGCATCAACATGATCCTTATCTCGCCGTGGGAATCGGCGCGGGCGCTGACCGGCGGCGCGGGGCGGCTGCTGAAAGCGGGCGGCGTGCTGTTTCTATACGGGCCGTACCGGCGCGGCGGCGCACATACGGCGCCGAGCAACGCGGCGTTCGACGCCCAGCTGCGAAGCCGCGATCCCGCATGGGGCGTGCGCGACATGGAAGACGTCGTGGCGCTGGCGGATGCAGCGGGTTTCGATCTCGACGAAACCGTCGAGATGCCCGCCAACAACTTCAGCCTCGTGTTCCAGAAACGATAGCCGCGGCGGCGGGTCTGACGCCTGACTCCGCGCTTGCGCGACCGCTTGCAGGATGCATGTGCGCGGCGCGTTTCGCGGACTAAGCTGTAGAGGATCGGCGGCGTGCAGCGCATGCACGCAGCGAAAGCGCGGCGAAAGACACTACGCATCGTCCATGCCCGTCATCGGTATGAGATACGGGAGTACGCGAGCGGCATCCCGTCATTTCTTTTATCCTTTCATCCTCGACGCTGTGCCTTGATGGCGGGCGCAGCTTCACGACTTACTGGAATCTGGAGAATTCACATGGGCAAACAGGCAATCGGCGTAGTGGGGCTGGCGGTGATGGGCCGGAATCTGGCGCTGAACATCGAGAGCCGCGGCCACGCGGTGTCCGTGTTCAACCGCACCCGCGAGAAAACCGACGAACTGATCGCGGAGTTTCCCGACCGTAAGCTGGTTCCGACCTACACGCTGGAAGAGTTCGTCGATTCGCTTGAAAAGCCGCGCCGCATTCTGATGATGGTCAAGGCAGGCGAAGGCACCGACGCGACGATTGCTGCGCTGCGTCCGCTGCTGGATAAGGGCGATATTCTGATCGACGGCGGCAACACGCACTTCACCGACACCATCCGCCGCAACCAGGAACTCGCGAAATCGGGCCTGCACTTCATCGGCACGGGCGTGTCGGGCGGCGAAGAGGGCGCGCTCAAGGGCCCGTCGATCATGCCGGGTGGCCAGCGCGAAGCCTACGACCTCGTTGCTCCGATCCTCACCGAAATCGCCGCGAAGGCGCCGGACGGCGAGCCGTGCGTCGCGTACATGGGTCCGGACGGTGCGGGCCACTTCGTGAAGATGGTCCACAACGGCATCGAATACGGCGACATGCAGCTGATCGCGGAAAGCTACGCGGTGCTCAAGCAGGTGGTCGGCCTGTCGAACCAGGAACTGGGCGCCGTCTACACCGAGTGGAACAAGGGCGAGCTGGACAGCTACCTGATCGAGATCACGTCGAAGATCTTCGACAAGAAGGACGAAGAGACGGGCAAGGATCTCGTCGACGTGATCATGGACCGCGCCGCGCAAAAGGGCACGGGCAAGTGGACGAGCCAGAACGCGCTCGACCTCGGCGCGCCGCTGCCGCTGATCACGGAAGCCGTGTTCGCGCGCGTGCTGTCGTCGCTGAAAGACCAGCGCGTCGCCGCGAGCAAGGTGCTCGAAGGGCCGGCCGCGAAGCCGTTCGCGGGCGACCGCGCCGCGTTCATCGAAGCCGTGCGCCGCGCGCTGTACTTCAGCAAGGTGATTTCGTACGCCCAGGGCTTCGCGCAGTTGCGCGCGGCATCGGACGATTACAAATGGGATCTGGACTACGGCACGATCGCGAAGATTTTCCGGGCCGGCTGCATCATCCGCGCCCGCTTCCTGCAGAAGATCACGGACGCCTACGCGAAGGACAAGCAGATCGCCAACCTGCTGCTCGATCCGTATTTCCGCGACATCGCGGCGAACTACCAGGCGGCGCTGCGCGACGTCGTGATCGCGGCGACGACGGCGGGCGTGCCCGTGCCGGCGTTCTCGTCGGCGATCGCGTACTTCGACGGCTACCGTTCGGCGCGTCTGCCCGCGAATCTGGTTCAGGCGCAGCGCGACTTCTTCGGCGCGCATACGTTCGAACGCCTCGACAAACCGGGCAGCTTTCACGCGAACTGGTCATAAGCCGGATCGCCTGAATCCGCACAGGTTGAAACGCCTCGGCGCCTGCACGGCGCCGAGGCGTTTTACTTTGCGCGGTGCACCCTTTCGGCACGATTGTTTCAGCAAGCGCACAAATTTTGGAACACAGTGTTGCAATTTTCCGATCCAAACAAGCGGCCGAATCCGGTAACGCGCCAGATTATTTCAATAATAGCAACATAGTTTCATCGAATAAGGGATTTCCCTAGGGCGTCACCTTCCATAAACTTGCATCAACGCTGACGAACGCAGTGTTCGCAGCGAACCAAAAAACAAGTTCTCGGAGGTTGTCCATGAAAGCCCTGATTTCCGCAGTCGTTCTCGCCGCCGCTGTTGCCGCTCCCGTCGCATCGTTCGCACAGTCGAGCCAGCAGCCGCTTACGCGCGCCGAAGTTCGCGCCGATCTCGCCCGTCTGGAAAAGGCCGGCTACGATCCGCTGTCCGATCGTCAGAATTACCCGAACAACATCCAGGCCGCCGAAGCACGCGTCCATGCACAAGACGTCGCGCAAGCCAGCACGACGGGTTACGGCGTGCAGACGAACGGCACGTCGCAAGCCGGCCGCTCGCTGGGCGATGAGAAGGGTCCGCGTTCGGTGTTCTTCGGCAACTAAGCCGTAGGTGCAGCGCGATGGTCGAGGTCCGCGAGCCTCAGACCTCGCGAGCAGACAAAAGAAGGTAGAAAACGCCCGTCAGGTCGATCCTGACGGGCGTTTTTGCATTCCTGCCGCGTACAGCGCGTCCGCTGCGGGAACAGGGTGCGCGGCGTTCAGCGCGGAATATGCGGAATCGCTTCGTTGTTCGCGACGTTCAGCTGATGCACCTGCCGATGCGCCTTGTTCAGCTGCGCCTGCGCCGCCGTGCGTTGCGCTTCGAGTTGCGCGAGATCCTTGCGCAACTGATGCTGCCTGCCCGTCACCGCCTGATCCTGCTCGGTGGTGCGCTGCAAGCCCCGACGCAGCCGCTCCGCGTGCGCTTCGGACTCGGCGATCAGGCGTTTCAACTGTTCGTTCTGCGCTTCGAGCTGCAGGCGGCGCGTCTCGCCGTCGGCGAGCCGCGTGGCCTGTTCCTGCATATGGTGGAACAGTTGCCTGGCCGTATTCATGTCGCTCGTGGTGAGCACGCGCCACATGCGGTCTTCCTGAAACAGTGCCACGAAGTATTTCAGTTCTTTTGGATAAAACAGCAGGCTGACGGAATAATCAAAAGTACGAAACGTGTGAAACGTCTTCAGTGCCGCATCGTCGGCCATGCGTTCCACATCGTTTGCGTCAGCCAGTTGCACGGCGCGTCCATTCGACGCGGAAGGCGTGACCTGCACCGCATGCAGCGGCGTGACGGGGCGCGGGGGCGCGCTCGCGGGCCGCTCGTCGATGGTTGCGCCCGCATCGCTCTCGCTGGCGGGAAGGTCGGCGAGTTGAGCCGGTTCGGATTCTGCGGCGTGTTGCGAAGCGTGCTGCTGCGGGAAATGAAGGTGTGCCGCTGCGCCATTGCTGACGGCGGCGCGGCGCATGTTCAAAAGATTTTTCACGATCGATCCTCGGTAGGCGGCCGGGAAGCCATACCTCTTCAGGTTTGCGGGCACATCAATGCAGCGTGCGTTGCCCACCCGCGATATCGTCGAATAGCGCACGGCCTGGTTCCAGCGCGAAGAGCCACGACTGGTCGTAATCGCTGAGCGCTTCGAGCGCCTGGCGCAGCTGCTCGAGTGCGACAGCGGGAATCTCGACGCTCGCTTCCACGCCGCTCGACAGGCGGCGCACGCTCGCCAGTTGCACGAGGGCATCGGCGGCCTCGGCGACATCGACGGCAAAGACGAGATGGGCATTGAGCAGTTCGACCAGTGCAGGCGATGAAGTCATCTCATCGACATTCAACTGCACGGCAAGAAACAACGCCTTGTTCATGGAACCTCCTCGTTAAACGGAAACGCTGAAGTGGATGAACCGTCTCGCCGCGCATCGGCTTACGGACATGCGCATTTCATTGACTGCGGCAAAGTTCAGTATAGGCGAGCACTCCAGCTATGCAATGGCGCGCAAGCCGCATGCAACGGTCATCTCCGGGCATGTGAGCAAGAGACGTGCGTGATCGCGAGCGACACTATAATGTCCAGTCCGACAACCATCATTGCGCAAGCTCGCCATGAAGATCGTCCGCAGCAGCACGTTTACCGCAGAGCGCGCGTGGGGCGCGCTCGACATCGCCAACATGAATGGCATCACCACTCGCCTGCACTGGACCGACCAGCCCTACAAGTGGCACATCAACGATGGCGAGGAAGTCTTCGCCGTGCTCGACGGACGCGTGGAGATGCGTTATCGCGAAGCGGGCGTCGAGCACTCAACGGTGCTCGAAACAGGCGACGTGTTCCATGCGTCGGTCGGCACCGAGCACGTCGCACATCCCATCGGCGAAGCACGCATTCTCGTCATCGAGTCCGCAGGCAGCGTATGATCTTGCGTTTTCGCCAGGCGCGAAATTAATTGGGATTGCAGAAGGAATCACGCTGGCAGCCGGGAAAGCTATCGCAGCAGTCGTCTTGCGCGAGTCGGGCATGCTCCAGAACGAACCTGTCGAGCCTGCCCTGTTTGCGTTTGCCGGCCGTCATTTTTCGGACGGGCGGCCGAGGCATAATATTTGCACTGCATATCCCGCTACACGTTCAAACGACGGGCGGCCAACCTGAGCGCCGTCCCGTCCCATACCGCGTCGAGGGCCACAAAAATGACAGTAAAACGGCAATACGTCGTCACGCAGGCTTTGATCTCGCTCGCCGTCGCGAGCCTGCTCGGCGCGTGCACCACGTACCCGTGGGAACCGCAGCAGGCGTCGGCGCCCACTTATCGGACGGCGCCGTCCGGTGCGGCCGCCAGCGGCGTGCCCGCCGGGTTTTATCGGGTGAATCCGGGCGATACGCTGCAGAGCATCGCGGGCGCGTACGGCCAGCGCCCGCAGGATCTCGCGGCGTGGAACGGTCTGACAGTATCGACACCCGTCGCGCCCGGCCAGATGCTGCGCGTCGGGCCGCCCACCTACGCGCAGACCACGCCCGTGCCGACGCCCGCGCCATCCACCACGGCCGTTCCGCCTGCGCCCGCCGCGCAACCGCAGATTGCGCTCGCGTGGCCGTTGCGCGGCCCGATCCTGAAACCGTTCGTGGCGGGCAAGTCGAAGGGCATCGTGATCGGCGGACGCCCCGGCGATCAGGTGCGCGCCGCCGCGACGGGGCGCGTCGTCTACGCGGGGACGGGCATCGAGGCTTACGGTCCGCTCGTCATCATCAAGCACGACGACACGCTGATCACGGCCTACGGCCAGAACAGCAGGCTGCTCGTGCAGGAAGGCGACGCCGTCACGCAAGGCCAGCCGATCGGCGAAGTCGGCGCCGACAGCAACGGCGTGCCGTCCATTCAATTCGAAGTGCGCAAGGACGGCAAGCCTGTCGATCCGCTTGCGTGGCTGCCGCGCTGATATCTGACGGTTCAGCTTCCTCAAATTCCCTGAAACGTCAGCCGAAGCACATACGGCGGGCCGAGTGCCCGCCAGCCGTCATCGAACAGCATCGAACGGCCAACACTTGCGCACCCGACAGTTGGTCCGGATCAACCAGCAGGCTTCTCCCGTTTCGACCGAAGGCCCTTCGCAGCGGGCTTCGCAGCGTTTGGCATGGTGCGTGCAGCACGCCCAGCGAGCGCGGCGCAGCCGGCGCTCGCCATCCTATCGTTGCTGGAGAACCATCATGACTCACCTGCTTGTGAAAGACCTGTCGAGGGTCGACGAACTCGATCGTCAAACTGCGAAGACCGTGCGCGGCGGTATCCTCATCATCAGCAAGCCGACCGAGCCGGGCCCATGGCCGAGCTTCCCGGGCATGCCGTCGATGCCCTGGCCGCCGATGCATTTCCCCGTTCCGCCCGTGCATGCGGGCGGCGGCTGTAACGACGGCGGTAACGGTGGCGGTGGCGGCTACATCATTCCGTATCACGCCACCGCGCCGATGGATCCGCGTCTGCAATGATCCGCGTGCCGTGGATGACAAACGCCGGGGCGAGCCGTTAAGCAAGGCTCGTCCCGGCGCGTTCATTTCGGGGAATCAGACAGGCGGGCAGGGGAAGGACCGATCCACGTCCCATCAACCGTAATGCAACGCTCATGGCATGCGCTGCTGCTTTGCATTGCGTCGGCAGAAACCTGCACCGTGGATCGGCGGCGATACTGTGTCACAACCCTCCGCGCCGGGGTATCAGGATTGTTCGAAAAAGTCGCGTGAGCGCCTTCCGGCTTCGCTCAGGTCAATGCGAGCTGCACGACCTTCACGATCACGAGTGCAACGGCCACCACCAGATAGCCGCGCAACGCGCTCATCCAGATGCGGCGCGGCAATGTCATCACGGGCCTCGGCAGCGTGTCGAGCGGCGGTGTGCGCCAGGTCATGCGTTCGGCCTTGCTGATCGCGGGGGCGCTCTCCGTGGCCGGCGTTCCGCGCAGACGGCGCAGCGCGGTCGCCACCACGAGCGCGACCACGGCGAGCAGCGTGCCGCCCGCGAGAATCTCGATGATCGCGTGTCCGCTGATGTCCGGATACACCACCGATGCCGTCAGCACGACGGACAGCAGCACCAGCGCCCACACGACGGCGCCCGTGAACAGGTTCAGCCCTTTCGAGTTGACCCACGGCCCGAGCACCGCGCGATCGTTGCACAGCAGAAGCAGGAACACGGTTGCGCTCGGCAGCAGCACGCCCGCGAGCGTCTGCACGGCTTCCGTCAGCAGGCCGAGCGGGCTGCCCGGAATGAGCACGAGTCCCGCCGCCGCTGCGACGATCCCGAAGTACACGAGATAGAAACCCTTCGCGTCGGCGACACCGCGATGCAGCGAGTGACGGATCTTGAACACGTCGCCGATTGCATAAGCCGTAGACAGCGACACGGCCGCCGCGCCGATGATGCACGCGTCGATCAGCGCAATCGCGAACAGCACGGCAGGCGTGCGGCCCGCATACTTTTCGAGGCCCGCGATCACGCCGCCTGCATCGGAGAACTGGCCGAATTCCGGCTTGCCGCCGAACAGCGCCGCGCTGAACGAGATCATCGCGATTGCGCCGATCAGCACGAACACGATGCCGATCCACAAGTCCGCCTTCTCGTACTTCATGAAGCGCGGCGTGATGCGCTTGTCGATCACATAGCTTTGCTGGAAGAACAACTGCCACGGCGCGACAGTGGTGCCGACGATACCGATCACGAGCAGCATCACGTCCGACAGCTTCGCGTGTGCGGGCCATGCGGGCATGAACAGATGCTGCGTCATCTGCGAGACGGGCGGGTGGATGGTCACGAGCACGGGCACGAGCAGCAGGCTCAGCAGACACAGCACGATCGCAAAGCGCTCGAAGCGTTTGAAGTCTCCCGTGCTGACGGCCGCCATCGTCAGCGCGGCCGCGATGCACACGCCCGCCACCTTCGATACGCCGAAGAAGTCGAGCACGAACGTAATGCCGATGAATTCGGTGACGATGGTCAACGCGTTGAGTATGAACAGATCGACGACGCTGAACGCGCCCCAGAACTTGCCGAAGCGTTCGAAGATCAGGCGCGCATGACCGACGCCCGTCACGGCGCCGAGACGCAGCACCATTTCCTGATTCACGTACAGCACGGGCACGAGCAGCAGCAGCGTCCACAACAAGGTGGTGCTGTAGTTCTGTCCGGCTTGCGTGTAGGTGCCGAAGGCGCCCGCGTCGTTATCGCCGACCATCACGATGAGGCCGGGTCCGACAATCGCGAGCAGTGTGCGCAGACGCGCGCCCCAGCTGTTGCGCGGGGCGGTGTCGTGATGCGCGATCGTGCCGAGCGCGCCGCGGATGTCGCCGACATGCGCGTCGTCGAGAACGGCGGAGCGCGTCGGCAGTGCTTGTGGTGGCGTTGCCATTGTTATTCTCCCTTGAACGGATATAGGTCGAATGATTTCCGTTTTGCCGCGCTGCGCTTTCCGAGCAGGGCGGCGGCGATGCTGTGCAGCTTGTGTGCGAGCGTGGCGGGTACGGCGCGGCGCTCGTGTTTCAGCGAAAGAAGCGCGTCATAGTGCGCGCGTGCTTCGCGGGTTTGCGGCAAGGTCGAAAGAAGCAGGAAGTACATATCGGTTCTCCGGCACGAAGTCTCGTGCATGCGAGGCGGCAAGCGCCGGAGAGTCGATGGAATCGAGCAGCCGTCGGCTTGCGTGCCTCAGTTCGTTAAAGGCATGTCGGGGTTCGAGGCGTGACTGTCACTGTCGGGCATGGCGGCTCCCGGTTAATGGGTAAAACGCATCGCGATCTGCGATACGCACGTCGGTATCAACGCGCGGCCTGGGACGCTTCGAATATTCGCAACGGCAAGCGACGTCAAGCGAAGGCATGAGCGCATGCGTACGCACACGCGGACACACGCGAAACGTAACCGCGACAGCGGCTGCGATCACGCGCGAACGCGCGGCGCGCACACGGCGTTCAAACCGATGGCGCTAAAACAGGATGCACGAGGGATGAAACTGCGACGCGCACCGTCTGCCTGCTGGCAAGACGGCGGCTAATGAGGAAGGCGCGGACGTCTTGCCGTTCAGGCGGCGAAACTGTTCGAAAACGTACTACTGCAACTGTCCAAGGCAACGCCCCTCAAATTTCGAGATAAGAGAATTTTATGCCCGCGCGCAAGCCCGAGTCAATGAACTTTCTTAAGCAGAACCGAAATGTGCGGGGCAGCGCACATCGGCTGTCGGATGACGCCCACAAACGGTTCGCTGCGCTTTTCTACAGGCTCTTTCTATACTGGATTGAGCCGCGAATACGGGTCGTGCGTTCCCGATACGTCCGACCATTCATCCGGCTTTCAGATCGCCCGCAAGCAGCCAACGACCACATGGCGATCACAGGAGGGAGACATGAGCCTGTCAGCCACGCATCCCGGCGCGGATTCCATCGGCGCGCCTGCGCCGCACAAGCCGGCGCTCCGTTCGCTGGCGCTTGCCGCACTGGGCGTCGTCTATGGCGATATCGGCACGAGTCCGCTGTACACGCTGCAGACCGTGTTCGAGCCGTCGAGCGGATTGCTGCTCACCCCGCTGAACGTGATCGGCATCGTCTCGCTGATCTTCTGGTCGCTTACCGTCGTCGTGTCGCTCAAGTATGTGGCGCTGATCCTGCGCGCGAACAATCACGGCGAGGGCGGCATCATGGCGCTGCTCGCGCTGGCGGCGTCGTCGGTGGCGAGCCGGCCGAGGCTGCGGCACGCGCTGCTGATCGTCGGTGTGATGGGCGCGTCGCTCTTCTACGGCGACAGCATCATCACGCCCGCGATTTCCGTGCTCAGCGCCGTCGAAGGGCTCGAAGTCGCCGCGCCGTTTCTCAAGACCTGCGTGATACCCGTCACGCTGATCGCGCTCGTCACGCTGTTCGTGATGCAGAAGCACGGCACGTCGGGCATCGGCGCGGTGTTCGGGCCCGTGATGGTCGTGTGGTTCGTCGTGCTGGCCGTGGTGGGCGTGACCAACGTGGTCGCCGCGCCCGCGATTCTTGCCGCGCTCGATCCGCTCGCCGGTCTCGCGTTCTGCCTGCGTCACGAGTGGCTCGCGTTCGTCGCGCTGGGCGCTGTCGTGCTGTCACTGACGGGCGCCGAGGCGCTGTATGCCGACATGGGCCACTTCGGCGCGCGGCCGATCCGTATCACATGGTTCGGTCTCGTGTTTCCCGCGCTCGCGCTGAACTATCTCGGCCAGGGCGCGCTGCTGATTTCGAATCCCGCCGCGGTGCAGAATCCGTTCTACCGGCTCTTTCCGCAATGGGCGCTGTATCCGATGATCGTGCTCGCGACGGTCGCCACCGTGATCGCGTCGCAAGCCGTGATTTCCGGTACTTACTCGATGACCAAGCAGGCGATGCAGCTCGGCTTCCTGCCGCGCATGAATGTCGTCTACACGTCGGAGAAGGAGATCGGCCAGATCTATGTGCCCGGCATCAACTGGACGCTGCTTGCCGCCGTGGTCGCGGCCGTGCTCGGCTTCGGCTCGTCGACGGCGCTCGGCTCCGCATACGGCATCGCGGTGACGGGCACGATGTTGATCACGACGCTGCTGACTTTCTTCGTCGTGCGCTACGCGTGGCATTACAACTGGGCGCTGTGCGTGTTCGCGACGGCGTTCTTCTTCGTGATCGACGCGACGTTCTTTTCGGCGAATCTGCTGAAGATCGTCGAAGGCGGCTGGTTCCCGCTGCTGATCGGCTTCGTGATGTTCACGATCATGGCGACGTGGGGGCGCGGCTGGGAGATCATGCTCGCGGAGGCGCGCGCGCGAGCGGGCACGATGCCGCTCAAGACCTATCTGGAGAAACTGGTGGCGCGCGAGCCCGTGCGGGTCGGCGGCACGGCGATCTTTCTGACGCCGAATCCCGACAGCGTGCCGCATGCGCTCGTCAACAACCTGATCCACAATCATGTGCTCCATAAACGCGTGGTGTTCCTCACTGTGAACAACGACGAGATACCGTGGGTCGACGAGAACGAACGCGTCAGTCTGACGACGGTATGCGAGGGCTGCTATCAGCTCACGATCCGCTACGGTTTCAAGGACGAAGTCGATTTGCCGAAAGCCCTTGCGACGGCGAAGTCGCTCGGCCTCGATGTCGAACCGGATGAGGCGTCGTACTTCCTGAGCCGCGCGACCGTCGTGCCGACGCCGGGCGCGGGCATGGCGATGTGGCGCGAGCGGCTTTTCGCCGTGATGCTGCACAACGTCGGCAACGTGGCCGCCTATTTCAAGCTGCCTGCGAATCGCGTGATCGAAGTCGGCGCGCGCGTGGAGATCTGACGATGACGCATGATGCCTCCCACCAGCACGGACATTCGCACGATCACGAAGGCAGCGAACTGCCGGAGATGGATCTGCGCGTGCGCGCGCTGGAATCGCTGCTGATCGAAAAGGGTTACGTCGATCCCAGGGCGCTCGACGTGCTGATCGACACCTACGAGCACAAGGTCGGTCCGCGCAACGGCGCACGCGTGGTCGCGAAGGCGTGGTGCGATCCTGCGTTTCGCCGGCGGCTGCTCGACGACGCGACTGCTGCGATCGCGTCGCTCGGCTTCACGGGACGGCAGGGCGAGCATATGGTCGCGCTGGAGAACACGAAGGTCGTGCACAACATGGTCGTGTGCACGCTGTGTTCGTGTTACCCGTGGCCTGTGCTGGGTTTGCCGCCCATCTGGTACAAGTCCGCGCCGTATCGCTCGCGCGCCGTGATCGATCCGCGCGGCGTGCTCGGCGAATTTGGCGTCACGCTGCCGGAAAACACGGAGATCCGCGTCTGGGATTCGACGGCGGAAGTGCGCTATCTCGTGCTGCCGATGCGTCCGCCCGGCACTGACGCGCTGAGCGAAGACGAACTCGCCGATCTCGTCACGCGCGATTCGATGATCGGCACGGGCCTTGCGCTCGCGCCGCATACGGCGAAGCAGTCGGCGAGTGGAGGCCAGCCATGAACGGCGCGCAAGACATGGGTGGCATGCAGTCGTTCGGTCCTGTCGTGCCCGAAGCCGGCGAGCCGTATTTCCACGCAGACTGGGAGCGCCACGCGCTCGCGTTGACGATTGCGATGGGCGCGACGGGCACATGGAACATCGACATGTCGCGCGCCGCGCGCGAAAGCCTGCCGCCCGCGCAGTATCTGGCGAGCAGCTACTATCAGATCTGGTTCGCCGGGCTGTGCAAGCTGCTGATCGAAACGGGGCTCGCGACAGCCGATGAAATCGACAGCGGCGCTTCGCAGCAGGCCGCCGCTTCAGTGACGCGCGTGCTGGCCGCCGACCAGGTCGAGACGATGCTGTTTAGCGGCAGTCCGGCGTCGCGACCTGCCCCGCGTCCGGCGCGCTTTGCCGTCGGCGATGCAGTGCGCACGCTGATGCTCAATCCGTCGACACACACGCGCCTGCCGCGCTATTGCCGGGGCAGGCGCGGCCAGATCGTCGCCGTGCACGGCGCGCATGTGTTTCCCGATTCGAACGCGGTCGGACGCGGCGAAGATCCGCAATGGCTGTACACGGTGCGGTTCGATGCCGTCGAATTGTGGGGCGAGGACACGACGGCGTCGTCGGTGTGCACCGATTGCTGGGAGCCGTATCTCGAAGCGGACGACGCGGCATGAGCGAGCCGCCTCTTACAGTGACGGAATCGCGAGCGTTGCTCGATGCGCTGCCCGGCTTGCCGCGCGACGGCGCCGGTCCGGTGTTCGCCGCGCCGTGGCAGGCGGCTGCGTTCGCGATGACGCTCGCGCTGCACGAGCGCGGCGTGTTCACGTGGCCGGAATGGGCCGCGGCGCTGGCCGATGCGATCCGCGACGCACAGGCGCAGGGCGACCCCGATCGCGGCGATACCTACTACGCGCACTGGCTGACGGCGCTCGAACGGATTGCGACGGCCAAAGGCTGCGTGACGCGCGACGGGCTGAGCGAGCGCCGGGACGCGTGGGACGCGGCGGCGCGCCGCACACCGCACGGTCAGCCGATCGAACTGGATTGAACGCCGCCCGTCGTCACCGAACCGTCATTGCGTGACGGGATCCTTGTCGGGTGGACCTTCGGGGCGCTGCGGCTCGTCGTTGTGATGACCCGGCGACGGCGGCGTCAGCGGATCGCCCTCGGGGTCGCGCGTCGGATCGGCGTGCGGGTCGGGAATCGGACTGGTGTGCATGGTGTGACCTCGTGGCGATGTGGCCGATCTCGTGCGTGCCGCAATCGGCGGTGGACGCGGTCGCGCTGCTCTGTCGGCGAGGTATGAAGCGTCCTGCATTCACTAGCGTAGGCGATGGCCGCGAAGACTGCTGGCCCGATCGCCTGCGACGGCCGTTCAATATCCCGGTTTGCGCGCCGGCTTGCGGCCGACGGCGAGGCGCCAGTAGCGCTCGGCGGCGAACACGTCGTCGCAGCCGTGCGGTCCGAACGCGCGCAACTGGCTTTCGTAGGCGGACACCGCCTCGCGTTTGAGCAGAATCTGGCGCTCCCGGTCGAGGGCATGATCGGCCGACGGGCTCGCCGGCGTCGCGACGATGCCGCGCCCGGCCAGATCGATCAGCCGCTGCTGCACGAGCCCGGGCATCGGCCGGTAGATCGCTTCTTCGTACGCGAACCATTCCAGGTGCGACATGCGCGGCAGGATCTCGCAGCACGCTTCGTACACGCGGCCGTGATCGTCGTGAAAGAGACCGAGCGGCATCAGCAGCGTGTTGGCCGTCGAGCCGTAGATGGCTTCTTCCAGCGCGGCGGCGAGCTTGCCGATCGACGGCGAATCGCCGTATTGCGCGTCGCGAAATGGCAGCCGCACGGGGATCGCGTCGAGCACGGAGAGCGCGTTGTTGTCTTCGACGGTGCGCGCGCGGATCGATTCGTACGCGCCCGCGAAGCCTGCCTTTTCGTCCCAGACAGTCTGCAGGTCCTGCTCGGGCGGCGCGGCGAACACGGTGCAGACGGCGGCGTCGGGATGTGCGGCGAGCAGCGCGCCGCAGCCGAAAACGGCGTCGTCGAAGTGCGGCGACACGATAAAAAGACGCGGGCTGGTTTCGCTCATGAGATCCTGGGCTGAATGCGGGATGAGTCGTCCGGCGACAGGCTGCGGAGGCTTGGGCGGCACAAATCTGGCGCAGTGCATCGTGGACAGCTTAGACCAACGACGCGAAGCGTGCCCGGTGGTTTTGTCGCGCCGCAGCAGCGTGCAAACGGCGTGCCTGACGGGCGTCGCCATTCGACGATTCAAGCGCGCGGGAGTTTCAGAAGCGTGAGCGTCTGGCGACTAGACGTTGCGCAGGTCGTTGGGCGTATCGACGTCGCTGAGCACGCCTTGATCGTCGACGTCGATCCGCGTGATGGCGTGTGTCGCCAAGAGGGCGCGCGCGCCTGTGTCGCCGTCGAGGGCGGCCAGCGCGTCGCGATATTCGATGCCGAAGCCGACGGGATGGCCGCGTTGTCCCTGATAGTACGGCGCGACGATGGACGCACCGCCGTCGACTGCGCGCGCGACGGCTTCGATGGTCGGCGTGGCGATGCGGGGCATATCGGCGAGGGCGACGATCCAGCCGTCCGAATCGTCGCTCGCCTGGATACCGGCGGCGAGGCTCGCGCCCATGCCTCGCTGGGCGTCGGCGGAGAAGATCACGTGACAGCCGGCGTCGTTTAGCACACGGGCGAGCAGTTCGGAGCCGGGGCGCACGATCGCGATGACATGGGGCACGACGAGCAGCAGCCGGTGGGCGGATTCGTATGCGACGGGCGTGCCGTCGGGCAGACGGGCGAGGAGCTTGTTGTGGATGCCCTCCGGGTCGAAGCGCGATCCGTAGCCGGCGGCGAGCAGGACGCCGGTGGCGAGCGAGGCGTAAGGCATGGGAGGCACCAGGGGGAGGGTGGCTTGATTGTGCGGTGCAACTGGAGTGGTTTGCAAGCTCTTCGCTTTTTTTGTCTGCGACGCAGTCGCCATTCCTGGTTTTTTGCTTTTTGCTTTTGGCTGGCTGGCATCCGCGTATTCGTATCGGTGCTGCAGGCGTTGCCCCTGTGCGGGGCGGCACTTACTTTCTTTGCCGCCGCAAAGAAAGTAAGGGAATCTCTGCAAAAGTCCTGGCATTGACGTGAGCTTGGACTATCCTGGGATCAGGAGAATTCATGGAGTGGCGTGATGACACAACTTGGTCTTGGTCTGGATCTGTCAACGAAGCGCACTCGCAAGCGCGAGTTTCTCGATGAGATGACGCGCGTGGTGCCGTGGCAGAAGCTGATTGCGCTCATCGAACCGCACTATCCGAAAGGCAAGACCGGCCGCCCACCGTTCCCAGTCGCAACGATGTTGCGCATTCACTTCATGCAGCAATGGTTCAGCCTCTCGGACCCGGCGATGGAGGAGGCGCTGCACGACATCCCGCTGTATCGGGAGTTTGCGCTGCTGGGCACGGGTATGACGCGGCTGCCTGACGAGAGCACGATCCTGCGATTCCGGCACCTGCTTGAGGCCCATGAGCTGTCGGCCAGAATGCTGGCGACGGTCAACGAGATCCTGCAGGCGAAGGGCCTGATGCTCAAGGTGGGCTCGGCGGTCGACGCAACGCTGATTTCGGCACCCAGTTCGACGAAGAAGGCCGGCACGCGAGACCCCGAGATGAGCCAGACGCAAAAGGGCGGCAGCTGGTACTTCGGTATGAAGGCGCACATCGGAGTCGATGTGGAGTCGGGGCTGGTGCATACCGTGAAGTGCACGCCGGCAAATGTTCACGACATCACGGTGGCGCATGAACTGTTGCACGGCGACGAGCAGGTTGCGTTTGCCGATGCGGGCTACGTGGGCATCGAGAAGCGGGGCGAAACGGGGGCGGTCCAGTGGCACGTGGCGATGAGGCCGAGCAAGCGAAGAAAGCTGGACAAAAGCAAGCGGCTCGACAGAATCTACGAGAAAGTCGAGCGGCTCAAGGCGGGCGTGCGGGCGAAGGTTGAGCACCCGTTTCGGGTGCTCAAATGTCAGTTCGGCTATCTGAAGGCGCGGTATCGGGGACTGGCGAAAAACACGGCGCAGATCGAAACGCAGTTCGCGCTGATCAATCTCTGGCTGGCTCGCGGGGTGCTCGGTAAAGCGAAATGAAGGGCGAAGACGCCCCCCAAAGGCGCAGCGTCCATGCGCAAGATGCGACCAGCATCGGTTCAACACAGCGTGAATGAGGACGCGAATTCCACTCCGCGCGTGCCAGTTAGAGATCCCAGGCAGAAAACGGGTTGTTCAGACCTTCCTAAGCAAAGAAAGCGGGCTCACACCGCCAGTGCTCGTTATTGCCTGCGGGCCCCCAACGGGTCCCGCACTCCACACGACAACACGACATCCTGCGCGCGTTGCCAGCGTACTAACTCACGCATCCCCCACTTCACACTCCCGCGTCACGTACTGCGTTACCAGGAAGGCCACGGCCGCCCAGGTGGCAAACGGTGTGTAGGCCGTCTCGACGTATGTGCACCACTCCGGACTGAAAAGCAGGATCGGTGTCGTAGAAGCGCCAACGCAACCGGTGCGACAAGCTACACACCGTTTGCCACCTGGGCGGCGCAGACGGATCGCTGCCGCGGGCTGCACTACGGGTGAGTGGAGTGGGTGATGCGTCTGATAATGGCGCTGGCAACACGCGAGGACAAGTGCGATGCCGTGTGGAGTGCGGGACCGGTAGGGGGCCCGCAGGCAAACACAAGGATTAGCGGTGTGAGCGGCTTTCTTTTGCCTACTTTTCTTTGCCGCTGCAAAGAAAAGTAGGTGCCGCCCCGCACAGGGGCAACGCTAGCAAACCGATACGAATACGCGGATGCCATCGCAAGCCAAAACCACGGATGCCAGCGCAAGCCAAAACCGCGGATGCCAGCGCAAGCCAAAACCGCGAATGCCAGCAAAACAATTCGCGGATACCAGCGAAAACAAACACATCAAACCAAAACCTTATCCAAAGTAACAGGCAAATCCCGAACCCTCACACCCGTAGCGTGATAAACGGCATTCCCGATAGCTGCAACCACGCCGGTGATGCCTATTTCCCCAATCCCCCGCGCGCCAAGCGAATTGATAAACGGATCAGGTTCATCGAGCACGACAACATCCAGCGTCTCGACATCGGCATTAACAGGCACGTGATACTCCGCCAGATTGGCGTTAACAAACCGCCCATACTGCGCATCGAGCAGTGTCTGTTCCTCGAGCGCCGCGCCGATACCCCACACTAGGCCGCCCATCAGCTGACTGCGCGCCGTCTTCACATTCAGCATCCGCCCGACGTTATAAACAGCGGTAATCCGGGCGACGCGAATCGTCCCAAGATCGGCATCGACATGCACTTCGGCAAACACGGCGCCCCACGAATGAAACGAATACCGCTGCTTCTCATCGCCGGGTTTGGTGCTGATGGAAGCCTCGATCGGCTGCCCGCCCGCGCGGGCAAGCACAGCCGCGATGGGATCGCGCTTCGACTGATCCGACTTGCTCATCACCCATCCGTTCTGCACGACCACGTCATCGGAATGCAAGCCGAACACGGGCGACCCATGATCCGCCATCGCCATCGCCACGAGCTTGCCGCGCGCCTGTTCGCACGCATCGCGCACGGCAGGCGACACACTCGCGACCGACTGCGAGCCGCCCGACACGGGCGCCTTCGGCAGCGACGAATCGCCGAGCCCGAAGCGGATGTTCTGCGGTGCTATGCCAAGCGCGTCCGATGCGACCTGCGTCATCACCGTGTACGTGCCCGTGCCGATATCCTGCGTGCCCGACACGACCATCGCCGTGCCGTCGGGCAGGATGCGCGCGAGCGCCGCCGCTTCGCTGCGATTCGCAGGATACGTCGCCGTGCCCATGCCGAGGCCGATCAGCGTATTGCCGTCGCGCATCGAACGCGGCTGTGGCTTGCGGCGCGACCAGCCGAAACGCTCCGCACCGACGCTATAGCACTGCCGCAACGCCTTGCTCGACCACGGCTTGTTTTCCTGCGGATCGCTTTCCGCGTAGTTCTTCAGACGCAGCGCGAGCGGATCCATCTTCAGCCGATACGACAGCTCGTCCATCGCCGTTTCGAGCGCCCATGAACCTGTCGTCTCGCCCGGCGCGCGCATGAACGTCGGCGTGCCGACGTTCAGCTGCACGAGACGATGCGTCGTCATCTGGTTCGGCACCGCGTACATCATCCGCGTGACCATGCAGCAGGTCTCCGTCCAGTCCTCGATCATCGACGTGTTCGAGAAACTGTCGTGCCGCATCGCGGTGAGCGTGCCGTCGCGCTTCGCGGCGATCACCATGCGCTGCTCGGTGAAAGGACGGCCGCCGACAGGCCCGAACATCTGCGGCCTCTCCAGCGCGAGCCGCACGGGGCGCCCCGTTTGCTTCGCGGCCATCGCGCACAGCACCACATGCGACCACGCCGAACCCTTGCAGCCGAAGCCGCCCCCGACGAACGGCGAGATCACGCGCACGTCGTCGGGCGACATGCCAAGCGTTTTCGCGACGGCCGTCCGCGTGCCCGTCACGCCTTGCGTCGAATCGTAGAGCGTCAGTTGCGGACCGTCCCAGACGGCCATCGTCGCATGCGGCTCCATCGGATTGTGATGCTCCATCGGCGTCGTGTAGACGGCGTCGACGCGCACCGCACCCGCCGCGAGCCCCGCGTCGTAGTCGCCGCGCGAGGTGTCGGTCTGCCGGCCTTGCGGCTTGTCGGGCGCATGTGCGCTCGCCCTGGCCTGCGCGAAATCGAGCGCGGGCGGCTGTGCCGCGTAGGTGACGCGCAACTGGCGCGCGGCATCGGTCGCATGTTCGAGCGTATCCGCGACGACGATCGCGATCGGCTCGTTGTTGTAGTGAATCTGGTTGTCCTGCAACAGCGACAGATGACGTCCCGCTGGCGGCGCGAGCGCGGGGCGTCCATTGTTCGGCAGGCGCGGCGCGTTCTGATGCGTCATCACGAGCAGCACGCCGGGCAACGACGACGCGCGGCTCGTATCGATCGACGCAATCGAGCCGCGCGCAATCGTGCTCGTCACCAGCACGCCATGCGCAAGTCGCGCTTCGGGAAACTCGGCGGCGTAGCGCGCTTCGCCCGTCACCTTCAGCAAACCGTCGGTGCGGTCCAGCGGATGTCCAATGATCGTGCTCATGCGAAACCTCCCGCGCCGCCTGTTCCACTCGTTCCGATGGCTGCCTGGTTCACCGCGCGCACGATCGCGTTTTGCGCGAGGCGCACCTTGAACGCGTTGTCGTGCAGCGGTTTCGCTTCGCTCAACGCCGCATTGGCCGCGTTGCGCAGCGTCGCGCTATCGAGCGGCCTGCCCGCGATCATCTGTTCGGCCGACGTCGCGCGCCACGGCTTGTGCGCGACGCCGCCCAACGCGATGCGCGCGCTGCGCACCGTGTTGCCGTCCATCTGCAACGCCGCCGCCACGGACACCAGCGCGAACGCATAGCTCGCGCGGTCGCGAACCTTCAGGTAATGTGCGTGCTCGCTGAACAGGGGCGGCGGCAGATCGACGGAGGTAATGAGTTCGCCGGGACGCAGCGTCGTATCGAGATCGGCGCGCTCGCCCGGCAAACGATGAAACTCGCCGAACGGAATCACACGCTCGCCTTGCGGGCCGCTTACGCGCACGTTTGCATCGAGTGCCGCGAGCGCGACGCTCATATCGGACGGATTCACGGCGATGCATTGCGTGCTCGCGCCGAGAATCGCGTGCATGCGGTTGTGCCCGTTGATCGCCGCGCAGCCGCTGCCCGGCTCGCGCTTGTTGCAGGCGGTGAACGCGGTGTCGTAGAAGTACGGGCAGCGCGTGCGCTGCATCAGATTGCCGCCGACAGTCGCCATGTTGCGCAACTGCGCCGACGCACCCGCGACGAGCGCCTGCGTCAGCAGTGGATAGCGCTCGCGCACAAGCGCATGATTCGCGGCATCGCTATTGCGCACCAGCGCGCCGATGCGCAGCCCGCCGTCGGGCAAGGTCGACACGACATCGAGCCCTTGAATGCGCGTGATATCGACGAGCTTCATGGGCCGCATCACGCCACCCTTCATCAGATCCAGCAGGTTGGTGCCGCCGCCGATGAACATCGTGCCCGGCTGCTGCGCGGCACGCACGGCGCCGGCGATGTCGGCGGCGCGTTCGTAGGAGATCGCGTCCATGATGGCCCCCGTTACGCGACGTCGCTCGTCTTGATGACGAACGTCGTATAGGTGTCGCCCGTACCGCTGCCGACCGTGCCGCGATGCGCGGACTGCACGGCCGCGACGATGTTCACATACGCGCCGCAGCGGCAGATGTTGCCGCTCATGCGCTCGCGGATTTCCGCGTCCGACAGTTGCGGCGGACGGCGCCGCACATCCGCCGTGGCCGTGCTCGCTGCACCCGCGTCGAATTCCGAGAGCAAAGCCGTCGCCGAACAGATTTGCCCCGGCGTACAGTACCCGCACTGAAACGCGTCCTGTTCGATGAACGCGCGTTGCACGGGGCTCAGCGTGCCGTTGCTCGCGAGCCCTTCGACCGTCGTGATCCTGTCGCCTTCGTGCATCACGGCGAGCGTCAGACACGAATTGATGCGCCGTCCATTCGATAGCACCGTGCACGCGCCGCATTGTCCGCGGTCGCAGCCTTTCTTCGTGCCCATGAGTCCGGCGTATTCGCGCAGCGCGTCGAGCAGCGTCACGCGCGGTTCGAGATGCAGCGCGTAATCGCGTCCATTGATGTTGAGCTTGACGGCGCGCGGCGGCACCGTTGAGCGTGCAACGGGTTGTTGCGCTTGTGGCGTTGGCGTCTGCGCATGCGCGTAGGGCGCTGCGCCGACGGCTGCTGCTGCCGCCGCCGATTGCAGGAAGCGGCGGCGTGCAGCGCTGGAAGGCGTCGCGTCATGTTCGTCGTGGCGGGCTGTGTCAGCATCGTTTTGCGCGCACGAACCCTGACAGTCGGTGTGGTGGGGCATGATGTTCTGCTTGCTCCGTAGAAGAGGTCGATGCAGGCTTGCGCCGCATCGCGGCCGAAGCGGGCCTACGGTGCATGACAAGCCTTCTCAATGAGCAATTTCGATGCCGCTCGCGCAGAACATCAAGGGACGATGCGCGCGCGGCGCATCTTCATCGTGGCACATCCGGCGTGGCGCAAGCGTGACGGGCAGATGGCGCGAAGATGGCGCGATGCTGTCGGCAGCGTCATGTATGCCACGCCGCGCAAAAGACCAAAAGAAAAAGCGCGCGTCGAATGTCGACGCGCGCTTTGCATGACGTGTGGCTAACGGCTTGCGAGCCTGTCAGTCGATGCCGTGGAACACAGCATCGTCCGGTCCGAGATACGCGGGCGGGCGCCACGCGGCATCGCGCATCGAGTGCTGAACCAGCTTTTCGACGCCGAGCAGCACCGCGAAGATCGCCATTCGCACAGGAATGCCGTTGTCCGTCTGGCGGAAGATCGCGAGGCGCGAATCGTGGTTCAGGTCGGTGCTCAGGTCGTTTGCGCCGGGACGGCTGTCGCGCGGCAGCGGGTGCATGATCAGCGTGTCCGCGCCGCACACGGTATCGACGAGCGCCTGGTTGATCTGGAAGTCGGGCGTGTAGCCTTCGAACGATTCGTCGGCGAAGCGCTCCTTCTGGATGCGCGTCGCGTAGACGACGTCCGCGCCGCGCAGACCGTTGGCGAGATCGTTGGTCTGCTCGACCACGTGGCCGTTACGCGAAATCTGCTCGACGATGTACGCGGGCATTTCGAGCGACGGCGGCGAAATGAGCGTGAACTTGATGCCGCGATACAGCGCGAGCAGCTTGACGAGCGAATGCACGGTGCGCCCGTACTTCAGGTCGCCGACCAGTGCGATATGCGCGCCGTCGACGATCTTGCCGAGACGCGAGAACTCGCGCTGGATCGTGTACAGGTCGAGCAGCGCCTGGCTCGGGTGCTCGCCGGGGCCGTCGCCGCCGTTGATCACGGGAATGTTGGTCGCGCGCGCAAACTCGGCCACCGAGCCCTGTTCCGGATGGCGGATCACGAGCGCGTCGACATAGCCCGACATCACGCGGCTCGTATCGTAGATCGACTCGCCCTTGGCCATCGACGAAAATGTGAAGCCCGTCGTGTCGCACACCGAGCCGCCCAGGCGGCAGAACGCCGCGCCGAAGCTCACGCGGGTCCGCGTGCTGGCTTCGAAGAACAGGTTGCCGAGCACCGCGCCTTCGAGCACGCGCGAGATCTTCCGGCGGCGCGCGATGGGCTGCATGATGTCGGCGACGCGGAACAGCGCTTCGACGGCGTCGCGCGAGAACTGATCGACTGACAGCAGCTGCTGCTTGCCCTCGAACAGCATCTGGCTGGCGAGCGACTGGGAATCTACGCGTTGCGTATGTTTTTCTGCAGGAGCGCCGTTGACGACGATCTCCGACACGAAGCGCTCGACGATTTCGGGCATCGCGCGCGATTCCTGCGAATCGTCGGGCAGCAGCCATGTGTCGAGCGCGCGCTTCGACACGCCGATGCGCGTCGCGAAGCCGTCGCGGGTGAGGTTCAGACGCCGCATCGCGTCACGGAGAAAGGCTTGTTGCGGGACGCTCATGGGCTTGCCTCATTTTCGTCGGGTGAATCGGTTGATATACGCGTTGCGTATATTAATTCGCCGTGCGAGGAAGTCAAGGAATTTCGCTCGTCAATTCTCGACGTGCGGAGTTTGTCTCAAAAGGGGTCGTTTCCGGTTACACTGCCCGGCATGGAAAACGGCTCGATGCTCCTTCTGAGTGTGGAAACCGGCTGGCACTCGCTGGCCGTGCAGGCACGCGCCGCTTCCAAAGCCAAAAAACAGTTGCTCATCTGACCGGAGCTGCTGTTCCGTCAGATGTGCGACGGAACAGTCTTATCCAGCCCGGTTCTCGAAACTCCCGCTCCCGATACTGCTTCCTCGCCGCTGAACGGTTCCTATACGGTCGCGTTCGAGGAAAGTCATGTTCAATTTTTCGGGTATCTGGATTCCGCTCGTCACGCCGTTTTCCGCCGATGGCGCCGTCGATCACGCCGCCTTGCGTCGCCTCGTCAAGCTGTATGCCGATGCGGGCGTCGCGGGACTCGTCGCGCTCGGCACGACGGGCGAGCCGTCATCGCTCGATGCCGCCGAACAGGAAGCCGTGCTGGCGACCACGCTCGAGGCGTCAGGGGGCGCGCTGCCCGTGATCGTCGGCCTTTCGGGCAACCACGCGCGAAGCATGCGCGAGCGCGTGTTGCGCCTGAACGCGCTGCCGCTCGCGGGCGTGCTGATTTCCGCGCCGTACTACGTGCGGCCTTCGCAAGCCGGGATCGCCGATCACTTCGCGATGCTCGCCGACGCCAGCGAGCATCCCGTCGTCCTGTACGACATTCCGGCGCGCACGGGCATCCGCATCGAACTGGACACGCTGTTGTCGCTCGCCGCGCATCCGCGCATTCAGGCGATCAAGGATTGCGCGGGTTCGCCCGACACCACGCACGCGTTGATCCTCGACGGCCGGCTGCAGGTGCTCGCGGGCGACGACATCCGCATCTTCGACACGCTCTGCATGGGCGGCAGCGGCGCGATCGCTGCGTCCGCGCATATCTGGCCGGAGCGTTTCGTCGCGCTCGATCGTGCGCTGAAGGCAGGGCGGCTCGACGAGGGGCGCGCGCTGTTTCACTCGCTCGTGCCGCTGATCCGCGCGCTGACATCCGAGTCGAATCCCGCGCCCGTGAAGGCGGCGCTCGCGGCGCAACGCGTCATGGCAGGCGACCTGCGCGCGCCGATGACGCAAGCGAGCGAAACCTTGCGCGCGCGTTTGCAGGCATTGCTCGCGATGTGAAGCGCCTGCGACGAATCCGATCCGTTCCAATTTGAGATGCGGGTCTGGCGCGCGGCGTGATAATGCGCGCCACCGTTTTCCGACATCTACGAGATCGATTCGTCATCCTGCGTATGCTGGTTCATCGTTACATTGTGTCGTCCGCTGGGCGCACGCAGACATTGGCAGTACTCCGCGGCCGCGCGCGGCCGCATGGCAATACCGCGACGAAAGGCGGCTGCTGATGTCGCGGATCTGGGGCACCGGCAAGAATCTGACGAACGGCTCGGTGCGCTTCGTCACGCGGCGCGCCGCGCTCACGGTCGCCTTGCTCGCCGCGTGCGGCAGCGCGGCGCTGGCGTTGACGGCGGGCATCGTGATCGGCCGCGATCATCCGAAGCTCGACGCGGCGGGCGAGGGCGGCGACAGCCGCGTCAGGCGTGACTACACGATCGCCGAACTCGGCAAGCTGAGTGCGGCCGTCGAGCAGATGGATCCGCGTCTGACGCGGCTTGCTTCGCAGGTTGCGACGCTGCATGACTTCGAAACGCGGCTGAAGACGATCAAGACCTTGCCGCGCCCCGTGTTCGCGCCGCCCGTGCTGCCCGCGAGCGATATGCTCGGCGACGACGCAAGCGACGATGTGATCGAGGGCGCGGCGCAGAAAACGGTCGCGCCCGGACTGTCGGTGAGACTGCGCGCGCGGCCTGCGGCCGATGAAAAGCACGAACCCGCAGACCAGCCGGCCATCAAGACCGACAAGCCCAAAGACAAGGCGGCCGACAAGCCAACCGGCAACGCCAGCGACGCCGCCGCGGACGACGCCGAAGGCGGCCCGTCACTGCCGCCGCGGCGCTGCGGCGAAACCGCCGCCCACCCTGCGCGCGATGCCGCCTCGGTTCACGAACAGATCGCCTGCCTCGTCGCGACACTGTCGGTGCTCGAGCAGGAAGTCACGCTGCACGTCGCGAACTGGGAGTCGTTCCCGGGCCGCATGCCCGTCGACGGCGCGCGCTTCGGCTCGCCGTTCGGCAATCGCATCGACCCGTTCACGCGTCACCTGAGCTTTCATCCGGGCGTCGATCTCGTCGCGATGACGGGCACGCCGATTCTGGCCGCGGCGGGCGGCCGCGTGATTCACGCGGGACCGCAGGGCGGCTACGGCAATGCCGTCGAGATCGATCACGGCAACGGCCTGATCACGCGCTACGGGCACGCATCGAAGATCGTCGTGCAGGAAGGCGATCTCGTGCTGCCGCGCCAGCATATCGCCGATGTCGGCTCGACGGGCCGCTCGACTGGGCCGCACCTGCACTTCGAAGTGCTCGTCAACAGCGCGCCCGTCGATCCCACCGACTATCTCGCACTTTTCATGGGGCCATCGCATGGCTGATTTTCTTCGCCCGGGCCGCCAGAGCGCGCGGGCCGTCACGCAATGCGCGTATGCGCTGCGGCCCGTGCGTTCGCGCGCGGCGCGCATCGCGACGTGGGTGTCCGTTTGCCTCGGATGTGCAGCGGCGGGCGCGGCCGCGATGCACGTCTATACGGTGCGCGCTCCGTCGGCGGCCATGCCGTGCGTCGCTTCCTCCGCAAACGACGGCGCCGACGATGCGCTGGCGCGCGCGCAGCTCGCGCTGAAGCAGGAAGGGGCTTCACGCGCCAGCGTGCAGCGCTCCGCCGACGCGCTCACGGCCGAAGTGCGCCAGCTTCAGGCGCAAGTGCTGTTTCTCCAGGGGCAAAGCCGTTCGCGCCGCTGAGGCGCGCGGCGTGTTTCAACTTCACTCGATACCGACTATGTTCAGCAAGAAGAAGTCACCCGGCGTTTCCCAGAACAAGCTGGCGACGCTCATTGCACATGATGTGCACATCACCGGCGACCTCGAGTTCAGCGACGGCCTGCGCATGGACGGCCACGTGAAAGGCAACGTCACGGGCAAGCCGGGATGCGAGACGCTGCTGGTGCTGAGCGATCGCGGCTCGATCACGGGCAACGTGTACGGTTACGACGTGATCGTCAACGGCCGGATCACGGGCGACGTGATCGCCGATCACTTCGTCGAGTTGCAGGAGAGCGCCCATATCACGGGCAATATCTACTACCAGCAGTTGCGGATGGATGTGGGCGCGTCGGTGGACGGCAAGCTGACGCGCCGCGACGTGTTGCCCGCTGTCGCGAGTCCGCATATCGAGCCTGCCGTATTCACGCTGCAAAGCCCCGACGCGACGGGCGACGAGTGCTGACAGCCCGCGCGCGCCGTCGTCAGACGGCCGTCATGCGTTCCTGAAGCAGTTCGCTGAACGCGTCGGCCGTGAGCGGCCTGCCGAGCAGGAAGCCCTGCATTTCGTCGCATTGCAGGTCCTTGAGCTTGTCGAGTTGCGAGGCCGTTTCGACGCCTTCCGCGACCACGTCCATTTCCAGCGAGTGCGCGAGCGCGATGATCGCCTGCACGATCGCGCTGCCTTCGTGACCGTCGGCATCGAGCCCGCTCGTGAAGAAGCGGTCGATCTTCAGCTGCTTCACGCGGAAGCGCTGCAGATAGGCGAGGCTCGAATAGCCGGTGCCGAAGTCGTCGATCGAAATCTCGAAGCCGCTGTTCTGGAACTCGCGGATCATTTCCGTCGTCTTCGCGGCGTCCTGCATCGCGACCGTTTCGGTGATCTCGAACATGATCTGGCTGCAATCGACGCCTTCCGTGTGCACGATCTCCAGCGTCTTCGCGACGAGATCGGGCTGCGTCATCTGACGCGGCGACAGATTGATCGCGACTTTCATCGTCGGCAATCCCGACGCTTCCCAGCGGCGGATCTGCCGGCACGTCTCGCGCACGACCCAATAGCCGATCTGCACGATCTGCCCCGAGCGTTCCGCGATCGGGATGAAGTCCATCGGCGCGAGCACGCCGATCTCCGGGTGATTCAGGCGGATCAGCGCTTCCGCGCCTGCCACCTCGCCGCTGTCGCCGCGGAACTTCGGCTGGAAGTGCAGCGAGAAATAGTGCTTGCTGAGCGCTTCATGCAGCGCGCTCTGGATCTTGAGCGTGCGCATCGCGGCTTCGTTCATGTGCGCTTCGAAGAAGCGGTAGGTGCTGCGGCCGCCGCGCTTCGCTTCGTACATCGCGGCGTCGGCGTGCTTGAGCAGTTCGTCGACGGAGTGGCCGTCCTGCGGATACAGCGCAATGCCGATGCTCGGCATGACCTGCAACGTCTGGCTTTGCGTCTCGATGCCCTTGCGCATTCTTTCGAGCACGGCTTCCGCCATCTTCTCGGCGTCTTGCGGCGCGCCGAGATTTTCGGCCAGCACGACGAACTCGTCGCCGCCGAGCCGCGCGACGGTATCGACGTTGCGCACGCATTGGCGCAGGCTGTGCGAGAACGACTTCAGGACTTCGTCGCCGAATGCGTGGCCGAGCGAATCGTTGATCGTCTTGAAGCCGTCGAGATCCATGAACAGGATCGAGAAGCCCCGGCCGTCGAGCTTCGACGCGTGAATCGCGCGCTCGATGCGCTCCGTCAGCGTGAGGCGGTTCGGCAGATCGGTGAGCGTGTCGTAGGTGGCGAGGCGCACGATCTGGTTGTTCAGCAGCGATACGGAACCGGTGAGGAAGGTCGTGCGCGCATCGAAGCGCGACAGGATCAGCGTGACGATCAGAATCGCAAAGGTGAACAGGACGATGGTCGTCGCGAGCCATTGCGCGTTGACGCCGCGCGCCGCGCCGCACACCGAGCCGGGCAGGAAATCGGCAGCCGCCATGCCCGTGTAGTGCATGCCCGTGATCGCGAGTCCCATTACGCACGCTGCGCCGATGCGTTTGAGCAGCACGCGATGCTGGTTCGAGTCGCGCAGCGTGTGCGCGATCCACAGCGCGGCCATCGAAGCCGCAATCGCAATCGCGATAGAAGCGACGAAGAGTCCCGGCCGATACCGAATGCCCGGCTCCATTTGCATCGCGGCCATGCCCGTGTAGTGCATGCCGGCGATGCCGAAGCCCATCAGCACGCCGCCCGTGACGAGACGCTGAATGGAGAGCTTTGGACGCGCCACCTGGAAGAGCGCGAAGTACGACACGATCATCGCGATGCCGAGCGAGTAGCCGGTGATCGCGAAGTCGTAGCCGAGGGGAATCGGCAGCGAGAAGGCAAGCATGCCGATGAAGTGCATCGACCAGACGCCCGTGCCCATTGCCGCTGCGCCGCCTGCGAGCCAGAGGTGGCGCAGGCGTGCCGATGCCATTGTCGAAATACGTCCGGCCAGGTCGAGCGCCGTGAATGAAGCTAGTGTTGCGACGGCGAGCGACACGACAACCAGACCCAGATTGTAAGTGCTCTGCATGTCAGTTCCGTCGCGAAAGGAAAGTCCCTCAACTGGTTATCGGCAGCATTATTCAAATGTTGAGCAATTTTTTAAAGGGGGCATTCAAAATTTATTGAAGCATCTTTGAAGCCGCTTTCAGGTTTTTTGAAGCATTTTATCGGCGTGTAATTGCCTGTGAGGTATTCCGCAGACGATTGCACGCCGTTCAACGGTATCACTCAGGGTTGTTGTTGCACTTCTGTTCAGGCGCTTGCTTCCTGCATTTGGAGCAGGGAGTGGATCGTGCCGCGCGTTGCGTCATTGCAATGCGGGCTCGCGCAATAGCCGACGAATAGTGTATCGGCCGGATATTCGCGTAATTTAGATCCGGTAATGTTCCGATGCGGCGGATTGGTCGCGCGAGGATTGGCGGCGGGTAGGGCGCTGACGACGGATAGAGCCGCACATTGATGTGTGGCGAGAGCAGGGCCTGCTACTTCATTGCGATCGTCGGGTGGGGACCGCTAACCATATCGGCGCGGATCGAGGGCGGAAACGCATCCGGGCTCATTTGCCGGATTGCTCCGTGCCATTCGGGGCTGGACCGTATGCGGCGTTTGCGTTGGCTTCCGACAAGTGCACAGAGTTATCGCCCTATGACGGAAGGCTTAGATTCTCTTCCCTGAGAGCCGTCTATGGTTAAGACGTGCGCTCTCCTTTTACGCACCGGGCTTACTGGCCCACTGGCGGTTCTTTAGGTGCTTCTGTCTCCTTGGACGCCAAGCGCGGACTCACCGCGTTACGTTTTCTTCGCTTGCGCCGATAGAAGGGCGAAGTCAAAAAACGATGCTCCCGCAACCGCGTTTCCACACCAGGCGGAATCGCCGGCCACGTATTTCGTGACGCGACGCCGGCCTCTTCGCCCATTCCCAGCGTCATACCGGCAGCAAGAACCGAAGTCGGATTTTCTCTTGAAGGAGTTGGCCATGAAGACAATGTTTCTCCTGTCTGCAACGCTTCTGGGTGCCGTTTCCCTGGCGAGCGTCGCGCAGACACAAGACACGTCCGGACAGCAGGACGCGCAATCGGCATCGGTCTCTACGAGTGCCTCCCCAGGCTCGAATTCGAATACCTCTCCGGGCACGTCCGGATATGGCGGTGTGGCCGGGGGCACGGGCACGAGTGGTAGTTTGACTCACCCGGGATGGGCCAATTGCGGCCACCTGCCTCAATGCAGCCCGGATAGCGGGCACTGAAATGTGATTCGATGGCGGCGATTTTGCGAATAGAAGTGAGTTATCCGCGAACTCGCCGCCAGCGGTTTGCCATTCGATATGGCCGGTTATCTTCGCTCAGGATGAAGATATTGGTAATCGTTAAGACGCATTTCCTGCGGTGTGATCTCATAGGCGCGTCGGAACGCACGCGTAAAGTCGGATGCGCTTTTGAAGCCGACTGAATAGCCAATGTCTTTGACTGGGACTTGCGGAAATCGAATGAGATCGTCTGCGGCGGCGCGCAAGCGAAGATGACGGATGTAAGCGCCAAGGCCGCCTTCATGCTCGAACAGCCGATAGATCGTGCTGCGCGGAAGCCCCAGCGATTCGATGACGCTCTCGGGCGAGAGTCCGCCCTCCTGCAGGTTGGCGCGCACATGGCGTCGTGCGCTTTCGAACATGAGCGCGCGGTAAACGGCTCGCGTGCTGCCACTCAAACCCGCTTCTTCCCCGAATGCATCCGCGATCAGTTGAACGAGATCGGCGACACCGCGACGAGCGTCCTCGAACAGCATGTGCCGGAAGTTCTCGACCAGCGTCCGGGCACGATGGACGATAAGTCGCGTGCCTGGCCTGTTCGGGTCGAGCATGCGGCCGTGTATTGCTCCCGGGTCGGCGAATATGTGCGCCAGCCGGTCGCGGGGCACGACGAGCGTGATGTACCGGCATGCGTGACGCAGCAGACGTATGGGTTGATCGAGATCCGTGGCAAATACGCTGCCCCCCGACACGATGTACTCACGCCTCGTGGCGTGCGTCATTGCCGAGTGAGATTGATCATCCAGGAAAATGGTAAAGCCGATGCCGCGTGCGGTATCGCGCGAAATGCGGGCGATGGTGCGCTCGATGACGACCTGGTCCGTATAGGTGTCGCTCATACGGAATTCGCCGATATCGTAGCGGTCGTTGACGCAGATAAACGGCTGTCGGACCTGCTCACGCGAAGGCACTATTTCGATGATATGACCAAGCTGCTCCCAATAAGCCAGGAGCTGCTGCCGCGGTGGCAGCCCGGCGGCATCGAATCGGCTATAGGCAATGCCGTTCGCGAGCATAAATAGTGATCCTGTGGCGACTGAGGGCGACAAGCATGCTGTTCGTTATCGGAAGACGGGCGGTGGCTTACTCATTATCCGATGTGATACTGCGCTGACGCTGCACGATGTTGCAGGATCTTATAACGGCGAATTTCGTCGAAACTGAAAGACCTTAAACCCTTGTTAGATTTTGCAGGGAAGGACACGTACCATGAGAAACGCGTCAAGAATCGCTTCAATACTTCCTGCTTTTGTAATTTTGCTCGCCGGCTGCGCCACCCGCGGCATGCCGTATGCTGGTCCGCACCTCACTCCGGCAGAGTGCCGCGATCTGGCTGCGCTCAGGACAAACGCGCCCCCGACGATGGCGCAACACCAGAGCGAACTCGCGGCACTACGAAAAGCGGGCTACGACCCGTCACCGTGGTATGACCCGTACTATCCGGATGATCTGCAAGCGGCACAGCATCTCGTCGACTACTGGTTCCAAACGGAGTGCCAGCACCTTCAACCCGGCTGAGATAGCCAAGAAGGCCGGCGCGGCCTCAGCCAACGCATTCTCATTACAAACAGGATCGGCAATCTGCGTTTGTGGCCAAAAACTCTCGACGCCGCGCCAACAATAGCCGTGTGCACAGCGGCGGTTGGTATGCTCGGCGTGTGACGGACGCTGGGTTCAGATTCGATATCTGAATCTCGTTCGCACCGATGCATACGCTCACCGATAACCGCTTTATGAACGCTTCGAGAGGGTCGTTTGGCAGCAAACCGGGTCGTCCTGACAAGGTCGAAAGCGGCCACTTGCAGGCGGCCGGGAATCCCGTTTTCAGGAGGCGGCTCAGGGATGAAGTCAAGGCGCTGCTTCCGGACATTTTTTTCCTTTCGCTTTTGCATCGAAAGGAAATAGGGCGTTTTCCGAATCTCTTTCGACCGCGTACTTACAACGAACACATTCTCAAAAGAAGCCTCGCGCCTGACCCGCGATATGCACGCTTGAGCGACAAGCTCGCAGTGCGCGACTATGTACGCGGCGTGCTGGGGCAAGCGTTTCTCGTGCCGCTGATTTCCGCGCCCGCGGAATTCACGCCTGCGGTGTTCGATGGTCTTCCGGACTCGTTTGTCATGAAGGCCAATCACGGAAGCTCGTTCGTCAAGCTCGTGCACGATAAATCCGAAGTCAGCTTCGAGGCATTGCAACACCTTGCTTCCCGGTGGCTGTTGACGAACTTCTACAGAAACGCGCGTGAGCGTCACTACAAGCATATCGCGCCGCGTCTGTTCTTCGAATCGCTGTTGCTCGACAGGAGCGGAAACATTCCTGCCGACTATAAGGTGCATTGCTTCCGTCGCAATTCGGAACGGCCGCGGATGTACATCCAGCACATTAGCGATCGATTCGGGCCGGACACGCGCGGCAATATCTATGACGTGGACTGGAACCACCTGGACCTGGCGATTGGCGAATATGTTCGTAGTGCGGTTCCGGCCCCCCCGCCTGCCAACCTGGCCGCGCTGCTCGAGGCAGCCGCCGCGCTCTCCGAAGGTTTCGACTATGTTCGGGTCGATCTGTATGTTCCCGACGACGACATATATTTTGGAGAGTTGACCTTTACTCCGGGCGCGGGCGTCGCGCCGATGTTCCCCGACCAGATGGACTTCGAGTGGGGCGAATTCTTCGCGTCTACAGTCCGTCATTCCCCTACGCCTGAATTGTAGGTGTCGCGCGTGCGCGTTCGCGCACGTGCCATTCGACATCCCCGATTTTTCCCGACCGCGCGACACATACGCGTCGCGCGCGTACGCCTTTCTTTCGCCGAGCTGCACTTCTTCCGCGTAAACCCGCTTGCACCTTATTTTTGACGTGAAGGACGGCGACGCGGGCGAGATCGTGTTGTCGAGCAAGGTGGATGGCACGTTTCTGCCGACGTACCTGAAGAATCCCGACGCCACCCGAGCCGCATTGCGCAACGGCAGGTTGCATACGGGCGACCGCGCGCGGCGCGATGCCGACGGCGATTTCTTCTTCATCGGCCGGCAGACGGACAGCATGCGGGTTCGCGGCGAGAACGTATCGGCGTGGGAGATCGAGCGCATTTTCGCGGAGCATCCGGCCATTCACGCCAGCGCGGCGATCGGCGTGGCATCGGCTATCGGCGAGCAGGACATTCTGCTCAACGTGCAGTTCAAGGGCGAACCCGTGGACTGGGAGACCATGCACGCGTGGGCGCGCGAGCGGCTCGCGAGTTTCCAGTTGCCGCGCTATTACCGTGCGGTGGACAGCTTCGAGCTGACGGCGAGCGAGCGCATCAAAAAGCATCTGCTGTCGCGCAGCGCCGACGATGCCTGGGATCGCATGGACAAGACGCGGGCGTGATATCGCGATTCGATACTGCTTTAGGGTCATGCGATAATTCGCCAACAATCGACAAGATGAACATGTGATGACCGACGCGCCTAAAGTTCCGCGCAAGCGCAAGAGCCCAGCGACGAAGCCGCAGGCCGAGGCGGCGGATCCGAGTGCCTCTTCGCTGTACGTGCAATCCGTCGAAAAGGCGATGAAAGTGCTCACCGCGTTCGACGGCAGCAAGCGTCAGTTGTCGCTGTCCGAGATTGCCTCGATCACGGGTTTCGACCTGAGCGCGACGCAGCGCTTCACGTTCACGCTCGCGGCGCTCGGCTACCTCTTCAAGGATGCCGACAGCCGCAAGTACGAACTGTCGCCCAAGCTGCTGGACTTCACCTACCATTACCTGACGTCCAACGAACTCGTGAGCCGCGCGACACCTTATCTCCAGCAACTCGGCTCGGAGACGGAGGAGGCCACCAATCTCACCGTGCTCGACGACACCGACATCGTGTTCGTGCTGCGGATCGTGAGCCGCAACGTGTTCAACGCCCACGTGATTACGGGCTCGCGTCTGCCCGCATACTGCACTGCGCCTGGGCTCGCCATCCTGGCGACGCTGCCCGACGCAGAGATCGACGACATCCTGTCGCGTACGAATCTCGTGCCGTATACGCCGTCGACCGTGTACCAGCCGCGCAAGATCAAAGACCGCATCGCGCAGATCCGGAAGCAGGGCTACGCGCACACGGAAGACGAGTACTTCGTCAGCGATATTTCGACGGCGGCCGCTATTACCAATGCGCACGGACGGGGCATCGGCGCAGTGAATATCGCGGTGGCGAGATCGCGATGGCACGCCGACCGCGACGAGCGGCGTTTTGCCGACCTGGTCATTTCGACGGCGTCGGCGATTTCGACGCGGCGTCGCGTCGAATAGTACTGGCGGGTTGTGTGCAGCTGTTGCCGCGCGTTGTGTGGCTGGAAGCGAGACGACCGTGTCGCGGTTTGCCTGGGGCGGGCATAGGCTCATAGATCCCTGCTGTATATAACGGGCAGCTGCACGACGGCGAGGAGGCGGTTCCGCATGGTTTTTCGGCAATCCCCCGAACGCAGAGTCGGTTATGCACGACCGCTGTGCGCGTATTGAGCGACGCGTTCGCTGTTTGTAATGTCCATCGGCAGGTTCTATAACAACTCTATTCCGACCGGTGCGGCAAACAGGACAAGGTATGCTCGATCCATTCGCTTCATCAGATGCGTTCACGATTGGCGTCGAACTCGAGATTCAGATCGTCAATACGCACGACTACAACCTGACGAAGGCGGCAACGGAATTGCTGAGTGGCGTGAAAGAGCACGACTTCGTCGGCGCGATCAAACCCGAGACGACCGAGGGCATGATCGAGTTAGCGACAGGGGTGTGCGGGGATTTCCAGCAGGCACGCGGTGAATTGCAGGTGCTTCGCGATACGCTGGTGGGCGCGGCCGATTTTCTGAATGTCGGCGTGTGTGGCGGCGGCACCAACTTCTTCCAGAACTGGTACGACCAGCGTTCCGATGGTCGTGAGCGCTCGGAATACCTGATGAAACTGTATGGCGCGATTTACCAGCAGTTCACGATATTTGGCCAGCACGTGCACGTGGGTTGCCCGGATCCGGATTCGGCGCTCGTGCTGTTGCATTCGCTTTCGCGCTACGTGCCGCATTTCATCGCACTGGCCGCTTCCTCACCCTATGTTCAGGCGAGCGATACGCAGTTTCAGTGCGCGCGGCTGAATTCGGTTGCTCCGTTTCCTTTATCCGGGCACGCGCCTTTCGTGACGAAGTGGTCGGAGCTGGAGCAGTACTTCGAGCGGATGAGTAACACAGGTCTCGTCAAAAGCCTGAAGGACTTCTACTGGGACATACGTCCGAGTCCGGGGTACGGCACGATCGAAGTACGCGTGATGGATACGCCGCTGCGCATCGAGTGGGCGGCTGCCATCGCGGCGTATATTCAATCGCTTTCGCGTTATCTGCTGATGGACAAACCGCTGCGCCTCAGTGAGCGGGATTACGAGGTCTATCGGACGAACCGCTTCATGGCCTGCCGGTTCGGGCTGGACGGAACCTGCGTGAATCCTGAAACGGGCGAGCGCGATACGATACGAAACCAGATTCTGGCCACGCTGAAGATGGTCGCCGATCATGCACGGTCTCTGGGCGCGGAGGAGGGCCTGGAGATGATCAGGAGCACTGTGACCGAAGGGTTGAGCGATGCCGCCTGGTTGCGTCGCATTTATAGCAGACATAACTCGTTGCATGAAGTTGGACGCCAGTTATGCCAGATCTGGCGTGGCGCGCAGAACCCGGATTTGAGGGTGACGTGAGCAGCTTTCGGGGTTCTTATTTTCGGCACTCAAACCGTTTCTATGCGCACACATAGCATGCGCAGCCCGAGCCCATGTTTAGAATTTTCAATCGTTTGTTCGGCTACAGTCGAGAAGAGCGCTCGCCAGCAGCGCCAGAGGCATCCGAAGCCGGGCTGCATCTCGACGCGGGATCTGACGAGTACATCGCGTTCGCAATAGGGCAGCACGACCTCGACGAGGCACGGAGACTTGCGACGGCGGCAGGCGCCGTCGTTCAGACCGATGACATGTTCGCGGCATCTGCACGCCGAGGATTGCCGGCCGACACATAAAGGTCGATGGCGTGATGTTACCGGGAGTCGTCGTTTGCGCCACTGTTGTCTGCCGCGATCGAACGGGATAATCACTTCCATCGCAATGTCCGGGGAGATCACAGATGTCAGTCGTCACCGCAGTCACCGCAGTCACCGCAGTCGCCGCAGCCGGGAGCGCCGCTGCTCTGGCGCATTTCACGGCGTCGTTAGCCTTCGAAACCGATTGTGCCGATGTTCACGCCGCCTATGCCCAAGGCCCCGACGCAATCGATTTCGTGTTGCTCGACGTACGCAGTCCGGCGATGTTCGCCGAAGGCCATGTGCCGGGTGCCATCAACCTGCCGCATGGGAAGATCGTCGCATCGAAACTGGCTGACTATCCGCCTGATACCCTGTTCGTGACGTATTGCGCGGGTCCGCATTGCAACGGCGCGACGCGTGGTGCGATTCGACTCGCGCAGCTTGGCCGCCCCGTGAAGGTCATGATCGGAGGCGTGACGGGATGGGTCGACGAAGGCTTCCCGCTCGCAACCTCCGAAAGCGTTTAATGCCCCGGCGCTGGGTAGAGCCGCCGGAGGCATCGGTATCGGGCCGTGGCGCAATCGCCCGTCTCCGGTAATATCGCGCCATGCAAGATCATCTCGTCGCGGCGCTCGTCTACGACCGCCTGTGCACCTTCGAATTCGGTTGCGTGACCGAACTGTTTGCGCTCGAACGCCCGGAACTCGGCGTCGAGTGGTATCGCTTTGCCGTGTGCGCCGTCGAGCCCGGTCCGATTCGCGCGGCAGGCGGCATCAGCGTGGCGGCGCCGTACACGCTCAGGATGCTCGACCGGGCGTCGACAATCGTCGTGCCCGGCTGGCGCGATCCCGACGAGTGTCCGCCCGAGCCGCTGCTGAAGAAGATCCGCGCGGCTGTCGAGCGCGGCGCGCGCGTCTGCTCGATCTGCTCGGGCGTGTTCGTGCTCGCGGCAGCAGGCGTGCTCGACGGCAAGACGGTCACGACGCACTGGCGTTACGCCGACAAGTTGCAGCAGCGCTATCCGCAACTGCGTGTGAAACCCGATGCGCTCTATGTCGATGAAGGGCAGGTGATCACGTCGGCGGGATCGGCGGCGGGGCTCGACATGCTGCTGCATCTCGTGCGGCGCGACTACGGCAGTGCGATTGCGAATCGCGTCGCGCAGCGGCTCGTCGTGCCGCCGCATCGCGAGGGCGGCCAGGCGCAGTTCGTGCCGCGTCCGATGCCGCAGGACGACAGCGGCCGGCTTGCGCGTCTGATGGACTACGTGCGCGCGAATCCCGCGCGCGAGCACACGCTGGCGTCGCTGGCCGGGCAGGCGGCGATGAGTCCGCGCACGCTGCAGCGGCAGTTCCGCGATGCGACGGGAATGGCGCCCTATGAATGGCTGATTCGCGAGCGCGTGGCGATTGCGCGGGATCTGCTCGAATCGCCCGCCGGCCTGCCGATGTCGCGCGTCGCGGAAATGGCGGGCTTCGGGTCCGAAGAGTCGTTGCGCCGGCACTTCAGGCGCATTGCGCTGACGAGTCCGGGCGCGTATCGGAAGAAGTTTGGTGCGGCTTAGCGACGCAAACGGAGGCTTTGTCATGACAACCGGTTCGAGCGACAAACGTGATGCGGAAGTCGTGCGCCTGCTCGATCAGGCGCTGCATCGCGACGCCGCCGATACCGTGATGTTCGCGCGCCTGATCGGCGCGAAGCTCGCGGGCGGTCAACTGCTGCATCTCGGCTTGACGCGCGGTGCGCTCGACGCGATGCTCTCACGTCAATTTCCGCACGCCGCGCTGCGGCACGCCGTGCCTGAACGTATCGCCGCGAGCGAGCATCAGGCGTTTGTCGATGCAATGCGCGCGACGCTGCTGCAACACGAGTCTTCGCTCGCAGCGGCGGACCTCGATGCGCAATGCCTCGCGACGATCCTTGCAACAGCATGCCTGCGTCCCGATCATTTGTGGCGCGATCTCGGCCTCGATGGACGCGACGACGTCACGGCGATCCTCACGCGCCACTATCCGCGGCTTGTCGCGCGCAACACGGACGGCATGCGCTGGAAGAAATTTCTCGCGCGCGAACTGGCGCTTGCCGAAGGCCGCGCGCCTGCCCCCGCGCCGGGCTGTCCGGGTTGCGAGGACTACGGCTTCTGCTATCCGCCGCGCTGAACCAGCCGAAGCGCGCAATCGCCTTCGCGCAAACCCCCACGGTAGAAACCCGATATTGAGCGGGACTCATACCCGGCATCAAAAACATCGCTTCATCGACGAAAAAAACGGACCGCACAATCGCGATGCCATGTCACGCATCCTGCGATGGCGTGGCGGGTCGCGCAAACCGCGTGACCGATCACAACAAGATTCGAGACCTTCGCACAGGAGACATTCGATGATGCGATCCATCAAGATGCGCGCGGCCGTGCTGGCCGCCGCTACGACTGCCGCGACCCTTTTCGCGGCGGGCAATGCGCATGCCGCCGACAGCACCGCCGCCAAACCCGGAAGCTGGTGCAGCGCGGGCAAGACCGTGCACTTCGCGGGCATTACGTGGGAGAGCGGCGCGTTCGCGACAGAAGTGCTGCGGCAGATTCTGGAGAAAGGCTACGGCTGCAAGACGGACGTCGTGCCGGGCAGCACGGCCGCGACGGAAACGGCGCTCGCGCACAACGACGTGCAGATCTGGGCCGAGCAATGGACGGGCCGCAGCGAGATCACCGCGAAGGCAGTCGAATCGGGCAGCGTGAAGCTGGTCGGCGATACGCTGCCGGGCGGTACGAAAGAGGGCTGGTTCGTGCCGGACTACGTGGTGAAGGGTGATCCCGCGCGCGGCATCAAGGCGTCGGCGCCGGGGCTGGCATCGGTGGCGGATCTGCCGAAGTACAAGAACGTCTTCAGCGACGACGAAGAGCCGAACAAGGGCCGCTTTCTTAACTGCCCGAGCGGCTGGGACTGCGAGCGCGTGAATACGCGGCTGCTGAAGGTGCTCAGGCTCGACGACTCGTACACGAACTTCCGTCCCGGCACGGGCGCGGCGCTCGATGCCGCGATCGCGTCGGCGTACACGCGCGGCGCGCCGATCCTGTTCTACTACTGGGGACCGGCGGCACTGATGGCGAAGTACAGGCTGACCGAGCTGAAGATGCCTGCGTATAACGAGGCATGCTGGCAGACGTTGCGTAACGAGAGCAGCACGCAGCAGTGCGCGTCGTCGTACAGGGTGTCGCACGTGACGGTCGGCACGTCGACGCCCTTCTACAACGCAGAGCCGCAACTGATGACGATGTTCTCGAAGGTCAGATTTCCGATGGACTTCCTGAACGCGACGATTCTCGATATGAGCGTCAAGAAACTGGACGCGCCGACGATGGCCGCGCAGTTCCTGCGCACGCACCCTGAGATGTGGAAGACGTGGGTGCCTGCGGATGTCGCGGCGAAGGTTCAAGCGGGGATTGCGAGCTGAGTTTGACTGGAGTGAGCGCGTCATGATGGCGGGGCAGTGGAAACGAAAATCCGCGGCTTCGCCGTCGTCATATAGAATGACGCGCTTTGCCCGTTCTCGCCATGTGGTTCAAGAATCTACAGCTTCACCGTCTTCCCGCTCCGTGGAAAGTGAGCGCCGAGCAAATGGAAAAGTGGCTCGCGCCGCACGCGTTCCAGCCTGCCAACAGCGTCGAGACGCAGCGGCAGGGCTGGACGTCGCCGCGCAATGACGGCTCGCTCGTCTATTCCATCAACAAGCAGATGCTGCTGACGTATCGCGCGGAGAAGAAGCTGCTGCCCGCGTCTGTCGTCACGCAGGTAACCAGGGCACGCGCGCAGGAACTCGAAGAGCAGCAGGGCTTCAAGCCTGGCCGCAAGCAGATGCGCGACCTGAAAGAGCAGGTCACCGATGAACTGCTGCCGCGCGCGTTCAGCATCCAGCGCGACACGCGCGTGTGGATCGATACCGTCAACGGCTGGCTGGTGATCGATGCTGCGTCGCAGGCGCTGGGCGACGACGTGCTTGGGTTGCTGGTCAAATCCGTCGACCGTCTGCCGATTTTTGGTTTGCGCGTCGCGCAGGCGCCTGTTGCCGCAATGACTAACTGGCTGCTTGCTGGCGAAGGCCCTGTCAATTTCACGCTGGATCAGGATACGGAGTTGCGCTCGCCGGCGGAAGGGAATGCGACCGTGCGGTACGTCGGGCATGCGCTCGAGGCCGACGATATGCGTCGGCATATCGAGGCGGGTAAGCAGTGCATGCGGCTTGCCATGACCTGGAACGATCGCGTTTCGTTCGTGCTGACGCCTTCGTTGACGATCAAGCGCGTCACTGCGCTCGATGTCATAAAAGAGGCGGGTGATCCCACCGCGCAGAATGATGATGAACAGTTTGATTCTGATTTCACTTTGATGACGGGGAACTCGTCAAGTTGCTCGATGGTGTTGTCGATGCGTTGGGCGGTGAACTGGATGATGGTGTTGCTTCTGTGAAGGCTGCTGCGTAGCCTTGCTTTTGCTTTTGCTTTTGCTTTTGTTTTTGCTTTTGTTTTTTGCTGGCATCCGCGAATTCGTATCTGTGCTTCTTGCGTCGCCCCTGTGCGGGGCGGCACCTACTTTTCTTTGCCGCTGTGTACAGACTGGAGACATGGTTGACACATGTACGGGGACATCGTTGACACCTGATGGTCAGGGTTTGGGTGCCTTCAGGTCAAGTCTTGCGACCCGCTGATGGGTGAACCACAGCTCGATCACCCCGTCTTCGTTCTCGCTCGGACGGGCTGCCACCTGCAGCCCCTTGAGCGCGATTGAGAGCTTCAGTCTTTGACCACGCAGGCGCACCACGCCGCTTGCATTGACCCGCAAGACTTCATCACGGGAGTCGTAGTCGGGCTCAGGCAGCCGGTCGGGCATCGTGCGCAGGCTGCACGCATAGCGTGTGATGGGCGTGGCCATCCCCAGTGCCTCGTGCGGACGTTCGACGTTGTACACATGCCGCCAGCGATCCAGTGCCTGCTGCATGTGCTCGTGCGTGCTGAAGGCCTGCCGGTCCAGCACTTCGGCCTTCAAGGTGCGGTGAAACCGTTCGTCCTTGCCATTGGTCTGCGGATGGTACGGCCGGCTGTAGCTCACCTGGATGCCCAGCCGGATCAGCCAGACCGCGAGCTCGGTGAGTTGCCCCGGCGCGCTGGGCGAGCCCCACGGCGCACCGTTGTCGGTATTGATGCGCGCAGGCAGCCCGTAGCAGCGGAACGCGCGCTCAAGCGCGGCCTGCACGACCTGCGTGGTGGTGCGCGAGCAGGCGCTCAGTACGATGTTATAGCGCGAGTGATCGTCGATGACCGTCAGCGGCATGCAGCGCCCGCACGTCAGAGTCTGGACGTCACCCTTGAAGTCCATCTGCCACAGCAGATTCGGATGCTCGTGCTCGAAGCGCTGCCAGTGCTGGCGCTGGCGCGACGCCTGCTCGTCGATGAGCCCGTGGCGCCGCAGGATCTCGGTGATCGTGGCGGGCGCGGGCACCTCTGTCTTGCCCAGATCCCTCAGGCGCCGTTCGATCTTGCGTCCGCCCCAGCCATGCACGCGGCGCAGTTCCAGCACCTGCGCTTCGATGTGTTCGGGTGAGCGCAGGGGGCTGTGGTGCGGGCGGCGGGAACGGTCGGCCAACCCGCCGGCGCCTTCGGTCCTGTGGCGACCGAGCCACTTGTAACCAGTCTGGCGGCTGATCCGGTAGCGCCGGCACAGTTCGCTGAATGAAAGAGCCTGTGTGGCGGCCAGGCTGACGAATTCTTCGCGGAGATTCATGGTGTTTTTTACTTCCCAGGGCATAGTCGGAATTCGAGCGTTTGATTGCCCGAAAGTGTCAACCATGTCCCTGTACACCTGTCAGCTATGTCTCCAGTCTGTACACAGCGGCAAAGAAAAGTAGGCAAAAGAAAGCCGCTCACACCGCCAATTCTTGTGTTTGCCTGCGGGCCCCCCACGGGTCCCGCACTCCACACGGCAACACGCTATTTCATGTGCGTTGCCAGCGCCTTTAACAGACGCATCACCCTCTCTAGTCACCCGTAGCGCAGCCAGCGGCAGCGCACCGTCTGCGCCGCCCAGGTGGCAAACGGTGTGTAGGCTGTCGCACCTTACGCGTTGGCGCTTCTACGACACCGATTCCGCTTTTCAGTCCGGAGTGGTGCACTTCCGTCGCGACGCCCTACACACCGTTTGCCACCTGGGCGGCCGTGAACTTCCTGGTGACGCAGTCCGTGACGCGGGAGCGTGAAGCGGGTGAGGCGTGAGTTAGCACGCTGGCAACGCGCGTGAGACAGTGCGATGCCGTCTGGAGTGCGGGACCCGTTGGGGTCCCGCAGGCAATGACTAGAGCTGGCGGTGTTAGCCCGCTTTCTTTGCTTAGGAATCTCTGCAAAAGTCCTGGCATTGACGTGAGCTTGGACTATCCTGGGATCAGGAGACTTCATGGAGTGGCGTGATGACACAACTTGGTCTTGGTCTGGATCTGTCGACGAAGCGCACCCGCAAGCGCGAGTTTCTCGATGAGATGACGCGCGTGGTGCCGTGGCAGAAGCTGATTGCGCTCATCGAACCGCACTATCCGAAAGGCAAGACTGGCCGCCCGCCTTTTCCGATCCAGACGATGCTTCGCATTCACTTCATGCAACAATGGTTCAGCCTCTCGGACCCGGCGATGGAGGAGGCGCTGCACGACATCCCGCTGTACCGGGAGTTCGCGCTGCTGGGCACGGGCATGACGCGGCTGCCTGACGAGAGCACGATCCTGCGATTCCGGCACCTGCTTGAGGCCCATGAGCTGTCGGCCAGAATGCTGGCGACGGTCAACGAGATCCTGCAGGCGAAGGGCCTGATGCTCAAGGCGGGCTCGGCGGTCGACGCAACGCTGATTTCGGCACCCAGTTCGACGAAGAAGGCTGGCACGCGAGACCCGGAGATGAGCCAGACGCAAAAGGGCGGCAGCTGGTACTTCGGTATGAAGGCGCACATCGGAGTCGATGTGGAGTCGGGGCTGGTGCATACCGTCAAGTGCACGCCGGCAAATGTTCACGACATCACGGTGGCGCATGAACTGTTGCACGGCGACGAGGAGGTTGCGTTTGCCGATGCGGGCTACGTGGGCATCGAGAAGCGAGGCGAAACGGGGGCGGTCCAGTGGCACGTGGCGATGAGGCCGAGCAAGCGAAGAAAGCTGGACAAAAGCAAGCGGCTCGACAGAATCTACGAGAAAGTCGAGCGGCTCAAGGCGGGCGTGCGGGCGAAGGTTGAGCACCCGTTTCGGGTGCTCAAATGTCAGTTCGGCTATCTGAAGGCGCGGTATCGAGGCATGGCGAAGAACACGGCGCAGATCGAAACGCAGTTCGCGCTGATCAATCTCTGGTTGGCTCGCGGGGTGCTCGGTAAAGCGAAATGAAGGGCGAAGACGCCCCCAAAGGCGCAGCGTCCATGCGCAAGATGCGACCGGCATCGGTTCAACACAGCGTGAATGGGGACGCGAATTCCACTCCGCGCGTGCCAGTTAGAGATCCCAGGCAGAAAACGGGTTGTTCAGACCTTCCCTTACTTTCTTTGCGGCGGCAAAGAAAGTAAGTGCCGCCCCGCACAGGGGCAACGCTTGCAGCACCGATACGAAATCGCGGATGCCATCAAAACCAAGAACCCAAAAACCAAAAAGCAAAAACCAAAAACGGCGACTGCGTCGCAGACAGAAAAAATCCAGAATGGCGACTGCGTCGCAGACAAAAACCTCAATACTCGACTGCAGGCTTCAAAAAAAGCTCATGCACAGGCGCAAAGTGCGCATACAACGGCAAAATAGCGCCACCCATAGCTCGAGCATCGGCGCCAATCGTCCCTTCCAGCAACTGCGGCCGCACAATCCCTTCCCATTCGAACTTATCAAGCACCCGCTCGGTGCGCCGAATAATCTCCCTCACAAGTTGACGATCAACTTCACCATCAATCACGACGGCCTCGAGATCCAGCAAAGCAGCCGCATTTGTCAATGCCCCGGCAATCGCGGGGCAAGCAGTATCGAGCCATTGCTCGGTAATCCGCCACAAATCAGCCGACAACGCCCGATGATCATGCGCGGCCGTAGCCGGCGCGCCCGCATCGACAAACAGCTTCTCCAGCACGAAGCCCGACGCCGCATGCAGCAACTGTTGCGCAGGCTGCCGCGCGTTGCCGCTCATGATGGGAATCGAGCCGACAGCACCGGCGTTGTCGTGCGGACCGCCGTGCAGCCGTCCGTCGATCACCAGCCCGCCGCCAATGAACGTGCCCACGAACAGATACAGAAAATTGTGGATGCCGCGCCCCTGGCCCATCACGAGTTCCGCTGCGCAGGCAGCCGTCGTGTCTTTGGCGAACTCGACAGGCAAGCCCGTCATCGACGCAATGCGCGCGCGAATGTCGATGTCGTTCCATGCATCGAGTGCTTCAGGCGGCGCTCCGAGAAAATCGCGCCAGCCGCCCAGCCACAGCGGCGCTGCGACGCCCACGCCGACCACCTTCTCGCGCCGCGCGCCAAGCGCATCGTTGATACGTGCAAGCTTGCTGTCGAGCGAAGAAAACAGCGTGCGCGGATCGGGATACGCATACTCCTGCACTTCGCGGCAGCACACGCGTCCAAGAAAATCCATGGCAAGCACATCGAGGCTGCGCCGCCCGACTTTCACGCCAATCGTATAGGCGCCTTCCGCACGCAGCGCGATGGGAACGGAAGGCTGCCCGATGCGTCCGCGTACGCGCGCCTGCTTTTCGAGCAGGCCATCGTCGATCAGCCGCTCGACGATCATCGACACCGTCTGCATCGACAGACGCGTGAGACGTCCCACGTCGGCCTTCGGCAAGGGTCCATGCAAACGGATCGCCTGCAGCACGATGCGTTCGTTGAACTGCCGCATGCCGACCTGGTTCGAGCCGACCGTGCGTTTGAGCGGTGAACGGGTTCCCGTATCCATCGACGTCTTCTGGCTAGTCGTGCTCATGCATCAGGCGATCGCCCGTACATCGGCCTGTTTCGCGCCCGTCATGATGGCGACGGCATCCGACATGTGAATGTCGTTCTTGTTCACGAGCGCCGCGCGCCGTCCAAGCCGCTGAATGTGGATACGGTCCGCGATCTCGAACACGTGCGGCATGTTGTGACTGATCAGGATCACGGGCAGGCCGCGGTCGCGCACGCGACGAATCAGTTCCAGCACCATGTTGCCTTCCTTCACGCCGAGCGCCGCCGTCGGTTCGTCGAGAATCACCACGTGCCGCGCGAATGCCGCACTGCGCGCTACCGCCACGCCCTGGCGCTGGCCGCCCGACAACGTTTCGACGGCCTGACGCATCGACCGGATGCCGATCTGCAAGTCCTTCATTGCATTGGTCGCTTCCTCGAGCATGCGGCGCTTGTCGATCATCTTGAAGATCTTGCCGCGCCAGCCCGGCTTCACGAGTTCGCGTGCCAGAAACAGGTTCTCCGCGATGCTCATGGCAGGCGCGACGGCGAGATCCTGATAAACGGTTTCGATGCCTTGCTGGCGCGCGTCGAGCGGGCTGCGGAACTTGACCTGTTTGCCGTCGAGCAGCAGTTCGCCTTCATCGGGCACGAGCGCGCCGGAAAGCGCCTTGATCAGCGACGACTTGCCCGCGCCGTTGTCGCCGATCACGGCCATGATTTCGCCCGGCATCACTTCGAAGTCGCAGCCGTCTAGCGCGGTGACCTGGCCGTAACGCTTGATGAGTCCACGCGCCTGCAGAACGGCCGTCTTGCCGTTGGCGCCGCCGTTGGCGGAAGAGGGGGATGTCGACATGACAGGCTCCTTCGAATATCTGTTCAACGTGCGCCACGGCGCGACAGCTTGTCGGCGGCGACTGCGAGAATCACAAGAACGCCGGTGATCAAAACCTGGTACACCGACGACACACCCATCAACGTCAGGCCATTACGAAACACGCCGACGATCAACGCGCCCAGAAGCGTGCCCGCAATCGAGCCGCGTCCGCCGAACAGACTCGTGCCGCCCAGCACGACTGCCGTGATGCTGTCGAGGTTCTCCGTCTGACCCGCTTGCGGATCGCCGACGCCCGTGCGAGACACCGACAGCAGCGCGGCAATGCCGTAGATCGCGCCCGACAGCGTGTACACGGTGATCAGAATGCGTTGTGCGGAAAGGCCCATCAGGCGTGCGGCTTCGGGGTTGTTGCCGAGCGCGTAGAGGTGGCGGCCGGGCACGGTGTCGCGCAGCACGAACCACGTGGCGAGATACATCAGCAGCGTAAGCACGGTGCCGTACGTCACGGTGGCCGGTCCGAGATTGAAGGTGTTGCCGAAGAACATGATCGCGTCGGGCAGATTCGATACGCTCTCCGCGTTCGAATAAATCTGCGTGACGGCGAATGCGATGTTCAAGGTGCCCAACGTGACGATGAAAGCGGGCAGCTTGATGCGCGTGATGAGCACGCCGTTGAGCAGGCCGAACAGCGTGCTCGCGCCGACGCCGCAAATGATCGCGAGCACGGGCGGCACGCCCATCACGACGGCGAACTTGGTCATCACGATCGAGCCGAGCGCCATCACCATCCCGCACGACAGATCGATGCCGCCCGTCAGCACGATCAGCGTCTGGCCGATCGCGATGACGGCGACCACCATCGTCTGCTGCAGGATGAGCGACAGATTCTGGAACGACAGAAAGCGGCTGCTCTGCGAAATGAAGAAGATGCACGCGAGTACGAGTGCGATCAACGGGCCCGCTTCGGCAAGCGTCGGCAAATGATCCGCGAACCGGCGGTGGCTTTGAGCGGGAACGGTGGGAGTCGACATGATGTGTTTCCTCGAAACATCGCGTGATAGGCGCGCGGCAGGTGCGAGACCGCCGCGCTCACGCTGGAGAACTGGCGGAGATGCGCGCCATGCGCATCTCCTTCACTGCATGCTTGCTACTGGTTGTTGCCTGGGTTGTTGCCTGATTACTGCGTGATGCGTTACCGCGCTTACTTGTTGCCCCAACAGTTGTCGAGGCCGAACTTCGTGTCCTTGCTGTCGACGCCGTTTTGCGGCTTGTCGGTGATCAGCGTGACGCCCGTGTCGTGATAGCCGGTGGCCTTCTTGCCCGTCTTCGCGTACTCGACGCCTGCTTCGACGCCAAGCGACGCCATCTTCAGCGGATACTGCTGCGACGTCGCGGCGATCGCGCCTGCCTTCACGTTGCGCACGCCTTCACAGCCGCCGTCGATCGACACGATCATCACGCTCTTGTCCTTGCCCGCGCTCTTCAAGGCGCGATACGCGCCCGCCGCTGCCGGTTCGTTGATGGTGTAGACGACGTTGATGTCGGGCGACTTCTGCAGGCAGTTTTCCATCGCCGTCTGGCCCTTCGACTGATCGCCCCGCGTGTCCTGGCTGCACACGATCGACGGGTCGCCTTCCTTCACGCCAAAGCCCTGCAGGAAGCCGTTATGACGCAGCACGCCGACGGAGACGCCGGGCGCGAGGTCGAGCGTCGCGATCTTCGCGGGCTTGCCGCCAAGTGCCGCCTTCGCGTACTGGCCGATCAGCACGCCTGCCTTGAAGTTGTCGGTGGCGAAGAGGGCGTCGGTTGCGTCCTGCGGTTCCGTCGGCGTGTCGAGCGCGATCACGAGTGCGCCTGCCGCGCGCGCTTTCTTGATGCTCGGCACGATCGCCCTGGTGTCGCTCGGCGTGATCAGGATCGCCTTCGCGCCTGCCGTGATCATGTTTTCGATCGCCGTGACCTGCGCCGCGTTGTCGCCGTCGAACTTGCCGGCCGCCGTCAGCAGCTTCGCGCCGTCTTTCTGTGCGGCGGCTTCCGCGCCTTGCTTCATCTTGACAAAGAACGGATTGGTGTCCGTCTTCGTGATCAGGCCGACGATGGGCTGATCGGCGGCGAGACTCGTGCCCGCGCACCACAGCGCGGACGCCGCGATACACGCAGCAGCGATGCCCTTCGCGACGGGCTGAATGTGAGACGTGCGACGCAGTGGCCTGCGGGAAATGGGGTTCATGGGACGCTCCTCCGGATGATTGACAACGACGTTGTGTTCAGCGGTCGATTCAGCGGCTTGCGCGTGCGCTGATCGCGCCTTCTTGCGCGTTCGCCGGACATCGGAATGCCGGTAACGCGGGCCTTACTAAATCAAGTTGTTTTAGTTAGTACAGCAGCGACGCGTCTGAAAATCAAGGTTGGGTTTTGATGCGGTGCGTGCAGTGCGGTGCCGTCCGGTCACGCTGAAATCCTTTCTGGATAAGGGTTTCGGGCCGTTTGGACAGCGTGCTGCGAGGCTGCGGGATTGGGGTAAATCAGGAGCGTGTTTGCCCGTCGACTAAGTTCTTTTGCTCTATAAATGAACAAATGATCGGCTATTTTGAATTTTTGCTTTCACTATTTGCCGTGCGACCGGGACCGCTGCTTGCTCCGTCGTTACCGAGGGTCCGAGCGCAACGACGCGAGCGGAGGTCGACGTGGAGAGCGTGAAAAGTGTGAAGCGCGTGAAGAAGGAACACAATCGCGCGCTGATTTTCGTCGCCACGCATCCCGCGCGATTCGCGTTGCAGGTGGTCAAGGCATTCCGCAAGAACCAGGGGTTGCTGCTCGCGGGCGCGATCGCTTATTACGCGCTGCTGTCGATCGTGCCGCTGCTGATTCTCGTCGCGATCGCGTTCAGCCATTTCGTTGGCGAGAAACTGTTGCTCGATACGCTTGCGCGTCTGCTCGAATGGCTCGTGCCGGGACAGTCGCGCGCAATCGTCAATGAATTGGCCAACTTTCTGGCGCATCGCTCGGTGATCGGCTGGTTTCTCGTCGTCACGATGATCTTTTTCAGTTCGCTCGCATTCACCGTACTCGAGAATGCACTGTCGATCATCTTCGTGCATCGCGTGGCGATCCGGCGCAGGCATTTTCTGCTGTCGGCGATCCTGCCTTATCTGTTCAGTCTGTCGCTCGGTATCGGCGTGCTGCTCGTCACGCTCGTGTCGAGCAGTCTTCAGGCGATCGCCAGCGACAGTGTCGTGCTGTTCGGTTACGCGATTCCGCTAACAGGTGCAACGCGCGTCGTGCTTTGTCTGTGCGGGCTTGCGGGAGAGATCTTCGTGCTCACTGCGATCTATCTGGTGATTCCCGCGGGCCGCACGACGTTGTGGCACGCGCTCTTCGGCGCGGTGGCAGCCGCCGTGCTTTGGGAAATCACGCGGCGCGTGCTGGTGTGGTACTTCGCGACGCTCTCGCAGGTGAGCGTGGTGTATGGATCGCTGACGACGGCGATCGTCGTGCTGTTCAGCCTCGAGGCGCTGGCGACGTTGATGCTGTTCGGCGCGCAACTGATCGCGGAATATGAGCGGCTCAATGCGGCGCCGAAAGAGCCTGCCGCGCAGCCTTTCGTCACGAGCTAGAGAATGAAATGAAAGAACAAGCCGGGCCGGATCGAAACGGGCGCGCGCCCGTTAACGGCAGCGAAAGCGCAAACTTTAGCGCCATTAGCAGGCATGTTCTATTGTGCGTTTCAATCGGCAGAAGAATGCGCGGCCGTCACAGCTTCGTCATGACCCGCCGACGATAATCCCGTCGCCCGCCAATTTGACAAATCAGAGCGGGCAGCACTGCCGCAGTGCAGTGACAGACCACGGGGAATACCACATGACCATCCGTCACCGCATCACTTTACTGGTGGTGTTGATGCTGGTCGCCTTGTCGGCGATCGGTGGATACGCTGTCTATCAGACTCGCGGCAGTGCCGCCGACGTCAGGCAGGTCACGCAAGGCGTCGTGCCGAGCGCGCTGGCGTCTGCCGATCTCGTCTCGCAGGTCAAGGACGTGCAGCTCGCGACCATGACGCTCGTCTACGCGCCCGACGCGAACATGGTCGAGCAGGCGCAGAAAGAACTCGCCACGAAAGAGAAGTCGCTGCGCGAAGCACTCAATGTGCAGGCCAAAGCCGCGGCGAGCCACGCGCAGGAAGGGCTCGTCACGCAGGCGCGCGACAGCCTCGCGAATTACTTCTCCGCGATCAACGACACCGCGAAGATGAAGGCCGAAGGCAAGAACGACCTTGCGCAGGCCTATCTGTTCGCGAACGTCGCGCAGTACCGCGACGAACTGGAAGGCATCGTCGAAACGCTGCGCATCGAAAAGAACCGCCAGAAAGACGAAGCAATCCACGCGCTCAATACGGGCCTCGCGACGACGACGACGGCCATCGGCAGCGCGTCAGGCGCAGCGATTCTGGTGCTGATCGCAATCGGCTTGCTGCTGTATCGCCAGATCACGCGTCCGCTTTCGCACATGCAGGTCATGATGAGCGAGATCGCATCCAGCCAGGATTTCACGCGCCGTGTGCCCGTGGGCCGCATGGATGAAATCGGCCATTCGATCGTCGCGTTCAACGGCATGATCGAGAAAATCCAGCAAAGCTCCGCGCAGCTCAAGCAGAAGACTGCCGACATTCAGGCGATGTTGCAGAACATGCAGCAGGGCATTCTGACGGTGGTCGAAGGCGCGGTGATCCACTCGGAGTACTCTGCGTATCTCGAAGCGATCTTCGAAACGAAGGACATTGCGAATCGCTCGCTGATGGATCTCGTGTTCGCCGACTGCGATCTGGGTTCGGATACGGTATCGCAAGTGGAAGCGGCCGTACTTGCGTGCATTGGCGAAGACAGCATCAACTTCGAATTCAACCAGCATCTGCTCGTCAACGAATTGACGCGCAAGATGCCCGATGGCCGCGACAAGACGCTCGACCTGAGCTGGTCCGCGATCACCGACGAAAGCGACACCGTGATGCGCCTGATGCTGTGCGTGCGCGACGTGACGGAGTTGCGCCAGCTTGCCGCCGAAGCGGGCGAGCAGAAGCGCCGCCTTGAAATGATCGGCGAGATTCTCGCGGTCAACGAAGAGAAGTTCCATCACTTCGTGGACAGTGCGACGGGCTTCATCAACGAGAACGAACGCATCATTCGCCAGCATACGCAGGCCGACGGGCCGGCCGTTGCCGAACTGTTCCGCAATATGCATACGATCAAGGGTAATGCGCGCACGTATAGCCTTCAACATCTGACCAGCATCGTTCATGAAACCGAGCAGCGTTACGACGCGCTGCGCCGCCCCGAGTCGGCGCACGAGTGGGATCAGGAGCAGTTGATGGCCGAACTGGAGCGCGTGAAAGAAGCGCTTCAGCATTACGCGACAATCAACGAAGTGAGCCTCGGCCGGCGCAAGGCCGGGCCTGTCGGCAGCGCGGAACGCTATCTGGTGGTGGACCGCGAGCACATTCAGGAAAGCCTGCGCCTGCTCGACGCAGCGAATCCCGCCGACATGCGCGACCTGCTGACGGCGCGCGATTCGGTGCGCAGAACCTTACGGCTGCTCGGCACGGAGAAGGTCGAAGACGCGCTCGCGGGCGTGCTGCAATCGTTGCCGTCGCTTGCCGCCGAACTCGGCAAGGCGGCGCCTGCCGTGCGCATCGACGACAACGGCTATCGCCTGCGCACGCAGGCGGGCGCCACGCTGAAGAATGTATTCATGCACCTGCTGCGCAATTCCGTCGATCACGGCATCGAATCGATCGAACAGCGCGCCGAACTCGGCAAGCCGGAAGCGGGCGTGATCGATATCGAAGTGGGCGTCGCGGAAGGCGCGTTGCAGATCACGCTGAGCGACGATGGACGCGGCCTCGCGCTGTCGCGCATTCGCGGGATCGCAGCCGATCGCGGCTGGCTGCAGCCCGATTCGCAAGTGAGCGACGAAGCCGTGGCGGAGTTGATTTTCCGTCCTGGCTTCTCGACGGCGCAAAACGTGACGGAAGTGTCGGGCCGCGGCGTCGGCATGGACGCAGTGCGCGATTTCATCAAACGGGAAGGCGGCCGCATCGAATTGCGCTTCACGGACGATCACGCGGGAGCGGACTTCCGCCAGTTCCAGACGATTGTCTATCTGCCGGAAAACTGCGCGGTCGACAGCGTCGGCACGTCGATGGAAGACGCCGCGATAACCGTGAGTTCGATTCAGGCGAACGCACATTTCGAATAGCACGACGGGGATAGTTGTGGTCGATCAGTATGTGATTGCGGCAGCAGTGGCGGGCAGCGCAGTGGGCGCGCTTGCGGCTGTGCTCGCGCATCGTTGGTGGTACGGGAAAAGGGCGGTTGCGTCGCAGACGACGGCGCTCGACTCGCAGAACAAGGCACTCGAGCTTGTCGAAGAACGTCACGCCGCCGAGATCCGGCAGCACGAGCAGCAGGCGCGCGAACTGCACGCGCTCGTCGAGACGTTGCGCGACGATGTGGCGGAGCAGTCCGTGTCGGCGGAAGACGCGCGCGCCGCATTGAACGCGCTGCAGGCGCAGAAGGACGAATGGCTGCAGCAGGCGACGCGTCTTTCAGCGGAAGCAGGGCGTCTGCGGCATCTGTCGGCCACGTTCGAGCGCTGGCACGAGCAGATGATCTCGCTGATGGCGCAGAACCACGACATGCATTCGAAGAACAATGAGTTGTCGTCGATCGTTCGCCATGTGCTGATCGTGTCGCTGAATGCGTCGATCGAAGCAGCGCGTGCGGGCGCGGCGGGGCGCGGATTCTCGATCGTCGCGAGCGAAGTGCGGACGCTCGCGGCGCGCTCGCAGGAATTGTCGAAGAGCTATCACGACAGCCTGAACCGCAACGACCTCATCACGACGGCGACGTTTCAGGACATTCAGGCGGGCGGCAAGATGATCGCTGCTTCGCTGGCAAGCGTGGAATCGCTTGCCGGTCAGATTCAATCCCGGTTAGAGCAGGCGACCACGTGATCAGTCAGCAAGCGAAAGACAGTATCGAGCGGATCTTTCTTCATTCGGCGCGCACGCGTTTGCCCGTCGATTCCGGCGACGCATGCGATCTCGCACCCGTCGATGCACAGCATGCGAATCAGGCGCTTGCGGCCCATGTCGTCGTTCTGACCATCTCGTCGATCTCATTCCGCCTTCTGCTCGTGCTGCATTTCGACGACGATCAGACCACGCGCGACTATTACTTGCGCGAGTCGGAAGACAGGTTGCTGGCGGAAGCCTTGATGGAAGTCGGCAATCTGTGCTGTGGCGCAATCAACCAGAAGATGGTCGAGTTCTTTCCGGACCTGGGCATGTCGACGCCTTATCCGTTGAGCGGCGCGTGCGTGCCTTATCTGACGGAGTTGAAGCCGGACTATCTGGCGGCCTTTCGCGTGAGCATCGGCGCAAACGTACAACTCGGCGCGACGCTGTGCGTGTGCGCGAGTTCGCCCGTCGATTTCGTCGCGCATATCGACGAGGCAGAAGAAAGCACGGGCGAACTCGAACTCTTTTAACGCTTTGGCGCTCTTCTGACGCAATGCGCAGAGAGCCTGTTTTCAATGAATGCGCCGCACGAAAGGCGCTACGGGGTGAGCAATGGCGAAGGTTCTGGTAGTAGATGATTCGAGCACGGTCCGCGATGAAGTCGCGGGCTTCTTAAGGAAGAACGGTCTCGACGTCGATACGGCCGTCGACGGCAAGGACGGTCTGGCGAAGCTAAAGGCGTCGCCGGGCATTCGTCTCGTGGTCAGCGACGTCAACATGCCGAACATGGACGGCTTGACGATGGCCGAGAAGATTCGCGGCGAACTGGCCAACGCGAGTGTCAACATCATCATGCTGACGACGGAAAGCAGTCCCGCGATGAAGGAACGGGGCAAGGCAGCAGGCGTGAAAGGCTGGATCGTGAAGCCGTTCAAAGGCGACGCCGTGCTCGAAACTTTCCGCAAGCTGGCCAGCTAAAGGTAGTGCACGGCAATGGCCGGGCTGTCGCGTCGGGGGCGCGGCAGCCCGGTTTGCTTTTGGAAGCTGTGCTTCACTGCGATGCTGCATGAATTGGCCGGACCTTTGCTCAAGCGCCGCCATTAGGATAAAAGAAGCGGTGGATATGAATTTTTATGTTTTGGCATCGTTTGGCCATCGACTCTCTGAAAAGCGCAGTCCAATACTCTATTCTTCCATTAGGCCGGTGCATTCTGACGCCGGAAGCGAAAAAAGTCTTATGGATAGCGTGAGTAGTTGGATATTCAACGCGGATGCAAGCCTTTTGACATTTACTGTGTTCCATATGAAAACCGGTATGGACGGCCGTGCCGCCGTCCCCTCAGGACAATGGAGAGAGCACGTCTTTTCATGTAATAGTTGAACTCTAGCCATATATGACCGGTCCATGGCATAGTGCCGGTATCTTCAATCAGGAGTTTCAATATGGCGACACTCGAAGCACTTCAGGCAAAGATAAAAAAGCTTCAGGCCGAGGCAGAAGCCATCCTGTCGAAAAAGTCGACGGCTGCGCTCGAAAGTATTCGCGCGCTGATGGCAAAGCACGATCTGACAACTGCCGATATCGACGCGCATCTCGGCCATAAAAAGCGTGGCCGTCCTTCGCTGAAATCGGCAGGCGTGCAGAAGAAAGGCGTCGCGAAATATCATGATCCGAAAACGGGTGCGACGTGGACAGGGCATGGCCGCGCGCCTGCCTGGATCGCGAGTGTGAAAGACCGTTCGAAGTACCTGGTTGCTGGCGCATCGGAAGCGGCTGCGACGCGCGTTGCCGTGAAGCACGGGACGGGCAATGGCCAGCCCAAGGGCCCGCAACCCGCGAAGTATCGTCATCCCGAAACGGGCGCAACGTGGAGCGGCCGTGGTCCGGCGCCCGCGTGGCTCGCAGGCGAGAAAGACCGCAATAAGTTTCTGATCGCCGGCGCGCATGCTGCGGGCATGAATGGCGTTGGGCGCAAGAAGACGGCAGCCGGCAAGGCAGGAAGAAAAGCACGCGCCTAAAGCGGGCAGTGACGACCCGGCACAATCAGCAAAGAGGCGGGAGTGCTTTCTCGCCTCTTTTATTTATGCTGTCCTTGGGTTTTTTGTCCTGCAGTGAGTGAGCGGCTATTGCCTGTGTTCCCTTGCGCCGCGGAAAAAACGCAGCCCGGCAATTGAGCGAATAAAGTGTCGTCCATGCGCTCGCCATCTGATTTGCGGCATCGCGCGCCGTCCTTGCCATCCGGCGCACGCTGCTTTTTATTCGCTCGATGAGCGCTCAATGAAAGTCGCGAGTCTCCAGCTCGACCGACTGCCCCCCATTTCGCTGCAGCACGCGGCGCGCTGCATCTTCAATCTTCCTCCGATTACCTTCGAACGCCGTGATCAGATCGTGCGACGACGTACCCGTGTTGCCGAAATGGTCGTTCAGGGCGTCGATTGATACGCTGCACCATACCTCTTTTCCTTCGACGGTCGCTTCGAATGCGACTCGCGATGCGGCCACGACGTGCCGACGGCTGGTGAATTCGATGGTCATTTGATTTCTCCGTGAGTGCCAGATGAAATTCACGAACGCCCGCTGGGGCCGGCCTTCCGGGCGATAGTCTCGCGGTCCTGGGCCAGGCGGCCCGGCGTGGGGCGTTCGCTTCGGTGCTGTGGAGCAAGGAACGGTCCAGTCCGCTGCCGGCAAAGCGTATCGGCAGCGATGGGGCCGTTCTCCCATGATAGGTCGCGAACGATGCAAAAGCCCGGGAAACTACTGATCCGGCGCGCCCGTGATCTGCGCGATCAGCTTCTTCGTGGCAGGCGAATGCTCGAATTTGCGGTAGACGGCCGCGACTTCAGAAACGATGGGTTCGCCCGCGAGCGCCTTGAAGACCACATTCGGCAGATTCACGACACGCGTCAGCAGATTGGGCACGATTGCGACGCCCACGCCGACGGAAACCTGCGTCAATACGGCCAGCAACGTGCCGGGCGCGCTGACGATGCGCGGACTGAAGCGGCCGCGCCGCGCGATTTCGCGCGTGCCCAGCTCCTGTTCCGGCACGACGAAGTTCTCGCTTGCCAGCGCGCGCGCCTTGATCGATCCCGCCACGGCTGCCAGCGGATGCTCGGCGGGTAAGGCCACGCAGAATGCATCGCGCACGAGCACATGCGTGCGCAGCGACGGCGGCAGATCGACAGGCAGCCGGACGAACGCGACGTCGACGCGGCCTTCTTCGAGCAGCACGGGCAGTTCGCCCATTGGATGCTCGGTTGCCTGCACGAGCACATGCGGTCTCGACTTGCGGAACGCCCGAAGCTGTTTCTGCAAGACGCCTGAAAAAGCTGCCGAGCCGACGTACCCGATATGAATACGCCCCAGCTCGCCGCGTCCCGCGCGCTGGCCGACATTCAGCGTTCGTTCGAACTGTGCGATCGTTTCGCGCGCCTCGACGAGAAACGCCTCGCCGGCAGGTGTCAGCGCGACCGAGCGCCGCGTGCGTCGAAAGAGCTGGGCCTGTAGCGCGCGCTCCATCTCCTGAATCTGCACGGTGAGGGTTGGCGGTGCAATGCCGAGTCCTTCCGCGGCTTGCGCGAAATGCAGCCGTTCGGCGACGGCGATGAAATAACGCAGATGCCTCAGTTCCATGGCGATGTCGATCCGCTGTATTAGGTTTCACCTAATTATATTGGTTGAAGTAGGCAATGAATGGAATAGAGAAAACTGGTGGAATAGGGCCTTTCTTTCCGCACATTTCCGGCTGGATCTGTCCGATGAGTTCGATTTCCGCTCCCCGCACCGCCTCTCGTTCTGCTTCTGGCGGCATGCCGCTTCTGCTCATTGCGTCGATGGGCTGCGCGATGACGGTGCTCGATACCAACGTGGTCGGCATCGTGCTGCCTACCATCGCGCGCGACCTGAATGCTTCGTTCGCCGATATCGAATGGGTGATTAGCGCGTACGTGCTGTGCTTTGCCGCACTGCTGTTGCCGGCCGGCTCGCTGGCCGATCGCTACGGCCGCAAGCGTGTGTTTCTGACGGGCATTGCGCTATTCGCCGTGGCGTCACTGGCATGCGGCGTCGCGCCGAGCGCAAGACTGCTGTACGTCGCGCGTGCCGCGCAAGGCGTCGGTGCCGCGTTCCTGCTGGCGCCGGCACTCGCGATCATCGGTCACGCGTTCCATGACGAGCACGAACGCGCGCGGGCGTGGGCCGTGTGGGGCGGCATCATGGGGCTGACGATGGTGCTGTCGCCGCTGATCGGCGGCGTGATCAGTGCATGGCTCGGCTGGCGCTGGGCATTTGCGATCAATGTGCCCATCTGCGCGCTGCTGGCGCTGGGCGTGGTGCGCATCGTCGAAGAATCGCGCGATCCGACGCCGCGCGCGCTGGATCTGCCCGGTATCGCGCTGTTTGCGTCCGCGATGTTTTCACTGACGTGGGCGCTGATTCTCGGCCCCGATCATGGCTGGCTCAGCGAAGCCGTCGCGTTGCGCGCAGGCGCGGGTGTCGGGTTGTTCGCGCTGTTTGCCTGGGTGGAGAGCCGGCGCGCGCACCCGATGCTCGATCTGGCGTTGTTCCGCTCGCTGCCGTTTGTCGGCGCGATCGTCGCCATGTTCGCTTATGCGTCGTCGGCTCAGGTGATGGCCTCGCTGTTGCCGCTCTTTCTGCAGAACGCACGCGGCGAGAGTGCGCTCGGCGCCGGCGTGGGCATGCTGCCTTTCGCGCTGGCGATGTTGATCCTGCCGCAGTTGGGGCGCAAGCTCGCGGCGTACATGGATTCGCGGCAGATTCTCACACTCGGCCTCGCGGCAGTGGCGTGCGGCAATCTCGCGATGATGCTCGCCGCGCGCAGCACGGATCACGTGTGGCTGATAGTCGCGATGGCCTTGCTCGGCAGCGGAGGCGGCCTCCTGAACGGCGAAACGCAAAAGGCGATCATGGGTACGGTGCCGCGCGAGCGTGCGGGGATGGCGTCGGGCATCAGCACGACGTCGCGTTTTACGGGCATTCTGCTCGGCTTCTCCGGACTGGGCGCGGTGCTGGCCGAGGGCGTGCGTTCGGCGTTAGACGCGCGGATGGCGGATACGCATCTGCCTTTCGTGGAAGGCTTTGCCGAGCGCGTAATGGCAGGCGACTTTGCGCGCGCGTTCGCGCTGTATCCGCCTGCATCGCTCGATGCGCTCGTTCATGTTGCGCATTCGAGCTACGGAGAAGGCTTCGCCCGCGCATTCACTGCGGCTGCGATGGTTGCGGGTGTTTGCGCAGTGATCGTCTTTCTGTCGATGAAACACAGGAAGCACTGATTCAGTTGATTGCGCGGGCATGTACCGATTAGTATAAAAAGCTCTCCGTTATGAGCGCATCGCCGCGCGCAATCTTCGATGAACCGATATGAAGCACTCGCCAATACGATGGCCGCCGAGATCCGCTCGGGCAGCCTCGCGGTCGGCGCGCGCATGCCTTCGTTGCGGCAGGTGATTGCGCAACATGGCGTGAGCCAGTCGACGGCGTTTCGTGCTTACTATCTGCTGGAAGAGTGGGGACTCATACGCGCGCAGGAGCGCTCCGGCTATTACGTCGCGCCCGGCGCCGCCGTTCGCGACATGCGGGAAGCGAGCGCGAAACGCGCACTGGCCGAGTCCGCGAAAGTCGATATCAGCGAACTCGTCTTCAGCGTGCTCGAAGCGGCGAAACATACGGGCGTGGTGCCGCTCGGCTCCGCGTTTCCCTCGCCTATGCTATTTCCGCTGCAGCGCCTCGCGAAGTCGCTGGCGCAAACGTCTCGCACGATGAACCCGTGGAGCACCGTGGTCGATCTGCCGCCCGGCAATGAGGCATTGCGCCAGCAGATCGCGCTGCGTTACCTGGGCATGGGCCTGTCGCAACCGCTCGATGAGATCGTCGTCACCAATGGCGCGCTCGAAGCACTGAATCTGTGTCTGATGGCCGTGACGCGACCCGGCGACGTCGTCGCCGTCGAGTCGCCGGGTTTTTACGCCGCGCTGCAGGCGATCGAAAGACTCGATTTGCGCGCGGTCGAAATACCCGTAGATCCGCAAACCGGTCTCGATCTGGACGCGTTGGCGCAGGCGCTGGAAAAGCAGCCCATTCGCGCATGCTGGTTCATGACGAACTATCAGAATCCGACGGGCGCGACGATGCCGCTCGACAGGAAGAAGGCACTCGTCGAACTGCTGGCGCGCCACGACGTGCCGTTGATCGAGGACGACGTGTACGGCGAGCTGCATTTTCAGGCGGATTATCCATTGCCTGCGATTGCCTTCGATCGCAAAGGGCTCGTCATGCATTGCAGTTCTTTTTCAAAGACGCTCGCGCCGGGATACCGGATCGGCTGGGCGGCGGCGGGCCGTTTTGCGGAGAAAGTGCAGCGGTTGAAATTGATGACGACGCTATCGGCGAGTATTCCCGTGCAGGCGGGCATTGCCGATTATCTGCAGCACGGCGGCTACGACCGGCATCTGCGCAAGCTGCGCACCGCATTGCGCGCGCAACTGGATGCCATGAATCTCGCGCTTCGACGCGCGATGCCTAAAGGCGTGACGTGGACGATGCCTTCGGGCGGCTATTTCGTGTGGCTCGCGTTGCCGGAGCACGTCGATGCGTTGACGCTTCACCGGCAGGCAATCGAGCATGGCGTGAGCCTCGCGCCCGGGCCGATTTTCTCGGCGTCGCGCAATTTCCGCAACTGCGTGCGCCTGAACTTCGGGCATCCGTGGAATGCGGATATCGATCGCGCGATTCACGTGCTGGGCGAATTGATCACGCAGGCGGCGCAAACGCCGCAGCGATAGCGCCCGCACCGGTACGCGTCAATGCGCGACCGTAACGGCGATCCGCGCGAACGCGAACAGCAATCCGCCGAAGCACAGCGCGAGCACGACAGCCATCACGGGCACCAGCGGCAGCTTGACGGTGGCCAGATCGGCTTCGTGTCCCGCGCCGCGCCGGACCCCGAAGAAGCTCCATAACACCATGCGCATCATGTTCAGCAAGGCCATTTCAGTTCTCCTGCAATGCACGTAGTCCGCGCGTTTTCATGTGTCAATCGTAGAGTCCGGGGGTGAGTGGCGTAAGAAGCAGATGCTGTCGTTTTCAGCACAGCAGTGGTGTGGCGGGTTGCCGCATGGCAAAGGGCAGTCGAGAAAAAATGACATCCGCGTGCATCGAACGGTAAAGATTGCCGCTGCGCAAAGCCTGGATGCCGTTTGCCGCACCGCGGGAACGGCCATTGCGCGCCTTCCGGACGCTCACTTTCACAAGGAGGCAAGCAATGGGCTCAATCAATCCGCAAACGCGCAGAACGGGTGGTGCAGATATCGTCGGTGGCGGCGTCGGTGAAGGTCCGGGGCCGGAAGTGATGGCAGCGTCGACGCTCGACGGCACCAAGGTGTATTCGTCCGACGCTGAACACGTCGGCAAGATCTCCGACATCATGCTCGACGTGAGGAGCGGCCGCATCGCCTATGCGGTGCTATCCGAAGGCGGTTTTCTCGGCATGGGCGCGAAGTTGCACGCGATTCCCTGGAGCGCGTTGACGCTCGACACCGATCAAAAGTGTTTTCACGTCGATATCAGCGCGAAGCGACTGAAGGACGAACCGGGCTTCGACAAGGATCACTGGCCGAGCATGGCCGATCTGAGGTGGGGTGAATCGCTGCACACGTATTACAACCGCGATCCGTACTGGATTTCGCGCAGCGACTACGTGGATCCGGACGTTCCGCCAACTGCGCATTGACACGCCGCGCCAGCACGTAGAAACATGAAGCCGCGCATCCGGGTGCGCGGCTTCATTGGCAGGGACTGTTTAAACCTTGTTAGCAGAAGCGTCGTAAATCTCGTCGATGGCTTCCGCCAGCTTCGCATCGAATTCGCTGTCGCTCATCGGCTTCTTCAGGTCGTTGATGAGTGCGCGCGAAAAACTCGCGATCATGCCGTGATTCTTCGCGAGCAGTTTGCAGGCCTCCGTGCGCGTGTAGCCGCCCGACAGCGCGACGACGCGCAACACGCGCGGATGATCGATCAGCGGCTTGTAGAAATCGGCGACATCGGGAATGGTCAGCTTGAGCATGACCTGCTTGCCGGCAGGCAGCGCGTCGAGCCCCTTGAGAATTTCATCGCGCAGCGTCTTTTCGGCGCCGGCCTTATCGGGCGTCTTGATCGACACTTCGGGTTCGAGGATCGGCATCAGGCCGCCCGCGTCGATCTGCGCGCCGTATTCGAACTGCTGCTTGACGACTGCGGCAATCCCCGCAGGCGAATTCTGCTCGATGACGGAGCGCATCTTGGTGCCGAAAATGCCGAGCTTGACTGCACGCGCAACGAGCGCGTCGAGTCCGGGAATCGGCTTCATCACGCGCACGCCGTCGCTTTCGGCTTCGAGTCCCTTGTCGACCTTGAGGAACGGCACGACGCCGCGGTCTTCCCACAGGAACGCCGGCACTGGCTTGCCTTGAGCCTCCCCATCCATCGTGGCTTCGAAGAGAATCGCCGCGATGACCTTCGCGCCCGTGAAGGCCGGGGCGGTGATGATGCGCACGCGCATTTCGTGAATCAGCTTGAACATTTCGGCGTCGCCGCTATAGGCGTCGTCGGCAATGCCGTACTGCCGCAATGCGCCAGGCGTAGAGCCGCCGCTCTGGTCGAGCGCGGCAATGAAGCCCGCCTTTTCCGAAATCTGCGCCAACATTTTTTCATTTGCCACGGACGTTTCCCTCCTTGAACAACTGATTGATGAGCATGCAAATCCGACCCGACAAGTGTAAGGCATTGCGGCGCACGCTCCTACCGCGCGCGGACAGCGGCCAATCGAACAGACAAGCGAAGAGCGTACCCGGCGCGCATTGCGCCGCTATTTGCGCTGCGTTGCGTTGCGGATGTGCAGCTCCATGAATCCCGTTTGCGGATCGGGCTCGCGTGAGAACTCATGATCCGGCAGCAACGCGAGCAAAATTTCAACGGTCGTTCGTACGATGCAGCCGCGCGCGACATGTCCGCCGAATACGCGGCCCTGCGCATCGGATACCGACATATGCAGATGCGCGCCACCGGGCGCGACGGATCCGGCGAGCGTCAGGATTTCCAGGTCGGCGCGAAGTTCTGTCGGCTGCTCGATGCCCGCGAATCGCAACTGCGCGACGCTGAGGCTGCCGATGCCCTGCACGACGAACGCCGCTGTTGCGCCGAGCTGGCGCACAGTCTGTTCGAGTGCATCGCGCAGATCCTGTCCGGGGTGCAGGCGCAGGGGATGGGCTTGCATCGGTCGTGCTCCGTGTTCCGTTAGCGTGACAGCATGCGAAGTGTGCGGCGGCGTCGCCGCCCGCATACGGTAGCAGTAAGATCGTAACGCGGGCCGCTTTCGTGCATGCGGCGGCCCGAACCCCGCTTCATTCGGACGCGCGCGAGCCCGGCGCGAACAGCGATGAAAACGCTAATACGAGCGATCGTGACCGTGGCATGCGTGGCGGCCGCCATCGCCGTTCTGTTCGTTCCGCTGCCGCGCGCCTTCCATCTGTCGACGACCATTGTCACCGCCATGCCGATCGCGCGCCCGCCCGCGGCCGTTTTCGACTACGTGACGACGCCTGCGCACTGGCCCGCGTGGCATCCGTCGTCGCTGTCGGTGGCGGGTGCGATCGATCACTCACTTGGCCTCGGCGAACGGACTACGGAAGAATTTCGTGTCGCGGGGCGGCGCGGGCACGTCGTGTGGACGGTTGTCGAACGTCAACGCCCGCAGAAATGGACGATCGACGGCGCGATAGAAGGCCGGCCCGCAGGCACGGTCAGCTACGCGCTGACGCCCGAGGCGGACGGCACGCAGTTCGAGCGCACCTTCACGTATCGCTCGCCGACGCTCTGGTTTGCGCTGCTCAACGCTGTCTTGCTGCGCCCGAAAATCCAGGCCGAGTCCGACGAAGCCGTCGAGCGGCTCAAAGATGCGCTCGAACAGCCCTAGCGCAGGATCGTACGGGGAGCGGCTTGATCGGTTTGCGGCGCCTTGCGCCTCAGTGCCAGCGCGACGCCGCTCAACGTGAGCGCCATCGCCACGGCTTCCTTCCAGCCGAGCGGCTCGCCGAGCGCGAGCGCGGCCGCGACGATGCCCATGATGGGCACGAGCAGCATGCCGATCGACGCGATCTGCGGCGGCAGATGCCGCAATGTCGCGAACCACGCGAGGTAGCACACGCCCATCGGTACGAGCGTCATATAGATCAGCACGGCCCAGCCGTCCGCGTGCAGCGAGGCAAAGACGGGATGCTCGATCAGCAGGCCCGCGACGATCATCGGTGCGCGGCCGAGCCCGACCTGCCACGCGACGAGGCTGATCGGCGCGACGGGAATCGGCGTGCGCGCGATCACCGTGCCGAGCGCGAACAGCACGGCTGCAAGCAGCGCGAAGGCGATGCCGGCGATTTTGCCCGCGTCGAAGGCGACGCCGCGCCCGCCCAGCAGCACGACGACGCCCGCGAGTCCGAGCAGCAGCGCAAGAAATTCGACGGTGGAAGGTCTGCGCGACAGAATCGGCCACGCGAGCAACATCGCCCAGATCGGCATCGTGTAGACGAGCAGCGCGCCTTCGCTGACGCTGAGCCATTTCATCGACAGCGTGGAAAAGCCCATCCATGCAAAGACATTCGTGCAGGCCGCGAGCAGAAGGCGCGGCACATACTGACGCGGCACGCGCGGCCGTTCGCCCATGCACACGGCGACGACCCCGAGCAGCACCGACGCCGTCACGCCCGCGATGCCGCGCGAAAAAAGCGGCGGCCATTCGCGCAGCAGCACTTTCATGGCCGGCCAGTTGAGTGCCCATCCCGTTGCCGTGATCAGCAGATAGATGAGTCCCGTCCAGCGCGGATGCTTCATCGACGATTCGTATGAGGTCTTTTAAGAGCCTCGATCATACGGGGTTCTGCCATAACGCGGATTTCTCCATTGCAGGATGCGTGACATATCCCGCAAACGATTGCGTTGTATCCTTCACGGTAAGAAGCGGGATAAAGCGCGGATTCGTTCGTGAGCAAAGTTTTTGTCAGAGGGAAGTCAGAGATTTTTGTCAGAGGGAAGTGAGAGAGAAAGCGCGGCGCTGCGCGCCATGCAACTGCGCGTGAAAATCGCGGTCTCACGGCGGGGTGATCTGCACGAAAGCCTTCAAAATGCGAACATGTCGGACGTTTTTTATCGGCGCCGGCTGGTAAAGTCCTGTGCTCCTGCCATAAAAACGTTTGCATTGAGGCACTTCAAGGGTTCGCCCGAAATGATCGATGCCGAACGGAATGAGATAGTTTGAGTGCAGGAATATTCACGCACGGTTCACAAAAGCAACACGCAATACAGGTAATCGCAGTTCAAGAGAGGCTGAAAATGGAACAGTCCTTACTCAACTTCGCCCTTTCGCATAACGGCCAGTCCGTGACTTTCGATATCGTCGTGCAAAAGCGCCCGATAGGGTGTTCGATTACGCGCGACGCGCTCGAGCAGCATTTCTGGCTGGAGCGCGGTGCAGACGAATCGCACCTCACGAAGGCGTTTGGCAACGGCCAGCGCCGTATCGCCGCTGTCGCTGAGCGCAAGGCGCTCGCGAAAGGGGCGACGCACGTGTTGATTACAGCAGACGATTTCGAGTACCGGTAAAGGGCTGGCTACAGTCATCAGGCGCCCGCGTTTCCCTGTGAACACGCGGCGCGCCGCTTCGAGCGTCGCTGCGCGCGAGCGGCCGACCCTGTAGAACGCGTGCGCTGCGCGAGAGCCTCGCACATCGGGCCGTCCGGCCCGGCAGGCCATCACGGGCCTGTTGTTTCCATCCGATCACCTTTGCACCCAGCCGCGCGCCGGCTCACGAGCGGATCGTCTCGCGACACGCCCCGCGTATGCCGTGCCCGTCATGCCCAGAGCGGGTGCATCGCAATCCGTCCACCTTTGCTTGCGCGCGCAAGTGTTGCGTGAGCGCGCCCCCTGATTCGTTCGAACATGCGCTCGTGATCGTGGCCGTTACCGCGATCACCGTGTTTACCGATCTCGCGACAGCCGTGCTGTGCGGCATCGTCATTTCGGCGCTGAGTTTCGCGTGGCAGCACGCGAACGAAATTCCCCCTTCTTCGCCTCGACCACGCATTTTCAAGCGCTGCACGAACGCTATGCGAAGCTCGGCAAGCGCCTGCGGCTGACGAACCTGTCGCCGCGCAACCGGCGCCTGCTGCAACGTGCCGACGCCAGCGTGACGATGGACACGACGTCTGCCGCATAGACGAAGTCATGAGCGAAGCGCGGCTACAATGCGTGCCTGGCCTGCATCGCACGCCAGGGCTCGCATCGACACAGGAGAGAGAACAATGACAACGCAAGACCAGGCCGGCATGTCGCTGCCAGGGAACGAACAGAGCCGCGCGCACGCCGCTTCGCCTTCATCGCTCAATGCCGGTTCCATCGGCGCGCGGCTCGACCGCCTGCCCGCGACGCGCTCCGTCTGGAAGCTCGTCGTGATGCTGAGCCTTGGCTTCTTCTTCGAACTCTACGATCTGCTCTACACGGGTTACGTCGCGCCCGGTATCGTCAAGAGCGGCATTCTCACGTCGACTACGCACGGCCTGTTCGGCACGACGGGCATTGCGAGCTTCATCGCGACGCTGTTTCTGGGCCTGTTCATCGGCACGATCGCGTGCGGCTTTCTCGCAGACCGCTTCGGCCGCCGCGCGATCTTCACGTATTCGCTGCTGTGGTACACGGTTGCGAACGTCGTCATGGCGTTTCAGGAGACGGCGACGGGGCTCAACTTCTGGCGCTTCACGGCAGGCCTCGGCATCGGCGTCGAGCTGGTGACGATCGGCACATATATCTCCGAGCTGGTGCCGAAGCACATCCGCGGCCGTGCATTCGCGTGCGAACAGGCAGTCGGCTTCACGGCTGTGCCCGTCGTCGCGTTTCTCGCATGGCTGCTGGTGCCGCGCTCGCCGCTCGGACTCGACGGCTGGCGCTGGGTCGTGCTGATCGGCGCACACGGCGCGCTGTTCGTCTGGTGGATCCGGCGCAATCTGCCCGAAAGCCCGCGCTGGCTCGCGCAACAAGGGCGCGTCGAAGAAGCGGACCGTGTGATGCGCGCGCTCGAAGCGAAGGTCGAGGCCGAGTACGGCAAGCCGCTGCCGCCCGCAGCGCCGCCCGTTCCTGTACCGCCGAGCGGACGCTTCAGTGACATGTGGGTGCCGCCGTACCGCAGCCGCACGCTGATGCTGGCCATTTTCAACATCTTCCAGACCGTCGGCTTTTATGGCTTCGCGAACTGGGTGCCGACGCTGCTGATCAAGCAGGGCATTACCGTGACGACCAGCCTTGCCTATTCGAGCATCATCGCGCTCGCGGCGCCTGTCGGTCCCATCATCGGGTTGTTCATCGCAGACCGGTTCGAGCGCAAGAGCGTGATCGTCGCGATGGCGGCGCTGATCATCGTGTGCGGCCTGTGGTTCAGCCAGACGACGGCGGCTGTGCTGCTGATCTGCCTCGGCGTGGGGCTGACGCTCGGCAGCAATATCATGTCGTACAGCTATCACGCGTATCAGGCCGAACTCTTTCCGACCAGCATCCGGGCGCGCGCAGTCGGCTTCGTCTATTCGTGGAGCCGTTTTTCAGCGATCTTTACCGCGTTCTTTATCGCATCGGTGCTGAAGTATTTCGGATCGACGGGCGTGTTCGTCTTCATCGCAGCCGCCATGGCGATCGTGATGCTGGTGATCGGCGTGATGGGGCCGCGTACGCGCGGCATCGCGCTGGAAGAGATTTCGCATTGACGTAGAAGCGATTCGATAAAAAACGGCCAGTGCCTTTGCAAGCACTGGCCGTTTTGTTTTTGCCGTGCGCGACCGATGCGCGCTTTAGCCGCTACGCTTCGAGCGCAAGCGTCGCGAACGTGGCGAGCCAATGCTCGCCCATGTAGTCGCCCGCGACATGCTGCAACGCGCTGTCGAGATGCACGTCGGCGGCTTCGAACAGCACGGCGCGGCGGGGATCGTCGTTCGACAGCGCGCGCGCCAGCGAGCGCTGGCACCATGCACGGCTCAGGTTCAGCCCGTCGAGATGCGCGATCTTTCCGTCGCTGCGATCCGTGACGGTAGCGGGGATAAACAGCGTCGCGGGCTGACGTTGCGCCAGATCGGGCAGAAAGCGCGCGAACCACGCGGCGAACTCGGCGGGCGGCAACACGCGGCGCATCAACTCGGCTTCCATCAGTGCAGGCGACAGGAACTCGTCGCCCGACGGCTCCCATGCCTGGCATCCGGCGTCGTTCAGATACCAGCGCTTCGCCGTATCGACGATCAGCTTCGCGAGGGAATCGCGTTGCGTGCGATGCGCGAAATCGAGCGTGAGCGCCAGCGCGAACGCGGTGTTGAAGTGCGTGCCGACACGCAGCGGATACGTCGCCTTCGGCAGAAACTCTTCGAAGCGTTCGACGAACGCTTCCGTCAGCGGTTCGATCGTCTTCGCCCAGCGTTCGGCTTGCGGCACCTTGAGTGCCGTGACCTGGCCCGACAGCGCAAGCAGCCATGCCCAGCCGTAGGGCCGCTCGAAACCGCGGTTATGCGGCAGGTCGAGATAGGCGCGCTCGCCGGCTACGTTGTGCTCCGTGAAGTGCTCGTCGACGACGCCGACGATGCGCGGCGCCTCCGGCAACTCAGGGAAACGCTCGATCAGATGCAAAAGCAACCAGTAGCCATGCACGCATGAGTGCCAGTCATAGCTGCCGTAGAAGACAGGATGCAGTGCGCGCGGGCCTTGCACGTCCTGCGGTCCGGCGAGGGAATGCGTGAGTTTGTTCGGATACTCGCGTGTCAGATGAGCAAGCGCGAGTCCCGCGAATTTCGATGCGATTTCAGAAGTGAGCAGGGCAGTCATCGACGCCTCGTCGTAACGGATAGTGGGTGACGGTAAGCCTTCAATGCGGCCGGTATGGCGTGTTGAAGGCGAGGTGCACATTCTGCCCGTTTCGGGTGCTGTCTGTCATGTACTGCGCGTGCTGCAGCGCGGCTTAGAACAGCTCGCGTATCCGGTGATACAGCATTCCCAGTTCCAGTGCCGGACCGCGCAGAGCCGGGCCGCCAGGAAAGCGCGCGTGGCGGATACGCGAGAAAAGATCGAGCGCAGCCGTATCGCCCGCGATGGCCTGCGCGATGATGCGCCCCGCAATGCCCGTCAGCGCCACGCCATGGCCCGAGAAGCCTTGCACATAGAAGTAGTTCGGATCGATTGCGCCGAAGTCGGGCGCGCGATTGCGCGTGATGTCGACGTAGCCGCCCCACGCATAGTCGATTTTCGTATCCGCGAGTTGCGGGAAGACGCCGAGCATGCGCTTGCGGATATCGTCGGTGAGTTGTGCGGGCGAGGCGCCCGTCGAACTCGCGCGTCCGCCGAACAGTACGCGATGATCCGCCGATACGCGGAAGTAGTGCAGGAAAAAGTTGTTGTCGCAGATCGCGGTGCGGTCTTTGATCAGCGCATCGGCGCGCTCCTTGCCGAGCGATTCCGTCGCGACGATATACGACGCGATGGGCGCGATGCGCGCCGCAATCGTTGCGGGCAGCACGTTGCCGAGCGTCGCATTGCCGCATGCGGCGACGAAGCGGCAGCGTACTTCTCCCGTCGCGGTGCGCACGACGGGCCGCGCACCGCGTACGACTTCGAGCACAGGCGAGTGCGCAAAGAGTCGCGCCCCCTCGCGACGCGCGGCATCGGCGAGACCGCGGCAGTACTTGAGCGGATGCAGGTGGCCGGATAATGCATCATGCACGCCGGCCAGATAACATTCCGACGCGATGCGGTCGCGCATGTCGGCGGCATCCACCCACGACAGATGCGAGTAACCCCAGCGGTTCGTCGCGGCCTCCATCCATGCGCGCAGATCGGGCACGCGCTTCGCCCTGGTTGCAACCGTCATGAAGCCCGCTGTGAAATCGCATTCGATTCCATAGCGCCCGATCCTTTCACGCACCAGCTTCACGGCTTCGACCGATAGCGCCCAGGCAGCGCGCGCGCCCTCGAGGCCCAGTTCTTTTTCGACGATCTCGTCTTTCGCAAAACCGGCGAGCATCTGTCCGCCGTTGCGGCCCGACGCCCCCCAGCCCGGCCGATGCGCGTCGAGCACGACCACGGACAGCCCGCGCGCACGGCATTCCAGCGCCACCGACAGGCCCGAGAATCCCGCGCCGATCACACACACATCGGCATCGAGCGTCCCCTCGAGCATCGGGTCGTCGACAAGCGGACGCGAAGCCGTGGCTTCATAGTACGAGTTGCGGATCAGCGCATCCGCGCGGCGGTCGAGTGTTTCCGTCACAGCAAGTCCTTCATCCGATACCAGGCCATTGCAAGCACGAGCGCCGGCGTACGCAGCATCGCGCCGCCGGGAAAGTCGCGATGGCGGATTCTACCGAACAGATCGAAACGCGACGCCTGACCGTCGATGGCTTCGGCGATCAGCTTGCCCGCCAGACCTGTCGTATTGACGCCGTGTCCCGAGAACCCTTGTGCGAAATAGACGGTCGGCGCGAGTCGGCCGAAATGCGGCGCGCGGTTCATCGTGATGTCGACGAAGCCGCCCCACGCGTAATCGACCTTGACGTCGTCGAGTTGAGGGAACGTCTTCAGCATGTCGCGGCGCATCGCTTCGCCGAGATTGTGCGGAGCCAATGTCGAGTAGCTGACCTTGCCGCCCCAGAGCAGACGGTTGTCGGGAGAAGGGCGGAAGTAGTCGAGCACGAAGCGGCTGTCGCAAACTGCCGCGCGTGCAGGCATCAGGGCGGCGGCACGTGCCGCGTCGAGCGGCTCGGTCGCGATCACATACGTGCCGACGGGCATGATCTTGCGCGATACGTCGGGCGCAAGCGAGCCGAGCCATGTATTGCAGGCGAGCACGACATACGATGCACGCACGGTGCCGCGTGCCGTTTCAACGACATGCGTGCCGTTTTCGCTGCGCAATGCGGTGACGCAACTGTCTTCATGGATTCGCGCGCCGCTTTCGACTGCCGCACGTGCAAGTCCCAATGTGTAATTGAGGGGATGCAGATGCCCGCTGTCGGGATCGAACAGTCCGCCCAGATAACGCGACGATTGCACATACTGGTCCATATGCGCGCGTTCGACGTAACGAAAACCCTCGTATCTGAAGCGCTTTTTCGCGTCGTCGCGCCACGCGCGCAATGCATCGGCATGGGCAGGCTTGTTGGCGGCCGTCAGATAGCCCAGCGTCAGATCGCAGTCGATATGATGCTTCGCGACGCGCTCCTTCACGATATCCAGCGTTTCGAGGCCCATTTCCCACATGCGCTGCACGTCGCCTGCGGGCATGTACTTCGCAAATGTATCGATATCGCACGCAAAGCCGCCGATCATCTGTCCGCCATTGCGTCCGCTCGCGGCCCAGCCCACTTTCGACGCTTCCAGCACGGCCACGGTATGCCCGCGTTCGGCGAGATTGAGCGCGGCGGAAATGCCCGTCAGACCCGCGCCGATTACGCAGACATCGACGCTGATGTTGTCGTCCAGTGGCGGATGACGTGTGGAATCGTTGGCGGTCGCCGCGTACCAGGACGCGGCATGAGGCTGGTTGGCGAGTTTGAGCATAGGCAGTCTGAGAGAAGGGTACGGCATGCGCCGCTCCCGCCGTGCGTTTTAGAACGAATAGATGAACTGTGTGGCCAGCAGATCGTTCGACTTGCTATACGAACCGTCGTTGCGCAGGAACACATTCTGGTTCGCCCAGTCGTGACGATATTCGACCTTGACGGTGATTTGCTGCGTCGGGAAGAACAGCAGATCGAGCGCAATGTCCTGACGGTTCGCGCCCTTGCATTCGAAGCCGAGACCGCCGTTGGCCTTCGATTTCGCAAGACAATCCGCGCCGATACCGAAGCCGTTGTTTACGTCCATGCCGTTCGAGTTCAACGCGATGCCGCCACCGCCGCCGCCGTTCTTGCTGTTGACGAGCAGGTCATAGCGCAACGTTGCGCCCATGCGGCCTACGACAGGCACGTTGAACTTGCGGTGCGCGAGCAGCGACAGGCCATACCATTGCGCCTGGCCGCCGTTGAACGCCGCGTTCTGCTGCTGGCCGTAGTCGAATTCCGCGTTGTACTGCACGTCGGCAAGCAGGTAGGTCGCGTCCACTTCGCCGAAGAAGAACGTGCCGCCCGAACTCGGTGCCTGGCCGCCCACGCCGTAGGTGACGTTGCCCGTCGTCGCATCGACCGCGCTCGGCAGCGTCTGGCGGCCGATATTGATCGAGCCGCCGATATCGAGCGCGCTCGACCACGTGTAGTCGGCCCGTGCGGTGAAGGTCGGAATCTTGTTGCTCGTCGTGATCGGGTCGCCCAGCGCATTCGTGCCCGTCTGCGTGACGGCGCCATACGTGCGGTACTGTTCGTTGCCGAGGAAGAACTTCCACGCCCAGTTGCCCTTCGTATAGTTCGCGCCGACGCCGACATAGCTGCCCGGATCGGAGAAGTCGTACAGCAGGTTGTGCGTGAGCGTCAGCATCTGATTCGACTGCTGCACTTCATAGCCGCCGAAGCTCGGAATCAAACCGGCGACGAACGTCGTCGATCCCGTCAGCGGCACGTTGACCACGGCCGTGTTCAGGATGTTGTTGCCGATCTCGCCATGCGAGTTCTGCAGCAGCGTGATGCCGTTGCCGCGGTTCGGCATCAACGTGATTTCCGCCGACGGCGCCATCGGGCCGACACCGAAGGTCTTCTTGATGTCGAGATACAGATCGCCGAACGTGCTGTTGTAGTAGTTGTAGGCGCTTTCGTGGTTCGCGAACAGGAACGACGACGAGCTCTGCGCGCGGTTGTAAATGTACGTCGGGTCGATATAGCCCGTCACCGAGAGGCCTGCAATCGGCCCTGTCTGCGCAGCGTCTTCCAGCGAGTCCACCTTCAGCTGCTGATTCGCGATCTGCTGCTTCATGGTGGTCACGTCGTCGTTGGTGAGCCGCGCGGGCGCCTTGCCGTAATCGGGCGACGAAATATCGACAGCGGGCGCGGCCGCCAGCGCAGGCGCGGCGGCCGTTCCCACAGCAGGCTTCGCAGCGGGATTCGACGCGGGATTCGACGCAACCTGCGCACGCAATTCCTTCACTTCCTTTTGCAGCGCATTGAGTTGCTGCTGAAGCGCCTTGATCTGTGCGCTGGTCGAGTCCGCGAATGCGGCACCCGGCAGAGCCCCCGCTACCAGCAGACAGATGAGTTTCTTTCTCATGCAATTTTCTCCTTGTTTGTCGTATTGCGAAGAACTTCTTATGCGTTGGCCGTATCGAGTTTCTTGCGAGCCACGGCAGGGCGTGTGGTGGTGGCTGGCGCATCGGCGGCGTCGGCGACGGCGAACGCCATTTGCATGTCGCGGGTGCGCTTGCGCTCGCGCATCAGCATCCATTGATTCACGGCAATCACGCCGATCGTCACGGCCGTGATGAACAGCGTCGCGAGGGCATTCATTTCGGGGTTGAGGCCGAGCCGCACGCGCGAGAACACGACGAGCGGCAGCGTCGTCGAGCCTGGGCCCGAGAGGAACGCAGAAAGCACGAGATCGTCGATGGACAGCGTGAACGACAGCATCCAGCCCGACAGCAGCGCCTGCGAGATCAACGGCAGCGTAATGACGAAGAACACCTTGAACGGTGTCGCGCCGAGATCGAGCGCGGCTTCCTCGAGCGACTTGTTGAGTTCCTTCACGCGCGATTGCACGATGATCGCGACATACGACACGCACAGCATCACGTGGCCGATCCACATCGTCAGCACGCCGCGTCCCTTGGGCCAGCCGATCATCTGTTCCAGCGCAACGAATAGCAGCAGCAGCGAAATGCCCTGAATGACTTCGGGAATCACGAGCGGCGCATTGATCATCCCCGCGAAAAACGTGAAGCCGCGAAAGCGCCCAAAGCGCGCGAGCACGAAGCCCGCCCACGTGCCGATCACGACGGATGCACACGCCGTCATCAAACCGATCTTCAACGACAGCCACGCAGCCGTGAGCAGTTCGTCGTCGTGCAGCAGTGCGCCGTACCATTTGAGCGAGAAGCCGGACCAGACGGTGACGAGCTTCGATTCGTTGAACGAGAACACGACGAGACTGATGATCGGGATGTACAGAAAGAGAAATCCGAGCGTCAGTACCGTTGCGGATAAAGGCTTATTCGGCTTGATCATTTCGCGCCCTCCAGTTCCTTGACCTGGTAGTACTGGAATACGGCCATCGGCACGAGCAACAGCAGCACCATCGCTACCGTCACGGCGGATGCCATCGGCCAGTCCATGTCGTTGAAGAACTCATCCCACATCACGCGGCCGATCATCAGCGTGTCAGCGCCGCCGAGCAGTTCGGGAATCACGTACTCGCCAACGGCAGGAATGAATACGAGCAGCGAGCCCGCGATGATGCCGTTCTTCGACAGCGGCAGCGTGATGCGCGTGAACGCTGTCCACGGCTTTGCGCCGAGGTCGTAGGCGGCTTCGAGCAGCGTCAGATCCATCTTCACGAGATGCGCGTAGAGCGGCATCACCATGAACGGCAGATACGAATAGACCATGCCGATATAGACGCCGATATCCGTGTGATACAGACGGAAGGGCGTATGAATGACCCCGAGCGCAATCAGCGTGTGATTGAGCAGGCCGTCGTCTTTCAGAATGCCGATCCACGCATACACGCGAATCAGGAACGACGTCCAGAACGGCAGCATCACGCCCATCATCAGCAGGTTGCGTGTCGCGGGCGCCGAGCGCGCGATGTAGTACGCAATCGGATAGCCGATCAGCAGACAGCAGACGGTCGATACGGCCGCCATCTTCAAAGAGCTGAGGTAGGTCGCGACGTACAGGCTGTCCTGCAACAGAAATGCGTAATGGCTCAGCTGCAGCGCGAAATGCACGACGCCGTCCTTCACGCTGAGCAGTTCCGTGTAAGGCGGAATGCCGAGGCGCAGATCGGCGAAGCTGATCTTCAGCACCAGGACGAACGGCAGCGCGAAGAATACGGTGAGCCAGATGAACGGAATGCCGATCACGGTGCTGCGGCCCGAAGGCAGAAGCTTCGCGAGGCGCTGTCGGGTCGATGCGAGCGCAGGGCTCACATGACGTGCGGCGCCCATTTGCGCCGCGGTGGGTTGGGCGGGATTTCTCATTGCGTCAGCACCACGCCGCTCGACGGCGACCAGGAGACGAACACGTCGTCGTTATAGGCGGGCGCACCTTCACTCATCAGGTCCGAACTGGAGAGATTCGACACGACGGTCTTGCCGCTCGGCAGACGCACGTGATACAGCGAATAGCTGCCCATGTAGGCCACATCCGTCACGACGCCGCGTGCCCAGTTGTGCACCGCGCCCGGCTTTTCGCGCGACACGCGCACGCGCTCGGGGCGCACCGAAATGCCGACGGGCATGCCGAGCGGTCCTGTCACGCCATGGCTCACGTACATGCGCGCTTCGAGGTCTTCGCTCTCGACGAAGATATGATCGGGCTCGTCTTCGACGACCACGCCGTCGAACAGATTGGTCGAGCCGATGAATTCGGCGGAGAAGCGGCTGTTCGGAAACTCGTACACCTGAGAAGGCGAGCCGATCTGCACGATGCGGCCTTCGCTCATGACGGCGAGCCGGCTTGCCATCGTCATCGCTTCTTCCTGATCGTGCGTGACCATCACACAGGTGACATCGACTTTCTCGATGATGTTCACCAGTTCGAGTTGAGTCTTCTGGCGGATCTTTTTATCGAGCGCGGACATCGGCTCGTCGAGCAGCAGAAGCTTTGGGCGTTTCACCAAAGAACGCGCGAGTGCGACGCGCTGCTGTTGACCGCCCGACAGCTGATGCGGCTTGCGCTTCGCGTACCGGCTCATCTGCACGAGATTCAATGCATCGGCGACGCGTTCCCTGATCTCGTTCTTCGGCGTGCCTTCCTGCCGGAGTCCGAAGGCGACATTCGACTCGACCGTCATGTGCGGAAAGAGCGCATACGACTGGAACATCATGTTCACGGGGCGGCGATAGGGCGGCAAGGTCGCCAGGTCTTCGCCGTCGACATAGATCTTGCCGGACGTGGCCGTCTCCAGGCCCGCCAGCATGCGCAACAGCGTGGACTTGCCGCAGCCCGAGCTGCCGAGCAGCGCGAACAGTTCGTTCTTCGCGATGCTCAGATTGACGTTGTCGACAGCCGTGCTGTCGCCGAATTTCTTCACGACGTTTTCGATGCGGACGAACTGATCCGCTTCCGCTTTCGTCGCATTCATAGTCATGGGCTGCGTGGCCGCATTCGCTGTTTGCGTGGTGTGCGTCGTATTCATGTGTGACCGTTTTTTGCGGATCGCAGGCACGAACGGGCCCTGGCGAGGCGCGCGAAGCGCTCGCAGGATCGTGCTGCAATCGGGGAAACATGGGGCTGCGCGCGAGGCGCAGACTGACTGCGCGACTGCTCTACGGCGAGGGATCGAGCGATCCCTCTACCGCTTCATTCAGTTCCCTTTCATGTCCCTGAAAACCGGCGTTAAATCACGAGTTCAATGGCCGGTTTTCAGTTGTGCCCAAAGGCGGTTTTCGAGCCGCAGAATTTCCGTCGGCATCGGTTTCATCAGCGTCATCCTGGCGATCACGTCGTCGGCCGGATAGACCGTCTGATCCTGCGCGACAGCCGGGGTGACGAACTGGCGCGCGGCGCGATTGGCGGTGGGGTAGAACACTTCGTTGGTAATGGCTGCGTTGTTCTTCGGGTCGGAGATGTAGTTGATCCACTTCATGGCCGCTTCGGGATGCGGTGCATCCTTCGGCACGACCATCACGTCGAACCACAGCAGTCCGCCTTCCTTCACATTCGAGAACCTGATCTCATACGAACGCTTTGCTTCCTGCGTGCGGCGCCGCGCGATGCCGACGTCGCCGGACCAGCCCACCACCACGCAGACGTCGTTGTTCGCGAGGTCGTTGATGTAGCCCGAAGAATTGAATTGCGTGATGTACGGGCGGACCTTTTTCAGCACTTCATAGGCGGCCTGGTAGTCGCCGGGATTCGTGCTGTTCGGATCCTTGTGCATGTACTGCAGCGTCGCGGCGAACACGTCAACGGCCTGATCGAGGAACGACACGCCGCAGCTCTTGAGCTTCGACAGATTGGCGGGATCGAACACGAGCGACCAGCTGTCGACAGGCGCATTCGCACCGAGTACTTTCTGCACGGCCTGCACGTTATAGCCGATGCCGTCCGTGCCGTACGCCCACGGCACGCCGTACTGGTTGCCCGGATCCGCGTCGGAGATCAGTTTCATCAAGGTCGGATCGAGATTCTTCAGGTTGGGAATCTGCGCCTTGTCGAGCTTCTGGTAGACGCCGGCCTGAATCTGCTTGGCCATGTAGTTCGACGTCGGCACGACGATGTCGTAGCCCGAACTGCCCGCGAGCAGCTTGGCCTGCAGCGTGTCGTCGCTGTCGTAGTTGTCGTATTTGACGTGGATGCCCGTCTGTTTCTCGAAGTTCGGAATCGTGTCCTTCGCAATGTAGTCGGACCAGTTATAAACATTCAGTTCCGTGTCGGCAGCGTGCGCCGGCGTAGCTGAGAGTCCTGTGATGCCGGCTGCGGCGAGCAGTGCGGCCCCCGCGACCGCGTGACGAAGATACCAGACGCTCATGTTGATTTCCCTTGAAGAAAAGTCCGGCATGAGCGTGTGTCGCGTGACGGATGCGTCACGACGCCCGCGCCGGTGGTCTGACTGCCGTTACGAAAGCCCGAGTTGTTGTGCGGTTGCGTCGATGGCCTTTTTCGCCTTCGATACGATCTCGTCGATCTCGCTCTTCGTGATGACGAGGGGCGGCGAAAGCAGCATGCGGTCGCCCGTTGCGCGCATGATCAGATTGCCGTTGAAACAGAAGTCGCGGCAGATCGTGCCGACGTCGCCGCCGTTCTCGAAACGCTTGCGCGTCTTCGGGTTCTCGGCGAGCTGAATCCCCGCGACGAGACCCACGCCCGCTATGTCGCCGACGATGGGGTGATTCGCGAACGCTTCACGCAACGACTGCTGGAAATACGGGCCCGTTTCGTTCTTCACGCGTTCGACGATCTTCTCGTCGCGCAATAGCTTCAGATTCGCGACCGCGACGGCAGCGGCGACGGGATGGCCCGAATACGTGAGCCCGTGATTGAACTCGCCGTTCTCGATGATCGCCTTTGCGATGCGGTCATGCAGGCCGACGGCACCCATCGGGATGTAGCCGCTCGTCAAACCCTTGGCCATCGTAATCAGATCCGGCTCGAAGCCGAAGTGCTGATGCGCGAACCATTCGCCCGTGCGGCCAAAGCCGCCGATCACTTCGTCCGCGACGAGCAGCACGTCGTACTTGCGGCAGATGCGCTGGATTTCCGGCCAGTAAGTAGAAGGCGGGAAGATCACGCCGCCCGCCCCCTGGAAAGGCTCACCGATAAACGCCGCAACATTCTCCGCGCCAAGTTCGAGAATCTCCGTTTCGAGCTGGCGCGCCCGCGCAAGGCCGAATTCTTCCGGCGTCATGTCGCCGCCTTCGCCGAACCAGTAAGGCTGATCGATATGCACGATATGCTCGACCTGCGAAGGCATCTGCTCGTGCATATAACCCATGCCGCCAAGCGTGCCGCCTGCGATCGTCGAGCCGTGATAGCCGTTCTTGCGCGAGATGACGAACTTCTTCAGTTTTTTGCCCTGCGTCGCCCAGTATTGATGGACGATGCGCAGCACCGTGTCGTTGCCTTCCGAACCGCTGTTGCAATAGAAGAAGTGATTGAACGGCGCGGGTGTCAGTTCGGCGAGCAAGGCCGACAGTTCGATGACGGGCGGGTGCGTGGTCTTGAAGAACGTGTTGTAGAAGGGCAGTTCCTGCAATTGCTTATAGGCAGCGTCCGCCAGTTCCTTGCGTCCATAGCCGACATTTACGCACCACAGTCCCGCCATGCCGTCGATGATCTTGTTGCCGTCGGAGTCCCACAGATAGACGCCTTCCGCCTTGACGATCACGCGGCTACCCGCGCGATTCAGTGCGCCCATGTCGGAGAACGGATGAATGTGATGCGCGGCGTCGAGCGCGCGGTACTCCGCGGTGCTGCGCTGCTGTTGCGATGCGCCTGACGTCGCGGCCGATTGTGCCGATTGCGCCGGTTGTGCCGGTTCCGCGGGTTGCACGTAAGCGATTTCTTCTGTTCTGAAACTCATGTTGCCTCCAGTTTTCTTTGCTATGGCGCGTTCGTCTGTCGAGTACTTTCGAAAGAAGACTTAAACGTGCAACAGCAAATGCCTGCGTTCCCACGAACTGATCACGCGGAAAAACGCTTCGTATTCGGTTTCCTTCAGCGCGAGATACGCCTTGACGAACTGCTCGCCCATGATTTCCGCAAGCGGCTCGCAGGCGCCCATCAAGGTGAGTCCCTCTTCGAGATTGCGCGGCAATTGATAGGGCAATTCGTAGCCGTCGCTCGCAAGCGGTTCCGTGGGCGTGAGGCGCTGCGTAATGCCGAGATAACCTGCCGCCAGCGTGCCCGCAATCGCAAGGTACGGATTGCAGTCGACACCCGGAATGCGGTTCTCGATACGACGCGCCTGCGGACCCGAATGCGGAATACGAAAGCCGACAGTTCGGTTGTCGTAACCCCATTGCACGTTGATCGGCGCGGCCATGAAGCGCGACAGCCGGCGATACGAATTGATGTACGGCGCGAAGATCGGCATCAGTGCGGGCGTGTATTTCTGCAGGCCTGCGAGATACTGGTTGAACATTTCGGTCGGCTTGCCGTCGCTGCCCGTGAACAGGTTCTGGCCCGTCTCTTCATCGACGAGGCTTTGATGCACGTGCATGGCCGACCCGGGTTCGCCTTCCATTGGCTTCGCCATGAATGTCGCGTACATGTGATGACGCAGCGCCGCTTCGCGCACGGTGCGCTTGAAGAGGAACACCTGATCCGCGAGCTTGAGCGGATCGCCGTGCAGGAAGTTGATTTCCATCTGCGCGGCGCCCACTTCGTGAATCAGCGTGTCGACTTCGAGTTCCTGAATGTCGCAGTACTCGTAGATGTCTTCGAACAGCGGATCGAATTCGTTGACGGCTTCGATCGAATACGCCTGACGTCCCGTTTCCGCGCGTCCCGTACGTCCGACGGGCGGCCGCAAAGGCAGATCGGGATCCTTGTTCATATCGACCAGATAGAACTCCAGCTCCGGCGCGATGACGGGCTTCCAGCCCTTTGCCTTATACAGATCGAGCACGCGGCGCAGCACGCGGCGCGGCGAGATCGCGACGGGCGTGCCGTCGAAATGCACGCAATCGTGGATCACCTGCGCCGTCGGGTCGACGGCCCACGGAATGATGCGGATCGTCGACGGATCGGGCACGCACACCATGTCGGGATCGGTGACGCCCGTGAGCGAGCCGTCCTCGGGATATTCGCCTGTCACCGTCTGGATCATCACGGCTTGCGGCAGGCGCATCGATTCGCCCGATTCGAACTTGCTGCGCGGAATGATCTTGCCGCGCGCGATCCCCGCCATGTCGGGAATGATCGCTTCGATCTCGGTGATGTGATGTTTCTTCAGAAACTCGTCAATCTCTTGCATGATCGTTCTCTCTGTTTTTGCGCGAACGGGGATCAGACATGTGCATTTGCAGTGACTGCCGAACCCGTCCTCATGCGCATTCGATCGCGGCATGCGGCACCGAACGCACGGAAGATCGCCGTCGATAGCGCATCGCTCGCATGCTTCCACTCCGGGTGCCACTGCACACCCAGCGTGAAGGCACGCGCATGCGACACGCTGATCGCTTCGATCAACCCGTCCGGCGCGCGGGCTTCGACCGTGAGGCCGTCGCCGAGCCGCTCGACGCCTTGACCATGCAGCGAATTCACGCGCACTTCGCTCGCGCCGCCCGCGAGCTTCTGCAACAGCCCGCCTTGCACCAGATGCAGCGCATGCGAGGGCGCGTACTGCAGGTCGAGATCGTCTTCCTTGTTCTCGCGATGGTCGTCGTAGCCTTCCACCGTTTGAACGCTTTGATGCAGCGTTCCGCCGAATACGACATTCATTTCCTGGAAGCCACGGCAAATGGCGAGGACGGGAATGCCCGCGTCGATCGCGGCGCGCATCAGCGGCAGCGTCGTTGCATCGCGCGCGGCATCGTGCAGCGTGCCTGCCGCGCTCGCATGACCGCCGTATCGATGCGGCTCGACATTCGAATAGCTGCCCGTGAAGAGCAGGCCGTCGATATGTGCGAGCAGATCTCCGGACGCCTGCCGTTCGCCCAGCGCGGGCAGCAGCATCGCGAGCGCCTGCGCGCCGTCCACGACGGCGGCAATGTACTTCTCGCCGACCACGTGCGACGGATGCGGGCCCATCATCGTTCTGTCGGCACTGATGCCGACGAGTGGCTTGATTTGCATAACTAACGTGTATTCGTTGTTGACTGCGGAAACGCGCAAATATTGCGTTGTGTACGTGCGGCACGATTCCGCCGCCATGCGCAGGGCGCAAAGCTGCAGGAGTGTGCTTGCGTGGCAGCGCCGTCAGCGCATCGCGCCGCGCGTTGCAATCAGGTACGCGGTCCGGTCGGCTCCGCTGCGTGCGATCGCAGGCGCGCAGCGGCGCGTGCCCGATTCGAGGGCGAGCGCGACCGACGACGCGGCGCAATCAGGCGCGCGAAGCAGTGGCCCTCGAGCGGGCCGGACAGCGAAAGGCGGAGAGGCGCTAGGGCAAGAGCGATGCGACTTCGTCGGTATGCACCGCGATGAACGCACGCGCTGAAATGGAGTTATGACGACGGACGGAACGGCGCGACAGGATCGTGAAGACGGACAGAAAGCGGCGAAACGCAAGCCTGCCGTTGCTGCCGTCGGCGATGGCGTTGTCAGCGCGAAGACACCTCGCGAACTGACTACGATCCCACCTAACCAAAGGGCCTCGGACTCTCACGATTACACTCGACTGGCACGTTGAAAGTATTGAACGCCCCGTTCGTAAAACGAGTCTGACGTTTAAAGAAACGGGACGGCAGGTTGCGATTCGAATTGCATCGATTAGTCGTTGCATGGCGATGAATCGGGCCTTTGCACCGGCTATTCGAACAAAGCAACATCAACCTGTAGACCAGCATATACGAGTCAAAAAGGGCGTCAAAGTCTTTTTGCGAATCTTTGATCAGGGCTTACCCTGAGCTATTTATGGGCATTTATGTCCACTTCGAAGCACGTCGATACGTAAAAATTTCGCTTTGCTTACAGGGTTTTCCCCAAAAGCAATCAATTTAAAGTGATTAGAATATTCAACACACGCACGTGCTATTCGAATGGCACTTTCTTTGTGCGGAACTTTCCGTTTTCGTGAGTGCATCGATGTCCATTGAAGTCGCAACCCGTCTGCAGTACATCCGCAAAAAGCACGGTCTTTCGCAGCGCGAGCTCGCGAAGCGGGCAGGCGTGACGAATGGCACGATTTCATTGATCGAACAGAACCGCGTGAGTCCTTCCGTCGGCTCGCTAAAGAAGCTGCTCGAATGTATCCCGATGAGCCTCGCTGAATTCTTCACATTTGAAGTGGAGGCCGATCGCACGGTGGTGTCGCGCCGTGCGGACATGCCGAACCTCGGCAACGAGCAGATCGAGTTCTATCTGGCGGGCGCGAGCGTCAAGGACCGCAATATGGGGATCATGCGCGAGGTGTATCAGCCGCTCGCGGATACGGGCTCTGAAATGCTGCAGCATGCGGGACACGAGGGCGGCGTGGTGGTCAGCGGTCAGCTCGAATTGACCGTCGACGGCACCACGTGGCTGCTCGACCCCGGCGACAGCTATTACTTCGAAAGCCGCTTACCGCATCGTTTTCGCAATCCCAGCGCGCAACAGGTGTGCGAGGTCGTGTCGGCTAATTCGCCGCCTACTTTCTGATTGCTTCGCACGCCGCTTCGCGTCAACGCGTTCCAGTGCGGCATCGCATCGTGCATATGGCAGTTGCTCCGTGCTGAACGCATAACATTGAGGCATCCTGATGGACAAGACGACATTGGCTTACTGGCAGGAAAAGGCGACGGCGCTGGCAATCGAAGGGCGCGCGTTTATCGACGGCGAGTATCGTGCCGCTGAAAACGGGCGCACGTTCGACTGCGTGAGCCCCATCGACGGCAAGGTGCTCGCGAAGGTCGCCGATTGCGGTGAGGCCGACGTGAACAACGCCGTGCGTGCCGCGCGCCGCGCGTTCGACACCGGCGTTTGGTCCGGGCTCAATCCGCGTCGGCGCAAGGCGAAGCTGCTCAAATGGGCCGCGTTGATGCGCGAGCATCTCGACGAGCTCGCGTTGCTCGAAACGCTCGATGCAGGCAAGCCGATTGGCGACACGACATCCGTCGACGTGCCGGGCGCCGCGTACTGCGTCGAATGGTTCGCGGAGGCGATCGACAAGGTCGGCGGCGAAGTGGTGCCCGCCGATCATCATCTCGTCGGGCTCGTGACGCGTGAACCGCTCGGCGTCGTCGCCGCCGTCGTGCCATGGAATTTTCCGATCCTGATGGCGTCGTGGAAATTCGGCCCTGCGCTTGCGGCTGGCAATAGCATCGTGCTGAAGCCTTCGGAGAAGTCTCCGCTGACGGCGATTCGTGTCGCACAGCTCGCGCACGAAGCGGGTATTCCTGCGGGCGTATTCAATGTCGTGCCGGGCGGCGGCGAGCCGGGCAAGTTGCTCGCGCTTCACTACGACGTGGATTGTCTCGCATTCACGGGCTCGACGAATGTCGGCAAGCTGATCATGCAGTATGCAGGGCAATCCAATCTGAAACGCGTATGGCTCGAGCTGGGCGGCAAGTCGCCGAACATCGTGCTGCCCGATTGCCCCGATCTCGATCGGGCTGCGAAGACTGCGGCGGGCGCTATCTTCTACAACATGGGTGAGATGTGTACGGCCGGTTCGCGTCTGCTCGTACATCGCGACATCAAGGACGTGTTTCTCGACAAGCTGGTCGCGGCGGCGCGCAGTTATACGCCGGGTAATCCGCTGGACCCGAAGACGTCGATGGGCGCCATCGTCGATCAGGTTCAACTCGATCGCGTGCTCGGCTACATCGAAGCGGGGCGCGCCGAAGCGAAGCTGCTGCATGGCGGCGCGCGCGTGCAGCAGGAAAGCGGTGGCTTCTATATCGAGCCGACTGTTTTCGATGTGCCGAAACACGATGCGAAGATCGCACGTGAAGAGATTTTCGGGCCGGTGCTGTCGGTGATCACGTTCGATACGATCGACGAAGCCGTGCAGATCGCCAACGACAGCGACTATGGCCTGGCGGCCGCCGTGTGGACAGCCAACCTGACGACGGCGCATGAAGTGTCGCGGCGTCTGCGCGCGGGCACTGTCTGGGTCAACTGCTATGACGAAGGCGGCGACATGAACTTCCCGTTCGGCGGCTACAGGCAGTCGGGCAATGGGCGCGACAAGTCGCTGCATGCGCTCGAGAAGTACACGGAGTTGAAGTCGACGCTGGTGCGTTTGCGTTGAAGCAAAGCGGCGCGCGCTGTCGGCATGCATCGCGCGCGCCGCGCATTCACAGCGACGAAGGCGAGGGCATACGGTGTCGCGCCTGACGATGCCCTTCACGCATGCCGAGCGTGTAGATCATGAGCCCGCCGCTCATGATCGCGAGTTGCCACATCAGCAGATCGTTGCCGAGCGTTTTCATCGCGGGGCCCGCAAATAGCGGCCCGACGATCGAGCACGCGGTAAACGCCAGCGACAGCAAGCGCATGTTGCGCGTAATCGCCTGCCTGTCGCCGCAGGCAGCCGCATACATGCCGAGCGTGATGTACGCGCTGTTCATGCCGCCGAGAAAAAGCGCGGCCACGATATACCCCAACGAAGCCATCGGCGCGAACGAGAACGCAACGATCGATGCCGTGCTCGCCGACGCGCAAACAATCACCGTTGCGGTGAGACCGAAGCGGTCCGCAAACGATCCAACGGGAAGTTGCAGCACCATGCCGCCGATGCCGAAGCACATGAGCATCGTCGCGGTTTGTGCGGCGCTGAGTCCGCGGCTGTCCGCGAACAGCGGAAAGAGTCCGTAGAGCGCGCCATCGCCGATACCGCCGACAGCGATCGTCACGAGGCCGAGGCAAACGACCGGACCGGGTTCGACGCGCTGTCCTTGCGCGGCTGGCGTGACGGATACCGTCTGCCGCGCGGACGAACGCGTGATCCATAGCGGAATCGCGGCGGCTGCCGTGAGCAGCGCGCCAGACATGAACACGAGTGTTCCGCTCACGCCGCACAGTGCGGCCAACGCGGGCGCAAGCACGCCCGCCGATGCGATGAATGCTTCATGGATGCCGACGACTTTGCCGCTCTTGCCGGCAGGCACAAGACTGTATAGCCAGGTTTCGTTCGCGATCCAGCGCAAGCCGATGCCGAGTCCCGTCAGCATCCCCGGCAAGATCCACGCGGGCCACGTCAAGGTGCCCAACGACGCGTACGCAATGAGTGACGCGAGGAGCCCAAGCGATACCGTCAGCTTCGATCCGATACGCTCCATCAAACGTGGCGCGAGCAGCAGTCCGATGAACATGCCCGTCCATTGCGCGGCCGCGAAGAGCCCGGCGCGCGGCGCGTCGAGTCCCTGATGCGCGAGCCAGACGGGCAAGACCATGAAGCCGATGCCGAACTGACCGATCTGCGACAGCGTGGAGACGGCCGTCAGCGCGGCCACGGCGCCCCAACGCATGTGGATCGCGTCGGAATTGGCCGTGTTCATGATGCGTTCCCATCGGGCATCGGCAGTCCCTGATCGCGGCATTCGACGGGACAGCCCGCTTTCAGGCACGGCTTGTCGTCGCAGAAGCGGCAGAGCTGCATCGCGTGCGACGCATCGCGCGTTTCATTCCAGAGGATCTTGATCAGCAAATGCTCGAACACATCGCGTTCGTCTTCGTCGAGCCTCGCGACAATCCGTTCGAGCATGCGCCCGCGCGCGGTCCGCAAGCGGTTCGCTTCGCGGCGTCCCGTTGCTGTCAGCGCCAGGGCGACGGAGCGCTTGTCGCTGCCTGCTTTCTTTTCGACGAGACCGGCATCGACGAGTCCCGCCACCGCGCGCACCGCGGCGGGATGCGAGAGATCGACGGCGTCGCGCAGCAGTTCGATCGACGAATCGGGATACTGGCCGATCGCATTGAGCATCGCGCGTGACGTCGACCCCGACAGCGCGGGAATGGAGGGTTGCGCGTCGAGTTCGTCCGTCACCAGAAGGGCGAGCACGCCAAGCAGATTTTCCGTGCGCCGGGTCATCGCATCACCTCAATATGTGCGCTGTGCATATGTGCATGATGCACATATCAGGCCGTGATTTCAAGGTGAATTCCGTCGACCCTTTTTTACGTTGTTCAGCGCCTTGCACAGAAATATCCAGTAACGGATTAGTAACTCAAGTGCGGGTCGTTTCGACTATTGTTCATATATTGCAGGTTGGATTTTCTCATTGGCAGGTCGACGAAGATGAACAAGACTCGGGTCGCTAGAAAGGTCGCTGTGCCGGCGCTCGTCGTCGGAGTGTTGCTCGCATTGGGCGGTTGCGCGGTCGTGCCGCCGAGCGGGCCGAGCGTGGTGGCGCTGCCGCGCAAGGGCGAACCGCTCGAACAGTTCCAGCAGGACGACTACGCGTGCCGCGACTATGCGTACCGCAGCACGGACGCAAACGGCGCGGCGCACGCTGCCACGAACAATGCGGCGGGCAGCGCAGCCGTCGGTACGTTGGGCGGCGCTGCCGTCGGCGCGCTGCTCGGTGCGGCCGCGGGCAATGCCGGTGCGGGTGCGGCAATCGGTGCCGGAAGCGGCCTGCTGATCGGCGGCGCGACGGGGGCGAATGGCGCGTCGTATTCGGCGTATGGTTTGCAGGCCCGCTACGACGCGGCTTACGCGCAGTGTATGACGTCGAAGGGCAACACCATTTCCCAGCCGCCCGCGCCCATGTATGCAACGCCGCCTGCATACTATGCGCCTGCGCCCGCTTATTACGCGCCGCGTCCTTACTATTACGGCCCGCCGGGCGTGGTCTACTCGCCGTATCCGTATTACTGATTCACACGACTCGCACGCTCGAAAAGCGTGAGCGCCTCATCCGCGCTCACGCTTTTTTTGTTTCAATCTGTGCATTGCGCACATGTCGTCGCAGGCGCTTCGTGGCGTGGCGGACGCTGCGCCATCGCGCCGAACGTCGCGAAGCTGGCTGCCGCCAGCAGCCACACGCCGGCGCCTCCATACATCATCACCCAGTGGAAGCCTTGCACGAGCGCATCGTGTGCAATCTGCGGATCGAGTGCGGCGATGCGGCCCGCGGCAATCGCCGCGCTCATCGCGTGAATCTGCGCGGCGTCGTGCGCACCTGAAAGCGTACGCGACAACGACGCATCGACGCCCGCCACCAGCACGAAGCCCATCAACGCGATGTTGATCGCCAGCGCGATCATCCGCGCGCTCATGTCGATGCCCGACGCCATGCCCGCGCGCGCCGTCGACACGGCGCCCGTCGTCGTATTCGTCACGGTCGTGTTGGTGAGGCCGAGTCCCGCTCCCGCGACGATGCAGCCCGGCAGCATCGTGAGCCAGTTCGCGTGTTCCACGGCGCTGCCCGCGCGCATCAGAAAGAAGCCCAGGCCGATCGTGAACAGCCCGCCCGGAATCACGAAGCCGGGATGATAGCGATGCGCGAGCCGCTCTGCGACCGGCGGCACGACGAGCGTCGGCAGCGTATAGGCCAGCAGCGCGAGTCCCGCGTGCAGATCGTCGTAGCCGAGCGCGTGATGAAAGTACACGGGCAGATAGATCATGAAAGGCCAGAAGCTGAAGTTCATCGCCGCCGAGCCGATCAGCGCGCCCGAGAACTTGCGGATGCGAAACACGGAGAAGTCGAACATCGGATGCGCGCTGACGCTCTCGGCGACGACGAAGCCGATCAGACACAGCGCGCTCGCCGCGACGATGCCGAGCGCGGGCAGGCTCGCGAAGCCGGGACCCGCACCTTGCGTGATATAGAACGCCACGCCGAACACGGCGAGCGACAACGTGACGACACCCCAAGCGTCGAGCTTCTGCGCATGCGGATCGCGCGATTCGCTCACGCCGCTCACGGCGAGCGCGATCGTCGCCAGCGCCAGCGGCGCGTGGACGAGAAACACCCACTGCCAGCCGATCAGCGCAACCGTCGCGCTGCCGATGATCGGCCCGAATCCCAGTCCGATGCCGAAGATGATGCCCCACGCGGCGAACGCCTTGACGCGCTCGTGTCCCTGCTGGAACTGATGCGACAGCACGGCGACCTGGCAGATCAGCATGGCGCCGCCGCTCGCGCCTTGCAGAAAGCGGCCCGCGATCAGCACGGCCATGTTGGGCGCGAGTCCGCATAGCAGCGACGTGATGCCGAACAGCGCAATGCTGACGACGAACACGCGCTTGCGCCCGTAGCGGTCCGCGAGCGTGCCCGTCGCCATCAGCACCGTCGTGCAGGCGATCGTGTAGGCGTTCATGACCCATTGCATGTCGTTGAAGTCGCCGTGCAACAGTTGTTCGAGTGTCGGCAGGATCGCGGGGACGCTGGAGATCTCCAGGCCGAACATCAGCGACGACAGGCACGCGGCGAGCAGCGCCAGCGTGTTCTTGCGAGGAGGGAAAAACGGCATGGCGGAAACCCGATACGAAGAAGGTGAGGCTACTATATCGGGAACAATAGTCCCGATTGACGAGATGAATTCCGATGAATGATTCCTTGAGGGAACCAATGAGCGAACCAACGAGGGAATCAACGAGGGAATCAATGAGGCGCCCCAATGGCTGACCGTCTCGATGGCGTGATGACCTTCGTGCAAGTGGTCGAAGCAGGCAGCTTCGCAGTCGCGGCGGAGCGCTTGAACCTGACGCGCTCGGCCGTCGGCAAGGTGATCGCGCGGCTCGAAACGCGCCTCGGCGTGCGCCTGATTCATCGCACGACGCGCAGCCAGAGCCTCACGGAAGACGGCCAGGCGTACTACGAGCGCTGCGTGCGCGCGCTCGCCGAACTGGAGGCCGCCGAAGCCGAACTCGAAGGCGGCAGGCGCACGCCGCGTGGCCGGTTGCGCGTGAGCCTGCCGCTCGCATTCGGTCAGCTATGCGTCGCGCCCGTGCTGATGAATCTCGCGCGACGGCATCCGAAATTGCAGATCGACATGTCGTTCAGCGACAGGATGGTCGATCTCGTCGAAGAAGGTTTCGATCTCGCCGTGCGGATCGGCGAGTTGCGCGACAGCGCGAGTCTCGCGGCGCGGCGCCTCGGCGTGCAGTACACGAGCATCGGCGCGGCGCCGTCGTATCTGGCCCAACACGGCATGCCTTCGTCGCTCGACGAGATGGATGGGCGCGACGGTATCGTCTATGCGCGCGCCGGTGCGCTGGTGCCGTGGGATCTGCACGACGAACAATCGGGGCAGGTGAAGCGCGTGAAGATCCGCCCGCAACTGAGCATGGACGACGTGCAGGCGATTGCGTCGGCGGCGATTGCGGGTTTCGGGCTCGCGCGCATTCCGTCATGGCTGCTCGCGCGCTACGTGAAGACGGGTGAGCTGGTGCTGGTCAAAGGGCGTTGCAGCTTGCCGCCGCAGGACATCCACGTGGTGTGGCCGCAAACGCGGTATATGGCGTCGAAGACGCGCTGCGCGATCGATGCGCTCGTCGCCGGGATTCCGGCGTTGATCGAAGACTGACGCCGGCCGCTGCGCATGCGCGATGCGCATGCGGCCTGGCAGCCGATGCCCCGAATCAGTCCGGCGCGTACTTGAACTCAGGCAACGCCTCCAGCGACCGTTTCGTCGCATCGGGCAACATCACCGACTTGCTGGTGATCTGCAGATCGCTCAACGGCACGGCGACATAGTGCTTGCCCATGCCGAGAAAGCCGCCCACCGACAGAATCGCGAACGCATTGTGTTCGGACGGCGAGACGATTACGTCGTCGATGGTGCCGATGCTGTCCTTGTCGCGGTTATAGACGGTCGTGCCGGACAGCTTCGATGCGCGAAAGCCGCTGCCCGTCTGCGTGACTTCCGTGCGGCGCTCGGTGATCGATTGCGGCGCGCCTTGCGCGAGCGCCGCTGTCGAAGCCGCAGCGAGGGCGCCCGCGAGCAGCGCGTTGGCAAGCGCGCGGCGGTAAGTCTTGTTCAGAGCCTGTTGCACGATATTGATCCTCCCTGATTATTGTGCTGAACGGATGCGCGGACGCTGCCGGCTGCTCCCTATAGCTTGTCGTCCTCGTGATCGGGATCGACGTCGGGGTCGAGCGGCGGCGCGTCGGGATCCTGTGGCGGCCCGATGTCGGGCAAGTCGGTTTGCACGACATCGGACTGATCGGGGCGGATCGGGTTTTCGCCTTCGTTGGGCGTGGTCGACATGGCCGGTCCTCCTTGGGTTGCGTTGCTGACGTCAACCTCGCCAGCAAGTTGCGCACCCGGCCGGGCGCGCGTGTTGCGGCCGCTTGTTCGGCCACCTGTTCCGGCCTGTACTTCAGGCGTCGTCGCTGGTATTCGCGAGCCGGGGCGCACGCTGTTTGTGCGCGGCTTCCGCTTCGGCGAGACGGCGCGTCGCTTCGCTCACTTCCTGACGGAACTGCACGAGCGCGTCGAGCGATGCGTCGGGCGGCTGCAAGGCCGACCACAGCACGTCGATCAGACGGTCCGCGGTGGCGTCGATATCGGTGCGGCGATTGCCGAGCGCGGCATCCCACAGCACGTGCTCCATCGGGCCGAACACGAGCGAGCGCAGCAGGCGCAGCGGCATGTCCGAGCGGACCTGTCCCGTCTGCTGACCCTGCGACAGCACGCGCATCAGCGGCGCCGTGTAGCGCCGTTGCAGCCCGGTGAGTTCTTCGCTGAGTTCATGCTGACGCGTGCGGCCTTCCGACAGCACGAGCGCGCACAGTCCCGTGCCGTTGACCAGCATCAGCCGCAAATGCGTGCGGACGATGAACGCGAACTGCTGGCGGATGCTGCCGTCGCGCGGCAGGCCCGATTCGATTGCTTCGATGATCTCGTCGTACCAGTCGCCGATCACGCGCGCGCACAACTCGCGCTTGCCGCGAAAGTAGCTGAACACCGTGGCTTCGGAGATGCCGAGCCGCTGCGCGATCTCCGCCGTGGTCGCGCGCTCGTAACCCTTTTCGGAAAAGACGTCGCGGCCCGCCTGAAGAATCTCCTTCACGCGTTGCTGCGACTTGCGTCCCGCCGGCTGGCGGCGCGATGCCGGCACTTCGGCCCTTGCTACGCCCATCATATGAGTCCAGTTCAGATTTCGGAGCCGGGAGGCTCCGTTGCGGCCGATACTATCACGGTAAATAGGCGCTGATAACGCATCGGCGAATTTTGAGTGACACTCAAAAATACTGATTGACGCTTACGTAAATCTGGAGTGAAATGCGCTCTATGCCGCCGCGCACCGGGCTAATGTCGGATGAATCGACTGTTCCTGACGATTGCGTGACGATTGCGCGGCGGGGCCGGCTGAGCCCGGCTCAGAACAATGGCCTGATGCAAATAGCTTGATGCGAAGGCGCTTGCAGCACGCAAGCCGCCCGCGACGAACTCCTGGAGACACACAGATGAGCAACTTGCCCGGTTTGCAGTTCCCGCTTGGTGAAGAGATCGAGATGCTGCGCGACAGCGTCGCGTCGTTTGCGGCGAAAGAGATCGCGCCGCGTGCGGGCGAAATCGACCGCACCGACCAGTTCCCGATGGACCTGTGGAAGAAATTCGGCGATCTGGGCGTGCTCGGCATGACCGTCTCCGAGGAATACGGCGGCGCGAACATGGGCTACACGGCGCACATGATCGCGATGGAAGAAATCTCGCGCGCGTCGGCATCGGTCGGCCTGTCGTACGGCGCGCATTCGAATCTGTGCGTGAACCAGATTCACCGCAACGGCTCGGCGGCGCAGAAAGAGAAGTATCTGCCGAAGCTGGTGTCGGGCGAACATGTCGGCGCACTCGCCATGAGCGAGCCGAACGCCGGTTCCGACGTGGTCAGCATGAAGCTGCGCGCGCAGAAGAAGGGCGACCATTACGTGCTGAACGGCACGAAGATGTGGATCACCAATGGCCCTGACTGCGACACGCTCGTCGTCTACGCGAAGACGGATATCGAAGCCGGCCCGCGTGGCATCACGGCGTTCATCGTCGAGAAGGGCATGAAGGGCTTTTCCGTCGCGCAGAAGCTGGACAAGCTCGGCATGCGCGGCTCGCACACGGGCGAACTCGTGTTCGAGAACGTCGAAGTGCCGGAAGAGAACATCCTCGGCGAACTGAACGGCGGCGTGAAGGTGCTGATGAGCGGCCTCGACTACGAGCGCGCCGTGCTCGCGGGCGGTCCGACGGGCATCATGATGGCCGTGATGGATGCCGTCGTGCCGTACATCCACGACCGCAAGCAGTTCGGCCAGTCGATCGGCGAATTCCAGCTGATCCAGGGCAAGGTCGCGGATCTGTACACGACGCTGCAGGCGTGCCGCGCGTATCTGTACGCAGTGGGCCGCCAGCTCGACACGCTCGGTTCGGGCCACGCGCGCCAGGTGCGCAAGGATTGTGCGGGCGTGATTCTGTACACGGCGGAAAAGGCCACGTGGATGGCGGGCGAAGCGATTCAGATTCTCGGCGGCAATGGCTACATCAACGAGTATCCCGTCGGCCGTCTGTGGCGCGATGCGAAGCTCTATGAAATCGGTGCGGGCACGAGCGAAATCCGCCGCATGCTGATCGGCCGCGAACTGTTCGCGGAAACGATGTAAACGTCTGCCAGGACACGACATGCCGATCATCGAATCGAAATTGAATCCGCGCTCGGACGATTTTCGCACCAACGCGGCCGCGCTCGAAGCGCTCGTCGAAGACCTGAAGGCGAAGATCAGCAAGCTCGCGCTGGGCGGCGGTCCGGCTGCGCGCGACAAGCACGTGTCGCGTGGCAAGCTGCTGCCGCGCGATCGCATCGCGCAACTGCTCGATCCGGGCACGCCGTTTCTCGAACTGTCGCAACTCGCGGCGTTCGGCATGTATGGCGACGATGCACCGGGCGCAGGCGTCATCACGGGCATCGGGCGCATTGCGGGCCAGGAATGCGTGATCGTCTGCAACGACGCGACCGTGAAGGGCGGCACATACTATCCGGTGACGGTGAAGAAGCACGTGCGCGCGCAGGAGATCGCCGAAGAAAACCGCTTGCCGTGCGTGTATCTCGTCGATTCGGGCGGCGCGAATCTGCCGAATCAGGACGACGTGTTTCCCGACCGCGATCACTTCGGCCGCATCTTCTACAACCAGGCGAACCTGTCCGCGCAGGGCATTCCGCAGATCGCCGTCGTGATGGGCTCGTGCACGGCGGGCGGCGCGTATGTGCCCGCGATGAGCGACGAATCGATCATCGTCAAGAATCAAGGCACGATCTTTCTGGGCGGACCGCCGCTGGTGAAAGCGGCAACGGGCGAAGAAGTCAGCGCGGAAGACCTCGGCGGCGGCGACGTGCATACGCGTCTTTCCGGCGTCGCCGATCATCTCGCGCAAAACGATGCGCATGCGTTGTCGATTGCGCGCAGCATCGTCGGCAATCTGAACCGGCGCAAGGACGTGCCCGTCGCGATGCAGGAACCAAAGCCGCCGCGCTACGACACGAAGAGCATCTACGGCGTGATTCCCGTCGATACGCGCAAGCCGTTCGATATCCGCGAAGTGATCGCGCGCATCGTCGACGACTCCGCTTTCGACGAATTCAAGGCACGTTACGGCACAACGCTCGTGTGCGGCTTCGCGCATATCTGGGGGCACCCCGTCGGCATTGTCGCGAACAACGGCATTCTGTTTTCCGAGTCGGCCCTGAAGGGCGCGCACTTCATCGAGCTGTGCGCGCAGCGCAAGATTCCCCTCGTGTTCCTGCAGAACATCACGGGCTTCATGGTGGGCCGCAAGTACGAGAACGAAGGCATCGCGCGCAACGGCGCGAAGATGGTGACGGCCGTCGCCACGGCGAAGGTGCCGAAGTTCACGGTGATCATCGGCGGCTCGTTCGGCGCAGGCAATTACGGCATGTGCGGCCGCGCATATTCGCCGCGCTTCCTGTGGATGTGGCCGAACGCGCGCATCTCGGTGATGGGCGGCGAACAGGCGGCGTCGGTGCTCGCGACGGTCAAGCGCGACGGCATCGAAGCGAAGGGCGGCACATGGACGCCCGAACAGGAAGAAGCATTCAAGCAGCCAATCCGCGAACAGTACGAGCATCAGGGCCATCCGTATTACGCGAGCGCACGCTTGTGGGACGACGGCGTGATCGATCCCGCGCAGACGCGCGACGTGCTGGGTCTCGGTCTGTCGGCGTCGATGAATGCGCCGATCGAAGACACGCGCTTCGGCGTGTTCCGCATGTAACGCTGCGAGCAAGGAGCCAATACCATGCAAAACGCGATGCAATACGAGAACCTCATCGTCGCGTTCGATAACGGCGTCGCCACGGTTACGCTGAATCGCCCGGACGTGCGTAACGCGTTCAACGAAGCGATGATCGCGGAACTCACGTCCGTGTTCAAAGCGCTGAACGAGCGCGACGACGTGCGCGCCGTCGTGCTTGCGGCGAACGGCAAGTCCTTCTGTGCCGGCGCGGACCTGAACTGGATGAAGAAGATGGCCGGTTACTCGGACGACGAGAACCGCGCCGATGCAATGCGTCTCGCCGATATGCTCGCGTCGATCTACCGCTGCAACAAGCCGGTGATCGCGCGTGTGAACGGCGATGCGTACGCGGGCGGCATGGGCCTGATTTCGGCGTGCGACATCGTGGTCGCCGTGGATAGCGCGAAGTTCTGTCTGTCCGAAGCGCGCCTCGGCCTCATTCCCGCGACGATCGCGCCGTATGTGATCCGCGCGCTCGGCGAGCAGGCATCGCGCCGTTACTTCATGACGGCGGAAGCGTTCGATTGCGCGACGGCGTATCGGCTCGGCTTCGTCAGCGAATGCGTGAGCGTCGACAAGCTCGACGAAACCGTGCAGCAGCTCGCGGCGACGTTGTGCGCGAACGGTCCGCAAGCGGTGAAGGCCTGCAAGCAGCTGGTGCACGACATCGCGGGCCGCGAAATCAGCGCGGCGCTGATCGAGGATACGGCGGTGCGGATTGCGAGAACGCGCGCGGGCGCGGAAGGGCGCGAAGGCGTCGCATCGTTCCTCGAGAAACGCTCGCCTTCGTGGCGCGGTTGATTCGAACGCTGCAACGGCACAGAACAAACTCATCGAGACACCTCATGTTCAACAAGATCCTGATTGCGAACCGGGGCGAGATTGCCTGCCGCGTCGCCGCGACCTGCAAGCGGCTCGGCATCACGAGCGTCGCGGTCTACTCCGACGCCGACGCGAACGCGAAACACGTCGCCGCGTGCGACGAAGCCGTGCATATCGGCGGATCGACGGCGGCGGAAAGCTATCTGCGCGTCGAACGCATCATCGAGGCGGCCATTGCGACGGGCGCGCAGGCCGTGCATCCGGGTTACGGCTTTCTGTCGGAGAACGAGGACTTTGCGCAGGCATGCGAGAAGGCAGGCATCGAATTCATCGGGCCGCCTGTCGAAGCGATTGCCGCGATGGGCTCGAAGGCGGCCGCGAAAGCGCTGATGCATTCGGCCGCCGTGCCGCTCGTGCCGGGCTATCACGGCGACGATCAGAACGCGGATCTGTTGCATCGCCAGGCCGATCAGATCGGCTATCCCGTGTTGCTGAAGGCGAGCGCGGGCGGCGGCGGCAAGGGCATGCGCGTGGTCGGGCGCACGGAAGATTTCACGGCGGCACTCGCGTCGTGCAAGCGCGAAGCGGCGAGCAGCTTCGGCAATGACCGCGTGCTGATCGAAAAGTATCTGACGCGGCCGCGTCACGTCGAAGTCCAGGTGTTCGCCGACAAACACGGCGGCGCGGTCTATCTGTTCGATCGCGACTGCTCGGTGCAGCGGCGTCACCAAAAGGTTCTCGAAGAAGCGCCTGCGCCCGGTCTGCAACCGCATGTGCGCCGCGCGATGGGCGAAGCGGCTGTCGCGGCGGCGCGCGCGGTGAACTACGTCGGCGCGGGCACCGTCGAGTTCATCATGACGGAAGGCGGCGAGTTCTACTTCATGGAGATGAACACGCGTCTGCAGGTCGAGCATCCCGTCACGGAGATGGTGACGGGGCAGGATCTCGTCGAATGGCAGTTGCGCGTGGCGGCGGGCGAACGGCTGCCGCTTGCGCAGGACCAGTTGCGTATCGAAGGTCATGCGATCGAAGCGCGCATTTACGCCGAGCATCCGGCGCGCGGCTTTTTGCCGTCGACGGGGACGCTGAAGCATCTGCGTATGCCGGAAGGCGTCGAGTTTTCGTTGGGCGTGGGCGGCGAGCGCGCGCCTGTGCGTATCGACAGCGGTGTGCGCGAAGGCGACACGATCACGCCGTTCTACGATCCGATGATCGCGAAGCTGATCGTGCACGGTGCGAGCCGCGAAGACGCGTTGAAGCGCATGAGCCAGGCGCTGCGCGGCTGCGAAGTGGTCGGGCCGCATACGAACGTCGAGTTCTTGCAGCGCATCGTGACGAGCGTGCCGTTTTCGACGGGCGATCTGGATACAGGCTTGATCGAACGTCATCACGACGCGCTCTTTGCACCCGTCAAGAAGCCGTTTCTCGAAGCGCTCGCGCTCGCGTGCGGCGCGTTGATGACGCGCGAAGGCGGTGTCGCGCATGGCGCATCGCCGTGGGATGCACTGTCGCACTGGCGTCTGAATGGCGGCTATACGCAGACGCTGAACTGGCGCGATGTCGAGAAAGACGCTGCATTTGCAGTGCTTTTCTCGCGCAACGGCGACACGCGCACGCTCACGCACGACGGCCGCACCGAGCCGTTCAGGTGGTGGTCGGGTGCAGGCCAGCATGAATACGGCGCGACGATCGGCGATGCGCATGTAACGGGCCGCGTGTTTATCGACGGCGATACGTTCCATGTGTTCTGCCGCGGCGAAGCGCTCGCATTCGAATGGCAGAACCTGCTCGCGCATGCCGCCGATGCCGAGCATGGCGAAGGACGCCTCACCGCGCCGATGCCGGGCAAGGTGATCGCGGTGCTGGTCGAACAGGGCGCAGCCGTCGAGAAGGGGCAGCCGCTCATCGTGATGGAGGCGATGAAGATGGAGCACACGATCGGCGCGCCCGCAGCGGGCAAGGTGGCGGAGGTGCTGTACGGTGTCGGCGATCAGGTCGCCGATGGTGCACAGCTGTTGGTGCTCGACGTCGAATAAGGCTTGTTTTAAGGGCTGGACGTCATGCGAGGCGCGCGTAGTTCGCTACGCGCGCCTCGCTTTCCATTTGACGGATGCTGTCGTAGGCTTCGGGCGGCAAGTTTGCGAAGCTCTTGAGTTTCAGGCGGCGCGCGCGTTCATGATCCGTCGTCAACGCTTCATGCAACGCGGCGCGCAATGCGCCCGCCTGTTCGCGCGAAACATGCTTCGATGCGATCAACGGCAGTCCGGGCGATGAGCGCGTGTAACCGATGCCGCGCAAACGGCCTGTCAGTTCGGGATACGCGTCGCGCGCGAAAGCCATCGTGACGCAATCGATCGCAGCGACGTCCGCCCGATTGTCCGCTACGGCATGCAGCGAGCCGAGATGTGAGCCTGTCTCCCGTGTCTCGCCGAAGAACCTGCCATCGCGTGCATACGGCGCCACCGTGTGCCGCAAGGCGTTGTAGCCGCTGTTCGAATCGGCGGCATTGAAGGCGGCGCGCGCGCCGCGGCAGGCTTCGATCGAATCGGATGGCGCGTCGCTGCGCGTCACGATCACGCTCGAATAGTTCGCACCGTCGCAGCCTGGTGCGTCGAATTCGGGTGTCGCAATCAGTTGCACATACTCGTTCAGACCGAGCACGTACGGATAGCCGCAAGTCTGTGACAGCAGCAGATCGGGACGCCGCCAGAACGCGTGCAGATCGTCCCGTTCGACGATCGCGGCGGCGGGTTCGACACGGCGCAGCACGTCAGCGAGCAGCGCGTGCCAGTCGGCTGCGAGCGCGGGCGAGACGTTGTACATCGGCAGGGCGGCGATCTTGTTCATGGAGGCGATTCTAAACGCGCCCCGCGCCTCGTGCATCGCGTCAGCCGCATTGTGCTGCGGCCCGGTCAGACACAGTGAAACGATGAAGTCATGCCGCTGCGCCCAGTTGCGTATGCGGTGCACCGGGTTTGTCCGGTTCGTGTGCTGCAACAGCCTGCACGAGCGCCTCCACGACGCGCCCGACAGCGGGCCATTCCTCCCGCCGCTCGCCTTGTGCCGAGCGCTCGGGTGCGACGCTGACGTAATGCGCCGGATAACCCCAGATGGCATCGTGCACATCCGGCTTCGTGATGCTGCCGCCGAGCACGGCGACCGTCGGACGACGGAACGCGGCGGCGACATGCATCAGCATCGTCGAGTTCGTCAGCACGACGTCCGCCTGTTCGACGAGCGCGAACGTGCTGCGCATCGGCACGTCGCCCGCGAGCGAACGGATGGCGACGCCCGGACCGGCTGCCGCGATGGCCTCGGCCGCGCGCGCCCGATCCGCCGTGCTGCCGACGATCACGATGTCGCACGCGCTGCCGTTCTGTTCGAATGCCTGCGCGATCTGCGCGAGCGCAGCGCCGGCTTCGCGCGCGGGCCACGCCTTGGCAGCCACGCCCGCGCCGACACCCGCGACGACGCGCACTGTGCGCCGCCCGGCAACCGTACCCGATGCCCAGCGTTGCGCGGCGTCCGCGCGCTCGTCGTCTGTCAGGAAAAGTTGGGGACGCGCCTCGGGCAAGTCGGTGGCGCCCAGCAGCTCGCCTTGCGCCAGCGCGGCGCGTCCGCATTGCCGCCGCGCATACACGACATGCGCCTGACACCCGCTGTCGCCGCCGCGATAGCCGCGCACGCCGATCCGGTAGCGCGCGCCGAGCCGCATCATCAGTATTGCGCCCATGTAGCTGCCCAGCACGTCGATCGCGACGTCGAAACCGCCTCGCGCCCGCAGTGCCGCGACCTGCGGCGAAGACCACAGAAAACGCAGCACGTTCTTGTGCGAGCGGTCCGCGACTATCTTGTTGTTCCAGGGCGCGTCGAGTTCGACGATTTCATCGACGTACGGATTGTTCTCCAGGATCGGACGCCCCCAGCTGCCGATGCCGGCTATCAGGCGCGTCGACGGAAAGCGCTTGCGCAGCGCATCGAAGAGCGGCGTGGTGGTGAGCAGTTCGCCGAAATCGTTTGGCCGCAGCACGAGAATCTCGCGCGGCGTGTCGCGCAGGGGATCGAAGCGCGGCGGATAGAAGCGGCTCATCAGCCAGACGGGCGTTTCGATCAGCTGATTTTTCCAACCCATGAGTGGCTCCCTGTTCGCTCGCAAGGACGAGGCGTCTCTGCGATTGTGCCGGGTTGTGCCCGCAGTCAAACGCCGAGGTTCCGCTCTTTTCGGTCATTCAGGCCGCATGTGGCCGATCGGCATCGCGCGCGCGAATACGGGCACGATCTCGAACGATGTCTATTGAAACAAGGACACGACAGCGGCGGCGATCGGCGTCAAATACGGCACCACGATCCCCGATGCGAACGGGCTGACGACTGCGCAGATGAGAAACCCCGCTTCGTTCATGTCGTACCACTTCGGCAAGACGGGTGGTTGGGCGATGCCGGCAGGCGCGACGCATCCCGTGTTGCGTTGGCAGATTGCGCAGTGAAAAATATGCGTCGGCGCTTTTTTGTTCTTTGACATAACGCGCGGCGAATGCTCTATTGTATTTATCCAGTCTTAGATTTAGCTTAAGAGAATCCGCTTTTCGGAATTCTGGGCATTTAATTTCGTCTAAACGTAATCGTTACCCGAATCATTCGTCTGCCTCATTAAAACAGAAATTGTTTCTTATTATGGCCGCTTATCGATTTGGCGAATGAACCCGACGCCAGGCGTTTTCCCTGACTTCGAGTACTTTTCTCGCAGCGTCTCTCGCTGCTTGCAGGAATTCGCGCTTTCTACTTCATAACCGGGCCTTACAGGGCTGCCGGATCTATCGTATGCAGCGGATCCGACGATCGGCGCATCGCCAGTCAATGTGCTCTGCGGCAATTCTTCCGTAGCGCAGGCAGGATCGAGTACTCCCTTCTATAACCAGATCGGCAACACAGGCAAATGCGGCATTGCACCGCGGTATGTATTGTCGCGGGATTTGCATCACTTCTCATTGTTATTCCGGATTTTTGACTTGCGTTGGATATTACAGAGCGGGTCAATTTTGATGAATGGATTATTTCTGCATCCATACATTCATTCAAGACTCGCTATAGAAACCATCAAATTATTTTTCTGTGCATCGTTACCGCTCATTCCGCATCCTTACCAGCGGCAGCACTCCAGCGTTTCCCACTCGTTTTGCCGCTCAAAGGAGCCGACTGATGAAAAAACCGCTAGTGGCCTTGCTATTCGTTGCGACGGCCTTGATCGCCGGATGCGGCGGAGGAGACAACTCCACTTCGACACCGGCGTCATCGACGCCCGCACCCACGCCGTCGAAGCTGCTGACGAACATAGCCGTGTCTAACTCCACGACGCCCGCGTTCAGCTTCGATATCGGCTATACGGAAGCGGGCAGGTACTATCTGGCGGACCGGAACAACAAATCCGTCGATGTCGTCGATACGAAATCGAATACGCTGATCGCGCAGATTCAAGGCGGTTTTGCGGGTGCAGGCGCGAGTACCGATGCGTCCGGGCCCGACGGCATCGTCGGCGTAACGGGGATGAGTACGCTGTACGTGGGCGACGTGGATTCCGTGAAGATCGTCGATACCGCCGCGATGAAAACGGTCAAGACGATTCCCATCAGCACCACTGGCTCGCGTGTCGACGAAGGCTGCTACGATCCCGACGATCATCTCATCATGTTCGCGAGCCCCGGCGAATCGCCGCCCTACGTGACCTTCATCTCGACCACGACGCAAGCCGTGGTGTCGAAACTGGTGTTCACCGGCTCGTCGGGACTGGAAGCCTGCACGTACGATCCCGCCTCGAAGAATTTCCTGATCAATAACGATGGCACGACGGCCAATCCGGACGGTGAACTCGACATCATCGCCGCGAGTTCCGTCACGTCCGGGACGCCCGTTGTCAGCAAGTCGTTTCCGCTCGGCAAATGCGAACCTTCGGGCATCGCGCTCGGTCCGAACAGCGATGTGCTGATCGGTTGCGATCCGTCCGCGGGCAGTCCGCTGATCACGCTGATTCTCGATCGCGACACGGGCTCCCAGCTCGCATCGATACCGTTTGGCGGAACGGACCAGGTCGCCTACGATCCCGCGTCGAACCGCTACTTCCTGCCCGCGCGGCATTGGGTAGCGAGCGGCACGGCGGCGGCATCGGGCTTCACGCCGCAAATGGGCGTGATCGACGGCGCGACGCGCAAGCTGCTCTACACCGTCGCGGTGGGAACGGGCGCGCATTCGGTTGCAATCGATAGCGGTCTCGGTCAGGTCTATGTGCCGTTCCAGGCCGGCTCGGGAGCGTTCCCGAACGGGGGAATATCGGTGTTCGCTACAAAGTAGTCGAGTCTTCATTCGGGCGATCGTCAGGCGCCGGACTTCGGTCGCCGAATCGCCTGGGCCAGCGGACGAGCATGGCGTCCGCTGGCCTTTTTCACTTTTACCGACCTGACGCAGCGTCGATAGTGGATCGCCGGGCGCGAAGGCTCATGAAAGGTTGTCGGTGGAAAATGGCAGAGACCCGCAACGGGCGGCTTTATCGCCAGTTGTGTGAAACGGGTCGGCTGGCTGTGCTCTCGCATGGCTGCCCCGATGCCAGGCCTGTTATTTGAAGTCGCCTTTCGCAAGCCCGTCTTTCTAACCTAACGACTACTGGAGCACTCGTCATGGAAGTCCAGCAACTGGTTTCTGAATTTCTCGCATCTGAGCATGGGAGTCAGGCGACGCAGGCGCTAGCCGATCAGGGTATCAATGCCGACGATGCCCAGCAGGTGCTGGGGCAGGTTGCAGAGACTGCACATGCTCACGTCGAAGAGCAGGGCGCAGGTCTGTTGGGCGAGCATCCGGGCAAGAGCTTCCTTGCTGCCTTTGCAGCCGGGCTGGTCAAAGGCGATGGCGTTTTCAAATCGCTCGAAGAGGGCGGCGAAGGCGTGCTGACGGGCCGTGTGGCGGAATCACTCGCGGCCCGAATGGGCATCGATCCATCGACGGCCTCAACGATTGCGGCCGCCGCTACGCCTTACGTCGTTGCTTTTCTCAAGGAACGGCTCGGTTGAATCGTCTGCGTTTCAAGGCGTCCGGATAACCTTGCCGCGCATCTGGCCGACTGACAGCCACACGGCAGAAACGAGAAAGTAGACGGCGCCGACGGCTGCATAGCCGGCCACTCGGCCCGTGGCCTGAAGCAGTGGTGCATGAGCTTGCGACAAGAAAAATGCCCCTGCCAGTGCGGACTGTCCGCCGCTGAGGATCATTGCCCATTGCGCGCCCATGCGCTTCCAGCGGCGGACGGCAGTGGCGAGTTGGAGCAATCCCGACAGGATGGCCCAGACGCCGAATACGCCCAGTACCCAGTTCAATTGCAATCCGGCGATGACAGCAATCGCCGTCGCGATGCTGACGACAACGTTGATGGCCTGGCTGCGATTGTCGGCCATACCGCCGCTGCGTGTCGCGTCGATGTAATTGGCCAGCGCATCCCACGCGGGATAGAGAACCAGCAGTGCCGCTGCGCCAGCCGGGAAACGCTGTCCGACGGAAAAAGCAAGGGCAACCCAGGCCGCGGAAAAAACAGTCCGTGCGAAGTAATAGCGTGTGAGCCAGCGCGCTTCCTGTACCCGTGTGAAATCTTCATCGCGATCGATCATTGCCACTCCCTGACGGTTTCCATGAACATGCCGGCAGTGAGAATCGCATCGGCCTTGCCGTTGCGGTATCGGTCAAATAACCGACCCTGACGCTCAGAGGCCATTGGGCGCGGCGACAAAATTGCCGAACGGGACCGATACGGGCGAACCGCTGTCCTGCCGATGCTTGCGCCTTTGCGAACGCTCACCGCGCACGAGAGGCGACACGCCAACACATAGCGTTTTCGTGCCGTGCAGTCTGTTAAATAACAACGTACCGCTAGTATTTCTTCGCAGACTGATACGCCGCACGGCACGCGCATTGCGGCGGTCGATCGTGAAGGAATCCGGTTGCGCTTTGCGCGATCAACTCAACGTCGCGGAGGCGCGCGTCATGAAAGAGAAGTTCTCCGTACTCGATCTGTTACGGTTCGGGCTCGCTCTTTATCTGACGCTTTTTCATTCGATTCATCAGTATCCGCAGAGCCGCGACCTTCCGTTGATCGAACTCGCCGGGATGGGCGGCTTTGTCACGAGTACTTTCTTCGTTCTTTCCGGCTTTATTCTCGCGCACGTCTATTTCCATGAATCAGCCTCGATGCGAGGCTCTCCAAGGACGTTCTTCGTCAAACGACTTTCTAACCTGTATGTGATCCACTTCATCGGGCTTCTGCTGTTCTTTGCGGTGGCTGTCGTCAGCACGCATGCAGTCACATCGGTTGCGCTGATGTCGCTCGACGACGGGCCGGAGCAGATGATCGCATTACCGCCCGCAGCGACGGCGTTGAACGTGACGCTCAATGTGTTGCTGCTTCAGGTCTGGAGCCCGTTGTATGGCTCGATCAATCCATCGTCGTGGTCGTTGGCCGTCCTGTTGTTTTTCTACCTGATCTTTCCATTCGCCGCGCCGCGTCTGCTGGCTGTTCGAAAGAAGCGGGCGTTGCTCTGTCTGCTATGGGGACTGTATCTCGGTGCACCTGTCCTTGCGAGCGCGCTGCATTGGTACGGACCCGTCGCGGTCGGCACGATTTTGCGGAACCCGGTATTGCGCTTGCCGGAGTTCTTTGGCGGAATTCTCTTATACGGTATGTACCGCGAGGGCACGCTCGCGCCCATTGCATCGACGTCCGGCCGACGCGTCGTTGCGTTGCTGTTTGTCGTGTGTTGCTTCGTGCCGGGCGCCTGGCTGATTGCGCATGGCCCTCTGTATTGGCGGTATCTCGTGCACAACGGCGCGATGCTGCCGGCGGAGCTGGTATTGATCGCGCTTTGCACGTCAGTCAAAGTGCCTGAAAAATGCGAAAGGCTCGCGTCGCGGCTTGGCAATTCCGCCCTGTCCATCTTTGCGATTCATGCGCCGCTGTTCATGCTCATGATCAAGGCAACCAAGCTGCTGTCGATGGGCGTTTCTCCCATTGAATGTGCAACGCACTTTGCAGCGTGCGCGGCCGCGTCGAAGGAAATCGTGCCGGGCATGGGCGGCTTGCCCTTGTATCTGATAGCCACCGCGATCGCAGCCGTCTATTTCCAGGAGCGCCTCGTCGTACCGTTGCGGGATTTCGTTCGCCGCAGGCTGTTATCGGCGAGGCACGCGCAAGCCGACCCGGATACCGCTAGCGCATGAGACGACGTGGGAGATGTCCCGCCCGTTCGGCGGAAACAACGGGAGTCACGCGGCTCGTGGCGGGCGCTGCACCATGCGCGGGATGCGCCACGGGCACCCACGCATAGAGGCCGGCCCATTCGCCATAGCCGTTGACGAGAAAACCTCCGCAGCGTTCGATGTAGTGCTGGCGAGACGTTTCGTATACCTGCCGAAGTGCGAACCAGGGCACGTGCGGCAGGTCATGATGAACCAGATGGTAGTTGTTGTTCAGAAACAGCAGACGCCAGAACCATGCGGCTTCGTTGATGACGGAACGCTGTTCGTGCGAAGCGGCGGCGCGATGCTCATGAAACGAGCGCACCGCGCTCAACGCCAGCGCCGGATAGCCGACACCCGCGATAAACAGCCACGGCGCAATCCCGCATGCGCGGTCTAGCCACGTCATCAGCACGGCGAGCGCAGCGAAATGCGCGAGCCATGCGGGCACATCGGACCAGTCGCCACGCAGCGGCTTGCGCAGCGCCTGAGTCGCCGTCGCCGCAATCGAGAACGCGGGGCCGAGCAGCACGCGTCCCCAAAACGTGTTGCGCGCGATGAGCAATGCGCGCGTCAGCGGTCCCGCGTGCCGCCACGTATCGCCGCTGACGAAATAGCTCTCGGGATCGATCTCGGGGTGCGTCAGATGCGGATCGTCGTGATGCTGCACATGCAGGTCGCGATACACGCGATACGGAAACCACACGGCGAGCGGCGCGAAACCGATCAGACCGTTCAAGCATGCGGAGCGCGTCGGATGCCCATGCAGCAGTTCGTGCTGCAGCGACATGTACCACGCGCTGAACAGGGCGAGCAGCGGAATCGCGGCGCTCAGACCGAGCGCGCGCGCATGGCTCGCGATAAAAAACCATCCGCCGTAGATCGTGGCGATCAGAAGCCACGTCGGCCATTCGGTGCGCCAGGTGAAGCTGTTGCGTCGTTGCGTGAGCGTCTGACGTTGTGCGTCGTCGAGATAGAAGGACATCGGCGGATCGGTCGTATTGCAGTCCAACCGATCCTAAAGGCGAGTCCGCCGCAGCCGAACCAATTTGTTCGGCAAAGCATGTGAGCAAAGCGGATTTGGCGCGGGTTATGCGCGTGGACTGAACAAATGCCCAGGGCCTTTACCGATGCATGCCGATCTCGCACGCGTGATCGAGGAGCGGTTCGGCCGTGCCGCTGCCGTCGTCGAGTTCCAGGCCGCTGTTGACGACCAGCCAGCCGTCCTTGTCGGTCGGCCCGGCACCCGTCACGAGGATGGTTTGCTGCGCCATCGCATCGCTGCCGTGACGGTCGCGCGCGACGATGCGAAACGGGTCGTCGTCGCCCGTCAGCGACAGCACGCGCATCACGCGGTATTTGCTGCCGTCGAGCGTCGTCCAGTGCCATTGGCCCGGCTCCACCGTGCTGAAGCGCGCGAGATCCTTGATGATGCCGTCGTGCATGCAGTCCATATGGATGTGCAACTGCTGCTGCGAGCGGCGGTACTTCGAATTGATCTCGAGGCCCAGCTGGTTCGGCGGAAACGTCAGGCCGATACGCGAGCCCACGTATTGCCGCGCGGCCCACGCGTCGGCCCAGTAGTCGGGCGCATCGGGGTCGAGCACGCTCGGACTTTCGATGCCCGTTACGCGGTCGGTCGGAATCAGCAGAAACTGTGTATTGCCGTTGATGTCCTTGAGGATCGCGTAGCGCTTCTGCAGATCGACGGTCGTGCAGAAGCCGGGACGGCCCGATGCGCGCGCGGCGGGCACGCATTGATGGTCGACGATATTCCAGAGTGCGTTGGGGTCGGCTGTCGCGATGAGCGCACAGCCGGACGTCCACAGTGCGACGGCAAGCGCCGCCAGGTGCCTGATGCGTGGTCGGATCATGAAAGAGGTCAGATAGTCGGAGCGGGCACCGTGCCGAGCAGCGCTTCGAACGCCATGCCGATCGCGAGCAGCCGGCGGTCGCTGCCAAGGGGCCCGTCCAGCTCGATGCCCACGGGCAAGCCTTCCTGCGTGAGTCCGGCGGGCAGCGAGAGGCCCGGAATGCCCGCATTGCTGGCGGGATCGGTATTGCGCAGATAGGCCGTCATTTCTTCGATAGCGGGCGCGCCGTCAATCGACACGATGGACGAGCCGTTCACTTCGTCGATGGGGACGGCCACCAGCCGCGTCGTCGGGAAGAGCAGGGCGTCGAGCCGTTCGGCCGCGAACGTGTCCGCGTAGTGCTGCTGCAATTGCGGACGCCACGTGTGCAGCGCGGCGGGATAGTGCTGCGCGAGCGCGCCCGCCAGCACGGCGTCGTAAATGTCGCGCACGTCGGGGCTCGCGATGCGCGCCGCGAGTTCGCCCACGGTCTTGACGGGCGCGTCGTTCGCGACGAGGTAGTCGCGCACGTCGTCGAGCGCTTCGTGAATCGCGATAGGACCACCCGTCTGCTCGTTCAGTGGGAGCAGGTCGGGCATTGCGACGGGCACGAAGGTGACGCCCGCCGCTTCGAGCTTCGTGAGTGCAGCGCGTGCGACGTCTTCCGTCGAGCGTTCGAGTTCGGCCCACAGCGGTTCGGGCAGACCGATGCGCAGCACGGACAGTTGCACGGCGGGCAGCGCCGTGTCGCCCGTGATCACGCCGTCGAGCAGCGCGACATCGGCGACGGTGCGGGCCATCGGCCCGACGGTGTCGCGCGTGTGGCTGATGGGAACAACGGCCTGCGGATCGTGATAGCGGCGCTCGGCGCCGCCGTTGCCCACCGACGGCCGGAAGCCCGCGATGCCCGTGAGCGCGGCGGGAATGCGCGTCGAGCCGCCCGTGTCGCTGCCGAGCCCGGCGGGCGAGATGCGCGCGGCGACAGCCACGGCCGTGCCGCCCGACGAACCGCCCGCGATCAGCGACGGGTCATACGGATTGCGCACCGCGCCCGCATGCGGGGCCAGATTGGTGCTCGTGATGCCGAACGCGAGTTCGTGCATATTGGTCTTGCCGAGCACGATCGCGCCCGCATCGGTCAGCTTGCGCACGGAGGGCGCGTCCGTCTTCGGCTTGAAGCCGTCGAGCGCGGGCGTGCCGGCCGAAGTGAGAAGGCCTGCCGTATTGATGTTGTCCTTGATGACGACGGGCAGGCCCGCGAGCGGAAGACGGGCTTTTTCGTCAGGGGGCAGGGCGTCGATGCGTTTCGCGGCGGCGAGCGCGCCTTCCATGTCGATCGCGGTGAAGGCGTTGAGCGTGTCGAGCGCGACGGCGCGTGCGAGCAAGGTCGCGACATAGTCGGTTGCGCGAAGGCGCCCCGACTGGATGGCTTCGACGGCCTGGGTTGCCGTCAGCGCGAGTTGCTCATCGACGGTCCATTGCATGTGGTCTGTCTCCCTCGGTCAAAACGTGTCGTGAATGCGCCCGCGTGCGCGGAAGCGCGGCACGTTCATGGGCGTCTTCTCTTCAATTGCGCGGCGGCTTGCCCATGAAACGCAGCGCGAGGCGCGCGAGCTTCGGCACGAGCGTCGGACGTACGAGCCGTTTGTCGTAGCCGGCCATCCGTTGGTCGTTTTCCTGGAGACAGAGTTCGATCAGTTGACGCGTCGAGAGCGACTGGCCGATGTTCGAGCTGTTCGCGGCGAGGAAGTTCGAGTCGTGCGCGACGCCGTTCGCGTCGATGCCTTTCGCGATCGCGACGCGATCCCAGATCAGCTTGATCCAGATCGCGCCGACGCGCAGCGAGTGCCACGGGCGGCGCCACCACGGCATCGTGCGGCGATACCACGCGACCCAGTTGATGAAAAAGAGGATGTGGCGTGCTTCCTCCTGAATGACGGGCTCGAACGTTTCGACGAGTTCTTCGGGGAAATAGCCCGACAGCTGCGCGGAGCGAAACAGGCCGAATGCGAAGAAGCTGTCGATGCACTCGCTGTAGCCCGTGAACATCCATGCCCATTCGGCGTCGCGGGGAGCGGGATATTCAGGTTCGGGCGCGAGTTCGATGCCGTATGCGGCGACGAGACGCGACAGCACATGCTTGTGGCGCGCTTCTTCGGCCGCGTCCATTTCGATCGCTTCGCGCACCAGCGAATCCTGCACCTGCGCGGCGTAAGTGGCGACGCGGATCGACGCGCGGCCTTCCGTCTGCACGGCGATGTCCCAGATGGGCAGCGACGTGATGCGCTTGAGCGCATCGGGCGGCAGCTGCGGCCAGTCGATCACGGCGGGCTTGTATGGGTTGTGCGTTTCGAGCAGCATCCGGCAGAACATCTGCTTGTGCGCTTCGGAGCCGATCCGCATGCGCGCCTGGCCGTCGAAGGTCCAGTGGCGCAGCGCATGATCATGAGCGGCTTCTGCTTCTGTGATCAGGGTGTCTGACATGTCAGGCGGAATCTTTGGCTAGTTATTCCGGCTATTCTGTCATAACCCTTCATTTTGTGGCGTCGAGCGGGCGTGTGCCGTGCTCCTGCGCGCGTGTTACGCGCCGCGCGACGTCAAAAATTGCAATACTGCGCTGCGTTTATTGATGGCTGTCGATCCATAGGCGCCCCCAACGGAACGCGTACGCGAGTGCGTGTTCCTCGTCGAAGAAGTAATCGAGCGCGTCGAATGAGTACGCATGGCCGCCGCTGGCGGGCGTGGTTTTTTCGATGGTGAGATTCGCCGCGAAGAGACCGTTTGGCAGGCGCTGTGCGGCAGGCGCGACTTCGTAGCCTTTGTAGCGGATGTGCCGGTTGCCCCGCAAGGCCTTCTCCGGCTTCGGATGTTCGGAGCTTGTCCGAAAGTTGTTTGGATTCTTCATTGCACTGCTCCCTGCTGCTGATCGTCCCGCAAAGCGTAAGCGACCCCGTTCGACGACTGAACCAACGATTCGTCGGAAGCAAATCAGGCCGGGGAAGCTTTACGTTTTCTCGAGGGATCTGCTTGGGGAACCGCTGGGTACGGCTCGATTTTGAGGCGTGCGCGTTCGATTGCGCGTGCGGTTTCGTACAGTGCGCGGAAGGTTTCAGCCTTGCCCGCTAAGGTATGCGAACGAGATTCGCCCAAACGCCAAAACGCCCTGCGCCGCGTGAAAGCGGCGGTTGGCGTTCGTTAAAGTGAAAGCGGCAGTGGTAGCAGCAGTGACGGCAGCGGCAGATCAATTCGCCAGCGCCAGAACCCGCGAACCGTGCGCATCGTCGGCATCATCCGATGACGCAGCGTGCGCCGCGACACTGCCCGCATGATGCGAGCGAAATGCGAGCGCGAATTGCGCAGCCTGCTGGCCGACCGTCGACAGCTGATCGACCACTTTCGGATCGGAGCAGGTGTCGGCCGTTTCGAAGCGCGTTTCAAGCGTGTTGATGCCCGCGCCGAACGGCGTCGGCCAGCCCCGCAACGCATGCACGATCGAACGCAGCGACGTCAGCACGGAGCCCGCCGCCTGCCATCCGTACGCCGTGACGATGCAGCCGACCGCGCGGCCGTCCAGATAGGGACGCTCGTCGGCGCGCAGTTCTTCCAGCGTATCGAGGGCGTTCTTCACGAGGCCCGATACGCCGCCGTGATAGCCGGGTGTCGCGATGATCAGCGCATCGGCGCGACGCACGGCCTCGATCAGTTCGAGCTGCTCGGCGGTACGCTGCGCGCTCTCGGGTGCATAGTGCGGCAGGGCATGCAGAAATGCGCCCCCAAACAGACGCGTGCGCGCGCCGGCCTGTTCGGCGCCGCGCAGCGCGAAGCCGAGCGCGCGTTCAGTAGACGATGCAGCGCGCGTGGTGCCGCCGATGCCGATCACGAGCGGGCGGCGGTTCTGGTCGAAACGGGTCAACTTCAAGCTCCTTGCTGCAGTGGCGGCCGGCCGGATGCATGTTCGAACCATGCGGCATGTTTCCCATGCGAACGGGCGATGGGCCTGAACCGCCATGTTAGTGACCGATGGTAGCAGCGGGAAACGACTTTTTGTTCTAACGATATAACCGCGTCAGGGTTATCGGCTGCATGCGCCGGCCTGGATTGCTTGTGCAAAAGGCTTGGTTGGAACGCATGCTGGACGGTGCCAGAATGGGACCGTCTCCTCCATGAGAACTCCTTGACATGGGATTAGCCCCGGTTTCGCAAGAATCCGGGGCTTTTTTTGCCTGCGCGGAACGGGAGAGGGCGCGGCCCGATGCGCGGGCTACTGCGGCGGCAGGGGCACGATCCGCCGTGCGCCGAGGGTGTTGTCGTTGGCTGTCATGTCCCGCGATTCGGGCGTCACGCATACGACGTCGCCATCGAACGCATTACGCCAGACGAAACCCGTCTTGCAGGTGTCGGGACCATATGCGCCGCCATTGGGCGAGCGGTTTTCGCTTGCTGCCCTGTTTTCGGCAAGGATGCGGTTTTGCGTTTCCGGTGTCACGCACACCTTGTCGCCGGGTTCCGCCTGGCGCCAGATGAAGGGCTTCACACACGCGCCGCGCGCATGCGCCGCCCGCTGCAATTCCTTCCTCGACACCATCTGGTCCGGCGGGTTATGCGGCTGCGAAGCCGCCGTCTGCACGGGCTGGGAGGCAGGCTGCGTATCCGCCTTCGCGTCGTGGCCGGGGCCCGACAGCTTCAGTAGGACAGCGCCCATCAGCGCGACGGCGGCAACGGCGCCGCCGATCGTCCAGATGCGCTTGCTGCCACTGCCCGTGTTGGTGCGAGTATCACGACGGCCATCACTTGCGCTACTGCGGCTACTTCCGCCCGTATCTGACGCTTGCGCGGTGCGCGACGTATCCGTCGCCACGTTGTCTGCGTTGTCGTTGTCCGCATGCTCGCGCAATGCGTTGATCAGCAATTGCAGATCGCTGTCCCAGCGCGCGTGCGTCAGTTCGACGGAATTGCGGTAGGCGAGATCCTTGATGTCGGCGGGCAGGTCGGCTTCCTGCGGCATCGTCGCGCCTTGCACCAGAACGGGTATCACCGTCACGCCGCGCTTGAGCGCCGACGCCGTTTCGATCCGCACGAAGTCGGTCGGGTTGTCGAGACGCCGCTTGCCGTCGCGATCCGTCACGGTGAGCCAGGTCCGGCCGATCAGCGAGAGCAGCACCGCGCACTTGTCGATGTTCGTTTCGATGGCACGCCGGAAATCGGCGCCCGGTTCGATCGTCGCGACATCCATGAAGACCGTGTGTTCGCCGAATACTTCGCGCAGCGATTCGAACAGGCGTCCCGCCTGGCCTTCCGAGTCTTCGCGCCGGTAGCTGATGAAAATGGGCCGCATCGAACGATTCCTCCCCTCAACGGGTTGAACGGCGAGCCGATCCTTCAATTCAAACGCTTTCATTAAAGCAGAGCGAGGCGCGTCCTGTTAGCGTCGTGCGGCGCATCCCGACGCCGATGTGATGGAAGACGCCCAACACGTTTCCCGCGCAACCGTCCTCGACAGTCCCACACCCCAGCACCGACGCGAACAGGCTTCTGTTCGGCAGCGCTCAGAACGCACAATCTGGCCTTGGCAATGCAGTGTGCTTTGCTATGCTCGTTGAAGCCTGGACGAACCGGCCGATCTGTCAGGCACACATCCGCTGGCGCACACGCGCCTCACTGTTCGTGCTTGTCCGGAGTTCCCCCATGAGTGCATTCGACACCTTGCTCGCGCAGACCATCCAGTCCGCCGAACTGCTTTCCGACACGGGTTCAAACGAAGAACGCAAGGAATACGACGAGACCAATCCCACTTTGCTGCCAACGCGCCGCGCGGCGTTGCCTGCCATTTCCGACAAGGCCGTCGAGCTGATCGTCACGTTCGAGGTCACGAGCGAGGCCGCGTACAACCGGCTCTATACGCATCCCGTGTGGCCGGAAGGACAGTCCGGCTGCACGGTCGGGATCGGCTACGACCTCGGCTATGTCGACGCGCAGCACATGTCGGCCGACTGGGGCGCCGCGCAGCTCGCCCCCGCCGACATCGCGACGCTCGGCGGCGTGTGCGGTCTCAAGGGTACCGCCGCGCAACAGGCGCTGCCGCGCGTGAAGTCGGTGAGCGTGCCGTTCGCCGCGGCGAACACCGTCTTCAGACAGGTCACGTTGCAACGCACGATCGCGCAAACCATCGCGAAGCTGCCGAACGCCGCCACGCTCAAGCCCGATTGCCTGGGGGCGCTGGTGTCGCTCGTCTATAACCGCGGGCCGTCGTTCGGCGCGAGCGGCGACCGCTACACCGAAATGCGCGCGATCGCCGCCGATGTCGCCAGCGGCAACCTCACGGACATTTCCACTCAGCTGCGTTCGATGAAACGGCTCTGGGCGAACCAGCCGAACATGCAGGGTCTCGTGCGACGCCGCGAACTCGAAGCGCTGTTGTTCGAAGAGGGGCTCGGCTGATTCGTTCTTCATGGTGGGCCCTTCGCCTGGGCCCACCTTCGACGTGTCGGATCGGGCGCCGCACCGCCCGACGGAGTGCAGCGTGCAAAACATCGAACCGTCCGTGCCGTCACACGTGCTCGCGGAACTCCCGCAGCCGCAAGACGCATCCGCTGCCGACGCAGGCAAGCGCCTGAAGATCAGCATCGTCAACGGCAATCTGCAATTCGTGCAGGAAGCGCTGCTGCTTGGCCACTATCGCGATGCGTCGTTGACGGGCGTGGAGCGTGTCGTCGACGGTCTGATGGGCGGTGCGCTCAGCACGTCGATCCGGCTCGGGCGCTATCCGCAACATATCGGCACGCAGCAGGTGTTCGTCAACGCGGGCTTCCGTTCGCCGCATCCGTTCCGGCTGCCGCGTCCCGCCGGGCTGATCGTCGTCGGACTCGGCAGCGAAGGGCAACTGCGCGCTGCCGATCTCGTCACGACCGTGCGGCTCGGCGTGATCGCGTGGTCGCAACGGCTCGCAGAAAACGCACCCGACCGCGCCGCGCCATTCGTGCTCGCGGCGACGCTGACCGGCAGCGGTGGTTTGGGCATCGCGGCGGGACAGGCGGCGCGGCTCGTTGCCGAGGGCGTGCGCGACGCCAACCTGCGTCTGCGGCTGACCGACTGGCCGTGCGTCGGCCACTTGCGCCTGATCGAGCTGTACATGGACCGCTCGACGGAAGCGTGGCGTTCGCTGAAGCTGCTCGAACAGGCGAGTCCCGACTGCTACGCGATCGATGACGCCGTGAGCGATGGCACGGGCGGCCTGAAGCGTCCGCTCGACAGCAGCTATCGCGGCGCGGACTACGACCTGATCAGCGCCATTACGCAAAATGACGCGTCGGGCGAAACGAACATCGTCTATACGCTCGACACGCGCCGCGCGCGCACCGAAGTCCGCGCGACGGCCACGCAAGGGCGTCTGCTCACGCAGCTGGTGAAGGCGGCATCGAACGCGGACAACGACGACGCGAACCTCGGCCTCGTGCTCTATCAGCTGCTCGTGCCGCGCGAAATGCAGCCGTTCCTCGCGGGCGGCTCGGAGATGCAGATCGAAGTCGACAGCGGCACGGCGGGCATCCCGTGGGAAATGCTCGACAGCGCCGCGAATGCGCCGCAGCGCAACGCCAACTCGCCGCGTCCGTGGGCGATCCGCGCGAAGCTGTTGCGCAAGCTGCGGACGGGCGATTTCCGTCATCGCGTCGACGACGCAAACCGCGAAGCGCAGATTCTCGTGATCGGCGAGCCGTATGTCGGCGATCCGCGCTATCCCGCGCTGCCGGGCGCGCGGCAGGAGGCCGACGCCGTGGCGCAGATGCTGGGCGGGCGCCTCGGCCTCGCGAGCGTCACCGCGCTCGTCGCGCACGCGGACGGCGAGCGCGGTCCCGACGCGCGCAGGATCGTCAGTACGCTGCTCGAGCGCGACTGGCGCGTGCTGCACATCTCGGGGCACGGCGAGCCGCCCGCCGACGAAGCGAATCCCGTCGGCGCCGGCGACGACCGTTTGCGCGGCGTGGTGCTGTCGGACGGCATCTTTCTCGGGCCGCGCGAGATCGGCATGTTGCAACGCACGCCGCAACTCGTGTTCGTGAACTGTTGCTATCTGGCGGCGCGCAGCGGCGATCAACTGCTGGCCGCGGGCACGCCCGCATACGACCGGCCGCGTTATGCCGCGAACGTCGCGGAGTCGCTGATCCGCATCGGCGTGAAGTGCGTGATCGCGGCGGGCTGGGCCGTCGACGACGAGCCCGCACAGAAGTTCGCGACCACCTTTTATGAGCGGCTTCTCGGCGGCGAGCGTTTTCTCGATGCCGTGGCCGCCGCGCGCGACGCGGCGTGGCTGTGCGGCGGCAACACCTGGGCTGCGTATCAGTGCTACGGCGACGCGAACTGGACGCTCGACGTGGCGGAGAGCAGCGTGAGCGTGCGCGAACCTTCGCACGACGAGCGCTATGCGGGCATCGCGTCGGCGGTATCGCTGGTGCTCGCGCTCGAAGAACTCGAGACGGGCGCGCGCTTCGAAGCGCCGGGCTCGACGGGACGCCTGCAATACCTCGACACGCGCTTCGGCAAGCGTTGGGGATCGCAGGGCAACGTCGCCGAAGCGTTTGGCCGCGCGTGGGCCGCCGCGAAGAACGACGACCAGGCTGTCGCGTGGTACGCACAGGCAGTGAGCGTCGGCGATGGCCGCGCGACCTTCAATGCGACCGACCAGCTCGCGAACCTGCAGTGCCGGCTGGCGTGGACCGCGTTGAAGGCGAAGGCGGCGCAGCCGGGCGGCGCGTCGGCGGACGATATCGGCGCAGCGCGCAGCCGGATCGGCGCCAGTCTGCGGTTGCTGGAATCGCTGCTCGCCGTGCAGCGGACGGTCGAGCGCGTGAGCATCTGCGCGTCGGCGTACAAGCGCATCGCGCTGACCGGGCGCGTGGCGGGCGACGCGGCGGCCGAGTCCGCGGCGATCGGCACGATGCGCGACCTGTACCGCGAAGCAGAGCAGCTAGGCGACGCGCGCGGCGACGCGTCGACGTTCTATCCGCTGATGAACCGGCTCGCGGCTGAATTGATGTGCGGCATGGGCGCGGACGGCGCGAGCGGTTTCGATGCGGATTCCGTCGGCAGGTTGAGACGCATGCTCGAACAGCAGGCGCACGACGAGCCGAACTTCTGGAACATCTCGGCGGGCACGGAATTGCGCCTTTACGAAAGTCTCGCCGCGCAGCGGCTCGACAGCGATCTTGCCGCGATCCGCGCGGATTTCGCCGATCTGCACACGCGCGTGCCGTCGCCGGGCTACTGGAGTTCGGTGCTCGACCAGTGCGATTTCGTGCTGAACCGCTACGTGAACCAGGCCGCCGCGAGTGACGCCGAGAAGGCGGCCGCTGCGCAGTTGCTGGCGCTGCTCGGGAAGTGGGTGGACTGAGCCCGACGGAACGGATGGAGCGCCCGGCCGCGCACGCGCAGCCGGGCAGGCGCTTCAGGACAGATCGGGTAGCGCGCTCAGATAGCTGCTCGTGAAGCTCGCCACTTTCTTTTGCAGCGTGTCTTGCACGGCGTCGAGCACGGACAGGTTGATCTGCGCATTCGTCGAGAAGCGCTTCAGGTTCGCCTCGTTGCTCTTCACCTTGACGAACAGCACTTGCGTGACCGTCGTGCTCGCCGATAGCGAGAAGGCCATCAGCGACACGGTGATATTGCCGTCGGCGTCCGGTTCTGCAAGCGCGATCTGGAAGCTCGCGGTATTCGCGCGCCGGCTTTCGCGATTGAAGAGCGTGATCCACGGCGTGGACGTGTCCATCGACTGCAATGCCTTGAGCGTCGCCTGGATCAGCGGCGCGGCGGCGACGGCGCCCGGGCCGAGCAGCACGGCCGCGACGGCCATGATCGCCTCGTGCACGTCGAGACCGGCTTCGTCGGACACGTAGTCGGTCAGTTCGCAGGTTTGCACGAGCCAGCCGAGGTTCGCGAGCACGCTGCCGTAGCCGTGATACCAGTTCTGCGTGTCGTCGGGCGACACGCCCTTGTGTTTGAGGATCAGTTGCGCGAGCAGCAGCGAGTCGGCGACGGCCTGACGACGGGCGGCGGAAATGCCCGCCTTGAACGAGACGACGCCGGAACCGGCGACGACCGCCTGGTCCTTCGACGCATCGAAGGCAGGCGGCGGATTCGCTGTATCGGTTTCGCCGCCGCGCCGGCGATGCGGCGTGGGCAGCTGGGCATCGTTCACGAAGGCGGTCGCTTGCGCGGCAGTTGGAGCAGTCATGATGAAACTCCCATGCGGAATGAGAATGGACGGTGGAAGTGTCTGGCGTGGGGGCGCGGGCGGGCGCATGGATCGGCCATCGGCTGCGGCCGGTGTGCCTGTGTCGGCACGTTCAAACAGGGTAGGTCAAGCGTGATCGATGGTTGGGCATTTTTCCGCGAAGCGTTCGGAAACCCACACTGGCTGCGACTTGCGCCGTCGACGATTCACCCGGCGTCGGCAACGACTGGGAAACGAACTCCATCCGACGGGCGACGGCTACGAAAAAAATAAATGGCGCCGCGTGACGTTGAACGGATCTTCTCCGTGCCCGGGATCGCCTGGCCATCGATCCGCTTTTGTTATCACCCCATCCAACAGTCGAATTGTTCCCGTATCGGGCACCGATTTATATTGCGTACACCGCGGGCCGTAGCTGATTCACGGTCCATACAGAACGAATGCGCGGCGGGATCATGCCGCGCATCAGGAGCTCAGGAGCGCAAGCATGAATCGAATCGATCTGGAGGGGCGTGTCGTCGTCGTGACGGGCGGTGCGCGCGGCATCGGCTATGCGGTGGCGCAGCGTGCGCTGCGTTCGGGCGCGTCCGTCGCGCTGTGGGACCTGGACGCCGGGCGGCTCGCCCGCAGCGAGCGCGAACTGGGCGAACTCGGCAAGGTCGCCGCCGTCACCGTCGATCAAACAAAGGAAGCGCAGATCGAAGCGGCCGTCAGCCAGACGCTCGCCGCGTTCGGCGCGATCGACGTGCTGATCAACTGCGCGGGCATCACGGGTGGCAACGGCACGACGTGGGAACTCGAGCCCGATGTGTGGCGGCAGGTGATCGACGTGAATCTGATCGGCCCGTACCTGGTCTGCCGCGCGGTCGTGCCGCAGATGCTCAAGCAGGGTTACGGACGCATCGTCAATATCGCGTCGGTGGCGGGCAAGGAAGGCAATCCGAACGCGTCGCACTACAGCGCGTCGAAGGCGGGGCTGATCGGCCTCACCAAATCGCTCGGCAAGGAACTCGCAACGAAGAACATCCTCGTCAACGCCGTCACGCCGGCCGCCGCGAAAACCGAAATCTTCGATTCGATGAAGCAGGAACACATCGACTACATGCTCTCCAGGATACCGATGAACCGCTTCCTGCTGCCCGAGGAAGCGGCTTCGCTGATCCTGTGGCTCGCGTCGGAAGACTGCGCGTTCAGCACGGGTTCGGTATTCGATCTGTCGGGCGGGCGCGCGACTTACTAGTTCGACTGCCTGGTCAGCCTGTTGGCAACGACTACGAAAACGGCGGCACATGCATGCCGCCCGGCCTTCGCACGAAGGCCACTGGAGACACGACACGATGAACCGGACATCATCCGAGGCGACGCTCGACGCCACCGTCAGCCAGGTCATGCGGCGCCTGTTGCCGTTCCTGCTGCTCATGTACGTGCTGGCGTTTCTCGACCGCGCGAACATCGGCTTTGCGCAGAAGGCCTTGCAGCACGACACGGGCATTTCGAACGCGGCGTTCGCGTTCGGCGCGGGCGTGTTCTTCGTCGGCTATGCGCTGTTCGAAGTGCCGAGCAACCTGCTGCTGCATCGCGTCGGCGCGCGGCTCTGGATGTGCCGGATCATGGTGACATGGGGCCTCGTGTCGGCGGCGATGAGCCTTGCGCACACGGCGACGGCCTTCTATACGTTGCGCTTTCTGCTCGGTGTCGCCGAAGCGGGCTTCTTTCCGGGCGTCATCTATTACCTCACGCGCTGGTTTCCGCAGTCGGCGCGTGCGCGCGCGGTCGGCGTGTTCTATTTCGGCGCGCCGCTTGCGTTCATGTTCGGCAGTCCGCTGTCCGGTTTTCTGCTCGACCTGCATGGCGCGCTGGACCTCGCGGGCTGGCAGTGGCTGTTTCTGATCGAAGGCGGGCTGGCGTCGGTGGTCGGCGTGTGGGCCTTCTTCTATCTCGACGACCGGCCAGAAGACGCGCGCTGGCTCACGCCGGATGCGCGCAAGACCTTGCGCGCCGCGCTCGACGACGACGCGCGCGCGGCGGCCGCGCATGGACCGCACAACCTGCTGGCGGCGCTCGTCGACGGGCGCGTGCTGCTGCTGTCGGCGATCTATCTGCTGATCCAGATGAGCGTGTACGGCGTGATCTTTTATCTGCCGCAGCAGGTGGCGGCACTGATGGGCGAGTCGGTCGGCCTGCGCGTCGGTCTCGTCGCCGCGGTGCCGTGGATCTGCGCGCTCGCGCTGACGTGGTACGTGCCGTGCCGCGCCGATGCGACGCACACGCACGGGCGCTGGGCCGTCGTGCTGCTGGTGCTCGCGGGATGCGGGATCGGCGTGTCGGGTGTCGCGCATAGCCCGCTCGCAGCCTTGCTCGCGCTGTGCTGCGCGGCGAGCGGCTTCATCGCGGCGCAGCCGCTCTTCTGGACCTTTCCGACGCGCTATCTGACGGGCGCGGCGGCGGCAGGCGGGATCGCGCTGATCAACTCGCTCGGCAGCCTCGGCGGCTTCATCGCGCCGACGCTGCGCACGAGCGCCGAGCACGCGTTCCAGTCGACGGCGGCGGGTCTCTTGCTGCTCGGCGCGGCGAGCCTGCTGGCGGCGCTGCTGATCGGCACGCTGATGCGTCGCGACGCGAGCCGCGACACGTCCGCATTCCCGCAACCCATTCATCGCGCCCGCTGAGGCGAGGCGCGCGCAACCCACGAACGGAGCTTTAGAACATGGCGATGCCCACTATCCGGCACGTGCGTGCCTTCGTCGTCCGCGGCGGCGGCGCGGACTATCACGATCAGGCCGATGGACACTGGATCGACGATCACATCTCGACGCCGATGGCGCGTTACCCCGAATACCGGCAGAGCCGGCAGTCGTTCGGCATCAACGTGCTGGGGACGCTGGTCGTCGAAATCGAGGCGAGCGACGGCACGGTCGGTTTTGCGGTGACGACGGGCGGCGAGATCGGCGCATTCATCGTCGAGAAGCATCTGGCGCGCTTCCTCGAAGGGCAGTTGGTGACGGACATCGAGAAGATGTGGGATCAGATGTACTTTTCGACGCTCTATTACGGGCGCAAGGGCGTCGTGCTCAACACGATTTCGGGCGTCGATCTCGCGCTGTGGGATCTGCTCGCGAAGGTGCGCAAGGAGCCCGTGTATCAATTGCTGGGCGGCCCGGTGCGCGACGAGCTGCAGTTCTACGCGACGGGTGCGCGGCCCGATCTGGCGAAACAGATGGGTTTTATCGGCGGCAAGCTGCCGTTGCAGCACAATCCGGCAGAAGGCGAAGAGGGCTTGCGCAATAACATCGACAAGCTTGCTGAAATGCGCAGCCGGGTCGGCGGCGACTTCTGGCTGATGTACGACTGCTGGATGAGTCTCGACGTGACGTATGCGACGAAGCTCGCAAAGGCCGCGCACGAGCATGGGCTGAAGTGGATCGAAGAAGCCTTGCCGCCCGACGATTACTGGGGTTACGCCGAACTGCGCCGCAATGTGCCGCGCGGCATGATGGTGTCGACGGGCGAGCACGAGGCGACGCGCTGGGGCTTCCGGATGCTGCTCGAAATGGGCTGCTGCGATCTGATCCAGCCGGACGTAGGCTGGTGCGGCGGCATCACGGAGCTGGTCAAGATTTCCGCGCTCGCCGATGCACATAACGTGCTGGTCGTGCCGCATGGGTCGTCGGTGTACAGCTATCACTTCGTCGTCACGCGCCACAACTCGCCGTTCGCCGAGTTTCTGATGATGGCGCCGAAGGCCGATCAGGTCGTGCCGATGTTCACGCCGCTGCTGCTCGACGAGCCGGTGCCTGTGAATGGGCGCATGAAGGTGCCTGAGACGCCGGGCTTCGGCGTGCGGCTAAATCCGGAGTGCAAGCTCGAGCGGCCTTATCAGCATTGAAACTTTGGGAGAGGCATGTGCTGCTGAAAGACAAGTCGGTGATCGTGACGGGCGGTTCGCGCGGCATTGGCCGCGCGATTGCGGTGGCATGCGCGCGCGAGGGCGCGGATGTCGCCATCAATTACTGGGGCGACAACGATGCATCGTATAACCGGCGCTCCGCTGTTGAAGAGGTTGTCGATGAGATTCAGGCGCTTGGGCGGCGAGTGATCGCCGTGGAGGGGAATGTTGCTGTACGGTCGACTGGCGTCGAGCTTGTGGCGCGGACGGTTGATGCCTTTGGCAAGGTCGATGTGCTTGCCAGTAATGCAGGCATTTGTCCGTTTCATGCTTTTTTGGACATGCCTGCTGAGGTGCTCGAGACTACTGTCGCCGTTAATCTGAACGGCGCGTTTTATGTCACTCAGGCGGCTGCTCAGCAGATGAAAGCGCAAGGCACGGGCGGTGCGATTGTCGCGACGAGTTCTATTAGCGCGCTAGTCGGCGGTGGTATGCAGACGCATTACACGCCCACCAAGGCTGGTGTGCATTCTCTGATGCAGTCGTGCGCTGTTGCGCTTGGGCCTTTTGGGATTCGGTGTAATTCGGTTATGCCTGGGACTATTGCCACGGATCTCAATGCTGAGGACCTGGCTGATGACGCCAAGAGGGCTTACTTTGAGAAGCGCATTCCTCTTGGGAGATTGGGGCGACCCGATGACGTCGCCGAGTGTGTTGTTTTTCTGGCCTCCGATCGGGCCAGGTATGTTACTGGCGCTGCACTGTTGGTCGATGGTGGGTTGTTTGTGAATTTGCAGTAGTCGTTTTTTTGTCTGCGACGCTAGTCGCTGTTATCTGGTTTTTTTTGCTGCGCTGGCCGGGTTCTTCGCTGGCGTCCGCGAAGTCGTATCGGTTTATTAGCGTTGCCCCTGTGCGGGGCGGCACTTACTTTCTTTGCCGCCGCAAAGAAAGTAAGCAAAGAAAGCGGGCTCACACCGCCAATCCTTGTGTTTGCCTGCGGGCCCCCGACGGGTCCCGCACTCCAGACGGCATCGCACTGTCCTACGCCCGTTGCCAGCGTGCTAACTCACGCATCCCCCACTTCACATTCCCGCGTCACAGGCCGCATTACCAGAAAGTCCACGGCCGCCCAGGTGGCAAACGGTGTGTAGGCTGTCGCGATGGAAGTGCACCACTCCGGACTGAAAATCGGGATCGGTGTCGTAGAAGCGCGAACGCGTAAGGTGCGACAAGCTACACACAGTTTGCCACCTGGGCGGCGCAGACGGATCGCTGCCGTTGGCTGGGCTACGGGTGAGTGGAGCGGGTGATGCGCCTGTTAGAGACGTTGGCAACGCACGTGGAATAGCGCGTTGTCGTTTGGAGTGCGGGACCCGTCGGGGGCCCGCAGGCAAACACAAGGATTGGCGGGGTGAGCGGCTTTCTTTTGCCTACTTTTCTTTGCCGCTGCAAAGAAAAGTAGGTGCCGCCCCGCACAGGGGCGACGCCTGAAGCGAGACACGAAATCGCGGATGCCAGCACAGCAAAAAGCAAAAAGCAAAAAGCAAAAAGCAAAAAGCAAAAAGCAAAAAGCAAAAAGCAAAAAGCAAAAAGCAAAAAGCAAAAAGCAAAAAATCGCGACTAGCGTCGCAGACAAAAAAAACTACTGCACAGCCAAAGCATCTTCTCGAGAAAGCCTCGCAGAGTACACCCGCAATAACTCAACAAACCGTCGAGCAGGCTCAGCAAGAGCCTCTTCCTTGCGAGTAAGAATCCCAAACCCGGCAAGGCTCTTGCCAATCTCAACAGGCAGAGCAATGAGCAATTTGCCACGCACGTGATCCCTCACGACAGACTCAGGCAACATAGCGACAGCGTCATAATTCTCAAGCAACTGCAAAGTAGCAAAAATAGAAGCACATTCGGTGAGATTAGCCGGCGTCCCAAGCCCGGCGCGAGCCAGCTCTTCCTCGAACAAAACCCGAGCCGGACTGGAAATAGGCTGCGCCACCCAGGGCCAATCCATCAGCTCGCGCAGCGAAATAGAAGACCGCCTGGCAAGCGGATGTACAGCGCGCACAACAAGAACCAGCGTCTCCCGAGCCAAAGGCTCGAAACTGAAATCATTGTGCTGCAAAGGATCAGTCAAACGCCCAAGCGCGAGATCCACCTCGCGGCGACGCAGCAATTGCACCACCTGATCGCTAGTCTCGCCAAGAATGCAGACATGCAGCAACGGCCGCTCGGTCTTCAACGCGGCAACAGCCATCGCCAGCAGATCGGGCGCGGCGCCCATGATCGCGCCCACCGTCAATTGCCCGTGGCCGCCCTTGCGCTTCGCGTCAAGGTCTTCGGCAAAACGCGTCAGGTCCGCGAGCGCGCGCCGCGCATAAGCAAGCGTTACGACGCCCAGCGGCGTAGGCTGCATGCCGCGCGCGTTGCGCTCGAATAGCAGGAAGCCAAGCGCTTCTTCGATGTCGCCGAGCATGCGGCTCGCGCTCGGCTGCGCGACGTTGATGGCATCGGCGGCCTGATGGACGTTGCGGGCGTCGTCGAGCGCGACGAGCAGCGCAAGATGCTTGAACTTGAGCCGGTTGACGAGGGCGACAGTGGCGGCGTTCTGGCTCATGTAAGGTCGGGAGGATCGAAGGTTAGCGATTCGGTTTGAGTATCGCCCAATCCCAACAACGGATTGAGATGTTATCGACGCCCGAATTATAGTCGCATCAAGACGCTGCCTTTCAGAGCGGCAAGAACAAATGATCAAGACACTGGAGACAAGCCCGGCATGGAGACAATCGCTTTCCGGATGGTGCTCAACCCCGGCATGCGCGACGAGTATCAACGCCGGCATCGGGAGATCTGGCCGGAACTCGTCGATGCACTGCACAACGCCGGCGTGCGCGATTACCAGATCTTTCTCGACGAAGCGTCGCACCATCTGTTCGCGATACTGACGCGCACGGCGGATCATTCGATGGAGCGCCTGCCCGAACTCGCCGTGATGCGCAAATGGTGGGATTACATGGCCGACATCATGCAGACGACGCCCGACCATACGCCGCTCCAGCAGCCGCTCATTCCGGTATTTGAACTGCAGCATCCCTTCAACTGATTCGCGACGCTCGCGGCGCATTCGCGCCGGCGACGAAGGACGCGCCATGAAAGTTGTCGACCCGCACATTCATCTGTGGGATCTGAAGACGCATCACTACCCCTGGCTCGCCAATCCCGGCGTGTCGTTCGTCGGCGATGCGCGCGCGCTGAAGCACGACTACCTGATCGCCGATTTGCTGAAAGACGCGGGCGAGATCGAACTGCTCAAGTGTGTGCACGTCGAGGCCAATCACGATCCCGAAGATCCCGTCGAAGAGACGCGCTGGCTGCAAGAGGTCGCCGATGCAGCCGATTCGCGCGCGATGCCCAACGGCATCGTCGCGGCCGTCGATCTGTGCGCAACCAATGCCGCACAAGTACTCGAACGGCACGCCGCTTTCGCCAACACGCGCGGCGTGCGGCAAATCCTCAACGTGCATCACGACAAGCTGTACGACTATGTCGGCCGCCACTTCATGCGCGACGCGACGTGGCGCGAGAACTTCAGGCTGCTGCGCAGGCACGGCATGTCGTTCGATGCACAGCTCTATCCGTCGCAGATGGACGAACTGGCCGCGCTCGCAAACGAGCATCACGATACGCAGTTCATCATCAATCACGCGGGCATGTTCGTCGATCGCAACAGCGTCGGCGGCTATCGCGCCTGGCGCGAAGGCATGAAGACGCTCGCGCAGCGCCCGAACGTCGCCGTGAAGATCAGCGGGCTCGCGATGTTCGATCACGCGTGGACAGTCGAAAGCCTGCGGCCTTACGTGCTCGAAACCATCGATACGTTCGGCGTCGAGCGCGCGATGTTCGCGTCGAACTTTCCGGTGGACAGGCAGTTCGGCGCATACGGCGACTTGTGGCGCGCGTATGCGGCGATCGTGGGCGCGGCGAGCGACACGGAGAAAGGCGCGCTATTCGTGCGCAACGCAGAGCGGCTCTATCGGATCTGAAGGATCTGAAGGATCTGAAGCATCCGCAAGCATGAGAAGGAGGCGAGGGTGCAGCAACAGCAACACGAACACACTCATGACGTGCCGAGGCTCGAACTGCGGCATGCGAGCAAGACCTTCGGGCGCGTGCGCGCGCTGTCGGACGGCGAACTCGTGCTCTGGCCCGGCGAAGTGCATGCACTGCTCGGCGAGAACGGCGCGGGCAAATCGACGCTCGTGAAAATTCTCGCCGGCGTGCATCAGCCGGATGCGGGCGAATTGCGCATCGACGGTATCGAGCGCCGCTTCGCGACGCCTGCCGAAGCGCGCGATGCGGGACTCGCCGTCATCTATCAGGAACCGACGCTGTTCTTCGATCTGTCGATCGCCGAGAACATCTTCATGGGACGGCAGCCCGTCGACCGCTTCGGCCGCATCCAGCACGATGCGATGCACAAGGAAGTGGACGGACTGCTGGCGTCGCTCGGCGTCGATCTGCGCGCGGACCGCCTCGTGCGCGGGCTGTCGATCGCCGATCAGCAGGTGATCGAGATCGCGAAAGCGCTGTCGTTGAACGCGAACGTGCTGATCATGGACGAGCCGACGGCGGCGCTGTCGCTGCCGGAAGTGGAACGGCTGTTCGCGATCGTGCGCAAGCTGCGCGAGCGTGACGTCGCGATCCTGTTCATCACGCACCGGCTCGACGAAGTGTTCGCGTTGACGCAGCACGTCACGATCATGCGCGACGGCGCGAAGGTGTTCGATGCGCCGACTTCGGACATGACAACGGAGTCGGTGGTCGCGAAGATGGTCGGGCGCGATCTGGAGACGTTCTATCCGAAGGCGGACGTGACGCCAGGCGACGTGCGTCTGTCGGTGCGCAATCTGACGCGCACCGGCGTGTTCAAGGATATTTCGTTCGATGTGCGCGCAGGAGAAATCGTCGCGCTGGCGGGCCTGGTCGGCGCGGGCCGCAGCGAAGTGGCGCGCGCGATCTTCGGCATCGATCCCATCGATTCGGGCGACGTGCAGATCGCGGGCAAGCGGCTCGCGACGGGCAATCCCGCTGCCGCTGTGCGCGCGGGCCTTGCGCTCGTGCCGGAAGACCGCCGTCAGCAAGGACTCGCGCTGGAGTTGAGCATCGCGCGCAATGCGTCGATGACGGTGCTCGGACGGCTCGTGCGTCACGGTCTCATCTCGACGCGCAGCGAAACGCAGCTCGCCACGCGCTGGGGCACACGCCTGCGCCTGAAGGCGAGCGATCCGTCCGCGCCTGTCGGCACGCTGTCGGGCGGCAACCAGCAGAAAGTGGTGCTCGGCAAGTGGCTCGCGACGGGCCCGAAGGTGCTGATCATCGACGAGCCGACGCGCGGCATCGATGTCGGCGCGAAGGCCGAAGTGTATGGCGCGCTGTCCGAACTCGTACAGGAAGGCATGGCCGTGCTGATGATTTCGAGCGAACTGCCCGAAGTGCTCGGCATGGCCGACCGCGTGCTCGTGATGCACGAAGGCCGCATCACCGCGGAGATTTCACGCGCCGACGCGAGCGAGGAGCGGATCATGAGCGCGGCACTCGGGCAATCGGCGGCACTACTGGGGCGCGCAGCATGATCCGTCATTCGACTCATTCAAACGCAGCGTCCATCGAGCACGCGCCGCTGCAGCGCACGCGTTCGGGACCGGGCGGCATCGTCGGCGCGCTCGCGAAGAGCCGCGAGACCACGCTTTTCGTGGTGCTGATCCTGCTGATACTCGGCACGTCGCTCGCGCGGCCGCAGTTCCTGAATCTGCAGAATCTGCGCGACGTGCTGCTCAACGTGTCGATCATCAGCTTGCTCACGGCGGGCATGACGGTCGTGATCCTGATGCGGCATATCGATCTGTCCGTCGGTTCGACGGTCGGGATCAGTGCATACGCGGTGGGCAGCCTGTATGTGGCGTTTCCGCATATGCCCGTGCTCGTCGCGCTGCTGGCGGGCGTCGCGATCGGGCTGGTCGCGGGCGGCATCAATGCGCTGCTCATCGCGGTGGGGCGCGTGCCTTCGCTGGTCGCGACCCTGTCGACGCTCTACATTTTTCGCGGTGCGGACTATGCGTGGGTGCACGGCGGCCAGATCAACGCCACGAGTCTGCCCGAGGCCTATTCGCGTCTCGCGACGGGCACGCTGCTCGGCATTCCGACGCTCGCGCTGATCGCCGCCGTCGTGCTGTTCGCATTGTCGTTCTATCTGAAGCACTTCCGCGCGGGACGCGAGCACTACGCGATCGGCTCGAACCCGGAAGCCGCGCGGCTGGCAGGCGTCAACGTCGAGCGGCGCGTGATGTCGGGTTTTCTGCTGTCGGGCGCGATTGCAGGTTTCGCGGGCGCGCTATGGCTCGCGCGTTTCGGCACCGTCGACGCCAGCACTGCGAAGGGCATCGAACTGCAGGTCGTCGCGGCCGCCGTGGTCGGCAGCGTGGCGATCTCGGGCGGCGTCGGCACGATCCTCGGCGCGACGCTCGGTGCGCTCGTGCTCGGTGTGATCAGCATCGCGCTCGTCGTGCTGCACGTGTCGCCGTTCTGGGAGCAGGCGATCGAAGGCGCGCTGATCGTCGCGGCCATTGCCGCCGATACATTGCTCGCCCGCTCCGTCGCCAAACGCATGATGAGGAAACGCGATCATGGCTAAACCCGATTCCGCGCTGCTCACGCGCAAACGCGAAACGCCGCTGCGCTGGGAGACCCTGCTGGTGGTCGTGCTGATTGCGTCGCTCGGTCTGGGGCGCGTGCTGTCGCCCGTGTTCCTGACGGGTGCGAACCTCAGCAACGTACTGGCCGACCTGACCGAGATCGCGCTGATGGCGCTGCCGATGACGCTGGTCATCGTCGCGGCGGATATTGATCTCTCTGTGGCATCGGTGCTCGGCGCGTCGAGCGCGCTGATGGGCGTGCTGTGGCATATGGGCCTGCCGATGCCCGCCGTGATCGCGCTCGTGCTGATGTTCGGCATGATTGCCGGGCTGTTCAACGGCCTCGTGATCGTCAGGCTGAATCTGCCTTCGCTCGCCGTGACGATCGGCACGCTCGCGCTGTTTCGCGGGCTCTCGTATGTGCTGCTCGGCGATCAGGCCGTCGCGGATTTTCCCGCGGGCTATACGGCGTTCGGCATGGATACGCTGTTCGGCACGTTCATCCCGCTGCCGTTCGTGATCGTCATCGTGTGCGCGGTGCTGTTCACCGTGCTGCTGCAGGCGACGGCGTTCGGCCGCAGCCTCTACGCGATCGGCGCGAACCCGACGGCGGCCGCGTTCTCGGGCATCGAGGTCGCGAAGGTGCGGCTGCGTCTGTTCGTGCTGTCGGGCTTCATGAGCGCGCTCGCGGGCATCGTCTACACGCTGCGCTTCACGAGCGCGCGCGGCGACAACGGCGAAGGCTTCGAGCTGTCGGTGATCGCGGCCGTGCTGTTCGGCGGCGTGAGCATTTTCGGCGGACGCGGGTCGATGGTCGGCGTGCTGCTGTCGCTGCTGATCATCGGCGTATTGAAGAACGCGCTCACGCTCGACGACGTATCGAGCGAAACGCTGACTATCGTCACGGGCGCACTGCTGCTCGCATCGGTGCTGATTCCGAATCTGGTCGCACGCTGGCGCGCAATGCGCGACCGCAAGCTGATTGCCGCACAGACGTTGACGAAACCGGCTGCGCCGTGACATCGCGCGGCATGCCGTTCAAACCCACCGGACACCCAAAGTCCGAATCACCACGAGGAGACAGGAGATGAACAAACCACTGCGTCACGCGGGAGCGATGATGCTCTGCGCGGCCATGCTCGGCGTCAGCGTCGCGGCGGCCGCGGCCGGCATCAAGCCCGATCTGAAAATCGCGTTCGTGCCGAAGCAGATCAACAACCCGTACGAAGTGATCGCCGACGACGGCGGCATGGCCGCGATCAAGGAGTTCAAGGGGCAGGGGAAGGTGGTGGGTCCGTCGGACGCGGGTGCGTCGTCGCAGGTGTCGTACATCAACACGCTGACGACGCAGCGCCAGGACGCGATCGTCATCGCCGCGAACGATGCGAACGCGCTCGTGCCGTACCTGAAGAAAGCGATGTCGCAGGGCATCAAGGTCGTGACGTTCGACTCCGACACGGCGCCCGACGGCCGCCAGTTGTTCGTGAATCAGGCCAACGCGGAGAGCATCGGGCGCGGCCAGATCCAGCTCGTGTCGAAGCTGATGGGCGGTGAGGGCGAGTTCGCGATTCTGTCCGCGACGCCCAACGCGACCAATCAGAACACGTGGATCAAGTGGATGCAGGATGAACTGAAGAAGCCCGAGTATTCGAAGATGAAGCTCGTGAAGATCGCCTACGGCAACGACGACGACCAGAAGTCGTTCGTCGAGACGCAGGGCCTGTTGCAGGCGTATCCGAACCTGAAGGCGATCGTCGCGCCGACGTCCGTCGGGATCGCCGCGGCCGCACGCTACATCTCGACGTCGTCGAGCAAGGGCAAGGTCGCCGTGACGGGTCTCGGCACGCCGAACCAGATGCGCGCGTTCGTCAAGAACGGCACCGTGAAGGCGTTCCAGTTGTGGGATCCGGGCCAGCTGGGCTATCTCGCGGCGTACGCGGCGGCCAGTCTGGCGTCGGGGGCGATCACGGGCAAGGAAGGCGAATCGTTCGATGCAGGCAAGCTCGGCAAGCGCACGATCGGCGCGCAAGGCGAGATCATCCTCGGACCGCCGACGACGTTCGACGCAAGCAATATCGACAGCTTCAACTTCTGACGCTACCCCGGCGGGTCGATGTAGAAAGGGCCGCTCGCGTGCCGCGAGCGGCCCTTTTCACTGGCGTCGCGTCACGTGAGCCCGTTTTCCTGCGCGTATTTGACGAGATCGGCGTTCGTTCGCAGAAAGAGCTTCTTCATGGCCGTGCTCTTCTGCGTGGCGATGGTCGAGATGGACCGGTTCACCTGACGCGCAATCGCAGTCAGCGACGCCCCCGACGCGAACAGGCGGATTACCTCCAGTTCCTTTTTCGTCAAGGCGTTCTTGCCGCCGTCCTTGCCGTTCGGCAGCTGCTGCAGACGCGCGCGGATCTTCTCTGAGAAGTAGGGCCGCCGATGATGCATGATTTCGAGCGCGGCCGAACGGAATTCCTCGACGCCTTCGCATTTGTCGACGATGCCCGCAATGCCCGAGCGGGATAAGCGCGCGAGTACGTCGTCATTGTTAAGCATGGTGAACACGACGATGGGAATGTCCGGGTGCTGCCTGCGCAACTGGCCGATCAGGCTGAGGCCGTCGGCGTCGCGTTGGCCTGTGTCCATCGTGAAGTCGGTGATGACGAGATCCCAGTTGCTCTTCGACAGCACGCTGAGCAGTTCGGTGCCGGACTTGACGGCGGCATCGACTGAAAAGCCGGGAAGTTCGTTCAATGCATGGATGACAGCGTGGCGGATGACGGGGTGGTCGTCGGCGATGACAATCCTGAAGTCGCGGGTGGCATTCATGATGAGGGCTGGCGGCGTCGGTGACGCGCGCTATGCGTGTGAGAATTCGATGATGCAAGGCGCGCCGTTCTGAAGCGAGTTGCGCATTATCCAGTGTCGCGCGTGAGATTGAAACAGATATCGTGAGGAAAGCGAATGGATGCGTCGATGTGTTACGCCAGTTGGCTGTCGTACGACGGATGAATGACTAGAAGAAATCCGACGGCGAAATGGATTCCATCGATGAAACTGGTTCGTGGAAGGTGCGACCGCGAATCGCGCGAAAACACTCCGTGGTAAAGAAGTGTCAAGAATGAAGTGCGCCTCGCGCAAGACGTCAACGCTTCGCGAGACGGTGCGTTTAGAGCGATGACCCTATCCGGTCAGGCGGCAAGCGAGCCGTCAGTCAACAACCAAAGGTTTGAGGAATCAAGCATGAACAAGCACATCATCGCTGCCGCACTGGCAGGTCTGTTCTCGATCGCGGCATTCGCGCAGGCATCGGCTCCCGCGGCTACGGAAGCAGCACCGGCAGCCGCATCGGCGCCCGTTGCCAAGCACCACGCGAAGAAGCACCACGCAAAGAAGCACCACGCGCACAAGAAGGCAGCGCCCGTCAAGGCAGCCAGCGACGAAGCGGCATCGGCAGCTCAGTAATTAGCGCATTGCGCTGATACGAAAGGAGGAAGCGCGGACTGTGGGTCCGCCTTCCTCTTTTGTTTTTTGCCTCAACGGCGCAAGCTGCGCTGGTCTGCAAACGGACCGAGCGCTAAAGCAAAGCGGCGCGCACACGCGAGTCCGAATTCCGTCGGACGCATGCCGCGATCGTGCTCGACATCGAAACCCATGCGCCACGCCGCAATGCGTTTGCCATAGCACGTCAGCGCGTCGAGCGACTGCATCACGAACACGATCGAGGGCAGTATCCGTTCGTAAAGGGTGCGTGCACGGTCTTCATCGCCTTCCGCAAACGCGCTGTAAATAGCGGCTTGCCAGTCGAACGAATCGGGCGCGACGATTAGCCCCGCGCAGCCGGCGCGCAGATTATCGATCGACTCCTGTCCGCCGCGTCCGTTGAAAACGGGTAGCACGCTGCCCTGTTCGCGCAAGCGTTCTATCGTCGATTGAATGACAGTCGCCGGGCCTTCGCCTTTGAGCCACTGAAATGGCGCGCATTGCGTTGCAAGCGTCACCAGCGATTGCGCCGACAAACCCACACCGAGATATTCAGGCGCATTCTGAATGCCGACGGGCACGTGTACGCGCCGCATCACATCGGCGAAAAAATCGAAGTAGAACGATTCGGGTTGATCACGCGACGACGGCGGCTGCAGGATCAGCGACGACGCGCCGTGATCGACAGCATGGTCGGCCAATGCGAGTTGCGCGTCGACGGTGTCGCCTGAAATAGTCACGGCGAACGGCACCCGATGCGCGACGTGCTCGCCCGTCCACGCGATGAAGCGCTGCTTCTCTTCGAGCGACAGACGGTTCACTTCCGTAGCAAGACCGAGTATCACGATGCCGTTCGCGCCCGCTTCGACCGTGCGATCGACCTGCGTGCGAACGGCGCGCGGATCGAGCGCATTGTTGGCATCGAAGTACGCGTAAAGCACGGGCCACATGCCGCGCGGCGCGAAGGCTACGGGTCGGGTCGCCATCGTGGGTCAGTGCGAATCGCGCGGCACGGGCGCACCACTCGCGCCCACGAGAAAGTCGAGATCCGCGCCCTGATCCGCTTGCAGCACGTGTTCGACGTAGAGGCGGTAATAGCCGCGCGCGGGCAGTTCGGGCGCTTGCCAGGCGGCGCGCCGCCGTTCGAGTTCTTCATTCCGTACGTCCAGATGCAGGCGTCGCGCGGCGACATCGAGTTCGATCATGTCGCCCGTCTGCACGAGCGCAAGCGGTCCGCCTGCCGCCGCTTCGGGCGACACGTGCAGCACGACGGCGCCATACGCGGTGCCGCTCATGCGGCCATCGGAGATGCGGACCATGTCGGTGATGCCTTTTTGCAGCACTTTTTTCGGCAACGGCATGTTGCCGACTTCGGCGAATCCCGGATAGCCCTTCGGCCCCGCACCTTTGAGCACCATTACGCAGTGTTCGTCGATGTCGAGCGATTCGTCGTCGACCTTCGCATGCAGTTCTTCGACGTTCTCGAACACCACCGCGCGCCCGCGATGCTTCAGCAGCGAAGCCGTCGCTGCCGACGGCTTGATCACCGCGCCATCTGGCGCGAGATTGCCGCGCAATACCGCGATGCCCGCTTGCGGCTTGAAGGGCGCTGCGAAAGTCGTGATGACTTTCTGATCGTAATTCGGTGCTTCGCAGACGTTGTCCCAGATGCTTTTGCCGTTGACCGTCAACGCGTCGCGATGCAGAAGCCCTTGCTCGCCGAGTTGCCGCAATACGGCAGGCAAGCCGCCCGCGTAGTAGAAATCTTCCATCAGGTACTCGCCCGAGGGCTGCAGATTCACGAGACACGGCACATCGGAGCCCAGCTCCCAGTCGTCGAGCGCGAGATCGACACCGATGCGCCGCGCGAGTGCAATCAGATGCACGACGGCGTTCGTCGATCCGCCGATCGCCGCGTTCGTGCGGATCGCATTTTCGAAGGCTTCGCGCGTGAGGATCTTGTCCATCGTCACATCGTCGCGGACCATCTCGACGATACGGCGGCCCGCGAGATGCGCGAGCACCTGGCGGCGCGCATCGACGGCGGGAATGGCCGCATTGTGCGGCAGACCGATGCCGAGCGATTCGACCATCGACGCCATCGTCGACGCCGTGCCCATCGTCATGCAATGACCGCGTGAACGGTTCATGCACGATTCGGCATCGATGAACTCCTGCTGGCTCATCGTGCCTGCGCGCACTTCCTCGGACATCTGCCATACGCCCGTGCCCGAGCCGATCGTGCGGCCGCGAAAGCGGCCATTGAGCATCGGTCCGCCCGACACGGCGAGCGCTGGCAGATTGCACGACGCCGCGCCCATCAGCAGTGCAGGCGTGGTCTTGTCGCAACCGACGAGCAGGATCACGCCGTCGAGCGGATTGCCGCGTATCGACTCCTCGACGTCCATCGAAGCGAGGTTGCGAAACAGCATCGCCGTGGGCCGCAGATTCGATTCTCCCAGCGACATTACGGGGAATTCGAGCGGCAGCCCGCCCGCTTCGCGCACGCCGCGTTTGACGTACTCCGCGAGTTCGCGGAAGTGGGCGTTGCAGGGCGTCAGTTCGGACCACGTATTGCAGATGCCGATAACGGGGCGGCCATCGAATTCGTCGTGCGGAATGCCCTGATTCTTCATCCACGAACGATGAATGAAGCCGTCCTTGTCGTTGCGGCCGAACCAGCTTTGCGAGCGGAGTTTGCGCATGGGGTCTCCCGTTTCTGCTTCGTTTTTCGTGCGTTGCTTCGGGCTGTGCTTCGTGCTGTGCGACGTATCGCGGTTGCGAATCCAGCTTAGCCCATTCATCGCACGACACGGCGCGATTCGATGTGTCTCGCACGTTGACCGCGCGATGCGGTTGCATCGCAACAGATCCCGCAACCTGTCCGCCGATGATCGCGTCGCACGTGCCATCCTTGTCGCGCAAGCCGGCGGGCGCGGTCCCTGCGTTGCTCATCGGACGGGGACCATCGAATATGCGACACGCGCCGCGCCCCATCCCGCATCGCAGCATTGCTGCAAACCCTTGCCGCACAACGCTCAGACAAGTCCGCTAACGCCCGTTCGTTTTCGGCTGTGTCGCATTTCCGCAAGCGTCTGTCGCAATTAGTCGCCTAGGCGGAGTTTTTTCTGGCAACTATGTAGTCACACATGTGCGGGCCGGCGCCCGCACCACGAGGAGATGGACTCGATGAAATCCCCAAAGGTGATGGTCGAAGGTTTATGTAAGGTTTTCGGGCCCAACCCGAAGCTGGCGCAGGACATGCTCTCGCGAGGCGCGTCGAAAGACGAAGTGTTCGCCAGGACGGGGCATGTGGTTGGCGTCCACAACGCGTCCTTCGACGTACAGGAAGGCGAGATTTTCGTGCTGATGGGCCTGTCGGGCTCCGGCAAGTCGACACTGATCCGTCTCATCAACCGGCTCGTCGAACCGACGGCCGGCAAGGTCATCATCGATGGCCGCGACGTGGCGGCCATCAAGCGCTCCGAGTTGACCTCGCTGCGCCGCACCGACATGAGCATGGTGTTCCAGTCGTTTGCACTGATGCCGCAGCGCACGGTGCTCTCGAACGCCGCGTTCGGTCTCGAAGTGGCGGGCGTGGGACGCAAGGAGCGCGAGAAGCGCGCGCTCGACGTGCTCGAGCAGGTCGGCCTCGCGACGTTCGCGGGCAAGCTGCCGGCGGAACTGTCGGGCGGCATGCAGCAGCGTGTCGGTCTCGCGCGTGCGCTCGCCGTGAACCCGTCGCTGATGATCATGGACGAAGCGTTCTCGGCGCTCGACCCCCTCAAGCGCAAGGAAATGCAGAACGTGCTGCTGGAACTGCAGAAGAACCAGCAGCGCACGATCCTGTTCGTGTCTCACGATCTCGAAGAAGCGCTGCGCATCGGCAGCCGCATCGCGATCATGGAAGGCGGCCGCGTGGTGCAGATCGGCACGCCGCAGGACATCATCGCGAACCCTGCCGACGACTACGTGCGGGCCTTCTTCGAAGGTGTCGACACGAGCCGTTATCTGACGGCGGGCGATCTGATGCAGGCGAACGGCGTGCCCGTCGTGCGCGATCTGAGTCAGACGAGCGTCGCCGAATCGCTTAACGGCAGCGCCGAATACGCGTTCGTGCTCGATGCCGAGCGCCGTATCCGCGGCTTCGTCACGCGCGATGCGATCGGCAGCGCGACGCCGTCGCTGAACAAGGTCGAATGCATTTCGCGCGGCGCGCCGCTCGAACATGTCGTGTCGCGCGTGTGTGCGAGCGCGACGGCTCTGCCCGTGGTCGACGACGAGGACCGCTACTGCGGTTCCGTCGATCAGGCCGCTGTCCTGAAGGTCATTACGCGCAATCGAGGTGCCCATGTCTGAGATCATTCCACTCGGCCGTTGGGTCGACCAGTCCGTTCACTATCTGCTCGACCACGACGCGAGCACATTCGATTCGATCGGCAAGGCGATCGAGAGTTTTGCCGCGATGATCGAGCATGGCCTGCAGGCGATTCCGATGTGGGCGCTGATGGCTTTCTTTATCCTGATCGGTTTGTGGCGCGTGGGCTGGCGATTTGGAATCTTCGCCACGGCCTCGCTGTTGCTGATATGGGCGACCGGCTTCTGGGATCAGACGGTCGTCACGCTGGGCCTCACGCTGTCCTCGACCATCATCAGCCTGCTGTTCGGCATTCCGCTCGGCATCTGGACCGCGAAGAACAAGCATGTGCAGATGATCGTGCGGCCGATTCTCGACCTGATGCAGACGATGCCCGCATTCGTGTATCTGATTCCGGCCGCGATGCTGTTCGGTCTGGGCCGCGTGCCCGGCATTCTGTCGACGGTGATCTTCGCCATGCCGCCCGCCGTGCGTCTGACGAGCCTCGGCATCAAGCACGTGAACCGCGAGATCGTCGAAGCAGGGCAGGCGTTCGGCTGCACGTCGACGCAACTGCTCTTCAAGGTGCAGATTCCGAATGCGCTGCCGTCGATCATGCAGGGCGTGAATCAGACGATCATGATGGCGCTGTCGATGGTGATCATCGCGTCGATGGTGGGCGCGGGCGGTCTCGGCAACGATGTGCTCGCGAGTATTCAGCGCCTCGATATCGGGCTGGGTTTCGAAAGCGGTCTGTCCGTCGTGTTGCTCGCGATCATTCTGGACCGTATCACCGAGAGCTTCGGCCGCTCGCCCGGCACGGCGCCGGCACCGCGTTTCGCCGGTCTGCGCAGCGTGATGCGTGTGCGCCGCGAACAGCCCGCTGTCGCGCAAAGCTAGATCTTTGTCGCATTGAATCGCGCGCCGGGTTCCCGGCGCGTCTGCAATAGAACCAATAGTGGTCGTCCCGCGAAAGCCGTTGGGCTTTCGCGGTGGCCAAACACATTTTTCTTTGTGCATCACGGAGCGCGACGTGACGTCTACCCCGGCTGAAGCGCCGTTGTCGAATCTTGCGCATGTGGGTTTTCTGACCTTACCCAGTTTTTCGATGATCGCGTTCACGAGCGCGGTCGAAGTGCTGCGAATGGCGAATTACGTATCGCGTGCGCAGCACTATCGATGGTCCATCATTACGCACGACGGTGTGCCCGTGCGGGCGAGCAACGGTCTCACCGTGAAGCCGACGCGCACGCTCGAAGAATCCGGCATGCCGGATGTGCTGATCGTGTGCGGCGGTACGCAGATACGCAATGCTGTCGATACGAACGTGAAGACCTTGCTCGCCGATGCCGCGTCGCAAGGCGTGCCGCTGGGCGGTATTTGCACGGGCGCTTACGCGCTGATGGCGGCGGGGCTGCTCGACGGGTATCGCTGTTCAGTGCATTGGGAGGATCTGTCGGCGCTGCACAGGGAGTATCCGCATGTGCGTTTCGCCGACGAACTGTTCGTGATCGATCGCGACCGCCTGACCTGCACAGGCGGCACGGCGCCGCTCGATCTGATGCTCGATCTCATCGGTTCACGCTTTGGACAGAACCTCGCGGCGCAGGTGTCGGAGCAGTTCATTCTCGAGCGCATTCGCAGCGCGAGCGACCCGCAGCCGATTCCCGTCGATGCGCGCGTCGGTTTTTCGCGCGCCGAGCTGATCGAAGTGGTGCGGCTGATGGAGGCGAACATCGAAGAGCCGTTGTCGCTCGAAGAACTCGCGCGGCTGGTGCAGTTGTCGCAGCGCCATTTACAGCGGATGTTCAAGGTTTATCTGAGCGTGTCGCCCACGCATTACTACCTGTCGTTGCGTTTGCGTCGCGCGCGCGATCTGTTGCGCACGACGGATGCATCGATTGCGCGCGTGACAGCCGTTTGCGGCTTTCATTCGCCGTGTCATTTCAGCAAGGCATATCGCGCGCAATTCGGCCATGCGCCGAGCGTCGAGCGGCGCCACGCGAACTAGCGCGTCGAGCAAGGTTATCGACTGCGGCCAGAACAACCCTGAGGAGAAAAGTGATGAAATGCAAGCTGATGATGGCGGCCGCCTTGTTGACGACGGCCGCCGCGACGGCACACGCCGCCGATCCCGCCGTGTGCCGCAACGTCCGTTTCGCCGACGTCGGCTGGACCGATATCGCGGCGACCACTGGCCTCGCGTCGACGATCTTCCAGGGTCTCGGCTACAACCCGACCAAGACGATCGCGTCCGTGCCGATCACGTTTGCGGGCATCAAGAGCAAGCAGATCGACGTGTTCCTGGGCTATTGGGCGCCGACGATGGACCCGATCATCCAGCCCTTCGTGAAGGCGGGCACGATCAAGGTCCTGGCGACGCCCAACCTGACGGGCGCGAAATACACGCTGGCCGTACCCGACTATGTGTACAACGGCGGTCTGAAGAACTTCAGCGACATCGCGAAGTATGCGGACAAGCTCGACGGCAAGATCTACGGGATCGAGCCGGGCAACGACGGCAATGCGCTGATCAAGAAGATGATCGACGGCAACCAGTTCGGGCTCGGCAAGTTCAAGCTGGTGGAGTCGAGCGAGGCGGGAATGCTGGTCGAGGTGAATCGCGCGATTCGCGACAAGAAGTGGATCGTCTTCCTGGGCTGGGAGCCGCATCCGATGAATGTGCAGATGAAGATCGACTATCTTGCCGGCGGCGACGATGTGTTTGGGCCTAACTACGGCGAGGCCAAGGTATTTACGGCTACGCCGCCGGATTACGCGGCGCGTTGCCCGAATGCGGCGAAGCTCGTGTCGAATCTGCAGTTCACGACGGCCATCGAAAATCATGTGATGGTGCCCATCATGAACAAGGAAGATGCCAACAAGGCTGCGCTGGCCTGGTTGAAGGCGAATCCTCAGGCTTTGGATAAGTGGCTTGCCGGTGTGCAGACTTTGGATGGCAAGGACGGCTTGCCGGCCGTTAAGGCTTATATTTCTGCGCATTAAGGTTTTTTTGTCTGCGACGCTGGTCGCGATTTTTTGCCTTTTTGCTTTTGCTTTTGCTGCGCTGGCATCCGCGATTTCGTGTCTCGCTTCAGGCGTCGCCCCTATGCGGGGCGGCACCTACTTTTCTTTGCAGCGGCAAAGAAAAGTAGGCAAAAGAAAGCCGCTCACACCGCTAATTCTTGTACTTGCCTGCGGGCCCCCAACGGGTCCCGCACTCCACACGGCAACACGCTATTTCATGTGCGTTGCCAGCGCCTTTAACAGGCGCATCACCCACTCCAGTCACCCGTAGCGCAGCCAGCGGCAGCGACTCGTCTGCGCCGCCCAGGTGGCAAACGGTGTGTAGGTTGTCGCACCTTACGCGTGCGCGCTCCTACGACACCGATCCCGCTTGTCAGTCCGGAGTGGTGCACGTCGATCGCGACGGCCTACACACCGTTTGCCACCTGGGCGGCCGTGGACATTCTGGTAACGCAACTCGTGACGCGGGCACGCGAAGCGGGTGATGCGTGAGTTAGCACGCTGGCAACGCGGGCAAAATGTTGTGTTGCCGTGTGAAGTGCGGGACCCGTCGGGGCCCGCAGGCAAACACAAGGACTGGCGGTGTTAGCCCGCTTTCTTTGCTTACTTTCTTTGCGGCGGCAAAGAAAGTAAGTGCCGCCCCGCACAGGGGCAACGCTAATAAACCAGAAGAAAACCGCGGATGCCAGCGCAGCAAAAAACCAAAAGCGCCGCAAGACAAAATCACAACAACGAACGTCTAGGCCCGAACAGAAAACCTTTGCAAATAAGCAGGACCATCGATTCCATCCCAAACCTGCCCATCGATCAACCGCACCGAAGGTGCACTATCAACAACGGGCACACCAACATTCCCAGCAGCCGAACGATACAACTCAGTCTGATTAACTTCACGCGAAATACGAGCAAAGTCATCCCGCCACTCAGCCATCCCCCACCGCGCGTATTGCGCAAAAAACCAGACCCCTTCCGCGGGATGCGGAAAATTCACAGCACCGCCAGCAAAGAACTTCACAGGCCTGGCGGACCCTTCCGCACTCAACCGCAACCGCGAAGCAATCGACTCAACAGACACACCAAGAAACTCCGAACCAGCAAGCCTGCGAGCAATCTCCCCTCGATGTTCGTCGTCATCGAGCCAACGACACGCTTCCAGCATCGTCTGCACAAGCGCGCGCGCCGTATTCGGATATCGCGTGACGAAATCGCGCCGGCTTGCGAGTACTTTCTCGGGATGATCAGGCCACACCTCGCTCGTGTACGCAATCGTGCGGCCCACACCCTGTTCCTGCGCGACGGCATTCCACGGCTCGCCGACGCATAGGCCGTCGAGCCGGTCCTGCGCGAGCGCGTCCACCATCTGCGGCGGCGGAATCACCACGCTCTCGATATCGCGCAACGGATGCACGCCTTGCGACGCGAGCCAGTAATACAGCCACATTGCATGCGTGCCCGTCGGAAAGGTCTGCGCGAATACGGGCTTGCGCCCGAGTGTCGCCAGCGCCGCGGGCAGCGTCCTGTGCTCGTCGAGCGCCGCGGCAAGCCGGTTCGATACCGTGATCGCCTGTCCGTTGCGGTTCAATACCATCAGCACGGCCATATCCGTTTGCGGTCCGCCGACGCCGAGCTGCACGCCATAGACGAGGCCGTACAGGGAATGCGCGGCGTCGAGATCGCCGGATAGCAGCTTGTCGCGTATCGCGGCCCACGAAGGCTGCTTCAGCAATTCGATCGTGAGACCATGCGCGTGGCCAAATTCGAGCAGCTTCGCGGCGACGAGCGGCGCGGCATCGCTGAGCGCGACGAAGCCGAGCCGCAGGTGCGTCTTCTCGAGCTTGACCGGGTTGTCGGATGAAGAGGTGTAAGCGGATGTGTTCATGAGCTGCACATCAATCTGGCAAGTCGGCGGCGGCGACGATCTGGCGCGCGACATCGGCGAGCTTCACGCCCTGGTTCATCGCGCGCTTGCGCATCATCGCGTAGGCGGCGTGTTCGGTCATCTTTTGCGAATCCATCAGCATGCGCTTCGCACGGTCGATCAGCTTGCGCTCGGCAAGCTCGTTCTCGACCTGCGCAAGCCGCTCACGCAATTGCGACTCTTGTGCGAAACGCGCAAGCGCGACTTCGAGTATCGGTGCCAGCCGTTCCGTCGCCAGACCTTCGACGAGATAGGCCGTCACGCCCGCGCCGACGGCGTCGCGTATCAGCTGCTGGTTCGCATCGTTGCTGAACATCAGCACGGGACGCGGCGCTGTCGCGTTCATCACGGCGAGCTGCTCGAGCGTGTCGCGCGACGGCGATTCGGTGTCGATGATCACGACGTCGGGCCGTTCGCTCTCGACGGTCTCGTGCAACGCTTGCGGCGACGCCGTCGCGGCGAGCATGTCATAGCCGAGCCGCGCGAGCGTACCGCGCAACTCGCCAATGGGCTTGTCGGTGTCGGTTACGAGCAATACGCGCAGCATGGATTGCCCGGCATGAGGGAGTCGGAATTACGCAGATTCATTCGTCGGATTGCGGGGTTCCGCCAGTCGTCCACGAAGGAACGGCGGCAGTCATTGCAACTACGTGTCCGTACTCTGCAACTTGCATGCCATCGGGCTGCAATCCGTATTGCGTTGTCTGCGTGGCGGTCGAGCGCTCATCGGCCTGCACGTCTATTGCACCGCGGCAGTGCGGGGGAACGATTCATTGCACCGGAATGGCGCGAGCCGACGCACAATGCGCGCGAATGACGCGTGGCTCATTGCCGAGCTTTATCGCACGCCGAGCCAGTGCGCGTAACTGCGGGGAGAAAACGCGAAGGTCAGCGCAATCATCGCGGCGATGCACACGGCGAGCATGATCCACGCAGTTGTGAAGCTGCCCGTGAGATCGCGCAAACGTCCTGCAACGACGGGCGAGATTGCCGCGATGATGAAGCCGACGCCCTGCACGAAGGCGACAAGTCGTCCGGCGATGCGATGATCGTCCGCATGATCGAGCGAGGTCACGAGCGTCAGCGAAAACGTGCCGCCAAGGCCCGCGCCAGCGATCGCGACCCACGCGAGCGGCGCCGCATCGGGCGAGGCGAGCAGCCCGACGATGCCGATGAATTGCGCGGACAGTCCCGCCACGAGCCAGGGGCGGCGGTCGCGGAACGACGCCGCCGCAAGCGGCAGCAGCAACGCCGACGCGGCCTGGAAGACAGTCATTGCCGCGAGCAGCGAGCCGCTGTGCGCGACGCTCGCGCCGCGCTGCTGATAGTAGGCGGGCAGCCACGCGACGAGTGTCGTGTAGCCGCCGTTGACGAGCCCGAAGTGCACGCCGAGCGCCCACGCGCGACGCTTGCGCCAGATCGCGACGTGCTGCGCGTGAGGAGCATGGACGCCAGCGTGAGCGGTATCGTGAGACGAAGACGCAGCGCGCTGCAACGCGAGCCAGCATGCGCATGCGAGCGCCGCCGGCACGGCCCACATCGCCAGTCCCGCATGCCATGAGTCGAATGCCTTGGCGACATACGGGCTGAGGCTTGCGCCGAGACCGCCACCGCCCATGATCGACGCCGAGAACAGACCCATCGCGAGCGGCACGCGCGCGTGAAAGCGCTGCTTCATCACGCCGGGGAGCAGCGCCTGGATGCCGGCAACGCCGATGCCTGCGACGAGCGCCGTCAACAGCATCGCCATGCCGCTCGATGCGGCGAGGCGCGCACCGCACGCGGCGGCGATCGCCAGCAAGCCCAGTGCGACCCCGCGCGTTTCGCCGACCACGCGCGTCAGCAAACCCGCGCCGAATGCGCCGAATCCCATCGCGACGACGGGCAGGCTCGTCAGCAGCGAGGCGCCCGAAAAGCTGAGGCCCGTAGCCGCGCGGATCGTCGCCATCAGCGGACTGATGGATGTGAGCAGCGGCCGCAGATTGATGCCGATCGCGACGATCGCCGCGAGCCAGAGCCCGTCCTTCCATGTCAGCGCCGCCGATGTCGTGGCGCGCGTCACGCGCGAAGAAGTGTCGATGCCGGGAGTCTGGTTCACTGGAACACCTGCGGGTGAGTCTGAATGGTTAACCATAATAACGTAAAATGGTTAACCATTTTGGTGTGATCTGCTATGTCGCCTATTTGCATGCCGACGCTTGCACTGGATGCAGCCAGACGCGGCGGTCGCTAAAATACGGCCGCCTGCATCGAATCTCACTCGTCAAACATGGCCACACGCCCAACCACAACACCGCCCGCCACAGACGAAGACAACGTCGAGGACCGCATTTACGCGTCGATCACTACGGCGCTGCTCGAAGGCCGCCTGCGCCCGGGCGCGCAGCTCGTCGAACGCGATCTCGCGGCCGCGTTCGGCTGCACGCGCGGCGCGCTGCGCAAGGTGCTCGCGCGGCTCGGCTTCGAAGGCAAGCTCGTGCTGGAAGCGAATCGCGGCGCGTTCGTGCCGTCGCCGTCGGAGGAGGACGTGCGGGAGGTTTATCGCGCGCGGCAGATCGTCGAGGCGGGTATCGTCACGGCGCTGTGCGGCGCGCTGTCGGCGCAGGACAGGCGCGCGCTGAAGGCGCATGTCGCCAGCGAGAAGAAGGCGCTGAAGAGTGAGCGCGTCGACGAGCAGGTGCGGCTCGCCGGGCACTTTCATGTGCTGCTGACGCAGATCGCGGGCGGCGCGGAGTTGCAGGGTTTCGTCGCGCAACTGGTTGCGAAGACGGAACTGTACAAGGCGCTTTACGATCCGTCGAAAGGCACGACGTGCTCCGCCGACGAACATGCGCAATTGATCGAAGCGCTCGACGCAGGCGATCTGAATGCCGCGCTCGAAGCAATGCGCACGCATCTCGCGGAACTGGAAGAGCGTGTCGTCACGCGTATGCAATCCGGCGCGAGCGACGATCTCGGTGCGGTCTTTCGGGGATGATGAGACGAAGCGGGCGGCATGCGTTGCACATGCCGCGTCTGTTGCCGCTGTTGCGCTTGTTGCTTCTTATTGCGTGTGCCGCATGACGGGCGGCATTGTGCCGATTCGTTTCTCGCGTCCCGCCTGAATGAGTGCGAGACGCTGCTGCTTCTCCTGCTTGCCGCTACGTCAGCGGCGGCGCATCGGCGCGCTGCGCGGGCCGCTGCTGCGTTCGTCCTTGTGACGGAAGTTGATGCGCCCTTTGGTCAGGTCGTAGACCGACAGTTCGAGCGTGACGCGGTCGCCCGCGAGGATACGGATGTGATTCTTGCGCATGCGGCCCGATGCGTACGCGCCCACGACGACGCCGTTATCGAGCGTCACGCGGTAGCGGCTGTCGGGCAGTACTTCGTCGACGATGCCGTCCAGTTCAATGAGTTCTTCTTTCGCCATGCACTACTCCTGGTCGATGAGGGAAGGGTGCCGCGCGCGGCGCGCAGCATGTCTTGCGCGGCAGCGCGAACGCTGCTGCGGCGATACGGTTGAAACGTTGAAGCGCGCCTCGTGAGGCGTGTCCGTCAGAGATCGGATACGGTTTGCCCGTCCACGCGGCCGTCGATCACTTGCGATGCATGCTCGATGCACGCCATGCGCGCCTTCCCCGCGCCTTCGAACGGACGGAAGTACGCGAAGCGGAATACGCGTCCGTCGGCGGAAGGATTTGCGCCGACGCGGCAGATGCGTACGGATGCATCGTAGCCGCTGTCGATCGAATTGCGGTGAGTCACGCCGCTCGCCGTGCGTCGCGGATAAACGAGCGGATGAATTTCGTAGCCTTTGTACGTCTTGATGCCTTGAGTCATATGCAAATCCTGTCATGCGTGCTGCCGACACGCTCTGCATCGCGCAGGCTCAGCGAATGGGCAGCAGGCGGCGCAGCACCGTGGGGCGCACCGCAATGAAAAAGTTTGGTGCGAGCCCAATGCGTAGGCTCGAACACGGCCGCGAACAACGCGGAACGGATGGAGATAAATACGCTGATGCCGCGCAGGCACCGAACGTAGCAAGTGTCACCCGGTCGGGTTCAAGCGCGCAGCGCGTGGCCGAAGTGACGAAGACCGCCGGGTTACCGCTGCATGCTGTTGCGCGGCGACGGGACGGCTGGGACGTAACGCAATTAATGCAACGCGGTGAAAACGGAAACTGACGAAAGACGTTGACGCGTCGCGGTTAAGAAGATGCCGGACGATGCTGGCAGAACGCTGCGTGCTTCATATTATGCCCTAAAAACAGGGTTCTGTGTAGCAGAAACTTTCGCGTGGCCGCTTGCGCGCAGCACGCCGTCTTCGAAGATAGCGACAGAGCATGTTGGCTTCGGGCGCTTATTCCGTTGTTTGCGTCATCCGTTTTTGCAGTTCGCGCGAGGCGGCGAGCGGGATGCGCGCGTCGTCCCATTGCGCCAGCCATTCGACTTCCTTCGACGTAAAAATCTGGCCGTGATTGCGCAGCGCGTATTGCAGCGAATCGATGATGTGATTGCGAATGATCTCGGGCGTGCGTGCGTCGTCGAGCACGGAACGAAACGCTTCGAGCGTAGCCATCGGTTGCCTCTTTTCGGTGAACGCTTGTGAAAGACCTGACTCTTATCGCACATCAAAAAGCGCGCTGCCACGCGGTCAAAATTCGCGCTGCCTTATTGGCGTTTCCGGTCGCGCGCCGTGTTGGGTATGCGCTTTGCAACGCGCGTTTTGCAAGGCGTATGCGTCCTGCCAGTTCCAACCGATACGAGGCACTTCATGACATTCAGAACGATTGCGCCCCTCGCGTTATGGACCGTCGCGCAACTGGCGATCGCGGCAACGGGCGACGCGTCGTGCGGTGTGCTGTCGGGAGCGGGCGGGGGTGCATCGCGTGCGTCGGGCGCATCGGGCGTGCCGGTCGCGAGCGGCTTTGCACTGCGTGACGGTGAGCCCGTCGATTTCATCGCGGGCGGCAGGACCGTGCGCGGCACGCTGCATGTGACGATGGATGGCGGCATCTATCGCGCGTACTGGCAGCCGCAAGGCCGGCCCGAACGTTACGTGCTGGCGAATGCGGGCACGGACGCAGTGCGCCTGATCGCCACGCCGGCGCAGGGCTCGCCTGCCGCCGACGGCATGCCGGGTACGACACTCAATCCGCAGCAGGTGCTGTCGTGTCCGGCGTTCTGACCGTCATGACGATCAGGCCTGACGATGATGCGCGGGCCACCATGTCCAGCCGCGCTCGCCGCGCCGCAGTTCGACGACGGCGAGCGGCGGCACTTCGATCCGCGCGAAGGCAGCGGGCGGCATCTGCAACACATGCATCAGGGCCGCGCGAATCACGCTCGCGTGCGTCACGGCGACCGCGTCGCCGCGATGCTCGAACGCATCGGCCCAGTCGCCGACGCGCAGCGTCAGCGCATCGAACGATTCGCCGCCATGCGGTGCGGCCGACGGATCGCGTGTCCATGCGGCGAGCGCCTCGGGCTCTTCGTCGGCGAGTTCGATCAGGCGGCGGCCTCGCCAGCGCCCGTAGTCCATCTCGGCGAGCGCAGGCACGGACACGGTATGCGGCGCGAATCCGAGCGCCTGCGCCGTGGTCAGCGCGCAGGCAGCGGGGCTGCTCAGCGCAAGACTGGCCTCCAGCAGATGCGCGTTCGACGCACGAAACGCCTCGGCTTCTTCTAGAGCGCGTGCATCGAGTGGATCGTCGTCGGGGAAGGCGCCTTTGCGTTGCGCGGCCGTCGCCGGGTGGCTGATCAACAACAGACGTGTGCGCATCGGCGGCTCATTGTCGGAACGATGTGGACAAAGGGGGAGCAAAGCGGGAAGAAAGCGGGAGCGTCTCGCAGTTTAGCGCGTAGAATAGGCGCCACTCGAAGCGCGGAAGCCGGTGCAAGCCCGGCGCGGTCGCGCCACTGTAATCGGCAGTCAATGCGTACGCAAACATGCAGGACACAAGCCGGAAGCCAGACCCAAGCTTCGACTTCCCTCATCAATCGACTATCGGGGCGCGTTACCCCCAGGAGATATCCGTCATGAACGACACCGCTCTGAACCACGCCCGTCAGACCGATCAACCCGCTATCACGCCGATCCCGCTGCGCGAACTGCTGCCCTGGGTCATCTTCGGCGGTCTGCTGATGTTGCTCGCGCTGTATTTCGTCGGCGCGGAGCAAGGCGCTACCTCGCTGTTTTCCGGCATGTACGTGCATGAATTCGTGCACGACGGCCGCCACCTGCTCGGCTTTCCTTGCCACTGATCGCGTAAGGGAGTCATCACCATGGTTGGTAAGTTGCTGATGCGAGGCATGCTCGCAGGCATCGTCGCGGGCTTGCTGACGTTCGCGTTCGCGCGCGTGGCGGGTGAACCGCTGGTCGATACGGCGATCTCGTTCGAAGAAAAGATGCACGCCATGCACGAACAGGGCGACGCGGGCGGTCACGATCACGAGGAAGAACTCGTCAGCCGCGGCACGCAGGCGGGTCTCGGACTGCTGACGGGCGTCGTCGCGTATGGCATGGCGTTCGGCGGCCTGTTCGCGCTGACCTTCGCGTATCTGCACGGGCGCGTCGGCAAGCTCAGCGCCCGTGCGTTGTCCGCATGGCTCGCGCTCGGCGCATACGTCGCCGTCGTGCTGGCGCCGACCATCAAATATCCGGCGAATCCGCCTTCCGTCGGCGATCCCGACACGATCGGCATGCGCACCGGGCTGTTCTTCCTGATGATCGTCACGTCGCTCGTCGTTGCCGTGTTTTCGATGAAAGTGCGCAAGCACCTGATGCCGCGTCTCGGCTTGTGGAATGCGTCGATTGCGGGCGGCATCGTGTTCGTCGCGATCATCGCCGCGATCCAGATCGCGCTGCCGACGGTCAACGAAGTGCCCGAAGGTTTCCCGGCCGTCGTGCTGTGGAAGTTCCGCGTAACGGCGCTCGGCATGCAGGCGATCATGTGGGCCGTCATCGGTCTGCTGTTCGGCGCGCTGGTCGAGCGCAGCGAACGCATCGCGCGTGCATCGAATACGGCAGCGCGCAAGTCAGCCTATCTGTAACGCTTCTCTGCGCGCCTGCGCATCATTGCGCGGGTGCGCGTCTTCGTCTTTTCAGTTCGCCATTTCCAGAAACCGCGCCAGACACGGATTGCGGTTCGACGGCAACCACACCAGCATCTGCGAGATCGTCGGCGCGTTCGCGAGCGGCCTGAACACGACGCCCGCCAGTTGCGCCTTGCTCATCGACTTCGGCACGAGCGCGATGCCGACGCCTTCATCGACGAGACTCAGCACCGTCTGCTGTAACTGCACTTCGAAGCGCACGTCGGGCGCGAAGCCGCCTTGCGCGCAATGATCGACGATGGTCGCGCGCAGACTCGGCGACACGGCTTCCGACGCCATCACGAACGGTTCGTGCGCGAGTTGCGCGACGTTCAGCTGGCGCGCGCGGGCGAGGGCATGATCGCGCGACAGCGCGACGCACAGCGGCTCCGTGAAGATCGCGCGCGTGTCGAGGCTCTTGCTGGGCGCACCGGGGAACATGATTGCGGCGTCGATCTGTCCGCTCAGCACTTGCGACGCCAGATCGTTCGATACCACTTCGCGCAGGTTCAGCGTCACGTCGGGGTACGCGTCGCCATACGCGCGCGCGTACGCAGGCAGCACGCTGTACGCGGCGCACATCGTAAAGCCGATGTTCAGTTGCCCGCTGTCGCCGACAGACGCCGCACGCGCATTCTTCGCCGCCTGCTCGATCGACGCGAGGATCGCTTTCGCGTCCTCATAGAAGCGCTCGCCGGCTGCCGTGAGCGTGACGCTGCGCGGACTGCGCTCGATTAGTGTGACGCCCAGCGACGCCTCCAGCGCAGCCAGTTGCCGGCTCAGCGGCGGCTGCGACAGGTTCAGGCGCGCGGCAGCCCGGCCGAAATGCCGGGATTCGGCGAGCGTGACGAAGTAGCGGAGGGGCTTGACGTCGAGCATGATGCAAAAAGGTATTGTCGAGGGTTTTATTCAGCATTGGATTGTATAGATGCAAACGCTTACGCTGCGCGTTTCGGTCTTCTTCCGTGCTTGCCGCCGCAATCTCATGCTGTCCACGCTCGAAATCCTGCTGCCCGTCTTCGCGCTGATCTTCGCGGGCTTTTTGTGCCGCCGCCGCGATCTGCTCGGACGGGCGGCCGCTTCCGAACTCAACCGTTTTGTCGTGTGGCTCGCGCTGCCCGCGCTGCTGTTCGACACAATGGCCCATTCAAGCTGGCAGCAGCTCGACCAGCCGGCCTTCATCATCACCTTCTCGATTGCCTGCGCGGGCGTGTTCGTCGCCGTGCTGCTGGTGCGCGTCGCGAGCGGACGGCATCTCGCCGATGCCAGCGTCGACGCGATCGCGGCCTCGTATCCGAACACGGGCTACATCGGCTTTCCGCTCGGGCTGCTGGCGTTCGGCAAGGCCAGCCTCACGCCGACCACCATTGCGACGATTCTCGTCGCCTGCGTGCTGTTCGCGCTCGCGATCGTGCTGATCGAAATCGGCTTGCAGACGGAGCGCACGCCGCACAAGCTCGGCGCGAAGGTGGCGTGGCGGCTGTTGAAGAATCCGCTGATCGCTTCGCCGATCCTCGGCGTGCTGGCGGCGAGCGTGCATATGACGCTGCCGCAGAGCGCCGAGACGTTCCTGAAGCTGCTGAGCGGCGCGGCGAGTCCGTGCGCGCTGGTGAGTCTTGGGCTCTTTCTGGCGGAAAAGCGTCCCGTGAGAGATGAGGGCGGCGAATCGCTCACGTCGTTCGTGCTGACGGCCATCAAGCTGATCGCGCAGCCGGCGCTCGCGTGGTGGGTCGCGGCGCGTGTCTTCGGGCTGCCGGCGCCGATGGTCGACATGGCCGTGCTGCTCGCCGCGCTGCCGACGGGCACGGGCCCCTACATGCTCGCCGAGTTCTATCGTCGCGAGGCACGGATCACGTCGCAGACCATTCTGCTGTCGACGCTCGGATCGCTCGTGACGCTGTCGCTGCTGCTGTTCTACATGCACGCACCGGGGTGACGGGCGTCCGCCCATCCGTTGTCGCGGTCTCGCAACGCGCATCCCAATGAGCAGTGGTCTGCTCATTTTTTTCGTCTTACACTCGACAAAAGTTCCATATAAGGAAATATGTTTTATATATGGAACAATATAAACCGTGAGTGAGACCAGACAACATGAAGAAGTTGACCATCAACGCCCGGATTGCGACGACGATCGCGTTTCTCGGCGTGCTGCTGATCGCGACGGGCGCGCTCGGCATTGTCGGCATGGCCGAAAGCAACCGCGCGCAGCGCAATGCGTACGAGGTCAACTTCACGTCCGTGGTGGCGTTGGGGCGTTCGGGCACGGCGATGTCGCGGGCGCGCTTCGGCCTCGACTGGGCGATGAGCAATCCGCATTCGCCGCAACTCGGCGAGCAGCTGAACCGCGCGAAGCGGCTGCTCGGCGATTCCGACAAGGGTTGGGCCGAGTTCCGCGCGCTGCCGAAGACACCCGAACTTCAGCGTCTGACCGACGACCTCGACGCGAAACGCACGGCCGTTTTGCGTGACGGCATCGACCAGCTGATCCAGGCGATCGGCAGCGGCGACACGAGCTGGATGGACGAGAGCCGCGCGAATCATCTGATCGGCCTGTATTCGGCGATGAACGCGAGCCAGGGCTCGCTCGAGAAATATCTCGACGATGCGGCGCAGGAGGCGGCCGACCGCTCCACCTCGACGTTCAGGACACTGCTGACGGCGTGCGTCGCGAGCATCGTCGTCGGATTGGGCGTCGCGTTTCTCAGCTGGCGCGCGCTGCGCCGCGCGATCATGTCGCCGATGCGCGATGCCCTCGGCCAGTTCGACGCGATCGCGGCGGGCGAGTTGCGCACGCGGGTGGAGATCCGTTCCGAAGACGAGATGGGCACGCTGCTGCACGGCCTCGCGTCGATGCAGGACAAGCTCGGCGCGACGATCCAGACGGTGCGCAAAGGCTCCGATTCGATCGCGGCGGCGACGCAGCAGATCGCGGCGGGCAATCTCGACCTGTCGCAGCGGACGGAAGAGCAGGCGGCGTCACTCGAGCAGACGGCGGCCGCGATGGACGAATTGACCTCGACGGTTCAGCTGAACGCCGAGAACGCGCAGCATGCGAGCCGGCTCGCCGAGGATGCATCGTCGATGACGGCGCGCGGGCGCGAAGCCGTCGGCAGTCTGGTCGAGACGATGCATGCGATCGACGCGGGGTCGTCGAAGATGACGGGCATCATCACGGCGATCGAAGGCATCGCGTTTCAGACCAACATCCTCGCGCTGAACGCGGCCGTCGAGGCGGCGCGGGCGGGCGAGGAAGGGCGCGGCTTCGCCGTCGTCGCGGGCGAGGTGCGCAGCCTTGCGCAGCGCTCGGCTGCGGCGGCGAAGGAAATCGGCGGGCTGATCGCGGATTCGACCGCGCGCGTGGCGCACGGCGCGCAGATCGCGACGGGCGCGGGCGACACGATTCGCGAAATCGAATCGTCGATTTCGCGCGTCGCGAAGATCGTCGGCGAGATCGCGACGGCGTCGCAGCAGCAGAGCGACGGCATCAAGGAAGTGAGCCTCGCCGTCACGCAGATGGATGAGGTGACGCAGCAGAATGCGGCGCTCGTCGAGGAGAATGCGGCGACGGCGGCGTCGCTGGCCGATGAGGCGCAGCGCTTGAGTGTGCTGACGGCGGCGTTCAGGGTGGAGGGGGTGGTGGGGTGAGGCGCGCGTCTCCCCAATTCACCCGAACCTCTCCACCCGATAAGCGCGCGGATCGGTAAAGGGAGTCTCCCCCGTCATCATCTCCGCCAGCAGCCGCCCGGTGACCGGCCCAAGCGTCAGCCCGTGATGATTGTGGCCAAACGCGAACCACAACCCGCGATGGCGCGGCGCCCGTCCAATCACCGGCCTCATATCGGGCGTGCACGGCCGCATCCCGAGCCACGGCTCGGCATCGACGCGCTCCCCCAGCCCGAACGTCGCGCGCGCGACCGGCTCGACCCGTTCGAGCTGGATGCCCGTCGGCGGCGCGCCGCGCTCCGCGATCTCGACGCCCGTCGTCACGCGCAGCCGGTTGCCTTCCATCGGCGCGACCACGTAGCCGCGTTCCGTATCGACGATGGGCACCGACAGCATCTGCCGCGCTGGCCGGTAATGCATGTGATAGCCGCGCTTCGCGCGCAGCGGAATCCGGTAGCCGAGCGGTTCGAACACGGTATCGGACCACGGTCCGAGCGCCAGCACGACCTGCTTCGCGCTGAGCGTGCCTTGCTGCGTCTCGACTGTCCACGCGTCGCCCGACTGACGCAGGCTCGTTGCGTCGCCGTGGACGAACGTGCCGCCTTGCGCTTCGAACAGATGCGCATAGCCTTTGACCAGCGCGCCGGGATTCATCACGCTTTTCGGATCTTTCCAGTGAATCGCGCCGCAGATGTCGTCGCCCACGCCCGGTTCCCGCGCGCGCAGCGCGGCGCTGTCGAGCACGCTCACGTGCAGTCCGTGCTCGCGAACGGCAGCTTCGGAAGCCTTCGCTTCATGTTCGAACGTGACGCGCGTGCGGAACGCTTCGATCCAGCCGCCGTCGTGCACGAGATGGCCGATGCCCGCGCGCGCGATGAGCCGGTCGTGCTCGTCGACGCACGCGCCGATCAACGGCATCATGTCGCGCGCGGCGGCCGCGAGGCGCTGCGGCGACGATTCCCACCAGAAGCGCGCGAGCCACGTCGCGTAGGCGGGCAACGCCTTGTAGTCCCAGTAGAGATCGGTCGACTGGTTGCGCGCGTAGCGCAGCAGCGTGCCGAGCTTGCGCGGAAAGCCGTACGGCACGATCGACGAACGCTCGATCAGGCCCGCATTGCCGAAGCTCGTTTCCTCGCCGGGCGCGCGCCGGTCGACGAGCGCGACGCGCTGTCCGCGATCCTGCAGATGCAGCGCCGACGACACGCCGACGATGCCCGCGCCCAGCACGATGACGTCGAAATCCATAGCAGTCAGTGTTGTCCTTGAGATGGCTCGCGAAGGGGGAGCCAGAAGCGCAACGAGCGCGTGTCGCCACGCGCTCGCGCATCGAACGGGAACGACCGGGAAGTGGCCAGTTCCGGCTCAGCAGCCTATCACTTCGCGATGATGTCGCGCTTGAAGTATTTCTGCGAGAGCGACGTCAGCGTGCCGTCTTTCTTGAGCTCGGCCAACGCGCCGTCGACCTTCGCCTGCAACGCCTTGTCGCCCTTGCGCAGACCGAAGCCCGTGCCTTCGCCGAGCGTCGACGGATCTTTCAGCGGCTCGCCGACGATCTCGAACCCCGCGCCCGCCGGCTTGTTCAGGAAGCCGTCACTGGCCGTCTGCGCTTCCTGTACGGCGGCGTCGAGCCGCCCTGCGACGAGGTCCGCGTAGACCTGATCCTGGTCCTGATACGACTCGACCTGCACGCCCGCATTCGCCCAGTGCTTCTTCAGGAAGTCTTCCTGCGACGAGCCTTGCAACACGCCGACGTGCTTGCCTTGCAGGCTCTTCACGTCCGGCTTCAGGCCCGAGCCGTGTTTCGCGATCATCACGATAGGCACGATGTAAATAGGCGGCGTGAACGCAATGCTTTCCTTGCGCTTCGACGTGATGTTCATCGCCGAATTGATCACGTCGAACTTGCGCGCCTGCAGCGCGGGGATCAGGCCGTCGAACGCGTTCTCGACCCACACGCACTTCATCTTCAGCTTCGCGCAAACGGCGTTGCCCACGTCGATATCGAAGCCTTCGAGCTGGCCCGACGCGCTCTTGCTTTCGAACGGAGGATAGGCGGCTTCGATGCCGAAGCGCAGTGTGTCGGACGATTGCGCGCAGGCGGCGCCTGCCGTCATCGCGAGGACGGCGGCAGCGAAGGAGAGCTTCAGGTTCATGACGGTTCCTGTCGTTGATGATCGGACCACGCGCAGCGAGCGGCGGCGCAGATGAAATATAGACTGAAAGTCCAGTATGGACTATAGGGAATACGATAGTCCAGTGTTCAAAAATACGGGCTTCACGGGTTGCGAGCCTTGCGCTGCATGGCTGAAAGCCGCAAATAGCCTGCCTGGAAGGCGATCTTGCGCGACGGCGCCTGCGTCCAGAACGAGACTTTTCTGTCCAAATTGTGAAAGTCTCAAGTAGACTATTAGTCTACGAATCGATCGTGAGCCATCGGCGATCGAACATGGACAGCAACAGGCGCGTGCCGCGCCAGCTCAGGAGATGAATCCGATGAAAACCGCCTTGCCACTCGCCGTCGACGAACAGGCCGTCCGCGAAGCGCTGCCCGCGCTCGACGTGCGCCGCGCGCTGACCGCGATGTTCCGCTCGCTCGCATCCGCCGAGGCGGTGCAGCCGCCGCAGACGCTGACGCTGTTCCCGAACGGCGCCGGCGATTTCATCGCGTATCTCGGCGCGCTCGGCGGTGCGAAGGTGTTCGGCGCGAAGCTCTCGCCGTATATCGTGACGGGCGGCAAGCCTGTCATCACCGCGTGGACGGCGCTGATGTCGATGGAAACAGGCCAGCCGCTGATGTGGTGCGACGCGGGCCTGCTCACGACCGAACGCACGGCGGGCACGACGGCGCTTGCCGTCGACCAGCTCGCGCGCGAGGATGCGAAGCGGCTTGCCGTGGTCGGCGCGGGCGCTGTCGGGCTTGCGCATCTGCGGCACGTCGCGCCGCTGCGCGCGTGGGAGTCGATCCGCGTGTATTCGCCCGATCTCGCCGCCAACGACGCGAAGCGCGCCGCCGTGCGTTCCGCCGACGCGCGCGCCGAAGTCAGCGAAAGCGTCGAAGCCTGCGTGCAGGACGCGGACGTCGTGATGCTGTGCACGTCGTCGGGCACGCCCGTGCTGCCGCGCGGCGCGTTGACGAAGCCCGCGCTCGTGACGTCGATCAGCACGAACGCCGCCAACGCGCATGAAATCGATCCGGCGTGGCTGTCGGAGCTGGACGTGTATTGCGACTATCGAGCGACGACGCCCGCGAGCGCCGGCGAGATGAAGCTCGCCGCGCAGCACGGCTGGTCGCCGGAGAGCGTGAAAGGCGATTTGCCGTCGCTGCTGGCGGGCACCTGCGCGAAGCCCGGGTACGAGCGGCATGCGTTCTTTCGTTCGATCGGTCTCGGCCTCGAAGACGTCGCGATTGCAGACGAGCTGTATCGCCATCTGACGGGTCGTCCGCGCGAGGCACAATAGCTACAATGTCGGTCAGCCGCCGCGGCGCGCCGGGCATGAGAGGCGCGCCGCGGCATCACGAAGACACTCGCGAAGATTGCCTCTGTCCGCCGATGCGCAAGAAAAAACATCCCCCGTCAAGGATCTGCTGCTGACCCGCTACGCGCCCATCGCGGACGGCATCGCCGCGCTGTTTTTTCCGTATGCGGAAGTCGTGATTCACGACCTGCACGACCAGACGGTGCTGTATCTCGCGAACAATCTGTCGAAGCGCGAGATCGGCGACGATTCCGCGCTCGAAGAAACCGAGCATTCGGCGCGCGAGCGCGTGATCGGTCCTTATGAGAAGCTCAACTGGGACGGCCGCCGGATGCGCTGCGTGAGCAATGTGCTGTTCGACGACAACGGCCAGGCGGCGGGCATGCTGTGCATCAACTTCAATATCGCCGTGTTCGAGGACGTGCGCTCGACGCTCGATCTGTTCATCAAGGGTGCGGGCGTGGTCGCGCAGCCGGAGGAACTGTTCCGCGACGACTGGCAGGAACGCATCAACACGTTCCTGCACGGCTGGCTGCGCGAGCGGCAGATCGGCCTGAACGGGCTCACGCGCGAGCATCGGCGCGAACTGGTCGAAGCGCTCTACGCGGAAGGTGCGTTTCGCGGCAAGAGCTCGGCGAACTATGTCGCGAACGTGCTTGGCATGGGGCGCGCAACCGTTTATAAGCATCTGAAGCAGATGAAAGAGGGGGCGAGCTGACGCGTACGAAGGCGTACGGCAGCGCGCGGCCCGCGCTGCTTCGTCCGTTCAGGCTTTCTTCGAGGAAATCACTGTGACAGTACGCTATCGACACTACAAAGGCGGCATTTACGAGCTGATCTGCGAGGCGACGCTCGAATCGGATCCGAGCGTCACGATGATCGTCTATCGCGCCGATAACGGCACGATCTGGACGCGGCCCGCGTCGGTGTTCTTCGAGCTGATCGAGCACGAAGGCCAGACCGTGCAGCGTTTCGCGCCGATCAACTAGCGCCCGTCAACTAGAAGCGCCTGACGGGCGGCGCTGCCGGCGCGGAAGGGAGATCTGCGGCATCGGGCGCGTCGATCACCAGATCGCTTTGCGCGACGGCCACGCACGGCAGGATATAGCCTTCCGCTTTTTCTTCGGCGCTCACGCCGGGCCATTCGACCGTATATCGCACGCTGCCTGATTCCAGGCGGCACAGGCACGTGCGGCACGTACCGTTGCGGCACATGCGCGGCAGATGCAGATTCGCGAAACCCGCGGCTTCGAGCACGGTGAGCGAGCCGGGCGCATCGAACGTGCGGCCGAGCGGCTCGACGCGGACCGTGTAGGTCTGCGCTTCATGTTCATCTTCTAGCGACGGATGCAGCGGTTCGCTGCCGGACTGTTCTTCGCGGGACATCGCGCCAATACAACGGATACACGGGACGGGGACGAAGCTTAACGCAGCGCGACCTGACGCGCTGCATTCGCGGCGTGGCAGGCATTCAGTGCGTGGTGCGCATCCGCATGTAGCGATAGACCGTATTGCGCGCGAGACCCAGTTCGCGCGCGGCCGCCGAAATATTGCCGTTGTTGCGCGCGAGCGTCTGCTCGATCAGCGTCGCCTGCAGCTCTTCCATATTGGCCGGGCGAGACGGCGTGGGCGTATCGACGATGGGCGGGGCGCGCAACGGTTCGTCGCGCGGCGGCTCGCAGTCGTGCAGGAAATCGTCGGGCAGATGGTCGAGGCCGATTTCGTCCGCGCCTTCTGCCATGATGCCCGCCGTGCGCAGCACGTTCGCCAGTTGCCGCAGATTGCCGGGCCAGCGGCAGCGCGCGAAGCAGTCGAGCACATCCGCCGACACGCGCGTGGGCATCCGATCGCTATCGGGCTCGTCGCGGCGCAAACGCGCGAGCATCCGCTCGACGAGCACGGGCAGATCGGTGCGCTCGGCGAGCGCGGGGAGCGTGACGACGAGCCCGTTGATCCGGTAGTACAGGTCTTCGCGGAAGGTGCCTTCTTCGATCATTGCGCGCAGATTGCGGTGCGTCGCGCAGACGATGCGCACGTCGACGGGCACCGCGCGCGTGCCGCCGAGCGGCACCACGGAGCGCTCCTGCAGCACACGCATCAGGCGCACCTGCTGCGCGAGCGGCATATCGCCGATTTCATCGAGGAACAGCGTGCCGCCGTCTGCCTGCACGATCTTGCCGACGTTGCCGCGCTTGCGCGCGCCCGTGAACGCGCCGTCTTCGTAGCCGAACAGTTCAGCCTCAATCAGCGTGTCGGGCAGCGATGCGCAATTGACGGCGACGAACGGCGCGTCGCGGCGCGGCGATTCTTCGTGCATCGCGCGCGCGAGCCACTCCTTGCCGGTGCCCGTCTTGCCGAGCACGAGCACCGCAATATCGCGGCCCCGGACTTTCTCGACGCGCCCGAGGACGGCGGCCATACGCGCGTCGCCCGTATCGAGCGTCGCGAAGGTGATCGCGGCGGCGCGCGGCCTGCACGACGCGGGCGCCGTCGATGAAGGCGCGCGCTGCGGGCCCGAGGCGGCGGAAAACGCGGGCCGCGCGGCGTATTCGGCGCGCGCCAGCACGCGCACGCCGCTGGGCAGCGTCAGCGTCAGGCATTCGCCCGGCGCGCGCGACGCCTGTTGGAGCATGGCGGGAAACGCGGTGCCGAAGAGCGCCTCGAACGGCTGACCGAGCAGCGCGTCGAGCGGGCGGCCGAACTGGAAGAGTGCACTGCGGTTGGCCGCGAGCAGCGTGCCGTTGCCGCCGAAAGCGGCGAGCCCTTCGAACAGCGTGCCGATGAACTCGCTGCGCGCATGAAAGCGCATGCGCACGGCATTGCCGAACTGGTTCGCGAACAGCTGGTTTTCGATGATCTGCGCCGACATGCGCACCAGCGCCAGCGTGTGTTTGTGGAAGCCGCGCGGGTCGCCGCTCACGTCGAGCGCGCCGATCGTGCGGCCGTATGGATCGGCGATCGGCGCGCACGAGCAGGTCAGGATGCGGTTGGCCTGCAGAAAATGCTCGCCGCCATGGACGACGGTCGGCTGGCCCTCGGCGAGCGCCGTGCCGACGGCATTCGTGCCGCGATCCGCCTCGGACCACGACACGCCGGCGCACAGCGCGACGCGGCTCGCTTTTTCGACGAAATCGCTGTCGCCGAGACTGTGCAGGATGACGCCGTTGCTGTCGGTGAGCAGCACCATGCTTTCCGTATCGACGATCTGCGCATGCAGCGTTTCCATCACCGGCAGCGCGTGCGCATACAGCGAGCGGTTTTGCTCGACGAGATCGCGCAGGGCGAATGGCTGCAAGGGATGAAAGTCGGGCGCCTCGGATGCGCGCAGGCCGAATTCGCGTGAACGCGCATGAGCTTGCGCGAGCACGTCGGCGCGGCCCGCGACGGACGGCGTGACGGAACGTTGAGTCACTGCATGTCTCCGATGTTGTGCGTGGACGCCTTGTCGCAGGGACACGTGCTCGTGCGGCGTTGCGCAGTGCAGCACTGCATGCCCGGTGAAGGCGTCGTGAGCAGGAAAAACGTCCGGTCTGTGCCGACTCATGCCGACCCATCTTACAGGAGGACGCGCGGCGCGTGTTCCGCTTGCCTTCTGGCGCAGAAGTGCAATCATCGTAGACAGGCACGCGTTCGCGCTGCGTGCCGCCACTGGGGCTGCGTCATCACGGTCCCGGCCAGCGCCATTTCGAGGAGAACGTCATGGTGCGCATGGAGTTGAGAGTCGTCCTCGCCACGCTTGCGATCTTCATCGCGTTAGGCGGCATCGGGTTGTCGATCCACGGTTCGCTGTACTACCTGGATCGCGAGATATGGACGGGTGTGATCGCGATTGCGATCGGCATCGTGGGGTGTGTGACGATGCTCACGCTATGGCCGCGCGACCTGCCCGGCAAGACGCCGCCCGGGCATCCCGCGGACGACGTCGGACCGCACGAACATCATCATCATCATCTGCCGACGCAGTTCTAGGCGCGAAGTCTCGCTGCGGCGCGGCATTTTTCGGGTCTTCCGCGCGAGGTGTCGAATGCGGGATGCTTTGCCTCGCCGCTCGGCCGTACGCCGTTGCAGGGTGCATGGCGGCACCATGCTGGGGTCTGGCGAAACAAAACTTGCGGCGCGCCGGAACTCGTCTACAGTGGGTAGATCGACTGACGGCCTGCGCGATGACGGCGCGTGCTTGCAGTCGACAGCCCGCGCTGCGATCCATAACGGAGGTGTGAACAGGGGCAGGCGCGGTTCCAGGCGGTGACGTTCGACCAAGGTGTTCCCATGCAGATCAATTTCCCGAAAGAAGTCCCTGAGTATTCTGGGCGCGAACTGACTCTGGCGTTTCCGGCTATGGTCGATGGGCAACGGGTGGAATGCATGATCACCGCCGAGGCGCTGGAAGATCACTTCGGCGCGGCCTCACCGCGCATCGAAGACATGCTGGGCGCGTTTTCGACCCATCGGGAGCGGATTGAAGCCGCTACGCGGAGGTTATTGTCGGAGACGGGGGCGCAGTGTGTGGTACTGCGAAGTGGGTATGTCCGGTTTTATGAGGCTAACTGGCGGGCTTAGCGCCTGGGCGGCGCGGGTTTTTTGCTGCGCTGGCGGTTTGGCTTTTTGCTTCGCTGGCATCCGCGGTTTCGTATCGGTTTGCTGGCGTCGCCCCTGTGCGGGCAGCACCTACTTTTCTTTGCAGCGGCAAAGAAAAGTAGGCAAAAGAAAGCCGCTCACCCCGCCAATCCTAGTTGTTGCCTGCGGGCCCCCCACGGGTCCCGCACTCCACACGGCATCGCAGTTTTCCACGCGTGTTGCCAGCGTCTTGAAAATGCGCATCACCCACTTCAATCACCCGAGCGCAGCCAGCGGCAGCGAATCGTCTGCGCCGCCCAGGTGGCAAACGGTGTGTAGTCTGTCGCGCCTTACGCGTTAGCGCTTCTACGACACCGATCCCGCTTTTCAGTCCGGAGTGGTGCACTTGCGTCGCGACGGCCTACACACCGTTTGCCACCTGGGCGGCCGTGGACTTCCTGCTAACGCGTTCCGTGACGCGGGCATGCGAAGCGGGTGAGGCGTGAGCTAGCACGCTGGCAACGAGCAACAAATAGCGTGTTGCCGTGTGGAGTGCGGGACCCGTGGGGGGCCCGCAGGCAAACACAAGGATTGGCGGGGTTAGCCCGCTTTATTTGCTTACTTTCTTTGCGGCGGCAAAGAAAGTGAGTGCCGCCCCGCACAGGGGCAACGCTAGCAAACCGCTACGAAATCGCGGATGCCAGCGAAAGACCAAACCAAAAAACCAGAACAACGACTAGCGTCGCAGACAAAAAAATCACTCAGATCCGAGATAAAAGAACCGAAACAAAAACACAGCAGCAATCACCCACACAACAAGCTTGACCTGCCGTGCGCGCCCGGTCAAAAGCTTGAGGCCTGCATAAGAAATAAACCCAAACGCAACCCCATTCGCAATGGAATAGGTGAAAGGCATCATCAAAGCCGTGAGCGCAGCAGGCACGACCTCGGTAGCATCGTCCCAGGGCAGATCAGCCATCTCCCGCAACATCAGACACGACACATACAAAAGAGCCGGCGCCGTCGCATAACCCGGTACAACCCCAGCCAGCGGCGCAAAAAACAAAGCCAGCAAAAACAGCACGGCAACCGTGATCGCGGTGACGCCCGTGCGTCCACCCGCCTGCACACCCGACGCGCTTTCGATATACGCCGTCGTCGACGACGTGCCAAGCACCGAACCCGCGAGAATCGCCGTGCTATCCGCAAGCAGCGCACGGTTCAACCGATGCATCTTGCCGTGCACGAGCAGCCCCGCGCGATTCGCGACACCCATCAGCGTGCCCGTCGCGTCGAACAGTTCGACGAGGAAGAACACCAGAATCACATTCAGCACGCCCGTCGACAAGGCGGCCTTGATGTCGAGCTGGAACAGCGTCGGCGAAATCGACGGCGGCATCGACACGACGCCGTGAAACTGGTTGCCGCCGAAGAAGAAGCTCAGGATCGTCACGCCGACGATGCCGATCAGAATCGCGCCGCGCACGCGCAGGAAATCGAGCGTGACGATCGCGAAGAACCCGATGATCGCGAGCACCACGTGCGGATCGTGCAGGTTGCCGAGCGTGACGAGCGTCGCCGGATTGCCCGTGACGATGCCCGCCGTCTTCAGCGAAATGATCGCGAGAAAGAGACCGATGCCGCCCGTGATCGCCACGCGGATCGAATGCGGAATGCCCGTGACGATCACTTCGCGTACGCGCAACAGCGTGACGATCAGGAACAGGCAGCCCGAGATGAACACCGCGCCGAGCGCGGCCTGCCATGAGAAGCCCAAGCCCTTGACCACCGTGTACGCGAAATAGGCGTTCAGGCCCATGCCGGGTGCGCAGGCAATCGGGTAGTTCGCATAGAAGCCCATGATCAGCGACGCGAGCGCCGCGACGAGGCAGGTCGCGACGAACACCGAGTCTTTCGGCATGCCGGCATCGCCGAGGATCGCCGGGTTGACGAAGATGATGTAGGCCATTGTCAGGAACGTGGTGATGCCCGCGAGCACCTCCACGCGCAGGTTCGTCCCTGCTTCGTCAAAGCCGAAATACCGTTTTACGGAGTCCATGAGCCGAGTCTCTCGTCGTTTGAAATGTCGTTCGTAACGGCTTGTTGTGCCGCTTCCCGTACCGCTTTCCAACCGTCTGTTGTGCCCGGGCATCGCGACGCCACGGGCGGATTTAATCACGATTGTTCAGCAAATGCCGCATCTGCCGCGCGCGCGTGTAGCCGAAGCAACACTCGAAACACAGACGGCAGCGCGCAAACGCGGATTTTTGCTGGCGGAGGGGCGTGATGATACCCGACGCGGGCCGTCAGGTCGGATTGCGGGAAGAGCGGGAAGAAACGCAGCGAGGAAGAAGAAAGACTCGTACAACGATGCCCGAGGCTACAAGGGCACGGCGATGCGTGACGCGCGACGCACGTCACGCACGCACCGACGGAACGGAATTACTGCTGCGTGCCCTGGGCTTGCGCTCGATGCTGCGCGACAATGCGGCCAGCCGCAATAGCGTTAGCCGGATAGTTGATCCAGTCGAGCGGATCGTAACCGGCCTTGCGCCATTCGACGAGATCGGCCTTCACTTCGGCGCGGGTCTTGGGCGTGTTCTGATCATAGGGGCGAGAAGATTGCGCAAACGCGGACGACACGGCTGCTACACCGATGAGCGCGCCCAGAACCATACGAGGAATCAGCTTCATGGCAGGGGCCTGAAAAGTTAGGATGACCCCTTTATTCTAGGTTCTGTATTCACGATGAGTAAGGTTCGTAAATGAAATGAACCGTTGCTCACTTTGCGCAAAATGCGGTGCGCAAGGCGTAGTTCATGCATGACCGGCTGCCTCCGCGCAGGTGTCATCCCATGTGCTGGGATGGCTTGCCCATGCGATCGAGCACGGCCGTCAACAGATCGACGGGAAGCGGAAATACGATCGTCGAATTCTTGTCGGCGGCAATGGTTGTCAGCGTCTGCAAAAAGCGAAGCTGCATTGCCTGCGGTTGCTGCGCGAGCATCTGCGCGGCCTGCAGCAGTTTCTCCGACGCCTGCAATTCGCCTTCGGCATGAATCACCTTCGCGCGACGCTCGCGCTCGGCTTCGGCCTGACGCGCAATCGCACGGATCATCGTTTCGTTGATGTCCACATGCTTGATCTCGACATTCGATACCTTGATGCCCCACGCGTCCGTCTGTGCATCGAGTACGCGCTGGATATCGGTGTTGAGCTGCTCGCGTTCGGACAGCAGCTCGTCGAGATCGTGCTTGCCGAGCACCGCGCGCAACGTGGTCTGCGACAGCTGGCTGGTCGCTTCGAAATAACGCGCAACCTGAATCACCGCGCGCTCGGGATCGACGACGCGAAAGTACACGACGGCATTTACCTTGACGGACACGTTGTCGCGCGTAATCACGTCCTGCGGCGGCACGTCGAACACGACGGTGCGGAGATCCATGCGCACGACCTGCTGCACGACGGGGATGATCAGCACGAGGCCCGGACCCTTGACCTTCCAGAAGCGGCCGAGCATGAACACGACGCCGCGCTCGTACTCGCGAAACACGCGCACCGACGAAGCGATCAGTACGATCGCCACAAGAATCAGGATGCTGCCAAAGCCGAAAGTGAAGCCGATCATGTGCGTTCTCCTTGTGATGAGGCGGGGTTCGCGGGCACGACGGTGAGCATCAGGCCGCGCCGTCCGGTCACGCGCACCGCGTTGCCTGCCGCGAGCGGCGCGCTGCTGCAGACGCGCCAGCGCTCGCCATGCACGCGCGCCCAGCCGATGCGCTCCGGCTCGCCGTGCAGCAGGCTGTCGGGCTGCTGGCCAGTGCGGCTTTCGTCCGAATCGGCGGCAATCGCGACCAGACCGTCGTCGAGCACCACGCCGACGCTGCCGATCATCGCTTCGGCGCCTGTCACGACGGGCCTCCGCCGCGAACGCAGCACGAGGCTCGATACACCGAAGATGAACAGCACGCTGAACACGATGACGGCGGCGATCATGGGCAGCGGAATGCCGTAGCCGGGCACATCGGTATCGATCAGCATCAGCGCGCCGATGACGAACGCGACGATCCCGCCGAAGCCGAGCGCGCCGAAGGTCGGCAGAAACGCTTCGGCGATCAGAAACGCCAGACCGAGGAAGATCAGACTCAGACCCACGTAGTTGACGGGCAGCAGTTGCAGCGCGAACAGCCCGAGCAGCAGACTGATCGCGCCGGCGACGCCGGGCAGCACGAAGCCGGGATTCGCGAATTCGAAGAACAGGCCATACATGCCGATCATCAGCAAGATCAAGGCCACGTTCGGATCGGTAATGACGGCGAGGAAGTGGCTGCGCCAGTCCGCTTCGAGCGTCACGATGGGCGCATGCGCCGTCGTCAGACGCTGCGTGCCGGCCGCCGTGTCATAGGTGCGCCCGTCGACCTGCCGCAACAGGTCGCGAAGATCGCGCGCGACGAAGTCCACCACTTTCTGCTCGAGCGCGTCGCGCGCCGACAGGCTCACCGCTTCGCGCACCGCGCGCTCGGCCCAGTCGACGTTGCGGCCGCGCAGCTGCGCGAGGCCGCGGATGTAGGCCTGCGCGTCGTGAAGCTGCTTGCGCAGCTCCGTCGATTGACTGTCCATCGCAAGCGCGCCGGACGCCGCGTCGTCTTTCGCAGCGGGGTTCGAGGCTGGCGCCGCGCCGGGCAAGCCGGGCGGCTGGCCGGGTTTGGGCGCGTCCTGCCCGCCGATGCCCAGTTGCACGGGCGACGCCGCGCCGAGATTGGTCCCCGGCGCCATCGCCGCGATGTGGCTCGCATACGTGATGTAGGTGCCTGCGCTTGCCGCGCGCGCACCGCCTGGCGCGATGTAGGTCGCGACGGGGATGGGCGACGCGAGAATCGCCTTGATGATCTGCCGCATCGACGTGTCGAGTCCGCCCGGTGTGTCGAGTTGCAGGACGGCGAGCTGCGCGTGATCGTCGGCGGCGCGGGCCAGGCTGCGCACGATGAAGTCGGCGGTGGCGGGGCTGATCGCGCCTGCGACGGGAATCACCACGACGCTGCCTGGCGCGATGGCCGGCTGCGCGGCGCCGGCGCTGCCAGGGCCGAACATTGCCGCACTGCAAAACATCAGCGCGAGCATCGGCGATCCAGGCGCCATCGCGCGTGCGACGCCGGCAATCGCACGCATCGCGCGAGCCCAGAAAGCGCGAGCGCTGGCGGATACAAGCACGCCGCACGCACTGCGCCTCGCGAAGCATGCGCGATCGGACAGGCGTCGCAAACCCGCTTGCCGGATCGGGAGAAGCCGGTAGGTTCCCATCGTCGACGGCCGGCGCGCTGCGACGGATCACGTTCGTATGCGGCGCGCCCGGCCTGAAAAAGCTGGCCTGTCTTAAGCTTAGTCGGATTCCGCGGGTTCCGCGCGGCGGGAGATACCCGTGCTCCCTGCCGTCTGCGCGAGCGCCGCGTGAGCATTGACCGCCCGATAATCGGCGGGCCGCATTCCCGTCCACTTGCGGAACGCGCGATGAAAGGCGCTCGGCTCCGCAAAGCCGAGCGTCGCGGCGATATCGGCGATCGACTGGCCGCCGCGCTGCAGTTCCGAGATTGCGATGTCGCGCCGCAAGTCGTCCTTGATCGACTGGTACGTATAGCCTTCCTGCTTCAGATGCCGCCGCATCGTCGCCTCGGCGACGTGCAGTCGCTGCGCGATGGCGTCGGAGCCGGGCCACGCGGCCATCGGCAGCGCGCGCAGCGTCTTGCGCACCCGCGCCGCCAGCGAGCCGGGATTGCGGTACTTGATGATGAAGCTCGCGGGTGCATCGCGCAGGAAGGGCTTGACGGACTTCGTGGTCTGGACGACGGGCAAGTCCCAGAAATCCGGCGCGAGATCGACGTACGACTCGTTTTGCCCGAACGACAGGTCATCGCAGAACATCAGCCGGTATTCGTGCGCGGCGGGCGGCTCGGCGCAGCGAAAGCGCGCCTCGATCAGCGGAATGCGCCGCCCGACCAGCCAGCAGACGAGCCCGTAGACAAGGATGAAGCAGGTTGCGTAGGCAAACATGGCCGGCTGCGGCGCGCCGTCGCGAAGGGCGAACGCAAGGCGCACGCGGTCGTCGCGCCTGTCGATCTGCACGCTCATGTCGTCGAGCACGAGGCGCATGAAGCCGACGGCGCGCGTCAATGCCAGGCCGCCGTTGCGTGCCGTCAGCGCCATCTGGGTCATCGCGATGAAGCTGCCGCTTTTCATCGCGTGGGAATCCTGGCCGAAGAACTCGTCGTCGAGCGCGCGGGCGATGTTGGCCCACAGCGCCCCATATTGAGCCGGCGTCACGCGGCTTTTCGGGCTCGCGAGCATCTGCGGCGCGATGCCCGCCGCCTCGACGATGGGCCGCACGTCGACGCCGCGCGCGCGGGCGAGCGCCAGCGTCTCTTCGACGAGACTCACGGAGATCGTGCCTCTTTCTGCTTTCATGCGATGGCGGTTCCCCGGTTCGGCACGGAAGGATGCGTTTCAAGAGTTCTGGCAAATGCGCTCACGTGTTTAGCGGCGCGCGCCCGGCAGAACCGCCATTCTGCCGTATCGGCGCAGCTGCCGGTATCCGGATATGGCAAATGCGCTCACGCAGATTGATCGCACGCGGCATCGAATCCCGCTTGCGCGCCGCCTACACTTGGCTCCACCAGCGCGCCGCATGTGCAACGCAGCACGCGCGCAGCACGAAGAGAGGCAAGTAGACACATGGACGAGTTCTATACCGACGAACAGCGGATGATCCGCGATGCCGCACGCGATTTTTCGGTCGAATGCCTCGCGCCGAACGCGGCGCAATGGGACCGCGAAGGTGCGTTGCCTGCGCAAGTCGTCAGGCAGATGGGCGAACTCGGCTTTCTCGGCATGATTGTGCCGCCGGAGTGGGGCGGCTCCTACACCGACTACATCGCGTATGCGCTTGCACTCGAAGAAATCGCGGCCGGCTGCGCGGCGTGCGCGACGATGATGAGCGTGCACAACTCGGTCGGCTGCGGTCCGATTCTCAACTTTGGCAGTGACGCGCAGAAAGACCGTTATCTCGCCGATCTCGCGACGGGCAAGCGCATCGGCGCATTCTGTCTGACCGAGCCGCACGCGGGCAGCGAAGCGAACAACATCCGCACGCGCGCCGTCCTGCGCGACGGGCAATGGATCATCAACGGCAGCAAGCAGTTCGTGACGAACGGCTCGCGCGCGAGCCTCGCGATCGTATTCGCCGTCACCGATCCCGAGGCGGGCAAGCGCGGCATCTCGGCCTTCATCGTGCCGACGGATACGCCCGGCTTCAACGTCGGGCGTCCCGAGAACAAGCTCGGCATCCGCGCGTCGGATACCTGTCCGATTTCACTCGACGATTGCGCCGTGCCCGAAGCCAATCTGCTCGGCGCGCCGGGCGAGGGCTTGCGCATCGCGTTGTCGAACCTGGAAGGCGGGCGCATCGGTATCGCGGCGCAGGCGCTCGGCATTGCACGCGCGGCCTTCGACGCGGCCCGGGCGTATGCAAACGAGCGCATCCAGTTCGGCAAGGCGCTCAAGGAGCACCAGACCATCGCCAACATGCTTGCCGACATGGCGACGCGCCTGAACGCCGCCCGCCTGCTCGTGCATCACGCGGCGCGGCTGCGCAGCGCGGGACGGCCATGTTTGTCGGAGGCGTCGCAGGCGAAGCTGTATGCGTCGGAAATGGCCGAAGATGTCTGTTCGAAGGCGATCCAGATTCACGGCGGCTACGGCTACCTCGAAGACTATGCCGTCGAGCGGCACTATCGCGATGCGCGCATCACGCAGATTTACGAAGGGACCAGCGAAGTACAAAGAATGGTTATCGCGCGGCACGTTTGAGCGCAGAATAATCCGCCAACAGAGCGCATTCCGCGCCGATTGTGGAGACGACGATGACGGCAGAAGCACACGGCTTTTTCGACGCGCGCGACCTGTTGTTGCGCCATCGCACGGACTATGAGCGCGCCTGCAGCGAGTTCAGATGGCCCGAACTCGGGGAGTTCAACTGGGCGCTCGATTATTTCGACGTCATCGCGCAAGACAATCATCATCCCGCGCTGTGGATCGTCGACGACCCTGCACAGGAAGGGCTGAAACTCTCGTATGCGCAGATGTCGGAGCGCTCGTCGCGGATGGCGAATTTCCTTCGCGGGCTCGGCGTGGGGCGCGGCGACCGGTTGCTGCTGATGCTGCCCAATCGCGTCGAACTGTGGGACGTGATGCTCGCGGCGATGAAGCTTGGCGCCATCGTGCTGCCTGCCACCACGCAACTGTCGCCCGACGATGTGCGCGACCGCGTGCAGATCGGCGGCGCGAATGTCGTCGTGGTGGATAGCGCGGAGACAGTCAAGTTCGAGAGCCTCGATGTTCCGTTGAAGCGCATCTCGGTTGGCGCACCGCGCGATGGCTGGACAGATATCTCGGCCGCGTACGAGGCTTCGTCATCGTTCACGCCGGACGGCGTCACACGCGCAAGCGATCCGATGCTGCTGTACTTTACGTCGGGCACGACGTCGAAGCCGAAGCTCGTCGAGCATACGCATCAGAGCTATCCCGTCGGCCATCTGTCGACGATGTACTGGATCGGTCTGCAACCCAACGACATTCACTGGAACATCAGCTCGCCGGGCTGGGCCAAGCACGCGTGGAGTTGCTTCTTCGCGCCGTGGAATGCGCAGGCCTGCGTGTTCGTCTACAACTTCTCGCGCTTCGTGCCGAAGGAAACGCTCGACGTGCTGGTGCGCTGCAACGTCACGACGCTGTGCGCGCCGCCTACCGTGTGGCGCATGCTCGTGCAGGAGCCGCTCGCGTCGTACGCCGTGAAGCTGCGCGAAATCGTCGGCGCGGGTGAGCCGTTGAATCCGGAGATCATCGAGCGCGTGCGGCATGCATGGAACATCACGATCCGGGATGGCTACGGGCAGACGGAAACGACCTGCCAGATCGGCAACCCGCCGGGGCAGCCGGTCGTGCCCGGTTCGATGGGACGTCCGCTGCCGGGCTACCGCGTCGAACTCGTCGATGCCGACGATCATCCCGTGACGGAAGGCGAAATCGCGTTGCCGCTCGACGCGCGTCCGCTTGGTCTGATGACGGGCTATGCGAACAACGCGAAGGCCACGGAACACGCGATGCGCAACGGTTACTACCACACCTCCGATGTCGCGATGCGGCGCGACGACGGTTATCTCGTCTACGTGGGCCGTTCGGACGACGTGTTCAAGTCGTCCGATTACCGGCTGAGTCCGTTCGAACTCGAAAGCGTGCTGATCGAGCATGAGGCGATTGCCGAAGCGGCCGTCGTGCCGAGCAACGATCCGCTGCGTCTGTCGGTGCCGAAGGCATTCGTCACCGTGCGTCATGGATTCGAAGCCGGTCCCGAACTGGCGCGCGACGTGTTCCGCTTTTCGCGCGAAAAGCTCGCGCCGTACAAGCGCATCCGACGCCTGCAATTCAGCGATCTGCCGAAGACGATCTCCGGCAAGATCCGGCGCGTCGAGTTGAGGCGGCGCGAACTGGAGCGCACCGCCGAGCCCGCGCGTATGCCCGACGAGTACTGGGAAGAGGATTTCCCCGAGCTTCGCAACGGCAATGGCAACTGAGCAGGCATGCTCGCGTCCGACACCGATATTGATCAAGGAGACATCCAGCATGAGCGCAATTCCAACGACAGTCGCAGGCCAGAAGATCGACACAGTGAAGCTGCTGATCAACGGCGAGTTCGTCGAATCGAACGCGACCGAGTGGCGCGACATCGTGAATCCCGCGACGCAGCAGGTGCTCGCGCGCGTGCCGTTCGCGACGCAGGAAGAAGTCGACGCGGCGATCCGCTCCGCGCACGCGGCGTTTGCAACGTGGAAGAACACCCCGATTGGCGCGCGCATGCGCATCATGCTGAAGTATCAGGCGCTGATCCGCGAACACATGCCGCGCATTGCGAAGACGCTGACGGCGGAGCAGGGCAAGACGTTGCCCGATGCCGAAGGCGACATTTTCCGCGGCCTTGAAGTGGTCGAGCACGCGTGTTCGATCGGCACGTTGCAACAGGGCGAATTCGCGGAGAACGTGGCGGGCAGCGTCGACACGTACACACTGCGCCAGCCGATCGGCGTCTGTGCGGGCATCACGCCGTTCAACTTTCCGGCGATGATTCCGCTGTGGATGTTCCCGATGGCGATCGTGTGCGGCAACACGTTCGTGCTGAAGCCATCCGAGCAGGATCCGCTGTCGACGATGCAGCTGGTCGAACTTGCGATCGAAGCGGGCGTACCGAAGGGCGTGCTGAACGTCGTGCATGGCGGCAAGGACGTCGTCGATGCGTTATGCACGCATGAGCTGGTGAAGGCGATTTCGTTTGTCGGATCGACGGCGGTGGGCACGCATGTGTACAACCTGGGCAGTCAGCACGGCAAGCGCGTGCAATCGATGATGGGCGCGAAGAATCATGCTGTCGTGTTGCCTGACGCGAATCGCGAGCAGACATTGAATGCGCTCGTTGGCGCCGGCTTTGGCGCGGCGGGGCAGCGTTGCATGGCGACTTCTGTTGTCGTGCTCGTCGGTTCGTCGAAGGACTGGTTGCCTTCTCTGGTTGAAAAGGCGAAGGCGTTGAAGGTGAACGCCGGTCACGAGGCCAGGACAGACGTCGGGCCTGTTGTTTCGCGTGCCGCGAAGTCTCGTGTTCTCGGTCTGATTGAAGCGGGTGTGAAGGAAGGGGCGACCTTGGCGCTCGATGGGCGTGATGTGAAGGTCGATGGCTACGCCGATGGCAATTTTATCGGGCCGACGATTTTTTCTGATGTGACCGTCGAGATGGATGTTTACCGGACCGAGATTTTTGGTCCTGTGCTGTGCGTGATGACCGTGCCCACGCTCGATGATGCGATTGCGCTGGTGAATAGCAATCCGATGGGCAATGGGGTGGGGCTCTTTACGCAGAGCGGCGCGGCGGCTCGCAAGTTTCAGAGCGAAATCGATGTTGGGCAGGTGGGGATCAATATTCCTATTCCCGTGCCGGTGCCTTTCTTTAGTTTCACCGGATCTCGAGGGTCGAAGCTTGGGGATCTTGGGCCTTACGGCAAGCAGGTTGTGCAGTTTTATACGCAGACCAAGACGGTTACCGCGCGGTGGTTTGATGATGAGACTGTTGGCGATGGGGTGAATACCACTATTGCCTTGCGGTGAGAGATTTTGTTGTCTTGCGACGCAGTCGCCGTTCTGGTTTTTTGTTTTTTGTTTTTGGTTTTTGCTGCGCTGGCATCCGCGGTTTGGCTTGCGCTGGCATCCGCGTTTTTTTGTCTGTGCTTCACGCGTTGCCCCTGTGCGGGGCGGCACCTACTTTTCTTTGCAGCGGCAAAGAAAAGTAGGCAAAAGAAAGCCGCTCACCCCGCCAGTTCTGGTGGTCGCCTGCGGGCCCCCCACGGGTCCCGCACTCCACACGGCAACGCACTGTCTCACGCGAGCTGCCAGCGTGCTAACTGTATGCATCACCCGCTTCACATGCCCGCGTCACGAATTGCATTACCGGTAAATCCACCGCCGCCCAGGTGGCAAACGGTGTGTAGACCGTCGCAATGGAAGTGCACCACTCCGGACTGAAAAGCGGGATCGGTGTCGTAGAAGCGCTAACGCGTAAGGTGCGACAAGCTACACACCGTTTGCCACCTGGGCGGCGCAGACGAGTCGCTGCCGCTGGCTGCGCTACGGGTGACTGGAGTGGGTGATGCGACTTTCAAAGGCGTTGGCAACGCACATGAAATAGCGTGTTGCCGCCTGGAGTGCGGGACCCGTAGGGGGCCCGCAGGCAAACACAAGGATTGGCGGGGTGAGCGGCTTTCTTTTGCCTACTTTTCTTTGCAGCGGCAAAGAAAAGTAGGTGCCGCCCCGCACAGGGGCAACGCGTGAGGCACCGATACGAAATCGCGGATGCCAGCCAGCGCAGCAAAAAACCAAACCCACACCTCAGCATCGCAAGACAGAACAGAAAGGAGACAGGCAACATGAAGATAGGCTTCATAGGACTAGGCAACATGGGCGCGCCGATGGCGCTGAATCTGCTAAAAGCGGGCCACGCACTGCAGGTCTTCGATCTGAACGCGCACGCAGTGCAGGAATTAACAACCGCAGGCGCAACAGCAAAAGAAACACCAAAAGCCGCAGCAGCAGACGTAGAAGCGGTCATCACGATGCTGCCGGCAGCGGCACATGTAAAAGCGGTGCTGACAGGCGAAGAGGGCATACTCGCGGGTATCGCGAAGAACATCACGATTATCGACTCGAGCACCATCGACCCAGCCAGCGTGAAAATCTTCACCGAACTGGCGAAACAAAACGGCAATACATTCGTCGACGCGCCAGTATCAGGCGGCACAGGCGGCGCCGCAGCCGGCACGCTCACCTTCATGGTCGGCGGCACAGCCGAAGCCTACGAGCACGTCAAGCCAGTGCTGCAAGCCATGGGCAAGAACATCGTCCATTGCGGCGGCACCTCGACGGGCCAGGTCGCCAAGATATGCAACAACCTCGTGCTCGGCATCACAATGGCAGGCGTCTCCGAAGCAATGGCGCTGGGCGAAGCACTCGGCATCGATCCGAAAGTACTCGGCGGCATCATCAATACGTCGACGGGCCGTTGCTGGAGTTCCGATACCTACAACCCGTTCCCCGGCGTAATCGAGACGGCGCCGTCGACGCGCGGCTACACGGGCGGCTTCGGCACCGACCTCATGCTCAAGGATCTCGGACTCGCCACCGATGCCGCAAAGCTCGCGCGCCAACCCGTCTATCTCGGCGCGCTCGCGCAGCAGCTCTATCAGACGATGAGCACCAAAGGCGCCGGCAAGCTCGACTTTTCCGCAGTCATCAAGCTGTATCGCAACGAGGGAGGCGCGTCATGATCGAACTCGACTACGCTCACGACGGCAGCGTCGCGCTGCTGACCTTGAAGCGTCCGCCCGCCAACGCGTTCACCCCGGAAGGGCTGCTGCAGTTGCAGCACACCATCGGACGTCTGAACGATGAAGCACAGGTGCGCGCCATCGTCATCACGGGCGACGGTCCCAAATTCTTCAGTGCGGGCGCCGACCTCAACACGTTCGCCGACGGCAACAAGGAAGTCGCGCGTCTCGCAGCGTCGCGCTTCGGTGGCGCATTCGAGGTGCTGCAAAACGCGCGACCCGTCGTGATCGCGGCGATCAACGGCTATGCGATGGGCGGCGGCCTGGAATGCGCGCTCGCCTGCGATATCCGCATCGCCGAACAACATGCCGTAATGGCGCTGCCGGAAACGGCCGTCGGTTTGCTGCCATGCGGCTGCGGCACGCAAACGCTGCCCTGGCTCGTGGGCGAAGGCTGGGCGAAGCGCATCGTGCTGACGGGCGAACGCGTCGATGCGGCGACGGCACTGCGCATCGGCCTCGTCGAGGAAGTGGTCGAGAAGGGCGCGGCGCGCGAGTTCGCACTCGCGATGGCGGCGCGCGTCGCGGGCCTGAGTCCTCAGGCCGTCACGTACAGCAAGGAACTGATCCAGCAGGCGCGCAACGGCGTGCCGCGCAGTGCGGCGCTCGCAGTGGAGCGCGAACGTTTCGTCGATCTGTTCGATGGCGCGGATCAGCGCGAGGGCGTCAATGCGTTCCTCGAAAAACGCGCGCCGAAGTGGCAAACGGCAGAAGCCCGGGAGTTGCAGCGATGAGCGCCGTCCTCGAACAGGAAGCCATGCACGAACCGGACGTGCTGTTTCGCGTCGTCAATCGCGTCGCGATCGTCACGCTCAACCGGCCCGCCGCGCTCAACGCGCTGTCGCACGACATGGTGCGCGAACTGGCCGTGCTGATCGAGCAATGCCGCGACGATAGCGGGATCGTCGCCGTCGTGCTGCGCGGCGCGGGCACGAAAGGCTTCTGCGCGGGCGGCGACGTGCGCGCGCTGCACGGCATGCGCCAGCGCAACGAGAGCGGCTGGCAGCAGTTCTTTATCGACGAATACCGGCTCGACTACGCGCTGCACACGTTCCCGAAACCCGTCGTCGCATTGCTCGACGGCATCGCGATGGGCGGCGGCATGGGACTAGGCCAGGCGGCGCGGCTGCGCATCGTCACCGAGCGCACGAAGATCGCGATGCCGGAGACGCGCATCGGCTTTCTGCCGGATGTCGGCGCGACGCGTTTTCTGTCCGTGATGCCCGCCGAGATCGAACTGTATGTCGGACTGACGGGCGTCACGCTCACAGGCGCCGATGCGCTGCTGTTCCGGCTCGCCGATCTATGCGTGCCGTCGGAATGGCTCGATACGTTCGAAGAGCGCCTGTTGCGCATCGACACGGCCGACGTCGCCGCCGGCGATCTGCTGCGTGCGTTGCGCACGGTATTCGAGCCGCCGTGCAACATCGTTCCGCATGCGGGGCTCGGCGCTTTCACGCAATTGATGATGCGGCACTTCGACAGGCGTTCGGGCATCGAGCGCATCGTCGCGACGTTGCGCCAGGATCTCGAACGCGAACATGCACGCGAAGTGCGTCAATGGCTGCAGGCCACCTGCGATGCGCTCACGTCGCACTCGCCGACCATGCTGTACGTCACCCGCGATGCACTGTTGCGCGGCCGTCAGATGACGCTCGCCGAATGCTTCAGGATGGAACTGGGCATCGTCACGCGCGCGATCGAGGAGGGCGATTTCAGCGAGGGCGTGCGCGCCCATCTCGTCGACAAGGACCGCAAGCCGCGCTGGGCGCCCGCGACGCTGTCCGAGGTGCGGCCGGAGCGCGTGCGGCATTTTCTGTCGTCGCCTTGGCGGACGCAGGCGCATCCGCTGGCGGATCTCGGCGGGCAATCTCAGAACCGGTAACCTCAGAACCGGTAACCAATACCGCCCATCGGCACACCGGTATCGCGGCTGTAGCGCGTCACCAGGAGGTGACGCTTACCGATGTTTGCAGCGCGCTCAATGGAGGCCGGGTATCGCGTTTGCTCGCATACATCGCTCCAGGAGATCGGGATGTGAGTCGAGATGCGCAGCCGCGGACGGTTCGAAGCGTGCCGTCGCACGGGTGCGCTGCAGGCGCGTTCGCATAGCGGCGCCTATACTTTTCGCTTGTCCATCGGCGCTCCACGATGCGGCCGCCGCGTCGCGTCAGCGTGGTCCGCGCCATCAGGCATTCGACAGTCTTCCTTCCGATCGTCCGCTTCCGGTTGCAGCATGGAGATTCCCCGATGCCCCACACCATCGCACGGCCCCCACTCACGCCTCAGGACAACCGCGAACGCAGCGGCGCGCCACAGTTCGCGCCGGGCGTCACGATTCCCGTCGAACTGAATGTGAACGGCACGTCTTACGCGCTGTCGCTCGATCCTCGCACCACGTTGCTCGATGCGTTGCGCGAGCATCTGCATCTGACCGGCACGAAAAAAGGCTGCGACCACGGCCAATGCGGCGCGTGCACAGTGCACGTGAACGGCCGCCGCGTGAATGCCTGTCTGTCGCTCGCGGCCACGCATGCGGGCGACACGATCACCACCATCGAAGGCATCGGCGAGCCCGATGCGCTTCATCCGATGCAGGCCGCTTTCGTCGAATGCGACGGCTATCAGTGCGGTTATTGCACGGCAGGCCAGATCATGTCGGCCGTCGCGCTGCTCGGCGAGCCAATCGGCCCAGACGATGCCGACGTGCGCGAAGCCATGAGCGGCAACCTGTGCCGCTGCGGCGCGTACCAGAACATCGTGACGGCCATCCAGTCCGTGCGCGGCAAGCGCTGAGGAGGCCACGATGGAACTGTTCCAGCTTTCGCGCGCGAACGACGTGCGCGACGCCGTCGCGGCGGGCGCCGCCTCGCAGACGGCGCAACAGGGCGCGCACGTGCGCTTTCTTGCGGGCGGCACGACACTGCTCGATCTGATGAAGCTCGACGTCGAGCGGCCCGCGCGCGTGGTCGATATCAGCCGGCTGCCGCTCGATCGCGTCGAAACGACGGACGAAGGGGGCGTGCGCATCGGCGCGACCGTGCGCAATGCCGACCTCGCGATGCATCCGCTGATCCACGAGCCGTACGCGGTGTTGTCGCAGGCGTTGCTCGCGGGCGCGTCCGCGCAGTTGCGCAACATGGCGACGACGGGCGGCAATCTGCTGCAACGCACGCGCTGCGTGTACTTCCGCGATACCGCGATGCCCTGCAACAAACGCGCGCCCGGTTCGGGCTGCGCCGCGCGCACCGGCTTCAACCGGACCATGGCGATACTCGGCACGAGCGACGCATGCATTGCGACCAATCCGTCGGACATGAATGTCGCGCTCGCGGCGCTCGGCGCGACGATCCAGATCCAGGGGACGAAAGGCGCGCGCACTGTGCCCATCGACGATTTCTACCTGTTGCCCGGCGACACGCCCGAGCGGGAAACCGTGCTCGAACCCGGCGATCTCGTCACGCATGTCACGCTGCCGCCGATTCCGGGCAGCCGCTCGCTGTATCTGAAGCTGCGCGATCGCGCGTCGTATGAGTTCGCGTTGGCGTCGGCGGCTGTCGTCGTTAACGTGTCCGATGGGCGCATCACGCGCGCGCATGTCGCGCTCGGCGGTGTCGGCACGAAGCCGTGGCACGCGTGCGAAGCCGAGGCCGAACTCGCGGGCGCCGTGCCCGACACGGCGAGCTTCGCGCGCGCCGCCGACGCCGCGCTCGCCAATGCGAAGCCGCAGAGCCAGAACGGCTTCAAGATCGAACTCGCGCGGCGCTGCCTGATTCATGCATTGACTCTGGTCACGCAGTCCGTCTGAAATTTTTTCGAGGACTTCTTTCCATGTCCACTGTGTCCGATTCCCTGCTGTCCGTGGTTGGGCAGCCGCAGTCGCGCATCGAGGGTCCGCTGAAAGTGAGCGGGCGCGCGCAGTACACCTCCGATATCGATCTCCCCGACATGCTGTACGCGGTGCCTGTTTGCGCGACGATCGCAAGCGGCCGCGTGACGTCGCTCGAATTCGCGCATGCGCAGTCGATGCCCGGCGTGCGCGTGGTTCTGCATCGCGGCAACGTCGGCCGCTTCTATCGCATCGCGGGCAATTCGATGGAGGCGGGCTTCGTCGACGAAGCCCGCCCGCCGTTCGAAGACGATGTGATCCGCTATTACGGCCAGTATGTGGCCGCCGTCGTCGCCGATACGTTCGAGGCGGCGAGTGCCGCCGCAGCAGCCGTGAAGGTCAGTTACGAAACGGCGCACCACGACGTCAGCGATGAGCTGCAGGCCAGCGGCGAGCCGCAGGTGCAAAGCGAACGCGGCGACGCGGCGGCTGCATACGACAAAAGCGAGGTACGGCTCGACGAAACCTATGTGACGCCCGTCGAAACGCACAATCCGATCGAGCTGCACGCGAGCATTGCGCATTGGGACGGAGACGGGGACGGGGACGGCTACACGTTCTACGAGACCACCCAGGCCGTGTCCAATCATCAGGGCACGCTGATGCAGATGCTCGGCTTGCCGAAGGAACGCGTGCGCGTGATCTCGCGCTATCTCGGCTCGGGCTTCGGCGGCAAGCTGTGGGTGTGGCCGCATACGCTGCTCGCGGCGGCGGCGTCGCGTCATACGGGGCAGCCGGTGAAGCTCGTCGTGAGCCGCAAGATGATGTTTCAGAACGTCGGCCATCGTCCAACCACGCAACAGCGCGTGCGTCTTTCCGCCGACAGGACGGGCAAGCTCACGTCGATTCGCCACGACTATCTGAATCACGCCGCGCTCGCCGACGATTACGAGGAAAGCTGCGGCGAGATCACGCCCGTGCTGTACAGCGTGCCGGATCTGCGCGTGAGCTCGGGTATCGCGCGCCGCAACGTCGGTTCGCCGACCTCGATGCGCGGACCGGGCGCCGTGCCCGGCCTATACGCGCTCGAATCGGCGATGAACGAACTGGCGCGCCAGCTCGACATCGATCCCGTCGCATTCCGGTTGATGAACGAGCCGCAAGTGGATGAGTCGACGGGCTTGCCGTTTTCATCGCGGCATTTCGTCGAATGTCTGAAGACGGGCGCGGAAAAATTCGGCTGGGCGCAGCGTACGGCGGCCATCGGCTCGATGAAGCGCGACGGCTTGACGCTCGGTTGGGGCGTCGGCGCATGCGGCTGGCCGGGGCTGCGCTTTTCGGCTGAGGCGACCGTCGATCTGCGCGCGGACGGCACGGCGCGCGTCGTGTGCGGCACGCAGGATCTCGGCACGGGCACGTACACGGTGCTGGCCCAACTGGTCGCGGGACACGTGGGCATTCCCATCGACAAGGTGCAGGTCGTGCTCGGCGATACGATGCTGCCGCTCGGGCCGATCTCGGGCGGGTCGGCGGCGACGGCTTCCGTGATACCCGCCGTGCTGCAGGCGGCGCGCGCCGCCACCGGGATGGTGCTGGCGCGCGCCGTGGCCGTCGAAGACTCGCCGTTTCATTGCGCGGACAAGAACACGCTCGCGTTCGGCGCGGGGCGCGTGCATCGCAAGACGGATGCACCGGAGCAGGGCGTGCCGTTCGCGCAAATACTCGAGGCCGCGAAGATGCACGCGGCGTCAGGCAAGGGCAGTGCGCAGGGCGGTTTCGACGATCCGCTGAAGAAGCGCCATTCCATCTATTCGTATGGCGCGCACTTCGCCGAGGTGACGTGGCAGCCGGAGACGGCGCGGCTGCACGTGAGCCGCGTCGTGACGGTGATCGACGGCGGCCGCATGATCAATCCGCGCGCGGCGCGCAATCAGGTGGAAGGGGCTGTGGTGATGGGCGTCGGCATGGCGCTGTTCGAGCACACGATGTACGACCCGCAGAACGGCGCGCCCATCAACAGCAATCTCGCCGATTACATCGTCGCGTCGCATGCCGATGCGCCCGCGCTCGATGTGTCGTTTCTCGATTATCCCGACCCCGTGTTCAACGAACTGGGCGCGCGCGGGATCGCGGAGATCGGGCTGGCGGGCGTGGCCGCCGCGATCACGGATGCCGTGCATCATGCAACGGGCGTGAGGGTGAGGAAGCTGCCGGTGATGATCGAGGATCTGATTGCGGGCTGAGTCGCAATGACGAGGCGTCACGCCTCGCCAACCGCCTCCGTCCCCGCTGCAGGCGTCGCCGCGACGTCTGCAGCGCCTTGCTCGCCCGCGCCATTCACGCGCCCGATCCACCAGCACGCGAACACGGCGGCCGCTGCCGCGAGCCATCCGACCGTCCCATAGCCCGCGATCTGCCCCTGCGCCGTCGATGACAGCATCAGACCGCCGAACCACGCGCCGCAGCCCGTGCCCATCGCCTGCACCGCGCTGTTGGCGCTCAGGAACGCGCCGCGCGTCCGCGGCGCGGGGACGGTCGTGAGCAGCGCCTGCATCGGCACCATCCGCGACGACATCGCGACCATGAAGAACGGGAAGAACAGCACCATCGCGTAGAACGGAATGTCGGGCAGATGTGTGACGAACAGCACGGGCAGAATGGACAGCAGCGCAGCGATGCGGAACACGCGCTTCTTGCCGTAGCGGTCCGACAACTGTCCGACGCGCCGCGACGTGAAGAAGGTTGCCGCGCCGCCCGCCATGTACAGCCACGACAGATTGGCGGGCGCAATGCCGTGATTCGCGACGAGCGTCGGCGCGATGAACGGAATCACCAGCATGTGCCCGATCATCACGACGAAGGTCAGGGCGAACGCGTTCAGATGCCGCGCGTTCGCGAAGAGCCGCCACAGATCAGGCAGCACCTGCGCGAGCGGCACGCGCTGTTTCTGCAGATGTTCCGTCAGCGACGGCACGATGCGCAGACCGCCCAGCCAGATCACGCACGACAGCGCGACCAGCAGCACGAACGGCGATGCCCAGCCGAAATGCGCGCCGAGCATCACGCCGGCGGGCACGCCCGCAATCGCCGCTAGCGAGAACGCCGTCATGATCGTGCCCGTCGCCGCACCGCGGCGCGAGACGGGAACCACGTCGCCGACGATCGCCATCACCACTGACGCCAGCACGCCGCCCGTGATGCCCGCGAACGCACGCGCCGCGAGCAGCAGCGGAAAGTTCGTCGCCAGCGCGCAGCCGAGGTTCGACAGCGCGAACAGCGCGTAGATGGCAAGCAGCAGACGCCGCCGGTCGAAGCGGTCGATATACGTGGCGGCCAGCAGACCCGACAGCCCCGAGCACCACGAGTACGCGGAGACGGCTGTCGCGAAGCGCGCGGGCGAGATCTCGAACGCATGCATGATCTGCGGGCCGAGCGGCATCATCACCATGAAGTCCATGATGATGGTGAATTGCGTGAGCGCGAGCAGCCACAACAGGCGCCGCTCGTGCCGTTCGTTCAATGAGAGCATCCAGTCTCCGGTTGAATGAGAGGCGTCAGTCGTCGAGATTTTCGTGGACGGCCTGTTCGCCCTGTTTCCAGTACGCCGACGCACGGATACGCGACTTGTCGATGCCGCGCTCGTTCACGAGGTGCTGGCGCACGGCGCGCATCGTCGCTGCTTCGCCTGCTGCCCATACGTAGCCTTCGCCGTCCGGCACGAAGGTCTCGCGCACCGCCTTCAGCAGTTCGCTGCCGCGATACGCGCCTTCGCTGCGATAGCGCCATTCGATGTACAGATCGGCTTGCGTGTCGAACTCGATGCGCGCCGATGGATCGGCCACTTCGATCACGGCCGCGACCCGCGCGCCTTGCGGCAGTTCCGCGAGACGCCGGCCAATGGCGGGCAGCGCGGTATCGTCGCCGATCAGCAGATGCCAGTCGAAACCCGTCGGCACGACGAACGAGCCGCGCGGGCCGCCGACGCCGAGGTATTGCCCCGCTTGCGCCTGCGCCGCCCATTCGGCGGCGGGGCCGGCTTCGTGCATCGCGAACTCCAGCTCGAGTTCGCGCGCGTCGCGATCATAACGCTTCGGCGTGAAGTCTCGCGCGACGGGGCGCGGACGGTCCGTCGGAAACACGGGGCCCTCGGGGCCCGCTGCCGGCAGCGTCGGTTTGTCTTCGCCGGCGGCGGGGAAAAACACTTTCACGTGATCGTCGAACGAGGCGGAGACGAAGTCGTGCAGATCGTCGCCCGTCAGGGTCACGCGGATCAGATGCGGCGTGACGGCTTCGACGTGCTTCACTTCGAGCAGACGGAATTTCAGCGGATGACGCACGCGCGTCACGGTCAGATCGGTTCGGGTTGCTTGCATACGATGTTCTCTCTCTGTGCTCAGGCCGTCTCGCCCGGTGCGCCTGGTGTCGGGCCGCCGTTTTCGCGCGGCCTGCTTTCGATTTCGGCCGTGGCGCGCGCGAGGATCGCCGCGATGCGCCGCTGTTCTTCGGGCGACGCGTTGTCGCGCAGCAGCAGCGCGTGTTTCAGCGCGCGGCGGGCCTGGACGAACTCAGGCAGCCAGCCACCGTATTCGCCCGTGCTGTCGTCGTTGGCGTCTCCTGCTTCGCCCGCAAATGCGCGGCGCACGGAGTCCATCTTGCGCGCGATGTGCGAGAGCTTCGCGAGCATGAGGTCGGCGCGTTCGCGATTGACGGCGAGGTACTCGCGGCCCGCGTCGGCAAGCGAATAGCGCTTGCGGTTGCCCTCCAGCTGCACGGTGACGTAGCCGAGTTCTTCCAGATACGTGAGGGCCGGGTAGACCATGCCGGGACTCGGCGTATAGAAGCCGTTCGAGCGCGCTTCGAGCGCCTTGATCAGCTCGTAGCCGTGGCGCGGCTGTTCGTCGATCAGCGCGAGCAGCAGCAGTTGCAGATCGTCGGATGTGAACTTGCGGCCGCGCGGAAAACCGTCGCCCTCGCCGCCGAAGCCGCCTCCGAACGGGCCGCCGCCGCCGAACGGCCCGCCATGCCGTCCGCCGCCGCGCTGATGGCGGCCGACCGCGTGCCAGAACGAATGGAAGCGCTCGTAAAAGCCGAAGAACGAAGGATCGCGGGCACATGCGGCGTCGCGGATGAAGTCGCGGGAAAAACGCGGGTGGTGATGACGCATGGTGGCATCTCCGAATGTCTTAAGATGTATCGTAAGATATATATCTAAAGATAGTTCGTCAAGGGGGATTTTTGATTTATTGGGGTACAACAGAGTTTCGTGTCGAATTGTCGACCCGTCTCACTTGCGGCTTAACGTCCTCGCTGTGGAAGTGATACGAGTGCCCGGCGGCCCATTCCCGAGTATCGGGGCACAACATAGTCTGCGGGATCGTAAGGTTTGTGTGGGCGCGCAACAAAGTCTGCAGGAACGCAAGTCGCGGCCTTCGGGGGCCGCGTCGACGTTGCGCGCCGGCACGCTACTTCGCCAGCCGCAATACGTACTGCTGCTGGTTGCTGGCTTCGGCGACTATTTGGGGCATGTGGGGTTTTACGTTCCTCGTCAACGCCCTGATCGCGAAACGCTGACCAAGTTTTATAAGATAGGATTCCTTGCAATTTGCATGGCGGCAAGCAGGGCCCATGCGCAGAGTTCCGTGACACTCCTATGGCTACACGAACGCACAGTCGGCGCACTACGGGCAGGTTGATGCAGGCGCTAACTATGTCTTCAGGTCTGGCAGCACGCGAGCGGCATTGATTCGACCGGCAAAGTGGCGGTGGCGGCGATCTCGTCGATTTCTCCGTCGACGCGACCAAACCAGCTCGCCGTCAGGCAGTCATTGCGGCACCGATTCTTCTGCCAGCTGTGTTTTTCCGGACGAACGCTTGCAGCCCAATCGAATCGCTTGCTTCGCCTATGCGGCCTCCCGAGATGTCGAGGGCCCGATAAACGGCCATGGCCCCTGCGCGAACAGCAACGCAGAGCAGACCGACTCGCCGCTGTTCCTCGTTTGGCGGAAAGAAACCCGATCCGGTAATCCACTTCTCGCTTTGGCCGAGCCATGAAGTTTTGTCGCGTCGTCGAGAACGCCGACATTGACGATTCCCGTCATCGCGATCGGCGATGGTGCCTTTCCAAAAGACCACGAACAAGCCGACGTGCCTGATGCATGATGTTTTCACACCAGAATCAATTGCGAAACCGCACGGCCGTGTTTGCCACGGCCGATAAATTGATGGAGCGAGACAAAGCAATGCAATCTGACCAGGCCATGGGTGGTCCGAGAACCCTTTACGACAAGATCTGGGACGCTCACCGGGTCATGACGCGTGACGATGGGCAGGACCTGCTGTTCATAGACCGGCATTACGTTCACGACGTCACTGCACAATCGTTCGACATGTTGCGTGAGCGCGGACTCAAACCGCGCTCGCCCGATCGCATCTTCGGCACGGCCGACCACTACGTTTCGAGCACGGCGAACGATATTGCGTCCGTGGCAGACCTCGAGAGGCGAGCCATGATCACGGCCTTGCAACGTGATACCGCGGAGTCGCGCATCACGCTGTTCGACATGGATGACTCGCGGCGCGGAATCGTCCATGTCGTTGGACCCGAGCAAGGGTTAAGTCTGCCTGGCATGACCGTCGTCTGCGCCGACAGCCACACGTCGACGCACGGCGCGCTCGGCGCGCTGGCATTCGGCATCGGCGCAACCGAGGTGGCGCACGTGCTCGCTACACAATGCCTGTGGCAGCGCAAATCGGGCAACATGCGCGTCATCCTCGACGGAAAGGCGGGTCAGGGCGTTACTGCTAAAGACCTGATTCTTGCCGTGATTGCACGGATTGGTGTGGCTGGCGCGGCAGGCCACGTGATCGAGTACGCCGGTCCGGCTATCGAGGGTTTATCGATGGAAGGACGGTTGACACTATGCAACATGACCATCGAGGCGGGCGGCCGTGCCGGAATGATCGCTCCCGACGACACCACGTTTGCTTATCTGTCGGACCGCCCTTATGCCCCGGCAGGCGAGCAGTGGGATCGGGCGATGGCGCACTGGCGCGAGCTTTTTACCGACGCAGGCGCGGTGTTCGATCGCGAGGTGCATATCGACGTGGCTGATATCGCTCCCATGGTGACATGGGGAACTACACCCGGATACGCGTGTGCAATCGATCACCGCGTGCCCGACCCCGCAGAGGAGGCCGACCCCGATCTCCGCGCGGCAATGTTGCGGGCACTTGAGTACATGGGACTGAAGCCTCAGGAGGCGCTGGAAGGCGTCGCGATCGATAGGGTTTTCATCGGCTCATGCACCAACGGACGGATTGAGGACCTGCGCAGCGCGGCCGAGGTCGCGCGCGGTCGCCGCGTTGCACCTGGCGTCGAGGCATGGGTGGTGCCCGGATCGCACCAGGTACGAGCGCAGGCCGAGGCCGAAGGGCTGGATCACGTGTTCAGGGAAGCCGGTTTCGAGTGGCGCTTCCCCGGCTGTTCGATGTGCCTTGCAACCAACGGCGATGTCGCTGCACCCGGCCAGCGCTGTGCCTCTACCTCGAACCGCAATTTCGTGGGCCGTCAGGGGCCGGGCGTGCGTACACACCTGATGAGCCCGTCCATGGCTGCTGCCGCCGCAGTCACGGGTCATCTGACGGACGTGCGCCTCCTCTTGGGAGCCTGAACATGGACAGCCTGAAATCTCTTGACTCCGTCGCGGTGCCAATTGCCGCCATCAACTGCGATACCGACCAGATACTGCCTGCACGCTTCCTCCAGAAACCTCGTTCCGACAATTTCGGCCGATATCTGTTCCGTGCCCTGCGCTTCGACCACGACGGTGCGGAGCGACCGGACTTTGTGCTCAACAAGACGCCTTACCGGGAGTCTCGCATTGTCGTAGCCAACCACAATTTCGGTTGCGGTTCTTCGCGGGAGCACGCCGTCTGGGCACTGTATGACTACGGTATCCGGGCGGCGATTGCGCCAGGCTTCGGCGATATCTTTTTCATCAACTGTCTGAAAAACGGGCTGCTGCCCATCGTGTTGCCAGAGGCCGTGGTTTTGCCGCTGCTGGACACCTTGTTGGCCAGTCCGGGCAGTCGCGTTGCCATCGACCTGCCCGCACAGACCGCGACGTTGCCCGACGGCTCGGCCCATGTCTTCGAGATGGAGCCGTTCGCAAAAGAGTGTCTGCTGCGAGGGATGGACGAACTCGACTACACGCTGTCGCATCAGGATCGGATCGATGCGTTCGAGCGCAACCATGTCCGAGCGTATTGAAGGCGCACCCTTACGGATAACAACCAAGGAGAAGCACAGATGAAGATTGCAGTCATGCCGGGCGACGGTATCGGCACAGAGGTGGTGGCGCAGGCGGTCAAGGTGCTGCGGGTCGTGGCGCCTCATGCCGAGACTCAGGAGGCGTTCATCGGCGAGGCAGGCATTCAGGCCCATGGCGCGCCACTTCCCGAACCCACCCTGGAGCTGGCTCGCAAGGCCGATGCGATCCTGTTCGGCTCGGTGGGCGTGGCCGACGAGGCCGATATCCCGCGTGAGCGTCGTCCCGGTACGGGATTACTGCAGTTGCGCGAAGCGCTGACCCTGTATGCCAACTTCCGGCCGGCCTACATGTTCCCGGAACTGATCGGCGCTTCGACCTTGCGGCCAGAGGTGATCGATGGGCTCGATCTCGTAATCGTGCGCGAATTGAATGGCGACGCCTATTTCGGTCAACCGCGTGGGTTCGAAACCAACCAGGCCGGGGAGCGCGTGGGTTTCAACACAATGCGCTATTCGGCGCCAGAGGTCGAGCGGGTTGCGCGTGCTGCCTTCGAACGCGCTCGACGCCGCAGCCGCAAGTTGTGCTCGGTGGACAAGGCGAATGTGCTCGAGACAAGCCAGTTATGGCGCGAAGTTGTCACGCGGGTCGGGCGCGATTACCCGGATGTCGAACTGAGCCATCTCTTTGTGGATGCTGCCGCCATGATGCTCATGCGCCGACCCAAGCAGTTCGACGTGATCGTCACGGGCAATCTGTTTGGAGACATTCTCTCGGATGCTGCGGCGATGTTGACCGGTTCAATTGGCATGCTGCCTTCAGCATCGCTGGGCTACAACCGCAAGGGTTTGTACGAGCCTGTGCACGGCTCGGCGCCGGACATTGCCGGCAAGGATATCGCCAATCCGCTCGCCGCGATCCTGTCGCTTGCGATGATGCTGCGCGAGAGCTTCGAGATGGAAGATGCCGCGACCCGCGTTGAGCAGGCCGTGCGTGCAGTGCTGGCCGCCGGCTATCGAACTGCCGACATCTATCAGGAAGGCGCGCAATCCGTGGGTACCCGAGACATGGGCGATGCGGTGGTCGAGGCACTGCGCAAGCAGGCGGCGTGAGCGCGCATCGCGCAGCAGGAAGAAAGTCAGAAGCACGAGGATCGGGGGCATGAGGAGCCGATGGTCCCCGGCAGTTCGCAGCATCAAAGGTCTCGGGTTCGTGAAGACCCCGGTCCGTCCTCGGCAATAGGTCGCACCAAAATATTCCCTAAAAGGGAGGAGACAACCATGAAGCTGAAATTTGCCATCGCGCTTTGTGTCGCGTTCGAGCTTGGCTGCGGTTCTGTCGCGGCCGTGGCCAAGGATGTACCTGAAAAGCCCGAACTTCACATTGCGGCGGCCTCCGTCGGCATCACCTATCTGCCCATGCTCGTCGCCATGCAACGCGGCTACTTCAAGGACGAAGGGCTGGACGTGCACGTCGCTGCCTTCTCGGGCGGTTCCAAGACATTAGAGGCGTTGTTGGGCGGGAGCTCCGACATGGTAGCGGGCGCCTATTCAAACACCATCACGATGGCGACCAAGGGGCAGCACCTCGTGACGATCGCAGCGCAGGTCAATTGTCCAGGCTGGATCTTCGGCGTGTCGCAGAAGCGCCAGGCCGAAGTCAAGTCGACGAAGGACCTGAAGGGGATGCGGATCGGCGTGAGTGCGCCGGGCTCCAGCACACATATGGCACTGAACTACATTCTCCACAAGGCGGGGCTTCAGCCCTCGGACGTATCCATCATCGGTGTTGGTCAGGCTGCGGGAGCCGTAGCGGCAGTGAGGGCGGGCCAGATCGACGCGCTGATCGTCAATGATCCGAGCGCCACAATCCTGATGAAAGACGGCAGCCTCAAACCGTTGGAGAACATGCGTACCGCAGAGGGTAACGTCAAGGTGTTCGGGTCGGATTATCCGGAGTCGAGCCTGTTTGCGACTCAGGATTTCATCAATAAAAATCCGAAGACGGTACAGGCGGTCGCCAATGCAATAGTGCGCGCGGAGAAGTGGATCGCCAAAGCCACGCCCCAGCAAGTCGCGGACAATGTGCCGCCTGAGTACCTGGGCGAGAACAAGGCATTGTATGCAGATGCCTTCACAAATAGCCGCCGGTGCATCGCACAGAACGGGGAGATTACGGCCAAAGGCGCACAGACCGTGCGTGATGTGCTGTCGGCGTTCGACCCGACCGTGGCGGCGGCCAAAATCGATCTCACCTCGACCTATGACAACCGGTTTGTCGAGAAAGCGGCGGAGATCCAGCCATGAGCACTGCGCCATGCAATATCGTCCTTGATCGTGGCCAGACTGCACTGCGCGAGGCTCTGCGCTTTGACAACGTAACCTGCACCTTCGCCGGCAATGGCAAGAACGCTCAGACCTACACGGCCGTTTCGGGCGGCAATCTGGCGATCGGCGACGGAGAGTTCGTCTCAATAGTCGGACCTACGGGGTGTGGCAAGTCCACGTTGCTGAATGTGGCGGCCGGGCTCACCCGGCCATCGTCGGGCTGCTTGAGCGTGTTCGGCGAGAAACTGACCAATGGCCTGAACAAGCAGGCTGCCTACCTGTTCCAGGTCGACGCACTCATGCCCTGGAAGACGGCCGAAGAGAACATCGCCATGGGCCTCATCTTCCGTGGCACGCCCCACGATGAGGCGCTGAAGGTGGCGCGCGAGTGGCTTGAGCGGGTGGGTTTGCACGGCCACGGCAAAAAGTATCCACACCAGATGTCGGGCGGCATGCGCAAGCGTGCCGGCCTGGCGCAAGCACTGGCGCTGAATCCTCGCATCATCCTGATGGACGAGCCCTTCAGTGCGCTGGACATCCAGACCAGGCACCTGATGGAAAACGAGCTACTGCGGCTGTGGTCACACGACCGCAAGTCTGTGATGTTCGTGACTCACGATCTCGAAGAGGCTATTTCCTTGTCGGACCGTGTCATCGTGCTGTCGGCAGGACCCGGTACACGGCCTATCGCGGAGTTTGAAATCGACCTTGTGCGTCCACGCGAAATGTCAGAAATCCGTATGACGCAGCGTTTCCTGCAACTGCACACCCAGATCTGGGACGTGCTTCGAGGGGAGGTTCTGAAAAGCTATGCGCGCAATCGTGTTTGACCCAAACAATCGCGTTGCTGTTCTTGTCACGCGGCTCGCACTCCTGTTCGGCGTTCTGTTCCTGTGGTGGATCTGCACCAGTCAGAAATGGTTGTCGCCTTTTTTCTTCGGCGATCCGTTGGGCGTTGCGCATCGCATCGTCGAATGGACTGTGACCGGCTCGGTGTTTCGCCACCTGTACACAACGCTGCTCGAAACCATGCTGGCGTTCGCGATCGGTACGGCGTCCGGGCTAGCTTGCGGTCTATGGCTCGCGCTCAATCCGTTCCTCGCGGTCGTGTTCGATCCATTTATAAAGGCCATGAATTCCATGCCGCGACTGATCTTTGCACCGATCTTCGCGCTTTGGTTTGGCCTCGGCATCTGGTCCAAGGTGGCGCTGGGCGTGACGCTCGTCTTCTTCGTTGTCTTCTTTAACGTCTTCCAGGGTGTGCGCGAGGTCAGCCCTGCGGTGTTGTCCAACACCCGGATGCTGGGCGCCAATGCGCGTCAGCTAATGCGGCACGTGTATCTCCCTTCGGCGACGAGCTGGGTGTTCTCGAGCTTGCACAACGCGATCGGCATCGCGTTCGTTGGAAGCGTGGTCGGTGAGTATCTAGGCTCGGAGAAGGGCGTAGGGTATCTGATTCTGCTGGCAGAGGGCGTGTTCGACATCAACTCGGTTATCGCGGGCATTCTGGTGTTGACCTTATTTGCACTGTTGCTCGATACAGCGGTATCCGTCGTCGAGGACTACCTTCTGCGCTGGCGTCCTGTCGCCGGGCAGACCGTGGCCGCGAGCGCATGAGCATGTGTGCCGCGATCGACACATCAAAGTTAAGGAAATTATCTTGCAGACCAACGCAATCAATCTGAACGACCGCATCGCTGTTGTGACCGGCGGCGCGCAAGGCATCGGCCTGGAGGTCGGCCGCCGGCTGCTGGCCTCCGGCGCGCGGCTCGTGATCTGGGATATCAATGCCGCAGGCCTGGAGCGGGCCCGTACAGAACTGGGACACGCCGATATTCACGTCGAACGTGTTGATATCGCCGACTATGCCAGCGTCGAAGCTGCTGTCTCGGGTACGCTGAAAGTCGCCGGACGCATCGATATCCTGATCAATAACGCGGCGATCGTTGGCCCCAATGCGACCTTGGCCGAGTATCCCATCGACGTCTGGAAGCAGGTGATCGACATCGACGTCAACGGCACTTTCCACTGCTGTCGCGCTGTGGTACCCGTGATGATCGGGCAGAACTACGGTCGCATCGTTAATCTGGCCTCCGTCGCCGGCAAGGAAGGTAACCCCAACGCCGCAGCGTACAGTTCAGCCAAGGCTGCTGTCATTGCCATGACCAAGTCGCTCGGAAAGGAGCTGGCGAGCCACGATATCGCGGTCAACTGCGTCACGCCCGCAGTGGCGCGTACGCCCGGCGCGATGGAACAATCACCTGAGCATATCCGCTACATGCTGGGCAAGATTCCGCGTGGTCGTTTCCTCGAACTCAATGAAGCAGCCGCAATGATCGCCTGGCTTGTCAGTGAAGAGAATTCATTTACCACAGCCTCGGTTTTTGATCTGTCTGGTGGCCGGGCTACCTATTGAAGGGAACTTGAACAATGAAGCTGTTACGCTACGGTCCGCCCGGCGAGGAGAAGCCGGGCCTGCTCGACACCGATGGAAACTTGCGGGATTTGTCAGGCCATGTGACCGACATCGCCGGCGACGTGCTGCTGCCCGACGGTTTGGCCCGCCTGAAAGCACTCGACGTCACTTCGCTGCCGCGCGTGGAAGGCAATCCGCGCCTGGGCCCGTGCGTGGGCGGTGCGCGAAAATTCATCTGCATCGGGCTGAACTACTCCGACCATGCCGCCGAGACAGGCGCCGCGATACCGCCGGAGCCCATCGTGTTTATGAAGGCTACCAGCGCGATCGTAGGTCCGAACGATGCCATTGAGATCCCGCGCAACGCTCTCAAGACGGACTGGGAGGTCGAACTGGGTGTCGTCATCGGCAAGACGGCAAAGTACGTGAGCGAGAGCGATGCGATGGATCATGTGGCCGGCTACTGCGTGATCAATGACGTTTCTGAGCGCGCGTTTCAGGCAGAGCGTCAGGGGCAATGGACCAAGGGCAAGTCGGCCGACACCTTTGGTCCGACGGGCCCGTGGCTAGTGACTTCAGACCAAGTGCATAATCCGCAAGCATTACCCATGTGGCTGGAGGTTAATGGCCATCGCTACCAGAACGGTAATACGGCCACCATGATTTACGGCGTGCGTTACCTTGTAGCCTACCTGTCGCAGTTCATGTCGCTGCAGCCGGGCGACATCATATCCACCGGCACGCCGCCGGGTGTGGGGTTGGGGCAGAAGCCACCCGTCTACCTGAAACCGGGTGACGTGGTGACGCTTGGCATCGAAGGCTTGGGGCAGCAACGCCAGAACGTCCTGCAGGGCTAGATATGCGCGGCCGAACCGGTCTGGACAACAAGGAGACAATCATCGTGATAACGATCAGGCGCCTGCTGTTGCCAGTACTGGCCGCTTGCGCGGCCTTACTGAGCCAGTCGGGCGCGAGCGCCGCGTCTGCGCCAGAGAAGCCGAAGCTCAGCCTTGCTGCTGCGGGCGTGGGCTTCCCCTATCTTCCGTTCGTCATTGCGGAAAGTCGGGGATACTTCAAGCAGGCTGGACTGGATGTCGAGATTGGCGTGTTCAGCGGCGGTGCCAAGGCTCTCCAGGCGATGTTAGGCGGCAGCGCCGATATCGTCGCGGGCGCTTATTCCAACACGATCACAATGGCGGCGAAGGGGCAGAAGCTGGTGTCGTTCGTGACCCTGGCCTCGTGTCCGGGCTGGGTATTTGGTGTGACCCGCGCCAGCCACGACAAGGTGAAGACGTATGCAGACCTCAAGGGAAAACGCATCGGAGTAAGCTCACCCGGTTCCAGCTTCCACATGGGCGTCAACTATCTGCTAAACAGGGCCGGCCTCAAACCGGGTGATGTCTCGATCATTGGCGTTGGTTCTTCTGCTGGTGCGATTGCCGCAGCACGCAGCGGGCAGATTGATGCATTGATGAGCAACGACCCGGTCGCAACCGTACTGCAGGGCAGTGGCGACCTTTTTCCTCTGGCTGTGATGCGTGATCCGGCCGGGACTCGCGCGACGCTGGGCGGCGACTATCCGGAAGCTTCCGTCTACACCACCAGGGAATTCGCGGCCAGGTATCCGAATACCGTGCAAGCAGTCACGAATGCCATCCGGGAGGCCGAGCGCTGGATGGCGCATGCGACGCCCGAGCAGGTCGCCGCCGCAGTGCCGCCGCAATACGCGCTGGCCGACAAGGATGTGTTCGCCCGAGCCTACGGCAACATGCAGAACTGTATTTCGCGCGACGGCCTGATGACGGACGCCGCCGCGCACACCGTACGCGATGTGCTCGCCGCCTTCGATCCCGACATCGGCAAGGCCTCAATCGACCTGAAAGCCACCTACGACAACCGCTTCGTCGAGAATGCCAACAAGCACTGACTTGCGAGGAATTCAATAATGGAGAACTGCGTCCGCATCCTGGCGGAAGGGTTGAAGTTTCCCGAAGGGCCCGTGGCGATGGCCGATGGCTCAATCGTCCTGGTCGAAATCGAGCGCGAGACCATCAGCCGCGTGACGCCGGACGGCACGGTCAGCGTATTGAAGGAGGTGGGTGGCGGGCCCAACGGGTTGGCCATGGGGCCGGATGGAGCTTTCTACATCTGCAATAACGGAGGTTTCCTGTTCCGTACCGTTGCCGGTCTGAATCGCACCAGACCAGGCGTGCACCCGCGTTATACCAGCGGGCGCATCGAGCGTTTCGACCCACACACGGGGGACCTGAAGACTTTGTACGACCACTGTGGTGAATACCCTCTATGTGGTCCCAACGACATCGTCTTTGACCACGACGGCGGCTTCTACTTCACCGACTTCGGCAAGAACCGGTTGCGCGAGCGTGATCATGCAGGTCTCTATTACGGGCGAGCCGACGGATCAATGATCGTTGAAGTAGCCTATCCGCTCACAACGGCCAACGGGTTGGTCTGTCGCCAGACGATAGTGTTGTGTATGTGGCGGAGACCGAAACCGCGCGCTTGTGGGCATTCGATCTTGAGGCGCCAGGCAGGGCGCGCAAGCATCCTTATCCGTCTCCGCACGGCGGTCGCCTGATTTGCGGGCTACCGGGCTACCAACGCTTTGACAGTCTCGCCGTGGACGCAGAGGGAAATGTCTGTGTGGCCACGCTGGTCACGGGTTGCATCACGGTGGTTGCGCCCTCTGGTGAGGTACTGCGCCAGGTGACGGTACCAGATGGCATGGTGACCAACATCTGTTTTGGTGGTGCCGACATGAAGACTGCTTACCTTACGCTCTCAGGTACAGGGCGCCTGGGGACCTTGGCCTGGCCGCAAGCGGGATTGACACTGGCTTATTCCTGACTGCTACGTGCAAGCAGGTGCTTGAGAAAGAGTTGAACTGGTGCGGGGAGCGTCTCGGCCTCGCGCACACAGATCTTCCAGTGTCGTTCGGCCCAGACCTCGTCAAGCTGCACGGCGACCAGTGGCCCCGAACTCACGTAGCGGTGGGCATGATGTTCAGGTACCAGCCCTATGCCAAGCCGCGCTTCGACCATGCTGCGTACGGGTTCAAAGCCATTTACCCGGATCGACAGCTTGAGCGGGTGGTCCAGGTCTGCTGCCGCGCGCAAGACCAGCGAATTCAGATAACTGCCAGCTTGTGGTCCCACCAGTGGGTACTCGGCCATCTCGCGAAATTTCACCTTGTCTGCACGGCTGAGTGGGTGATCAGGCGGCATGATCACCACCAGCCGGTCACTGTGATAGGGAAATACCTGCAGGCCGGCAGTCACCGTCGTGCCGCCGAACACGCCAATGTCAGCTGTGTTCTCCGCGACTGCGCGGACCACGGCTGGGCTCAAACTTTCCTGCAGGTCGATGCGTAGTCCCGGGTGCAGTGCCAGGAAGTCGCGAATGTCGTTGGCAATGTACTGGACGATGGTCGAGAGGCTCGCATGTAGCCGGATCTGTCCGCGCACGCCTTCGGCGTGGTCGAGCAGTTCACTTTCCATTTGTTTGACATCGCGCAGCAGCACGCGGGCGTGCTGCAAGAGGGCGGTAGCGGCGATCGTCAGTTCGAGCCCCTTGTTGCTTCGCACAAAGAGGGCGGTCTTGAGGGTGTCCTCAAGATGAGACATTCGCTTGCTGAGCGCAGAAGGCGCGATGTTTTCGGCTTCCGCCGCACGGGCAATACTGCCGTGCTCGCAGACAGCAACGAACAGCTTCAGCGACTGGAAATCGAAACGCATTGAGTCTCCGGAAGCGCGGTCTTCTCGCCGCGCCGTACTTTCTCGTGGCGGAAAGAGAGTATGCACGTGGGCGGTCGCGAGTGCAAAAATTTAGCCGCTCGCTCTATACGCGCCTCTAAGCCGCCAGCGTCTATTTGCGTGGACCGGGCGGGACGGGCGAGGGGAGCTACGTCCGCCAGCGGCATACGGATTCCTGGCCAGATGATGAGCTACAGCGGTTCCGATACGACATGGGCGGTGGTGAGTGCCCGCACGGGGCATGACAGCACGGTTGCGTGGCTGTCCATCCGAAAGACGGGCAAGGACCGTCGCCGGCAGTATGGTTCAAACCTCGTGATGAGCGCAACGCCGTGAGTTCGCTGCAGAATTCGCCCGAATTGCCTGTCGTCGGGCAGACGGTACTGATGGTCCGCATTAGCTCAGCGCTTAGCCCGTTGAAATGCCAACGGTGGATGAGCAGACGTCGGAGAACGTGTCAGTGACCTTCCGATCTACGAGTGCTTGCATGCCGCGGCAGCCAGACGTATTGAATGTTCCTCTGCTTTTTAAACGGTCACAGTTTCAAAGGGACTAACGGCGATCCTCGAAAGCGGCGCGGGTTTTGGCCGACGCAGGGTCGTGACACTTCCGTCAGAAAGGAAGTACGCACGTATCAGCGAGCCCATATCAGCTCTCTGTATATCAGGCCCTGTAACGAAAGCGCAGTTTCCGCGTCGGCGTCGGACGGCGCCAGATTCAATCTGGGTGTGCCAGTTAGAAATACGAAGCAGAAACCGGATTGTTTAGATGTCCACGAGCAGTTGCTCAACGTCTGGCCGGTATGGCTAAAGCAGGAGAGGGGGAAACAATAAACGTCAGTTCGTTGCGTGTCGTATGCTTTCGACGGAGCACGTGTCGCGATAGCAATTGCTCCGCTGGATATCAAGCGAACCGCTCAGGCGGATAGCCACTCGCCATCAGCCAGACGGAATCACAAACCATAGTCAGGTTAGCGCTCCTCAGTGCGGCGACATACGTCGCCGCTTCACATCAGAACTTGTGACGCATCCCCACCCGCAGCACAAGCTGATGGTTGTCGTTCGAAGGCGTGACGCCGTTGATTGCAGCAACCGCGCTGCTGCCCGTCGAATCCGTACCGGACGCTTTCTGATAGATCCCGACGAAGTACACATCCGTGCGCTTCGAGAGGAAGTAGTCCGCGCCTGCCTGCGCCTGATGATAGGTCGCGCCGTCCCTGCCGCTTACCGAACTGCCTTTCGTGTAGTCATAGGCCACGCCGACGAGGAATGCAGGCGTTATCTGATACTTGAAGTTGGCTTCGACGTTGTTGAACATCGCGGTGCCGCGATTGCCGAATGGATTCGGACCTGATCCGCCGCCGTTGAGATCATCGAAGCGCGTATTCGAATAGGTACCGCCAAACGTCGCGGCGCCATAGGTGTACGCGCCGCCCGCTGCATACACTTCCTGGGTACGTGCATTGGCAAACCCGGAGAACACTGGCGACGCGATGTTATTTAGCGACGCTAGCGGTGCGGACCCTGTTGTATTTGCGAGTGCGCTGGTGCCGTAGAACGAGGTATTCGGATTCCGGATGTTCAGGTAGCCGACACCGAGTCCGAGCGGGCCGTTATAGTAAGAGCCGCCAAGCGACCAGATCTGGTTCTGGCTGAGATGGCCAGCCACGCCGCCGAGGCTATACACGCCACCGAACGTAAAGCCGCCATAGTTGTTGCTCGTGTACTTGATTGCATTGTTGACCCGGTTAGAGTTGTTGATATTGTCGAGGTCGCCAGGATGTGCGGTATAGAATCCGCCCCACTGATCGCCGACTTCGAACAGGCCGACATAGTCCACCACGGAATCATACTGTCGTCCAAGTGTCACCGTGCCATACCGTGTGCCCAGGCCGACGTACAGTTGGCGCCCGAAGAGCAGCCCGCCTTGACCAGGCTTCCCGCTGCTGAGATCCATGCCGCCTTCGAGGACAAATAGCGCCTTCGTGCCGCCGCCAAGGTCTTCGACGCCTTTCAAACCCCACCGGCTTGCCTGAATTTCACCACTGACGAGACTGTACTGGCGCGCGCCATGCGAGTTGTTATTGAACGTCAGGCCTTCATCGACAATGCCGTAAAGGGTGACACTGCTCTGCGCCTGTGCGACAGCGCAATAGGTTCCAAGTGCTCCGATGAATCCGGCGATGCAAATTGATTTTTTCATCCTGTTTTCCAGAATTGTTCGTTGACATCGGGTCCCTTAGTGCGAAGCCAAGGGCATTTTTCGCGGTCATGATTCACCGGCCGCGAGGCTAATTGCAAAGCAGGCATCCTAAACAAATAAAATCGATGAAATATCGGCGCGATTGTCTACCGCGCGTGGCGACAAGGAGCGCATGCAAGCGCACCCGGATCGCTTTACTGGTGCTCGTCACAATCGACGGGTAGCTAATCAGAACCGCAGCGGATTTCATTTGCGACGAAAATTAAGCAGCCTATTTTGTCTTGTCAATAGAACATTTGATGCGCAAAATGTCCTATTGCCATGCAGAATGTTGAGTCGTCTGCGATGCACGGATTTTTGGGTGTTTTCCCGATGGAACAAGCTCGTACGGTGCTTGTTCCATTGGTTATGCGGTGCCGGCTATGCGACCCGTTGCGTGCATGTTTTTGATTCGCCCCGGAGAAGATCCGACGACGGAAGCAAAGCTTGCGAACCTCTTACGAGGAGCTTGGCCTTCATAGGCGCATACGAAGTAGAACAATCTTTATTTTCCAGTTTGTTCTATTGACCTGACATTACGACACTTCTAGAGTGACCTCCATGGAAACGACGCTGCCACTGCCGAAATATCACCAGATCTACCTGGTGTTGCGCGAGCAACTTCAGGAAGGCCGCTTCGACGACGAAGGCATGCCCGGCGAACATCTTCTCGCCGAACAGTTTTCAGTGGCACGCATCACGATCCGCAAGGCAATGGAGATGCTCGTCGCGGATGGGTTGGTTACGCGGCGACCGGGCGTAGGCACGTGGCCGCTGCGCGTTGCCGCAGGAAAAAAGCAGGGTGATTCGAAAGCTGCGCCGGTTTCTCGCCAGAAAGCGCATCTGACCGGCCTGCTGGAAAACATCGTAAATATGGGCCTTCGAACCACGGTCGAAGTGCTCGACAGCACAGTGGTGCTGGCCTCGGAGGCGATTGCCGAGGCGCTGCACCTGACTGTGGGCGATGCCGTCTATAAAAGCGTGCGGGTGCGTAGCACGTCGGCGGGGCCTGTGTCGTTCATCACAACGCACGTGCCGAAAGCAGTGGCGGAAATCAAAAGCCGCGACCTCAAGCGCAAGCCCTTGCTGATGCTGCTCGAGGAAGCGGGCGTGCAACTTGGCGGTGCGACACAAACCATTTCCGCGCGCCTTGCCGATGCCGTGGTGGCGCGCCATCTGGACGTAGCTGTCGGTTCGGCGCTGCTCGCGGTCACCCGTCTGGTGCGTGACACCGACGAGCGACCCGTACAACTGTTGCAAGGTCTTTACAGGCCTGACCGTTATCAATATCAACTACAGCTCTCGCGAATCGGCGACATCGACGCCAAGGTCTGGGTCAGCGAAGAACTGTCCGCCACATTCAACTAACGCTATCCAACGGAGATCGCATGAGTTCGCGTCGCACATTTCTGCGCCAGTCCACCGCCGCAGCAGCACTGGTTGCCGCACCTTGGGTCGCTCGCGCGGCGAACGGCAAGAGCATCAAGGTCGGCGTGCTGCATCCTGTCACGGGAGCGTTGGCTTATTCGGGGCAGCAATGTCGTCTCGGTGCACTGCTGGCTATTGAAGACATCAACAACGCAGGCGGAATCAAGTCGCAGGGCGGTGCGCTGATCGAGCCGGTGCTGGGCGACGCGCAGTCGCGTCCCGAGGCCGGTGCGGCCGAAGTCGAGAAGATGAACGAGGCGGGTGTCTCGGCGATTGTCGGCGCATATGCATCGGCAATCTGTCTCGCGACGACGCAAACCGCTGCGAAATACGGTTTGCCGCATGTCGTCGATGTGGGTGTGGCGGATCAGATCGTTGAACGCGGCTTGACCAACACATTTCGCTTCGGCCCCGGCTACCGGATGTGCAGTGCACGCGCGGTGGAGAACCTCAACGCACTGAATACCGACGCCGGCAAGCCGGCCAAAACGGTAATGATCGTGCATGAAGAGTCGCTGTTCGGGACGGGCACCGCCGCGTTGCTCAGCAGCGAGCTTCCGAAGTACGGCTTCGAGATCAAGGAAGTCATCAAGCATCCGAATCCGACACGCGACTTTAACAACATCGTGTTGCGCATGCGCGCGGTCAATCCGGATATCGTGATTCCGGCAAATTATTACGACGAGTACGCTCTGCTGCTGCGAGCGATGAAGCAGCAGAAGGTTCGCCCGAAAGCAATCTATTCAGTGCTCGGCGGCGCGGCTTCGAGCTACAAGTTTCTGAAGGAGTTCCCCGATATCGCCGACGGGATCATCGATTGCAATCACTGGTTCAATCCGAAGGATGCGCGAGTCGGGCCATTGCGCAAGCGGGTCGAGGCAAAGGGCGCATTTTTCTCGTACGAAGTGTTCATGACGTACACGGCGACGATGCTGCTTGCCGATGCGCTCGAGCGCGCCAGATCGGCCGATCGCGCGGCAATCAATGCGGCGCTTGCATCGAGCACGTTTAAAGATCACATGATGCCGTACGGGCCGACGCATTTCGTCAACGGTCAGAACACGGGGGCGCAGCCGCTGCTGACACAGGTGCTCGGCGGCGATATCAAGGTCGTGCTGCCGCCCGCCTACCGCGAAGTCGCGCCGCAATTTCCGCTGAAGAGCTGAGGCAGCGCATGTTCGATCCAGTCATCCTTTTGTCGGCGCTGCTCAACGGACTGACGACGGGCGCGGTGTATGCACTCATCGCGCTCGGCCTCACGCTGATTTACGGCGTGCTGCACATCATCAACTTCGCGCACGGCGCGGCGTTGATGATCGCGCTCTATGCGGTCTTCCTGCTGAAGGAGCGACTGGGCATCGACCCGTACATGGCCTTGCCCATCGTGACGCTCGGGATGTTCGCGTTTGGCTACCTGCTGCAGCGCTTCGTGATCAACCGCGCGAGCCATGGCAAGGACGAGAACATTCTGCTGGTGACGCTCGGCCTGTCCATCGTGCTCGAGAACCTCGCCCTCGTGTGGTTCCACTCCGATACGCGCAACATCGAAACGGCCTATACGCTGTCGACGATCGAAATCGGCCCGGCCATGATCGCGTTACCCAAGGTAATCGCCTTTTTCGGTGCGCTGGTCGTCGCGGCGGTGTTGTTCCTGATCATCCGCCGGACCGATCTGGGCCGCGCGATACGCGCCGTTTCGCGTGAGAAGCACGGCGCGAAGCTGATGGGTATCGATGTCGACAAGGTCTATGCGCTGTCCTTCGGCATCGGCATGGCGTGCGTCGGCGCGGCGGCCTGTTTCCTGTTGCCGACGTACTACGTCAATCCTCAGGTCGGAAGCGGCTTTGTGCTGATCGCGTTCACGATCGTCGTGCTGGGCGGCATGGGCAGCTTTGCGGGCGCATTGGTCGGCGGCCTGCTCATCGGCGTGGTTGAATCGCTAGGGGGTTTGTGGTTCGGCGATTCGCTCGGCCAGATGGGCATCTTCGCGATCTTCATTGTTGTGCTGCTGGTACGCCCTCAAGGGCTTTTCGGCGCGAGGGCCTAACCGATGCGCGACGTTCGTTCGATCCTGATCTTCGGTGTGCTGTTGGCCGTGGTCGCCAGCGTGTTGCAATCTGGCGTGCTGCTCACGTTTCTGATGATGTCGCTATATGCGGTGTTGCTATCGCAATCATGGAACATTCTCGGCGGCTATGGCGGGCAATTGTCGTTTGGACATGCATTGTTCTTCGGCGTCGGCGCATACACGCAGGCCATTGCGCAATTGAGCTGGGGCTGGAATCCGTGGCTCGCGTTGCCGGTTGCAATCGTATTCGGAGCGTTTGCCGGACTGATGGTGGGTGCGCTGGCGTTTCGCGGCGGATTAAAAGGTTCGTACTTTGCGCTAGTGACGCTGGCTTTTGCCGAAGTGGCGCGCATCCTCGCGGTGTCGGTGTCGTTCACGGGCGGCGGTGTCGGTTTGATGGTGCCGCTGCATGCGAGCGCGGCGAACCTGCAATTTGGGTCCAGGCGCGGCTACGTGTATTTGCTGCTGTCATTCGTGATCGCCGCGCTGCTGGTCACCGCATGGTTGCGTCATTCGCGTTTCGGCGCATACCTGCAGGCGGTGCGCGATAACGAAAGCGCTGCGCGGGCGATCGGCGTCGATCCGGTGCGCGTGAAGCTGGGCGCGATCGCGTTGTCGGCTTCGTTTATGGCTGCGGCGGGCGCGTGCTATGTGCAGATGTTCCAGTACATCGATGCCGGTATCGCGTTCGGCCCTTCGATATCGATCGAAGCGCTGGTGGGCGTGATAGTCGGCGGAGTCGGCACGTTGTGGGGCCCCGTACTGGGTGCGGCGCTCCTTTATGTCCTCGGTGAATCGACCCGCAACCTGTTCGGCGAACTGCCGGGTATCAGCATGGTGATCTATGGCGCGGTGCTGGTCGTGATCGTCATGTTTTTGCCGCGCGGCCTGACGGGTGCGGGCATGTCGGTGCGTCGCATGATGGGCCGGCCGGCGAAACCGAATCGCACTAGCGAGCGCAAGGAGGAAGCCCGTGTCTGATGCGCTTTTGCAGGCCCGTGGCCTGTCCATCACGTTTGGCGGCCTGAAGGCGGTGCAGGACGTCAGTCTCGATGTCATGCCCAACTCGCTGACGGCACTCGTCGGTCCGAACGGTGCCGGCAAGACGACGCTGTTCGCGTTGCTGTCGGGGTTTCTTCGGCCCGGTGCCGGGCGCGTCCAGTATCTGGGGCGCGACATTACGGGGATGGCGCCGCATCAGTCGGCAAGGCTTGGCTTGACGCGGACGTTCCAGATCGTGCAGCCATTCGGCGCACAGACCGTGCGCGAGAACATTGCGGTTGGCGCGCACCTGCATCAACCTGGGCGGCGGGCCGCGCTGGCGGCTGCGGAGGAGGTCGCGCAACGGGTGAATCTGCACGACAACCTCGATAAGCCAGCAGCAGATCTGACCGTGAGCGGTCGCAAGCGTCTCGAACTGGCGCGTGCGCTTGCGACGAAGCCTCGTTTGCTGTTGCTCGACGAAGTGCTCGCCGGACTGAATCCAAGCGAGATCGACGAGATGATTCCCGTCATTCGTAGCCTGGTCGACAGCGGCGTGACGGTGCTGATGATCGAGCACGTGATGCGCGCAGTGATGAGCCTGGCCGAACACGTCTGGGTGCTGGCGCAAGGCCGGTTGATCGCGGGCGGCACGCCGCGTGAAGTGACATCGGACCCGTCCGTGATCGAAGCGTATCTCGGTCACGGCACGGCCCAACGGCTGGCGCGTGAAGGAGAACGTCGGTGAGCGCATTGCTCGAAGTGAGCGGGCTTCGCACAGGCTATGGGCGCACCGAAGTGCTGCGCGGCGTGGATATGCGTGTCGACGAAGGCGAGATTGTCGTGCTGCTCGGCAGTAACGGTGTCGGCAAAACCACGCTGAACAACACCGTGTGCGGCATTAATCCTGTGTGGCAGGGCGCCGTGCGGTTCGACGGTCACGACCTGACCGGGCGACACTACCGCGCCGTCGTCGGAGCCGGCCTGATCCAGGTGCCGGAAGGCCGGCGAATTTTCCCGAACCTGAGTGTGCGCGAAAACCTCGAGCTTGGCGCATTTACGCGCGGCAAGCCGAATCGGAGCCGCAACCTCGCGCGGATGCTGGAGATCTTCCCGCGTCTTGGCGAACGGATCGATCAGCCGGCGGGCACGATGTCGGGCGGCGAGCAGCAGATGCTCGCGATCGGCCGCGGCCTGATGGCCGAACCGCGTTTGCTGATTCTGGACGAGCCGTCGCTGGGTTTGTCGCCGTTGATGGTCGAAGAAATGTTCGCGCTCATTGCGCGGCTGCAGAACGAGGGACTCGCGATTCTGCTGGTCGAACAGAACGTCGGTCAGTCGCTCGAAACCGGACAGCGTGGCTATGTGCTGGAGAACGGGCTGGTCCGTTACTCCGGCACGTGCGCGGATTTGATGGCCAGCGACGAATTGCGTCGCGCCTATTTGGGGATGTAGTCGATGGCAGCAGCACAAACGCTTGCGCAAAAGCTGATTGCGGCGGCCTGCGGGCGGCCCGAAGTCGAAGTCGGGGAAATCGTCACGTGTAACGTCGATCTTGCGATGTTCCATGATTCGAGCGGTCCGCGCCGGTTGCAGCCGATGCTCGAACAGCTCGGCGCATCGTTGTGGGACAAGTCGAAGGTCGTGCTCGTGATCGACCACTATGTGCCGGAGGCCGACGACGAATCGCGCCGGATCGTGCGCATCGCGCGTCAATGGGCAAGCGCACAGCAGTTGCCGAACATCTACGACAGTGTCGGCATCTGCCATGTGGTGTTGCCGGAACGTGGCCACCTGCGCCCGGGCATGTTCTGCGTGGGCGGCGACTCGCATTCGCCGACAGGCGGCGCGTTCGGCGCATACATGTTCGGCATCGGCAGCACGGAGATGCTCGGCGTCGCAGTATCCGGGCAGATCTGGGTCAAGGTGCCGGAGACCTTGCAGATGAACTGGCGTCATCGCCTTTCATGTGGCGTGACGGCGAAAGACATGATGCTGCATATGATCGGCCGCTTCGGCATGAACGGCGGCCGCTATCAGGCCGTCGAATTTTGCGGCGAAGCCATCAACGCGCTGTCGATGCAGGAACGCATGACGCTGTCGAACATGAGCGCGGAACTGGGGTCGCAGGTCGGCCTGATTGCGCCGGACGCGATTACGGTCGACTATCTTCGCGCCGCGGGCGTGCAAGATGAGATCGATGTCGCTCGCTGGCAAAGCGATCCGCAAGCCCGCGTCGAGACGCACGACTTCGACGCCGCGCAACTCGCGCCGCAAGTGGCCGCGCCGCACAGCCCGGCGAATACGCGCGATGTCGGCGCGTTCGGCGATGTCGCCGTGCAGGTCGCCTATATCGGCGCGTGCACTGGGGCGAAACTCGAAGACTTGCGCGCGGCGGCCAGAATATTGCGAGGGCGCCGGGTCGCCGACGGCGTGCAACTCGTCGTGGCACCGGCCAGTATCCGCGACCAGTCGCAAGCGGCAAGCGAAGGCGTGATGGATGTGCTAGAGGCAGCTGGCGCGCAAGTGCTCGCTACGACATGCGGCGCGTGTGCCGGGTATGGCGGCTCGATTCCCGAAGGCAGCACGGTTGTGTCGAGCACCGCGCGCAACTTCAAAGGCCGTATGGGCGCCGAGACGGCGCAGGTCTATCTGGGTTCGCCCTATACGGTTGCGGCGTCTGCATTACGTGGACGCATTACCGATCCTCGCGAGGTGCTCGCATGACCGTTTGCCGCACGGCGTCCGCCGAAACCGGGCGGACTTCCGATATGCATCGCGTATGGCGGGTCGGCGGGGATATCAATACCGATTCGCTCGCACCCGGCGCGTATATGAAATTCGGCATCGACGAAATCGCCCGCCATTGCTTGCAAAACGAGCGCCCCGATTTCGCAGAAGGCGTTCAGAAGGGCGACGTGCTCGTGGCAGGACCGAACTTCGGCATCGGCTCATCGCGCGAACAGGCGGCCGCTGCGCTGGTACGCCTGGGCGTGCGGGCAGTGATCGCACCAGCGTTCAATGGCCTGTACTTTCGCAACGCATTCAACGTTGGCCTGTTACTGCTGACGTGCGCCGACGCCGAAACGATCGGAGAGGGCGAGCGCATCGCGATCGACCCCCACGGCGGCGGCATCCTGCTGGCCGATGGGCGCGAGCTGCCGTGCGATCCCGTCCCTGCGTTTCTGCTCGACATGGTCGACGCAGGCGGTCTGCTCAATTTGCTCAAGCAGCGCTACCCTACATCCAACGGAGTCATCTCATGCTAGACCCGGTCACGCTGGCGGTCCTCAAGGGCCGGCTGGAACAGATCGCCGATGAAATGGACGCGACCCTGTACCGCAGCGCCTTCAATCCGATCATCGCGGAAGCACACGACGCCTGCCACGGTATCTACGACGCCGTTTCGGGCGCGACGCTGGTGCAGGGCAAGTCGGGCCTGCCGGTGTTCGTCGGCGCGATGGCGTTCGCGGTGAAGGCGGCAATCCGCGTGGCAGGCGAGCGCGGCGGCATGATCGACGGCGACGTCTGGCTCTTCAACGATCCGTACGAAGGCGGCACGCACGCGAACGACTTCAAGCTGGTGCGTCCCGTGTTTCGCGACGGCAAGCTGTTCTGCTTCCTTGCGTCAGCGGCGCACTGGCACGACGTCGGAGGCGCGGTGCCCGGCAATTACAACCCGGCCGCCACGGAGTGCTGGCAGGAGGCCGTGCAGATTCCGCCCGTGCGGATCGTGCGGCGCGGCGAACTCGATGCCGACGTGCTCGCCATTCTCAAAGCGAACACGCGCTTGCCCGATAGCCTGTGGGGCGACCTGAACGGCCAGCTTGCCGCGCTCGAACTCGGTGCACGCCGCCTGAACGATCTGCTTGGCGACTACGGCGACAGCGTCGTGCTTGAATCGCTCGCGCTGTTGCGCGAACGGGCGGTCAAGTTGATGCGTTCGCACGTGGCAGCGCTGCCCGATGGCGACTACATGTTCGAAGACATGCTGGATAACGACGGCGTGCGCGACGAGCCGCTGAAGATCGCCTTATGCATGCGCGTTGCGGGCGACACGCTGACACTCGATTTCACCGGCACGTCGCCGGCTTGCGCCGGACCTGTGAACATCTCGCGGGCCACGGCGATCGCCGCCTGCTATGTCGCGCTCAAGCATCTGTTCCCGGACGTGCCCGCGAATGCGGGCGTGCTCGACGCCGTGTCGTTCGTATTGCCGGATGGGCTCGTGATCTCGGCCGACCGGCCGCGTCCCGTCGGCGGCTATACGGAAACGATCTTGCGCATGATCGACGTGATTTTTTGTGCGATGGCCCAGGCCGCGCCGGAACTCGCGATGGCGCAGGCTTACGGGACGATCAACGCGCTCTCGATCGCCGGTCATCGCAGCGGCGGCGCACGCAAAGGTCAGCGCTGGGTGATGTTCAGCTTTTTCGGCGGCGGTCACGGCGGACATTCGCAAGGCGACGGCCTGAGCCACGGCAACGCGCCGATTTCGACCGCGACGATCCCGCCGCTGGAAATTCTGGAGGCCGCCTATCCGGTGCGCTTCACGCAATGGGCGTTACGTCCCGATTCGGGCGGTGACGGCACCTATCGTGGCGGGCTGGGCGCGATCTATGAAATCGAACTGCTCGAAGACGAAGCGGAAGCGTTCATCTTCGGCGAGCGCGGACGCTCCGCGCCGCAAGGCATCGCGGGCGGCGCGGCGTCGGTGCGCAACGTGTTCCGCTATCAGCAGGATGGCGAATGGCACACGCCGCCGATGGCGTCGAAAATGCTCGGCATCCGCCTGAAGCGCGGCGAACGCGTGCGGCTGGAAACGCCCGGCGGGGGCGGCTACGGCGCGCCGTCGGAACGATCGGATGCGGCACGCGAACACGACCGCGCGATGGGTTATGTCACGATGGATATGAAGGAGCAACAAGCATGAACGATGCGGCACACGGTTCTCTCGTCGTCGGCGTCGACGTGGGTGGCACGTTCACCGACCTGTTCGTCCTCTACGAAGCCGCCGGCACCGCGCGCGTGGTCAAGGTGCCGTCGACACGGGGCGAAGAAGCGCGCGGTTTCATGAACGGCATCGAACGCATCGGCGACGAAGGCGAAGGGCATGGCGGCGCGCGTGCGATTGCGACGGTCGTGCATGGCACGACGGTCGGCACCAATGCGCTGCTCGAACGAAAGGTGGCCCGCACCGGCATCATCACGACGGAAGGTTTTCGCGACGTGCTCGAAATGCGGCGCCGCGACCGGCCGCGCACCTGGGGCTTGCGCGGGACGTTCGAGCCGGTCGTGCCACGCGATCTGCGACTCGAAGTGAGCGAGCGCGTGCTGGCCGACGGCACGTTGCATACACCCGTGGACATCGCTCAGGTCGAGGCCGCCGCGCGCGCGTTGCTCGAACGCGGCTGCGAGGCCGTGTGCGTGTTCTTCGTCAATGCCTACGCGAATTCTGTCAATGAAGTGCACGCAGTGGCGGCGGTGCGCGCGATCTGGCCCAACGCGAACGTCACGGCGGCGACCGAAGTGTTGCCCGAGATCCGCGAGTTCGAACGATGCTCGACGGCCACGCTGAACGCGTCGTTGCAGCCCGTCGTAGGCAGCTATCTGACGCGTCTCGAGAGCGATCTGAAAGCGCATGGATTCGGCGGCGAATTGCTGGTGGTGCAGAGCAATGGCGGGATCATGTCGCGCCAGACCGCGTGCGATGTGCCCGTGCGCACGGCGTTGTCCGGCCCGGCTGCGGGCGTGATCGCCTGTGCCGCGATCGGACGTGCCGCGGGCTTTCCGAATCTGGTGACGGGCGACATGGGCGGCACATCGTTCGATGTGTCGCTGGTTGCGGGCGGTGAAGCGTCGTTGTCCGCGCAGACCTCGATCGATTTCGGCATGGTAGTGCGCGCGCCGATGATCCAGATCGAGACGATCGGCGCGGGCGGCGGCTCGATTGCATCGGTCGATGCGGGCGGCCTGCTGCAGGTCGGCCCCGAGTCCGCCGGCAGCGTGCCAGGCCCGGCGTGCTACGGACGCGGCAACATGCGCCCGACCGTCACCGATGCCAACGTGCTGCTCGGTCGGATAGCAGCCGATCGTCCGCTGGGCGGCGGGCTTCTGTCACGGATGGACGCCGGCAAGTCGCGCGAGGCGATCGACATGCACGTCGCTGCGCCGCTAGGACTCGATGCGTATGCCGCAGCCGAAGCGATCCTGACGGTGGCGAACGCGAAGATGGCGGGTGCGATTCGCCTGGTGTCGATCGAGCGGGGCCATGATCCGCGCGAGTTTGCCTATATGCCGTTCGGCGGCGGCGGCGCGCTGCACGTGTGCGCGATGATGCGCGAAGTCGGCACCACGACGGGCATCGTGCCGCGTTTTCCGGGCGTGACGTCGGCGATCGGCTGCGTGATTGCCGATATGCGCCACGACGCCGTGCAGACGCTGAACAGGGGGCTGGCCGAACTCGATATCGACGATCTGCGTGCCCGCGTCGCGGGCATGGCCGACGCGTGCCAGGAGCGGCTCGATTCGGCGGGCGTCGCCTTCGAAGCGGTGCGCGAGAACGTCGAACTGGACATGCTGTACGTCGGCCAGAGCCATACGGTTCGCGTCGAAGTGCAGCGCGACGCGCTCGATCGTGCGGCGATCGGCGCCGCGTTCGAAGCCGCGTACCGCACGGCGTTCGGGCGCGCGCTGGACGGCATTCCCGTGCGCATCATGAACCTCCGCTATGCGCGCATCGGTGTCCGGCCCAAGTTCGATCTGGCCGTGCTGGCACCGAAGGCCACGACGATGCCGGCCTCGCCCGGCACGCAAGCGGTATTTCATGACGGCCAGTGGTGGGACGCCGTGCGCCATGCACGCCTCGACTTGCCGGTGGGCGCAACGGTGGACGGTCCCGCGATCCTCGAACAGGCCGATACCACGATCTGGCTCGAACCCGGTTTCAGCGGTCGGGTCGACCCATTGGGTAATCTGCTGATCACGCGCCGCACGACCTGAGAGATACGCATGATGACTTCCGGCACGCAACTCGATCCACGACAGACCGCGCTCATCATCGTCGATCTGCAAAACGACTTTGTGAGCGAAGGCGGCGCCTATCATCGCGGCGGCGCGGCGTCCGACGCGGCGCGCGCATTGCCGCTGCGCGTGGCGCCCGTGGCTCGCGTGCTCAAGCAACGAGGCGGCTTTGTCGCGGCAAGCCAGTTCACGTTATGGCCCGACGCCCAGGGTGAGCCGATGATCTCGCCGCATCTCAGGCAACTGCGCCCGTTCCTGCGTCGAGGTGACTTTGTCGCTGGGTCGAACGGTCACGCGACGGTCGCCGCACTCGACGATATGGTCGATGTGTCGGTGTGGAAAGTCGCGTATTCCGCGTTCTTCAACACGCAGCTCGACTGGGTGTTGCGTCGCGCGGGCATCGAGGTCGTGGCGATCTGCGGCATCGTCACCAACGGCGGCGTGGCGAGCACCGCGCGCGACGCGCATATGCGCGACTATCGCGTGCTCGTTTTGGGCGACGGTTGCGCGGCATCGACGCAAGCAGCGCACGACGCGGCGCTTGCCGATCTTTGCACGGTCGGCGAGGTGACGACGTGCGAGGCTTTCCAGGGACGCCTTGGCGCCTGAGCAGAAAAGAGGCTGGTTGGTCGCCATGGATGGCGGCGGCATCACCCGACCGAAACAGGAGTAGAGACAATGTCGACAAAAGCAAACGGACTTAAGACCATCCTTCAGCAAGGTTCAGTCCTTGCCCCTGGCGTCTTCGACGCATTGACAGCGTTGATCGCCGAACAGGCTGGCTTCAAGGCGCTGTATCTATCCGGCGCATCGATTGCCTACACGCGGCTTGGCCGCTCGGATGTCGGTCTGACGACGTCATCCGAAGTCGAAGATACGCTTGCGCGGATTACCGAGCGTGTCGATGTTCCGTTGATCGTCGATGCCGATACGGGCTTCGGCAACGCGTTGAACGTCAAGCGCACGGTGCGTGGCTTCGAACGCGCGGGCGCGGCCATGATCCAGCTGGAAGATCAGACCTTCCCGAAACGTTGCGGGCATCTGGACGGGAAGTCATTAATCCCGGTTGCTGAGATGTGCGGCAAATTGCGTGCGGCAGTCGATGCGCGATCGAACAGCGACACGATGATCCTGGCGCGCACCGATGCAGTGGCCGTCGAGGGACTGGACGCTGCGCTCGATCGCGCCGAGCAATATCTGGAAGCAGGTGCCGATGCTTTGTTCATTGAAGCGCTGCGCTCGGTCGAACAGATGAAAGGGGCCTGTGATCGCTTCGCAGGACGGGTTCCATTGCTCGCGAATATGGTCGAGGGCGGTAAAACGCCGGTGCACAGCGTGCAGGCGCTGACGCAACTGGGATTTCGCATTGTTATTTTTCCCGGCGGCACGGCCCGCGCGGTCGCGCATACGTTGCAGGGTTATTACGCCAGTCTGCGTGAGACCGGAACGACTGACCCCTGGAAAGATCGCATGCTCGATTTCGACGGAATCAACGACGTGATCGGGACGCAGGCGTTGATGGCAGAGTCGAAGCTGTACGGTTAAAGGCGCTCATCGCCTGCTTGCGGAGATCGCCGCCACCGGCAGACCGTGACGGCGATCGCTTGAAACTGCTGTGCAGATGTACGCCTGACTGTCGTTGCTTTGAAAAAGTGAGGGACGGAGTCAGGGGTTCCAGCCTCAGACTTCGCCTTATTTCCTATAGCACTTCCAACTCAACTCGCGCGATTTCGAAATCCTGGTATCAACTGGCGTCGCAGGGCATTCCAGATGCGGTCACAAACAAGTGGCGAGCTTCAGGTGATGGCACCCAGTTGCCACGGCACGAACTCGTTGTGGCCGTATCCGTGCAACTCGCTTTTCGACTTTTGCCCGGAAGCGGTCGCTGCCGCCGCAAGGCTTCGATGCCACCCAATGCGGCCGGATCGACTTCGACCACACCGATTCTGATAGATATTTCGGCATCCATAGCAATCAGCCGGGCGGCAGGATCGATGCGCATGGCGAGGCGACACGCGATCCGGGCGTGCTGTTTGCCGATCCGCCTGGCACGGGATTCGGCCGCGCCGACCCCTCGGACTGCTGGGGCGCGACCGTCTTCATGACGCTGTACGCGAGGCGCTCACTGGGGGTCTCGCTGGTCGACGGGTCACAAGGGGTTCGGTCTCGCGTTGCTGATCACGCCACTCACCTGCGCCCACAACCTTTTCGATTCGACGAAGTGATCGGTCCGGAGCCAGTCGCCCGTTCTCGCGCGTGCAATCAGCTGGACTATGACCAGGTGGCAGAGCAGGTTGACCGTAATTGATCATCGAGTTTGTGCGTCATGGCTACCTCACCACGGAAAGTCTGATATCTCACTTTGAGGATATGACGCGGAAGGGCCATTTCATGGAGTTTGGCTTCAGTGGTCTTGATTGACAGTTATTGAAATACGAGAACGTAGAGATATGTTAGAGACCAGAGGTGCAGAGCGATTCAGTGTCCGGGACTCAGCGCTGGGTGACGGCGGCGAATGCCACCGCGATCGACAGCGCGATCACGATGGTTGAGTGTCCGAGCGAGAAGAAGAATCCCACGGCTACGGGCCGTTTGCCGCTTTGCATCAGCTTGCGGGTTGTATTGTCGATTGCGGCGATGTGGTCTGCGTAGACTGCGTGTCGCAAGCCGAATGTGTAAGCGAGCAATGCGGTCCCGGGCAGTGCCGGGCGGCCGTGCAGTGCAGTCAGTGCCCGGATCCAGACGCCGACATGGCGGCAATGAGCAATGAAAAGATTCCGACGATCTTGCCGCGTAGCGCGTGTGGTCTGTCATCGACCAGATTGGAAAGGAAACGCTGTTGCATGAAAGTCCTCGCATGCCAGTTGAACCGTCAGGTATGACGGCGTGGGCCGGGCGCACATGTGTCCCGGGCGCGGCAGGTCTCCTGGCTTGCGCGTCATGCACCCGATGTCGCCTTCCCGGTTTCACAGTGGCGTGATGACATCGGACTTCGCGTTCACAGTTGCGGGCACAGCCACGGACTCGGCGGTGGTTCGCCTCACCGTGTTCCCCATAATGCCTTGCGGCAGCCGCCGCGGATGCGATTATCCCGTATCAAGCTTGCAGATTGTTCTCGCTGGAGCAGGGAGCAGGTGACGCGGCGGGTGTCGGCTTATGGGGAATGAGAGTCATCGGGCTGGCAATCGTGGAATGTCGCTTGTGGGTCCGAGGCCGGCCCGATGACCCATCATCGTGAGCGTGATTGCCCTGATAGTGAGGCAGTTATCGCCGCGTACGCGAGCCTACGGCGCTCCGTGTTTTCCAGGTTACGCCGTGCTGCTCAAGGTAGTCTCTGATTAGCTGTCGCACCACCTGAGACGGTGTCAGGTCCTGCGCGGCGCAGAGTTTCTCGAAGGCTTCTTTTTTTACAGGGTCGATCAGGACCGTCAGGCGGGCACTTTTCGTTTCCATGGTGGTAGGGACGTTTGGAACATGTTAATCAAATTATAATAGATTGTTCGTCCCCGCCACAGCAATCGATGTCGCCGTGCTCAAACGTCACCGGGATCAAGGTGCGCAGGTGGCGGTCCTGGCCGTCCAAAGGCACAGCAGCGGTGTCAGGTTTGCGCCCGGTCAAGGAGAAAATTTCGTCCCGCCTGAGTGAGCGACGTGGCTCCCCGCCCATTCTCCGAGACGGAGACGAGGCCGGCACGAATCAGTTCGTGCGTCACGGACCAGCTCAACGCCGGCGTATCGCGGCCGTAGCGCGGCTGGGAAAGGCGCTCGAGCGCCCAGATCGCGGCGTGGCTCAATGCGGCAGGTTGGACGTCAATGGGCTCGGTCATATCTCCTCCTTGTAACGATGCGGCTTGCGTTCGGGACGCGGGTGAATCGGGTTTTGCGAAAGGTTTGTTCAGGTTCCCGCGTTGGCAGCGCGCTCGTCCCAGTCGAGGCTTTTGCCGTACTCGATCCGTATTGCGGTTTCCTGTAAATTTAAAGGGTGCACGGTTTCAAGCACGCGCGCCCGCACAAGAGATTCATCCCGCGACAAACCTGCGGTCCGTCCCTTCCAGGCAAAAGCGATGACGTTATCGAGGCTGTCTTCTGCGGGCGCCAGAACGACTGCGTCGTTGAACGCATCCCTGACGGAACGAAGGCTGCGGCGGAAACCCGGATCGCTGATCATCAGATTGGCGACGAGCAGACCGCTATCAGCCAACTGGCGACGACACGCCGTATAGAACGCTCTGCTGCACAGTTCCGGAGCCATACCGTCTGCATTGAATCCATCAACGAGAAGGACGTCGGGACGGTGTTCGGAGGAAGTGACGTAGTGCGCACCATCCGCACAGATCACCTCGAACCGCTCGTCGTTCGGTGGTATCTGGAATCGCGAGCGCAGCGCGACCACTTCCGGATTGATTTCGACGACAGTGATGGCGGCATCCGGCAGATAACGATAGCAATACTTCGGAAGCGAGCCGCCACCCAGGCCGATGATCGAAATGCGGCGGGGTAAGGGCTGGAATAGCACGAAGCCCATCATCGTGCGCGTGTAGCCCAAAGCCAGAGCGTACGGGTCGTGCGCAAACATGCAACTTTGCACACCCGTTGCGTCGAACTGCAGCGCGACGAGGCCGTCGCTGTGCACAAGCAACGGTCGCGTAGGGCGGTGGTGTGCCTGACTGAGGAAGCTTCCGCGATCGCTGGTGAGGCTGCCGGGTACTTCCGTCATTGGATGTGCGACGACGCGTCCTGTGTTGATCTGTTCCCTGATGCGCGCAGCACATCAGAAAGTATCCGCACCGCTGCACATTCATCCGGTCCTGTCGCCAGGATTCTGACGGGTGTGTCCCGTCTGGCCCGAAGCGACATGACGGACATGACATCCTTGCCATTGACCGTGCGGCCATTTGCCACACAAACGATGTCGCTGGAAAATGCGGATGCCGCCAGCGCAAACCTCGCCGCTTCCTGCGCGTCGAGTCCCCGGTGATTTTCCACCCCGGTCAGCACGTCTACCACCTCGTCTCTCCTGTATGCCTGTCCATCGCTCCCGTCTGAAGCGATCCGCCTGAATTCAATGCAGATGTCGTCCGACAATGTCCGCGAGGAAATCCCGCAACTGTTCGTCCCATGCGCCACTGTCCAATGTCACGTTGGCGGTTCCCCCGAGGCGCATGCTGGCGTCAAGGTAGACCGCGCGCAAGGCTCGGGGCTGCAGCGGCCTGCGAAAGAACCGCCCGTCGCCGTCGAGGAACAGACACATCTTTCCCCGATACCGGGCTCCGCATATCGACATGGCGTCGAAAACGTGACGCGCCGACGCCTTCGGATAAACGAAGATGACACTGATTCCGTGGGCTTCGAGCCGGTCGCACATCTCCGAGAACCGATATAGCATCTGAAATCCGCGTTCTCCTGCCGTGCCGACGCCGACCACAATCACGCCGCGATCACCCATCACATCCCGCACAAGACGGCATGAATGGTCGTAAGACAACAGCGAAGCGCTCGGGTCAATCACCTTGAATTCCTTGCCGGACTGTCATGCATGCGCACGTCGTCGCGTGCCTGCGGTGCTGGCTGATGGCCCGCCGCAGGACGGTGCACGCCAGCAGCTTCCGTCAGTTTTGAGTCGGACCTGATGATAATAACATTATCATGATATGTGTGTGTTTGACGATTGCCGTCCATACTCCGTCCACACTATTGGGCCGCTTACCCGGGCTCGCGGGCCGGCCCCCACGTCCGCTCGCGCAGATCGTCCAGCAGCGGCATGATCGCGAGCGCTGTGAGTACGCCCGCCAACGGTATGGTCGCGGCATAGCCGGCATGCCTCAAGCCCAGCGCTCATGTCACTCCGCTCGCGAAGAGGCACGCAAGCATGCCCGAGTGGACCTTCAATCGGTCCCGGTTGGCGAGTACGGGTTTCGCCCCCGGATCGTCCTTCGCTGCATTCCAGTAGACGAGCTTGCCCAGTTCGATGCCGATGTCCGCGACGATGCCTGTCATATGCGTGGAGCGGATTTCCGCGCCGGACAGCTTGGTGATCATCGCGTTCTGCAGACCCATGATGAAGCACAGCAGCATGACAGTGGCCGGAACAAGCAAAGTGTCCCGCAGCGCCAGATGACTGCCGGGTAACCCGAAACACAGGAGCAGGGCCGCCGCGAGCAGAAGCGGAGAAGCATATTGGCTGTGCAGGCGCTGCCGGCGTCCCCAGTTGACCAGCACGGCCGAACAGGCAGCTCCCAGCAGGAATGATATGAGCGAGCCGACGCCGGCGTGCACCAGTGCGGCGTCGCCGAGTACCGTCTCGTCGGCGATTGAGGAGACCACGCCACTCATGTGCGAGGTGTACTGCCTGACCGCAAGATACCCACCAGCGTTGGCTGCGCCTGCGACGAATGCGAGTGAAAACCCGAGGCGTCTGTTCGCCTCTATGCTTCGGTCCCGTCCGGTCAGGGTTCGAAAGAACTGTGCGGGCATGCGAAAACGACTCCTGTCGCCGTGCCACGTGTGCGTGGCGATGCAGCGGAGCAGAGACGAAAACGGGTTGCGCCGTATGGACGGGTGCAGGTCCCCGCCAGCGTATGGAATCCTGCGGATAAAGCTGCTAGGATGATAACGACATTATCATGTTCTGATAACCGAATGTTCCTGATGCGGGCTCGGTATTTTCAGGCCCGAGATCCAGCGGAGAAATCCAATGCAGGGTGGGCTTGCGGCACACGCGCAGTTCCTTCAATCGAAGGGCAGGGCTGGGGAGCACTTCGAATCTATGGGCGCCGGGAGGCTTGCGGCTGAGATCGCCCGCAGATGCCGGGCCGACATCACGGCTAACTGGCGATAGGCGCATAAGAGCGTGTCGCGCGCGATGACTTCTTTGCCCCTTCTCCAGATCGCACTGTTTGTGATCATAGGGTGGCTCGCGATCGGGACACTGGGGCTCGCCGGTCTGCGCCGCACTCGCTTGGTCGCGCACGGGCTGTTCCCGGCGGGAGCGCTGTTCGGCGTTCTGCTGTGCGCGCTGGGCATTGCCGGCGTGTTCTCCGCTCCGCAGGAGGCGGTCTTGCCACTGGGGTTGCCCGGGCTGCCGTTTCATGTGAGGCTCGATGGCCTGTCGGCGTACTTTCTTGCTGTGCTTGGCATGGTGAGCGCTGGCGTCAGCGCATTCTCCGCCGGCTATTTCCGCAAAGGCGAAGGCACACCGCCCGGTTTGCTGTGCTTCGAATATCACGTGTGCCTGGCGGGCCTTGCACTCGTCCTCGTGGCAAACGATGCGTACTGCTTCATGGTTGCGTGGGAAACCATGACGCTCGCGGCAACGTTCCTCGTGATGAGCAACCATCGGATTCCCGAAATCCGCCACGCGGGTTACCTGTACTTCCTGATTTCGCACGTCGGCGCACTCGGCCTTCTGCTGTGTTTCGGCTTGCTGCAGGCGAACACGGGGGACTACACGTTTGCGGGCATGCGGCAGCAGCACCTGGATGTGTTCTGGGCATCCGTTGCATTCGTGCTGGCGCTGTTCGGCTTTGGCGCGAAGGCGGGTATCTTCCCATTGCATGTGTGGCTGCCCGAGGCGCACCCGGCCGCTCCATCGCCGGTGTCGGCGCTGATGAGCGGCTTTGTGCTGAAGGCAGGGCTCTACGGCGTGTTGCGCACTGTGTTTGACCTGTTGCACGTGCAGATCGCATGGTGGGGCGTTCTGATGCTGGCGCTCGGCCTTTTCACCGCGTTGTTCGGCGTCGTGTTCAGCGCGATCCAGAGTGACATGAAGCGGCTGCTCGCCTACTCGTCGATCGACAACATCGGTCTGATGTTCGTCAGCATGGGGCTGGCAATCCTGTTCCGGGCGTTTGACATGCCGGCGCTCGCCGCGTTGTCGCTGACCGCGCTCCTTTACCAGATCGCGAGCCATGCGGCATTCAAGAGCCTGTTATTCATCACGACGGGTTCCGTGCTGCATGCAACGGGTGAACGTAACCTCGGTCGCCTGGGCGGACTCATTCGCTTCATGCCGTGGGCCACATGGGCTGCGCTGCTGGGCGCGCTATCGAGTGCGGGCCTGCCGCCATTAAGCGGGTTCGTCTCCGAATGGCTTCTGCTGCAGAGCTTCCTGTTCACACCGGGGCTGCCGGACCCGTTCCTGAACATGATCGTTCCGCTGGTCGCGGCGCTGATCGCGCTGGTCGCTGCGCTCGCGGGCTACACGATGGTCAAGTTCTTCGGCGTCATCTTTCTCGGGCAGCCACGCGAGGCGAAGCTCAGCAACGCTCGCGACGCCAGTCCCTGGGAGCGCGTCGGCTTTGTGTGGCTCACGGCAATGTGCCTGCTGCTCGGCTTGCTGCCGGTGCAGTTCGTGGCCGTGCTCGACCGCGTGACGCAGGCACTGATCGGCGCGGGCATCGGGCAGGCGGTCGCGCGCAATGGCTGGTTGCTGCTGGCGCCTACGAATATCGGACGCGCGAGTTACATGCCGTTGGTTTTTCTGCTGTTCTTCCTCGGTTGCTGTGCGCTTGCATGGATTCTCGTGCGTCGCCTGTATCACGGCCGGCTGCGCCGTGCGATTCCGTGGGCGTGCGGGCATCCGTTCGTGACCGCGCGCATGCAGGACACGGCCGAAGGGTTCGGGCAGCCGATTCGCGAAATCTTTGCGCCGTTGTTCCGGATCGAACGGCAGCTTCCTTCGCCGTTCGATGCACGTCCGGCATATCGCGTCGCGGTGACGGATCGCGCATGGAGGATGATTTACGAGCCGATCGCAAGCGCTGTCAGGCGTGTTGCGGCGCTGGCCGGGATGCTCCAGACGGGGCGCATCGCCATCTATCTGATGTATAGCTTCCTCGTGCTCATTGTTCTCCTGATGCTGGTGAGGCGATGATCACATTCTCCGGATTCGTCTCCCAGACGCTCGAAATCCTGCTGGCTCTGGCGGCCGCTCCGCTGCTGACCGGATGGATCAACATGTGCCGCGCCTGGCTTCAGAACCGTCGCGCGCCTTCCGTCTGGCAACCGTACCGGACGCTTCACAAGCTGTTCAACAAGGAGTCGGTCGTCGCGCATCACGCGAGTCCCGTATTTCGCGGCGCGCCGTATGTGATCTGGGCCTGCATGACGCTCGCGAGCGCGATCGTGCCGACCCTGTCGACCGATCTGCCGCTGTCGCCTGCCGCCGATGCCATTGCGCTCGTTGGCCTTTTCGCGCTGGCGCGCGTGGCAATCTCGCTGGCTGCGATGGACGTCGGCACCGCGTTCGGTACGCTTGGCGCGCGGCGGGAGATGCTGGTCGGCTTTCTTGCGGAACCGGCTCTGCTGATGGTGCTGTTTTCCGCGTCGCTTATCACGCAGTCCACGCTGCTGACGCGCATCGTCGAGACGCTGAGCCATCGGGAGCTCGCGATCTATCCGAGCCTCGCATTCGCGGGCATTGCGTTCACCATGGTGTCGCTCGCGGAGAACGCAAGGCTGCCCGTCGATAACCCGACTACGCATCTCGAACTGACGATGATCCACGAGGCGCTGATCCTGGAGTACTCTGGCCGGCATCTTGCGCTGCTGGAATGGGCAGCGAGCCTCAAGCTGTTCGCGTATTCGTGCATCGGTCTGGCGCTGTTCGTGCCGTGGGGCATTGCGCAAGCGGGCGATCCCGTCGCGCTGCTGCTCGCGATACCGGTGCTTGCCGTCAAGCTTGTCGTGGGCGGGGCGCTACTCGCCGTGGTGGAGACGACCAACGCGAAAATGCGCATCTTCCGGGTGCCGGAGTTTCTCGCCACCGCCTTCCTGCTCGCCGTCATCGGCATGCTTGTCCATTTTCTGCTGGGGGCGTGAATGCACGGTCTCCACGGTCTTTCGACTCAGATCATCAACCTTCTGGCCGCCGTCCTGCTGATGGTGTCGTTTGCGATGCTCAGCCAGCGACGGATCTTGTCACTGATTCACCTTTACACCGTGCAAGGTATTGCGCTCGTCGCGGCCAACCTCGTGCTGGGGTTCGTCACGCAGGACGTCCATCTTTACGTGTCGGGGATACTGACCCTGGTGCTCAAGGTCGGTCTGATCCCGTGGATTCTCTACAGGCTGGTGCAGCGCCTCAACGTGAAAACAGACGTCGAGACGCTGCTCAACATACCGACGACCCTGCTGATCGGGATCGTACTCGTCATCGTTGCGTTCAATGTGGCGGCGCCCATCAGCCAGCTTGCGTCCTCGGTTGCGCGCGGCACCCTCGGCATCGCGCTTGCCTGTGTCCTGTTGTCGTTCATGATGATGATCACGCGTTCAAAGGCGCTACCGCAGGTCATCGGCTTCCTGTCGATGGAAAACGGGCTTTTCTTCGCGGCTGCGGCAGCGACGAATGGTATGCCGATGATCGTCGAACTGGGTATCGGACTCGATGTTCTGGTCGGCATCCTGATCCTCGGCGTCTTCATGTTCCAGATTCGCGAGCAGTTCGACAGCCTGGACATTCATCATCTGGAAAGGCTCAAGGATGACTGACACGTGGGTCCTGCTGCTCGTGTTCGGGATTCCGCTTCTCGCTGGCGGGTGCCTGGCGCTTGTCGGACAGCATCGCCTGGCGCCGGACCTCAATGTCGGGTTCAGCTTTCTGACCTTCGCGGCCGCGACCTGTCTCGCCGCGCAGGCGGTGGAGCATGGGCCGACTTTTGCGCTGGGCAAGCTCTTTTTCGTCGATCCGCTCAATGTCTTTCTCGTTGCACTCACGGCGTTCGTCGGCTGGACGACCTCGGTCTTCTCGAAGCCGTACATGCGAATCGAACAGAGTCGCGGCAAGATGACGGCGGCGCGCATGCGGCTTTACCACAGCATGTACCAGCTATTCGTGTTCGCGATGCTGGTGGCGCTGCTCGCCAACAACGTCGGCATCCTGTGGGTCGCGATGGAGGCCGCCACGCTTGCGACCGTGTTGCTGGTGAGCGTCTATCGCACGGCAGCCAGTCTCGAAGCGGCCTGGAAATACTTCATTCTGTGCGGGGTTGGCATCGCACAGGCGCTTTTCGGCACGATCCTGCTTTATCTCGCGGCGAGCCGGCAGCTCAGCGGCGGCGATGCGCTGCTCTGGAGCAGCCTGAGCGCCGTCAAGGGCCAACTCGATCCCACCATCATGTCGCTCGCGTTTGTGTTCCTTCTGATCGGCTACGGCACGAAGGTCGGCCTCGTGCCGATGCATAACTGGTTGCCGGACGCCCATGCCGAAGGCCCCACGCCTATTTCCGCCGTGCTCTCGGGCCTGCTGCTCAACGTGGCGCTGTATGCGGTGCTCCGCTGCAAGGTGCTGGCCGATGGGGCACTGCAAAACGGCCTGCCGGGACGGCTGCTGGTCGGGTTCGGACTGGTGTCGGTGCTGGTCGCAACGTTTTCGCTGTTGCGCCAGAAGGACGTCAAGCGACTGTTCTCGTATTCGTCGATCGAACACATGGGTTTGATGACATTCGCGTTTGGACTCGGCGGACCTGTTGCGACGTTCGCAGGTCTGCTGCACATGACCGTTCATTCGCTCGTCAAGTCGGCCATTTTCTTCGCCGTCGGGCATGCTGTGCAGAAAGCCCGCACGCAGATGATCGACGACATTCGCGGGCTGTTGCGTGTGAGCCCAACGGTTGGATGGGGCATGATGCTTGGGACACTCGCAATCCTCGGCATGCCGCCGTTCGGCGTCTTCGCGAGCGAGTTCCTGATCTTGACGACGGCAATCAGCGAACTGCCGTGGGCAACACCGTTTCTGCTGCTGGCGCTGGCCGTTGCTTTCGGGATCATTTTTGCGCGTGTGCAGCACATGGTTTTCGGCGAGACGACGGCGACAGCGCTCGAACATTCGCCAGCGCTGCTTCCTGTCTTCGTCCATCTGGGCCTCGGTCTGATGCTGGGGCTTTACATTCCGCCGTATCTTGCCACGTGGTACCGGCAGGCAGCGGCAATGATCGTCGGGTGACCATGAAGATCAACGAACTTGGACTCGCCGATGTGGTGCAGCTGTCATTGTTCACGGGCAAGGCCACCACGTTTCTCGCGCGAGCCGATGCGGCGGCCTGGGTTCACATCGCCGGCGCGATACGCGAGAAGGGCGGTCGACTGATCTCCTTGTGGGCGACGGAAGAGGCGACGGGCAGATTCGTTGCTTCAGCGGCCTATGCGCTGGAGGATGGCTTGCTATGGGTGCAACTGCCCATTTCCGGTGAACACGAAAACGGAGCGTACTATCCAGACCTGTCGGCGATTTTTCCATGCGCATCGCGCATGCAGCGTGCTGTCTACGATCTCCTCGGACTGCGCGCGACGGGCGCTGAAGACACGCGGCCATGGCTGAATCACGGCAACTGGCCGGCCGACTATTTTCCGCTGCAGAAACTGTCGTCTGGAAACGAGCGTTTCGAATCGCACGAAGCGGACTATCCATTTGTGCCCGTCACTGGCGATGGTGTTCATGAGATCGCGGTAGGGCCGATCCATGCGGGCATCATCGAGCCGGGGCATTTTCGGTTCTCAGTCGTCGGCGAAAAGGTGCTGAGACTGGAGGAGCGACTCGGTTATACGCATCGAGGTATCGAGCGGCTGTTCGGGCAGACGCCGTTGCTGCTGGGCCATCGTCTGGCGGGACGAATTGCAGGCGATACGACAGTGGCGTTCTCATGGGCGTACTGCATGGCGGTCGAACGCGCGTTGAACGTCTTTGTGCCTCCTCGCGCGCAGTGGTTGCGGGCAGTGCTGCTCGAGCGTGAGCGCGTCGCGAATCATCTCGGCGATCTGGGTGCGCTCGGCAACGATGCAGGTTTCGCATTTGGGCTTGCGCAGTTCTCCCGGCTAAAGGAAAACTGGTTACGTCTGAACGGCAAGGTGTTCGGACACAGGCTCTTGATGGACCAGATTGTGCCTGGCGGCGTCGCGCGCGATCTGACGGCGGAACTCATCGGGAGTGTCGAGAGCCAGTGCGACCGGATCGAAGCCGAGGTCCGGACGATGCAGCGCATCTATGAGGAGCAGTCCGGGCTGCAGGACCGCTTTACGGGTGCAGGCAAGTTGACGGAGAACGTCGCGACGCACTTCAGTGTGTGCGGCATGGCGGCGCGGGCGAGCGGTCTGGCCATCGACGTACGCGTCAACCACCCGTACGCGCCGTATCACGAGGTCCGGCCTCGGATGATCTGCGACGACCGGGGTGACGTGGCCGCACGCGTTGCTGTACGTTTCAACGAGGTCTACGAATCACTCAGGTTGATTCGCGAGTTCATCGACGGCCTGCCTGACGGTGAGATCGTCGCGCCGGTTGAAGTTGATCGTCCGCGAGCGTGCGGCGTCGGTTGGGTCGAAGGCTGGCGCGGAGATGTATTCGTTGCGCTTGAAACTGGCGAGAACGGAACCATCACGCGGTGCCACTGCCACGATCCCTCGTGGCAAAACTGGCCTGCGCTGGAGCACGCGATCATCGGCAATATCGTTCCTGATTTCCCGTTGATCAACAAGTCGTTCAATCTGAACTACGCGGGACACGATCTGTAATGTGGCAACTGCTCAAACGCATCGTGCTGACGGATATTCCGGCCGAGGTGACTCCGGCTATCACCGATGAATGGCTGACCGGACATCAGCAGTTTCATCAGGAGATTCTCGATGTGGTTGGCCGCGCGCTTTGCATCCGGCAGATAGACGCCGGTTCCTGCAACGGATGCGAACTCGAAATCCATGCGCTGAACAACCCGTACTACAACATTGAGGGTCTCGGCATCAGGTTCGTTGCAAGTCCGCGTCACGCCGACATGCTGCTGGTCACAGGGCCGCTCACACTGAATATGAGGGAAGCCGTGCGGCGAGCGTGGGAGGCAACACCCCATCCCAAGCTGGTGGTTGCGGCGGGCGACTGCGCCTGTACGGGTGGTGTCTTCAAGGACAGTTATGCCGTCTGCGGCCCGCTGTCAGAACTGCTTCCGGTGGACGTCACCATACCCGGCTGTCCGCCAGCGCCGATCGACCTGTTGAGAGGCATTCTTACGGCGATACGTGGAAACCGAGGCGCGCTCGCGCCATGACTCTTGCGGGAGACAGGCTTTGGAGCGCGTGAAAGCAACCTGCAAGGCACTCGTGCGCCAGACATGGCCGCAACTTGTCACGTTTGCCGGGTATCTGGTCGCGATTGGAATGCGATTTCCGCGCTGGTTTGTCTTGCTGTCGGTCCTCGCCGTTGTGGCCGTCGTATGTATCGTCGGTCGCCAGCTTGGACCGGGAGATGAGCGAACGCATAGCGATCCATTTCTGGGGGCGGTTCTTGTTGGCAGCGGACTCGCGTCGATCGTCCTGACGTTGAAATGGTGGATAGTCGAAAAGGAGGCGCAGCTTGCGGCGGGCAGCCTCCTGTATCTGGCTGGCCACGCCGAAGCCCCAGCCAATCCTGCGCTGGCGTGGACAAGTATCGTGACCCAGTGGGGTTCATGCGCTGTCTTTCTCGTCATTGCGTTGTTCTGGGCGATCCGGTGCAGTCGCACCGGTTGAAACCCGCCAGGCGCGACCACTCGCCCGGCGAAGACGATCTGCGGAACACTCGTTAAAACAACGGTAAAGGGACGTGGGCCGTGCCCCGCGCCTCCTTCTTCTGAGCCTGGAGGCGGCCGTTGAGCCGACTCAGGTTCAGACGGCTGCATCGGGGTCGAATCAGGCATCCGACAAGTCACGCGGGGAGTCCGCTGCGCCGGTGAGCATTGACCGGCGGCAGGCGGCAGCGCCGCAATGACACGCGTGCCATGGTCAATGTGATCTGATCGTTAAGGACACTTGATCACAACAGCGCTACACTCGAAATGTGAGAGACCGTGGAGGAAAATCATGGCCGACGCCACTCCTCAAAGTACTTTTCGCAGTCTTCCGCTGACTGCTGAGCAGGATGCGGAAGTCAAGCACTACATAAAGAAGAAAATGCAGTGCGGCATACCGTGGGACACGCCAGAACTGGAGGCGATGCTTCACGACATGTTGGCTCCTCCCGTCGGCGACGATGAAGGATTCGACGAGACCGTCGACGACGCCCGGGCACTCACGGAGCGCGCGTCAGCTTCCGTCGAAGAGAGCATGGACCCTATCGAGGCAAGCGAGGAGCGCAATGCCGCAGCAGAATCCGAAGGCATGAAGGGGCCCAGACGCTGAATCTCGTCCGGCGCGCACACGAGGAGGCGCTCGGGTGCCTCGGGTGCATTAGCTTCTCCCCACCGAACGGTAAGCTCCATTGAATCGTTTTTCAGGTCGGCCTGGCCCAATGGCCTGTGCGCAAGCCCAGCCGGCGCGCGATCCGGAGCGTCGCGGCACGTTCTTCCAGGTTTTCCTAAAATATCTAGTGAGAGCGGTACGAAATATGCCGCACTCAAGGAGGTCATCATGGAACTTCACATGCATTCGCATCATTTTGCGCGCCGCATACCGGACTGGCGCGCAGCGGCGATTGGCGGCTGCGTTGCAGGCGCTGTGTTTCTCGCGCTCGAGCTCCTCGCGATGTGGGCGATGGGGCGGAGCCCGTGGGGGCCGCCACGGATGATCGCGGCGATCGTCCTTGGTCGCGATGCGCTGATACAGCCAGCAACCTTTGACGCCGGCATCATGCTGGCGGCGCTGATTGTCCACTTCGTGCTAGCGATCGTTTTCGCCGTCATTCTCGCGGTAATCATGGCACCATTCAGCCTCGATTCGAGCGTCGGAATGGCGTCGCTCGCCGGCGGGCTGTTCGGCGTGGCCGTTTATCTGGTCAATTTCTACGGTATGACTGCGTTTTTCCCGTGGTTCGCGGAGGCCCGCGAGTGGGTGAGCTTTATCTGCCATATCGTGTTCGGGTTAGTCGCGGCCGATATGTATCTGCGCCTTGAGAGGAAGGAGGCCGAGGTAGGTGGAACGGGCTCGGCGACTGGCTGATGCTTCCAGTCAGTGAGTCGGCTAGTTAAGGCAGCGGCCGCAGATCGCTTGCGTCAATTAGCGGGGCTGCGGCCGTTTTCCTGTGAACGGGCGTCTCGGACTCCTCGCCTGAACAGCCAGATCAGGATCGACAAAACGACTGAAATGACGACGCACGTCACGATCTGGAAATGGAAGCTGAACCCCGGCCGCACAATGTCGATGTCGCCGGGAAAACGCCCCAGTGGAAGCCGGGACAGCCACCGCCACCCGAGACCTGCGACATTGATAGGCCGGTCCCGCTCAGGTTGAGTGCCGTCCAATTTCATGCCGGTTTTGAAGCGTAGCTGACGCTCGATTGACCCTTTGACTAAGATGCGAACGGCAGTTGATCGGGCGGTGGTAGGCGTTCAACCACCTCCCCGGCAAGCTGCGGTTTAAGACTCCAATGTCAGTTCTGTAGAACGTTCACGGAACTGGGGCTCTGGGCCAATAAGAGCCATTCGACGCGATGACATGAATCGCTGACAATGCTCGATTGGCCTTTCCCACGGGAGGTCCCAAGATGATCGACGAAACGGGTCTGTCAGCGATGAATAGAAGCGTTTTGTGCTGGCTGGCTACAGCGGAATCCCTTGCGCTGATGGTCCCAATCGTCTTCTGATTGCCAATATCGCCTCGCCAGGCAGTGCGAGAAACATTGCCTCGAACACTGCGGGATGCGTGAGCTTCCTCGACCCTTCCGTCCAGAAGGGTTTCAAGGCCAAAAGTAGAGCCCGACTTGCCACAAATCGCGACGGCGATTTCGAATCACTTGCGCGTCCTCTCGTTGATCTGACTGGACCGAGGTTTCCCTTCTCGACGATATTCGTTATCGACGTCGTTTCTATCGAGCCGATCGTTGCGCCGAGCTGCCGGTTGCATCCGGCGACGACGGCGTCGCAACAGATCGAATCGGCTATGAGAGCGCACGGCGCGCGTGCGGCTTGATTTGCCGCGATGCGTCCGTTAGCCCCGTTTTCGCGCGAGAGTACTCGGTATGCATTGCCGGGTACATAAACCAAAAGTAAAATTTTCGCGACACGTAAAATGTCTTGCGCATATTTAACCTTTCTCGATTCCCATTTAAAGATTTTTTAAAATCCGGCCAATGGTTCATTCGTTTTATTCTTGTGGCGGCGGCGAAGAGCATCGCAGATATCGCCAAGGACGTGAAAGGAACATGATTGTGCAGAGAACTGGAATTGCGCTTTGTGTGGCAATTGTGCTTGCTGGCAATGCGCAAGCGGCAGTCAAAGACCCGAACAGTCTCGAATGCTCTGTTGACCAGAAAGAGGTGTCTCACGATCTTGAGGTGAAGCAGTCCAATGGTGTCATCGTCAGCTTTTCGTATCTGTCTAGCGTTCCCACGCAGGGTCTCGCGACGAATTGCACCATAGATTCCAGCCTGGTCAGGGGTACACCCATCGTCTCCGGTACTACGACTACGTACCCGATGCTGGACGGTGATGTTGTGACGGTCACAAAGACGGCGCGTGGCTTCCTGTTCGATATGTCGAAGCTGGACCAGGTGAAATACTGCAGCGGTCCTATCGCAACGAGAATTCTCCTTCAGCCTGGGAAAAAGAAGTGCGTGCTCATGCCTTGAACGGTGTGCTGAAATAGCTCGCGATTTTGTGAGGTCACATCGAGGGTTCTCTCGCGACGCGAGCGTCTCAGGTAACCGCTCAGTGGTCATTGCAGGGCAGTCTGAACTGCGCTGCCGATGTGCTTGATGAAACTTCGATGCCGAAACTTCTGCGTGGTCTGTAACTTTGCCGGCGCCAACAGGGGGCTACGACCGTCCGCTAACGAGAATGCCGAAGATCCGCCTCAGGTCGTTTTGCTGCGTTTGCCTTCGGTCCGGGATCGGCCAAGGCGACGAATGCGTGCAGTCGGCCATATGCGGCCGCTCGACTCCGCTGTCGGCTCGACATTCGAAGGTCAGCTTCGCGCAGCCAACGGACCTTCCCCCGCCCGGCTTCGGCAAACGCGTTCACCTGCCAGATGCAATTCGACTATTGGTGGCCTGCAGGAACGGAAAGCTGGCAAAGCAAAGTTGGGCCGCGAGTCCGATCGCTCCGGGCACAGACCAGAAGCCAGCGAAGTACTCTGCCACAGTCCGATTGAAGCAAGTCACCGCAGTAACAAATTCTGCAGACATCAAGACGGCAAAGGAGATTGTCCCCATCAGCAACGCTCCTCCCGTATCGGTCATCAAGCCGCGTTTTTTCACGCTCCATCGTGACATCCGCCAGCTGATGGCAAGTATGACCGGCGCTTCCAGCAATACGGCGACCGTATCACCAAAGCGCGGAACAAGCAGCAGGACGCGGATCGCTCCGAGGGCAAATCCGATCGCGAAAACACTCATCGCATAAGCGCAGCCAGCTTTGGCACAGGTGACTGCCCACTTGATCCAACTACCGGAGCACCGCGTCATCGCGATCCACGCTCATGTCATGAAACGTTCAACAAGTAAAGAGATCGGTGTGCCCGAAGCCTTTCGAATAGTCGAGCACGGAAATAACTATCGGAGTTACGCGGAATATTCGGACTTCCTCGGGGACGGCATTGGCATTGGCAGGGAAATCTGGTCCGGATACTTGAGCGGCAGCATCCTCAAGACCTTTTCCGCTTCAGTGCGATCGGTCACTGGTTGCGCGTGCGCCGCCATGGACAAACCAGTAATTGCCATCAGATCTGAAGTGTCGTGATCTATCGTAAGCGAGACGCGATCGTCCCGGGCCAGATTGTTCGCCTTCTGACTGTCCAGACCGCAAAGAAAGTAGAGCGTGAGTCCCTCACTCACGTAGCCTACCGTCGTCGCCTGCGGCCAACCGTCCGGCCTTAGCGTGGCAATCGTCATGATCCGGTGCTGATCCAGCAGTGCCAGTATTCTTTCTTTGATCTGTTCATTCATGGATCGTCTCCCGATTCGAAACAAACCTAGCATGGACTATTGCGTCATCTGGCTCTTGACCGGTGTCAATGGCAAGCCCTTACCGACTTCAGGGCACACGGCCCTCGCGGTAGTGCTTTGTTGCAGTCGAATGCTGTCTTCGCATCGTTGGCGAACGCGGAAACCCGACGCGCGGAACGCTGGCGATACGCTGCTGCGCCCACTCGGCGCTCGTGATGTCGGTTTGGGGCGTCCGGTGCGGGTTGGAGGCCACGCGATCGGTAAGCTGACTAACAGCCGCGAGATCAACTCCAGAGCGCGGCACGTCGCTATACAGATGCGCGAAACGTGCATTCCCCATATCGCGCAACAACCCGTATGCGGGCCGGCCGAACTGGTCCTGATCACGAAGACCTTGCAAAGCCGCGAGGCAAACCTGCTTCTAACCAGCCGTCGTTTTCGGTCCGAGGCTCAAGGGAATTCGATTACCCGCCAGGATCGGAAGAATCTATCGCCCGGCGAGTCAAGATCGCTGCGACGGTGTACTTCTTAAGAGATTGACCTGCATCAATGAGGCGTGGGAGCTAGCGGGTAGCTTGAGAATTGGTGCCCCGTCGCCTGGATCTATTCTTGGCGCTCGCGAGATCAAGCACTCGGCAAGCGGGGAAGGTGCCTATGAGACACACACGTATCATCGTGACTCAGTACGGTGGTCCCGAAGCACTCAGGGTGGTTGAGGAGGAGTGCCCCGAGCCGAACGATGGTGAGGTGAGGGTGAAAGTGCTGGCTGCTGGTGTCAGCTTGCCCGACCTGATGATGCGCGAGGGCATTCATCCCGAAACGCCACGACTGCCTTTCACGCCTGGGTGGGATCTGGTGGGCGTGGTGGATCGGCTCGGCCGTGGCGTCTCCGGAATCGAACCCGGCCAGATGATCGCCGCGCTGCCGATCAGTGGCGCGTACGCGCAGTATGTGTGCCTGCCGAAAAACGAACTGGTTCCTGTGCCACCAGGATTGGATGCTGCTGAGGCTGTCAGCCTCGTGCTCAACTATGTTACGGCCTATCAGATGCTGCATCGCTCCGCAAAGGTCAGACGGGGCCAGCGCGTCCTGATCCACGGCGCGGCAGGTGGTGTCGGCACGGCACTGTTGCAACTCGGGCGTCTCGCCGGACTGGAGATGTACGGTACCTGTTCATCGCGTGGGGCGTCGACCGTTTCAGATTTAGGCGGTATCCCAATTGATTACCGCCAGCTCGACTTTGTTGAGGAAATTCGCCGCCTCACCGGGGACGGCGTGGACGTCGTCTTTGAGGGGATCGGCGGTACCCACATTTGGCGTTCCCGCAAGGCTCTCCGTTCTGGCGGGACGGTAATCGCATACGGCCTAACCTCCTCTCTGCGTGACGGTAGATTAGTTTCAGCTCGTCCAGGTCCAGGCCGTCGTAATCGCTTCGGTGCGATCGCCATTTTTGGGTTGTACATTGCTGGCGGCTTTCTATTGCCGGGCCGGAAACGGGTGATCCCGTACAGCATCCAGTGGCTCAAACGGCTAAAACCGGCGTTGTTTCGACAGGATTTGACGACCCTGCTTGATCTTCTGCAGCAGAGGAAGATTAAGCCGCTCATCGCGCAGCGCATTCCCCTTGCAGAGGCACGACGCGCGCAGGAGCTGCTCGGCAAGGAGGGCGTGACAGGCAAGATCGTGCTCGTGTGCAATGGATCCGGTTCTGCATCGGGCGCGGTATAGGAACGGTATGCGGCGTCAGCTGTGCACTTGAAAACGGTCCTTGCAGTGGCTCGCCGGAGCGGCGGTTCAGCGTCGTCAGATCGCCTGACGGTTTGTCGCCTGGCGCGGCGAGTGCTGGCGCGGGAAGTTTTTGTCGCAGTCCGCTTCGCAGGCTTTGGCATCTGGCATTCCCTTTCCGTCGAATACATATAAGGTCATCCCATGCTCGTCGACCAGCATTCCGCCACTTGTGTGTGGGCCAGCAGCGAGGGCTGATGTCGCGGCAAGAAGTCCCGCGAGCATCGTGAGCGCTTTCATATCTATCCTCCTTCATGACGTTCGTTTCCCGAAGACGGCGAATTTCACCGCGGCGCCATCACACGAAGCACCGGACGCCCGTCGACGTTCTTCAGCGGGAAATAGACGCGATGCGTCGATGGATCGACGCCTATCACTTGCGCGTTGGGACCGATGCTGCCGTCACCGATCTTCGACACGGCTGAGGAGCCAACGGCGAACATCGAGACGATGCCTGCTTCACCGGCAACATAGAGCGCCCATGGCGGAATCGAATGCGAGTACGTCAGGATCGCCGCCCACGTCAAAATGCGTAATTCGTGGAAGCTGGACACGCGTTTCGCGTGAAGGTGGACGGCTGATTCGCGCGAAGCTGGACAGTCGGAGCGCAGCGACGCGGGGTTTCCGATTTTTACTCTGATCGGGGTTTGTCGGTCAAACTCTTTTTGTGTTTGCGCATCGACTCGCCGCTGAGATTGACGCGATAGGTGTTGTGCACGAGTCGATCGAGAATGGCGTCGGCGAGCGTCGGATCCCCGAGTACCGCGTGCCAGTTCTCAATTGGAATCTGACTTGTCACAAGCGTCGAACGGTGGCCGTGACGATCATCAAGAATCTCCAGCAGGTCGCGCACGGCGCCGTCGCTCATGGGCGCCATCGCGAAGTCATCCATCAGCAGGACGTCCGTCTTTGCCCACTGCGCCAGCAGGCGTGCGTAGCGGCCACTACCGTGGGCAATGGCAAGATCCTCGTTCAACCGGGGCATTTTCAGATACAGCGTTGAGAAGCCCTGACGGCATGCCTGGTTGGCCAGTGCACAAGACAGCCAGGTCTTGCCAAGACCGGTGGCGCCTATGATCACCGTGCTGTTGCGCTCGCGAATCCAGTTGCACGTCAGCAGCTGGCCGATGAGACTGCGGTCGAGTCCCCGTGCCGAGCGGTAGTCGATGTCCTCGGGCACGGCATCGGGGAACTTCAGTTTTGCGCGGCGTAGCCGCGCCGTCGTCTGCCGTGATTCGCGCACGCTGGACTCTCGCTCAACAAGCAGACCCAGTCGTTCCTCGAAGCTCATTGCTTCGATGTCGGCGAGTCCCTGCTGCTCGGTGAGCGCGGCGGCCATGCCGCTCAGGCGTAGCTCGTGCAGCTTCTCGATGGTCGGATGTCTGAGCATATTTCTCCTTCAATGGTAGTAGTTGGGCCCACGCACGTTGGCGTGCGTAAGCGGTAAGTCGGCCTGTGCAGATGTCGGCGAGGGTTGCTGATCCAGACCGTTCTTCAGCGTTGAGGCGATGAACTTGTACCCCGGCGCTTTGAGATCGATGGCGCGGCAGCAGGCCACCTCAAGTCGCTCGTTGCCATAGTCCTTTGCGAGCCGAAGCACACCAAGACAGGTGCGATAGGCCTGCTGCGGATGCTGGCGACCGCCCAGCAGATGCTCGATGACTGCGGCGGTGTATGGGCCGATGCTGTCCGCCCAGTTGCGCAGGCGCTGTGGGTCCCAGCCAGTGACGGCCTGATGGTTAGCGGGCATGTGTTCATTGAGCGTGGTATGGGCGCCGCGCCGGTCGCTCTTTGCGTGCGCGGCGATACGCTTGCCGCGATGGAAGATCTCGACCGTCGATGTGGTGTAACGAAGGTCAACCTGTTCGCGCGCAAAGCGATGTGGGACCGAGTAGTAATGACCAGTCAGTTCGACGTGATAGTCGATGCCGACGCGGGCGACCTTCCAGTCGGCGTACTGGTACGGCAGCACAGGCAACGCCTTGAGCGCCGGACGGTCAAGTTCCTCGAAGGCGCTGCGGCGCGAACCCGGCAGCTTCTTGAAGGCCTTGTTGTTCAGGCTGGCGAGCAATCCGGCGATTGCCCGGTTCGCCTCGGCCAGACTGAAGAAGCGCTGCTTGCGCAGCCGGGCGAGAATCCAGCGCTGGACCAGGAGTACGCCCTGTTCAACCTTTGCCTTGTCGCGGGGCTTCCCGCTGCGAGCCGGGAGGACAGTGACGCAATAATGCGCGGCCATTGCTGCGTAGGTGCGATTGATCAGCGGATCATAGAAGCTGGGCTTGTGTACGCCTGACTTAAGGTTATCCGGCACGACAATCTCAGGACAGCCACCGATGAATTCGAACGCACGCACGTGCGAGCCGATCCAGTCCGGCAACTGCTGCGTCCAGGTCGCTTCGGCGTACGTGTAGTTCGACGCGCCGAGCACTGCGACGAAGAGCTCCGCCTCACGGATCTCGCCCGTCGCCGCATCGATGATTGCGACCCTGTCGCCGGAGTAGTCGACGAACAGCTTCTCGCCCGGAGCGTGCGTCTGGCGCAATGTCAGGGGCAACGAGCTGGCCCACTGGCTGTAGTGCGTGCAGAACCACGTGTACGCATAGCCGTCCGGATGCTCGGCCTTGTACTCGTTCCACAGCAGATCCAGCGTGACGCCCTTGCGCGAGAGCTCGCGACGGACGGTGGGCCAGTGGGGTTCGGGCCGCTGCCCCTCGACCTGTGGTGGCGGCGGGTACAGCAGCGCTTCGAGTTCATCGTCGGACAGCGTCGCCGACACCGCCCAGGTAAGCCCTGCGCGCTCCATGCGCCGCACATACTGTCCGACTGTCGTTGGAGAGGCACCGACTGCCCGGGCAATCTCACGCTGCTTAAACCCGCAGTCGAAATGCAGGCGCAGCACTTCACGAATTTTACGCATGGTCAACGTTGGATATGCCATGTGGCCTCTCGACGAAATCGTCGAGCGTGCCACGGTTGACCCGCGTCGCTACATCAGAGCGTTACTGTCCAGCTTCGTGTGAAATCGCTGTCCAGCTTGCCGTGAAATCCGTGTCCACCTTCGCGTGAAATGCCTGTCCAGCTTGCCGCGAAATCACTGTCCAGCTTGGTGTGAAATACGCACGTCAAAAGACTGGACGAGCTGTTTCGTGAGCAGATTCAACTCCAGCAGCTTCGCGTTGTCTTCACAGGCGATGAATGCCAGGTGGAGTTGCGGAACGATATAGAGGCGATGATTGCCCTATGCGCCCGGCAGATCGATTTGCGAGACGGTCGCATCGTTCGCGGGGTCGATCTCGACGAGTTTTCGTTGGGACTGCGCGTTAAATTCGCGGTCATCCGGAGCTTGACTGATGACAGGCAAATTGCATTGAGACCCGAGACGGCCCCGTTATAGTCCCGCTGTTCGTAGGCGCGGACTACCTGCGCTCAGTAGCACGAGGGGTAAGAGGGGTGAGTCGCTAAACTGCCTTGCAGTCGGGGGCAACTTCGTTGCGCGTTGCAACTTTCGAAAACACGACGTGCAGAGGTAGCACACATTCAGGCGAAGTTTATAGCTGCGGCGGTGTGTCGGGCGAAATCCACTCGCAGGAGTGGTGCGCAGCAAACAACGAGAGCGGACCTTCCGCTCCCGGACCTGGCGAATTCGATTGGGCAGTTAAAATCGGAAGGCGAGCACTTCGGCTCGCCCCGCAAAACGGTATCGAACTTACTGGATGCGAGCAGTGACGCCCGCGCCCCCGTTATTGCTTTTTGGCAGCGTCGACCTTGGCGTCTGCAGCCTTCTTGTTGGCATCGTTCTGCGCTTCGACTTTTTCCTTGTCTGCCTTTGCCTGCGCCACATTTGCGTCCTTCGCCGCTTCGTTTTTCTTCCGGTCAGCCTTCGCCTGTGCGTCATGCTTCTTCTTGTCGGCCTTTGACTGCGCTTTCATTGCATCGGTGTGCGCCTCGGAAGCCTCTTTCGGCGTTGTTGCCTTCTGCATTTTTGCCGCTTTCTGGTCAGCGTCCGCTTGAGCTGAGGCCTTGTCTTCATTCGCCGACGCCTGAGCCTTGTCCGCGTCGCTCTGCGCTTCGGCTTTCTTTTTATTTGCGGTAGCCTGTGCTTCACTCTTTTCGCTGTTCGCTTTCATTTGCGCCTTACTTGCGTCCGAAGGCGTTGCCGTCTGTGCGAAAACTGTGGTGACCAGCATGGCGGATGCAAGAGCTGCGACGATTTTCTTCATAGTATTCTCCCTTGAATATGCACCACGATCTGCAGTGCTGCTCGTGTAAACGTTAGGCGATTCTCCAACGTTGACCTTTTATGGTGACAAAGCGTAACCAGTCGGCACAATATGCAACCAGGCCGCTTCTGTGATGGTTACGAGGGGAGCCGAGATGCTTTGCCCTCGGGACTTTAAGGGACAGCGCGTGGACGCGCACCGATGTCGCGGAATTGTCCGCCGTTACATTCCGGAGTGCGCTGGTCGATCGTGATCTCGCACGCAGCGATGTGAGCCATGCTGCGTGCGGAGAGTTCGCTACGCCCGATTACACCTAGGGCTGAGCAAAGACGTCTGTGCGATTGAGTAGATTGCCCGTATTCGTTTGCACAAAAAACGGCAGGAAGCGCGAGCCCGCGGCGGCCAGGCCCTGATAGTCTCCGACGAATAAGCCTTCGGCATTGGGCGCAGTCTTGAGGTCGAATGAGCCCGCCAGATGTGTGTCGTCGCTAAACGTTGCCCCTCTGTCCGCCGAGGTCTTTTGCCAGATATCGGTCGGCAAGGTCGCAACGTTGCCGTCGGCAAGATTGCGAAAGTCGTAATACGTCACTGCCACGATCCCCGACGAGTTGACACGAATGCTCGGATTGAATGCTGGCCGTCCGGTAGCCGTATTAACGCGGGTTGGAGCGCTCCACGTGACGCCACCGTCGCTCGAAGTGGAAAGGGCGATTTCGTCGTAGTGGCCGCCATTGAAGCGGGAATCTTGCCAAACCACATACAGCTGGCCGGTTGTCGGATCGATGGCCGGCTCGGGGATGTCGTCCCCTGAACGCACCGCTTCACCCGTGTTCGGGTCGAACACCGAGACGGTCTGCAAACCGGTGATAATTGCAGGCTTCGTCCAAGTTGCGCCGTCGTCGGTCGATTTTATGAAAGCCACCTTGCCTGCTGACTTTGAGAATGGCGGAGTGATGAGGTTGAAGAAGTCATACAGCGTTCCGGTCTGCGAATTCACGACTATCTGATTGCCTATTGTCTGCTGCCGTGAAGGCACCGACACAATTACGGATGGCGGACTCCATGTGGCCCCGCCGTCGGTCGTCTTCGAAAACAGCGACGGCCCCCGAAAAGCGGCCGTACGCCTGTTTGCATATGGATTTGCATTCGGCAGTTCAAGGCGATCCCACACTGCATAGGCGACCCCTGCCGTGATCGGACTGGCCGTCACCGACTCCTTGTCATTGAAAAACTGCAAGCTGGGTTCGTTATTCGCGATGATGGTGCTCGGCTTGGCCCACGTCAGGCCGCCGTCTTTCGACACAGAGGCGAGCACCGCGTTACTGTTGTCGGACTGATTGAAGGAGATAGACACGGCGTACGCTGTTCCGTCGGGGCCTATCGACACCCAAGGATCGGACGCCCGCTCATAGTCAGTCCCGCCTGCGCATGCACTAAAGGGGAGTGCGGCCGGCTTGGCCCAGGTGTAACCGCCGTCGATTGACGAACTCGCGACCAGGCCATGTGCGCCGCCGTTGTCCCATCGGTCCTGTTGCCACACGCCGATAAGAGCCGAAGGGTTTCCGGGATTGGCGGCAATCCACGGCTCCACCTCCGCGTTCACGTAATTGGTCCCGGGGCCACCTATCGTGCAAGTGGCGAATATGCTCGGACCGGAGACGAGAACGGGTGCTGCCCGAACGGTGGAAATCGTTGTGAGCAGGACAGCAGCGAGCGGGATGCCGCTCAACAGTACACGAGGTTTGTGGCAACGCATGGAAGGCTCCTTTCCAATGTGGTCGGCAACAACTCAACGTAGCCTGCTGGCAGTTGCGAAAGACGCGTGCTGGCATGCTTCGCCTCGCCACTGAAAGATCACATCATCGGCGCGTCCTGTTTTGCGAACTCTTCGCTGACCAGCTCGCTACTGCGTGAGCGGCTACTCATCGCGAGCGCTGGTCACTGCCAGCGCTCGGTCAAGCAAAATGCTGATAGCGGATCGTCGTTCCTTTTAATCCAGAGTTTGCCTTGCGGATAACAGCGCCCCTCTTACAAGCGGTGTTTTGTCAGAGGTGTGGAATGGACTTTAGATTCTGGAAAACGACCTTGCGCGAGTTTTTTGTAACAACAGAAAGCGATATTCACTCTCATTCCCAGTGCGGGCGAAAGCAGACGCGACGGTCCGCGGCTGAGCCCTTATGGCTGTTCGGCAGTGCCCTCGGCCGATTGGCTCAGGCGGCATCGACGCTTGCGCTCGACGCAACCAACGATCTGAATGTCACGGGCGCGGTGGTTGGCGGTTCGACTGTCGTGCTTAACGCCGGACAGAATATCGGCGTGAAGGATTCGATCCCGTCGTCCAGCGACATGCATGCTGAATGCATAGACATGGTCCAACGGCTGAACAAGGTCGTACTCAGGCATCCGAAAAGTCTCGTGAGGTATCCGCTTCGGCCGCGAGCATCGACTGACGGCAGGTGGGAGCGGCGCAACGACACGCATAATTGGCGCGGATCTCGACTGTGATCTCCTCATCCACAGTCAGCCCACAGTCGATGAACAGTTCGTCGCCCGGTTTAATGTCGACGAGCGCATGAATGAAGACGCGCTGACCGGTCTCGATGGCCTCGCAGTTCGGGGGCGCACGTGTAGTTGATGAAGCGTGCGCTGTTGCCGCCACGGCTGCCGTCTATGTGTGCGCGCTGCATGTTGGGCGGCAGACCAACGGGTCGTTCGCGAGGTCACATCGACGGGAGTACGACCGGATAGTCAAGGTGGCTGATCACCTGTTTGACGCCCGGGACGCCTTGCGCCGCAATGCACGCGGCTTTGCGCTCCTCCTCACTAAGGATTACACCCCACAGGTGCACCTCACCTTCGTTGACGATCACCTGCCCTCGCGATAGCGCCCAGCGCTGGCCAGACATCGCATTCAAGATGGCCTCGCGTATCTCTTCATCGGCGCGTACGACCGGCTCCTGTTTGTTGTCGTGCGTGCTGCTTGCGAGCGCACGCACGAGGTCGGCGCGACTTACCAGACCTGTCACCTTGCCGCCTTCTAACACCGGAACGCGCTTGATGCGATGCCGCTCCAACAGAGATGCAACTTCCGAGAGAGGCGTGTCCTCGTTTACGGTGACGACGTCGACAGTCATCAGATCTTTCACCGTCTGAGCATGCTCTTTCACATACTCGCCAGCCAGTTCACGGCTAGATGCAAGAAACTCCAGCCACCAGGAGCGGCGCCGGCCGCCGGTGCCTATCTCGCCACGGTGCACCAGATCCCCCTCGCTGACAATGCCAATCAGCTTGCCGTCGGCAGTCGTAACCGGCACCGCGCTGACCGAGTGTTCGACAAGGAGCCTTGCGACCTCTAGTACGCTCATCTCGGGGGTAGCGAAAATGACCGACGTTGTCATCACGTCACGCGCCCACATGAATCCTCTCCTTCAACGTTTTAACCTCTGGCGGACTGTATTCGGAAGAAGCGCTGTCGCGGCACCCGCGCTCACCGGAAACAGGCTGGGTCAAGATGTATGGTCCACGCAGCAACGAATGCTTCGCTTGATCGAGATCAAGTGGGAGCGTGTCGCGCAGCGAAGCGTCGTACTCGCGTCGGTCAGATGGCGTCGTGGTGAGCGGGTATCTCCAGTGGGGAAATTTCGCTCAATGCTCTTTCTCCACAACAGGCGGCGATTGCGGCGCGCGCGGCGTCGCGCAAGTCTGCAGCAGCCTTCATGTCTTCGCCCGATGGTGCCAGGGCTGGGAGCACGGTAATCGTGATACCGGCTCGCATTGGCAACCACTGCCCATCCGGCAGCACAACACGCGTACCCGCGATCGCGACAGGAATCATGGGCCGGTGCGAAACACACGCGGTAACAAAAGCGCCGAGCCGGAATTGCCGCAGACCCGCGGATCTGACGAAGGTTGCTTCCGGGAAGAAGAGCAGCGAGGTTCCGGCCATTGCCTGCTTTACCAGTTCGCGCTCGTCGTCGGCCATGCGCCGATAGTCGGCGCGTTCGACGAAACGTACGCCTATTGCGCGAAGGAAGCGGCCGAGAAGCGGCGCGCTGGTGAGTTCACGCTTTGCGACAACACCGAGTGGGATGGGAAGGGCCGCGAGTAGCACGAGCCCGTCCAGATAACTCGCGTGATTGGCAACGAAGATAGCTGGCTGTGCGCTGTCAATGAGATCGACGCCGCGTACGGTCACGCGAATGCCTGCCAGCCGCAGGGCGAGTCGTGCGGCGCGCGATGCAATCCTCCAGTTTCGCTTTGCGTCCGGGTGCCACACAGTCATCAACCATGCGGGTATCGCTACAAGGAGGATGCTGATCCAGCACCATGCACCGTAAGCGAAGCGTCCGCCGGCAGTTCGAAGCCGCCGGGCGATCGGCAGTATGGTGTTCGCGCCGATGTCGAGCCACTGGCGCCATGGCGGGCGTGGCAGAAGGTGTCCGCGACTGCGCAGATACAGATCCAGAGTGGCAGCGTGGCGGATCTTGCCGCTGGATGTCTTGAGGATGCTGTGCGGTGGAACCAGAGCGACTTCCTCTGGCGGAGCGCCCAGCAGGGCCACGGAGGCTTCGTTGATGCCAGTACGTATCGTCGCGAGCGTGGCGGTAGCAGTTGCACGAGTCTCTGCGATGACGAGCAGTCGATCGGTGCCCGTTTCAATGTCGGGTGTTCCGCACACCGCAACGCAACCGGCTCGTACTCCAGGCAGACGCCCAACGGCTGCTTCCAGTTCGTACGGAAAAAAGTGACGCCCGGCCCGAATCACCAGATCCTTCACGCGGCCCGTGATAAACAGCTCTTCATCGGCGATATATCCCAGATCGCCGGTATCGAGCCAATTATCGTGAATCAGCTGTGCAGTCAAAGCGGGGTTCTGAAAATACCCGCGGGTCGCGGAGGGACTGCGGAATTCAATTCTGCCGACCGCTCTTTCGGGTACCTCATTACGGCCGGCATCGACAATACGAATCTGGTTGCCGGGTAACGCGCGTCCACTCGACACCAGTTCGAGCACGTCATCAGGAGATTCCGCTTGTGCTGCACGCTGCGAGTCAGCCAGTCGGACGCGACTGATACAGTCTGTCCGCACGCCTCGGCCAGGCTCCGAAAATGCCAGTCCAAGCGTGTTTTCTGCGAGACCGTAGACAGGGGTCAGGGCGGTCTGCCTGAACCCGTGGCTGGCAAAGCGAGCAGCAAATGCGCGCATGGTGGACGCACTGACGGGCTCCGCGCCGCAAAATGCAAGGCGCAACGAGGTCAGATCGACGGCTTCGAGATCGGCGTCCTCGATCCTGCGTGTGCAGCGCTCATAGGCAAAGTTGGGCGCTGCCGTAATGGTGGCATGGTAATGACTGATTGTTTGCAGCCAGCGCGCCGGACGCGCAAGAAACGTCAGCGGGGACATCAGAACCAGTGGGATCCCGAAGTAGAGCGGGCCGAACCATGCTCCAATCAGTCCCATGTCGTGATACAGGGGAAGCCAGCTTGCGAAGATGTCGTGCTCCTCGATCCGGGCAGTCTGACCCATGGCCCGGATATTGGCGAGCAGGTTCGCATGCGTGAGCACGACGCCTTTAGGCGTGCCGGTGCTACCGGACGTGTATTGAAGCAGTGCGACGTCGTCAGCGTGCGGGACATACTGTTCGGTATCCACCTCGCCCATCAATTGCGGTGCTGCAACGATCTCATGCAAGGTTGGTATCCTGGCCTTGGCCAGAAGGCCGGCTCCAAATGCATGTGAAGGCACGATCATGACCCGTGCACGCGCATCAGAAAGAATCGCCGCGTGCCGCGCCAGGTGATCGTCGATCCGTGCGGATTGTGCGGGCGGGTAGACGGGCACCACGATGGCGCCAATGAGCAATATGCCGGCGAAGCATGCGAAATAGTCACTGCCCGTCGGCAGCATCAGTGCGACGGTATCTCCGGGATTGACGCCGAGCTTGCGCAACCCGAGCGACACCCGCAGGGCGGCCTCATGCAGCGCCGCGTAGGTCATCGTGTGTGACGACGACTCCTCGTCGAGAAACACGATGTGAGTGCGTTCGGGGCGTCGCAATGCATGCCACTGGAGTGCTTCGACCAGCGTTCTTGCATCAGTTGGCGGGTCCAGCGCACCGGCCGGTACGCTAAGGTCGACGGTGTCGATGCGGGATCTGGACCGCCAGGCGGATGTTTCCCCTTCGAGGGCGCGCAGTAAATCACCCGGCGTTTTCGCCTGCCCGAACAGATCAAGCGGAAAGCGCACGCCGAGCGCTTTCTCGATGCGGGTCAGCAGTTCGGTGCGAGCGAGACTGTCCAGCCCCAGATCACGCTCAAACTGGCTGTCCAGTGTGGCACCCGGCAGCCTGGACCCACCCGGACTTATTTCTGCGGCGAAGGCGTCGACTATCTCGAGCATCCGCTGGGCGTAGGCCGATGATCGGCAGGCAGCATCATCCTTCATGTCTCGTAACCGCTTTGGCGTCGGGATCACGGAGTTGCACTCTTCGGTGAATTCGATCGTCGTTTCCCTACGCCGTGTCTCATGCTTATCCAATCAATACACGGCGCAGTACCTTGCCGAGTTGGTCGAGAGGCAAGGTATCGCGGAACTCGACGAACCTGGGAACCTTGTAGCTGCTCAGGTTGGCGCGGCAATGCGCCCGCACTTCAGCCGCAGTGAGGCTTGTCGAAGACGGGACGACGAATAGTTTCACGGCCTGTCCCGTCCGCTCGTCCGGCACGCCGACTGCGGCCGCGGCGGTTATGCCGGGGAGCGCTGCCACCACGTCTTCGACTTCGGATGGATACACCTTGAAACCTGACACGATGATGACGTCTTTCTTGCGATCCACGAGCACGAGCATTTGCGTGGCAGTGAAGTAACCAACGTCTCCCGTGCGAAGCCAGCCATCGTGCGAGATAACCTTGGCCGTCTCGTCAGGGTTCATCCAGTAACCGCGCATGACCTGCGGTCCCCGGACCCACACTTCGCCGATACTCCCCGCAGCGACCACGGCATCATCGTCGTCGCGAATGCTGACTTCGGTTGAAGGCAGTGGATATCCCACCGATCCGGAAAAATCCTTTGCATCCGTCGGATTCACACACACGACTGGCGAGGCCTCGGTCAGCCCGTACCCTTCGACGATCGGCATCCCCGTTGCTGTCTGCCATCGCGCGGCAACGGACGGATGAATCGCTGCGCCGCCACCGATGACCAGCCGCAGCCGTGACCAGTCGATAGCCGGGAAATGTGGTGCATTGAGAAGGGCTCGAAACAGCGTGTTCACGCCTAACAGTGCGGTGGGCCGCGTGCGGCGCAAGGTTCTTACGAGCCCGGCGATATCGCGGGGATCCGTCACGAGCACATTGTGTCCGCCAAGCTCGACGAACGTCAGCAGACTCGCTGTCAGCGCGAAGATATGAAACAGCGGCAGCGGCGTGAGAACGGTCTGAGGCGTAGAACAAAACGCCTCACCCAGCCATGCGCGGATCTGAGCAACGTTGGAGCTCAGGTTGCGGTGTGTGAGCATTGCACACTTCGGGGTGCCTGTCGTGCCTCCAGTGAACTGCAGCAGCGCCACGTCGTCGAGGGAGGCAGAGGGTTGATTTCGCGCATTGGGGTACTGGCGCGACAAGGCGGCACTGAATGTCCAGTACCTGCGCTTTGTTGGGGAATCGAGTCTCGAACGACACGCTGCACAAAGTCGATGGCGGCACGCTTTCGCAGCGGAAGCAGATCGCCCACCGCGACGGACACCACTGCGTTCGCCTGATTCTCATCAAGAATATCGTCGAGTTTCCAGGCGAAATTCTCGAGCACTACGATCGCTGAAACTGCCGCCGTAGATAGCTGGATCTGGATCTCGCGGGGTGTCGCCAGAGGGTTGACATTTGCCACGACGAGGCCTGCGTCGAGTACGCCAAAGAAAGCCACTACATAGGGCAAGCCGTTCGGCAAGATGAGCGCCACGCGCTCGGACGGCTCAAGTCTGAATTCGGTGATGAGAAACCGCGAGAACTGGCGCACATATCGCGCAACGTCCCGATATTCAATCGTATGACCGAATGAACTGAACGCCGGGCGTCTGGCGTAACGCGTGCAGGCCAGTTCGAACATTTCGGGTAACGTCCGAACGCTTGTGGCATCGATAGCTGGGACAGGCGGCTTGGCCCCATGGGGGTCTATCGTGTCTGCGTGAGTCATGGTTGGCGGGATGTGCTCGATGTGGCAGGCGCCGACGCAATAACGACTGTGCAACTGAGGCGCCACCTGTGCTTTTCAGGTCCGGGGCTTCCTGGCGGGGTGCCCCCGATGCAACGGCAGCCTTGCACGGATCCCTGAGTAGGCATGCCCCGCCCTGGTCAATGGCGCTGACAAGCCGCTGAGGCTGGCGATCTGCCTGCGAAGGCGTGGATGAATGCAGGCCAGTCCGAGGACGAAGAAGGCTCCGGGCAGTATCAAGAGGCCCACGATTGCTGCGCTTTTCAACATGACACCTCCAGAAAGCTCATGTGTTTCGCCATGGACCTAGCATAGGTTTCGTGTGTCAGGATGGATTGACGTGTATCAAGACCCTCATGATGTCTGGGCTTATCCCCACGCAAAGTGTTCCTCGCATCCGGTCCCCGCCGTCTGGCGGAGCCGGTCGTCGGAAGTTTAAATGGCGTGCCAGCAGAGCAGAAGGGCGGCGCCACCGATAATCACAACGGTGGCGACATAGCAGGTTACGCCCTTCGGGATGGGACCATCGTATGCCGATATGTCTACTTCGCCGCGATTTCGTTGCGAATGAGTTGAAATTCTGGCGAGTTATTCGCCGGTGCGGCCAGGCTCGCGCATATCGCTAACGCTATCGGCAGAGTGCGTTGCGGAACAAGGAATCGTTGCATGACATTCTCCTCAACACGGTCGGGCGCCGACGTCAAACCGTGAACTTCTTTCACGCACCGTTGGAATGACACCAGGTCGCTCGATCCATCAGAGCTTGATACACGTCAAACGATGATTCGTCCCAGAGTCCATGCTGGTGTGGCGAACAGTTTTTCCTGGGTCGACGCTTTTTCTGCGTGTATGCGTGACAGTTGCCACGCGCTCGAGAAGCCGGGGCGAGAGGTATCCATGTCTATTTTTCGTGCAAGAGTATTTTCAACGGCACTTCTCTTTGGGGCAATACTGTGTGTCAGCGTGTCGGCGCAGCCGCTGCCGGCGCCAGCGGAGCAAAACGGCATCCGATATGTAACAGGCGGCATCGGAGAAGATGAAGTCAAGGCCTTTCATTCAGTCGCGGCCAGATACAACGTGCGGATCACGCTGTCGGCGAAGTCTGGTCATTACCTCTCCGATGTCGACGTAAAAATCTCCGCAGGAACCCGGTCTCTTCTGGTTGTACGGACGGCAGGCCCATTCCTCTTCGTACATTTGCCTGCTGGCCAGTACCAGATCTCTGCGCGTGACAGGCACGTAACAGAAACAAGGAAGGTCGTGGTTCCGGGGCGAGGTGGCATCGATGTTCATTTTTCCTGGGAGGATCCTGACAGGCACGACGTCATGCAAATATGTACCGGATGCCGCACTCCTTGATCATCATGCGCGGCGGTGCTGCACAGGCATTTCGCGGAGCTTTGCTCAGATTTATAAAGTTACTCCGTGTCGGGTGGGTCTGCGTCGGTTCCGCGAGCCTGAGCTGGCTAACATGGGGAAATCACCCGTCAGCTTCGTGCAGCCATGCGATGACGCAAATCGATTGGTGACGCGCGAGGCAACGGACGTGCAATCGCTGACCTTGAGTCGATCATCGAAGTAGTGACCGGTTGCACGGCCTGACAGACCTTGTCACTTTAATTTTGAGCGAACGATGGAGACCGTCTTTTCCGTCAAGGCAGTCAGCAAGGTCTACCCGATGGGAAGCATTAGTGTCCGCGCGCTCCACGATGTGACTCTTGAGCTCGAAGCTGGCGAGCTTGTGGTTCTGCTGGGCGCGTCGGGCAGCGGCAAATCCACGCTGCTAAATCTGATGGGCGGACTCGATACGCCGACGGCCGGCACTATCAACTACCGGGACCATCGGCTCGACTCTGTGCCCGAGCGGGAACTAACGCGATTCCGTCGCGAGCATGTCGGCTTCGTGTTTCAGTTCTATAACCTCATACCCGGTCTCACGGCACGTGAAAACGTCGCGCTTGTGACAGAGATTGCAGACCGGCCCCTCGATCCAGACGTCGCCTTGCATATGGTTAATATCGGCACACTCGCCGATCATTTCCCTTCCCAGATGTCGGGCGGTGAACAGCAGCGGGTCGCGATCGCCCGCGCAATAGCGAAACGGCCCGATGTGCTGTTGTGCGACGAGCCAACGGGCGCGCTGGATTTCCAGACGGGACGGGTCGTGCTCGAGGTGCTCGAACGCGTTAACCGCGAGTTTGGAACCTTGATTATTGTCGTTACGCACAACGCTGTCATCGCTGACATGGCGAATCGCGTGGTACGCATGAGCAGCGGCACGGTCGTCGAGGATCGTCGAAATGTGAGGCGTTCGCGCGCACAGGACCTGACGTGGTGAGTGCCCTGACGCGCCTTCTATGGCGGGACCTCTGGCATATGCGGGCGCAAGCATTTGCGGCGGTGCTGGTCGTGGCTTGCGGCGTTGCCACATTCGTCGCAATGCGCACCACGTATTTGAGTCTATTGAAGGCGCAGCAGGACTATTACGTCTCTTACCGGTTTGCCGATCTGTTCGTGACACTCAAACGCGCTCCGCTAGCAGTCGCATCGCGTATCGCGTCGATGCCCGGCGTCGCTCGCGTCGATCCACGCGTCGTGTCGGACGTTACACTCGATTTGCCAGGCCTCGACGAACCAGCGACCGGACATCTCGTCTCGATTCCCGAGTTGTCATGGCCAGCGCTCAACCTGCTGCATCTACGAAGTGGCCGATATGTCTCGCCGGGCCGGGACGATGAAGTGCTGATGAGCGCCGCTTTCGCGGAAGCAAACAATCTCCATGTGGGGCAGCGCTTCGGGGCCGTATTGAACGGTCGCTGGAAAGAACTCCAGATCGTTGGCATTGCGCTTTCGCCGGAATATGTCTATGAAGCGGGAGCCGGATCCATTTTCCCGGACAATCGGCACTACGGTGTCATCTGGATGGGACGTGATGCCGCGTCGGCTGCATTCAGCATGGAGGGGGCATTCAACGACCTGGCAATCGCACTCGACAACAGCCGCCGGACATCTGACGTAATCGCCTGGGTCGACCGCGAACTGGCCCGCTATGGCGGGCTCGGTGCAATCACGCGCGAAGATCAGCTATCGCATCGTTTCATATCGGACGAAATCGCACAGAACCGCACCACGTCTACGTATGTACCCACGATCTTTTTCTGCGTGGCCATGTTTCTGTTGCAGAGCGTGCTAGGCAGGCTGATCGACACGCAACGCACACAGATCGGGTTGATGAAGGCATTTGGATACGGAAACACGCGTGTCGCGTTGCACTACCTCCAGCTGGCGTCTCTGATTACGGCGTTGGGAAGCGCGATCGGTGTGGCAGCCGGGCTTGGGCTCGGATCCTATCTCACGGACATGTACGCGAAGTACTATCGCTTTGCCCGTCTCGAGTATCAGGCTGACGGGGCAGTCGTGATCTCTGCCATCGCCGTGAGTTTCGTCACCTCAGTCGCGGGCACGGCGGTAAGCGTGGCGAAGGCTGCGCGATTAAAGCCCGTCGTGGCACTGCGTCCCGTATTGCCGCCGGCATTCGCGGCGGGCTGGGCGGAGCGGACTGGTCTGTCCCGGCACATCAGCGTGACCGGGCGAATGATCGTGCGCAATATCGCGCGGCAACCCGTCAAATCCGCGCTTTCCTGTCTCGCGATTGCCAGTGCGAGCGCGATCCTCCTGATAGGAGGGTTCTTTTTCGATGCTATCGATCATCTCTTCGACGTGCAGTTTCAACGCGTTGAACGTCAGGACGTGACCATCACTTTTTCCCAACCGCTATCGCATCGGGCATTCTTCACGCTCGAAAGCCTGCCAGGCGTGTTGAAGGTCGAGCCGTTTCGCGATGTGCCTGTCAGACTTTCCTACGGATATCGCTCCCGCCGGATCAGCCTGAGCGGAATTTCGACGACGGCAGCCATGCATCGCCTTGTCGATGAACAGGGCGTGCCGTTGCGCGTGCCCCCGGACGGGATGCTGATCTCGGCACAACTCGCGGACGCGCTGGGGCTGCGCGCAGGCGACAGGATCACGGTGGAGTTGCTCGAGGGCAAGCGCCAGATACGACAGGTGACGGTGACGGGCGAGGTCGGAGAGCTGGTCGGCATTCGGGCGTACATGGATCAGCATGCCCTCGCGCGTCTGCTTGAAGAGAGCGGCAACTGGACGGGGGCGTGGCTGCAAACCGACGCACGCGCGCTTGAGCCTCTGTATGGCACGCTCAAGCGTATGCCGGCCGTCAATACAGTAGCCGTCCGGCAAACTGTAATGACAGTTTCCGCAAGATCATGGACGAAAGCGTGCGTCTTTCGACCACAATCAATTTTGTCTTCGCCTGCATCATCGCCTTCGGGGTCGCATTCAACGGGATGCGTCTCGCCTATTCGGAACGCGTACAGCAACTGGCATCGCTACGCGTACTCGGCTTCACGCGCGCAGAAGTCGGCTGGATCCTGCTTGGCGAACAATTCGTACTCGCTTCGGTGTCAGCGCCGGCCGGTCTGTTGCTGGGATATGGCATCTGCGCGTTGCTGGTCCGGCGCCTAGCCACCGATCTGTATCGTCTGCCGCTCGTCATCGAAACTTCGACGTTCGCGTACGCATTGCTCGTTACCGCCGGTTCGGTGGCGTGCTCCGGACTCGTCGTGGCGTGGAAGATCAGGCGCCTCGATATCGTCGCTGTCCTCAAGGCGCGCGAATCATGAAGCGCAATCGCATCCGATCGGCGTTGCTCATTGCGGTCGCGACGCTCGCAGTTGCCGCGGTTCTGGCGGGCGCGTTCTGGCCGAAAGCGGTTGTTGTCGATACGGCGCAGGTGAGCAGGGGACCGCTTCGCGTCACGATCGACGAGGATGGGGAGATCCGCGCACATGACCGCTACGTCGTCACGGCGCCGATCACCGGTCGTTTGCTGCGCGTGACCATGCGCGAGGGGGACCATGTGCGTGCGGGACAGGTGATTGCGGTGCTGGTGCCCGTCGCCATGACGCCCGGAGAAAGCGCGGAGCAGCGCGCCCATGTGGAGTCGGCGGAGGCCGCTTATGGCGAGGCTCTGGCGCACGTCGATCATGTTCGTGCCGATCTCGAGCAGGCGCACAGGGAGTATCAGAGAGGCAAGGCATTGATCGAGTATGGCGGCATTTCGAAGCAGGGGCTGGAACAACTCCGCGTCACCGAGGCATCGGGCATGAGCGATCTCGATGCAGCCCGCGCCCGCGCAACATCTGCGGCAGCAGAAGTACGAGCCGCGAAGGCGAATCTGCGAGCATTGGAAGCCGGGCATCCCGTGGAAGTCCGCGCTCCTGTCGATGCCGTCCTCCTGCGTGTTGACGAGCGGAGCGAACGCGTAGTGTCGGCCGGTGCTGCCGTCATGGTGCTCGCCGATCCCTCTCGCTATGAAGTGGTCGTTGATGTTCTCTCAACGGACGCCGTCAAGATCAGTCCCGGGATGCGCATGTCGGTGGAAGACTGGGGCGGGCCTGTGCCAATCGATGCAAAAGTGCGGGTGGTCGAGCCAGGCGCTTTTACCAAGGTCTCGGCGCTGGGAGTTGAAGAGCAGCGCGTGCATGTCATTGCAGACCTGTCGGGCGCCCCGGGCCGGCTGAACGACGGGTATCGGGTTCTGGGCAGGATCGTGATCTGGGAAAGATCTGACGTGGCGAAACTTCCCATCGGCTCGCTATTCCGGTGCGGGGAACAATGGTGCGTTTTCACCGTCGAGCGAAAGCGCGCCATACAACATGTTGTGCGCATCGGACAGCGCAATTCCGAAGAAGCCGAGATTCTCGACGGTGCTGGCAGCAATCAGATCGTGATCGTATATCCACCCGGCACTCTGACAAATAATGCCCGGGTTCTGCTGCGCTAGAGCCATTGCTACGGCCCGCAAAGAAAGCCGCACCAATGGCACAATTGGATTTCCCTCGGGAATACCAAAACCGACCCAGGACATGGCCATCCACGTAGGCGGTGCGAAAGCGGGTATGAGATTCAGCAGCAGGACGACAACGAACAGCGTCGCCAGCGTCGACACGACCTGATTTTCCGAGCGATTTCTACCGTACGAGCTTGCAGCCCGGCACGATACACCACGTGATGTGGATCAAGCGCAGCACGGCAAGCATTTGATCTGCCAGGAAATGACGATTCGATGCCGGCCGGGTATTTCACGGAAGGATTCATATCCTATGCTGAAGGCAGCGATTTCGAAATCTGACCCCGTTGCGATCTTTCCCTCATGCCACGTCCGCTTCGCTCAGTCGAGCTTGTCCTGCTGGCCGCCTCGGCCGTAAGCCTCGTAACAGGCATTGTGTTCGCCGCGCTCGACGACGTCGCGCTCGCGCATGCACTGTGGGCCGTTGGAACCTTGCCCGTCCTGCTGGCGCTGCTGGTGTCGATCGTCAAGGCGCTGCAGCGGCATGAAGCAGGCGTCGATGTGCTCGCGCTGCTCGCCATCGGTTTCGCACTGGGGCTCAGCGAGTTCCTGACCGCCGCCGTGATCTCGCTGATGCTCGCGAGTGGACGAGCTCTCGAAGCGTACGCGCAGGAGCGGGCACGACGCGAAATGACCGCATTACTGAGCCGCGCTCCGCGTCATGCCAATCGCTTTGAGGGCGGTGAGTGGCGTCGCGTCGAACTGGATGCGGTACGTCCCGGCGATCGGCTGCTGGTACGAAGCGGCGATCTAGTTCCCGTCGACGGCTCGCTGATCGGCCACGCCCAACTGGACGAATCCACGCTCACGGGGGAATCCGTCATCCAGCAACGCTCACCCGGCGAACCGGTCAATAGCGGGGTCGTTAGTGTTGGTGCCGCCTTCGAGATGGTCGCTGCCGCGAGCGCGGCAGACAGTACGTTTGCCGGGATAGTCCGCATGGTGCAGTCGGCGCAGCGCGAGCGCAGTCCGGCAAGCCGTCTTGCTGATCGCTACGCGCTGTGGTTCGTGCTTGCAGCGCTTGCACTTGCCGCGGGTAGCTGGCTGATCTCCGGAGAAATCGCACGGGCGCTTGCTGTGCTTGTCGTTGCAACCCCGTGCCCACTGATTCTTGCAGTGCCTGTGGCCATTGTTTCCGGCATGTCGCGTTGCGCGAAACGAGGCGTGCTCGTCAAAGGTGGTGGTCCACTGGAGAGGCTCGCGCAAGCGAGCGTACTGTTCTTCGACAAAACGGGCACCCTGACGGGAGGGCAAGCGCGCCTCGTCGCAATCGAAGCAGGCATTGGCACCTCTCCCGAGACGGTTCTGCGCGTTGCCGCGTCGCTAGGCCAGGCGTCAGCACATGTCATATCCGAAGCGGTGACTGCGGCTGCACGCGGGCGCAAGCTCCCCCTGTCACTACCAACCCGCGTGGAGGAGCGACCCGGTGCTGGAGTTCAGGGAGAAGTGGATGGCCATATCGTCGCGATCGGTTCTTACGATTTCGTATCATCGCTCGCAACGCCGGCGCCCTGGTGCGAAGCTTTTCTTCATCGCCTGACGTACGAGGGCGCCTCTGCTGTATTCGTCGGGGTCGACGGTAACATGGTCGGTGCCCTGCAGATGGCGGATCAGATCCGGCTCGAAACGCCACGTGCGCTGCGGCTGCTGAAGCAGGAGGGCGTCAAACGGATCGTGATGCTCACGGGCGACAGACGCGATGTAGCGGAAACGGTGGGGGCAATGCTGGGCGTCACGGAGGTGCGGCCTGAGCTATCACCCGCGGACAAGCTTGCAGCGATCCAGGCGGCACGCCGTGAAGGGCCAGTTGTCATGGTAGGCGATGGAATCAACGACGCTCCTGCGCTTGCGGCCGCTGATGTCGGCGTTGCGATGGGGGCACGAGGCGCGGCGGCGTCTTCAGAAGCAGCAGACGTGGTGCTGCTGGTCGACCGGCTGGATCGGCTTGTCGAGGGGTTTCGGGTGGCGAAACAGACGCGGCGGATCGCCGTCCAGAGCGTGATGGCGGGTATGGCGCTGTCGGTGTCGGCAATGGTGGTCGCCGCGTTCGGATTCCTGCCGCCCCTGTCGGGCGCGTTGCTTCAGGAGATCATTGATGTGGCCGTCATCGCGAACGCGCTGCGGGCCTTGAGGATTCGTTCGACAGCCATGACAGGCAGCCTTGCCCGTAGTGACGAGGACCGCCTGAAGACCGAGCATGTTGAACTTGGTCCAGTAGTCGGGCAGATCAGGGAGCTCGCGGACACACTGCCCGGTTTGCCGGGACCATCCGTCGCGGGCGCGCTCGCTAACATGAGCGATTTGCTGGCACACAAGCTCATCCCACATGAGCAGCGCGATGACCAGGAAGTGTATCCGGATCTTGCGCGCCTTCTCGGCGGAGAAGACCCGATGGCGGCGATGAGCGCCACGCACCGTGAAATTTTCCGGATCTCCCGTTTGCTTCAGCAAATGACGGAGACAGTGCCAGCCGAGGGACCCGATGCAGAAAGCATCCGCGAATTCCAGCGTCTGCTGTACGGTCTCGATGCAATCGTACGCCTGCATTGTGCACAGGAAGAGGAACTCTTCCATACGCTTGCGGAAGGGGCGTAAAGACCGAATTCCTGTCCCTGCGCGCTGGTATCGTCGCGTGATCGCGTACCCGGCTGCTTGATCGCGGCTATTGGAATTTCGTCTGGACCAACGGCACTGGACTGGCAGTGCAGGTCTGGTCACCCGCATCAATCTTCAGAATCAGCTTATGCGCGGTGCTGCTCAAGCGCCTTGCGTGCCGACGAGCAGTAGCGGGATTTGCGCAAGACTGGCGACCCGCCCCGCGACACTACCAGGCAGCCAACGTGATATGCCCCGCCTGCCATGCGTGCCCATCACAATCAGTTGCAGCGTGACAGCTGCTGGCTTCGCGAACGATGGTATGGGCAACGTCGTCGCTGGTCGCTCGGCCGTACCGCGCGATCAATCACATAGATGGCTCGCAAAGAAGCATCGGGTACCGCAAACCACAGGTCAAAGCGCAGCGCGGTAGCCGCGTGAGGGCTTCCGTCAACCGCGAACGGGATGCGCTGCGGCAAGTGCCCGTTCTCGATGCTATAGCCTTCCGGTACGACAGGCAGCGGGCAGTGCAGAAGCCCGGTCAACGACTCTGAGACGGTTCCCTCAACCCAACGCGCCAGGCCATGGTGGTGGCGTGCACCTGAAACCGCAGTTCGGCTTGCCACGCATTGGCAGCATTTATCAATGCTTGCGCAACGACCCCGCCGTGTTTCGACAGGTCCACCGCTTCCGTCTCGATGCGCACATCACATGGCACCAGCAACGCTTTGGCCTGTTCGAGTGCGCCAGTCGCATCCTCTAGTCATCTGTCGCGGACTGAATCCAGCGCGTGGATTCACGCTTGATCCCGTAAGGTGGTCGACTGCCATCCGTCAAGCGGGCAGACCAGGGCGACATGCCAGCTTCAGAAACGATGGTCGTAGTTCAACCGGATCGTCGTTGGCTTCGGCTGATCCTTTTGCGTAACTGTCAGGTCCACGTGATAAATGCCGCTCCATGGCATCAGGAAATCGTTGCCATATGTGACGGCACTCCCTACCTTGACGGCATCCAGACGTTTCTCGACAGTCTTCGCGTGAAAGTGCGTGTCGTAGGAACGGGGACCTTTGACGCGGGCGAGTACGGTAGCGTCGCTCACGCGCTCGCCCGTGGCCGTGTCAAAGATTGCGACGGTCAGATGGTATTGGTTCGGTCCCGGAGAGGGGACATCGCTCGCCGCTGTCGAGCCAGATTCTCCAGGCTTGCTGGATGGGACGACACCGTAGTGAACGGTGAGACCATGCGACGTGACGCTCCGCGAAAGATCGTCTGCATAGGCAACAGTACATACGCCCAAAAGAAACGTCGTAAGTATTGCGCCGATCAACGGTAGCTGGATGCGCATGCGAACCTCCCACGTCTTTGATCACACAGGGTTACACCCCTGATCCAGGACTGCTCAACGGTATGGTCGCGCCTCGTGGGCGTGGCGCCTTGATTCAGGTCAAGCATTGCCAGCATGCCAGAACACCTCGACTTCGAGACCCCCGAGGCGCTTCGAGCGACGCACGCAGACCGTCGCCGCATGAAGGTCGACGATCCGCTGGACGATCGACCAGCCAAGCCCGCTGCCACTTTCGTTGGTACCAGGAACGCGAAAGAAGCGCTCACCCAGTCGCGGGCGATCCGCATCGGCGAGTCCTGGACCGCTGTCTTCGACCGACAGGACCGCGTCGCCGTCATCTGTCGACGTTCTGATCAACACGGATGCACCAGGCGGGCTGTAACGGATGGCATTGTCCACGAGGTTGCGCACCAGAGCTGCGAGCAACACGTCGTCGCCCTTGACGTGGCAAGGCCTCTCACCGTCAAATTCCAGCGACTGCCGCTTCGAGATCGCCATTGGTGCCAGTTCTGCGACGACCCGTTGTGCAAGCACGCTCAGATTGACCTTGGTGAGTGCGAGGGTCGCCCCGGACTCGAGCCGGGAAAGCACCAGCAGCTGGTTCACGAGACGCGTTGCGCGGTCACACCCTTCGATGGTCGCGCGCAATGCGTGCTGACGCAGGGCATCGTCCGCTTCTGCCAATGCAACCTGAGCCTGCGTTCGAATCGCTGCGATGGGCGTGCGCAACTCGTGCGCCGCGTCAGCAGTGAAGCGGCGCTCCGCGTCCCATACCGTCTGGATACGTGCGAAGAGTTGATTGAGCGCGTCGAGTACCGGGGACATTTCGGCGGGCGTTTGCGTCATCACGACTGGCGCGAGATCGTCCGGGCCACGCCGGGCAATGCTTCGGCCCAGTTTCTTGAGTGGCGTCACGCCTTGCCTCACCGCCCACCAGGTGGCAAGTCCAAGAAGGGGCAGGGCGGCAGCCATAGGCCACAGCGTACCGCGTAATACCGCTAACAGTATTGCGGTGCGCGAATCGATACGCTCACCGACATAGACGCGTGTATCTTCGCCCGTCCCGCGCGCAGAAAATACGCGCCACGCGTCACCGCCTATCCGCACGGTTGCGAAACCCTGCCCGAACTCGCCATTGGCGGGAATCATGGGCTCAGTCGGTGCATTGGCCGAACGCACGACTGCCTGCCCCTCATGAAAGATCTGGAAGGCAACCTTGGGTGCATACGGATGCGGTACCCGTGTATCGATCTCGTCATCGTCGTCAATCGATTGGGTCTGCTGGACGATCAGCAACGCTGCTGCCTGTGCGAGGTGACTGTCGAGCAGCTCGTCGAGTTCGCTGCGGGCGTCACGCCAGATGAACAGCGCGGTAATCAGCCATACAGCGATTACGCCGCCAATCACCAGGACCAGCAGGCGTCCCTGCAATGAGCGTGGCAGGATCATCACGTAGCTCAGCCCTCTCGCATCAGTACGTACCCGACGCCACGAACTGTCCTGATCAGCTCGCTGCCGAGCTTCGCGCGCAGGCGATGGATGTGCACTTCAACTGCGTTGCTCTCCACTTCCTGACCCCAACCGTACATGGCCTGTTCCAGCTGTTCGCGCGACATCACACGGCCCGCATTGAGCATCAGCACATACAGCAGATCAAACTCGCGTGTGGAGACGGTGACGGGTTCTCCATTCCGGTAGACAAGCCTTGCTGCCGGTTCGAGTGTGACGTCCTGCACCTCCAGCTTTTCAAGCGGCTGACCGTGTGCGCGGCGCACGAGCGCTCGCAGGCGGGCGGCGAGTTCCAGAAGATCAATGGGCTTGACGACGTAGTCGTCGGCACCGATGTCGAGTCCACGGACGCGATCGGGGACCGTGTCGCGCGCGGTCAGCACCAGTACGGGCATGGTCACGCCCGCGCGGCGGGCCGACGATAGCACGTCGATGCCATCCTTGAGCGGAAGTCCGAGATCGAGCACTGCCGCAGCGTAGGACCGGGTGCGCAGTTCCGTTTCGGCAGCCTGGCCGTCGCGAACCCAGTCGACCTGAAACCCCGCTTGCCGAAGGCCCGCGCGAATTCCATCACCAAGCAACGGATCGTCTTCGACGAGCAGGATACGCATTATGTCCTTAGCCTTTGAGGGTCGTCAGTCGGCATCTTCGCGGTCGGTCTGGTGCGAAGTAGCTGCGTTGCCAACGGCTGTCATCGGCGCGGGAGCGACTTGCCACTGCCACCACCAGAACCCGAGCACGCTCGCGAGCACAATCGCCGCGATGCTTCGCCATGCACGCCTGATGCCTTCATCGGCGTGTCCGGACTTGTGTCCGCTCAGCATTGCGCCGACCAGGTTCTCCCGATGAAGCAAGCTGCTCACAATGACCCCGGCCACATGTACGCCAACCAGCGCAAGCATGAAGCTGGCCAAAGCTTCGTGCACTTCACCCAACAGGTGTCCTCCGACATCGTTATAGGTCGCCCAACCGGTGATGGTCAATGCGCACGCCAAAGCCAGCATGGCGACGATGACAACCGCGCCGGCCGGGTTGTGTCCGACATGCCGTTGCGGATGGCCGCGCAATATCCCAAGGACATAGCGCCACACGGAGGCCGGGCCCCGAACGAAGCTGGAAAAACGGGCATGTTTCGTTCCAACCAGCCCCCATGCGACTCTAAAAATTACCAGACCACCTGCGGTGTAGCCTAGCGCGACATGCACGAGCCGCCAATGCTCGCTTTCCGCGGTCAGCCATGCACCGGCAAAGCAGGCCGCGAACAGCCAGTGGAAGAGCCGCACGGGCGCATCCCAGACCAGAATGCGACGTTGTGTTTTGTCGCCTGCACCGCTGCTATTGCGGTATGCGGATGAAGTGTTCATTGAAGTTTCCTTGTTCGGCGCGGGTATGGCACGCCGCGCAGTTTGACGCGCTCTTGATCATGGGACGCTTCCATACGTCGGCAGACACTTCAGCATGCTCTTGCCGGAACCAGTGGGAGCGGGTAATACGGTCTTCGGGCGGAACGGTGTGCGCCGCCGCGTCTCCTGCCGAATTTGCGGCGAGCCATGTCGAAATCTGCCTGACGGAGTCAGCGTCGAGTGACGCATCGGTGCCGAAATGGTGCTGCAGGTTGCCCAGAATGCGCTGCCATGACGCGGCGGGCAGCATGCCCGGCGGATAGGCGATATGGCAGACACCGCATTCCTGCCGATACCTGGGCAGCAGGTTGACCTGGCGGGATGTCTCTTCAGATTCAGCGGCAGCAATCGAGGCCGTCAGGGCAGCCACAAGAGCGACGGCACAAACCTCAACAGAACGGGGCACACGATTGAACAGCATGGGAAGCGCTCCGGTGGACAGAACTTTCGATAGTGGAGTAAGTCGCCTACGGCTTGAGCGTCAAAAGCCAGGCGAGCAGATCCGCCTTCTCGGTTGCGCTGCACTCCCGTCCGACGACGTCGTTGCAATTGCGGCGGAACCATTTCTCAGTCTTCGAAGCGTCGGTGAAGCGCTCAGGGTTGAACGCGGGGGCTAGCGGCGCTATCGACTTTCCTGTGACGGCATGCCTGCCAGTCTGGGTGGGCACTGCGCCGTGGCACGAAGCGCAACGCCACTCGTGGCCATGTGAAGCATTGAAGAACTGTTGTCCGCGCGACGGGTCCGGTTCTGCATTGCCCGACTGGGTACGGTAAGAGCCGAGAAGTTCTGATGGCGTGGCAGCATTGGCTGTCGCGATTGAAGTCAGGGCAAGGACGAGCAGAACTGCCCCGTACAAACCCGGCCGCAAAAGAAGCGATTTGCTCACGAGAGTCTCCGGTAGATGCAGACTATCCTGGGCGAACTTCCTTACCGGAGTCTTAACGCTTCAATTTCGCGGGTTGCTCACGTTGCGTTTGCTGTAACACGGTATTGGACCAGGCTTCAGCTCGCGGTGCCGATTATCGGCATGCGCACAACGGCAGAAGCCACACGCTCATTAGCTCTATCAATTGTGAGACCGCATTGCAAGGCAACGGAGCCGTTGATCTGAGTCAATCTGAGGCCACTACTTCGGGCTTATGGTCGATCCAGATGGAGTGATTCCTGATGAAGAGAACACCGTTCGACCCGCCCACCGGGTCGGAGCGGCTTTCGCATAGAAGCTCGTAACGCAACGCACGCGTATATCGCGACCTCGGAGGCATCGTGATCCATCGACTCCAACTGACGCTGGCCGCATTGATTGTCGGTCATGACGCCATGACAGCCTCACACGCGCAGACACTGGACAAGATTGCCCGAACCAACCAGATCGTCGTTTCCTATAGAGAGTCTGCGATACCGTTCAGCTATCTGCTCACGCCGCACAAGGCCGTTGGCTTTTCGGTGGATTTGACCGAAGCAATTGTTGATGACGTGCGCAAGGCACTCCGAAGGCCGGACCTCCATACCGTTTATATGCCTGTTACCGGGCAGAACCGAATCCCCTTGCTCGTCGACGGCTCAATTGACCTGGAATGTGGATCAACGACGAATACATCGGCCCGTGGCAAAGAAGTTGCGTTTTCAATCAACTACTTCTATGCAGGCACGCGACTGATGGCCAAGCGTGAATCGCACATCGCTGATTACTCTGATCTCGCACACAAGATTGTCGTGACCGTTGGAGGAAGCACCAACGAGAAAGTCTTACGCCGCCAACTCGACACACAGCACGTCGATGCCGATGTGGTGCTGAGCAAAGATTACGCCGATGCGCTGCGGGAGGTTGCGAACGACAGGGCAGCAGCACTGGCACTCGACGACGTTTTGCTCTACGGGCTACGTGCGAACGCGAGCGATGCAGATACGTGGGAAGTCGTCGGCAAGACGCTGCAGGTCGAGCCGTACGCGTGTATGGTCCGAAAAGATGATCCGGCGTTCAAGCGGCTCGTCGATAGTACGCTGGCAAGGCTGATGAAGAGCGGCGAGTTCACGCGCCTCTACGCAAAGTGGTTCGACTCGCCGATTCCACCGCGCGGCGTAAATCTCAAGATGCCGATGGGCGCAGAGTTGAAGGGGAACCTGACCGAACGCAGCGATCGCCCCACACAATGACTTCGAAGCAATTGCAGCGGTACATCCTTTGCATAGCGGTGCGTGCGCTTTCTTTGACTTCTGTATCGATTCCACGGGGTGTCAGAGAAGCGAGAGAATATACACGTGTCTTCCGGTTTTCACGTAAGCACGACTTTTGGGCGCCACCTATGACTGCTCGCGATCGAGTGCCGCGCGAATCTGCGCCAATTCATTGCGGCGCTGAGTCGTGGTTTCGGGATACCGAAGATTCAATTTCTCCAGCATGTTCAGAATGATCTGGGAGACTATAAGCCGAGCGTTTTCCTTGTCATCGGCAGGCACGACATACCATGGTGCGTTTTTAGTACTGGTTGCACTGAGACATTGCTCATAGGCCTTCATATACTCAGACCAGTAGTTTCGCTCTTCGACGTCGGCGGTGCTGAATTTCCAGTTCTTGTCGGGTTCATCGATACGCGCGAGGAAGCGCTTGCGCTGCTCCTCCCTTGAAAGGTGCAGAAAGAACTTCACGATGCGCGTGTCGTTGCGATGAAGGTGGCTCTCCAGATCATTAATGGAGCGGTAACGGCCCTGCCAGAGGGCCGTCTCCGCGCCTGGCGAGCCAGATAAACCCTCTGCGTGAAGAATCTCCGGATGGACGCGAAGAATCAAGACCTCTTCATAATATGACCGGTTGAAAATCCCGATCTGTCCACGCTCAGGAAGATCGCGCGTAGTGCGCCAAAGGAAATCGTGCTGAAGCTCAGTCGCGCTCGGATGTTTGAAGCTGAAAACCTTGCAACCCTGCGGGTTGACGCCCGACATGACGTGCTTGATCACGCCGTCTTTTCCCGCTGCATCCATTGCCTGGAGTATGAACAGTACCGCGTAGCGATTATCTGCATACAGGACGCTTTGCAGTGCGCGCAACTGTTTGATGTGTTCCGCCAGCATGGCATGGTACTGCGCTTTCGAGCCGTATACGGGCGCCACGCGCGATGGAGACTTGTCCAGGTCAACCGCCGCACCTTCGTGAATGCGAAATGACTCTGCGTCGATCTTCATGTCCGTCCTCCCGACCAAAGCCGATCGAGCGCATAACCGATCGCCTGGCGCCGGACATCAGTGTGTTGGTGGCGAGGGTTGAAGTCGGTTACGGCTTACCGTTGATTGCTGACAGGTACCGCGCTATCTCCTCGATCTTGTCGGCAGGAAGCGGCGCAGCATAGACCACCCGCATCTTGTTCACCTCAGCCTTCCATTCCTCGAACGACAAGGGCGGTTGTCGCAACACCATTCCGGGAGAGTGACAGATGACACAGTGGGCATTGGCCAGTTCAGAACCTTGGCCCGGCGGAAACGTGGTCCGCCCAGCAGGTAGCGACACCTCGACCGTTTGCCGATCGGGGGCAGTCAGGGGCGGGGTGGCGCCCGCCGTCTCCGATGCGGCAAGGCAAGTGAGAGCCGCCATTGAGAGAGCAACCATCTTGGCATTCATGTCGTCCTCATGCAGCAAACACGTTTAACTGTTCGACTACGTTGCGCATGTAGCCGCCCGCGTTCCAGTTAGGCGTGTCCGGCTGGACAATGCCTTCCGTGTTGGTCGCCTTGACCTTCAGGACATACTGGCCGCCTTGTCGGGGTGAGAATTGCGATTCCCATCGGCGGAAGCTGTACTTGCCAAAGTCGCGCCCGAGTCGCGCAGGTGTCCAGCTCGTCCCGTTATCGTGTGAAAAAAGCACCTCGCGCACACCGGCATTGCCCCCAAACGCAATCCCGCGCACTATCTGCGTCCGGTTCAGGTCGAGCACGGCGCCATCACCGAGGTTCGTGAAGAATGACCTCGGTACCATCGCGCCAATGGGAATCGTCTTGACGTTCGTCTGTCCTGGCGATACGTCTGCGTGCGGTGTGTCCGGTATCTGGTAGGCCTTGGCCATCCAGAAGTTGGTATCGGGGGCGTCGATCACCTCAATATCATCGAGCATCTTCATCCAGTACGTGGAGTACCATCCGGGCACGACGAGGCGAAGCGGGTAGCCGTTCAAAAGCGGCAGGGGCTTGCCGTTCATGGCAAATGCAACCATGACTTCGCCATCGCGCGCGTGGTCTACGCTGAGCGTCTTGACAAAATCGGGCGTGTCGGCAATGACGCCCGTGTCGAGGCCGTTGAAGCGTACTTGCACGGCGCCCGGCTTTACGCCAGCGCGGTCGAGAATGTCCCTGAGACGCACGCCGGTCCATACCGCGTTGCCCATTGCGCCGTTGGCCCATTCACCGCCCGCTACGCGGGGCCTGAAAAACCCACGCGAATTTCCCGCGCACTGGTTCACGGCAGCGATCTCGACACGCTCGAATTTTCTCGACAGGTCGTCAAGACTGAGGTCAAGTTCACGGCTGACCGATCCCCGCACTTTCATGCGGAACGACCGGGCATCAATGCGTGTAGGAATGCTTGCGAGGTGCCAGCGGACGAAAAAGCGATCGTTCGGTGTGAACACGCCTTCGTCGAAAACGGAGAATGGGGTCTCGAGGAGAGGCGGGCGGCTGCGAAGGAGCAGCATTTCGCCCTTTTGCGGAAATGCGGTTGTCAGTTCGCGCAATCCGTTTTCGAAGGGAAGGGTGACGGCATTCGCGGCTTGCGTGAGTCTCGGCAATCCCAATGCAAGACAACCTGCGCTTCCCGCCATGAGGGATTGCAGTACGCGGCGGCGTCTCGTATCGCATCGGTCGTTCATCACCGTCCTCCATGTCCCGCTCTTGCGTCGGGACCTGACTCAATATATGCGCCGCTGAACGCCTGCTCCATCGGGAATACCCGCAATCGCGTTTGCCGACAAGAGAAAGACAGCCCGGAACTGCAACGTCTTCAATAAAAACCGTTGGCCCATGGGTCGTGCGAATTGAGATGCCTCAATCAACGCGTGGCAGGTTCGCGTGATGCCGCTAAGGAATGTCCGGAACTACCGGTGAGCGTCTGATCGGGGAACTCAAACGGACATGGCGACCTTGGCGACCATGCCGACGGCAATGAGACCAGCGACGACCGCGAAGCCCTGTTGCAGCCTGTTAGCGCTCAACCGGCCGGCAACGAGCCGCCCAGCCAGCATGCCGCTCAGGGCGCCTGCAGCGAACGGCACGCCCACCGGCCAGTTCATGTGACCTGAAATTGCCGTCGAGATGACGCCGGAGGCGGACACAAGCGTGATGACAGCAAGCGATGTCGCCATGATTGCCGGCACCGGTGCATTGGTGGCTTTGCTCGGCGCGGGGACAATGACGAAGCCTCCGCCCACGCCGAGCAGGCCGGACAGGAAGCCCGCGCCGATACCCGCCAGGGCAAGTGCGCGCGTGCAGGCGGCCGTCCACACGAAACGGCCTGTGCCGCTATTGAGCTGACAAGGTTGTAAAGCCGAATCGCCGTGAACTTCGTGAGGCGTGCTGACGGCAGCCTGTCGGAACATCCGGAGCGCGACGTACGCCAGCACGCCGGCAAAGACGAGTGTGAGCGGCCCGTTCGGCAGCCGATGGGCAAGCCACAGGCCGACGGGCGAGAAGACCGTACCTGTCACGGCCATCAGCGTTGCGGCGCGGTATCGCACGATGCGGGCCTGCAGACCCATCAATGCGCCAAGCGCGGCGGAGACGCCCACAGCCAACAGGGCGATGGGTGCGGCCTCGGCGATGTTCAGATGAAGTACAAACAGCAGCAATGGCACTGCGAGGATGGCGCCGCCTGCCCCCGTGAGCGCGAGGATCAGGCCGACGACAAGACCGAGGGCGGCGCTGCTGGCAATCACATGTGCCATCGGACAACCTCTCCTTATTCAACTGCGAGTCGTAGCGGTAGGCGCAGGCCGCACTCACGCGCGCTGCGTCGTGGCTTTCGTCCGCTCGATCAGTTCGAAGACGGCCATGCCGGCGATCATTGCCGCCACGAACCCGACGGCCTTGGGGTAGCCAGCGCCCAGCGCAACAAGCGCGGGACCCGGGCAGAAACCGGCCAGCCCCCAGCCGATGCCGAAGGCGGCGCTACCCAGAACCAGTCTCGGCGTGATGGCCGTGCTGACGGGAAGTTGCATCGGCAAGCCGAGGTATGACCTGTCACGGCGTCTCGCTGCGAAAAATGCAAGTGAGCCAACAGCAATGGCGCCAGCCATCACAAAGGCGAGTGATGGATCCCACCGGCCGGCCAGATCGAGGAAACCCTGCACCTTCGCCGGATTTGCCATACCCGACACCATCAGGCCAACCCCGAAAAGAAGGCCGGCGAGCAATGCCGTAACCGGCGCGATGAGCGGTGTCTTGAGGGCTGCCATATCAGCCTCCGATCAGGTGACGTTGTACGTAGACGGTAAGAAATCCCGCGGCCATGAAGGTTGCGGTAGCGACGAGCGAGCGTACGGACCCTCTGGAGAGACCGCATACGCCGTGGCCGCTGGTGCAGCCGCTGGCATAGCGGGTACCGATGCCGACAAGAAACCCGGCCGCAAGGATCACGCCCCAGCTCGCCTCGATCTCCGCCTGTGCAGGCTTGCCCAGCAGTCCCGCGATGACAGGGGCGCCTACGAGCCCTGCCAGAAACGCGAGACGCCAGTTGACGTCATCGCGCGGCCAACCCAGCAGGCCGCCGAAGATGCCGCTGATTCCTGCGACGCGTCCGTTGAACAGTATCAGTACGGCAGCCGCGGCTCCGATCACGAGCCCGCCTGTCAACGAGAGACCCGGTGTGACATGTCCAAGGTCGACCAGCATGATGCGTCTCCTTACTGCTTTGGGCAGAACTGTTCATAAAGTACGGCCATCACGGCGAGCGCCTCTGGACTTGCCACCGAATAGAAGATGTTCTTGCCATCCCTGCGAGTGGCTACGAGTTCGTTTTCCCGCAAAACGCCCAGTTGCTGCGACAACGTGGGCTGACGAATACCAAGCTGCTCCTCGAGTTCCCCGACCGACATCTCGCCTTGAGAAAGCTGGCACATCAGCAGCAGGCGGTCGGGATTGGCGAGCACCTTCAGCAGGGCGCACGCATTCGCGGCGCCGGCCTGCATCGTGCCGAGATCGATGGTTGGACGAGGTCTCTTCATGGTGATGTTCAATCTATATCAACATAGTATATTGAACAATAGATTGTATGTGAATAGAATGTTTTCATTCCCGGAGATTAGACATGCAGCCGATCATTCATCCCTTCTTTGACCCCGTCACCTGGACCGTGACTTACGTGGTGTTTGCAGAGGGCCATGCCGGGTGCGCCATCATCGACCCGGTGCTCGACTACGATCCAAAGGCTGGACGAACCTCGACAGCCAGCGTTGACAAGGTGATCGCTTTCGTGCGTGAGCATGCGTTGAATGTCGAATGGATACTGGAGACACATGCGCACGCCGACCATCTTTCTGCTGCTGCACATCTCAAGCGCGAGCTGGGCGGTCGCATTGCGATCGGCCAGCACATCCGGCGCGTGCAGGGCGTGTTCAAGACGCTCTTCAACCTCGAGCCGGCGTTCCGTCTGGACGGGTCTCAGTTCGACCACCTTTTCGAGGATGGCGAGACGTTTTCCATCGGTAATCTGACGGGCAGGGCGATGCACGTGCCCGGGCACACGCCGGCTGACATGGCGTATCAGATCGGGGATGCCGTGTTTGTCGGAGACACGCTTTTCATGCCCGACGTCGGCACAGCGCGGTGCGACTTTCCAGGCGGTGACGCGCATGAACTGTATCGCTCGATCCGCAAGCTGCTGGCGATGCCGGCCGACGTGCGGCTATTCATGTGCCACGACTACCCGCCCGAGGGACGCGGGCCTGCATGGGAAACGACGGTGCGCGAACAGCGGGAACGCAATATCCACGTGCACGACGGCGTAAGCGAAGCGCAGTTTGTCGCCATGCGCGAGGCACGCGATGCGACTCTGGCGATGCCGACACTGATCTTGCCAGCGGTGCAGGTCAATGTCCGCGCCGGTGAGTTTCCGCCGCCAGAGGCGAACGGAGTGCGGTATCTCAAGATTCCCTTGAATGTTGTCTGACGTAGCACGGGGTCGGGTGCGCGTCCGGCGGGTGAGGGCGCGTCGCGGTCCAAAGTTCGCCGTTTAACCGTTTCAGGAAGCAGGCCATGATTGTGCGTTCCCTCACTCCAGATGTTTCGGTCTCCCCGCAGATTGCCGTCGATGATGTCGCAACGCTACTGACGCTAGGATTCAGATCGATCGTGTGCCATCGCCCGGATGCGGAGGCGCCGGATCAGCCTAACTTCGAGGAAATCGCGCGGGCCGCGTCTGCCGTCGGTCTGAAGGCAGTTCACCAGCCCGTGCTGCCGGGCCAGGCTTCAGATAGACAGGCGGCCGCCTTCGCCGCGCTTCTCGAAGAACTACCCAAGCCGGTGCTGGCTTATTGCCGCACGGGCACGCGGTCTGCGACCCTGTGGGCGCTGTCACAAGCGGACACGCTGAGCGTGGCGGAAATTGAGCGCATCACAGCGAAGGCGGGTTACGAACTCAAAGCGGTGGTGGGGCGTATTGCCAATGCGGGTAAAGCACCGCAGCGCGTTGTCGAGGCGGAACACACTGTGGTGATCGTCGGTGGCGGCGCAGCCGGCATTGCCTTGGCGTCGAGCCTGCGCGCCCGTGATCCTTCACTGGATATAGCGATCATCGATCCTGCTGACGTGCACTACTATCAGCCCGGCTGGACGCTCGTGGGAGCGGGTATATTCGACGCGGCGGACACCGCGCGCACGATGGCATCGCGAGTGCCTCGCGGCGTGCACTGGCTCAAGGCCGCGGTGGTGGCATTCGAACCGGACAGTCATGCGGTGGTGCTTGAGGGGTGCCGGAGAGTGCGCTATCAGCGGCTCGTCGTATGCCCGGGCATCAAGGTCGACTGGCACGGTGTCGAAGGCCTCGTCGAGACACTGGGCCGAAATGGCGTGACGTCGAACTACCGTTTCGACCTGGCGCCATATACGGCGGAACTGGTGAAAATGCTGCAAGGCGGAAAGGCGCTATTTACGCAACCGCCAATGCCGATCAAATGTGCTGGCGCCCCGCAGAAGGCCATGTATCTATCGTGCGATACGTGGCGCCGAAACGGGACCTTGCACAATACTCAGGTGCAGTTCTTCACGGCGGGCGCGGCGCTGTTCGGCGTCCCCGATTACGTACCGGCACTGATGGAGTATGTGGAAGCGTACGGCATTGATCTGCGGTTCAGCCATACGTTGAAACGTATCGATGGTCATCGCCGGCGCGCCGTCTTCGAACGCGCGTTGCCCGACGGTAGCAGGGTCAATGTCGAAACTGACTTTGACATGATTCATGTGGTGCCGCCGCAGACGGCTCCGGACTTTGTCCGCGCAAGTCCACTTGCCGACGCTGCCGGCTGGATAGACGTTGACCCTGGCACGTTGCGCCATAAGCGGTATGAGCACATCTATGCGCTGGGCGATGCCACCAGCACAACGAACGCCAAGACTGCGGCAGCCGCCCGAAAACAGGCACCCGTCGTCGCCCATAACGTGCTGGCGAGTCTTGGTCGCGTCGGCGGATTGGCGACTTACGATGGCTACGGTTCGTGTCCGCTCACGGTCGAGCGCGGTAAGGTGGTACTCGCCGAGTTCCTTTATGGTGGCAAGGTCGCGCCCACCTTTCCTGCGTGGCTGCTCGACGGCACACGACCGTCGCGTCTTGCCTGGTTTTTCAAGGAGCGGATCCTGCCGCCGCTCTACTGGGATGGCATGCTCAAGGGGCGGGAGTGGATGGCGCGACCCGCACTTGATGGGCGATAACGCGATGGCTCAAACGAATCGGCCGGAAGAATAGTTCGATAACGGTCCGGGCGACGGCGGCGACATGACATTGCATTGCGTCAGGTGGCACGCGAAACCCGAGCCCTTCAAGCGCGACATTAAACCTGAGCGTCACCTGGTTAAAGGCGATTGCGTCGTGGGGAATCTGGTACTTCACGTCGAATTGAGCAAACCACTCCTGCCAGTCGAAGTGGTTCCATTGACGCGCGTCGAGCTGAACCAATTGCAGGGCGCGCAGGTCAGGCAGCAAAGCGGGAGGCGTGACGTGTTCGGCGTAAGCTGTCAATGCCCGGCGCGCATCCTCCAGATTCTGGAGCGCCCTCTCGCGATATATACCTGTCAACCCCTCCACGGTATGGGAATGTGAGGCATGCCAGGCTTCAGGTCAACGCCGCCCAAAATGCTTCGGAGCAGCTTATCGGCCTATAGCGCGTACTTCCATCGTCGCAAGGATTCGACCCGAGCGCCGGGGGTCTGATGAGTTTCATTCAGGCGGATCGTGACGTTTTTCGCGGCGCTCCTGCCGTTGGGTGCAAGCGAGAAGGGCTGAACAGTTGCTACACTCATGCCGCTGCGAGGTGGACGCAAAAGCGTTTTTGATGCTCACCACGATCCGCCCCGTCGCTCAAGTGTGAACGATCTGTGCATCGGCCACGCCGGGAACAGCATCCACATCGCCGTTCGCCATTACTGCCGGATCTCAACAAAGGAAAAAATTGACTACCGTAATTCTGAAACCTGACGAGCCCGTGGAAGTCGCTTTGCGCCGTTTCCGTCGTGCGATCGAGCGCACCGGCTTGATACCGGAGCTTCGTGCCCGGACAGCCTTTGAAAAACCTACCACAGAACGCAAACGCAAAAAGGCTGCTGCAGTGGCACGCCTGCGCAAGCAGATCAAGCGGTCGTTGCCGCCGAAAAAGCGGTACTGACCGGGAGCGGGCCGGGCGGCCATGCTGTTGCGGCCGTCTGGCGCACTGCCGGGTTTCTCACGTAGACCCTTCCATATGGGTCAGGGGTGTGCGTTCGCGATGCAGGTCTGACAGTCAATGCACCTGTGCGCCATGCCAGGTGGGGCCATATCGCTTCGGTCACAAAACGAACCGCTCGGTGAAGCGGTTACAAGATAAGTGTTGACACAGCTGGTATAGGCAGTTACTGTTCGGGTCGAAGTTCAAGAAGTTCGATTGCTGTTCATCAATTGCTCGCTCCTCAGCGGTATTCGTTGTCCTCTCCCTCCTTGACGCTTCACGCGCTCTTTAACAGAGCAACTCTTCATATTTTTTTCTCAAGGATTCTTCATGGATACCGGTACCGTTAAGTGGTTCAACGACAGCAAAGGCTTTGGCTTCATCACCCCGGACAAGGGCGGCGACGACCTGTTCGCTCACTTCTCCGAAATCAGGGCCGACGGCTTCAAGACGTTGGCTGAAAATCAGAAGGTGAGTTTCGAAACGAAGCAAGGCCCGAAGGGTCTGCAAGCGGCTAACATCAAGCCGCTGTAAAGTTTGAAGGGCCCGGCCTCCGGCGACGGACACCGGGCTGCAGCGACACCCTCGCGGAGCGTTGTCTCCCAAAGTTGGCGCGATCGTTCTTAGCTGCATCTGTTTATTCAGCAGCTTGCCATCCGTCATACGCCTCGTTGCACCTCATTCTCCCCTCTGGCTTCAACGCCCTTTTTATCGTTTTTGATCGCGTGAGATTCGGCTTGCAAAGGCCTTGAATCGGCTCGTCCGTGGACATTTCGCACGGCACGCGCGCACTCGAACATCATTAAAATTAAAATGCAGAACAATCAAATTCAGCTGTACAACGGCTATGTCGTCCGACCTTCTACGCATCGGTTGCCGGACGGAAGTTTTTCATCCAACCTGCTGCTCGAACGCACCGATAGCGCGCGCGCCGAAAGCCGCTACGAGTTCTATTCGCTCGATTACTTCACGAGTGAAAAGCAGGCGCTGCAGCACTCGACGCGCTGGGCACGCGACTGGGTCGACACTCGCGGTTGACGGTGACGCCCGGGCTCAAAACACGGAGCGCATCTAAGGCACCAGGGCGCGCGCAACGAGGGGCGCCCAAACATCGCACGCGTCGATTCTTTACATTCCTGGCTACGCTCGGCATCAAACGCGACGACTTACTTGGGATGACAGAGCAAACCAAAGGGAACGCCGGCGCGACCGGACATCGATCACTCGTCGGTCGCTGTGCGGCCCATGAAGAGACGCCCGGCGTATCGCGCCATAGGGCCGATGTGCTGTCGAAAGCGGACGGTCATAATCCGAAGCCCGTGCGAAAAGTTCCACACCCGAATCCGGACGTACGATGACGGTCCGGCGTCCCGGGGCTTTATTCCGCCACATATGCGCGGTAAGCCGCCCCTATACGATGCTGGCTTCGTTGCGCGCTACGGCATCCCGCACCGCTCCAAACCATCCAACGCCTGCTTTGGCCGCTGCTGATCTGGGCCAACCCCGAGCCGGCCTCTCCGTCACGAGCGCTTCTTACCAGCCATGGTGGCCATTCGCATTGACCTTAACGATCGCCCACCCTTTGGGTTTGGGGACGCGACGGCATAGACGGCCCGGTTGTTGGCGATCGCGGCGGAGTGAATGATGGCGCAAATCGGGTGGGGCATGATCGAGTTGCTACACGAGTTCTTTGGGGTGCTCACGTTGGGCGAACCGCTCGGCTGACTCCGCCTTGCGATTGAACCCCAGCACGTAATAAAGTCCCCCAGCACCACGAGCCAGGCCGGGCCAACTACGAGTGCCACGCGGGTATCTGGGAAGTAGCCCATCAGGCCGATCACCAGCAACAAGAACCCTAGCGCGACGTAAGAACCGTACGGCCAGAAAGGCATTCTATAGAAGAGCTCGGCCTGCTCATGACAGTTGAGGCTGCGGCGGAACTTGAGTTGCGATAGCAGAATCACGACCCAAGTCCAGACCGCACCGAAAGTGGAAATGGCCGTCAGCCAACTAAACACCTCTTTTGGCGCCAGGTAGTTGAGTAGCACACCACCCAACAGCACCACCACCGACATCAATACGGCCGGTACCGGCACGCCTCTTTTATCCACTTTCGCAAACAGCGGCAGGGCCTGCCCCTGCTCGGCTAGGTTATAGAGCATGCGGCCAGTGCTGAAGATGCCGCTATTGCAGGAAGACAGTGCGGCGGTCAGCACCACGAAGTTGATGATGCCAGCGGCCGCCGGAATTCCCATGCGTGCGAAGGTCATCACAAACGGACTGCCCTGCGTGCCGATCTGGTCCCACGGATAGAGCGACATGACCACGAACAGCGCGCCAACATAGAAAATCAGGATGCGCCAGAATACAGAGTCGATGGCACGCGCCAACGTCTTCCTCGGGTTTTTCGCTTCACCGGCGGTCAAGCCAATCATTTCCACGCCCAAATAGGCGAACATCACCATCTGTAGCGACATCAACACACCTTTGACACCATGGGGCATAAAACCACCATGGCTCCACAGGTTTGAAATGCCGGTCGCCATGCCCTGATTACCCAGGCCAAAAAAGATCATGCCGAGACTGGATACGATCATCAGCACGATCGTGACGACCTTGATCAGCGCGAACCAGAATTCAAACTCGCCGTAGGCTTTCACACTGATGAAGTTGACGGAGCCCATGATCGCCAACGCGGACAGTGCCCAGATCCAGTGCGGCACACCTGGAAACCATATCCCCATGTAAATGCCGACAGCAGTGATTTCCACCATGCAGGTCACCACCCAGAGGAACCAATAGTTCCAGCCGGTCAGATAACCGGCGAGCGGGCCAAGATAGTCTTGCGCATAGCGGCTGAACGAACCGGCCACCGGGTTGTGAGTTGCCATTTCGCCGAGTGCACGCATGATCAGGAAAATGGCGAGGCCGCCTAATGCATATGACAGCATGATGGCGGGACCGGCCATTTTGATGGCGCTGGCCGAGCCAAGGAACAAGCCCGCACCAATGGCCGCGCCGAGCGCCATGATGTTGATGTGCCGCTCCTCCAGCCCGCGATGTAATGTCTCTTCCTTTTCGCTCACAAATGTCTCCTCTTGAACATGAATCTCTTTCCCATCGATCAGGTTGGGAAGGCGTTTTGCGCGGCGTTATCGCACCGCTTTCATCCGCAGTTCCAACGCGGAACGGGATCTACCGGTTTGTCCCCATCCGTACTTGCATCGCGTTCACTTGCTACATGCACGCTGGGCGTTTGCGCGCGTTGGGACCGCAGGTCGGCAGCGATCTTGTCACCTGTGAAGCGAATAGTCGTACTCAAGGATGTCAGCACCCCGGCAGCACGCGGCCTGGCGCCGGGCACGAAGCCGTGTCACGCGGCCATCAGCGTGTGCGCAATGCGACATCGGCTCGCCTTTAGCAGAACGCGGGGCAGGACGGGCGGGCGATGACCGTCACCTAATGCCCGGCGCGGGCGAGAAAACAGGCGCAAGTGTCTTCGATCGCTCCGCTGTATAGAACCACCACACGCATGTCGTCTTCCAAACTGTGATTCCGCAATTTGCCAGTAAGTTCAGCTATAGTATTTGCAGATCTAAAGTTGAAGATAATGAATTTTCAATAAATTAAGTAAAAACAACTGCTGCTTCGTTCAGTCAAACCTCAGCCCGTTGTCGCTCAACTGATGAATCCGGACATGAATCTCGAGACCTGTAATGGCGCAGGAACTTGGTTTCGTGCCAGCCAGCTTTGGGACATTGCCACTGCGTTCAACATCCAGATGAGTCATCAGATGGGTTCAAGGTGCGGTTCAATGATTGGTTTGCATCAGTGCGGTGGTAGCTCGCCGGACTTCTGAAACCTGCCGACGGCGGAAAGGGATCGGACAGCGGACAGATTTGTCACGATGCTGTGAGTCTCTTACGGGTCGTGTGTTGCCCATTCGCGAAATGGTTTCGTTGATTGCACACCGATTGGCAATTAACGGCCACAACCTGCCGTTCAGCGCGCGCGGAAACTTACCGTTGGAACGGCTGCATTGCTCTGTAACCTACCCGACGTGCAGCGCTCACAATCAGACCTTTTGTGAAGCTTTCTGTTAAGCCCCTTAGTTGCCACAAAAGGTCGATGCGGAATGAACATCCCGTTCTAATAGCTGCTCTTGGGAGTGCGACGGACAGTGTGACCGGCAGCAACGGGGCGGCAAACGGTCCACGATGCGCGCTCAAGTCGTACGCCTAAACGCCGAACAGCGATGCGACCGCGCGAACTGACGGGATCAGACCATTCAGGGCGCGGGTGCTTGCTGCCGGTCGATGACGCGTGCGGCGCCGACGATCGCGCCATCTGACGCTTCGAGCAGTACCGCCATGTGTTCGCCGGTAATTGCATTCGTACGTAGCTGGAGAGGCGCACCGGCCCATTCGCCGATCGAGGTGAAGCTGCGCACGATGTTCGATTCAGTGAGCGTTTCGCCAGAGTTCTCGCCGCGTCCGACCGGCGTGACGTGGCGCGTATCGTAGCCGACCAGCAGTACGTGTGCGCGCCCACGCCCAGACCCGATCGACACCGAAACGTTGCTGCCGTCGCGAATGGCGTCGACCATGGCTGCCGTCGCGGCTGTGGATTTCGCGTCTTCGATGGCGGTGCGGGCCGCAGCGCGATTCGAGCCGACCACTTCGGCCTTGCCGTCGATCACCATTTCAGGCGTGTAGGGAAAATCGCGGAAGCGCCTGGCATACTGTGCCTGACGCGCATCTGCGGCTTCGAACGAAAATGGATCTTTCCAACCGAGCTGGTTCCAGTATGTGACGTGAAACGCAAGCGGAAGCACGTCGCTCCGCGTGTCGCTCAACTCAGACAGATATCGGTCGGCGGGCGGACATGACGAACAGCCTTGCGACGTGAACAGTTCGACGACAACTGGGCGCGGCGCGGCGGCGAATGCATGTGATGCAAGAAGCGCCGCGGCTCCAGCGCCGATGACTGCGAGAGAACGGGTGAGCATTTGCTGACTCCAGATGACAACCCTATCTCTAGTTCGATTGCTGGCGTGGGACGGTTACAGTGAATCTGCATCCCGATGCGTCACCTGCTTCAATCACGGCCGTCCGTGTCATTGGCGAGGAAGCCGAGATAGGTTGGTGTTTGCTGCGAGCGCGGCACACCTTCGGGCGCGTGTGCTACTGCGCTGAGCGAGCGCAGTGTGCTGAGTGTTGCCGCGCGATTCGTGATGAGGTGCCACGGATGCGGTGAACGCGGCTCGGGATCGTCGATCTGCGCGGCTGCCTGTTGCGCCGCTTGCAACGCGGCCTGAACGCGAGTGCGCTGCGGCGCATAGATTGCATAGCCTTCGTTTGCGAGGGCCGCCGTGTCGTAACCGAGCAGCGTGCACAGGTACGCCTTGGTAAGCCGGTCGCGCTGATCTGCGTCACGCGACTGAGCGATCAGCGCATCGATCTCGGGGGTGACAAGCTGGCCCGCACGCATTAATGGCGGCTGGTTACTAGACCACGCATCGGGAGGACAGAGCTTCCCAGATGGATCGAAAGGTACGAAAGGATTGACTTCGGCAGGGTAGATGCGGCACACCCGCGGGCGTTGATCGTACGCGCCGCAGGCCATGTTTGCACCCAGATGAGGACACGGGCCCTTGAATGCGGCGACCAGCGTTACCGCGACGCGGACAGAAAGCGCCCCGCTATGCGCAGCGAAAGAGCGCCGGCGCCGGTGTTGCGCGAGCGCATCGCTCTCGGGCGGCTCTTGCGGCCACACGATCGCATCGCAATACAGCTGCACGTCGCCGCCGCGAGCGATCCAGTCGAGCGCCTCGTCGACGGAGAGCGGCAGGTGCAAATCATGGCAGCAACGGCCGCACATCGTGCATGAAAAGTGAACAGACATTTTTCCAGAATTGGCAAACCAACAGTGGTAGTTGTGGCTAGTTCGTCGGGAGCACGGCAACGGTTACAGTCCGCCGATCTTAAATGTCTGGCAAGTGTACGTCCTGTTCAACGACGCAGTTCGTTTGTCACGGTGACCGCGGGTACGGATTGCTTCGCGTAAGCCTGTACGACTGTCGGCACGCGGCCCAGGGGCACATGGCCATTGATTTCATCGGCCTCGTTCGAGCGCGTGAAGCGCAGATGCGTAATATCTGTCGGGAAGAACATGCTCCAGCTCCATTCCACGAAGATCCGCAGCTTGCGACCAAGCGTCGGGATCCGGGAAAGATAGAAGGCGCGCCACAGCAACCATGCGGGGAGGCCGGTCACGCGTACACCGTAAATCGATGCGACACCCTTCATATGGCCGATAGTGGCCATCATCCCTTTCGCCACGAACGCGAATGTACGAGTCTCTCTACCCGTCAGGCGACGCACGAGGTTGTCTGCGAGTTGATGGGCCTGCGCGACCGCGTGCTGTGCCGTGGGTGGCGACGGTTGACCCGTCGCCGCGTTGTGCACCAGTGCGCAGTCTCCCGCCGCCCACAGAGCGGGAAAGTCAGGCACGCTCATATCGCCTTGCGTAGTGATCCGGCCGCGCTCGACGGGCAAGCCGATGCGCGTGGCGAGCCGCTCGATCAGCGGGTTAGGTTTCGTGCCGATCGTGCAGATCACCGTTGAACCGCCCATGCACTCGCCATCCTGCAGGACGACGCCTTCTTCGCTGACACGCGACGCCCGCGTGCCGAGCCTGACGTTGATGCCACGGTCCGCCATCCGCTGCGCAGCGATCACACCGAGCGATTCTGGCATCTCCGGCAGCAGCCGGCTTCCGTCGTGCAGTATCGTGACGGCAAGTTCCTCGTCGCGCACGAGCCTGTAAAAGTGCCGGACGCTACGGAGATAGTCGGCCAGCTCGCCGGCTACCTCGACGCCGGAGAATCCCCGCCCACAACGATGAAGTGTCCGAGGCGACGCCTGACATCCGGGTCCGACTCCAGTTCGATACACGCAAGTCTTCGCAGGACCTGGTTACGGATGAACATCGCGTCGCCGATCATCTTGAGCGGCAACGCGTGTTCTTTCATACCCGGCACAAGCTCCATGTTTGCACGCGTACCGAACGCGAAGATCAGGTGTTCGAAGGCAATTTCGCGAGTGCCGGCCAGTGTGGTGCCACGTATGGTCCGGCGCTCGTAATCGACGTCCTGGACAGTTGCCATGATAAAGCGGGAGCGCTGGATCATCTGGCGAATCGGCACGATGACCTGCTCAGGGAAAACGGACGCGCCGACTACTTCAGCAAGCATCGGATTGAAGGTGGTGAAGCTTTCGTCGCTGATGAGCACCACACGATAGGGCGCAGCCAATCGCTTTTCGAGAGCCTGCGCGAGCGTCGTACCGGCAAAGCCGCCGCCAATGACCACGATGTTTTTCTCGGCTTCCATGTCATCTCCTTACGTACCCATCAGCCCGGGGTGGCGTGGGTCTGGAATGTAGTGTGCGAATCGCTCCTCACGCACGCGTCGCCCGGAGTTCACTTTTCTGTCACGACACGCAGACTGCCAGGTCAATCCCGGCGGCCGGGCCCCCGACTGATCGTCCAGATCTGAAATCGGGAGCTGAAACGTCGTAACAGGCAGTCCGCCGCGGTGCGGTTCGCGCTCCAGTTCGCGGCGCACGCGAGCCGGCCATACATCGACATGCGCGCGTCGACTTAACATCAAAAGAACGATTGCGCGGAACTCGACATGGACGGATCGTGGTCATGTCCTTGAATCAGCTGACTCGATGCGGACCTGGTTGCGCTCTCCACGATCTTCGCGGTGGCTCATGCAAGCTTCGTCATTTCACGTTGCCGGCGCGCATGCAGCAGTCGGCGCGAGACCGACACAGCGCCGATCGCGAAACACATCGCTGCAAATGCGACCCACGCATACGGCCGCAAGAGAGGCATCGCCACGAGGACGAGCGAGTCGTTCCCGCCGGGAATCATCAGGCTTGCCCAGCCCATCAGCGCGCCGCCGCTCAGACAGCGCACCAGTCGGGTCGGTGTGACGTGGGTGCCGCAAACGTGTTCGCGGCGCATCGCGCGCCTGACCCCGGCTGACATCGCACCCAGCAGCAGTGCACCGAATAGCAGCCCGCGCGAGGTCGTGGCGACGACATGTCCCTGCGCGAGATCGGCGAGCGTATCGGTGTATGTCCAGGCGCCATCGAGCACAAACAGCAGGACGAACGTGGCCCCGATCGCCGCGGTCGCGCCGTGCGGTAACCACGATGCCCGCGTTTCCTCCGGGTCCGGGTCCGGCCTGGCGGACGCGGGCGTCGTGTGATGTGGGCGCAGCGCGCATGCGGCAAGCGTAGTCGCTACTGCAGCGAGCAATACCGCGATAGAACCTGGCGCATGCAGAGCGGGCGAATCATGCACGGGAAAGGGGATCGCGGCAGCAAGCCCACGCGCGGCGATGTGACAGCCTGCGTAATAACCAATGGGCGTGGCAACATAACTCCATTGCCCCGCACCGATGCGCGCGATCGTGCCCAGCGCGCACGCGCCGTTCACCGAGGCCCCCAGTCCGAGAAGCAGTCCGCCCCAGATCGTCGCGCGAGTCGCCGGCGCGCCATCCGGAAGGGAGGGCAGCATATCGAGCGATTTCGCAATGAACAGGCCGCCAAGCACGAGCATGGACGCTGCGATGATCGCCAGCAGACGCCAGCATTTGCGCTCGTCGACGATCTCGTTGACGGCGGCCACGGTGCAGGTGCCCCCGCTCCGGATGGCGACGCCCATTGCCAGCGCGCAGAGAGCCGACAGTGTTCCTGCAATGGCATGAGGGGGCACATCGATCATGACAGCGCTCCTGAAAGAGCTGATGGAGCAAGCGCGCTGCAGGAACTCCGCGCGAAGCTGCGGCACGCCTTGTCAGGCGCCCGCTGATGAATGCACCGCATCAAGGGCGCGATGATGTGTGACCCAGCCAGCGGCCGATCAGGTAATCGAGCGACAGCTTGCCGGGGCCGTGCAGCAGCGTGACGAGCAGAAAGAGACCCCAGTACTGGTGATCGCGCAGACCGACTTCGCCCAGTCCCGGATAGGAGATGACGGCAATGATGTTGAAGATGAAAAGCCCGAATGCCGCGAAGCGCGAACCGAGCCCAAGCACAAGGAAGATGGGAAATCCCAGTTCGGCGGCCGTGCCGAGATAGGCGGCCAATACGGGCGGCAGGAGCGGCACCGAATACTCGCCCTGAAAGAGGGCGAGCGTGGAAGACCAGCTCGCGATCTTGGTGAGCCCGGACTGGAAGAACACCAGACCGATGACAATGCGAATGCCCAGGTCGAGCACAGGCGTGGCGAACGCCAGCGCGCGCAGCGCCGAACGGTAAAGCGCGAGTGCCTTGTGCGGCACGCTGGCCGGCTCGGCGCCGTGCGTCGCGGAAAGGGGCGATGAGAGCTTCATGTTGGAACCTCTGGTCGTGGTGAACTCAGGCTGAAGTCAACTGGCGCCGCGAGCGGTTCGATGCGACGCCGGGACGGGGAAGTCGATATCAACCCGCAGCGGCGGCTTTGGCCGCGGGACTGAGAACGCCGCTTTTGCCACCGGGCTTGGCGAACTCCGACATCTGCAGATGTCCGCCGGCGATCTTGTCGCACGTGCCCTTGGGCACGAGAATCCAGGCTTCCGTGTCGTGGTCCATCTTTGCGGTAGCGGCGCATGAACTCTTGCTGGTGCCGCAATCGTTTTTGCCCGCCTTCGCGATGCCTGCGCACTTCTCGAAGTCGCCGGCTGCAAAGGCGGCCGTGCTTGCCGTCGCGACGCCAATCGCAAGCAGACTCGCAATGGCGCCTTGAATGATGCGTTCGCTTTTCATGATGCTTCCTCCAGGGGGGTGATGAGGTCAGGCGCGATTGCCTGTGTCCTTGGGATGAAGTTTGCGAAGCGCTGCTCACGGCTTTATCGCCCGAAAATCAAATTTTTGTCACGACGCGCGGGCGCGCTGGACACCCTCCGTTGGCGATCTAGAATGATCTGGACATCATGCAATTGCCCGTTCTCGCGGGCGGTGCCGTTCCACCAACAGTCCACTGAGGATGCCGTCATGTCTCGCAACGTTCTGGTGATCGAAGACGACAATGACATTGCCCAACTCGTCCGCATGCAACTCGTCGGTCTCGCCTGCGAGACGACGGTCGTAAACGACGGCAGGGCGGGGCTGGCGGAGGCGCTTGCCAGACCATACGATCTGGTGGTGCTCGACCTGATGCTGCCGGGCGTCGACGGCCTCGAGATCTGCCGGCGTCTGCGCTCGGAACGCCGCTATACGCCGATCCTGATGCTGACGGCCAAGTCGACCGAACTCGACCGGGTGCTGGGACTGGAGATGGGCGCGGACGACTACCTCGCAAAACCGTTCAGCGTGCTGGAATTCGTTGCCCGTGTGAAGGCGATTTTCAGGCTCGTCGATATGCTCGCCAATACGGCGGCCGGAGCGCATACGCTGATCGAATGCAAAGATCTGAAGATCGACGTCGAAAGGCGGGATGTGACCGTGCGCGGCGCTGCAATCCTGTTGACCGCCAAGGAGTTCCAGCTACTGCTTCATTTTGCGCAGAACCCGGGGCGCGTCTATACGCGCGCGCAGTTGCTCGATCAGGTGTGGGGCTACAGCCATAGTGGCTATGAACACACGGTCAACTCCCATATCAACCGCCTGCGCGCGAAGATCGAAATCGATCCGAACGCACCGGAATACATCCAGACGGTATGGGGCGTCGGGTACAAGTTCCGCAATGCAACCGAAAACTGACCTCCATCTGTTCGCCACCTTGTATGGCCGGCTCGCGTTGTCGCTCATTGCGGTGTTCGTCGCGATCGGCGCCATCATGATCGTCGCGTCACAACGGATGTTCGAGACACAGCGACTGTTCGAACTGGTGGCCAACCTGGTGGTCGGCACGGTGGCATTCAGCCTGATCGCCGCGCTCGTCGTGTTCCGTTTTCTCACGCTCAGACTTCGCAGGCTGGCGTCCGCGATTGAAGCCTTCCGCGCGAGCGGCTTTGCTCACCCGATACGGGTGGAAACGACGAACGCCAATGACGACGAGATAGGCCAGATCATCGCCGCGTTTCAGGAGATGTCGGAGCGCATCGCGATGCAGCTCTCGCAGCTTGAACAGGTCGACCGGCAGCGACGCGAATTGCTTGCCAACGTGTCGCACGATCTGAGAACTCCGCTTGCTTCGATGCAGGGCTATCTGGAGATGGTGCTCATCCGGGACGACGGATTGTCTCAGGACGACCGCTATCGGTATCTGCAGGTCGCCGTGAAGCATTGCGAGCGGCTGGCGAGGCTCGTGCGGGACCTGTTCGATCTCACGAAGCTCGAGGCGAACGAAGTGCGACCGCAGGTCGAGTCATTTCCGATCAGCGAACTGGCGCAGGACGTCGTTCAGAAGTTCGCGCTCAGCGCGCAGAAGCGGGACCTAAGGCTGAGCGCGAGCGTCAGTGCAGACTGCCCACCCGTGCGTGCCGATATCGGCATGATGGAGCGCGTACTCGAGAACCTGATTGAAAACGCGATGCGCTATACGCCGGCCGGCGGCGAGATCAGTGTTGGCGTGCACCGGGCAGGCGACCGGGTCGAGCTTCAGGTGAGCGATACGGGGCAGGGCATCCATCACGACGATATCGGAAATGTCTTCGATCGCTACTATCGCGCGGATCGGAGCGAATCCAGCGACGCAGGCAATGCGGGCCTGGGGCTCGCAATTTCGCGCCGCATCGTCGAACTGCATGGCGGGCAGATTCGCGTCGAGAGTAAGCCGGGTCTCGGCACAACCTTCACAGTCGAACTGACGATGGCGTAGACATCGCGCGTGGCCTGCCGGGATTCAAAGATCGAAGCCGACAATGGTCGAATCGAGGATGCGGCGCTCGATGAACTCGCCGAGTGCAAACGCTGGATCGCGCTGCAACGCAAGGTCATATGCATCGTCCACGGTTTGCCCTGCGCACAGTGCCATCAGCATCGCGAACTCGCCTTCTGGTAATGCCTGGATATCCACCGTAAAGCCGACACGGCGTAGCAGAAGCCTATTGCCACCGGCCTGTGCGTCGATGCTTTCGTTGCCCGGAGATTCGGGCTGATTGACCTCCCATATCCTCAGAACCGGAAACGCGGAGGCGAACAGGCGGCAAGCAGGGTGAAGCCGCAGGCGCAGTGTCGAGCATTCCGCGTCCGCAAGGCTCGTCAATTCGGATAGTGGCAGCGGAGCGTGATCCTCCGCATGAAAGACTTCGTGCACGAGCCATTCGAGTGTCGCGATATCAGCCAGGTAGCTGAGTGAAGCGGCAGGCGGAAAGCTTTCGAGGAAGGCGGGAAAGCTGCCGCCGAAACGTTGGATATCGCCGCTTTGCGAAGGATGGTCGCGTACGTACCGGTTCGCCGCATAGTCGAAGAACTGCTCGCCGACGAGCCTGTCAACAACGGGATAGACGGCACGCAGCGCTTCACGCAGGTTGTGATACGTGTTGCCGATATAGACCGCCAGCCGGTCCCGCGCGTTGTCGCCGCATATTGCGCGGTGGATTGCGGACGCATCCTGCTCGAGAATCGCGGCCGCAAACGCGGCCTGACATTCATGAAGCGAGTGCATGGCGAGCCCTCATCAGCGTTGCGGCGTGACTGGATTCTTCGAGCAGGACTTCGAGCGGCGGAATGTCGGTGTCCCATTCGATCAGGGTCGGGACGGTGCCGAAGCGGTCGAGCGCCCGGACATACAGTTCCCAAACGGCCGGGGCAACGCGCGTGCCGTGCGTGTCGATCAGCAAGGTACCGACGCGGTCGTGGCCCGCAAGATGAATTTCGCGAATCGCGTCAACAGGCAACGCATCCAGATACGTTTCGGGATCGATGTCGTTATTTACTCCATTCACATACAGGTTGTTGACGTCCAGCAATATTCCACAGTCCGTCCGCCGGACGACCTGCGCGATGAATTCGGCTTCGGGCAGGGTCGAATGACGGAACTGCACATAGCTGGATATGTTCTCGATGAGAATCTGCCTTTGAAGACTTTCCTGCAGCTCGTCGATGTGATCGCACACGACGTCCAGCGCCTCGTCCGTGTAGGGCAAAGGCAAAAGGTCGTTGAGATGTCTCGGTCCGACGCGCCCCCAGCTCAGGTGCTCGGACACGAGTGCGGGCTGGACTCGGGAAACCAGATCGCCCAGATGCCGGAGATGCTCCTTGTCGAGCGGGCCCGTTGATCCGAGGCTGAGTCCGACACCATGCAGACTCAGCGGATACGCGTCACGGATACGCTCGAGATAGTGAAGCGGTTGGCCGCCCGCACCAAAGTAGTTTTCGCTATGTACTTCAAACCATCCGACGTGCGGCCGTTCCCGCAGGATCTGCTGATAATGTGGTGGGCGCAGTCCGATCCCGGTCGAGTCGGGCGCGGCGAATAGTGAGGAAGGAGTACGCATCTCTGGCAATCCTGTTTGGCGGTGTGAATGAACTGCACTGTCGTCGATAACGATCACGAATCCGTCACGATTGCGTCGAATTTTTTGATCTGCCTTCTCTTGTCCTTGATCGGTGAGGCTTTGCCGCAAGCGCTGGTGCAGCGCGAGATGTTCGCCTATCTTTTGGAAGAGCGGAAAACCCTTCGACGCGCGATTTCGGGGCCTTCGTATGAGTCTCAAATGGAAGCTGATCTGGCCTGCCGCAACAAGCGCACTGCTCATACTCATCGCGCTGGCGGCCAGTCCTGTACCCGCGTTGATCGCGGGACATGTGCGATCGGGTCTTCTGATGGTGGTCGCGGTGGCGCTTGCGGTGCTGCTCGTGGTGATCGGTGCGGTGTCGGAACTTCGCGTGTGCCGTCCGCTTCGGGCCATTCTGCATACGTTTGAAAATGCCACTATTCCCAATGCAACGGGTAGGGCGGCCGACGAAGTGCAGGCGGTGCAGCGCGCTGCCGGAGCACTCCGCGACAAGGCCGAGGCGCTAGGCCAGGCACTGAATGCTGCCGAGGCAAAGCGCCTGGCGCTCGCGGCCGAACTGCAATACAGCGAAGAGCGGTATGTGCTTGCGATGCGGATCGCGGACGACGGTCCATGGGAATGGAATCTTCAAACCAACGAGTTCGTGCTCTCCACGCGCTGGAAATGCATGCTGGGGTATGGCGACGACGAGTTCCTCGATTCACTGGAAAACTGGCGCGCGCATATCCATCCCCTCGACCTGGCCGGCGTGGATGCGACGTTGCAATGTCAACTGGTAGGACAGGAACGCCAGTTCGAACAGCAGTTCAGGCTGTTGCACAGGGATGGTCGGTATCGCTGGATCAGTTCGCTGGGCACCGTCATACGCCACGCGAGCGGCAAGCCGTTGCGCCTCGTTGCGCTCGATACGGATATCACGCGGGTAAAGCATATCGAGAGCGTGCTGCAGCATATTGTCGAAGGTACGGCGGGAATGGGGGGGAGGCATTTTTCCGGGCGCTGGTGCGCCACTTCGCCGCCGCCCTGGACGTGCCGTGTGCTTTCATCACAGAATGCGACGGTTGGCCACCGAAAAATGCGCGGACTCTCGCGTACTGGCTTCGCGACGACTTCCGGGAAAACATCGAATTCGAGTTGGCGGGCACGCCATGCGAAGCGGTATATAGCAACGGCCACCCCATATTCCATGCGTCGGGTGTGGGAAAATTGTTCCCTCGTGACAAGGCATACGAGAGCTATTACGGCATCCCGATCTTCGGCACCCGGGGCGAGGTGATTGGGCACATGGCCTTTTTCAACGACCGGGAAATGAAGGAACAGGACGTCCTGATCGATGCCGTGTATAAGATATTCACGACACGCGCGGCTGCCGAAATCGAACGCAAGGCCGCACTCGACCGCCTTAGCCATTCCAGCTTCCCGAACGGGCCGGACGCTTCCGGCATTGAATACGCTCCCCGCTCGGTGTCGAACGTGACAAACATGTGATTTCCACTTGATAGCGGCGTGATAAGCGCCAACCAGAATCGCTCCTGAAGTTCGGTATGGAGCGGTTCACTGCGACTGCTTCCGGATGTGGTCCGGAAATGAGTGCTCCAGCACAGGACTCGACGTGACGCGTCAGCCACCGTGCGGCGCATTTCCTTTCTCTGGAGCAGACATGAAAACCGTTCGCAACGCAATTCTTTGTGCTGTCGTTCCCCTGGTTTGCGCAATGGGCGCGACGCATGCACAGGCACAAGGCATCGGACGTAGCGGGACCTACGGGCCGATGTGGGATAGCCCCGTTACCATGTCCATGGACAAGCTCACCGCACAGCAAAGAAACGAGGTGGTGCAGATCAAGAGCAGAATGATGCAGATGGCCATGGAGCACGATCAGATGATGGCGAAAATGGAGTTGGAATTCATGCATACCATGATGGACCTGCAGAAGCAGTTACTCGATGTGTTCCGTGGGCATTGATAGATCAGGCTCGAGCGCGGCGTTCAGGCCGAATGGCGAATCGCACCGCGCTCCTTTCTCGTCCGGAATGGCGAGTTCGAACAGTCGCAACGAACGGTCCATGTGCAATGTCCCAACTGTAACGATGCATGCGCGAGGCGCTCCAGCGCTGATCTGGAAGGTCATGGCGGTAGTGCGTTGCGACACGGCTAGCGGGCCGTAATGCGAACAGGAGAGCCGAGAGAAGTGCGGTTGTTATTCGGCGGGAATACGCACCAGCCATCATCGTGTCGGAAAAAGAACATCGACACGGTGTCGTTCTGGCGTTCTGTTTCGACGCATACGTACCGTCGGCAGTGCATGTTCGCCGGACGTGAGCTTCCCCTGAAATTTCGCCTTCCAGCGGGTCGTGTGTAAACTCGATCTGAAGGAAGGAAAGAACAATGTTCAAGGTACCGAACCAGGCATATACGGCGGAGTTCAGGGCGGCTGCCGTGCAACGGGTCAAGGATGGACAAAGCATTCGTGCGGTGGCCCGTGAATTGAAGATATCACCGCAGACACTGCGCAACTGGGTCAAAGCTGCAGAGGCGGGTAAGCTGAACGGCGCCGGGACAAAAGCTGTGACGCCGGAACAGATGGAGCTGTCGCGCCTGCGGGCCGAAAACAAGCGCCTGCAGATGGAACTTGAAATCGCAAAAAAAGCGGCGGCGTTCTTCGCGAAGGACCTCCTGTGAAGTACGCCTGGATTGATACGCAGTGCCGGTACTTTCCGCTGTCGGCATTGTGTGAGGTCCTGTCGGTCAGTCTGAACGGCTATCGGGCATGGAAGCGCGGCGGCACACCCCAGCGCAAACGCCTGAGCAACGAGCAGTTGCTGGCGCTGATCCGCACCATTCACGCCGAGGTAAAGGGCGCCTACGGATCGCCACGGATGACCGAGGAGATTCGCGCGCGCGGCTTTCCGGCCAGCAAGGAACGAGTTGAGCGGCTCATGCGCGAGAACGGTATCCGGGCCCGGCACAAGAAGCGCTACAAGGTAACGACGGACTCGAAGCACAAACTGCCGGTCGCTGAGAATCTGCTGGCGCGCAACTTTACGCCGACGGCGCCGAATCAGGTGTTCACCTCGGACATTACGTACATCTGGACCGACGAGGGCTGGCTGTATCTGGCGATCGTGTTGGACCTCTTCAACCGGGAAGTTGTTGGCTGGTCGATCAAGCCGCGCATGACGGCGGACATCGTGACTGACGCATTGATGATGGCGTGGTTCCGGCGCCGGCCCGAGCCCGGCGCGCTGCATCATTCGGACAGGGGCAGTCAATACGCGAGTCACGACTTCCAGGCAAAGCTGGCCGAATATGGCATGCGATGCTCAATGAGCCGCAAAGGAAATTGTTGGGATAACGCGCCGACGGAAAGCTTTTTTAACAGTCTGAAAAACGAGCGCGTCCATGCGACGCGCTACCGGACCCATCGGGAAGCGGTGGCAGACTTGTTTGAATACCTGGAAGTGTTTTATAACCGTAGTCGTCGTCATTCGTCGCTCGGCTTTGTATCGCCGGTTCAGTTTCTGCAAGACTGGATCAAAGCTCAGCAGACCAAGGATGCCGCTGCATAACTCGGGACCTGTGGAAGGCGAAAAACCGAGGGAACCTCAGACGGAACCGGGTTACCGTGATCAGCGTGCTCGCGGTTGGCGCGAGCCATTTGTCGACCAGAGAACGCAAGGACCGAGGACTCGTGTTCATGACCGCCTCCTGCTTCTTTCCGCTGCTGGCCTCAAAACGCACAATGCCTTCGAGGTAGCTGCAAGGAAGTGTGGCAGGCGGAGTTCACGTCGTAGTCAAGGAAATGTCACAAGTTTGTTCCCGTGAGATTCCGTGCGAAGGCGGGAAGGGCCGTTTCACTTTCATCAAGAGTCATCCGGCCCAACAAGTGTCGAATGGCCGAGGTGGGGCGAGAGTTCGCGTTCGCTGAACGCCTCCTGAGTTTTTCGCGGTCGTTCACGTCCGAGCATACGTGGATCGGGCAACGACGCGTCTCGTGGCTACGCCTAAATTCGTTCCCGGTTTTTTCACGGCTTCCATCAGCAACCAGAGCGGACGCGATGCGCGCTCGTGTCGCGCGGCTAGCGCACGATCGTCTTGAATACTCGATTCTTGTCCAGTGTGACGGAGTCGGGGAGCCCGTCACGGTGATCTTTCGAACCACTCCCGTTCGCTTCCTCTAGCGCGGGGCCCGTATAGCGTCCGCGTGGCCGGATAACCTTTCCCACTCTGAGTTGTTCCATGCAGTGCGCGAGCAGACCCACGCTTCGCGCGGTGGCGAACAGCGCGAACGATGCATCGGCTGGAAGCTGAGATTGCGATGCGAGCGCGGCCAGTGCTACATCGATAGTCGGTTGCAGCCCGGTCAGTGCGATGACCTTTTCGATAAAAGCAGCGATTTCTCCCGGCGGGTTGAGGCGCTCCAGCAGTGTCCGTGCGCGCGGGTCGCCGTCTGGATACAGATGATGACCGAAGCCGGGAATAGGAATGGCCGACTGCAAGTGACGACTGACCACAGTCTCCGCACCCGCTCTTTCCACGTCGTCGAACACGGCGCGCACACGGCCCGATGCGTCGCCGTGCAGCGGACCCGAGAACGTCGCGAGCCCGGTCAGCAGACAGCCAGGCAATGACGCTCCCGTAGACGCAGTGATTCTGGCGGCAAACGCGGAACTCGTCAGTTCATGATCGGCTACCAGAACCAGCGCGCGTCGAATCAGATCGGCACCTTCGGCATCCTGGCCCCATCCGAGAGCCAGCCGTTCGTGCATCGGTGCCGCCGCGCCATCGCATTTCGCACCGAACGCTTGCGCAACGAGTGCGACCAGGCGTCCAGTCTCGGCGTGCAGTGCGTAATCAGTACGTCCGTGCGTGGAGAGGCCATTGGCGGCGAGCGCGGCGAGTGACATAAACGCGCACCGTCTGCCACGCTCTTCCGTCTGCAAAGCCACGCCATCGGTTTCAAAAGAAACGGGCCCTCGCGCATTCCAGAGGATGGCGGCCACATCTTCGAGCGTCGCCGTGTCGGACAGGACGATGCTGTCGCGACCACGATAGTAAGCGCGGCCATTCGAGAATGTGGTGATGCCGCTATAGATGCAAGGCTCTGCACCGAATATCGTGCCCGCAGCAAGGGCCTCGCGTTTGCGCCCCACCTGTTTCTTTCGACAAAGTGCCGCGACATCCTCTGCGCGATAGAGGCTTTTGCGCGGATCATCCGGATCAGGCATGACCGCTATATTGCCTCGGCTAACGTAGGCATAGACGGTCTGTGCCTGGACCCCGAGCTGTCGGACTGCTTCCGTCAATGTGATCCAGGTTCGCATGAGATTGACGCCAGCGTGCGAAAAAGTAGTGGATTCGAAACGCAAGATGAGCCTCGCAAGGTGGACGCGAAACCCGTCGGCGCAGCCTCGATAGTGACGCGTTCTCAGGCAAATGTCATCTCGGCCGGCTTGCGCTCCAGGATCTCAACGAGAATGTCGCCCGGCGACCTCACGAAGCAGGCCCGCACGCCGGCGCGCACCTGATAAATGGGTTCGACAATCTCGGCTTCGCAGCTCACCAGATGCGCGAAGGCGGCATCCAGATCGCCGACGGTCACGCCAAAATGATCAATGCCTTGCATCCGCGTGCCGTGCGGCAGTGCGCGTGTCTCCGCTTCGGCTAGCGGCGTAATGAAGAGATTGATATTGCCGATACGCAGATCGACGCGTCCGGGGCGGCGAACGATTTCAGCATTCAGGCAGCGTGCGAACCATGCTGCCGTCGCTTCGGCGTCTCTGGAGCAGAGCTGCAAGTGATCCCATTTGAATTCGATCATGCCGTTTCACCGTAGAGATAGAAGATCAGAGTTCGATACGAGAGAGCTTCCCGAGCAGCACCGAATACGACAGGGTGCCAAGCAGGCAGATCGCGCCCATCAGATTGAGTGCCCAGTAGAAGTGGCCGGTGTGCTGCGTGATGTAGCCGATCATGAGCGGTGTCGTCACGCCGGCGATGTTGGCAGCGAGGCTCGTAATGCTGCTGGTCAGGCCGACGTACTGGCGGGGCGCGATTTCGGAAACGGCAGCCCACGACATCGAGCCGACGCCTTGCGCGAAGAACGCGATTGTCAGAATGGCAATGACCAGCTCGTTCGATTCGACAAAATTGACCAGCACGACGCTCGAGCCGAGCAGTGTGCCGATGATAAGCGGCGCCTTGCGGGCAGCGGAAATGGACACACCGCGCCGGATAAAGAAATCCGACAATGAACCGGCGACCAGAATGCCAAGCGTCGCGCCCATGAACGGCAGTGCCTGGAAGATGCCGACCTTGATCATCGACATGTGGCGCGCTTCGATCAGGTAGGTCATGAACCACGTCGTGAAGAACACGAGCAGGGTGTTGTTGCAGAACTTTCCAAGGCAGATCGCCAGAATCTGTCGATAACCGAGCAGCTTGAACGCCATCCTCCAGTTGAATTTCTCGCGCGCTTTCTGCGACGGACTCGCATTGCCGTCGTTGATGTATTGAAGTTCCACAGCGTTGACGCTTCGATGCTTCGCCGGGTCGCGATAGACGCGGAACCACAACAGGCTGAACAGAATGCCGAAGCCGCCCGTTACGAAAAACACCGAACGCCACCCATGAATGGACGAGATCCATAGCAACAGGCCTGTAAACAGCGGCGTACCGATGTACTGTCCCATCACGTAGACGCTCGTGGCGAAACCTCGCTCGCGAGTCGGAAACCATAGCGTCACGGCACGAGCATTGGATGGGAAGGCGGGAGCTTCGAGCGCACCCATCGCGAGCCGCGAGCCGAGCAGCATGTGATAGCCATTCGCGAGGCCTTGCGTCAGCGTCGCGAACGACCAGCCGACGAGCGAGAGCGCGTATGCCAGGCGTGAGCCGAGCACGTCGGCGAGAATGCCGCCTGGCAAGAGCGCAAATGAATAGGCGAGGCCGAAAGCGGCAAACAGTTCGCCCATCTGCATCTTGTTGAGTGCGAGATCCTTCGACAGACCGGGCGCGACAATGCCGAGTGCCGAGCGGTCCACATAGTTGAGAATCGTAGCCACGAGCAGCATCGAGAGCACGACATATCTGACCTTCGAGCGCCTCGCCGTGACCGCATAAGCGGACGAGTCCCGCACTGATAGTTGTTCCTCTGCGACTTTCATCGGTGTCTCCATGTCAATTGCCTGCCTTTTGCTTTTGTTGTCTGGCAGGGCGACGGTTTATCCGCGGCCTACGAAGGGCATGGCGGTCGCCATGATGGTCATGTTCAGCACGTTCGCTTCGAGCGGCAGACTGGCCATCTGCACGATCGCATTCGCAACGTGTGTCACGTCTATCCGCGCCTCCGGCGCCATGCTGCCGTCCGCCTGCAGCACACCGAGTGTCATGCGTTCGGTGAGGGGCGTGGCGGCGTTGCCGATGTCGATCTGGCTGCACGCGATGTTGTAAGGGCGCCCGTCGAGCGCGAGCGATCTGGTGATCCCGGTCACTGCATGCTTGGTGGCGGTGTAGGCGATCGTGTTGGGCCGCGGCGAATGCGCCGAAATGGACCCGTTATTGATGATCCTTCCGCCTTGCGGCGTCTGTTGCTTCATGAGCCGCCATGCCGCGCGAGCGCACAGGAACACGCCCGTCAGGTTCGTCGCGACGACATCGTTCCAGAAGTCGAGCGTGTAGTCGTCGAGAGGCACGGCGCCAGCATTACGTCCCGCATTGTTAAAGAGGACATCGAGTCGCCCGAATCGTTCGGCGATCCGCGAGAAAGCGCTTTCGACCGAGCTTTCGTTCGTGACGTCGGCTCCAGATACGTGTGCCTCGCCGCCCGCAACGCTGATCGTCTCCCTCGTCTCAAGCAGCGGTTCCTCTCTGCGTCCAATCAACGCAACGGTGAATCCTGCCGCGGCCAGCGCGATCGCCGTCGCGCGACCGATGCCGGAACCTGCGCCGGTAACAGCGGCGAATTTCTTCGATGCAGACATTGCTCAATCTCCTTTTTGTTCGAGTCATCACGGAAAGAGAATTGCATCCGCGGACTGAGCGGCGCAATCTTGATTCGTTCAATCAACATCAAGAGCCACGCGGGTTCAGCACCGCATCAGGGTTTTCCTGATGAGCGCAAAGCGCATGGCAATAGCGAATCGCAACGGCCGGGCGTGCGTTCGCGATCATGGTGGCGACCTGCTTTATAAGTTGATTCTTCCAATCAACATTGACCTCCGGCAATCGGGTTCCGTAGTCTGTGTGTGCCTGACGAACTGGAGAAAAAACATGCCGGAAAACAACCGCACCAAACTGTTGATCGCCCGTAGAGTTCCCAGCGCCGTGGCGAGCCGCGCCGTATCCGAGTTTCGCGCGTACGTGACCGAGTCTGATATGGACGCGTGGTCGGTAGTCGATTTCTGCAAGAAGCACGATGTGCCGGCTGTTCTGATCGGAAAGAAATCCGGGCTGCAGGAAGACCACATCGCTGCATTGCCGTCGACGGTGAAGATCATCGCGAATGCGAGTGCGGGCGTCGATCACATGAATGTGGCCTTCGCACTTGAGCGCGGCATCGTTGTCACAAACGCACCCGATGCGTTGACCGAATGCACGGCGGATTTCTCGATGCTGCTGGTGCTCGCCGCGTGCCGCCGCGCTTCGGAGTATGAAAGGATCATGCGAAGCGGATGGGGCAAATCATTCGGCATGACGGAAATGCTCGGTACACGCGTGAACGGCAAGACGCTCGGTATCGTCGGCTTTGGTCGTATCGGACGCGCGGTTGCGAAGCGCGCACAGGCGTTCGGTATGAAAGTGGCGTACACGGACATTCAGCGCGCGTCGCCAGCGCTGGAGAACGGAGCCATGTTCTACCCCAGTCTCGAAGAGCTGCTGCCGCATAGCCAGGTGTTGACCTTGCACGTCCCTGGCGGCGGCACGCCGCTCATGACGAAGAAGGAATTCGGCCTGCTGCCGGAAGGAGCGGTTTTCGTCAATGCAGCGCGCGGCGCGCTGGTCAATGAAGATGCGCTATACGAAGCGTTGACGTCGGGGCATCTGTTCGGCGCGGGCCTCGACGTGTATCGCAATGAGCCCCATGTGGATGTACGGTTCGCCGGACTGCAAAACGTGTTTCTGACGCCGCATATGGCCAGCGCGACGATCGAGACTCGCGATCAGATGGGCTTCACCGCATTGGACAATATCGCCGCCGTGCTCGACGGGCAGAAGGCGTTGAACCCGGTGTAAGCTCGCCCATCGGCTGAACAGGAGGATGTTGCATGCAGCGACGCGGACCCGTATCTGGACGTATTGCCGCGCCCGACGTCGAGCGTGTGGAGCTCGACGTGCTGTGTGGGCAAAGCGATTACATCTCGCTGCACTCGCCGCTCACACCGGGCACGCGCAAGCTGATCGACGCTCGCCGCCTCGCCCTGATAAAACCGAACACCATTGTCGTGAATACCGCGCGGCTGCCTCATCGCCTTAGGTACCGTCTCGACTTCGGGAAAGCAGGGAAATTGTGATCAGAGATACGTGCCGCTCGGCTGATGCGGAAGTGGCTTGTGGGGAAGAATGCCGGATGAAGCCTGCGACTCTGATCGGCGCCTGTTGAGTGGCTCGTTACCAGCAGAAGTCGAACGGATTAGTCATCGTTGTAGGCACCCCCTCAGCCACTTCTGGAAGCTGAGGGCCCAACTGAGCGTAGCTTGGCTACATGGGGTCGGCTTCGGCAGTGGAGGAAATCGCGTTGTCTGGCTCCGTGCGGCTCACCCTGATGAGACATACCGCAAGCATCGCGATAGCCCCGGGAATCGCAATCGCGAAGAAATTCTGATGCAGCGGCAGTGACTGACTCACGAGGTATCCGATCACAATCGGCGCCAGGATTGCACCGCTTCGTCCGACGCCCGATGCCCAGCCGATGCCCGTCGACCGCGCTGCGGTTGGATAGAACTGCCCAGCGAACGCGTATGTGACGATTTGCGTGCCAATCGTCGAGGCTCCGGCCAAGCCAACGAGAAAGAACAACGCCGCGACGGGTACCTTGACTCCCAGCAAGCTGATAGAAACCGCAGCCAGCCCATACATCGCGATCAGGACGTGCTTGATGTCGAAGCGGTCCGCGAGCCATCCGCCGCCGATTGCGCCAATCATCGCCCCGAAGTTGAGAACGAGGACAAACGTGAGCGCGGAGCCAAGGCTATAGCCCGCACCTGCCATCAGCTTGGTCAGCCACGAGCTCAACGCATACACCATGAAGAGACACATGAAGAAGGCGATCCACAGCATCACGGTGCTGGAGCCGCGGCCATCGGCGAAGAGTTGTTTGATGGGAGAGCCGGCTTCCGTGCCCCTATCATAAAGCGTGAAACGATCGGCTTGCTGAGGGACGTAGGCCGGGTCGATTTTCGCAAGAATCTGTTTCAGCTTGGCCTCGCGCTGGTTGCTTACCAGGAAGGCCAGAGACTCTGGCATCAGCTTCCAGATGACCGGCGCGAGCAACGCGGGGATACCTGCTGCGAAAAAGACGGATTGCCAGCCGTAACGTTCGATCATCGCTTTCCCGACGAGGGCCGCGAGCATCCCGCCCAGGGAATAGCCGCTGAACATCAAAGTGACCATGGTGCTGCGGATTTTGCGTGGCGAATATTCACTCATCTGCGCAACCACGTTTGGCATGACACCGCCGATTCCAAGGCCCGCGAGGAATCGCGCTATTCCGAACGTCATCGGATCGCCGGCCAAGCCCGCCACCGCAGTGAAGATGCTAAAAAGGAGCAAACAAATAACTATTGCAGGAACGCGCCCGATGCGGTCCGCGATGGTGCCGAGAAACACGGCGCCGAGCATCATGCCGAGCAAGGCCGAACTCACCATGAAGCCGGCGCTTGTCGGCGCAACGCCCATGTCGCGCATGATCGAGGGTAGCGCAATGCCGACGACTGCGAGATCGTAGCCGTCAAATATGATGATGAGCGCGCACCAAAAGAGCAGCAACAGGTGGAACTTACTGAATCGTGCTTCGTCGCAAAGCTTTTGAACGTCAAGATGGCGCATGAGGTCTCCTTTCATGCATGGTTTATGGCTCGATGAGGATGTACACGGCTCTACGCACCTATTGCGTGTAACCGCGATTTCGGATTCGGATGCGAGGGTTTCCTCGGCCAGCGTCGTAGATCACAACTGCCGCTTAGACCCACTACGCAGAGGTATGGCTGTGACGCAAGATGTCCTTCACCATCGCGGTTAATCCTTTTAGATTTCTTTGTGCAGTAGCGCGGCTCAGGATAGGTGAAGCGCTGAAGAAGCGTCCAATACCGTTTAAGTTGAGCTTGATACTCCGGGGGAATGGAGCGTTCGCTTAAGTAAATTGGATAGCAACATGATAGGTAAAGATCCCTCGTCTGTGCTAACCAAAGCATTTGCTAACCTAGAAGGGTTTACCATCTCAGAACATGTCGAAGGCCGCGCTCGCGAGCTTGTGTGCGAGTGCCTTCATCGCGACCACGGGCATGCGTCGGGTTTTCTTGCACTCATAAAAGCGTCACGCTTGCCTCGCATCACGCCGCGCAAACCCAGTTGCTTCATCAACCGTTCGACCGTGCAGCGCGCCACCGCGATACGCTCCCGGTTCATCTGCTTCCAGACTTTATCTGTGCAGTAGGAGCATCGCTCCCAAGATTGAGCATGTGTTTTAGCGAACGCTTGCTTTCTTAGATATAGCGTAGATGTACTTGATTTGCTCGCATTGCCGCTGCTATGGCTGGTTCAAGTCGCGGTGCAATTTCTTGGCGTCGTCCGCACCGCATCCGCAAGAGCGTGCGCCTGGTAGTTGTGTTGGCGCAAACCCAGGTGTATTGATTGGTCACGCGCTCCCGCCTCCCCCAATCATCGACCGCTGGGATGCCCAGACCGTGAGCCGAAAAGAGCCTGGCACTGCAGATGCAGCAAGCCGATCCTTTGAATTCTCCTATGTACACCGGTCTGGTACCGATGGTTTCGGGGGCTCTCCGCGAGCGAGGGGACAGCCAACACCGGCCCTCGCCAAGAAAAACCGGATGCGCGCTCACGCGTGCCGAAGCGGGGTGGCGGAAACTGTTCCCTTTAAGCAGGTAAAGCCTGAGAGGCAGCTATTTATTTCTTGCATCACGTCTTCAATGGATGACGCAATTCCTGGCGCAACGGAGGCAGTTTTCCTTTGTTCTATGTCAGAGAGCTGTCGTTGCGAGAGCGGTCGAGTGACGCTCACGAAGGCAAGTGTTTATCTGCCCAGGTCTCGAGGTAAGGGTCGGCCTACGACTATACCGCTCCGGTATTGATCCAGTCTGCATTGGTATTGGACCGCTCGCGGTCGGCTGTCTTAATCTTCCTATCGCCTGAAATCAACAATGACAAAGAGCGCCCCGAGCGCGGAGACCTTATGAGCCATCCTCTTGACATTGCTTCGACGATCAACCGTGAGCCACTGCGGGCGTTTCAGTGGGCGGTCTTTCTGCTGTGTTTTGCAACGACGCTATTCGACGGTTTCGATACCCAGGCCATCGCATATACGGGTCCGGCGATCGTCGCGGCGTTTGGCCTCAAGGCCGGGGACCTGGCGCCCATCCTGATCGCCGGAACGCTCGGCATGACGATTGGCGCGATGACGCTCGGGCTGGTCGGCGACCGGATCGGACGGCGGCCCGCATTGCTCGGCGGAGTACTGCTGTTCAGCGTGGCATCGTTGCTGACGGCATTTGCAACGGGCACCGGACAGATTCTCGTATTGCGTTTCATTGCGGGACTTGGCATGGGCGGCTGTACGCCGGTTCTGCTCGCGCTCGCGGCAGAGTATGGCCCAGCGCGGCATCGAGGCGCGATCATGACGGGTGTATTGCTCGGCCTGCCAGCCGGCGCGATGCTAGGCGGCCTGCTGGCCGCGCGCATGATGCCTGTCATTGGCTGGCAAGGCGTGTTCGTCGTTGGCGGAGCGGCGCCGCTTGCGTTGCTCGTCGTTCTTTACCTAGCATTGCCTGAATCGTTGCAATATCTGGTCAGCAAACAGCGCATCACCAGCACAAAGCAGGTGCACGCGATCCTGCGCAGACTGTTGAGCGCCGAGCCGCCCTCCAATGTGAGTTTCCAGATCCACGAGACGACAACGCGGGCGAGTGTCGGCGCGCTCTTTCGTGAGGGCAACGCGCGAAACACTATCGCAATCTGGGCGGTGTACTTCTTTAACTGGATCGCGTGGTTCATGTTTCTCTCGTGGCTGCCGACGGTTCTCAAGGCGTCCGGCCTTTCTGTTGAGCAGGCGCCAATGGGCACGGTCGTCGTCAACGCAGTATTCATTCTTTGTGCGATTCCGCTTTCGATTCTGCTTCCCAGGATCAGCCCACGCCGCATTCTGATCGTACTGCTCACCTTCGGTATCGCGATCGCAATCGGCCTCGCGAACTCTGGCACAGCGTGGAACCTCGTATTCGTGCTGGCGGGCGCCGCTGGTCTCGGCATCGGAGGACAGCAGATCGTGCTGAACTATCTGGTCGTGGGCGCATATCCTACGTCGCTGCGCGCGACGGCAACCGGTTGGGCAATTGGCATGGGACGCGTGGGCGCAATCCTGGGGTCGGCAATCGGCGGTACATTCCTTGGCATAGGGGGGCCGAACGGCTTCTATCTGACGCTTGCGGTGCCGCTGTTAGCGGCATTGCTGGCTGTCGTGGTTATCCGTACAAATCAGCAGGCTATCGATCCGAATCTGGCCGTGGCTCATTAAGCTGGCGGTCGCGGACTGCCCGGCGCAATTGTCGAAAGAGATTTGACTCGCAAATCGCACTGGTGACCGGTGCGGCGGCGCAAGGGCTCCGACGACCGCACTTCCAAAAGAGTCTGACCGTGTTGTACTCCCATGTCTGGCGCTCATTTTCATGACGCAGTTGCGTCGTCACTCACGAAGGAATCGAAGTGCGGAATCTTGTCTTCACGATCAGGGTCAAGTTAATGCTAGCGTTCGGCGCCTGGGTAGCACTGATGCTGGTCGTCGGACTGATGGCAATAGTCGCACAAGGGCGCCTCGACGCGAATACGGCATCGTCATCCCGGTCCTCGTTGACGGGTTTGATCGCGGTGGCGTCAATGGGATGCGCCGTCGCGATCTATTGTGGCCTCCATCTGAACCGTGTGGTATGTGGTGGGCTGAACCGCATGGGCAGAAAGTTTGAGGACATTGCGACAACCCTTGATTTGTCAAAGCGGTCTTCGAGTCCGCGCATGGACGAGTTCGGCCGGGCAGCCGTCGCGTTCGATAAGCTGATGCGTCGCATAGAAGAGACCATGTCGGCCGTGCATTTATCGTCTGATTCCGTTGCCACCTCTACGCGCGAAATCGCTGCTGGAAACCTTGACCTTTCTGCACGCACAGAAGAACAGGCAGCGTCGCTGGAGGAGACAGCATCCAGCATGACGCAACTGACCGAGACGGTGAAGCAGAACGCTGACAATGCGCGTCAGGCGAATGTACTTGCCACGAATGCAACGGACATCGCTGGTGCAGGCAGCAATGTCGTTCATGCCATGGTTGCCACCATCGAGAATATCCACGGTAGCTCGAACAAGATTTCCGAAATCACGGGCGTAATTGAAGGGATAGCTTTCCAGACAAATATTCTCGCGCTCAATGCCGCTGTAGAAGCGGCACGGGCTGGCGAACAGGGAAGAGGCTTCGCGGTGGTGGCCAGTGAGGTTCGTAGTCTGGCTCAACGATCTGCGTCTGCGGCAAAGGAGATCAAGGACCTGATTGCCTCAGCTGTAGCAGCGATTCGGGATGGGTCGCAACAGGCCATCGGAGTTAGCACTGCGATGGACGAGATTAAGAATGCTATCAACCGCGTTTCCCAGATTGTCGGTGAAATCGCTGGTGCGTCGGAAGAGCAAAGCCGTGGCATCGAACAGGTCAACCAGGCGGTCAATCAGATGGACCAGGTGACCCAGCAGAATGCGGCGCTGGTCGAGCAGGCGGCAGCAGCAGCTCAGTCGCTCGAGGACCAGGCGGCTAAATTAAAAACTGCTGTTTCGTCATTCAAGCTTGCTGATACAAGCGGCTTCGCAGCAGCAATCGACACATAGTCCGCCACATGTCTTCGTCGAAAATGCTGGCCGACGGCTTCGTGACAGATACGCGTTCAAACTTCCGGAAATCGTCGTCTGCGATCTCGGACTTGAATCCGTGTGTCTTCTGTGGCGGCCGGAACGAAGGCATGTAACGGCAGCGGGCCGCGAGTACTCATTCACTCGCGTCGGCAGCTGACATTCGAGGCCACAACGCCTAGCTGAAATTCGTCGGCAAGAAGGGGCCTGTGGCGAAACTGCCGCCCCTGCGACGCCGTGGATGCCGTGAGTATGCAATCCCGGCTGACTCGTGCGCTTACGGATTCCGCGCGCCTCTATCGTGCTGTTCGTCGCCGGGCAGCTCGCTGGTGCGCTGCCCACGAAACGCGGGCAGGCGCCAGCCGAACCGAAGTGAAGTGAGCCGTAGGGCGACGCATAGGAGTGTCGCGACCCATGGCGTCCACCACTGCGTCCAGTGCGCGTAAGAGAAAAGAACTTGCGCGCCCGCACCGGCGAGGGCAGCCGTGGCATAGATCTCGCGGTCCAGGATGGCCGGCAGACGCGAAAGCACGACGTCGCGCATGACACCGCCGCCTACGGCAGTCACGATACCCAGCAATACAGCGAGCTCCGCACTATGCCCAAAGCTCAGCGCCTTTTGTGCACCGGCTACAGAGAACAGGCCGAGTCCGATTGCATCGAAGAAAAGGACCGGTTGCCGCAGACGGCGTACGGGGGCATACGCGAAGATCGCGACCGCGGACGCGAGCATCGAAGCCGCAAGATATCGCCAGTTCGAAAGCCCTGCTGGCGGGATCGCGCCAATGCAGACGTCGCGCAAGACTCCGCCGCCGCACGCCACCATGAAGGCGATGGACAAGATGCCGAACAGGTCGAGCCGCCTTTGGCGGGCAGCGACGGCTCCGCTGATGGCGAATGCGAACGTCCCAATCAGATCGAGGGCGAAGTAGGCCGCGTGCGAATTCACGCCGAGGGATCTCGCGCGTCGAACCAGGCCCCAGCCGCGCATAGCATCGCCTCGAGACCTGTACGCAGCGTGGGGTCGAGCACCGGCGCAAACCTGGGCGAATGGTTGCTGGGAATCTCGTTGAGCTTCTTCTCTTTCAACGCCGTTCTGTACATATCCGGATCAGTCCCGCCGATGAACCAGAACGCATACGGCACGCCCCATTCTCGTCCGAACACGCTGAAGTCCTCGCTCGCCGCTGCCGGGGGCGTTTCGTAGGCGCGCTCGCCAAAGTGCGCTTCAAACGCTGCGCGCACGCGCTCACTCGCCTCTGCGTCGTTGATCGTCAGCGGGTAGCTCGAGAGCGTCGTGAATTCTGGCTCGCGCGGTGCGTTGGAGGCAACGCATTCCGCGCAGCAGATGCGACGGATCGCGCCTAACATGTACTCCCGCACGTCTTCGTCGAACGTGCGCATGTTGAGCTTGAGCGTCGCATCGTCGGGGATGATGTTCTCTTTTGTTCCCGCCTGCAGCGCGCCAATGGTTAGCACGGCACTATCGCGCGGCGAGATTTCCCGCGATACGATTGTCTGCAGACGCAGCGTTGTCGAAGCCGCCATAATGACCGGATCGATCGACGTTTGCGGCTGCGATCCGTGCGAGCCGCGTCCGAACAGCTTCACCTTCAGACTGTCGCCTGCCGATAGGATCGTGCCGCTCCGATGGCCGACCGTGCCCGCCGCGCCAACCATGACGTGCTGGCCGAGGATAACGTCAGGCTTCGGGAAGCGTTCAGCCATGCCGTCCTCGATCATGCTGCGGGCGCCGCGCGCCACTTCCTCGCCTGGCTGAAAGACCGCCATCAGCGTCCCGCGCCAGGCGTCCCGATGCGCAGCCATCAGGTGCGTCACACCCATGAGCCAGGTCACGTGCATGTCGTGGCCGCACGAGTGCGCGACGCCCACTTCGATGCCTTCTTCGTCCTTCGCTCTCACCGTGCTTGCATACGGCAATCCCGTCGCTTCCGCCATCGGAAGCGCGTCCATGTCGGCGCGCAACATCACAGTCGGACCGTCGCCGTTGCGTAACACTGCCACGACGCCGGTCCCACCCACATCGCGCGTAACGTCATAGCCGAGCTTTTCAACATAGTCCGCTGCAATGCGCGCGGTGCGCACCTCCTGCATCGACAGTTCGGGATGCTCGTGCAGGTCCTTGTAGATCGCTTCGAGCTCAGGCAAGAGGCTTTCGATGGCGTCCGTGGTCGTTTCCACCAATGCAGGCATGATCAATCCTTTCAAATGTTCCGTTGCGGTGGTCGATGTCGCGTCGCACGCGCCGGTCGTCAGTGGAGTTTCAGTCTGGGACTTGTCTTGCGGCTGATCTGACCAATCAGCATCAAGAGAGCAGTGCAGAATCTGCCGACCAGTGTTATCCGATGCATGCGATCGAGCGAAACATAAGACATCCGGGCGAGCCACCCCTTCACCCTCACACTTCGCATCAAGTTTTCCATCAAATTGCCTACTGTCTCGAAGCGAGACAGAGTTACAAGATAACCATAGTCTTGATAGCAATAATCTGGAAGTTCCTCGTTCTCGACCCGACATCTCTTTGCTTTTTGGGTCGCTTTATCATCGCGGCAACGGACGTCGCCTCAGCCCTGCCAGGCCATACCGGGGAGCCACGGTTGATTACAAAACCCATTCCATCTGAGAGTGGTTATCGGGTTAAACCAAATTGCCATACGCCCTTCTCGCGAACTTCACACTCGGTTTCCAGGTTCCTGAATGATGCGATGGCGTTCGTTGTTGAACGGTACCCGAATCAGACACCGGACAAATACGAATTGCAGTATCGTGCGAACGGAGGGTGATTCCCGCGCCGCCCGGTTTCTTCGGCCCATGTAACGTCTTCAAGCTTCCGGTGTCAGGCACCAGCCAATCCTTTGCAGCCCTCATACTTCCGACAAGTGGACAATCGTGCCTCGCAGAGGCGTGCATCCCATCCGCACCGGCGCCGAGCGCTCCCTGCGCTTCGTTGGTTTTGACATTGAGGTGCCCCCTGTGATATTCGCAAACGCGACTTGACCGGGCGAATTCGGGCAGTCGGCCAGCGAAGCTACACGAACGGCTGGTTGACTTTTGAAGCAGTCCGCGGGGACGCATTTTGAAGATTGCGTTTCTCCGAGAAAGCGGGAAAATGATCGGACCGAAACGGCTCATTAGTCGACAACAGCCGAGCGGTGGGGTAAACAGCTACCCATGCAAGTGAACGCTTTTGAACTGGCGGTACATCGAGATCAAAGAGAGAGTTTCCCGTTAGGTTATCGATACTGGAGCAGCGAATGAACGTAATCAGAACACTCAAGCTGGCTGGTGCTGCAATGATTGTGGTCGCTTCTGTCAATGCGTGGGCGCAGGGAAGCGAATCGGCCGCTGCCTCGACGGCAACGCAAGGGACGTCGAAGTCTGCCGTCAGGAAGGCGAATCGGGCATTAAGCAAAAAAGTGGCTCAGGCGCTTTCGAAGGGCGGTATCGATACTAAAGGCATTAATGTACTCGCCAAAGGCGGCGCCGTGACGCTCGCCGGAACCGTCGACGATCCGACGCAGATCGAGAAGGCGGGCTCAATAGCGAAGGGCGTTTCTGGCGTTACGTCTGTGAAGAACGCCCTGTCAATTCACGAAGGTGGACAGTAGCAACGGTCGCCGGCTTAGACCTACCGACGGCCGGCTTTTCCGTCGCCCAAACCCCCTGGAGTATTGGGTGCTCGGTGTCGGTGGGTAGCCGGGCCGCCCGACCGCTCTGCATCCGTTACCTGCGGGTGAGCCTCCGATGACCCGACCGGCAGCAAGGGGCGGCTGCTTTTGGATCACTCATCTTCATTGCGCCATCTGATGGGTGCACGTAGCGGTTGAGTCGTGTCGATCCTGGCCCATTTGCCGCTCGGAATACATATTTTCGTTTGGAATCAGGGCTTCGTCGAGCGTTGAGTTGTGTGTGGCAGACCGCATACCGGCGGGAAGCATGCGTGCTTCCCAGAGAGTTCCCCGCCGGTTGCTAACGATCACGAGTGGCGGGGATGTCGATGCGTCCGGCTTCGCGCCCGACGTTTTTTGCGCATGAAAAATCGAGCGTGACCGCTGGGCGGCTGATCGCTACTGGGCAGTCGACGCGATCTTGCTGTGGCTCTGCGATTGCAGTCAGAAGGTGAAGGTGTCTGAGCTGTGAGCGGCTGATGCAACATGTCCAATGCTGGGTGGTTCGCGGGTAGGAGAGGTTTTACCCCGGCCCCTAATGCGCATAGTGGCCCCTGGGGTCCACTATGCCATTTCCATTCTGTAGCCGACAAAATCGCCACCGAAGCGATTTGGCAGAGTCACCCGTACGCTCACCAGGCGTCTGTACGATACTCAACGAAGCCATGGAAGCCGTGTATCAACGGCCGGTAGGTGCTCAGAACCCGCCGTCCGGCAGAGACGAGCGTGGATGGCTGAGAAGGGTCCGATTCCAGCCGATTTAGTACGCTTCGGCTCGTGTCACTCGGATGCTCACCGTCTGCGTGACGAGCACTGATGGCGATTTCAGGGTAGATCGACACGGCGCATCTGGCCTAGCCGGAGGCGTTGAGCGGCATCGCGCTGACAGGGGCGGTCGTTGCGTGTCCCGGCGGAAATCCAGGCTGTTAGTACACTGGCGTGACCGGACGCTTCTCGTCCTTCGCGGGCTCACGGACTTGCCGGCTCACGTGCTTGTTCCGCCTGCTCTCTGCAGAGACTCAATCGGAAAAGGGGATGTTATGGCAAAGAATGAAGTTGTCTGGGGAATCCTGGGCGCTGCGAAGATCAACGACAAGGTTGTCGTGCCCATGCACGGCGCGCCGAAGTGTCGGGTGAAGGGCATCGCGTCGCGATCTCCGGAAAAGGCTCGGGAAGCCGCAGCGAGATATGGTTTGAGTGTCGCTTACGACAGTTACGAGGCGCTCCTGGCGGACCCGGAAATCGACGCGGTATATATTCCGCTACCCAATCACATCCACGTGGAATGGACGATCAAATCCGTCGAGGCGGGCAAGCACGTTCTGTGTGAGAAGCCGATCGGGCTCGATGCACAACAGGTTGAACGACTCATCGCTGCACGCGACAGGAGCGGCCGATATGTACAGGAAGCCTTTATGGTTCGCACGCATCCGCAATGGTTGAAGGTGCGGACCTTGATCGACGAAGGCGCGATTGGCGAATTGCGGGCGGTGACGGGCGGCTTCACCTATAACAACACGAACCCTGACAATATCCGCAACCAGAGCGGACTGGGCGGCGGCGGTCTGCTCGATATTGGCTGCTATCCCATCACAACCTCACGCTTCATTACCAGGTCCGAGCCACAGCGCGTGGTTGCCCTGATGGAGCAGGATCCCGTATTCGACGTGGACCGGCTTGGCTCGGTGATGATGGATTTCGACGGCGTGCAGGCGAGCTTCTTTTACTCGACGCAGACTCACCCGTATCAGCGGATGCAATTTCACGGTACGAAGGGGCGGATCGAGGTCGAGATTCCATTCAATGCACCAAACGATCGACCTACGCGTCTGTTAGTGAGTGATAGCACAAGCGCCGGTGTCGGGACTGATCGCTGGCTGGAACTCCCCGTGTGCGATCAATATGGCGTCGCGGCCGCCACGTTCGCGGAGGCGATATTGAGTGGAAGTCCGCAGGCTATTCCGCTAGAAGATGCGCGCGCAAATATGCGAGTGATCGACGCAGTGTTCCGCTCGGCTCGATCGGGTGCGTGGGAGAAAATTCTGGAACGTTGAGATGCATCAGTTTTAGCTAGCCGTCTGTACCGTGCCAGTGTCCGGGCTGCGCGGTGCAATTAGCGCGGTGACCGCCAGAATTGGTAGCTTTTAAAACTGAAATGCGCCAATGTCTTTTGCTTCGCTTGGCCTGACAATCCCTCGCTGCGCAATGTGCAGCAAGGGATCACCGGAACCTGCGCCGGTGCACAGCCATAGCGCAACACCCGCCGTTTTGCCCGTGCACCGTATTCGACGCGTGCGCTATTGCCACCGCGACTGCCGTCAATGACCCGTCCATCGGAAAGACCGAACATGAAGTTGTGTCCGGTCGCCGGGCGCAGACGGGCGGCCGCGCGTCGCCAGCTGCTCACTTCGCCCCTGTACTCGATAAGCCGCTCGCCTGCGGGGATGGCTGCAAGGCAAATACGCCCTTGGCGTGTATAGGGGAGCGCCGTGGGCTGGGACGTCGTCGAGGAATAGCTTCCCCTCCCATCACCGCCTTATCGGGTAAAACCCTGGGTCTTATTCCACAGGTCCGTCGACTCTGATATAAAGTGCGCTCCGTAGCTGATGACGTTTTAGCACGGCGATTTCTTGCATCGTTGGCAAGGTCGCCCGGACGTATCTGAAAGGAGTGGCATGGCGCGCGTAGTGGTGGTGGGCAGCATCAACATGGACATGGTGGTCGTCACGGACACGTTTCCGCGTCTCGGCGAAACGCTGTTCGGCACCGGCTTTTCGACGAGTCCGGGCGGCAAGGGCGCCAATCAGGCGGTTGCGGCGGCGCGCCTCGGCGCACAGGTGACGATGATCGGCCGCGTGGGCGCCGACGCTTTCGGCGAACAGATGAAGGCGACGCTCGTGCGCGAAGGCGTCGACGTGAGCCATGTGACGACGGACCGCCAGGCGACGGGCATTGCATCGATTACGCTGACGGGCGGCGACAACGCGATCGTCGTCGTGCCGGGCGCGAACTACGCGCTGTCGTCCGAAGACATCGACCGCGCCGCCGAAGCATTCGATCAGGCCGACATCGTGCTCGCGCAGCTCGAAGTGCCGTACGAGACCGTGCTGCACGCGGCGCGCCGCGCCAGGGAGCGCAATAAGCCGTTCTTCCTGAATCCCGCGCCCGCCGTCGCGCTCAGCGCCGAACTTCTCGATCTCGTCACGCTGCTCACGCCCAACCAGCACGAACTTGCGACCGCGTTGCAGACAACGGAAGAGCACTGGGCGGACGAACTCGCGCGTCGCCCTGCGGGCATTGCAATGACGGCCGGACAGGACGGCGTGTACTACGCGGATGAACACCGCAAGCTCGTGCACGCAGCGGGCTGCACGGTCAGCGCGGTCGACACGACGGGCGCAGGCGACACGTTCAACGGCGCGCTCGCCGCCTTCTGGCACCTCGGGATAGATGCAGCCGTGCGCCGCGCGAACGCTGCCGCCGCGCTGTCGGTCACGCGAGCAGGCGCGCAGGGCGGCATGCCGACGCTCGCCGAACTGGACAACTTTCTCGAGGCTCAAGCATGAAGAAGCAGGGACATCTGAATCGCGACATCGCGCGCGTGCTGGCGTCGATGGGCCACACCGACTGCCTCGTGATCGCGGATTGCGGTTTGCCAATTCCTGATGGCGTCGAATGCATCGACGTGTCACTCGCGCTCAACGTGCCGAACTTTTTCGACGTGCTCGACACCGTGCTCGCCGATTTCAAGGCAGAGCGCGCCGTGTTCGCGGGCGAAGCCACGCAGCACAATGCGGCCGTCGTCGAATGCATGGAGCAGATGGCGTCGAACGGCATCGCCGTCGAACAGGTGCCGCACGAGGAATTCAAGCAGCGTTCGCGCCTTGCGAAAGCGATTATCCGCACGGGCGAATGCACGCCTTACGCGAATGTGATTCTGCATTCCGGCGTCATCTTCTGAGAGGCACTCCATGGAAGTGTTGATGCAGGGCATCGGCAAGGCCTTCGGTCCCGTTCACGTGCTCGAGGGCGTCGATTTCCGTATCGGTGCGGGCGAGATCCACGCATTGATGGGTGAAAACGGCGCCGGCAAATCGACGCTGATGAAGATTCTGTGCGGCGTCTATCAGGCCGATGCGGGCAAGATCCTGATCGACGGCAACGCCGCACAGATCCGCAGCACGGTCGACGCAGAGCGCGCCGGCATCGCGATCATCCACCAGGAGCTGAACCTCATTGCGCAACTGACGGTGATGGAGAACCTCTTTCTCGGCCGCGAGCCGAGCCGGTTCGGCATCGTCGACAGCGCGAAAATGCGGCGCGATGCGCGCAAGTGGCTCGATCTGGTCGGCGCGCGCGACATCGATCCGCAAACGGAAGCCGGCCAGCTTTCCATTGGGCGCCAGCAGCTCGTCGAAATCGCCAAGGCGCTGTCGCTCAACGCGCGCGTCGTCGTGATGGACGAGCCGACTGCCGCGCTGACCGACCGCGAGATCGACACGTTGTTCGAAATCATGCTGTCGTTGAAGTCGCGCGGTGTGGCCATCGTCTATGTGTCGCACCGGATGGAGGAAATTTTCCGCATCTGCGACAAGATCAGCGTGCTGCGCGACGGTCATTTCGTCGGCGAACGCGCGATCAGGGACACGGGCTTCGATGAGATCGTCCGGCTGATGGTCGGTCGCGAACTCGGCGAGCGCTTTCCGAAGCGCCGGCACAAGCCAGGCGCCGTACGTTTGCAGGTCAAGGATCTCGCCGACGAAGGCAACATCAAGGGCGTCACGTTCGATGTGCGCGCGGGCGAAGTGCTCGGCATCGCCGGGTTGATGGGCGCGGGCCGCAGCGAAGTGCTGCGCACGCTGTTCGGCGCGAATCGCCGGACGGCTGGCTCGGTCACGCTCGACGGCAAGCCGCTCGACGTGCGCGATGCGTCGAGCGCGATCGCGGCGGGCATCGGCTTCGTCACGGAAGACCGCAAAGGGCAGGGTCTCGTGCTCGGCATGTCGGTTCGCGAGAACGCGACGCTCGTGCATCTCGACAGCTACGCGAAGCTCGGTTTCGTCGACAGCAAGGCGGAGCGCGCAGCCGTCGACGGTCTGATCGAACAGTTACGCGTGCGCACGCGCGATGCCGAGCTGGACGTCAAGTCGCTATCGGGCGGCAACCAGCAGAAGGTGGTGTTCGCCAAGTGGCTGGCGCGGCCGCCGAAAGTGCTGCTGCTCGACGAGCCGACGCGCGGCGTCGACGTCGGCGGCAAGGCGGAGATCTACACGATCATCAACCAGCTCGCGGAGCGGGGCGTAGCCATCGTGATGGTGTCGTCTGAATTGCCCGAAGTGCTGGCCATGAGCGACCGGATTCTCGTCATGCATCAGGGACGCCAGAGCGGTCTGTTCGATGCAGAAGGCGCGACGCAGGAACACATCATGACGGCGGCGGCAGGCGGCAACGCGGCGCCTGTGACGGTTGCCGCATAGCGATCGCACAGCTCGAAACCAAACGACATTGCAGCGCGACAAGCGCGTTACGGCAGCGCGCCGCGCATTCCCGATTCAATGGATCCGTCGAAAGCGACGAGACAACACGCGAGACACACCATGGCTCAACTGAGTATGAACCCGACCAACCGTGCGACGCTGCAGAAGCTCGGGCCTTTCATCGCCCTGCTCGTCATCGCCGTCGCGCTCTCCATCGTCAGTCACAACTTTCTGACCGTCGATAATCTGCTGAACGTGATGCGCCAGGCGTCGATCAATGCGCTGATCGCTTTCGGCATGACGCTCGTGATCCTGCTGGGCGGCATTGATCTGTCTGCCGGCTCGGTGCTGGCGCTGTCTTCGGTGATCATCGCGAGCCTGCTGACGATGGGCACGCCCGCCGCCGTCGCGACGCTCGCCGGACTCGTCGCGGGTGGGCTGATGGGCTTCGTGAACGGGCTCGTGATCAGCAAGGGCAAGGTGGCGCCGTTCATTGCGACCCTCGGTTCGATGACGGTGCTGCGCGGCCTTGCGCTCGTCGTGTCGAACGGCAGTCCGCTCAGCAGCTTCAATAGCGACTTCTTTTCGCTGCTCGGCGGCGGGTACGTTGCGCGCCTCGTGCCGATTCCCGTCGTGCTGATGCTCGTGATGTTTGCCGTGTTCTGGGTGCTGCTGCGCAAGACCGTGTTCGGCCGCCACATCTACGCGACGGGCGGCAATGCGGAATCGGCGCGGCTCTCCGGCGTGAAAGTCGATCGCATCCAGCTCTACGTGTACACGATCTCGGGTGTCATGGCGGCACTCGCCGGTGTCGTGCTGACCTCGCGCCTGAACTCCGCACAGCCGACGGCAGGCACGGGCTACGAGCTCGACGCGATCGCCGCTGTCGTGCTTGGCGGGACGAGTCTGACGGGCGGGCGCGGCTGGATTTTCGGCACGCTTGTCGGCGCGCTGCTGATCGGTGTGCTGAACAACGGCCTGAACCTGCTCGACGTGTCGTCGTTCTATCAGCAGGTCATCAAGGGCGGCGTGATTCTGCTCGCCGTGCTGATCGACCGCGGCAACAAGAAAGCCTGACGATTCATCAACGACGGCTGGACATCAAAACCAGTTTCACCACACATAGGAAGAAGAGGAAGACAATGCAGAAAACCGTTTCGCCGCGCTTCTCGAAGCTGTTCGCCGTGCTCTGCGCAAGCACGCTGATCACCGGTCTCGCCGCCTGCTCGAAGGACGGTCCCGATTCGACGGCCAGCGCATCAGCTGGCAGCGCGGCTTCGGCGCCGGCTGCGAATGGCGCGATCACGGTCGGCCTGTCGATTTCGACGCTGAACAATCCGTTCTTCGTGTCGCTGCGCAAGGGTGCCGAAGACGAGGCTGCCAAAGACGGCGTGACGCTGATCACTGTCGATGCGCAGAACGATCCGGCGAAGCAGCAGGCGAGTGTCGAAGACCTGATCGAGAAGAAGGTTAGCGTTATCCTGATCAACCCGACGGATTCGTCGGCGGTGGCGAACGTCGTCAAGGAAGCCACGGCCAAGGGCATCAAGGTGGTGTCACTCGACCGCAGCGTGAACGGCGCGGACGTCAGCTCGCACATCGCGTCGGACAATAAGGCAGGCGGCAAGATGGCCGCGGATTTCCTTGCCGAGAAGCTGGGCGGCAAGGGCAATGTGGTCGAGCTGCAGGGCATTCCCGGCTCGTCGGCTGCGAACGAGCGCGGCGCGGGCTTCGACGACGCAATCGCCGCGAAGGGCGGCGTGAAGATCGCGACGAAGCAGCCGGCCGACTTCGACCGCGCGAAGGGCCTGTCGGTGATGGAGAACATCATCCAGAGCAACAAGGACATTCAGGGCGTGTTCGCCCAGAACGACGAGATGGCGCTCGGCGCCGTCAAGGCGTTGCAGGCGGCTGGCCTGAAGAACGTGCAGGTCGTCGGCTTCGACGCGACGAGCGACGCGATCACCGCCGTGAAGGGTGGCCAGATGCTCGCGACGGTGCAGCAGCAGCCGGAACTGATCGGCCAGTACGGCGTGCAGACGGCGAAGAAGCTCGTCGATGGTCAGAGCGTCGACAAGTTCATTCCCGTGCCGCTGAACCTCTACAAGCAGTAAGTTCTCATCTGTCCCTTCCCGTAGTACCATCAGGCGCCAGAGCACTCGTCGCTGCGCGCCTGCCGCTGCTCCAGCCGCTGTCGTAGCCTGTGTTTTTCATCGCGCGAGGCAGCGCATCCCCGACGAAGCCATACATACGCAAGCATCGCCCGTAAGGGCGGTGCGTTGCGCTTTACTCCTTTGACCTGCAGGAAGTTCGCGTGACCCAGTTCGAGCGTCTCACCATCGACGACATCGCCCGCCTCGCGAAGGTGTCCCGCACGACGGCGAGCATGGTGCTGAACGGTTATGCCGAGCGCTACCGCATTTCGGCTGCGACCGTCGAACGCGTATTGCAGGTGGCGAAGGACCACCACTTCACGCCGTCGCAATCGGCACGTGCGCTGCGCTCGCGACGCAGCAATACCATCGGCCTCGTGATTCCCGATTTGACCAACTCCGCACACGCGGCGCTGGCGCAGGCGATGGAGTGGCAATGCCGCGAGCGCTATCAATATCAGCTGGTGCTCGTTACGAGCGATGAAAACCCGGTACGCGAGACGGAAGGCATCGCGCATCTCGTGTCGCATCAGGTCGATGGCCTGATCGTGGTGCCGTGCACAGCCGAAGCGAAGCGGTACGAGAAGTGGACGAAGCGGTTGCCGCTCGTGTTTGCGGATCGGCGTGTCGAAGCAAGCGCGATACCGTTCGTCGTGACGGATGCCGTCGAAACGGTCGCGAAGCTGGTTGGCGAGTGCATCGAACGCGGCGCGCGCGAAGTCGTCTATCTCGGCGGTCAGCCTGAACTGTCCGCGAGCCGCGATCGTCTGGCGGGCTATCGGCAGGCGTTGCGCGCGCATGGGGTCGAGGAACAGCCGCAGTGGGTGTTCGAGCGCGACTATCAGCGCGAATCGGGCTATGCGCTGATGAAATCGTGGTTCGCCACCCATCGGCGTTATCCGGAGGCCCTGTTTGCAGGGTCGATCACGCTGCTCGAAGGCGTGCTGCAATTCATGAACGACGCGCATCAGCTTGCGCAGGCGCCAGGCCAGATGATGACGTTCGACGATCACAACCTGCTCGACTGTCTGCCGTTCAAGATCGACGCGATCGTTCAGGACAGCGTGCAACTCGCGGAGCACAGCTTGCGGTGCGTGTTCGCCTTGCTCGAAGGCGAGCGCGAACCCGAGTCGCGGCTCGTGCCGGCGCGTATCCACTATCGACGTGCGTGCGCTTGATTATGCGTTCCGCCTGCCGGCTGCAGAATCCATCTGAAGTCGGGCAGCGCATCGAGGCCGTCACCGCCGACATCCGCGCCGCACTGCAGCGGCGCGCATGAATCGGCGTGCATCGGCTGTCTCACGCCGGCTCTTGTGCGATTCGCGATCGCAGTGGTGTCGCTGGCTGACCTCGGGCTGCCCCCGATTCAGAACTTGTGTCGAATTCCGAGTTGAACGAAAGTCTGCCGGTTTGTTGATGATGCCGTCAGTGCATTGAGCGCCGCGCGCGCCGCGTGTCCCGTTGAGTCCGTGCCGCTTGCAAACTGCGTGCTGCTGATGACATATACGTCCGTACGCTTCGAGAGGTAATAGTCGAGTGACAACGAAATCGTGTTGTATTCCGAGCTGCCGATCGTGCCTGCTCCAGAGCCGTGTGTGTAACTGTAGACGAGTTCGCTTGCCAGAGCCGGCGTCCAGAACCAGGTGAGATTGAATTCGCCCGTATTGAATCGGGCAGTGCCCGTGAGTCTGAGCGGATTCGAGCCAGACGATGTATCGCCGAGATCCTTGAATTGCACGTTGCTGTACACGAGACCGAAGGTCGCCGGACCGAGCTTGTAGCTGCCAGCGGCGGCGACAGTCTGGTAGGAGTGCGCCGATGCATAGCCGCTGTAGACCGGGCTTGCCGTCATATTGTTCAGATTGGCGCCCGCGACGTTCGTGGGCGTCGACGTAAAGTACGACTGGTTCGGGTTGCGCACGTTCATGAAGGCCGCCCCTGCCGAGAAATTGCCATAGTCGTAGCCCGCGCCGACGGACCAGATCTGATTGCGTGCGAAATCGCCCGCCTGTCCGCCAAAGCCGTAGACACCGCCGACGGTGAAGCCGCCGAAGCTGGGACTCGTATACTTCACCGAGTTGTTCACGCGCTTGCTGTTGTTGAGGTTGTCGAGATCGCCCGGATGCGCGGTGGTGCCGCCGCCATAGTTCGCCGAATTCATGCGGGATTCGACGAAAGTCACGAGCGAATCGTATTGGCGTCCCAAGCTCAACGTGCCGTATTTGTCGCTCGACAGTCCTATATATGCCTGGCGCCCGAACAGGAGGCCGCCCTGCAGCGCGGAGCCTTTACCGAGGTCGAAGCCGTTCTCGAGCTGGAAGATGGCCGATAGTCCGCCGCCCAGATCCTCGACGCCCCTGAAGCCCCAACGCGAACCTTGCATGATGCCGCTCGAACCACCGAATACGCGCCCTCCGCCAGCATTGCTCTGATAGTTCACGCCATAGTCGATGAGCCCGTAAAGCGTGACGGAGCTGTTATTCGCGTGCGCGACGCCGCAGCCAGCGAGAAATGCGATTGCCGATATTGTCTTGATCTTCATTGGCATGACGAAATAATGGATTGATGGGGAATCTGTCGTGAACGGAGCGCATGGATCGTCGACTCCTCTGGTCAGATTACCCACACGAAAAAGCGCTTGTATTCGCAATCTATCAAGCTGGGTTTGCGAGAATCGCAAGGCTTCTTTTGTCGTTCGAAAACAGACAAGGCGCGATGCCTGAACGGGCATCGCGCCTTGTCAAATCTGCTGCGACGTCCTGCCCATAAAGAGCAAGACGGCAGCTTTCGTCATTAGCGGAGGATCATGAAAGTGAGACGTCGGCGGGCAAGGTCACTTCGAGCAATTCCAGATCCGCGCTGCAATGCTTGAACGCGTAAGGAAGCATGCCCGGGATCGCGATGCTGTCATCCGTGGAAAGACGCCATTGCTCGTCGCCTTGTACGACGTCGAGACTTCCCTCGAGCACGAAGAAGAAGCAGAACTCCGTATCGTGCACACGCAATGCTTCCTGTGCGTCGCCTTGCGGACGAACCACCCGCACGCCCGCAAGTCCGTTCGTCGCCGCGCCGATGCCTGTGTCCGTTACGACGAAGCCTGGCGATTTCCACGCGTTCCATACCGCATGTTTTGCGACATGCCGAACGAAGCGCTGACCGTTGAAGTCGTGGTCGGGATCATAGACAGGCGAAGGCAGCGCCATGTCGTGATCGGCCATCGTGATGTGCTCGGCCGGACTACCGAGTTCGATCACCTCCGCGCCTGCCGAACTTTCCAGCACGCGATGACGGATCTCAGGCGGTTGAAGCACGCAATCACCCGCTTCGAGAATGAACGGATCGCCTTGCCCCTCGTAGACGAGACGTACCCAGCCCTTGCGGCAGAAGATGGTCTGAAAGCGGATCTTGTGAAAGTGCACGTAATCGGGTACAGGACCGCCTTCGAGAATGCGGATATGCGACGCGATGAACGCGCCGCCGTGCCGCTCGGGCAGCAGATCGCGGTAACGCATACCCGCTCGTCCGACGCTCCAATGCGTGTCGTCGTTTGCGCGTGCGAGCACGAGCTGCTGGCGCGTCGGCGGAAGCACCATGGGTGGATTGGCATGAACGAGCCGAACGACGACGCCGTTCGGCGCGATCAGCTCGCGCGTGTCGCCGGACAATTGCGAGGGATCGTCGCAAAGGACGTCCAGCGTCTTGATGCCGTCACGTATGTCGAGTCCGAGCCGCAGCTTCAAACCGTCGCGGGAAAGGATCGCGGTGCGTGGGCTGTCCGCGGGGAAGATTGCGTCGAGCCGGAAGGCCAGGCGCGTGATGAAGAACTGCATCGTGGCGGGAAGGTCGGTGCAGGGCATGGACACGAGTATGCCTTGCACGCCTTCGATCGCTGCGTCAACGGGAGTGGAAGTATCGGAAGTGGAGTTCATGGGGATTCGCATCGGTGATGAAAGGGCGGCGGTGGCGCGGCATGGTCGCGCGCACCGGCGGCCCCGTCAGCACGCAGGCGATTCCCATGCGCCGTGGCGCGCGCGAGAAGATAGCGGCGGCGATCATCGCGGCAGACATTGCGCGAGTCTTCCGAGTCCGGCATGCGTCGTGCAAATACCCGGCGACAGGCGCAGCGTGCGACTGCGCGAATCGACGAAGATGCCTGCGTCCTTCAGTTGCACGACAATCTTCGCGGCGTCGAGATGAGCGGGGACTTCGGCCATGATGCTCGCTCCTCGTTCATCGTCGGCGCGTGGGGAGAGCAGGCGATAGCCTTTGTCGTCGACGAGTGCGATGAGTTCGTGACAGAGCGCGAGGTTGTGCGCCCGCACGCTGCCCGCTGGCTGCCCTCGCATCCACGTCATGCCCGGTTGCGACGCGACGAAAGGCAGCACGGAAGGTGTGCCCGTGTCGAAGCGGCGCGCATCGGACGCATACGTGAAGGCATCGATGTTTCAGTTGAACGGATCCTCCTGACTGAACCAGCCGCGCACGGCGGGCGTCGCGCCCGCTTCGAGCGCATGCGGTGCGATATAGCCCAGGCCCGTGCCCGGCGCGCCGCACAGCCATTTGAGCGTCGAGCCGCAGACGAAGTCGAAGGGCGTGTCGTTCAGGTCGAACGGCAGGATGCCGATGCCTTGCGTCACATCGAGCGCGGCAAGGCTGCCGCGACGGCGCGCCTGTTCGCACATCGCGGCAAGATTCACGCGCTTCGACGTCAGCGACGACACCCACGTGACGAGGGCCAGCGCGACATCGCCGGTCCATTCCTCGATGAAGTCTTCGTCGCGCACGTAGCTTTCGCCCGTGCGCACGGGCACGGTGCGCAGCGTGAAGCCGCGTCGCTGCGCGAGGCCCGACAGCAGGAAATGCAGGCTCGGGAAGCAATCGGCGGCAACCAGTACGGTCCGATTGCGCAGCACATCGTCGGCGAGGCCGTCGAGGTAACGGGCGAACGCATCGGTCACGTTTTGCGCGCCAAACACGTTCGCGGTAGGCGCGCCGATCAGCGCGGCCCAGTCCGAGAGCAGTTGCGTGCGCGCGGCAAGCGCTGCGTCCCAGCGCGTGTCGTCGGGCGCGCACCAGGTGGCGGCGAATTTCGCGAGCGCGTGCGTCATCGCTTCGCGGTGGCCGGGATACACGCCGACCGAGTGATACATCAGCCAGCCGCTGAAATCATTGGTGAGATCGTTCATGGGTCAGATGTGCTTGACGAGCCTGTAGTGATAGATCGCGACGCATGCGAGGCTCAGCGCCGCGCACGCCATCAGATAGAAAGCGGGCGACAGCGGATTGTGAGTCGCGCCGATCATCGCGGTCACGAGCCACGGCGTGAATCCGCCGAACACCATGACGCCGATGTTGTAGCTGAATCCCAGACCCGTGCTGCGCACGCTGGTCGGAAAGAGCGACGAAAGCACGGCGGCAAGCGGACCGAAGTAGATCGCTTTGAGCGCACCGGCGAGCACCATGATCGCCATGAGCACGGAGAACGACGGGCTCGAAAGCAGCCATGCGAAACACGGATAGATCGTGACGAGCGTCACGACGGCCGAGATCACCATCATGCGGCTGCGTCCAAAGCGATCCGCGAGATGGCCCATCAGCGGCGTGAAGATCATCAGGATCGCGCCCGTTACGACCGTCGCGGCGAAGCCCGTCGATGCCGGCAGGTGCAGTTGCCTGACTGCGTACGTCGGCATGTAGAGGATCATCAGGTAGCTCGCGGCTGTCGACACCGCCATGACGCCTGCCGCCAGCAGAATGCGGCCCTTGTTGTGTGCGAGGAGTTCGCGCACGGGGGCGTTACGCTTTGCGCTGTGGGCGGAATCGGGCAACGTGTCGTCGATGTGCCTGCGGATATAAAGCCCGACGGGCGCGACCAGCAGACCGAAAACAAAAGGCGCGCGCCATCCCCACGATTCGATCTGTTCCGGCGACAACTGCGTGCTGAGCGCGAGCCCCGCAAACGACGCGAGAACGGTGCTCAGGCCCTGGCTGGAGAATTGCCAGCTCGCGAGAAACGCCTTGCGTTTGCTCTTCTGTTCGATCATGAGCGCGGTGCCGCTGCCGAATTCGCCGCCCGTCGAGAAGGAGATGAGAATGCGCGCCGCCATCAGGCCGACAGGCGCAGCAAGTCCGATC